>OZ252113.1:0-540000 GCA_965248645.1 Acidobacteriota bacterium
TCAACCTCTGCCCCCAGTAAGCGGTCGAGCAGGTAGTTACCCTGAAGCTCCTGGTCCCTTTTGCCTCGCACCCGACGGAGGAGAAGCTGACAGCGGATTCCTACTTTGGCACAGGCAGCCGCTAACTGCCTGCAATAGTTCGATTGAACGGCGCAGCCAGCCAAAATGACGTCGGCACCCTGTGATCGCGCTTCCCCCAGAACGAACTCAAACATGCGAGCCTTGTTGCCCCCAAACGCTAGGCCGGTGAGGTCGTCGCGCTTGACCAAGAGTAGAGGACCCTCGAGGTGGTCCCTGAGTCGCGGCATTTCCTCAAGTGGCGTGGGACGATGACTCAACCCCACACGGGGTAGTTTCATAATGCGGTCTTCCAAAACCTTGGCCTGTTCTCGGTCCATTCTAGACCTCAACCCCAGAGCTTAAAATTAGAAAAGACATCTACCCCCTGTATCCCGTGATCTCCCGAAGAACATGTTTAGCACAGTCATATTCAGTTAGGAAGTGTTCAGTGGGCCTCTTTCCTGTTTGGGGAGACTCTCTGCTGGGTGAAACCTTTTTCACGAGAGACACAACTCGGGTCTTGTTGTGATCCCTAGGCCAAGGTAGAGTGGTACGGTTACAGATGAGAAAAAGCAAGATTCTGGCGAAAGTTCGGGCGGGACGCTTTGCTCGTGTGTGCGCGATGGGCCATTACCTGCCCTTTTTTATCCGGCGCGCCGCGCATCTGCAGTATGATGGGATCTGGCTGGACTTGGAACACCGAGCCATGGATCCTCGCGAGGTCCAAGCCGTATTAGCCCTCTGTCACTACAACGACATCGATTGCATGGTGCGTACGCCCACCTTGGATCGAACTCCCCTCTATCGTTACCTGGAAGACGGTGCTTCCGGCTTAATGATCCCCCTGTTGCACGATGTTCAAAGTGCTGAACAGGTAGTGCAAGCGGTCAAATTCCCTCCTCTGGGAAACCGTGGGATGGACGGGGCTGGTCTCGACTCAGACTACGGCCTTGAGCCCTGGCAGCCAGGCAGCACCTTCTGGGAGGACGCCAATCGTGAGACCTTCGTTCTGGTGCAGGTTGAAACCCTGGGAGTGGTTAACAACCTGGAACAAATCGCTGCCCTAGATGGACTGGAGGGTTTGTTTGTGGGACCCCAGGACCTAGGACGGCGCCTGGCCCAAAGCTCGGAGAAAATGGCAGTCCTCGACGTGGTGAAAATGGTTGCTGAGGTAGCAAAAGATTATGGTAAAGTCTGGGGTATCACTGCTGGCAGCTTGGAGGACCTTGAACGCTATCGCGAGATGGGCGCGCAACTGGTGCCCTGGGGAGGCGACTTCAACCTAGTACAAGTGCTAGAGAAGTGCAGCCATGAGTTGGCCCAGACTATTGGACAGGAGTAGGTGTTTCCGCTTTGCTAGTACACCTCTGTTGGCAGATACAGCATGCGAGACAGGCTCGAGACACAAGGTGCCATCGGAGCCTGGCAAGAAGATCTTTCTTCCCTTCCGGCTCGCTTGTGGTCTTCCTCGTCCTGCTCCAAGCAACACTAGCAGTAGGTGAGGATTGGTCTGAGTTCCGGGGCCCTAGTGGACAGGGGCATTCCTCTGAGCGTGGCCTGCCCCTAGTTTGGAGCGAAACGAAAAACATTTCCTGGAAGGTTCCCATTTCAGGACATGGTTGGTCCTCGCCGGTGATCCAGAGAGATCAAATTTGGCTGACCACCGCTCTAGATCAAGGGCATTCTCTACGAGCCATCTGTCTCGCTCCCGACAAGGGCCAGATACTGCATGACGTGGAGGTTTTTAGGAAAGATAACCCGGGTTCCATCCATTCGAAAAACAGCCACGCCTCCCCCACACCGATTCTAGAAGGAAATCGGGTCTACGTTCACTACGGTGCTAATGGGACTGCCTGTCTGTCCGACGACGGGAGTATCCTTTGGAAAACCAAGCTGGAATACCAGCATGGTCATGGTCCAGGCGGCTCCCCCGTCCTATTTCAAGACCTACTCCTGATCAGCTGCGATGGAACCGACATTCAGTACATAGTGGCTCTGGATAAGCATACTGGCAAGATCCGGTGGAAACGAGATCGAGGTGGACGAATGGCTTATTCAACACCTCTGATAATCCGGGTCAATAGTACGGATCAACTAGTGAGCACTGGAGGGGATCGCGTCGTGGCCTATAATCCACTGACGGGAAAGGAGCTTTGGTGGGTTCGTTATGATGGGTATTCACTCGTTCCCCGCCCCCTCTTTGGCCTAGATCTGGTCTTTATCTGCTCGGGCTATAGCCCGCCATACCTCTACGCTATTCGACCCGACGGAAAGGACGATGTAACAGAAAGTCATGTCGTGTGGAGGGTAAGACGGGGAGCTCCCCTCAATCCTTCGCCTCTCCTAGTCGGGAAGGAGCTTTACATGGTCAGTGACCGAGGGATTGCCAGTTGCCTCAATGCGACGACTGGCGAGAGTTACTGGAGGGAGCGACTCGGAGGCGAGTTTTCCGCCTCGCCTGTCTACGCCGACGGTCGAATCTACTTCCTCAATGAAGAAGGCCAGGCCACAGCCGTCTCCCCCGGAACCGAATTCAAGAAACTGGCAACCAATTCCCTTGACGGACGCACCCTAGCTTCCATGGCCGTTTTTGAGCAATCGTTTTATGTAAGAACGGATCGACACTTGTACCGGATCACCAAGAGTTCAAGCCCAAAGCTCCAAGCACGTCTATCCCATTAGCTCAAAGTGCATGCGCAGGTCGCCGTCTCAGCCTCCGGATAGATTCTTAATTGAAGCAACAAAACGATGTGGGAGTCTATTTTGTGAGGCAATGATGGGACTTGCAACCGATCATCGACGAAAGGCGAAAGAAGGGGGAGAAATGATGCGTCTGGGGTATCCACTGGACTCAGGTAACCACAACATCTTGTGGTTGGGCTCACGGGGCCTCGGCGTCCCAGTCGGCGACGATCAATCGATACGGCGTTGGGTCCACGGCGACTGCCTGCTGCACAAGGCGGTAGAAGAGTTTTCCCCGGCTGCGTGAGTTGCGCCGGTTGAAGCGGAACACAAACTCGTCGAGGTAGTAGTCCAGATGCTCGTGGCTAACCGCGCCTTGGTGCGTGCCCAGCAGCCAGCGCTTGAGCAACGAGATCGCTTGGTGCACCCTCGGCAATAATTCCGAGGCCTGCTTGCGGCGGCCCGACAGAAAGACGATGCGATGCTGGTAGCCCTTCTTCTCCAGCGGCTCGTAGCCCAGCCAGCCGTCGGTGTGCACCAAGCTTCCCGGCTGGTTCTGGTGCAGATAGGATTGTCGGAGCGATAAGACCAGGAGTGCGCCCCGGCGATGCGGCCTATGCTGCCATGACGTGACGCCAGATCACCGTGGGATTCGACTGCCATGGGATCGGAATTGCGAACTGGCGTTTGTGAATCTTCTGCGCCAGCTAGATGCCGATAATGACACGTCGCGCATTGTAGAACGTCTTGAATCCCAACATCGAGCGCAATCGCCCTTTCACCCGGCGGTGGTCCTGCTCTACAACGTTGTTCAGGTATTGACAGCAACGAATCTTCACCGGGTTCCGCCCCCGGAAGTTAAACTCCCCGTTCATTCCCATGTGCCGCAGGGCGCTATGGCTCGGCCGGTGGCCATCCAGAGTGATGCTGTGTGGCTCCCGATGATGCTTCAGCGCCTTGCGAAAGAAGGCCTTCGCCGCTGCGATGCCACGTGCCCGACTGAGAAAGAACTCCACAGTGTTGCCCTGTCCGTCCACGGCTCGATACAGGTACATCCACTGGCCCCGCACCTTGATAAACGTTTCATCAACCCGCCAACTCCCACCCACCGGCCGTTCGAATCGGCTCCAACGCCTTTCGCAGATTTCGGCATAGCGAACGACCCACCGCAAGATTGTGGTGTGCGAAATCGGTAAACCCCGCTCACCTAAAATCTCGGCCAGGTCCCGGTAACTCAGTTTGAAGCGGAAATACCAGCGAAGGCAGAGAAGAATGATGTCGTCTTCGAACCAACGTCCGGCAAATAGAGGATTCCGTTCCGTTTTACGATGCGCCATATCTCATTATCGCCAATCCCCGTTGGCTGTCTGCACCAGAACCTTGTCAGGTAGTTCTGGGCCGGGGTGTTCTCCGCCGACACCGCCGCCGCGCTCAATTCCAGCACTTGCGGCGGCGGTGTCGGCGGTTTGCCGTTGCCTATGGGGTCAGGCTCCCGCTGTTGCGAGTTTGGGGTAGGGGCAGAAAGTGCACTGACGGGCATCCTCGCGGCTTGGCCGTTCAGGAATCCTTCCCGCTTGAGCCAATCGAGTGCGCCTTGCCGGTCGGTCTGCAATTCCCGGTTCACCAGGTCCAGGATGCCGCCGCCCTCGCCCGATTCGTAGTCCTTCCAGGTCCCGCTTTCAAGATAGACGGCAAGCGAACCTTTGGAGCCATAGCGCCACTCCCGGCGAGTCTCGCGGTCCGGTTTGCCTAAGAGTCGCCGGGCCACGTCCGGCATAATTGCCGCCCAATCGTTCACGCTTTAACCCGCCGTTTTCCGCATGCGTTTCCGCCGCCGATCCCTGAGCCGGGGCATGCCGATATCGACGCAACGGCGGATCAGTTCGGCAACGGATAGTTTTTCCATGCCGGATTCCGCTTCGAGCCGCCGGGCCATTTCTCCGGTCACCGGGACGGTCAGCTATCGCTCGAACAGCTTCAAGCGATAGCGGGGCCTTTTTTTATTGGGGTCCATTCTGTGAAATTTCAACCTCCTAGTTTCATTGTTTTCAAGCCATTATAATATATCTTTAGCCGTCCTATAAGTAAGTATTAAGGGAATCATTTAAAGCCTTGACAGGGCCTTTTCCTACTTCCTGTAATAGGGTTATTGGAAGTTAAACACAGAAAGGACAGCCCAATGAAACACGCCGCCGCCTCGATCAGCGAAAACACCCGCCTCGCCTATCAGGGGGCGCTGGATCGGCTGCAAGCCTTCTTACAGGAACAGGGCCGGGGTCTCGCGGGCTTGGATGATCCGCAGCTCGCCGAATACCTCACCGCTAGGCACCGGGCCGGGGCCTCGCCCTCGACCGCCTCGTTGGCCGTCGCCAGGCTTCGGTATGGGAAGTAGCAGGGGGTTCCCAGTGCGCTTTCCCATGAAAAATCGCGTGACGGCGCGGGACTTCCTCTCAAACTCCCTGGTCTTCTCTAGCAGAGTCTTAGCGTTCATCATTGGGTCTTACCCTTCCTTCAGCGCTTTTTGCGCCCTTCCACTCCAGATAAAGACGACCAGAATCACAAAACGCGCAAGGCGTGAAGCCGTGAAGCCGTGAAGCCAGGCGGGATCTTAGTATCGGTTCTTCTTCTCGGCCTCCCATAACAGGCCGCCTATGATGATTAAAAAAAAGATCACTTCCCACATGGTCCTTGCTCCTTTGCAGCGGCTTCCATGATCCCTCCGTGCGGATGGCCTCAAAAGTCTACCCGGAGGGCCAGGGGGTTCCGTTGCCGGCCCTGATCTTCTGGGGCCGGTTCCTGCTCCTGGCATTCTGCCGGTGGTTCCTTCACCGGTGCCAGCCTTGCAAGCTTTCGCTCTCTATCCTCCGCCTCGTCCGCCGCCTTCTTGCGCCGCCGCAATCGCTCCCAGCTTTCGATGCCCCGCTCGATCCACTCCCGCGCCATAGCGGCCATGGGTTGCCCTTCTAGTTCGGCGATAGTTTCCAGGGCCATCATGTCGCGCCGCTTCATCGACAAGGTGAACCGTTCGGCCAGGGGCTTGGCCCGTCGTCGTTTCTTACTCATGGCAACCGGTTTACAGTGCATCAATTTATCCCTCAAACCCACCTCCCAGCCGATGTTATGTAGCTGTCAATTTGGAGTACACCCTAGCCTAACGTCAGGGAAGGCGCGCTAAGGCGTCAGAATAGAGTTCTTATTTGGATTGATGGACACCTCACGCCCAGGGTTACAGAGTTCTTCCTGACAGATTGGATTCAGGAGGACGCTATGCAGGGTCAGCGAATCGGATAGTGGGCTCGCGGGAATACGAGCAGTGGTGATCCTGATGATATTGGCCCCATTGAAGCCGTTCATCCGTGAGGCTCCATTACCGGATGTGGTCAAGATACCCTGGCGCTACCGATCCTCTTTTTACTTCCAGTGCGGTCCACGGCCACGTACAATCACACCCTGTTCGACACTCGCAGGCCCCCATGCGAAAAGGGGTAGTCGCTGGTTCTTGCCATTTCCATGCTGGACCAAGACCCCGTGGCGATTTCAAACCTCCTTGCTCGCGACAAATAGCCCACAGAACCCCCATAATGGGATGGCATGGACCGCAAGAGCCTCGCCGCCTGGGCGCTATACGACTTCGCTAATTCGGTCTACGCGGCCGTCATTCCCGCCACGATATTCGGCGTCTACTTCGTCCAGGTGATCGTCGGCAACGAAGGCGGCCGCGGTGACGCTTGGTGGGCGAACGTCGCCTCAGTCTCGGTCCTCTTTGTAGCCGTCAGTTCCCCGGTGCTAGGGGCTATCGCCGATACGGCGGGTGTGAGAAAGAAGATGCTCTTCCTTTACACCTACCTGTGCATTGGCGCGGTGGCGTTATTTGCGACGATCGAGCCGGGAATGGTGCTGTGGGGCTTTACCCTTGCGGTTCTTGCCAACATCGGATTCGAGGGCGCATTGGTCTACTACAATGCGTATTTGCCAGAGTTGGCCCCTCGAGGCCGGGAAGGTGCTATCTCAGCATTTGGCTATGGTGTCGGGTACGCCGGCTCCATCGTTGGGCTGGTGGTGGCCTTGCCCCTGGTGAGCCGGGAACAATTCGATCTCACCTGGTTGGCGGTAGCACTCCTTTTCGCCGTCGCATCCGTTCCCAGCTTCCTGTTTCTTCCGCCGGACCGGCCGGGGACAAAAACACTGGCGCGGGCGACGACGGATGGTATTACCGGATTCCGGAAGATCGTCGGCGAAGTCCTGTCCGAGAGGGAACTCCGCCGTTTTCTACTAGCTTTCTTCTTCTACATCGACGGGGTATTGACGGTGATCTGGTTTGCCAGTGTTTTTGCCGCAACCACCCTGGGATTCGAGGCGCAGGAACTAATCCTACTGTTCATCATCGTCCAACTGGCCGCGTTGACCGGAGCGTTCGCGTTGGCTCGGCCAACCGATCGATGGGGAGCCAAGAACGTGATCAATCTCACACTCCTGCTCTGGACAGGTGTCGTGGTTGGAGCCTATTTAGTTCAAACGAAGCCAGTGTTTTTTGTCCTGGCCGTGGCAGCTGGATTTGGATTGGGGTCGGTCCAGGCGGCCAGCCGCAGCCTCATGGCGGCGTTGATCCCCCCCGGCAAGGAAGCTGAGATGTTTGGCTTCTACGCACTGTGCGGCAAGTCATCGTCTATCCTCGGCCCGGTTGTCTTCGGGCAGGTGTCTCTGGCCTTCGGCGGAAACCAGCGGGTGGCCATTCTGGCGATAGGCGCCTTCTTTCTGACGGGGCTTATTCTGCTACAGCGGGTCCGCGGTCCCGGAAGAGCAGCGCGGAACGCTTAGCGAGGAGAAGCGAGTGTGCCGGTCACGACCTTGTTGCATGGATCCTCCCGAAGGATGGCATTGTCATTGTGTTTTTCAACACTGGGGGTAACTTAGATGCCACATAAGTTCAACGCAGCCCGACGGCACAAGTTTGATAAGGCGCCGTACCGGGCGATCCACTGTGCAGAATGTACCGAGAGCCTGCACCAACGGGGGGGATTTGACGATTTGGGTCAGTGAGGAGGCTCAAAGTGTGTGGAGCGCACCGCGCCGCACGTCACGAGGTGGCCAGCGGAGATACTCGGATTTGGCGATCGCGACATGCCTGACGCTGCGCACGGCGTATCGGCTTGCGTTGCGGCGGTAGACGCAGGGACTTATGGGCTCCATCGGCCCCAGACTCCAATCCCGCCGATTCTCCAGGCAGATCACAGAGATCCAGCCCGGCCAGAAAGTCCTGAACACAATGACCAGACGCGGACGGCCTATGTTCGAGCCCATCGCCTGAACGTTACAGGCTTGGGAAACGGCGAATTCCATCTCCGCCCCGATCCATGCAACAACGCTTACTGGTACAAGCTCACGCCGAAAAGAAGCCTACCCCCCGCCTACCCCCCGCCTACCCCCAGGAAAACGCCCGAAGGCAGGAGCCCGGACAAGGGCATTGTCAGAGAAAAACAGGCTTGATTCGGCGGGCTGCGTCTTGTGAGTTTCTTTGGATGAAGAGCCCCTTTCGCTATTTCGAGACTTCGCCCGAAATCATCCGCCTTGCGGTGAGGATGTATGTGCGGTTTCCACTGTCGCTACGCAATGTCGAGGACCTTCTCCACGAGCGCGGGATCGAGGTGAGCCACGAGACGATCCGGTTCTGGTGGACCCGTTTTGGCCCGATCTTTGCCGCCGAGATCCGCAAGAAGCGGAAGGGTCGAATGCGCGCGTTGTTGGGTTGGCGGTGGCACCTCGATGAGGTGTTCGTGAAAATCAATGGCCATCGCCATTACCTGTGGCGTGCCGTGGACCAGGAAGGCGAGGTGCTGGAGGCCTTTGTCTCGAAGAAGAGAGATCGTAAGGCCGCCTTGAAATTTCTCAGGAAACTGATGAAGCGCTACCCTAGACCGGATGCGATCATCACTGATCGGCTGAGGTCTTACCGCGCGGCATTGCGTGAACTGGGCGGAAGCGGTCGGCATCAAGCTGGCCGCTGGCTGAACAATCGTGCGGAGAATTCCCACCTGCCGTTCCGGCGACGAGAACACGCAATGCTCCGTTTCAGGCGGATGCGAAGCCTCCAGAAATTTGCCACCGTCCATTCTTCCGTCTACAACCACTTCAACCTGCGACGATTCCTCTGCTCACGGGACAATTTCAAGCTCAACCGCGCCGCTGCACTTGCCCAGTGGAGTCAACTCGGGCGGCCTAAGTCCCTATCGCCAGTGGAGAACTCAGACCTGCTAATTTCCTCTGACAGTGCCCTATGGAAGAATAAGCCATGCAGCGTCAACGCGACGGCGTGTGGAAGCGGATACTTGCTTTCCCGCTGTGCGCGTGCTTGCTGGTGTCATGCAGCATGCGTACTGTCCGGGTTCAGAATCCGGTCCTGTCCAGTGGTCAAGAAGCACCTACCGTTGAACCCGCGACCCAGTCGTGGAAGTCCGTGGCGTTCATTCCCGTAGTTTCATCTGTTGAGGTAGACCTCACGACGGGCGAAACCATCACTGGTAAATTTCGTTCAGTAGATGAGCGAGAGCTTGTTCTCGAACAGGATGGGCTCCTGAGGCGAGTGTCGCGAGCGGAAATTCGGCGCGTGATTTTGTATAAAGGGCGCTATGCGGGTCGCGGCGCTCTGTGGGGACTCGGTATCGGCGCAGCCTCTGGATTAGTCACGGGGATTGCGATGCGCCCCGCCAGCGACCCGGTTGTAATCCCCGTTACATTGATACTTTCCGGACTCGGGGCTGGAATTGGAGCCTTGCTCGGCATTCTTGTTCGGAAGCGGGCTGTAATTTACGAGGTGCCTTGATTCTTGGTCCGTGGTTGTCCCCCCTCGTGTGAAAGAATCAGTCATGAAACCGGTATCTGAGATTCTACAAGGCGGGGTCGCCGACAGTCCAATCACCGACCTAGTTCGTCGTTCAAGTTCACCCCAGGTGCGCCACCACTTCACCCGCGCCGATCAGGTGAACCTGCTTGTTTCGGCCCGCGAAGTGGACCCCGATCTCGGTTTCATGGCGCGGTTGTTGGCGCTGTGCAGCTTGCCCCCCCAACACCAACCCCGGCAATCGGCATCAGTACAAGTGCGTCAACGGCCCCTACAAGCTGGTCATGGTGGCTGGCGCGGATAACAAACTATACCCTACGGCAACTTGCCGCGCCTGGGTCTGCACCGAAGCGGTACGGACCTAAGGCCGCATGCGAACGCTCGGCATCTACAGCACCAGTGGCGGAACCACTGGCGGGCGAACGCGCAATCAAATGAAACGCCTGTTGCAGCGTGGTGACCGAAAAGGTGCGACGCTGACCGGTCTTGATCTACCAGCGAGACGCTACTGTAGAAGCTCCGGATGAATTGCTCTTCGTTGATTTGCTCGAACGGACGCCCTAAGCTCCGCATTTTTGAGTTGAAGGTTGGCCGACTTTCCTACCAGCTCCCCCCATTTGAGTAAGACTTCGATCCGTTGCACCTCGCTTCTTGACACTTTTGGTTTTCCTGCTAATAATCTCTAGTGACAACCCGATCGAGACTGACGAGTGATACCAACACCCGCCAGCCTCTAAGTCAACTTGTCCTAGATAGGAGGAAAAGCTGACCTGAGTGATATCTTACTTCAGCTCCGTTGCTGTTTGCTCCTTCCTCCTGTCTAGGCCCGTTGGTGATTAACCACAATATTTTCACCAAAAAGAGGAGAAATATGAACAAACTTCAATTAACCGCAGCTTTCGTGATCCTGGCCCTTGCAGGAAGTCCCCTGTTCGCCGAGCACGGAACTCTCTTTGGAACGGAGTTGGATCACGCTCTCGACTTCCCGCACTTCGGAAACGGGGAGTTCATCCAATCCGAGCTGGTGCTGGTGAACTTGGGATCAGCTTCCCATCCAGCAATCTATTTTTACTCACGCAGCGGGGAAATGATTGAGGCTGGATCGGTAGTGGAAGTGACGGAGGACTTGATGGAGATGGAGGATGGAGGTCTGACGACGCTCGCTCCGATCCCCAGCTTGGGAGAGATCACGATCTCCACTAATGGAACGGGCGAGACGGTTTCTGGTTCCCTGAGTGTTCTATCCTCATCCTGGATGAACGGGTTTCTGCGCTACTCCCTGTATGGAAACGAAGGGACCTCCGTGGCGGGAGTATCCTCAAGCAGCGGGATTCACAACTTCATCTCTCCCGTGCAACGCGAAAAAGGAGGAATCAACACCGGACTGGCGATCCACAATCTCGCTGATCGAGAGATCAATGTCCGTTGCAGGTTGACGAAAGACGGGAGGGAACTTGCGAGTAAGTTGGTTAAGCTTCCCGCCAATGGTCAGGATGCTCAATTCATCACCGAGCTTTTCTCCGATTTCTTTGCCGAACCGGAACCAGAAGAAGATCCGGCTTCAGAGAACGGGGATGATTCAAGCACCGAAGAACCGGAAGAAGAAGAACCCATCGAAGAACCGGAGAGCGACTTGTGGAGAGGTTCGGTTCGCTGTGAAGCATCCAGCCAGATCACCAGCGTTGCGTTAGAGTACGACGGCTCCACCAACGTCCTGATCACCTTGCCGGTGATTCCGCGACCTTCCGGAGCTGACTTTTTCTTTTAGCCTCGAAAAATTCCAAAGGGGTGGGCCGGCCCGGTCCGGGCCGAGAGCCCCGGACCGGGCGCGATTGGGAATCGACGACGACGATCAAGATACGATCCGGAGCCAGGTTGAGCCCGCGACGGCGGAGCAGCGGTCCGGGGACTGTCTTCCGGGTCAGGATGTCAATCGAGTCTGCGCCCGGAGACAGCCGTCCCCGCCCCGCTTCGGGCTGCCGCAACCCGCGACGGCGGGGCAGGTGCCTCGTTCCATCTCCCGGCGCACGCGCCCAGGACCAATATGAGCGTTACCAGTACTCTGGGTTTGGGGGCCGAGAGCCGGGGTGCCTTGAGCGGAACCGGTTGGGAAAACCGTTTCTCATACAGTCTCGTTCCTTTGCGCACGGCAGCGTCCAGATCTTGCACAGCTTGCCACCGAAAAGACACCGGGCCTGAGACGATCCGAGGTCTAATCTCGCATACCTCTGTAGAAGGAGGCGCCGCGACGAGGAAACCATGCCGGATTCAAGCAATCTCTCTGATCCTGGCAGGGAGGCTCTTACTTCATATGAGTCCAACAACGGCTGGCCGGAAACAGAGTCCTTGCGCCGTGGCCACGGCGGTTTGGGGTCTCGCGGGAGTCTTTCTGCTGATAGAAATTCCCGCTTGTGTTGATGGTTGCCTTCGCCGTCCCGCCTGTGGGAAAATTGCCGGATTAAGAGCTTGACAATGGGGAGGGAAATCGATGCACAAAATCCTAAGAGCAGAGAGTGGCCTTCCTCTATTTTTGGTTGAACCAGCACACATGAGATCGAAGACCAGGATCCTCCTTTGCACACTGACGGTGACGGCTTTGATGCTGGGTGCAGCGCGGCCGCTCAGTTCTCAGGAGTTCACTCCTCCCGTTCCCTTGTTCGAGATAACCGGTCATCGTGGCGTAGTGCGATTTCTTCAGTATTTGCCACCGGATGGCCGCAACATCCTCTCACTGTCAGGCCACTCCTTGATCGTCTGGGACTCGGAGTCCGGCGAGGAGGTCATCCGGCTTGCTGACGGAGAGCCGATCTTTTCCTTCGCCGTCGCCGGCGATCGTGTATACGTTGCGACTTCTTCCAGCGCCCGCATCTTCGATACCTCGACAGCCGAGGTTGTGCTCGAATTCGATCCGCAGCAGCGTCCTCGGTTGCTTGGGCCTGTCTGGTCCCCCGTGGGGGACCTTATCGCGTCACAAGAACGCGGAGCTGTGAATGTTTGGGATTCAGCAAGCGGAGAGTTGCTGCACAGCTTTGGGGGACTTTCCACTACCACCCCTTATCACGTCCGTTGGTCGCCTGAGGGAACGCGTCTGGCCGTTCTTGAGTTTGCCGGCGCACTCAAAGTATGGCGTGTCGAAGATGGCGAGGAGATTTCCGCCTTCCAGGCCCACGATCCGATACCCGGACCTCTTGCGAGCAGGCTGGTATGGTCTCCCGACGGCAGCCTTCTTGCCACATACGCCAACGATGGTTTGGTGAAGATATGGGATACAGAGCAATGGAGATTGGTGCACGCGCTGGAAAACGAAGGGGACTTTTTACTCAACTCCTTAAGCCCGATCGATATCGCGATTTTCTCACCTGACGGCAAGCGCATCGCGGTAGGACAAGGGTCGTCGTTGCGCGTGTGGGATACTGGGACCGGCCGACAACTGGTCCACTGGCACCCCTTTCCGGAGTCTCCTTACGTACCCCATTTCGGATCCATCACCGATTTAGCCTTTTCGCCGGAAGGGCGTTACCTCGCCAGCGTGGGGCTGGACCGAACTGCGAAGGTCTGGGACGTCGAAACGGGAATGCAGGTGCTGGATATCGACATCTTTCTCAACTACGTCTTGACCGTGGATTGGTCCTGGGACGGGAGCCAATTCGCGACTGCCGGTGCTGACGGCAGGGCAATCGTCTGGGAGAGAGCCACAGGCCGGGAAGTGGCCCGCTTCGAGGGCCACCAACGCGGAACAGTGCTCTCGCTGGATTACTCGCCCGATGGGACCCACATCGTCACTTCGGGTAGAGACGGCTCTGTCAGGGTCTGGGACGCAGAGACGGGCGTTCAACTCTACGAGTTGCCGGAACGCGTTGAACCGGTTTCTCGCTTGAGGCCGCCCAGACGCCCCGTCGAACAGGTGTCGTATTCCCCCCGTGGAGACCGCTTTCTTACGATTTCGGATTCGCAGTCCTTCAATGTGCTCGAACTCTGGGACCATGCAACACAGGGCGGAACCGGGATTACGCTCGACAGCCAAGTCCGTTCCGCGGCCTGGTCTCCGGATGGCCGACGCATCGCCGCGGTGAGTTCTTTCATCACGGTTTGGAACCTTGACAATATCGCCTCGGAGCCGTTGGAACTTGATCCGGACAGAGCGGAGTACCCGGAGTACAGGCATGTGTCCTGGTCCTACGACGGAGTACGCTTGCTGATTGCTTCGAACAACGGAGCAACAGTTTTAGATTGGGTGTCGGGCGAAATCCTGCACTCCCTGACTTTTGAAAAGGGCGTCGTCTACGTGGAAGAATCCCCCGATGGCTCGTTGCTGCTCACCATTGACGGACAGTTTCCCGAACGCAGGGTCCAGGTGTGGAACGCAAAAACAGGCGCAGAGCTTGCCGACCTGGAGACAGCCGGTAGACGGGGCGGCGCAAGATTCTCCCCGGACGGCAGACGAGTGGCGACGTACGACGGTCGCAACCGCGTGTTGCGCGTCTGGGACGCCCGTACCGGTGGGGAACTGCTCACGCTGGAAGGACATAGAGCACCTTTCTCCTATGCTGCATTCTCCCAGGATGGGCTGCGCCTGGCAGGTGTGAGTCCAGACGGGACAACCTGGATGTGGGATGCCCTGACCGGCGATTTGCTGACGATTCTCCCAGGCGGCGGCGGGCGCGGCAGCGGTATTGTGTTCTCGCCTGACGATCCCCGGATCGCCAGCTTCGGAGCCGGAGGCGCCAAGGTATGGTCGGTTGGGGTCCCGTTTCGCGAGCGTACCCTGGACTTTGCGCATTTCGCCAACGGGGATGGCATCACCTCCGATATGGTGTTCGTGAATGTGGCCCCCCATCCGATCCGGCCCGCCCTCCACTTCTACGACCAGGAAGGCGAACCCATTGCCGTCCGGTCGGTGGTGGATCTCACGGGAGATCTGGAGATCACCGAGGACGGTGCCCTGACCGTTCAGACGGAGATGGAGCCGCTGGGGGAACTCACGATTTCGACCCACGGCCGTGGGGAGGTGGTGAGCGGATCAGTGAAGGTGGTCTCGGACGGCCCCATCGGCGGGGTCCTGCGCTTTGATCTGCCCGGCATCGGGGTGGCCGGGGTGGGGGCCAGCCCACCCGTGAGGGATGTCATCTTCCCCGCTCGCCGCCGGAGCGGACTCAGCACGGCGGCGGCCATCCACAACCTGGGAGAGGAAGCCCTGGGGGTGAGCTGCCGGTTGATGAGCGGGGGCATTGTGCTCGAAGAGGTGGCCATCCCGCTGGAGGTCAACGGACAGGAAGCCCGGTACATCGAGGAGTTGTTCCCCCGCACCGATACGTCCGATTTCGTGGGATCGGTGCGCTGCACCGCGCCGGGAATGTTCACCGGAATCGCGGTGGAGATGGATGCCGATAACCGCATCTTCACCACGCTGCCGGTGATGCCGGTGAGCCAGGGACGAGGCGGGGAGACGATCCTGGACTTTGCGCATTTCGCCAATGGGAAGGGCATCACCTCCAGCCTGGTGTTCGTAAATGTGTCCGGCCCGCGTCGTGTCGGGCCGTTTACCCTGGCCGGCCAGCCGATCCGGCCTGCCCTCTATTTTTACGATAAAGGGGGCCGTCCCATTGCGGCGGAATCGGTGGTGGATATCACGGGAGATTTGGAGGTAACAGAAGATGGAGCCCTGAGCGTTCAGACGGAGATGGAGCCCCTGGGAGAACTCACGATTTCGACCCACGGCCGTGGGGAGGTGGTGAGCGGATCAGTGAAGGTGGTCTCGGACGGCCCCATCGGCGGGGTCCTGCGCTTTGGCCTGCCCGGCATCGGGGTGGCCGGGGTGGGAGCCAGCCAACCCGTAAGGGACGCCATCTTCCCGGCCCGCCGCCAGGTGGGGGGAATCAGCACCGCGGCGGCGGTCCACAACCTGGGAGAAGAAGCGATGGTGGTGAGTTGCCAACTGATGAAAGACGGCGCCGTGCTCGAAGAAGAGGAGATCCCTCTGGAGGCCAACGGGCAGGAGGCCCAGTTCATCGAGGAGTTGTTCACCGGCACGGATACATTCGATTTCGTGGGGTCGGTGCGCTGCACCGCACCGGGCCTGTTCACCGGAGTGGCGGTGGAGCTGGAAGATGCGGGCAACCGCATCTTCACCACACTGCCGGTGGTGCCGGTGGAGGTAGAAATAACTTCTCAGGAATAGACAGGGACAGCGGCCGTCCAGTTGGGGTTACGATAGCAACGGTGCAAAATCCAACGTTAAGGGCCGTCGCCTGGTGTCCTTAGCGGTCTCAATGCGGTTCCGGCGAGGTCCTCGTCCGAGTCGAAGCGGTACTTCCCGTAGGGGTTGAGGTGGCCATAGAAAGCCTCCGAGATTCTGAAGCAGATATTGCCGGGCTTGCTGCATCGTCAGATGGGGCTGGGAGCCAAGACGGGAGAGGTTGCCGAATGAATGAGGAAGTAAAGAGAATCTCTGAACTAACCGAGAGGCTCATCAAGATGGAAGAGCCGCTCCCAGAAACTTTTTCTCTAGTCGAACCCGCCGAGATACTCAGCTGCCTACAGCTCGCCCGTGAGCCCATAGAGCTGTAGGCAAAACCTCCGGGAAAAACTGGCCAAAATGGGCACGGTTAAGATTTTCGACATTAAGGTTAAGCGCAAACTTCTTGAAATCAAAAAAAGGAAGACTCCGACAGATCGAATTGCAATGCGCCTTCGGCTTGTTCACATGCTCACAGCAGAGAGCGAAGAAGAACTTCAAAGCATCCATAGAAATCTTCCAAAGGCGTTCGAGCGCATTCGCCAAGACTCCCAACTAAAGACTGAACTTAACGAATTCTTCGGACCGCTCTCTGCCCCCGATTTCGATTTTTTCGATCCCCTCTCCGATCCCCTCGAAGATTTCATGTTTAACGTGCGCTGTGACGCGTATCGCTCTACCTTCAAACCTGAAAAGTATTTGGATTGGGCCAGGGAAGTGATATGTATCGTCAATCCCGAACAGTATGGGGAGCGTTGCCATTCGGTCGGAACGCTCGTTGTCAGCCAGACGGTTCCTTCATCGATAGATCATCATCTGCAACGCTTGAAGACATGCTACCTGCTAGGTCTAGACGAGATGGCCATCGTCTTTTGTCGGTCGGTCCTGGAAGCTGCCCTCTTTAAGGAGCTACACAAGCGAGGGAAGCTACCGGATGCTGGCAAGATCGATCACATTAAACCCTATGAGTTCGCCAGGTTACTGGGTCTGACCGACAGCCGGATGCTGAGTTCGGAAAAGAAGGACCGCGCTAAATCCATTGGCCGCCTAGCTGGAGAGATTCTTCACGCCGGCGAGCCATCGGAAGCCACTGAGAAGGTCGAGGAGATCATTAAGGATACTTCCGACATTGTCGAAGAGCTGTACGGTTAGCTCCCTGCGGTGAGGGTCAATAAACTTGAGACACATTCTGGTTGGCTTAGATTGTCAAATGAGCTCACCCGGACCTAGCCGATGTGGTGACCCTGAATCCAGTCTGTCAGGAAGAACTCTAGAACCCTGGACGGGATGTGTCCATCAATCCAAAGGATAACTCTATTCTGACGCCTTAGCGCACTGTCCCTGACGTTAGGCTAGGGTGTACTCCAAATTGACAGCTACATAACATCGGCTGGGAGGTGGGTTTGAGGGATAAATTGATGCACTGTAAACCGGTTGCCATGAGTAAGAAACGACGACGGGCCAAGCCCCTGGCCGAACGGTTCACCTTGTCGATGAAGCGGCGCGACATGATGGCCCTGGAAACTATCGCCGAACTAGAAGGGCAACCCATGGCCGCTATGGCGCGGGAGTGGATCGAGCGGGGCATCGAAAGCTGGGAGCGATTGCGGCGGCGCAAGAAGGCGGCGGACGAGGCGGAGGATAGAGAGCGAAAGCTTGCAAGGCTGGCACCGGTGAAGGAACCACCGGCAGAATGCCAGGAGCAGGAACCGGCCCCAGAAGATCAGGGCCGGCAACGGAACCCCCTGGCCCTCCGGGTAGACTTTTGAGGCCATCCGCACGGAGGGATCATGGAAGCCGCTGCAAAGGAGCAAGGACCATGTGGGAAGTGATCTTTTTTTTAATCATCATAGGCGGCCTGTTATGGGAGGCCGAGAAGAAGAACCGATACTAAGATCCCGCCTGGCTTCACGGCTTCACGGCTTCACGCCTTGCGCGTTTTGTGATTCTGGTCGTCTTTATCTGGAGTGGAAGGGCGCAAAAAGCGCTGAAGGAAGGGTAAGACCCAATGATGAACGCTAAGACTCTGCTAGAGAAGACCAGGGAGTTTGAGAGGAAGTCCCGCGCCGTCACGCGATTTTTCATGGGAAAGCGCACTGGGAACCCCCTGCTACTTCCCATACCGAAGCCTGGCGACGGCCAACGAGGCGGTCGAGGGCGAGGCCCCGGCCCGGTGCCTAGCGGTGAGGTATTCGGCGAGCTGCGGATCATCCAAGCCCGCGAGACCCCGGCCCTGTTCCTGTAAGAAGGCTTGCAGCCGATCCAGCGCCCCCTGATAGGCGAGGCGGGTGTTTTCGCTGATCGAGGCGGCGGCGTGTTTCATTGGGCTGTCCTTTCTGTGTTTAACTTCCAATAACCCTATTACAGGAAGTAGGAAAAGGCCCTGTCAAGGCTTTAAATGATTCCCTTAATACTTACTTATAGGACGGCTAAAGATATATTATAATGGCTTGAAAACAATGAAACTAGGAGGTTGAAATTTCACAGAATGGACCCCAATAAAAAAAGGCCCCGCTATCGCTTGAAGCTGTTCGAGCGATAGCTGACCGTCCCGGTGACCGGAGAAATGGCCCGGCGGCTCGAAGCGGAATCCGGCATGGAAAAACTATCCGTTGCCGAACTGATCCGCCGTTGCGTCGATATCGGCATGCCCCGGCTCAGGGATCGGCGGCGGAAACGCATGCGGAAAACGGCGGGTTAAAGCGTGAACGATTGGGCGGCAATTATGCCGGACGTGGCCCGGCGACTCTTAGGCAAACCGGACCGCGAGACTCGCCGGGAGTGGCGCTATGGCTCCAAAGGTTCGCTTGCCGTCTATCTTGAAAGCGGGACCTGGAAGGACTACGAATCGGGCGAGGGCGGCGGCATCCTGGACCTGGTGAACCGGGAATTGCAGACCGACCGGCAAGGCGCACTCGATTGGCTCAAGCGGGAAGGATTCCTGAACGGCCAAGCCGCGAGGATGCCCGTCAGTGCACTTTCTGCCCCTACCCCAAACTCGCAACAGCGGGAGCCTGACCCCATAGGCAACGGCAAACCGCCGACACCGCCGCCGCAAGTGCTGGAATTGAGCGCGGCGGCGGTGTCGGCGGAGAACACCCCGGCCCAGAACTACCTGACAAGGTTCTGGTGCAGACAGCCAACGGGGATTGGCGATAATGAGATATGGCGCATCGTAAAACGGAACGGAATCCTCTATTTGCCGGACGTTGGTTCGAAGACGACATCATTCTTCTCTGCCTTCGCTGGTATTTCCGCTTCAAACTGAGTTACCGGGACCTGGCCGAGATTTTAGGTGAGCGGGGTTTACCGATTTCGCACACCACAATCTTGCGGTGGGTCGTTCGCTATGCCGAAATCTGCGAAAGGCGTTGGAGCCGATTCGAACGGCCGGTGGGTGGGAGTTGGCGGGTTGATGAAACGTTTATCAAGGTGCGGGGCCAGTGGATGTACCTGTATCGAGCCGTGGACGGACAGGGCAACACTGTGGAGTTCTTTCTCAGTCGGGCACGTGGCATCGCAGCGGCGAAGGCCTTCTTTCGCAAGGCGCTGAAGCATCATCGGGAGCCACACAGCATCACTCTGGATGGCCACCGGCCGAGCCATAGCGCCCTGCGGCACATGGGAATGAACGGGGAGTTTAACTTCCGGGGGCGGAACCCGGTGAAGATTCGTTGCTGTCAATACCTGAACAACGTTGTAGAGCAGGACCACCGCCGGGTGAAAGGGCGATTGCGCTCGATGTTGGGATTCAAGACGTTCTACAATGCGCGACGTGTCATTATCGGCATCTAGCTGGCGCAGAAGATTCACAAACGCCAGTTCGCAATTCCGATCCCATGGCAGTCGAATCCCACGGTGATCTGGCGTCACGTCATGGCAGCATAGGCCGCATCGCCGGGGCGCACTCCTGGTCTTATCGCTCCGACAATCCTATCTGCACCAGAACCAGCCGGGAAGCTTGGTGCACACCGACGGCTGGCTGGGCTACGAGCCGCTGGAGAAGAAGGGCTACCAGCATCGCATCGTCTTTCTGTCGGGCCGCCGCAAGCAGGCCTCGGAATTATTGCCGAGGGTGCACCAAGCGATCTCGTTGCTCAAGCGCTGGCTGCTGGGCACGCACCAAGGCGCGGTTAGCCACGAGCATCTGGACTACTACCTCGACGAGTTTGTGTTCCGCTTCAACCGGCGCAACTCACGCAGCCGGGGAAAACTCTTCTACCGCCTTGTGCAGCAGGCAGTCGCCGTGGACCCAACGCCGTATCGATTGATCGTCGCCGACTGGGACGCCGAGGCCCCGTGAGCCCAACCACAAGATGTTGTGGTTACCTGAGTCCAGTGGATACCCCAGACGCATCATTTCTCCCCCTTCTTTCGCCTTTCGTCGATGATCGGTTGCAAGTCCCATCATTGCCTCACAAAATAGACTCCCACATCGTTTTGTTGCTTCAATTAAGAATCTATCCGGAGGCTGAGACGGCGACCTGCGCATGCACTTTGAGCTAATGGGATAGACGTGCTTGGAGCTTTGGGCTTGAACTCTTGGTGATCCGGTACAAGTGTCGATCCGTTCTTACATAAAACGATTGCTCAAAAACGGCCATGGAAGCTAGGGTGCGTCCGTCAAGGGAATTGGTTGCCAGTTTCTTGAATTCGGTTCCGGGGGAGACGGCTGTGGCCTGGCCTTCTTCATTGAGGAAGTAGATTCGACCGTCGGCGTAGACAGGCGAGGCGGAAAACTCGCCTCCGAGTCGCTCCCTCCAGTAACTCTCGCCAGTCGTCGCATTGAGGCAACTGGCAATCCCTCGGTCACTGACCATGTAAAGCTCCTTCCCGACTAGGAGAGGCGAAGGATTGAGGGGAGCTCCCCGTCTTACCCTCCACACGACATGACTTTCTGTTACATCGTCCTTTCCGTCGGGTCGAATAGCGTAGAGGTATGGCGGGCTATAGCCCGAGCAGATAAAGACCAGATCTAGGCCAAAGAGGGGGCGGGGAACGAGTGAATACCCATCATAACGAACCCACCAAAGCTCCTTTCCCGTCAGTGGATTATAGGCCACGACGCGATCCCCTCCAGTGCTCACTAGTTGATCCGTACTATTGACCCGGATTATCAGAGGTGTTGAATAAGCCATTCGTCCACCTCGATCTCGTTTCCACCGGATCTTGCCAGTATGCTTATCCAGAGCCACTATGTACTGAATGTCGGTTCCATCGCAGCTGATCAGGAGTAGGTCTTGAAATAGGACGGGGGAGCCGCCTGGACCATGACCATGCTGGTATTCCAGCTTGGTTTTCCAAAGGATACTCCCGTCGTCGGACAGACAGGCAGTCCCATTAGCACCGTAGTGAACGTAGACCCGATTTCCTTCTAGAATCGGTGTGGGGGAGGCGTGGCTGTTTTTCGAATGGATGGAACCCGGGTTATCTTTCCTAAAAACCTCCACGTCATGCAGTATCTGGCCCTTGTCGGGAGCGAGACAGATGGCTCGTAGAGAATGCCCTTGATCTAGAGCGGTGGTCAGCCAAATTTGATCTCTCTGGATCACCGGCGAGGACCAACCATGTCCTGAAATGGGAACCTTCCAGGAAATGTTTTTCGTTTCGCTCCAAACTAGGGGCAGGCCACGCTCAGAGGAATGCCCCTGTCCACTAGGGCCCCGGAACTCAGACCAATCCTCACCTACTGCTAGTGTTGCTTGGAGCAGGACGAGGAAGACCACAAGCGAGCCGGAAGGGAAGAAAGATCTTCTTGCCAGGCTCCGATGGCACCTTGTGTCTCGAGCCTGTCTCGCATGCTGTATCTGCCAACAGAGGTGTACTAGCAAAGCGGAAACACCTACTCCTGTCCAATAGTCTGGGCCAACTCATGGCTGCACTTCTCTAGCACTTGTACTAGGTTGAAGTCGCCTCCCCAGGGCACCAGTTGCGCGCCCATCTCGCGATAGCGTTCAAGGTCCTCCAAGCTGCCAGCAGTGATACCCCAGACTTTACCATAATCTTTTGCTACCTCAGCAACCATTTTCACCACGTCGAGGACTGCCATTTTCTCCGAGCTTTGGGCCAGGCGCCGTCCTAGGTCCTGGGGTCCCACAAACAAACCCTCCAGTCCATCTAGGGCAGCGATTTGTTCCAGGTTGTTAACCACTCCCAGGGTTTCAACCTGCACCAGAACGAAGGTCTCACGATTGGCGTCCTCCCAGAAGGTGCTGCCTGGCTGCCAGGGCTCAAGGCCGTAGTCTGAGTCGAGACCAGCCCCGTCCATCCCACGGTTTCCCAGAGGAGGGAATTTGACCGCTTGCACTACCTGTTCAGCACTTTGAACATCGTGCAACAGGGGGATCATTAAGCCGGAAGCACCGTCTTCCAGGTAACGATAGAGGGGAGTTCGATCCAAGGTGGGCGTACGCACCATGCAATCGATGTCGTTGTAGTGACAGAGGGCTAATACGGCTTGGACCTCGCGAGGATCCATGGCTCGGTGTTCCAAGTCCAGCCAGATCCCATCATACTGCAGATGCGCGGCGCGCCGGATAAAAAAGGGCAGGTAATGGCCCATCGCGCACACACGAGCAAAGCGTCCCGCCCGAACTTTCGCCAGAATCTTGCTTTTTCTCATCTGTAACCGTACCACTCTACCTTGGCCTAGGGATCACAACAAGACCCGAGTTGTGTCTCTCGTGAAAAAGGTTTCACCCAGCAGAGAGTCTCCCCAAACAGGAAAGAGGCCCACTGAACACTTCCTAACTGAATATGACTGTGCTAAACATGTTCTTCGGGAGATCACGGGATACAGGGGGTAGATGTCTTTTCTAATTTTAAGCTCTGGGGTTGAGGTCTAGAATGGACCGAGAACAGGCCAAGGTTTTGGAAGACCGCATTATGAAACTACCCCGTGTGGGGTTGAGTCATCGTCCCACGCCACTTGAGGAAATGCCGCGACTCAGGGACCACCTCGAGGGTCCTCTACTCTTGGTCAAGCGCGACGACCTCACCGGCCTAGCGTTTGGGGGCAACAAGGCTCGCATGTTTGAGTTCGTTCTGGGGGAAGCGCGATCACAGGGTGCCGACGTCATTTTGGCTGGCTGCGCCGTTCAATCGAACTATTGCAGGCAGTTAGCGGCTGCCTGTGCCAAAGTAGGAATCCGCTGTCAGCTTCTCCTCCGTCGGGTGCGAGGCAAAAGGGACCAGGAGCTTCAGGGTAACTACCTGCTCGACCGCTTACTGGGGGCAGAGGTTGAGGTTTTGGAGGATTGCCGCGACTGGGTAGAACAGTCGAGGGCCCTGCAGGTACGAGCAGAGGAACTGGAAGAAACTGGAAACAAAGTCTATCTGGCCCGTGTAGGAGATGAGAAGAATCTAGGACTACACGCGGTAGCCTATGTCGAGGCGGCTTTGGAGCTGATTTGTCAGTGTGAGGAGAAGAGCGTCTTCCTGGATGAGCTCTGGTGCTGTTCCAGTGACACAACCCAGGCGGGCCTTGCGCTAGCCTTTAAACACCTCGGCTATCCAGTTAAACTGGTCGGGGTTTCCCCCGTGGAGGTACCGGTTGGCTATCTCTCCGGCTCACTTCCTCAGGTCATGGCGGATATCTCTAACCAGGCCGCTTCCCTTCTGGATCTGGAAACTCGGCTCAGTAAAGAGGACTTCACCAGCCTGAGTGAATATGTCGGACCAGGTTATGGGAAGGTATATCCCCGTTGCTTGGAAACGATGAAGATGGTCGCACGCTACGAAGGTCTGATCCTAGATCCAGTTTATACCAGCAAGGCGTTCACTGCCCTGGTCGAGCACATTCGACAAAAACGGATTCCTCAGGAACAGACGGTGGTCTTTCTTCACACTGGTGGCATGCCCGCTCTTTTTGCCTATGCCAAGGAACTGGATCTAGACTACTAGCCACATTCCTCCTATCCAGCCCAGGGCATGGGCCACAGTCTGTCGCTACTTTACGTACATTGGTTTGTCAATTTAGTCACGGACGGTTCAAGCGGATTTTATGTGTTCTGTCACGTCCCTCAGTGACCACCTGAAGCAAGGAGACCTAGCTGCCCAACTGACCTAGTCGAAAAACAGTAATCTAGTCATTGTCTTGCCCGTGAAGGTCTAAGTCGTATAGACATCCCTGGGTGACGAAATAGGACCCGATCGCATGTCGGTCGGCGAGTACCATTTTCGGGGAACTTCCATTGAGGCAAGCTATCAAAGGAAAGGAGCAAAATCGTATGTGTCGACTGATGAATCCAGCTTTGTGTCTGTCACTGTTTTTCCCGATGGTCGCAGCTGCAGTAGAATCGGTTCCTTTGCCGGTGAGCAGGGTAGTCCTTTACAAGAACGGGATCGGCTACTTTGAGCATCTGGGTTCGATTCGCGGTTCACAGGCAGTTGAACTAAATTTACCGAGTGCTCAGCTTAACGATGTGTTGAAATCACTGACGGTGATCGACCTGGGGCAGGGTCGAATCACGAGTGTCAGCTACGACTCGGTTGCTCCCCTTGAACGCCGGTTAAAGGAGCTGCCGATTGATCTGAACAAGGCCCAAAGTCTGATTGACTTTCTCAACCAGATTCGAGGAACGGGGATAGAAATCCGCTCACCGATGGGACTGGTCAAAGGCAGTCTGATCGGAGCTGAGTTGCGCACGCACTCCAGCAACCATGGCGTGAGTACGGAAGTGACCGAACTTTCCGTTTTCACGCCAGCCGGAGAGATCAGAACGATCGAGCTGGAGACGGCGGCGGCGCTACGCTTGACGGACTCTCGGTTGGTCGGTGAAGTCCAGGCCTTCCTCGACCTGCGCAACAGTACGAATCGGCGAGATTTGCGCCGCTTGAAGATTCAAACTGAGGGACAGAATGAGCGGCAGCTCTTTGTCAGCTACACAGCTGAGGCACCTATTTGGAAGACCACCTACCGGGGTGGTCCTTGACCCCCAACAGAAACCCTTGTTGCAAGGCTGGGCGATCGTGGACAACACTACTACCCTGGATTGGAACAATGTTGAGTTGTCATTGGTCTCTGGTGCTCCGGTAAGCTTTGTCCAGGATATCTCACGACCCGTTTACAGCCACCGTCCAATCGTGCCGCTGGGGGAAAATCTGCGGTTAATGCCCCAAACACATGAAGGGACCCTGGAAGAGAAGGAGAAAAATCTTTCCAGAGATCAAGTTGCTGATCACCGGCGGGATTCCCGTGCACCTCAGTTTGCCGAAGAGATGCCGGTGAGGTTGAAAGAGGGAGCTGCCCAGGCGCGAACAGTTGTGCCTGCGCCACCTCCACAATCGTTGGGGGGGGGGCACTGCATAAGGCAGCGCCAGTGACTGCCCGCGGAAAAGCCGTGGGGGACCAGTTCGAGTATAAGCTAGGCCAGCCGGTAACCATAAAAAAGAACCGTTCAGCGATGCTTCCAATTATCCACACGGAGATCAGTATCGAGAAAGTCTCGCTCTTCAATAGGTCAGGCAGTGAGAACCGACCGCGCCTGGCGATCTGGTTGAAGAACATCAGTGGGCTGACACTGGATGCTGGGTCCTTTGTCGTCATTGACCACCACACATTTGCAGGCGAAGGCTTGGTGAAGACCCTTCAGCCGGGAGAAAGTCGGCTGTTGAGCTATGCGCTTGATCTGGGTGTGGAGATCACCACTGGACAGGGAAGCCAGCAAGAGCGTATCGAGCGAATCGTTATCCATCGAGGTCTGCTGCGACTCCATCGTAAGGTGGTGGAAGAGCGCATCTATACGATTCGCAACAACGCCGAAAAGAAGCGGACAGTTGTGCTGGAGCACTCGCAACGCAACGGTTGGACTTTGGTCGACACGCCCCAGCCCGTGGAATCCTCGGCTAACTATTACCGTTTTCAAGTGGAGATGGCCGGCAAGACAACCGTTAAATTCAAGGTACGCGAGGAGAATCCTCAGCAAACTACCTACCGACTAGTCAATGTTACTCCGGAGCAAATTGCTCTCTGGGTACGCGAGCGCTCGATCAACTCACCCATCGAAGAAGTGCTGAGACGAATTGTGGATCGGAAGAATAGGGTCAACGAACTCAAGCAGAAAATCGAGTCCCTGGAGCGCGCACAGAAGGAAATTTTCCGGGACCAGGAGCGCGTGAGCCAGAACCTGAACCGGTTGGGTCGAACGCCAGAGGAAGCCCAGCTCCGCCAGCGCTACATCCGACAACTCGATGAGCAGGAAGACCGCCTGGGGCAGCTGCGGACCGAACGGGATGGGTTGGAGACAGCCTTCAATGTTGCCCAGAGGGAGCTGGACGAGATGCTCCAAAAGCTGAGTTTCAACCATGGATAGTAGCCCATCGGGCCACCCTAAAGGCACAGTAGGGACCGTCCAAGAACGCTTTATCCATTCACTGTAAAGCTTCACGGTCTTGACGGGAAGGACGAAGTGTCCATACTTGTACCTTTGGGATTTTAGAAGGAGGGGTCATGATCGAAAGCTTAAAAGGAATCTTTTCAGTGGTTTCTCTTCTGAGCTGGGTCATCCTCGGTTCTCAGGCCGAGCACCCGGTTGACGTTGGGGACAAAGCCCCAAGTTTCAAGCTGCCAGGCTCGGATGGCAACGAGTATCAGCTCGCAGATTTTGTCGGCAAGACTCCATTGGTGATTGCCTGGTTCCCTAAGGCCTTTACAGGAGGCTGAACGGCCGAATGCAAGTCGCTGCGTGACAGCGGAAAGGAGCTGCGTGAGTTTGATGTCGCGTACTTTGCTGCCAGCGTCGATGACGCCGAGACTAACCAGAGATTCGCCGCCTCGATCGGATGTGATTATCCGTTGCTGAGTGATCCTGGCAAAAAAGTGGCGGCCGCCTACGGCGTCCTGCACGAAAATGGAAACTTTGCCCGCCGCTGGACCTTCTACATCGACAAAAATGGGGTCATCCAGTACGTCGATCGCCAGATAAATGCGACCAGACATGGGAGGGACATGGTCAAGAAACTGGAGGAACTCGGCTTCCCCAAAAAGAATTAGCCCACGTTCTGCAGGTCGGGTGGTGGCCAAGCGGGGGAAGGCTTGACCTGTGCGTTTGAACCGAAGCTTCCGCAGGCGTACTTGTCAGGTCACATCGGGAAGAAGTGGCTGAGGATCGCAGTGGCAAGAAAGGCTGATTTCCGCGATGCAGTAGGCGGGTGTGAGAAGTGTAGGGTTAAGGTCGACGAAGGCGATATCTGGGTGCTGGTTATCCATGATGCATCCCGGAAGTCGCTATCCATCCTCGCACCTTGACTTCGCCTCTCCAGACCCGTTGCCTAGGGTAGTCTACATCAGGAAGGTTCCTCGCCTCACACATGTTTGGCGACTTAATAAGGTCCGGGAATCCAGGTGAAATCATGTTTTCCGGAGCTGCTGGACAAAGCCAATGACACTTCCCTGGTGAAGCACCCTCGTTCCACGAGTATTCACAGACATGGCTGACGACCGCCTCAGTGTCTGCTCTTACACCTCTGCCTTCTTTCTCGAACTGACTTCCCTTACCCTGTACTCTGGGGTTTCAGTCTACTTTTTCCATCGTGCTCTCTGCAGTTTTTCATTCTGAACGCATAGAAGGACACGATAACATCAAAATTATTTCTTTATGTGACCTGGCCGTGGGGGGTGAAACCACCATCTAGCCACATTTTCTAGGAGGAACTCCTCTGAGATGATGTAAGTCTAGACTTTCCTTCACAGCAGCGCGCATCTTTTCCAGACCAGTCTGCAAGACCCGCTCGGCGTCTTGTTTCCAGTATTTTTGGTTGAAGAGTTCCAGCGAGAGCATACCCCGATAGCCGATGGAGTTCAGGTCACGAAGGATCTGTCCCAGTGGTGCCACACCATCGCCGGGATAGACCCGGTCAGCGTCGCGGCTAAGGTCGCGACCGGGTTCTCGAGGGTAGTCGTTAAAGTGAAAGAGGCCAATAGATGTTCCCCGCAATAGCTTCAAACTGTCGTGGTGGGAACCGCCTTTGAAAAGGTGATAGACGTCGAGCAGTAGGGCAGCCTGGTAATGGCCACTCTCGATTGCAACCAGAGCGACTTCTCCGAGCCGGCTCAGGTTATTGGAGAAGCCCCACAACTCGACCAGGGGAACCACTCCCATTTCGCTACCGAGTTCGAGAAGCATCCGGTAGCGTTCGGCGGCCTGAAGCAGGTCGATGCTCTCGTCGTTCTGGGCTCCAAAAGGTGGGGCGGAGATGTATCTACCTCCCAGCTGAGCCAACATGTCCATGCAGCGTCGGGCCTGTTCCATTCCTTGGGCTCGTAGCTTTGCATCGTCGACAACCCACGGGAAAAAGGCTACCGCGCTCTCGAGGCTCAAGCCCAGATCGCGGATCTGACTGACCAGGTCAGCTAGCGAACCACCGGCCCTCATGTGTTCATCGATTTCTGCAATCCAGGGTTCAATAGCCTGATAGCCAACCTTGGCCGCTAATGCGATCGCACTATCTAGCGAAAGCTCTTGCCCTCGGATAGTGCTGGTGTTCAAACAGTATTTAAATGGTTCAAATGACATCAGTTGTCCAACTCACGAGTGGTTGTGTTATAGGCAACTACAGTAAAATTCGTTCCCGTTTGTTTGAACTCTTGCTCGACTAGATGGCAGGCGACCTGGTGTCCATTGACCTCAACGGTTTTGGGAACCACCTGATCACACAAATCGTGGATCGCCACCGGGCAGCGTGGGTGAAAGCGGCAACCCTTTGGGGGGTTCAGTGGGGACGGGACACGGCCTCCGAGAATGATCCTTGACCGTTTTTGCTCGGGATCGGGAACCGGAACGGCCGAGAGCAGAGCCTTTGTGTAGGGGTGCCAAGGGTTACGGTAGAGGGTTTCACTGCTGGCCAGTTCCACAATCTCTCCCAGATACATGACGGCGACCCGGTCGCTGATGTATTCCACCACCGAAAGGTCATGGGAGATAAAGAGGTAGGCGATACGGTACTCGTGCTTCAGCTGGACTAGCAGGTTGATGATCTGGGCCTGGGTGGAGACATCCAATGCTGAGACAGGTTCGTCACAAACAATAAATGTGGGGTTCAGAATGAGGGCACGCGCAATACCGATCCGTTGACGCTGCCCTCCCGAGAGCTCATGAGGATAACGGCTCAGATAAGATGGGGATATGCCTACCTTATCTATTATTTCGGTGACGAGATGCTTGCGCTCTCCGGATGTCCCAATCCGGTGAAGAGAAAGACCCTCCCTGACGATGGCATCCACCGTCATGCGAGGGTCCAGCGAAGAGTAGGGGTCTTGGAAGACTATTTGAAAATAGCGCCTCATAGCCCGGAGTTCTCGGCCGGAAAGTCGGCTCTGATCGCTTCCATTGCAGATCACCTTCCCAGCGGTAGGCTTGATCAAACGTAAGATTGTTCTGCCCACGGTCGTTTTCCCACAGCCACTCTCCCCTACCAGGCCGAGGGTCTCCCCTGGGCGAATCTGAAAAGAAACATTATCCACCGCTCTGACCCATCCCTCCACGCGACTGAAAACACCACTGCGGACAGAGAAGTATTTCTTCAAGTTCCAAACTTCCAACAGGTTGGTATTTGCTCTCATTTTGTTTGATCCACCACCACATCGCAGGCAACCGAGTGCTCAGGCCAGAGCACTTCCAGCTGTGGCTCGACTTGCTGGCAACGGGAGATTGCGATGGGACAACGGGGATGGAACTTGCAGCCGCTCGGAAAATCCAGTGGGTTGGGCACGGTGCCGGGGATGATCGACAGTTTCCGATCCTTCGCGGCACCTAAGTTAGGACGACAGGCCATCAGACCCTTGGTATAGGGATGGGATGGATTGTCGAACAAGGCCTTCACTGGAGCCTTTTCCAACACCTTAGAAGAGTACATCACGACCACTTGATCGGCTAGCTCCGCGACTACGCCGAGATCATGTGTGATCAGGAGAATGGAGGTCTCAAACTCCTGCTGAAGTTCTCTAAGCAGGTCAAGGATCTGAGCCTGGATGGTCACGTCCAGAGCTGTGGTTGGCTCATCGGCGATGAGGAGTTTTGGATTGGTAGCCAGGGCCATGGCGATCATGACGCGCTGGCGCATACCACCAGACATCTGGTAGGGATACTCATCCAATCGGTTCTCCGGTGCCGGAATCTTCACCTTGTCTAACATCTCGACCGTTCGCTCCCGCGCTTCTTTCCAGCTGACTTTCTGATGGAGCTGAATGACCTCTGTGATCTGGTTTCCCACGGTGAAGACGGGGTTAAGCGAGGTCATGGGCTCTTGGAAGATCATGGCGATTTCGTTGCCCCGGATCGATCTCATTTGTTTCTCGCTGAACGTTAGAAGATCCATGCCCTCAAACAGAATGTTTCCTTTCACAATTCGCCCCGGAGAAGGAATCAAACGTAGGATCGAGAGAGCGGTGACGGACTTACCACAGCCGCTCTCTCCAACCAATCCCAGAGTGACATTTCGATTCACCGAGAAGGAGACTTCATCGACCGCCTTGACGATTCCTTCGGCGGTGAAAAAGTGAGTGGACAGATCACGAATCTCCAATAGTGGGACTTCCTCAGATCTCATGGTTCTTACTCTTATTCTCGCAACCTGGGGTCCAGGGCATCCCGAAGACCGTCTCCAACTAGATTGTAGGCGACTACGGTCACCACGATCGCTAGGCCAGCAGACAGCGGCAGCCACCACTCGGTGAACAGGTTGCCCTTGGTGTCATACACGATGTTTCCCCAGCTCGGAGTAGGGGGCTGCACGCCCAGGCCCAGATAGCTGAGGGAGGCCTCTACAAGAATAATGGTTCCCACCTGGAGCGTAGAGGATACGATGATCGGAGTCAGAGCATTGGGCAGCAGATGCCGGAAAATAAGGCGTAGTGGACCCGCTCCCAGAGCTCGAGCCGCCTGAAAAAAATCCAACTCCTTGAGGAGAAGAAACTCACCGCGCACCAGGCGGGCCACACCCATCCATGAGGTCACTCCAATAATACAAATGATGATCCAAATAGACTGATTTCTCCAGATGGAAATAATAGTGATAATGAGCACGATGGTTGGAAAGGAGAGCATCATGTCCACAAATCGCATCAACAAATTATCCACCCAGCGGCCGTAGTAGCCAGCGACGGCACCCATGACTGTACCAATCGTGACTGAGATCCCCACCGCCATAAAGCCGACCATGAGAGAAATTCGGGAACCATAGAGGATGCGGCTGAAGACGTCGCGAGCAAATCGGTCCGTTCCCAAGGGGTGCTCCAAAGAAGGTTGCAGGAGTCGTTCTTTAACTCGGTTGCCCTGCTCGGTGGGATCGAAAGGGGCCAGTAGGGGAGCAAGGATGGCGACCAGGTAGAGAACCAAGATGAGAAGCGCTCCGACGACGGCCAACCGGTTTTTTTTAAACTGGTGCCAGATGATCGCCCACTGACCCTGGGACTCCTTTCTCGGTTTGTCGATGCCCCGCGCCAGAGAATTGCAAGAGCTGGCGCAGTAGAGGACGAGGTTGACTAGTGCGATGCCGAGAAACAGGGTAGAAAAAAACAGATCCAGGTCTCTCCAGGTATAGGGGACCTTTGCCCCAACGACTTTGTGGAAGGTGTAGGTAATGGAGCTTGACAGGGTTGCTGCCCGTCCCACAGCCAGTGCCAGAAAACTCAGGAAGAGAGCCAAAACCAGCACCGCCTGAGAACGCTTACCGAGTCTCCAATGTCCAAGGCCGGGTATCCAATGCTCCAATGACATGGTCTAGCCGAGCCTCACCCGAGGATCCACCACCGCGTACAAGATATCTGCTAACAGGTTGCCGATGACCACCATCATGGCAAAAAGGAGGTTCACCGCCAGAAACATGGGGTAATCACGCTGGAATGCCGCGTCTACCGCTACTCGACCCATGCCCGGCCATCCGAACACATTTTCTACGATCACTGCCCCACTAAAGAGAAAAGGCAGGCTCAATCCCACCAGAGTGATGATGGGCATAAGGGCGTTGCGCAGGGCATGCTTAAAGATGATCACGCGCTCAGAGAGGCCCTTGGCTCGTGCAGTCCGGATATAGTCTTGACGAATCACCTCCAAGAGCTGGGCCCGCATGTAGCGGGAAATTCCTGCCGCTCCACCGATTCCCAAGGTCAAGGAGGGGAGCAAGATGTGTTTGAGCCGATCCCAAAATCGCTCGAGATGGCCGAGGGAGTCATATTGGACGATATCGTACATCCCTGAGGCTGGCAAAAAGGCGAATATACCTCCGGCAAAGAGAAACAGAAAGAGCAGACCCAGGTAAAACGAGGGCATTGAGTAAAACGTCAGGGCCGCAACTCGAGTCACATGGTCAAAAGTCGAGTACTGTTTTACGGCAGCAACGATCCCTATGGTGACTCCCAGACCAAGATTGAGCAAGAGCGCCAGCAACGAAAGCTGCAAGGTGTTGGGAAGGGCGTCGAGAATCTCATCAGCGACCGGGCGCTTTTTGGCAATAGAAAACCCAAACTCAAAGTGGAGAACTACTCCCTCTATATACTTCAAGTACTGGATGGGCAAAGGCTGATCCAGGCCATAGGCTTTGCGGATATTCTCCTTCGCCTCGGGACTCATGTCGGGGTTGTAGTAGATGTCAGTTGGATCGCCGGGCGCCATGTGAATAATGAAAAAATTGATGGTTAACAGGCCCCATAGGAGGGGGAAAGAGATTAAGATCCTACGGATCACGTAGGTTTGTATTCCTGGCATGCCCTAACGATATTTTTGGTCCTTTTGGGGTACCCACCACTGCTCGAGGTTGTGCTGCCAACCAACCGTTTCCATCTGAACGTTGCGAAAACGATGGTGGATGAAGTTGATCTCCTTGGGGATGTAGAGGAAGGTGTAGGGTTGGTCGAGACTGATCAGCTCTTGTGCGCTCCACCAGAGCTTCTTTGCTTTGTCACGGTCCATCTCAAAGATAGCCTGGTCGTTAAGGTCGTCAAACTCGGCATTGGAGTAGGAGACGAAGTTGAACTTGTCGTTGATGGACCTGGAATGCCACAGGGTGGTCATGTCGACTTTCAGTCCGACGCTCCAACCCAAGACCACCGCCTCAAAGTTCTTGTGGTTCATGTCATTGACCAGGACCGTCCATTCAAGAATGTTGAGTTTGACTCGAATTCCGATCTGCTTGAGTTGATCCTGGACAATGACAAGAATGTCCTCGCGGTCCTTGTTCCCTTTGTTAGTTTTGAGTTCGAACTCGAAGACCTTGCCCTTTTGGTCCAGCCAGCCGTCCCCATCCGAATCCGCCCAACCCTCCTCGGCCAGTAACATTTTGGCCTTCGTTAGATTAAAGGAAAACCTGGAGACGTTCGGGTTATATGCCCAGAGAATGGGTAAGATGGGACTATGGCACACTTCCCCGATACCGAAAAGAACCGACTCGACAATGTCTTCGCGGTCAATGGCCAGCGAGAGTGCTTGGCGGACCTTCTTGGAGTGGAAGAGAGGACTCTTCAGATTCCAACCCAGATAGGTATAGGCTCGACCAGGGTATAGATGGCGGACTAGCTGGTCTTGCCTCAGAAGGTTATCCATAAAGCGGGGCGGTACGCCGCTCATAAAATCGATTTGGCCGCTGTTCAACTGTAGGACTAGATTTTCCTGATCCGGAACCACCTTGAAGATGATTCGGTCCAGTGGTGGCCGACCGCGATAGTACTCCGGGTTGGCCTCAACCACGATGTGTTGCTGGGCTCTCCACTCCTTGAACCGAAAGGGACCGTTCCCAACGGGTTTACGGTTGAACTGGTGACTTTTCCACTCCTCGGAGGGAACGTTTTTTAACAGATGTTGGGGAAGGATCTCCCCCACGGCGGCATCCATCAACTGATAGGGATAGACTCTCTTGAAGATGAACTTCACGGTGAAATCGTCCACTACCCGCACCTCCAGAATGTGCTCCTTCCACTTGATGGCAGACCAGCCGATGGTCGGATCGATCTGTTTCTGGTAGGTAAACTTCACGTCATGAGCAGTGGTCTGCACCCCATCCTGCCAAAAGACATCCTTGCGTAGGTGAAAGGCCAACTCTAGGTGATCCGGGGAGAACTCCCACGAGGTGGCCAGAGAAGGGGCATGTGAGAAGTCTGGATTGGTCCGAGTCAGACTCAGAAACAGCAATCCGATGATATCTGCAGCACCGCGGCTGGTACTGGTCAAAGTGTTGAGAGAATCTGCATCGCCGATTGTGCCGATGACCAGAGTGTCTCCAGTGTTCCACTTGCCCGGGTAGAAGGCCTCCCAACGCTCTTCGAATGCTGGATTTCGCTCTTCGGAGGTTCCTCGATCGGTCACCAGGGTGTAGGTTACTGATGGTTGCAGTTCTCGATCGCCCGGGTCGTTGGACGACGATTCATTACCGCCACAGGCAAGGAGGATAGCGATCGTGGAACTCACCATCCCACTGAAGATTCCTTTCCTGCTGTACCTACCGTTAGAGAGTATGTTCGGATATCGCTTTTTCATCTCGAAGTTTCCGTCGAGGCTGTGATCCAAACCCTTAGCAAAGTGATGGGATCAACCAGCAATCCACTGTCGTTTAAAGATCCTACCAACTTAGTGGGTCCTCTGCAATTTGTAGGCTTTCTTCGAAATATGGTATGTTAGCGGTCAGACCTCGAGTGGAGGTGGGTTGTTTAGTTCCCGTGTCGAGTAGACCATAACTGACGGGTTATGGCGCTCGTTTCTGGCTGGATCGACCTACCCACCTGACCCGGGTGATTCTGACATGGTCAAGCTGGCACTCAAGAATCCTTACCTGGTAACCGTCGCAGCCCTGGTCACCATTGTCCTGGGAGTCACTTCATTTCAGAGGATCGCAGCTGACCTCTTACCCATTTTCAAGACACCAGCTGTCCAAATCGTGACCTTTTATCCCGGTATGCCACCCGAGGTGATGGAGCGTGACATCATGAGCCGTCTGGAGCGCTGGACGGGTCAATCGGTCGGTATCGAACACCAGGAAGCCAAGGCAATGCTGGGCGTCTCGGTGGTCAAAGACTTTTTCCGTGAAGGAACTAGCCTGGATACAGCTATGAGTCAGGTCACCTCCTATGCCGTCAGCGACATGTTCTATCTGCCGCCCGGAACCATTCCTCCAATGGTGATGCCCTTTGATCCTACGGCCTCAGTGCCTCTCTGTCTAGTTAGTGTATCCAGCCTGACCATGAACGAAAAGGAGCTTTACGACATCGCCTACTTCGAGCTCCGCAACCGGCTCCAATCCATTCAAGGAGTGATTGCTCCGGCAGTTTACGGCGGCAAGCTGCGAAGGATTCTAGCCTATGTCGACCGGGACAAACTCGAGGCTAGGAGCCTTTCACCGATGGACATCGTCCGCGCTCTCAAGAAGCAAAATGTCTTCATCCCAGCAGGAAACATGAAGGTGGGAGAGATCGACTACCAAATTTTCGCCAATTCCATGCCGGCCCAGGTGGAAGAGCTCAACCACATGCCGATTGCCGTTCGGGAGGGTGCTCCGGTCATGATGCGCGATGTGGCGGAAGTCAGAGACTCCAGTCAGATCCAAACTAATGTTGTTCGGATCAACGGTTGTCGCCAGGTCTATATCCCAATCTATCGCCAGCCCGGGGCGAATACCATAGAGATCGTCAATTCGATTCAGCGGAATCTCGAGCGCATCCTGCAGCGCTTGCGTGAGATGGACCCAAAGGCTGGCGATTTGGCCATCGATGTCGCACTGGACCAGTCGGTTTATGTTCGAAGCTCACTCCGAGCACTTCAACTCGGGGGACTTCTCGGCACAGCCTTTGCCGCTCTGGTTGTGCTGCTGTTCCTGCGTCGGCTGCGTTCGACGATGGTGGTCCTGGTTAGTCTCCCACTGGCCATTCTGGCTGCCATAGTTGGACTCTTCTTCTCGGGGGAAACCCTCAACACAATGACCATTGGAGGGTTAGCTTTGGTGATTGGGATCTTGATTGATCAGTCGATCGTAGTGGTGGAGTCGATCGTGCGGCACATTGAAGAGGGAGAGGATCCATTTAAAGCAGCGCTTGGCGGTGCTCAGGAGGTAGCCGTACCGGTTCTCGTCTCCACTGTCACTTTTTGCGTGGCGTTTTTGCCGGTGATCTTTCTTTCTGGGATGGCCAGCTACCTGTTCAGTCCCGTTGCTCTGGCTGCTACCTTAGCCATGACTGCATCTTACCTGTTTGCCATTACCCTGGTGCCGGCTTTTTGTGCTCACTTTCTCAAGGGAAAGACCAAAGGATCTGCCAGCGTTCAGGTTGGCAGGATAACCCGCCTCTATGTGCAGCTGGTCCCAAGGCTACTCAGAGCTCGTTGGGTGGTCCTGATCGGGGTCGCTACCCTCTTCCTATTTTCCCTGGTTCTTCTCCGACACGTGGGAAGGGAATTGTTTCCCGCGGTCGATGCCGGTCAGTTCCAGATCTTTGTCCGTCTCCCCTCGGGTACGCGTATCGAAAAAACAGAAGCTACTTTGGCTGAGATCGAGCAGGTCTTGATGGACGAAATAGGCAAGCCGGATCCCTGGCAGAAGGAACGTTATCTCGACTCGAACCTCCGCATGCTGATCACCAATATCGGGGTGCTCATGGATTGGCCGGCAGCTTATACGCCGAACACCGGTCCGATGGATGCTTTCGTGTTGGTTCAGCTGAAGAGCAAGCGAGACGGACCGAGTAGCTTCGAATACGTGAAGCGCCTGCGTAAGACACTACGCAGGCGCTTCCCTAGCGTGGAGTTTTCCTTCGACACAGGCGGTATGCTGACCGCGGCCCTCAACATGGGTGAGCCCGCACCGATCCACGTTCAGATTTCGGGAAGCAACCTGGAGACCTCTTATCGCATCGCCGAAATCATTCATCGGGAGGTATCACAAGTCGAGGGCACGACAGATACCCGCATAGCCCAGCGGATGGACTATCCGATCATCGAGATGAAACTGGATCGAGTTAAAGCCGCCTTTGCCGGGCTCAACGTCGAAGACATCATGAAGAATCTGGTCACTGCTACCAATTCAAGTATTGGGTTCGACCCGGCCTTCTGGATCGACGAACGAAGTGGCAACCATTACTTTATCGGTGCCCAATACGCCGAGTCTGATCTGGTCTCGCTGGAAACCTTGCGGGACATTCCCATCACCGGGCCCGGCAGAACTCAGCCGGTATCCCTGCGTAATCTGGTTACGATGAGCCGGAAAACCGGTCCTGCCGTTATCAACCACAGAAATATTACTCGCGTGATCGATGTTTACGCCTCGGTTTTACCCGGGAGGGATATCGGGTCCGTGGTCTCCGACATTGAGAGGCGCCTGCAGGACTCCAGAGAGATCCAGCCTGTTCTCAAAGACTCTGACCGCGGCCCTTATTTTGAAGTCACAGCTCCCGAGTTTGCCGGCAAAGGATACAGCTACCTCCTCAGCGGGGAGGTAGCCACCATGCGCGAGGCACTCAGGCAGTTTCTGGAAGGATTCGTTCTCGCCGTGATCCTAGTCTATCTGGTACTCGTAGTGCAGTTCCAATCCTTCCTTGACCCGTTGGTCGTGCTACTAACCGTGCCCCTGGGTCTCATCGGTGTTTCCCTCATGCTCTTCGTGACAGGAACCCATCTGAGCATCATGGCAGCCATGGGGATCATTATGATGGTTGGCCTAGTCGTGGCCTATAGTATCCTACTTGTCGACTTCGCCAACCGCCGTCTCATCCAGGGTAAATCGAGGGAAGAATCGATAGCTGAAGCGGCCCGGGTACGGCTACGACCCATCCTGATGACCTCGTTGTCCACCGTTCTGGCTCTCACACCCATGGCGATTGGGGGGACAGGGGCTGAGGCCAACGTTCCCTTGGCTCGGGTTATCATCGGAGGAGTCCTGAGTGCCGCTTTCCTTTCGCTGTTTGTGGTTCCTTGTCTTTATACAGTATTGAAAGGTGGGTCGCGGAAGGTTTCCCAGGCCTAGCCGAGGCGGTTAGACTGAAAAAACACTATGGGAGTATGAGAATGGTCTACCGGAACAAAAGGATGCTCATCCCTGGCGCTACTGGGCTAGTACTGACACTACTGTTCGTATCCCAATATCTGGGTTCGGGACGCCGGCCAGTGGACCAGCTCCAACAGGGTTTTAGCGAGGTCCCTTCAAAAATCCGACCCACGCTGATGGTTGAAACTGTCAGCCCTCAGCGAGAAGACCTTCTTCGCCAAATAACCGTGCCTGGTACTCTAAAGCCTTTTCAAAAGACTACCCTCTATTCTAAGGTGGCTGGGTATCTAGCATGGATCACTGTGGATATCGGGGATCGGGTCAAAAAAGGGGAAGTGATTGCAAAAATCGAAGTCCCTGAGATGAGTAGCGAATATAACGCTGCTCAAGCTGAAGTGGACGGTGCGCGTGCAGACTATGGTCATGCTCAGGCCGAGCGGGAGCGAGCACAGGCCATTTACCACCTAAAGAAGATTTCCTACCAGAGACTGGAGCGTATTCGTCAAGAGGAACCCGAAATGATGCCTCAACAAAGGGTAGATGAGGCCAAGGCTGAATTCCAGGTGGCCGATGCGGATCTTCGGGTCATTGGAAGTAGGCTTAGACAAACAAAGAGTCAGATTAAACGGTCCGAAGCCAATTTGAGCCGTCTAGAAACCTTCATAGCATACTCTGAGATCAAAGTCCCGTTTAGTGGTGTGATCACCAAGCGCTTCGTCCATCCCGGGGCATTTATTCAACTGGCTTCGACTTCTCAAAATGCACGCCCCGTAGTGACCGTGGCCAAGATCAATGTTCTTCGTGTCTCGGTAGCGGTTCCAGAACTGGAGGTGCCCTTTGTCCAAGATGGTGATCAGGCTACCATTACGCTCACTGCCCTGCCGAACCGTAAATTTGTGGGTAAAGTGACCCGTTTCGCGATTGCCCTTAATCCCAGCACTCGCACCATGGAGACCGAGATCGATATTGCGAATCCCGGGCGTCGCTTGCATCCTGGAATGTATGGCCAGGTTACCCTGGAACTGGAGAAGCACGCTGACGCTATCACCCTTCCTGCCCGTGCGTTACATGGAGGCGACGAAAGTTTCGTTTACTGTGTCACAGACGGTGTAGTCAGGAAAGTGGAAGTAGCGACGGGCCTCGACGACGGCATCAAGGTTGAAATCACCAGCGGTCTAGTGGGTAACGAGAGAGTCATCTTGGTGGTCAAGGGATCCATCGCTGAGGGTATGCCGGTAGAATTCGAGTCATCCGGAGGGTAGAAAAATGACTGTTGTCACTCCAATCTTTCTACTCTGCCTTACGGCAAGTGTTGGACAAACTGAGGTCCAGCAACCGAGTGAGACTTTGAATCTCGATCAAGCCATCGGAACAGCCCTGGCTCACCACCCTCGCCTGCTCAAGGTTCAGTACCGAGTCAAGGCAGCCAAAACTCGGGTCAAACAAGCGCGCTCAACATACTTTCCCCAGCTCAATGTCGGCGGGATTGTGAAGCAAGGACTTTCGGGTTCTGCCAGTGCGTTTGGTCTGCACGGACTGGCTTCCTCACCGAGCCCCAGGGATATGGCGGTCTCAGGAAATGTATTTCAGGATTTAATCGACTTCGGTCGGACCAGACATGCGGCCAGTGCTCGCCACTGGGAGCTAGTCTATTTTCAAGAAACCGCTTTGGGCGAAAGAGCGCGGGTTATTTTGGGGGTCAAGAATGCCTATTATAATACTCTCAAAGCTTATAAACTAAAGGAGATCTCCGAACAGACTGTAGAGGAAAGAAAACTTACCTTCCGGCAGGCGGAAGTCTTTTATCGGGCCCAGATCAGGTCCAAGGTGGATGTCAGCCTGGCTCGGGTCGGGCGATCCCGCGCGGAGCTTGATCTCGCCCGAGCTCAAAATGAGCTTGAAAAATCCCTTGCCGTTTTGTCCGAGGCCATGGGACTGGAAAGTCCCATGGCTAGCTACCTTCTGGAAGAACCCAACATCGAGATTGAACCACCTGAGAGCTTGCCCAGTTTGGTGATCCGAGGCTTGGAGGGCCGTCCCGAGTTAGGGGCTGCTGAAGCCCGAATTAGAGCCTACGAGCAATGGGTCGAGAAGGCTAGGAGTGAGCGATATCCGAGGCTTATGGGAGCTTTCAGTGGAGGCTGGACCCGCTTTGCTGAGTTGACCTTGGGAAAGCTACTTTTTGGGGGGATCGGACTCAGGTTACCTCTCTTTACCGGGGGGCGCTTGAAGGCGAACATTGCGGAAGCAGAAGAGCAACTCGAAGAAGTCAAAGCGGTAAAGGCAGAACTTCGGCAAAATATTCGCCTCGAAATCAACACCGCCTACCATGAACTTACCAAGGCTATGCAAGGTGTTGAAGCGAGCGAAGAAATCGTGCAACAGGTAAAGGACGTACTTCGGCTGGCCCGGTTAAGATATCGTATGGAAATCGCTGACTTTGTCGAGCTTTTTACTGCCGAAACAACACAAATTGAAGCCAAGACCGATCATGCCCAAACCCTCTATGATTACAAGATTAGACAATCCGAATTGTCCTACGCAATAGGTCGAGACGGGAAAGAGGTGACTCGTTCGAGCACCAGTTTTTCGAATTTACCATGAGGTGAGGGATGCAGCAAGTCTTGATTACTGGGATGAGTGGATTGATTGGTGAGGTTGTGCGCAAGCGGTTGGAGAAGAAATATCTGCTGAGAGCGCTCAATCGCCGTTCTCTGGTTGGGGTGGAGTGTCATCAGGCCGACATCGCCGATCTGGCCGCGATAGAGCCGGCCTTTACGGGAGTCGATGTGGTCATTCATTTAGCCGCGATTGCGAGAGAGAGTGCCACTTGGGAGGAGGTCCTTCATCATAATGTTATTGGGACCTACAACGTTTTCGAGGCCTCACGTCGCAGCGGTGTGAAACGCATCGTTTATGCCAGCAGTGGGGCAACCATCAGCGGCTGGGAGCGAGAGATGCCGTTTGGTGCCTTGGTCGCGGGCGATTACCAGCAGGTAAGGACCTGGAAGAAATTGACTCATGAGTCGCCCCCGAGACCCAGCGGTCTCTACGGCTCCAGTAAGGTCTGGGGAGAAGCACTGGCCCGCTACTTTTCGGATGCTTGCGATCTGTCGGTCATCTGCCTGCGCATCGGGGCAGTCAACCGGGAAGACCGCCCCACCCAGAAGCGGCAATTCTCGGTTTGGTGTAGCCAAGGCGATATCGCACAGATGATCAAGAAATGCATTGAAGCTCCGAAAACCTTAAAATTCGACATTTTCTATGTGGTCTCGGACAACAAGTGGAGCTATCGGGACCTGAAACATGCTCGTACGGTAGTCGGTTTTGAGCCCCAGGACGGGGCCGAAAACCACCGCGGCTAACCTTGAGGTGGGTGCCCAAGTTCCCTCAAGCGCACCACCGTGGTGGATAGATTCCCCGCCCGGAGATGGATCACCCGAAAGCCGGGTGGAATCAGCTCGAAAAGGCACCGGTTGCTCTTCGCCTGAAATTGAAATGCAGTGGAAGGCGCCGTGTAGAAGGGAACGCCGGCAAACTGGCCTTGGTAAACCTGATGGACATGACCGCTAAAGATGGCACATACCCCAGGCCGTTGCTGGATCAGTTCAGCCAGTGGCTCGGGGTTGCAGAGACCAATCGAATCGATCCAGCGACTCTCGACCGGCGCGGGTGGGTGGTGGATGAACAGTAAAGTGAGCCGCTCCGGCTCTTCGGAAAGCCAGCAGTCCAGCTGAGACAACTGATCCTTCGACAGGACACCGGCCGTCTCACCGACCAGATGCGAGTCCAACCCAATCAACTGCCAGTCATCCAAATGAGCCCGGAAGAGGACTGCTTGGTGGTCTTCTCCGTTTGCCGTGGGAAAAACGGATCGGAGGGCGCTCCGGTCATCGTGATTTCCGGGGATGAATAGAGATCGATCCACCCAGTTCCCGGCCAGCTCACGCAATAGCTGATACCCTTGCACACTGTGTTGATGGCTCAAGTCGCCGGTCCAAATCACGCGACTGCAGTCGGGATAGCGGTGCCGAGATTCAGCCAAGACAGCGGTCAGAGTCTTTGCTGTTGGTACCCCTTTGAGCGGTCTCGAACGATCACTCATCAGGTGAGGATCGGATATTTGTAAGATTGTGATCATGCTGACTCCAAACCTCCGATCGGCCCCTGGTGGGAACTACTTCGCTGGACCTTGGAGTTAGGGGTGTCCCATGATAGACCGTGGGGGAGGACCGGTGTATCATTCCGAAAAACGCGACAATCGGTAAGCTCTATCCACTCGGAGTAAAAGTCCATTTTTGTCACCCTATTTAACGCTACTTCATGCAACTCACTACTAAGTGTTCTATTTCAGAATACGATGACGTTTGTGGTGAGCGCAACGGAGCCAAGGTCGCAAAGCGACGACGAACGCGATGCCCCCCCCCCAGCGCATCGTGGAGGAGGAGCGATATCGCCTTCCTCCTCACGCCTTGCCCTCGCCGCATAAGACCCATCTGCAAACGTCATCATATTCTGAAATAGCACACTTAGGTAACCGGGTCTTTTCAATCGCCTGAAGGAGGGTAGTAGTACTTAAGTAACGAAGTATTTTGGTTGGGTGTCCGATTTCCACTTGATGTTACACCCTGTGCTAGCTTTTTGAACCCCCTCTACCGGCTGTTGGGTCAACACCGCATCGATTGCAGCTCGGAGGTCATGGCCGGTGACCGGCCGCTCGTTGCCCGGGCGGCTATCGTCGAGCTGCCCCCGGTAAGCCAACCGGCGATTAGCATCAAATAAAAAGAAGTCGGGGGTGCAGGCTGCGGTGTATGCCTTGGCCGTCTTTTGGCTTTCGTCGTAGCAGAAAGGAAAAATAAATCCCCACGCTTCAGCCATTGCCTTGAGTCCATCGGGAGCATCGTCCGGATATTGCTCGGTATCATTGGAACTAATACCCAGCATGCCCAGCTGGCGATTTTGATAGTCTTTTCCGAGGCGGCCGAGTTCTTCCTGAATATGTTGAACATAGGGGCAGTGTTGGCAAATAAACATGACCAACAAGGCTTTCTGTTGAGCAAATGTGGCTAGAGAGATGGTGTTGCCGAAGACCACGTCGGGTAATTGAAAATCTGGAGCAGGGGTACCCAAAGCTAACATGGTAGAATTGGTTAAAACCATTTTACTGAACTCCTCGGTGCTCTGTTCTCCAAACACCGGCTCGAAAGTTCCCGCAGTTGATCGACTAGTCGATACCAGGGTAGACTGTGGCAGCTAAAGTAGCAAGTGAGAATCAAAAGGACTCCTCGACTGGATGCGGGGAGCTGAAAGTAAGGGTCTTTACTCTGGGCCTCTTAGATATTTGTTGTGCATCCTGTTTCCCAGAGTCTGGACCGTCGGAGAAAGTCGATGAGAGTAAAAAATGCTTACCAGGTTGCACGGTTCGATCCCGACAAGATGCAAAAGATCAATCTTTTTGAAAGCCGCCGGATGTTCTGCGATGTCTACTGCCTAGAACCGGGTCAACAGCAGGCTCCCCATACCCATGAAAACAATGACAAAATCTATTGTGTGCTTCAAGGAGAAGGGCAGGTTACAGTTGGACCCCATAGGCATCGCTTAGGGGGTGGAGATGCCGTCTGCGCATGGGCAGGTCAGTCCCACGGAGTCAAGAATGTTTCCAATGAACGTCTGGTTTGTCTGGTGTTTATGGCTCCTCACCCCCAACCAGAAAGCGTTCCAAGATAAGGACGTTTAAAAGTTTGCTGAACGGCACAATCTAGCAATACAATGCGGGTTTCTTCGGACCTTGGTTGGGGTGACTTCTGTGGTGGGCGTAGCTCAGTAGGTAGAGCACAGGGTTGTGGCCCCTGTGGCCGCGGGTTCGAGTCCCGTCGCCCACCCCACCTCAAGTTTCTCTTCCAGCCTCAAAAGTGGCGAAAAAGATCCTTCCCCCAGGCAACTACGGATCACTTCCGGTCGGGGTTGCTTGTAGCTCTGTGTTTTGCACTGTTGGGCACAGAGCTTAGCGGGCAAAGACAAAATGCCCTCGACAAGTATGTGGCCCGGCCAGACTCAAGTTACGTCTGGCGGGTCACCGATACCATCTCCTCAAGCGACTCGACTATCTATGTCGTGGACCTCACTTCGCAGAGGTGGCGTATGGCCTCGGAGATTGATCAGCCGGTCTGGAAACATTGGCTGACCATCGTCAAACCTAATAAGGTGATTGGGGACAAGGCGATGCTTTACATTGCCGGGGGAAGCAACAGAGGCCCTGCTCCCAAACAGGCTAATCCCGTTTTAGTCGGCATGGCTACCCGCACTCACTCGGTGGTAGCCGAATTGAGAATGGTTCCGAATCAGCCCCTCCGGTTTTCCGGCTCAGACGATAGGCTTCATTTTGAGGATGATCTAATCGCTCACGCTTGGAAGCGGTTTTTTGTCAGTGGTGATGAGATTTGGCTGCCCCGTTTTCCCATGGTGAAAAGCGTAGTCCGAGCCATGGATACGATTCAGACACTGATGGCCGGCGAGGTTGGTGGTCAGCTACAGGTCAACCACTTTGTCGTATCTGGGGCATCCAAGCGAGGATGGGTAGCCTGGCTCACGGGAGGTGTCGATAAACGAGTCGCGGCCGTTATCCCAATCGCGATCGACATACTCAACGCCAGGGAGTCGATCAAACACCACTATCGTGCCTACGGTTTCTGGGCACCGGCCTTGAAGGATTACACCCGTCACGGAATCATGGACTGGATCGACACGCCCGAGTTTGAGGAGTTGCTTCGTCTGGTCGACCCCTACCGATATCGCGATCGACTGACGATGCCGAAGTATATTGTCAATGCCTCAGGGGATGAATTTTTTTTACCCGACTCGTGGCGATTTTATTTTCATGATTTGCTGGGTGAAAAATATCTGCGCTACGTGCCCAATGCTACGCACTCTCTTCGCAGGACAGATCTCTTCGCCGGAATCGAGTCCTATTACCGGGCTATTTTGGAGGGCAGAGCAAGGCCTTGTTTTTCCTGGAAGGTCGAAACCGATGGGTCAATTTACGTCAAGACCGAAAGCCAACCCCTGGAGGTCAACCTCTGGAAAGCGACCAACCCTGAGTCACGGGACTTTCGAGTTGCCACGATTGGACATGCCTATGCTCGTTCAATATTGCAAACTAGGGAAGAGGGTCAATACATTGCGCGGGTCCAATCACCGGGTAGAGGTTGGACTGCCTTCTTCATCGAATTGATCTACGACTCAGGCACAAAATTTCCGCTTAAATTCACGACGGGTGTACAGGTCGTGCCCGATATGTTGCCGTTTAACCTAACCAGCAAAAAGGACGTGAAGTAAAGGAGACGGAGAATGTGGATGAGACTGGCTACGAGCTTTGAGGAACACGACATTGTCGTATGGACGTGGTGACTGGCATCCCCCCCCCATGTGTCCGCCCCCCCCGACGAATGAACACATTTGGACTGGCTGAAAAATTGGTCGATCCACTACTTCCTACCTCAATGATCCGACCGCGGACAGCCGATCTAAAAGCTTGTGGAAGAAAAGGGAAAGATCAGTAATGTACTTGTGCGCAATTTGCAAGTCGATGTGAAAACGATCATGAATAGCCGCAAGCTTGGTGGTATCTCGGGGTTGGTGATGAGCCTGAGCACAACCTGGCTGGGACTGACAGCACGGGTGGACGCTACCACCGCCACTCGAGACCGACCGAACGTAATTTTTATCATGGCTGATGATCACGCCTACGGTGACTTGAGTAGTTATGGGGCAACTCGGGTCCAGACACCCAACATCGATGGTCTGGCTCGCGAAGGAGTACGCCTTACCGATGCCCATACGCCATCTTCGGTGTGTTCGCCCACCCGCTATGGAGTCCTGACTGGGCGTTATTGCTGGCGGAGTCGCCTGAAAAGATTTGTCTGCCAAGCTAATGAACCCTTGTTGATCGAAATCGGACGCTCGACGGTGGCGTCCTTGTTCAAGTCGGCGGGCTATAGCACGGCCTGTATCGGCAAGTGGCATCTTGGCTTTGGCGAGCACGAGCCGGACTGGAATGGGGAGCTGAAGCCTGGACCGTTGGAGGTGGGCTTCGACTACTATTTCGGTGTACCGACCAGCAACAATTGGCCCCCCTTTGTCTACGTGGAAAATCACTGGGTGGTGGGACGCAGACCGGAAGAACGGATTCAGCTGACTGACACCCGTTGGAGGGAGTCGATCCTTGCCAATGATCGGTACCCACTTCCACAGAGTTTTGTCGACTCGCTGCTGCTGGATGAAAGACTGAGAGTGGATCGGAAAAAGTGGAAGGAACTTAACGAAATCGCCGCCCAGCGAAAGGACGAAAAAATTGCGCTGGTCCAGACAACCAAGGCGGTGGAATTTATCAGGCGCAACCACAATAAGCTGTTGTTCCTTTACCTTGCGACTACCAATATCCATCGACCCCTGACCCCAAATACCAAGTTTCAGGCCGGCAGCCAATCGGGTATCCGGGGAGATTTTATTCATGAGCTCGATTGGACAGTAGGGGAGGTGCTGCAGACCCTGGGCCAGTTGAAGCTAAAAAACAAGACTTTAGTCATCTTCACCAGCGACAACGGCGGTCGTCCCGGCGGACCCATGCATGGACATCAGCCGAGTGGCCCCTGGCGAGGTCAGAAGGCGGACATCTATGAAGGGGGACATCGAGTCCCGTTCCTGGCTCGCTGGCCGGGGAAAATAAAGGCTGGCACCATCAGCACCGAGTTGATCTGCCTGACCGACAAGATGGCCACTTCGGCGGCCATCTTGGGTCTGGAGCTCGCAGACGGAGCGGGGGAGGATAGTTATAATATCCTGCCGGCTCTGTTGAACCAGGACGATAAAGGGCCAATTCGCGAAGCCATCGTTCACCACTCCGGGTCTGGATTATTTGCCATCCGACAGGGCCCGTGGAAACTCATCCTGGGTCTGGGCTCAGGGGGTATTAGCCCGCCTCAATCGGCCCAACCGGGACCTGGCGACGCCAGAGGACAGTTATTTCACTTGGTTGACGACCCGAGCGAGACGACCAACCTGTACGTCCAGCGATCCGAGGTGGTGGAGCAACTGAGCGCATTGTTGGAGAAATACAAGAAGGAGGGGCGCAGCCGCCCGCGGTAGACGGGCTGGGGGAACTAGCCTTCGAGAGAATGTGGGCTAGATCTCACGGTTGTCCAAGCTGAGTGGAAACACTAACAAGCAGGTGGTGAGGTGTCTCGCGAAGCACTAGGGTCCTCGCGAAATTCTCCGCAAAATTCCCTTGTCAAAACACATCCTGCCTTCGCTTTAGCCTAGCGCGGCCTGGGCAGGTGTAGGGGCTGATCTGTTTACCTCGGGGTCGAACATCTTTTTCTATTCGTCGATATGGCCGCTCTCTTCCCAAAAAGGACTGCCTTTATGTGTAAGAGTTTGCCCGTAGAATTTCCCTACGATTCACCATTGTAAAATTACCCACCCATCGGACTAGATGAGCACCAAAAAGATCAAGGTCCTGTTGGTGGAAGATGATCCCGGAGACGCAGATTTGATCTGGGGAATTCTCTTTAAAGAGAGACATCCTTTTCTTTGAGCTCACTCAGGTTGTTCGGATATCGGAAAGAAGAATAGCAGTACCAAATAATAGGAGAGCTGACCTGGCCCAGAAAATCATGGACAGCTGAATCCAAGGCTTTCCTTCTTTAGGTATCCTGATTCCTCTGATAACCTTTCCGGAGAAGAACCACTAATTCAGAAGAGGAGGAAATCATGATCAGACGGGACTTCATCAAAGGTGCTTTTACTGGCGGAGTTTTCGGGGGAGTTAACGTGCCATCCCAGGCTTCGAGTCCTTCGGAAGTTGGTGAGACAAGGAAAAAACCTCGTATTATGTTCTACCATGACGGCCGGCATCCCCTCATTTACATGTACGAGCCACCCATGCAGAAGGAGGAGTACGAGGCCGCAGTGGACGAACTGGCTGGTACTCCGATCGAGGTCGTGATGTTCGCCATGGGGGATGGCCGAACGGTCCTTCACGATACCCAAGTGGGGGAGCTTTGGGGGCACAATGTCAAGAGATGGCCGCATCTGATCTTTCGCCGAGCCTATCAGAATGCGAAGGGATTGATCCAGGGGGGGAATGATCCGCTTCGCATCGTGACCGAGCGTGCTCATGTCAAGGGTATGCTCCTTTACCCGGTACTCCTAGTTCAACAGGGAACCGGTCAGAAAGGTTCCGATGTACGGGCTTCCGAGTTCCGTTTCCAAAATCGTCACCTTGAAATTGGCGCAGCAGGGGGACTACCCAAGGATTTCCCCGACCCCAATGGTCTGGACTTCAAGCACGATGAGGTCCGGGACGAGCGTTTTGCTCTGATCCAGGAGACGCTCACCCGTTACCCAGTAGACGGTCTGGAGCTGCAAATGAACTACGGGCGCAGCTATTTTCGACCAGAAGAGGTGTCCGCGGGCCGGCCGGTCTTGAGCGATTGGATCGAGCGGATCCACCGGGCGGTGAAGAAAAGTGGTGCTCAACGCGAGCTGGCCATCCGGATCCCTGCCGATCTGGAAAAATGCTACTCACTAGGTTTGGATGTGGTGGAATGGATCCGCCGAGGACGTGTGGATGTGCTCATCGCAGAAAGCCCTCTGGGAGGCAAACTGGTTGATCAGGGAACCAATTTTGGACCTCTGGTAAAGACAGTTCAGGGATCCGAGTGCCGATTGCATGCCGTCTTGCACAATTTTGTTGATTCGGACCGTCTGGGGAGGGGCACCATTCCAGTGGTGCGCGCCGCAGCCTGTAATTACTGGGAACAGGGAGTGGACGGGCTATATCTGGCTCAGTGGTTTGACCACTGGCCTTATCAGGCCTCATTTTACGAGATGGTTCGAGAACTACCGCATCCCGACATCATGGCTGCCAAGGACAAATTCTACTTCGCTCCGACCATCTCGGGACGCTACTACAAGAGACGCATCACGGGCATGCAGCTTCCGGCGGATCTCCAGCTGAACATTCCCGAACAGGTGGAATTGGTAGTCAGCGACGATCTACCTCGCTGGGATCGGGTCGGACGGGTCCACGAGGTGATCCTGCGCCTGCGGGTTCGCAATCACACCGAGCTGGACCGGCTTGCCTTTCGGCTCAACGGAAAACTCTTGCCTGAGTCGTCTCTGCGCAAGATCAATGGGCTTTATCGGATGAGTGCTCCTCGCTTTCGAGTGAGCAATAGCTACTGGTACATCTTCCGCCTGGATCGTAAGCACTGGCCACTAAGAGGCAGGAACACCGTGGAAGTGATGCTGACCCAAAGAGATCCGGATGTGACTCCCCAGATTCACCTACGAGATGTAGAGCTAGAAACCAAATACTTATTGGGGAAGAACTTTCACCGGGGCGAGGCTGATCCCGATCTGGGCCCAGCAATCAACGGTGAGATAAGTTGATCCACCAGTCTGGAGAGCAGCATGCGACGAAGCTAGTCGGTGACAAAGCATTGCATATATTGTCCACTTTTACTATATTAACTGGCTAGTGCTTCACAGAGTGGGACCGTTTCCCGTGCGCCCGTAGCTCAGCTGGATAGAGCGCCGGACTTCGAATCCGTAGGTCGCAGGTTCGAATCCTGCCGGGCGTGCCATTTTTTTCAAGCGGTTACACAGATCACTGTTTGACCTGTCCGCTCGTTCACCCGCTTTTGACCCGCCCCAAAGCTCAATCTTTCGTAATCTTTCACATTTTACGGTGGTGAAAAGTCCAGATAACCTATTGCGTTTGTTAAGATTTCACAACGAATCACGCTTCGGAGTTTGAGACTTCGAATCCGTAGTCACAGGTTCGAATCCTGTCGGGCCCGCGTCAATATTTATTCGTACCTAAATTGTTTCTGCTCGGGATCTTCTGGCCATTGATCTCAAGCTCATCGCTTTTCGCCATGCCGGTCGCCTCAACTTGACAGTGCCTGCCGTGGTATATTTAGGGTCAGCAAAGGGAAAACGATGACCCAGACTTTGAGTAGGTCGATGCCGGAGTTCCCGCAGGAGCCCCTGCCACAACGCTTGTGCAACTACCAAAGACTCCTAGACGCAATGACGTACCGGGGGCTGGACGGGATTGTGGCCACTTCTAGGTACAACCTCTGCTACCTGACAAGCTTCCAACCAAACGTCTACCATCAGGACGAGCCTCCCCACGCTGCGGTGGTCATATCGCGACATGCGCCTGATCACCCCGTACTGCTGGTAGCCGAAGAACTCCTGGCCTTCTTCCTTCATCAGCCCACTTGGGGGAAGGACATCCGCCCACTGCGGAGTGTGATGAGTTCACTGGACCTCCCTTTCAACCTGTCGGGACTAGACCGGTTCATCCCCAAGGCGGCCAGTAATGTCTCTTGGGTTCAGCGCGCCCGCGAGAAATGCACCATGAACATCGTCGAGGCACTGCGAAGCGCTCTGAGCGACCTGGGCCTCACCAAGAGTAAAGTCGGATTCGACCACCCTGGCCTCTCCCGATATCTTGAGTTCCCCCACCTGCAAGCGCTAGACAACTATGGCCCTCTTCTTTTCGTGCGTCAAGAGAGAGAAGACCGCTGAGGAGCTTCAATTAATACGCCAGGCCCTCCAGATCAACCAACGGGCTATTCACAAGACCATCAAGGCGGGGACCACGGTATGACCTGGAAGGAACTCAACTACGCCTACTACAAGGCCACTGTAGAGGTGGGTGGTATCATTGATGATCCACGCGGGATGATATCGAGGAGATGATCCGGCCATCACCCTCTCTAGCGGGCAGGAGGACTACGTGATCGAGCCCGGGATGCAAATTCTCTTCGACTGCCACGGCACTTGGAATATGTATTGCTGGGACGGCGGCAAAACCTGGATTGTGGATGACCAGCCCACGGGCAAGACGGCCAACGTCGCAAAAGCCACCGAGGTAGCGGTCAGGGAATTGGCGCAGGCGATGCGCCCTGGAGCCAAGGTGAGCCAACTACAGACCAAGATCCGGCAGGTCTACAGGGGCTTCGGCATCAGCCCCGACTCAGTCCACATCTACTTTCACGGCCTGGGTCTCAGCCACTCCGATTTGGAGCAGTACGTCGAGGAGGGCAAGCCTTATCCGGACTGGGCCCTGGAGGAGAATATGGTCGTGGCCACACACCTGCTGTATCCTGGCGGCGACCGAGACAGGTACTGGGTTGAGGACGTGGTGGTGGTAAGGTCGGACGGCGGAGAATCGCTCTATACCTGGGACTTCGCCCCGATAACTGGCCGGGGTAGTTGAATACTCTAGAAGGCATCTGCTGTTACCGCACAAGACGAAATTGACTGCCGGGTCAGAGTGTCGAAACCACCGTTGATCGGAGCCCCATGGTCATCGCCGCGCCGCTGGTTGCGCTACTGGAAAGGCCCGGATCACTAGCGAAAAAGGAAATCTCTGGTCCCTACTCGCCTAAGAAAATGGATCCCGTAGTCAGCGTGGCTTCTCACAGAAAATCTGGCCTTCTGTTTCTCAAATGACCTTGCCCCCTAAAACGAGTCCAGTTTGAATGTTAGGATTTCCGGTTTAGGAAGGAGGCAAGGATGGCAGGGAAGCGGTTTAGGGCAGAACAGATCATCATGAAGCTGCGTGAGGCAGAGGTGGGTCTGGCCCAAGGACAGAGGGTGGGACAGGTGTCGAAGCAGATGGGGGTGAGCGAGCAGACCTACTACCGGTGGCGCAAAGAGTATGGAGGGCTCCGGTTGGACCAGGCCAAGAGGTTGAAGGTGTTGGAGAAGGAGAATACCCGGTTGAAGAAGCTGGTGGCGGATCTGTCTTTGGACAAGCAGATCCTGAAGGAAGTGTCCTCGGGAAACTTCTAGGCCCGGCGAACAGGAGACGAGCGGTGATGTGGGTACGAGAGCGATTAGGAGCAGAGCGAGTCTCCGAACGTCGGGCCTGCCAAGTGCTGGGACAGGTTCGATCGACCCAGCGAAGGGAAAGGCAAATTCCCGATGATGAGGCCCGATTGGTGGCCAGGATGGTGGAGTTGGCTACGCAATACGGGCGTTATGGCTACCGGCGGGTCACGGCGATACTTCATGGGGAAGGGTGGAAGGTGAATCCTAAGCGGGTGGAGAGGCTGTGGAGACAAGAAGGGCTGAAAGTCCCGTCCAGACAGCCGAAACGAAGGAGACTGTGGCTTAATGACGGTTCCTGTGTTCGGTTACGAGGGGCTCGCAAAAACCACGTCTGGAGCTATGATTTCGTGCATGAACGGACCCATGATGGGCGAGCCTTTCGGCTATTGACGATCCCGGATGAGTACACCAGAGAGTGCCTCGCCATTGATGTGAAACGGCAGATGAATCACCAAGACGTGTTGGACCGGTTGGCGGAGTTATTCGTTGATCGGGGAGTGCCTGAGTTTATCCGGTCCGATAACGGATCAGAGTTTACGGCACAGGCGGTCCGGGACTGGCTGCAGGCTGTTGGGGTAAGGACCTTGTACATCGAGCCGGGCAGCCCCTGGGAGAATGGGTACATTGAGAGTTTCAACGGGAAACTACGGGATGAGCTGCTGAACATGGAGATCTTCGACACGCTTGGGGAAGCCAAGGTGTTGGTAGAACGCTGGCGAAGGGATTACAATCAGATCCGGCCTCACAGCGCCTTGGCCTATCGGCCGCCGGCACCAGAGGCCAAACTATCTAGGTCTCAGGAGTTCAGTTCTATCCCGTGCAGGGCACTTCAAATGGCTCCGAGTCTAACTTAGAGGGTGGACTCGTTCGTGGGGGCAGGTCACACCTACAGTCTTTTGAAACTCCTCTGGGCTATCTACCCACGGAGGCGTGGGGGAAGCATATTGGATTGAAAAAAGCGTTAGTATGGGTTCGATTCCTGGGGTAATTACCTGATCTATTCCGCTAAAGTCCCACTCGTTGTCTTGGTTTTCGACAACGTTCCAAAGGACATCTCCTTTTATGAGTTGCCTACAGGCCTGCACGCCGAGTCTCCCAAAGTCTTCAAGGATCCATCCTAGTTGATAGTGTTCTTCTGAGCCAAAGAAAAACCGAATAAAATTGAGGCCCAATTGAGGCGTTGTGACCGTGATCTCCTCGACGGCAACGGCCATGAGCTGTTGGCCTCTTTGGATGAGAGCAACGTAAATAAAGGGCAAGTCTGAAGTCACTTTTAGAGTGCCTTTAAATGTTCCCAGATCATCGAACAGGGGACCCTCATTGAGATATCTAGCAAGATGAGACAACGGATTCAACGAAAAGGAACGACTATCTTTCTGGAGTCCGGTTTTGTCCAAAAGGCTAATGGTTACTATTAAGGTGACTACGGGGCTGGGATTAACAATTGCCATACCCGTGAGCATTTCTGCGCTGATTTCACCAAAACATCGGACCTCTGTGCTTAGCTTGGAAGGAAGAACTCCTAGGATATCGCTACCTGCTGAACTTAGATCAAAGATCTCTGTCGCGATGAAGTTATGCGTCGATTCAAGCTTTAGCCACCCCACGACTAAGCTACCGCCAGAACTAGACAACTCAACTTCCTTCGCTCCACTCCCAGGTAATGCCACACTCCCAGAATCAAAAATACTGAAATCAGTACCAGAAGCTGCTGCATACATCTTCTATACAACCGTTATCTCCTCTGTATTTGGGTTATGCGAATGGACCGTCGTTTTCACATTCGGCCCGATTGCCGCTTGAGCAAAATAATGTTCCGTATCTCCAACTTGAGCCCAAAGAAAATCCAAATCACTCACAATCACCAGTGCAAATAAGCCGGCCAGAAACCTTTTCATTGCTATCTGAACACTCATTAAATCACTTGAATAATGTTCTTCGTGCTCTAGCCCATTTTGAAGAAAGACAATTCTCCATTTTTCCTTACCCCCACAAGACTTTCGGACACCAGTCTCCATTGGGGACTCGGCAACCAGAGCATGCTTGGTCAGGCTTTTGGTGTCAAGAGCTCATTCGGGATCCTGCCGGGGGAAACAATCAAAGGCGTCTGTCGACTATTGGGCTTTAAACGCATGACAGGCACACGATGGAAGTTAGAGTTCAGCACACTCTGAAGGGTCTGATCCAACAGGGTATTCTTGAACCAGAACACGAGAAATCCGAGATACTGAGAGTTGTCCTGGGATCAGACGCGGATACTTTTCAAGAACAGAGGGAACTCCCATCTGAGACAACACCATCTCCTCAAAACGAGTGACCTTACCTCCTGAAATGAGTCCAGATTGAGTTCTTACTAACCGGACGTAGTAAGGAGAGACAAGGTCAACTGCATTAGAGGAGGTAGGCTCGACTTGAGGTGCCTGTCGGAATCGATCCAGAATAGTGCCTTGTTCGACCATTATCACTGCTGAACCCTAAAGTATCGGTTGCCCAAGGCAACGAGAATCTGCACATAGCTGTCAGACTCATGCTCCTTGATCCACGCTATCTTGAAGGTGGTGAACCCAAAAATTCTGCTCAATGTGTGACCCAAGCCTTAGAAGTGTAAATCGCGCTCAAGTCGAAGACCCAGAATCGATGCTGGTTTCAGTCTTCCGGCTGAACTGCCGAGCAATTTAATCACGAGTAGGATCCCAACCCCCTCTCTTGGGTATAGAGATCCCCTTCCTAATCTTACAAATCACTGAATCGAAAAAAATATAGTTCCACCCACACTACTCTCCTTGTAAATTGTATTATCCTAAGAGCTTCCTGGTTTACACTGGTCACACAGCGAGCGCTCTAAATCCGACTAACTCACTATGATTATGAAGCGATAGAAGACCAACGGCCATCGGATCAGGGGCGCACCACAGGGTTTGGCACCCACTCTGCAAACCATTCCAGCTGCACCCAAAGCGTACCAACTCCTAAAGGACACCGCTTTTCACTACTCTGCAACTTCCGTAAGCTTGTGGCGATTCTACGGACCAGGAACGCTTGACCGACAGGCCCACTCCTTCCAAAATTTGACATTCCAATTAAAAGGGTAATTAATGAAGGCCAGACTGATGAAGTATACAAATCGACAACGAAGACGGTTAAGAATGATTGTTCTTGTTCATGTCATTTTCGTCACGGGAATTTCCTTGGCACAGGAGGTAATCCTCCTCGACGAGATCGTGGCGAGGATCAATGAAGAGATCATTACCTGGACCGACCTGAAAAAGAAACTGAATCTAGTCCAAGCCGAACTGACCAGACGAAACCCAGACCCACAAGTTGTGGAAAAGCTGTTCAAAAAAGGGAAAAGAGAACTACTACAAACCCTGATTGAGGAGAAATTGCTGTTGCAGAAAGCTGAGGAGCTAGGAGTGGAGGAAGACATCGAAGTGCAAGTGGAGAAGCAACTTGAAGGAATACGCAAGCAGTCAGGAATTCCCACAATGAAAATTTTGGAGGAAGCTGTGAGTAAAGAGGGTGTTTCCTTGGAGGAATTCCGAAAAAACCTAAGAAACAACATAATAAAGGAGAGCCTTCTTCGCCAATATGTCTACTCAAGGATTGTACTTTTGACACCAGAGGTCGAAGCGTACTATCAGGACAACCTCGATCAGTTCACCAAATTACCCGAGGTTGAACTGGAGGAAATCCTGCTTCTTACTGAGGGTAAAGACAAAGCTTTAGTCTGGAAGGAGATGGAAAAAATACTGGCGAAACTTCAATTAGGAGCTTCTTTTAAAAAGCTGGCAAAGCAATACTCAGATGGACCTTCAGCGTCTCGGGGAGGTGATATCGGTGCTTTTAAAAAAGGCTCGATGCATGAGGCTGTGGAGAAGGTAGTTTTTGACCTAGAGCCAGGAGAAATCAGCGGGATTATCGAGACAGAATATGGCTTCCAGATTGTCAAGGTGCTTGATAAGAAGCCTTTGCGCCACAAAACCCTAGAGGAGGTTCGACCTCAGATTCAGGACAAAATGTATAGGAGCAAGGCTCAGCCTTATTTAGAGAAGTTTCTCCGCGAGCTGCGTCAGGAAAATTACATTTACATAGCCCCCAAATACCGCCAAGAGTACAACGTGGAAAAGTTCGGTCCCTTCTCTACCTTCGGATCCGAAGGTGCTTAACCCTCGCTAACATGTAGATGGCAATGGCTGGTCAGCGCTTCTGCACAAGGATAGATAGTAGGTTAATTTTCGGCAAGATGGGCTAGCGGATTTCATGACCATGGCAAGAAAATTCCTAAAAAAGCCTCCTGGTGCCTGGATAAAAGGCATTTGAAAGAAACAACTGGTTAGAGGTAGGTCAGTTTTCTCTGCTCACGGCACTTTTACTCGATCCTGTACAACCCCGAAGAATCTCTCGTCCCTTGCGAAAGAAGGAGCATGAGGGGCTAGTAACAGTATTTCAAAAATAAAGCGGGAAGGCTGGCTAGCCACCATACAATGGTTCCCGAATCTCTGGGAGCTAGTTCTTCTCCTGGACTACACATTCCCACGAGAATTCGAAGACCACGTGAACGTACAGGACCTTGCCCTTTCCTGGACACCCGCTCACTACCTTTTTCTTCGCCAGGTATGCCCCGCCTTGTTAGCCGATCCCGGGTAATCAACGCTAGATTCTAGGCTGGCCAGTTCCGAACTCGATGGCGGAAGCTGTATTCATTTGGCATCATTCCTCATGCTGGCACCCTGCCCGATCGGAGACAAGCTAACACGCCGAAGCGCCTTGTGTAACAGCACTTCCGGACTGTTACAAAGCCTTCAGGAAGTGGACATGGCGGACTAGCTCTTCGAAGCCCATCGAGGTGTAGAGGCTATAGACCACTTCGTTCATCTCCAGGGTCTCGATCTTGGCGTGGGTCATGCCGGCAGCCTTGAAGCTATCGAGGGCGTGGTCGATGAGCTGGTGCCCGACCCCCCTTGCCCCTGAAGTTGGCCTTGACCGCGATGTTCGGAATGTGGCCTATTCCCGACGCCAAGTGCGTCCACGTGGTGACATAGTCGACAATCAAACCATCGATCTCGCCGATGAACACGGCGCCTGTCTCCCGGGCCACATCGGTGTCTATTTGCCGGACCTTTCTCGTCCTCCAGTTCTCTCCGTTAAGCAGGCCATAGCGCCGCTCAATGATCTGGTCGATCGACCCACCGTCAAAGGCTTCGGCAGTAATCTCCTTAAGAATGTCAAGGTCGCTCTCCTTGTACAAGCGGATCTTCAAGCCGGTCGCTCTTTCCATCATGGACTAACCATCTGGTAGTATTCTACGGGATGGCCTCGCCTGGTCATGGAACACCGTCTGGCGGACCGTTTTCAGGGTTGATTCCGAGTAGTCATCGCCGCCCCTGTTGTGATCCCGGTTGAAGCTGGGGAAATAGCTGCTGATCACATCCACTCGAGTCCTATGACCAGATTTAAACAGGTCAGCCGTCGAGTTGAGCCAGATCGTGTACTGGTAGGGCTTACCAGACTCGATCAGTGTCGGATGTTCAAATGAGTCGCGATACCGCCCTTGTCTTGCCGCCCTGGAGATAGTGGAGTGGGTATTGTTCAAGTTAATCGTTTGGCCTACCAACGAGAGTCTCCGGGCTACAGTGGAACCTACGAGTGAATACTAGATCTTTAGGTCTGGAAGGGCTGACCTTGCCCCCTAAAACGAGTCCAGTTTGAATGTTAGGATTTCCGGTTTAGGAAGGAGGCAAGGATGGCAGGGAAGCGGTTTAAGGCAGAACAGATCATCATGAAGCTGCGTGAGGCAGAGGTGGGTCTGGCCCAAGGACAGAGGGTGGGACAGGTGTCGAAGCAGATGGGGGTGAGCGAGCAGACCTACTACCGGTGGCGCAAAGAGTGTGGAGGGCTCCGGTTGGACCAGGCCAAGAGGTTGAAGGTGTTGGAGAAGGAGAATACCCGGTTGAAGAAGCTGGTGGCGGATCTGTCTTTGGACAAGCAGATCCTGAAGGAAGTGTCCTCGGGAAACTTCTAGGCCCGGCGAACAGGAGACGAGCGGTGATGTGGGTGCGAGAGCGATTAGGAGCAGAGCGAGTCTCCGAACGTCGGGCCTGCCAAGTGCTGGGACAGGTTCGATCGACCCAGCGAAGGGAAAGGTAAATTCCCGATGATGAGGCCCGATTGGTGGCCCGGATGGTGGAGTTGGCTACGCAATACGGGCGTTATGGCTACCGGCGGGTCACGGCGATACTTCATGGGGAAGGGTGGAAGGTGAATCCTAAGCGGGTGGAGAGGCTGTGGAGACAAGAAGGGCTGAAAGTCCCGTCCAGACAGCCGAAACGAAGGAGACTGTGGCTTAATGACGGTTCCTGTGTTCGGTTACGAGCGGCTCGCAAAAACCACGTCTGGAGCTATGATTTCGTGCATGAACGGACCCATGATGGGCGAGCCTTTCGGCTATTGACGATCCTGGATGAGTACACCAGAGAGTGCCTCGCCATTGATGTGAAACGGCAGATGAATCACCAAGACGTGTTGGACCGGTTGGCGGAGTTATTCGTTGATCGGGGAGTGCCTGAGTTTATCCGGTCCGATAACGGATCAGAGTTTACGGCACAGGCGGTCCGGGACTGGCTGCAGGCTGTTGGGGTAAGGACCTTGTACATCGAGCCGGGAAGCCCCTGGGAGAATGGGTACATTGAGAGTTTCAACGGGAAACTACGGGATGAGCTGCTGAACATGGAGATCTTCGACACGCTTGGGGAATCCAAGGTGTTGGTAGAATGCTGGCGAAGGGATTACAATCAGATCCGGCCTCACAGCGCTTTGGCCTATCGGCCGCCGGCGCCAGAGGCCAAACTACCTAGGTCTCAGGAGTTCAGTTCTATCCCGTGCAGGGCACTTCAAATGGCTCCGAGTCTAACTTAGAGGGTGGACTCGTTCGTGGGGGCAGGTCAGGTTCCCCAAGTAACCTGCCATCAAAATCGTGCACCCTGGAACCTGCCACAACTTTCCAAGATGCTGTCGCAAAACGGCTATTACACGGCGATTGCCGGGCACTATGAAAGCAACCGCAACCTGACCCGCGGATGGCACGAGGCGGTTAGCTCGGACGAGAGCGGCCCTTTGCGATTTTCCCTGGACCGGGAGGGAGCCTGTGGCAGCCGAGAGGTGGCCTGGTCGGCCGGAACTACTCCATTCGACCTTGAACAAAGCAATTCATATTTGCTCACGGAGCGGGTGCTACGCCTGCTTGATGGTATTGGAGCCAGCGGCGCCCCCTTTTTTCTTCACATAGCCTACAACGAACCTCACCCTCCTTACTTCGTTTCCTCTCCCTATGATGTGCTGGTGGATCCGGCCAGCCTAGAATTACCAGAGCAAGATGGCGACGAGCGTCCTCCATGGCAGTTTCAGGCACTACAGGAGTGCGGAACAGAAAAGATCAGCGAGTCCGACCTGCGAAAACTATTGGCGATTTGCTATGGGATGATCGCTCACGCTGACGGCCAGATGCGGCGAGTTTATGAGGCTCTCGCTGAGCGAGGAATGCTAGAGAACACGTGGATCATCATTGGTTCAGACCACGGCGACTACGCTGGGGAAAAGGGTCTGTTTTGCAAGACGGAGTCGCTTTATGAATGCCTCCTGCACGTGTCGCTGATCGTTTGCCCACCAGGCAGCGGCGCCGGAATGGGTGGCATGCGAGTCGATAGTTTGGTTGACTTGGTCGATCTTTTCCCTACAATTCTGGGAATCGCCGGCATTGATGTCCCCGACTATGCCCAGGGATACAATTTTCTCCCCTGGGCCTGCGAAGGGGGGGAGATCCCTCCGCGAGATTGCGTTTATGCCTAAGTCGGCGATTATCACGGGACTCTCAAAACCACTTGGCCGTGGGGAATCGCCGCATCTGGGAGGCATGCAAGTTTGGTGCAGAGCGCCAGAACCAGGCAATTCTCATTCGTCCGCGACCCGGACAACGGCGACGAGGCCTACGACTTGAGAAAGGACCCCCAGGAGCTCACCGACTTGCTTCGAGCGGAGGGAAGCACGGGAACGATTCGCATCGTCGGGTCGGCACCAAGCGAAAAAAGGAGAGGAAGGGATGTTCCCAGTGAAAACATTCAGACATCGACTTGGAGAGGAGGCACCTGATGAAATTTGGAAGCGGTGATTATTCCTACACGGTCAGCTCGGATTGGGCCAAGCTCCCCGCCGGCTGGAGCTGGGGATGGATTGCGGCAGTGGCATGTGATTCTCGGGATCGAGTCTATGTTTATTCTCGCAGCGAGCACCCATTGGTCATTTTTGACCGACTCGGAAACTTCATCGAGAGCTGGGCTGAGGACCTCCTAAAAGACGCCCACGGTATTTTCATCGACGCAGAAGGAAACATCTATTGCACCGAGTGGAACTCTCACTGTGTCCATAAACTCGATCCAACCGGGAAACACCTCATGACCCTGGGTACTCCCGGCCGACCAGCTACCGTCGCGGGCATGCCGTTCAACAAACCAACGGATCTGGACATCGCCTCGACCGGAGAGCTGTTCGTCTCCGACGGCTATGGAAACACTCACGTTCACAAGTTCTCACCTGCAGGCGATTACCTAATGTCGTGGGGAAAACCTGGGACGGGACCTGGAGAGTTTGCACTTCCTCATTGTGTGCGAATCGATCAACAGGATAGCGTATGGGTGTGTGACCGCACTAACGACCGAATCCAGATTTTCGATGTGGACGGGGCCTATATTGCCAGCTGGTCGAATATTTCCAAGCCGGACATGATCTACTTCGACCCTGGTCAGAAAGTCGTGTATATCGCTCACATGGACCACAGGGTCAGCATTCGTACTTTGACCGGAAAGCTGATCACGGAATGGGGCGGCGGTCGATCGAGTACTGTCCCAGGCGAGTTTCTCGGGTGTCCGCATGGGATCTGGGTCGATTCACGCGGTGACATCTACGTCAGTGAAGTCAAAGTAGATGGCCGGTTGCAGAAATTTGTGAGAGAACCATCCTGAAGGGTAAACAAGATACCACGCCCGAAGAACTAACGGCACTCGATATCACGGTTGACGACTTCCACGTGGGGATGCGTCCTTTCTGATACCCTAGGCTAAATTGCTGACAAGGAGGAAACCCATGGATCGCACCCAGCCGACTAACGCTCTTTTCCAACGGGATCCGAGTTATTCTTATCCAGTTCTGGTTCGAGGGGATGGAATTTACCTTTATGACAATACCGGAAAGCGTTACATCGACGGCGTTTCCGGAGCTGGAAACGTCACTTTGGGACACGGCCGCCAGCGGATCATCGAAGCCATGGCCGATCAGGCTCGTTCGCTGGCCTACTGTTTCTCTTCGAACTTTGCCAATCAACCCGCACTGGATCTGGCGGACCGGATTGCACATCTGGCCCCCGGGAGCCTCAACCATGTCTATTTTGTTTCGGGAGGCTCCGAGGCCATCGAAACCGCGCTCAAAATGATTCTTCTTCACCACCTGCAAAGAGGCCAAGGACAAAAGCAGATGGTCATCTCACGCTGGCGCAGTTACCACGGCGCGACCATCGGAGCCCTGTCGGCTACAGGGACAGCAATGCGCACCCCATTTTCTCCCTGGCTGGCCTCTTTTTCTCACATTGCTCCTTGCTACCCCTGTAATTGCCGTTTTTCCGGCTGCGAGGGGAAATGCAATCTAACGTGTGCCCGAGAACTGGAACAAGCTATCCTTCAGGTTGGACCCGAAAATGTAGCCGCCTTTGTGGCTGAGCCTGTCGTCCTAGGCGAGATAGCCGCTGCTGTTCCGCCGCTCGAGTACTTTTCTATAGTCCGGGAAATCTGCAATCGATACGACGTGCTATTTGTTGCCGACGAAATCATCACCGGATTCGGCCGAACGGGGAAATACTTCGGGATTGAACACTGGGGGGTTGTACCCGACATCATCGTCTTCGGCAAGGGCATCAGCGCTGGCTATGCTCCTCTAGCCGGCGTCATTTTTCAGGACCGGATTAGGGAGAGCCTGGACAGCATCGGCAAACCCTTTCCTCACGTTTTTACCTATGTGAACAATCCCGTGGCGATGCGAGTGGGCCTAACAGTGTTGGACATCATCGAGGAGGAGCAGATCCTAGACCACGTTACCCAGATGGGAGAATATCTGCTCAAACGGGCCCAGGATCTTCGCCGCTGGTCCTGTGTCAGTGACATCCGGGGCAAGGGACTGATTTTGGGGATTGATTTTTTGCGTCACAGGGACAGAAACGATCCAGCCTTGTCAACGGTCCCTAGACGGCTCAATGAGATTCTGATGGAGCAAGGCCTCTCGCTATCAGTAACAGCAGGGAGTGCGGGCTCGAAGAGCGGAAACGACCTACGCTTTTACCCTCCTCTCACAATTACCCAAGCACAGATCGACGAAGCTCTAGAGATTCTCGGACAGGGACTGGAAAAGCTGGAAACAGCAATTTCTTGAAAAGAAGCCTAACAGCCTTGACCCTGGAAACTCAGCTGACTTGACACCCAATACTCCTGATTTGGCACAGTGGTTTACAAATGCGGTAACCTATGCTTTCTGGGTTCTCGGTGACTTCTCCTACAAGCAATCTCTTTCCAGGAATTTTGGAGCGACGAAGATATCAGATCAGCCCCGCCCTAACTCATTCAAGCGAGACAGCTCTCTGTAGGGACCAACCGATGTGTCGGCCTGCCTCGATCCATTAATCCCGTCGATACAGTATCCCCCTAGGGCAATTCCAGGGCAGAGCCGATCATCTGTGTAAGAGCTGCAACACCTCGGAAAAACCGCCAGTTCTTTCAGAAATGAAAAGTCCAAAGCTGGAGCTTGAAGGAGCCTAGAACCTGAGAGAACACGTCATCATATTTCCGAACTGGAGCACCTGGCTGCAGGCGGAGTGGCAAAAAGAAGAGCCACGGCTAAGAACGAAAACACTCCGCTGAACACCCAGAGTGGAGCATCGTAGTGACCCTGCAAATCAAACAGGGTCCCCACCAGAAAAGGCCCAATGCTACTCCCCACCACCGTTGACATTGTGGCACTACCTCGAATCTTTCCGAGATGGTCACGACCGAAGTAGCGCGCCCACACCGTACTTCCAGCAACTGTCGCCAGCCCCATGCTGAAACCAAAGGTCACCGCAAACAGTTGTACCAGTGATTGGTCCTGCAGGTTCGTCAGAATGAGCATGGCTGCTGCAATACCTGCCGAGCCCAGGGACAAGAGCAGATTCAGCGGCAAGTGGTCAGCCAGAAATCCCGACCCCAACTGTGCCAGAGCTAGGCAGACCGCGTAGAGCACCATAGCAGCCGTGATCTGCGGCCTGCCTAGAGCATGACTTTCAAACAAGGGACCGATGTTGAAAATCACTCCCGCCCAAACCATACCCTCGGCACCGTTAAGAAAAATCAGAATCCAGTAGGCTCGCGTTCCCGCAGCTGCTCTCAAGTCAAACGAGCTGTCGCTGTGAAAAATGATCTCATCGTTTTGGCTACCAGAAAAGCCTGCCTCCCCGGGAGCAATCCCATCGAGCGATTGCTCGATGTCCTCGGGCCGGTTGCGGAAGACGAAAGCCAGTAGTGGCAACATCAAGAGCCAAAGTCCGACACCCAAGATAGCGTAAGCCCAGCGCCAACCAAACCGGTCAATCAGCTTCAGATTCAGTGTGGGAACGAGAGCGATCGCGACTGCATTGGCGAGGTTCGACAAGCCTGTAACCAACCCCAAGCGACGACGGAACCACATTGCCAGGGTGTTGACAGCTAGCAGCGGTAAGCCGCCGTGACCGAACATGCGCAACAGTAGAAAGGCGAGAAACAGAGACCACAGACCCGTTACCTGGGCAGTGAAAAGACAGGTGCTACCCAGTGCCACAACGACCACCGTCATGGTCTGACGTAACCCGTACCGATCCATAGCGGACCCGATAATCATAACCGTCATTCCGGCTAGAAAAGTGGCCACCATGTAGGCTCCGCTCAGCTGCGTATGGCTTAGTTGCAGATCCCTGCGAAAGGACTCATTAAAGGACGACACACCGAGGGTCTGCCCAGGATAGCAGGCAAATGTGGCAACGATGGCTATCCACAATATTACCCAACCGTAAAAGAAGGGGAATCGGTCGGCCAACAGTTTTTCTGGTCGTGCCCCAAAATCATTCATTCAGCTTGAGCGCCGGAACTAGGCTCCCGAAATGGAGGCGTACTTAGACAATGAATCGGCGCAGGTGTGGGCCTGATTGGACTGGCAGCAATGATTCTAACCTTGGCTGTTCCCTGACGAATTACATATCTGCCTGCCGCTATTACCATCTCCAGGCATTGTGGTTGGCTGCCACGGGCATGGCCGGACTTTGCTTTCGCGTCGGTGACTAAAGACCCCTTTGTCTCAGAGAGCAAGACTGAAAGATCTCACTTGAAATTCAGAAAACCTCCATCGACAACCAGGTTGTGCCCCGTGACATAGTCAGAAGCAGCGGAGGCCAGAAACAAAATTGGTCCTTTCATGTCGATGCCATCTCTTCCCATTCGCCTCAGGGCTGTGGCAGCCGAGTAGAGTTGGATAAAGCGCTCTGGCTGACCTCGCTCAAATCCTCCGGGGGAGATACAGTTCACATAAACTCCCAAAGATCCTAAAGTGGCGGCGACTTCTCGAGTCAGCCCGATGACACCAGCCTTGGCAGCAGAATAATCAACCATATTTTCTTGGAGTTGTCCTTCCTTATACATTTTCCGATCTCGACCACACATACCCGCGATCGAGGCGATATTGATAATCTTTCCCCTCTTTTTGGAGACCATCAGTCTGGCTGCCGCCTGACAACAATAAAGTGTGCCGGTTAGATTCGTCGCGATAAGACGTTCGATGTCTTCGGAATCCCTTCCTAGAAGCTCGCCACTATTTTTGTCCGTACCCCCACCCGCGTTGTTGACCACGACATCTAGACGACCCCGCCACTTTTCCACCTGGTTGAAGACCTTGTCCACAGCAAGCGGCTGGGTATGGTCGAGAGCCAAGGCGAGGGTTTCCACGCCATATTGGCCCGAAATCTCTTGGGAAGCCAGAGCAGCATGTTCCAGGCTACGGCTGGTAACAGCCACCGAGGCACCCGCTGAGGCCAATACATCGGATGCATCTCGACCCAGATCCCGGGCTCCGCCAACCACCAGGGCAGTCTGACCCGACAAGTCAAACAGTTCTACATAACCACTATTTACCTTCATTCTTGTTTTCCTCCTCGTTTTCCCACTTCTCTCAACCACCCTCTTTATATAACTTCTCCCGATCCACGTGACTACCCCCCCCCAGGAACCCATCGCTCAACTTTTTTAGCCGTAATCGATCCGCATCGTGCCAGGAAAGACTGAGATGTCACGTCAGACCCGGCAAATTGATTTCTTCATTGTTGATGTGGAAGGGAAGCTCACCTAGGGGTTAGGCTTTCCCTTCCGCTTCTGGGATTGGATTCCCCCACGTGTTGTGTACTCATGCCCCATTCCCGATGATCGATCAGGACTCTCCCCACCACTACGTGTTCCCTTTCGGAAATAGGATGACATCTGTGGGAAGTGCGATGAAGCCCAGGTCACCAAGCGACACTGGAGACGATACCTCGACACACCGTGGAGAAGGAGCGACAAAGAGATTGGTCCGTCTCGCCGCGCCAGACACATCTACAAACATCACCGTATTCCAAGAATATACCCCTTAACTGAAACCCTGCCTATTTCCACAACCGCCAAGCCCAAGTAAAATGGGAATCTCTGTATAAATCTTGTACCCAGGTAGAGCAACCTCTAGTGACAAAGGAATGTAAGGGATGTCTGATTTAAATGTTGGAATCGTCGGACTGGGATGGGCGGCTGAAGCTCATATTGAAGCCTTTAAGGCAGTGAAGGGTGCCAAGATCACAGCCATCTGTTCTCGCAGCAAACGGGATGAAAGACTGCTCAGGGAAACTTACGGTATCCCCCTCAGGGCCTACGTGCAATATGAGAAAATGCTGGCCGACCCCAATATCCACATCATCGACATCTGTACTCCGCATCCTTTCCATGCCAAACAGGCCATTGCAGCCGCTGAAGCGGGCAAGCATCTTGTGATCGAAAAACCGATCAGCTTGACTTTCGAGGATGCCAAGGCTATGCGCAAGACTATTCAGGCAACCAAGGTCAAAACCTGTGTTTGCTTTGAGGTCCGTTTTAGCCAACATTTTACCCTGCTCCGGTCCGTTCTCGACGAAGGTTTGTTGGGTGATGTTCACTACGGAGAGGTGGATTACTATCATGGCATTGGGCCTCGCTACGGCCAGTTTCCTTGGAACATCCGGAAGGATTTTGGGGGCAGCAGCCTGCTCACCGCGGGCTGTCATGCGGTGGATGCCCTGCTCTTCCTGATGAATGACATCGTGGAGGAGGTAACCAGTTACGATACTAGGTCCAGAAGTCAGATTTTCGAGCCCTACGAGTACCCCACCACCAGCGTCACCCTCTTGAAATTCCGAAGTGGAAAGCTGGGCAAAGTAGTCTCCTGTATCGACTGCCTTCAACCCTACTACTTCCACACGCACTTGGTCGGCAGTGAGGGAAGCCTGCTGGATAATCGGATCTCTTCAGGCAAGCTTAAAGGTATGCTGAGCTCTCGCTGGAGTACGCTAGAGACAACCCTGATCGACTCAGGAGACGTACAGGACCATCCCTATCACCCCCAATTCCAGGCCTTTATCCACAGCATCAACAACGATCAAACCATGCCGCTGACAGATTTCGAGACGGCCTTTGAGTCTCATCGGGCCGTCTTTGCAGCCGACCTCTCTGCCGCCCAGGGCCAAGCGGTCAAACTTTCGGATGTGGTCTGATCTAAGCCCCTAAATCCGATATCCAAAGCTCACAGCACAGAACCATTTCGAATCATCGAACTTAAAATTGGGAGATCCGAAGCTGGTGCTTTTTCGATCCGCGGATCACTCTACTTCCAGAGTCCATTTACCTTGCCGCAACGGATCGGAAGGGGAAAATATGAGCCTGCCAGGATTGACTTTACTGACCGATCCGCCTAGATTCTTCTTATTAGATCTGCTCCGGACAATCTGGAGGCGGGCAAAGTCCTGGGGACAGGGAATGACGGAGAACAAGAACGGAGTCGGCCTAAGCCGCCGAGAGTTTTTCACGGCTGTCGGAAGTGTTGGGCTCCTGTCTAGTGGATGGCCTACCTGTGCTCAAACCCGAACACCTCCCTTAGGTCCCGCTGCCAAGAGCATTGCCGAGACTGCTGTCAAAGCACTCCATGACACTCTGAGCGAAGCACAGAAAAGGGTTGTGGTCCTTCCTTGGGATGACACGAGACGACACTACATCAGCGCCAATTGGAAGATTACCGAGCCGGCCATCGACAGCGATTTTTATAGCCTCGAGCAGAAGGATCTGATTGACAAAATTTTTCGCGGTGTGACCAGTGGCGATGGTTACGAGCGATTCCTTAAGCAAATGGACGAGGACTACGGCGGTTTTGGGAAATACAGTATGGCGATCTTCGGTAAACCCGGCACCGGAAAATTCCAGTGGGAAATGACCGGCCGGCACTTAACTATCCGTGCCGATGGAGACAGCGTCGATAACACAGCCTTCGGAGGACCTATCGTCTACGGACACGGAACCGGGGATTCGATTGCTGGTCTGCCGGGAAATGTGTTCTATTACCAGTTAAAGAAGGCCAATGAGGTCTTCCAAGCCCTCGATGGAAAACAGCGCGGAACGGCTCTGCTAGACGAAGCACCACCGGAAACACGGGTACCCATTAAGGGTCAAGCAGGCCTATTCCCAGGGATCCCAATCGACGAGCTTTCACCGGATCAGAAAGCCCTGGTCGAGGAAACCATACGGACCATACTGGATCCCTACCGAGAAGAGGACGTAACCGAGGCGCTGGCACTGTTAAAGGGCGGCGGTGGGCTCGACAATCTACATCTGTCCTTTTATCGCAGTCATAACCTGGGGCAAGATGAGGAGTGGGAAATCTGGCGCCTGGAATCACCCACCTTTGTGTGGCATTTCAGGGGTTCGCCGCACGTTCACACCTATGTCAACATAGCTCAGAAGGCTTGATCCAGCTTATCACCGTTCTTCAAAAACGTTGCAGCGCTTCTTCCTCGCTTTCGTAGACATCGAAAAGAGGCAGAAGTTGACTGATGGAAAGGACATGTTTGACTCTATCTCCGACCCGTAGCAACTTGACCGAGCTGCCAAACCGTCGGGCTAATTTGGCGCTTGCCACCAGTTCACCTATCCCCGTACTGTCCATCCAACCGACCTCGGAAAGATTTAGAAGAATCTTTTTCCACCCTTCCGCAATAAGCTGATTCATCATTTTACGCAAGATTTCATCAGCACCACCTGCCACCAGACGACCGCACAAATCGACCACAATCACGTCCTCGGCAATCCTCAAATCAACCTTCATAAGGCGTTCCTAGTAAGTGGACAGAAAACCCCTTGGCAAATTATACCACGACCAGTTGGCCATCCTGGTCGGTTGGAAAACGTCGGACCTTGCCGATCGCACATTCCACAAGTTCAGGCAAAACTTTCACGCCGCTCTCTCTGCTCTACCAACGGCAGGCAGCCAGCACAACCCCTACATCGAGCCAGCTCATATCGACGGGGATTGGCGGCGCGAGTAGGGTGACGGTAGGTCCTCGAGGCGCCCAGCGCTGGGGGGAAGTCGGCCCAAAAAGAGCGATAGTCCTTAATCCCATGGCTGCCGCCAGATGGGTCGGACCCGAGTCATTACCAACAAAGGTCCTGGCCTCCGAAAAGATAAGCTGTAGTGAGTCAAGCCTCTCTACAACCTCTGCTCGATAAAAGCGAATCCAGCGATCGACTCGAGACCTAGGCCAGCTCTCCACCTCCACCTCACCCAACAAGACGCGAATGCAATAGCCTTCCTCGTGCAATGCCTGAATCAACTTCTCAAATCGATCGATGGCCCAGCACTTCTCATGCCCTCCGCTGCCGGGGTGGATCAAGATGGAGCCATCACTGGCCCTGGAGGGCAATCTTGTTTCCGGGAACAACTCCACACCTTGTTGGCACAACTGAAAATCGTGCCAGTCACAAACATGTCTCCGCCAGTTGCGCGGCGGAAGGGGATCCACGAAGGCTACTCTGGCCTGGGGGGCGAATCTTCGAACATTGCTTGCCCAAAGATCGCAGCTGGTGCCGACGAAACTGATGATCTGTTTCGCGCTCTCGAGATAGCTTCCCCATACTTCTTCGCATTTATCATCGCAACCTGTCCTATACAACGATGACACCTCACGCCGTTCAATGTCGAAAGGCTCGACCTCAGGAAAAAGCCGGGACGCAAGTCTCGCTTTTGAAAGCGAGGTCACTGCGAGCGTTTTTCCGAGCCTGCGCAAAATCGGAAAGGTCAGCACCCAGTCGCCCAAAGCACCATGATGAAACAGCATGTTCATAACCGAAAAAATCAATACTCTGCTGGGGTCTTTATTTAGTCTGGCTCATGGTTCAGAATAAAGATTAACTCCTGGAGGTAAGTTCACGATGGTTTAAGGTAGTCAAACATGGTCTTCACACAGCAGCAGGTTCTAATTCTAGCCTACCATCGGGTACATAGAGACGATGATCCTTCAATGCCTGAAGTTTCACCGAATCAACATTGTGGACATGTTACACTCTCCGTATTTCGCAAGCAGATGGCTGCTTTAGCCCACCGCAATTTTAGCACGGTGAGTCACGAACAATTGGCTCGCTGGCTCTATGACCAAGTTCCCCTCCCCGAGGATAAAGTGATCGCCATCGGTTTTGACGACAACCGCCTAAACGTCTTAGAGAATGCGGAGCCAGTAATGAGAGAGTACGGCTTCCGGGGAACTGTTTGGACAATATCCCGACTGACTGACGGCAACCTGCCGAGTTATCAGCACTATCCCTGGATGAATTGGGATCATCTGGGTCAACTACTGAACCTGGGGTGGGAGCTTGGAGCCCATAGTGCCACCCACATCATGGCGCCACAGCTGCTGAGGGGAACCAGTGGCCCAGACGGAACCAAGCGCTATGTTGATGATCTTGTTGAATGCAACGAAATCATTGAGCACAACCTCGGAATCAAGCCAGAGCATTTTTCCTGTCCAGGTGGTGAATGGAACCAGCAGGCAGAGGCGATCGTTCTTCGTTACTACAAAACAGCCCGCCATTGGATCTGTGATGACCGCCCCTATCGTTCCAATATCTACGAAACAAACCCCTATCGACTTCAAGCCATTAATGTTTCCATGCATACCACCGAAGACATGTTCTCGCAGCTTATCGATCATCCATCTGTTTGATCCAGGATTCGAAAGTCTGCTGATCCGTCCCATAAAGCTCAACGAGTTCTAACCCCATACCAGGAGAGCCGAACTATTTCCGTCTCCAGCGAGCGATAGCCTTTGCACGCACCCGGCGAGAGGCGCATTGAGGAAATATAGGAAGACAAGGTGCTCCTTAGGAGAGGGCTGTTTAAGGGTGATAAGAATGCTACCTCGGCCGGCGTTTCTCACCACATCCTGGACGTACTCTGCTCTCAGCCTGTGGACAGTATAGCCTAACACTTTCACGCGAATCTTCCTTGGAACCCAGGGGGGATACTTCCGGCTCTCGCCAAACCGCCCAACCTTTATCCTTTTTAAAAATCCAAGAATCATCCTCCGGACATCCAATAGTGACCTCTTCGCTGATCGCCTTTCGCCCTGCGTAGACAACTCCCATCCTATTATCTGCTAAACTTGCCAGAGGTTTTCCGATGACGGTCACCATTGCAGCCTGGAAGTCGGCAAAGCAAAGCCTCACTTACGCATACCTTAACCTCCTTCATATCAGATGTGTCGGCCAGTCCAAAAAAAACCTTTCCTATCAGGCCAGTCAGATCGGGATTTGCAATGAGTGTTGGGGGTATTCCAATGCTGGTAGGACTCGACCATCCTGTGACCAGCAATCGGAATTGAGCTAATGCTGACCTACGAGGGCGAACCAATTCGCCAACAATTTAATTTGGCCTCGCATGTCTATCTACGAACCGGAAATATTTGCCTTTGCCCGAATGTCGTAGCAAGTGCGATGCAGCAGTTTATTGCAGTATGGCGCGACAGTGGTGATCACTGCTGGGATCATGCGGAAGATGCCTTTTTGAAGGGTAAGTCTATTTTTGCCGGGCTGATCGGCACTGATCCCAGCCAGCTGACAACCATCGAGAATACTAGTATGGGGCTGAGCATGGCCGCCTACCTGACGGATCCGTTGCCCGGAAGCAACATCGTCGTGGATGAATTGACCCACCCGAGCAATATCTACCCGTGGCTGCTAAGACCGGGCGTTGAACTCCGGTACGCCCAGGCCCAGGATGGTCGGGTACCTCTTAGCGAATTTGAACGCTTGATCGACCAGAACACGGCGGCAGTCGACGTCTGCCACGTCACCATGGCCCACGGATTCCGCCACGATTTGGCCAAATTGGGTACATTGGCCCATGCCCACGGGGCACTGCTGATCGTGGATGCCGCCCATTCGGTGGGAGTTGTTCCAGTCAATGTGGACAACATGAACATTGATTTTCTCGCCTGTCCCACCTTCAAGTGGCTGTTTGGCCCCCTGGGTGCTGGATTTCTCTACGTTCGCCAAAAGCTTGTGGATCGGCGGGTGCCTCCGCTGGTAGGGTGGATGAGCTCGCGCAATCCCGAGGCTTTTGACGTGCATCGAATCGAGCTCTACGACGACGCTCGGCGTTTACAGCGAGGCGTGCACAATGCAGTTGGGTTAGTGGCCGCTGCTGCCGGTTTGGAGATCATCGAGCAAATTGGTGTCGCGTCCATCTGGGAACATGTCCGCCTGCTGTCCAAACGCTTGATGGATGGACTTGATCGGATCGGAGTCCCGGTGGTGACTCCCCGATCGGAGGATGATCGAGCGGGGATTGTGACCATCACTATTCCAGACGCCAAGGAGGTTCAGACAAAGCTCGGGGAACAAGGAATTCAGGTTGGACACTATTTGCCTGGCCAAATTCGCATGGATGTGGCGCTTTTTAACAACAAAGAGGACATCGACCGAACGCTGAATGTCGTTGAAACATCAATGACCTTTACCGAGATGTCTTGAGCCGACCAAAACTTCCTTCAGACATGTACGCTTTCAAATCACCCGCTGCCCCCTTCGAGATCAAGTGGAAAAATAGAGCCTATCCATCTCCTTCGATAAGAAGAGGGAGAAAGTTTAATTCACCGACGAAGCTGTGGGGTTTTTCCTGTGCTCCTCGAAGACCTAGAGCCTGACACCAAGGTATTCAGAGTGAAGTAGGAGGTTTGCTCAACAATCCAGTCGGTCACATGAATGACCCACATATTCCGGGTCCCGAGCCCTAATTTTTCGTCGAGACGTCTAGGGAAAAGTCCATGACTTCACCCTTTCTCTTTTCAGCGGAACACAATCTATTCTACCCCTCCTAGCGATTCGACGAACAACAATTCCCTGATAGCCCGCCAAAGCATTCGATTGATTGCAGACTTTCTAATTCTTTCAATGCTATCCTTACCTCTACAGCATGGCTATCTATTTTCGTGACAGCGGCTGGATGGCAGTACGCCAATGTGCTGAAGCAGATGGTGTTGCTGCCATACCCCTCGGTTCCCTCGAACAACACGGACCCCATCTGCCGTGTGGTACGGATACTTTCGAGATCAATGAGGTTATGGCCCGCGCTATGGCTCGAATCGACCCAAAGTTACCAATCTGTGTCTGTCCCACAGTGGAATACAGCTTGGTTCAATGGGCTTCACCGCTGGCCTCGGCGGGGATAGAGCCCTTTACGCTTCTCCGAATCCTACTGGACATCTGCCACGCTCTCACTGATCTAGGCTTTTCAAAAATCATCCTGGTATATGGACAGGGAGGTTCCTCGATGGGTCAGATGGCACTCTGGCAGGCAATGCAGGAGAAGCGGCCCGCACTCTATGTAGACCTGTCACCTTACGAGCGTTGTGCCTTAAAGATGGTCGAAGTGATGGGTGCCCACGGCAACCATGCCGGCGTCATGGAAACCAGCATGATGCTAGCCATCCGACCCGACTTGGTCAATCTGGCCAAGGCCGTGAATTGTCCACCCGATCTCTGGGGAGAAGATTGGCCGTTTCCGGCGGCGACTGGCGCCGGAGTGTACACGATCCCCACGATTGAGCGTACCCCTTGCGGGGTGGTTGGGTCCGACCCTCGTTGGACCAGCGCGGAAAAAGGTCACGCGCTACTCGACGTTCTGGCTAATTGTGTTGCCGAGGTATTCTCAGAATTGGCGAGTGCTCCAATTCCGGAAGAGTTCCGACACCTCTGGAGAAAACCCCTACCCAACTGGGAAGAAGACCGCTAGCCAGACTGACGGCACGGATAAATTATTTACTTTAAAGTAAATCGAGGGAGGTATCCTCATGCACACAATTGTGAAGCGAGTAAGTGTTTTCACGCTAAATCTCGGCCACAAATGGCAATTGAATCTTTTGCTCATACTTCCTATGATCCCACTCTTGCCAGTGAACGGCTCGCAAAACACATCCAAAAAAGAGGTTGTTTTCTATAGCGACGAACGCCACTCCAGTGTGTATCTCTACGAACTACCTCTGGGCCTGCGGCAATATGTCGAACCCATCGATGAACTGCTTGATCTGGGTGTGGATACCATAACCTACGCCCTGGGTGATTGCAGCGTACTCCTTTACGCCACAGAGGCCGGTGAGCGTTGGGGCCATAACCTGGATTTAGTCGATCACATCATCTGGTACCGAGCCGGTCAGAATGCGGAATCCTTGATTGAGCGTGGCATGGACCCCTTACGGGTCGTGTGCGAGCATGCTCATCAGCGTGGGTTCCAATTTCTACCCCACCTGTTGCTGAACATGCTACACACACCTCCGGGGCGGGTAACCAACACTCGGGTAGCCGATTTCACCACTCAGCACCCTGAATGGCAGGTGGGTCCCGAGCCAGACTATCCGGAGGCTGTGCACGACATTCCCAATCGTCTCTCCTATGCGGTCCCCCAAGTGCGTGCCAACCGACTGGCGGTAGTCCGCGAGTTGGTGACCAATTACCCCACGGACGGCATTGAAATCAACTTTGACGATTACGCACCCTTCATTGCCCGGCACGAGGTGGCCGAACACACGCAAACCATGACCGACTGGGTACGTGAGATTCGTGCCGTCTGCGACCAGGCCGCTTCCGCTCAGGGCCGACGTAAGCGATTGGTGGTACGCATTGTAGGGACACTCGCCGGTAACAAGGCCATGGGGTTGGACCTGGAAAGTTGGATTCGGGAGGAGCTAATAGATTCGGTGATCGCCATGCCTGTCACTGCAGGCTATGAGGAAGGTACCCTGGAGTTGCGCAAGGTGGTCTCTGCAGCTGCAGGCACTAAGGTCTCGGTCCTGGCCGGCCTGAATAACGCGCCCGGCAACACACGTGAAGTCTACTACGCCGCCGCTGCAAACGCCTATGCAGCTGGGGTTGAGGGGGTGCTTTTTCGCACCTACTATCCCCCTCCAGCGCGCTATCCCTACAATGACGAAGCCACTGGTACAGTGCGGTTCATGGGCTATCCGGACGTTCTATCCCACAAGGACAAGCGTTTTCGGGTGGGCATCAATCCAAAGCCGGACATTGTCCCCAAGTATGGTGTTCCCTGGCAGTTACCGGTAGCGCTTGTCCCGGGCCAGAAGGGTCCAGAAATTACTTTGGAGGTTTCAGATAAGGTCAGAGAAAAGGCTGAGGCCGAAGAGATATGGCGCTGTGAGTTACGAATTTTCTTGAAAAATATGATGCATTACGATCAAGTGAGGTTAGTCTGGAATGGCCGCGAGGTCCCAGCTGAGCTCCAGCGCAAAGCCGATTGGACCTACCAACTCCGACCGCGCCCCACACATTATGTGCTTGGATACCGTCTCCATGTAAACCTTACTGGAGATTGGCTGCCCAGGGTGGGTACCAACACAGTGAGGATCGACATCTTAAGCAAAGATGCCAAATTGATCCATCCGGTCACGGTGGCGGACGTGGAGTTAGGAGTCCAATATCTCCCTCACCGCCACGGGCTGAGACCAGATGAGAGCCAATAGGTCAGCTTAACGGCTGGCGCAAAGTTGTACCAAAGAGAGATACTCGAGTGAAACCAGTTCAGAAATTTTCCCGAACCCAAGCGACTCGGCCACTTCTGGGAATTACGATGGGCGACCCCTGCGGCGTTGGCCCTGAAGTAATCGGAAAGGCCCTGACTGAGACGGAGGTCTACCAGCTGTGCCGCCCCTTAGTAATCGGTCATCCCAGCATTCTGTCGACAAACCTCAGATTTGTCGAATCTCCACCCGTCATCAAATCTGTGAAGAGTCCAGAAGCCGGCAGTTACCGTAGTGGAATCATCGACGTTTGGAATCCACTGGAGGTAGATCTTGCCCAGATCAACACGGGACAGGTTTGTTTGGAAGCCGGCCGGGCAGCAGCTGAATGGGTTATCTCAGCCGTTGATATGGCAATGCACGGGGATATCGATGGCATTGTGACGGCTCCGCTCAACAAAAAGGCTATGAATTTGGCCGGTTATCGATACGCCGGTCACACGGAGCTTTTAGCTGAGCATACAGGAGTGGACCAGGTCCGTCTCATGTTAGTATCGGAGCGGCTTAAAGTTTCACACGTTACCGGCCACTTGGCTCTGCGAAACGTTCCCCAACAGCTGACAGTGGAGCATGTGTTTAAGACCATTGCTCTGAGCTACCAAGCGCTCAAAGAAATGGGGTTGTCCGCTCCCAGAATAGCTGTCCTGGGCCTGAATCCCCACGCCGGAGAGTCCGGCCTGTTCGGTGACGAAGAAGGACAAGTCATCTGTCCCGCAGTTGAGCGCGCCCAGAAGGAGGGTTGGGAAGTGCAAGGTCCACTGCCGGCAGATACGACGTTCTTCAAAGCCTATGCGGGTGCGTTCGATTCCGTGGTAGCCATGTACCACGATCAAGGACATGCTCCTGTGAAACTGGTAGCCTTCAATGAAGCGGTGAACCTGACGCTGGGATTGCCAATCGTACGTACATCGGTGGATCACGGTACAGCCTTTGACATTGCTGGAAAGGGAGTCGCCAACGCAGAGAACATGCTGCAGGCCATCCGCATGGGAGCCAGACTTTCGGCAGCACGAATGGAGTCCAGAGGATCATCGTCCCTTGTGTGGAATGAGGCAACCCGATGCAAATGATCTTGATTCTGGGCAGTCTGTACAACACCCTGGGCGGTCGCGTCGCGATTTTCCACTCCAACGTCTGGCACTCTGGTTGGATCTGAAACTGAAGGAGAATAGATTTTTCAAATGTTTTCCGGCGGTACCGCCGTCATCTTCGGTGCTGTTTACCTGTGCTTTTACAGGGAAGAGTTCATGGCTGCCACTCCCAATTCTGATTTAGGAAACTATCTTAAAAATACTGGGTTTTCCGACTAGCCTCTACTGCTGTCACTATGACAGTCGCCTGGCCCTAGTCCCGATGCTATTTGGTGGAATAAATCTGCTCCTTGCAATGGCTTTTACCTACTTTCTAGTCTCTGGGAAAGCGTGGGTGAAGCATCAGGAGTCGGTAGATTGAAGGAATCTCCATGATTGCATCGTGGACCATTTTTTGCTCTACGGTTGGCTCGTTTTTCATTCCAGACTTGATCCAATTCCCGACTCCACAAAATATTAGCATTGCCATAAATGCCTTGAGGCCATCGCAAGACTCCTAGTATCGTCACAGGCAAGGGTAGGCGAGGAATGTTAGGTCGGCAGAGAGAGCACAATCCTAGGTGCTCTGGTTAGCCCTGAGGCGGAGGTTCCTGATGAGCGTCCCCCATTCTTATGGCCAAAACAGCAAGGTTCTTTTTCTTTGATATGGTCTCAAAGATAGCATCGAATATCTGACTGAGCTTGAGTAGGGAGCCTCTTGAAGTTGTGTAAAGAAAACCGGTTAAAGGTCCCACCCGGCCAAGTGATGGGACTGGTCACAACCTAAACCAGATCAAGTCACAGACAATCGTTTCGGTGCACGAGGGAGAGTCCCAGTTGAGTGCATGTGAGATGAAGACTCCAGCGGGGAGGGGTATCAGCCACAAAGGACAGCGCCCGAAAGAGGGAGATTCTGGTGACAATGGGCCCTTCGCTTCACCCTATAATCTCCGGCAAATACGACCAGGTCCAATGCAACGCCGCCTTCATCTACGTTAAGTGGATCGCTTTGTTCCCCCGGAGTACCTTCCCTGGAACTTCTTCCAAAGGTTGGTCAACACAGTTTGGCCTTGCTCAAGGTTGCCCTCGGGTCCGTAGAGCTCGAGAAGCTTTTTGAGCCAGACTTGTCTGGAAAGGGAAAGTTGGATAGCACTCAAGTACTCCTCGGTAAAGTAGTAGCGAAGATGGTCAGCATCTTCGCTACTACTTGGAGTCTTAAGTGATGCGAACAACTGGATTAAATCGCGAGCAGCCAGCACGTCTTTCAGAAAGCTGGGCAAGTGAGGCAAGTAATGACACTTTTCCAGGTCGACGAGATAGAATCGGCGGAGGGGATTCGAATGCCGGCCAATGAGTATGTGTCGCGTCTTCAAATCTCCGTGGAAAAAACCTTTTCGATGAAACGAGGCCAGATGCTGTGCCAAACCTGCAGCGACCCGAGGCGAGTATTCCAGGAAGGGATGGATCTGAAAAACATGATTTCCGGCGGAGGCCAGCTCATATACCGGAGTAATTTCTCGAGCAACCAGGAAACTGCACCAGTTGAAAAGTTCTCTCTTCCTCTTTAGCGCAGCCAACACTTTCAGAGTACCCAGACCCTTTTCTTGTAATTTCTGAGAAACCTTCAGGATATGGAAGGAGGGGGTTGTACGAAAGCTTCGATTGAGCGATTGATTGGTAAAGTAGTAAGTGAAGCAGGAGCGTAGCCTACCCTGCACACTCAGGGGTAAACGAAAAATTTGTCGAGCTCGACAATCCAGAAGGTGCTCAGCCTCTGGAAACTCAGCAGCCCTTTCAGGAGAATCTAAAAGCCCTTTAGGTGGGGAGAACTCCGAATGAATCCAACCGTAGAAGTGCTTTCCCGTATAGCGCTGAAATTCCACCCTTGGCCACAATTTCTGCCAACCATTCACCCGAGAGCAGCAAGACCAATCTCCCTTCCTCCATGTCACCTCAACCGGGCCTGCTCTCCATAGTAATTCTGATCTACTAGACAGAATATCATGGAGTTGAAGCGGAGTCGAACCTGACAACCTTCCGGACAGGAAGCCCACTTAGGTATCATCGAGTCATTGGGCTCGGTGCTGGAGAGCTGAAGAAATACGTACTATCGGCTTGAATTATTAGGGGGGGGGGCTAGTTGCCGTCCCGGCTCGGACAGGACATTGACGGGCAGAATCCACACAGGTAAGATCACAGAAGATGCAGTCCGAAGTGGGCGTCGTCGAAGGGATTGGTGATGTTCAGGACAGGGAAAGCCGCCTTTATCAACCTCCAGAAGGGGGAACTCTATGTCTGCCTGGATCTTCCCTTTGCACCGTTCCAGCGGGAATCTAGATTTTCTGCGACAGCAACGGCAGAAAAAAACACAAAACTCCTGTTATCGTCAGCAAGAGCCACTAGCTAGGGTGACTTCCAGAGCGGGGACAACCCAATATTTTAGGGTTGGATTATGAGACTCTTCCCCAATGCTAAACGTGCAAAAGAAAAGCTTTTAAAGGAGTTTAAAGGACTATCTATTTTGGACGTGGGGTGCGGATGTAATAAAACTCCGGGTGCCCTCGGTATAGACCGCCGCTTCACTAACGAATCGCCCCCGGAAAACCAGCTGGATATCAAACATGATTTAACCCAATTCCCGTGGCCGGTTAAAGATAATACTTTTGACCTGGTAGTTTGTCAGCACGTGATTGAGCATCTTCCCGATACTGCAAGAACGATGAAAGAGTTTCACCGCATTGCTCGACCAGGTGGAAAAGTCTTTATGGAAACACCCCATTTCAGCTGGTTTGAAGCGTACCGTCATTATGAGCATTGCCATATGTTTTCGTTTCAGTCGTTTGACTATTTCTTAAAAGACAACAAACATGGTCACGAAACAGATTTTAGTTACTCTGACAAGGCGATCTTCTTCGATGACTTGGCCTACTGTATGGGAGTGGGATTTTTAGCTAATATGTTCCCACGCCTTTATGAGAAGCGGTTAGCATTCATTTTCCCCGCGACCTCTTTTTACATAACGTTGCGCGTAGACAAGAAATAAGCCTTAATCCGGATCTCCCCATGACCTACTGACACATATTTACACGTTTGAAGATTCGATCACGCACCCCTCAAAACGCGCCTCGTGTGCCTAGAGGTCGATTCTCCGTTCTCAATTGTTAGCTGACCATTTACCAGCACATGGACCATCCCACTCGCAGTCTAGTTGGTTCGAACTGTCATATTTCAAAGCAAGTTTCAACCCCAACTGACGGCTTGATAGCTGAAATCGCAAACCAGCCGATGGGCTTCCTGGGTGGACGACCGACAGGCCAGGTCAACAGGTGTTGAATCTTCTCCTGAATCACCTCGTTAGCCGGAAAATTGGGGGGGGGGGAGGGGAGTAGCAGTTGATCTAGAGTTCCAGAATTGATAGATTCTGATCACTCATAGCGAGAGATCAGATTATATGACAAACACCGACTTTGTACCTGAGGAGATAAGGAACTGGCTCCGCGGACCTATGGTGGCGATGGCCACACCATTTACCGAGGACTTAGTACTTGACTTGGACAGCCTGCAACAAAACGTCCACTTTATGATTGATCACGGAGTTAGAACAGGGCAGGGCGCACTTCTGGTAGCAGCGGCGGCCGGAGAGCACCCGGCCTTGAATGTCAGTGAGCGCAAGGCCGCTATGGAGACTGCTGTAGAGGCAGCAGCGGGAAAAGCGCCGGTACTTACCAGCATCCAACATACAGATCCTCGGGTAATCGTAGAGCTGGCAAAACATGCCGCAAAAGTGGGAATACAAGGTGCTCAGTTGAACGCAACCTATTACTACACTGCTAGCGAAGGAGATGTCCTTCGCCTGTTCAAAATGGTGACAGAAGCCTCCGATGTTACGATCATGATTTATCGGATTGGGGTGCTGTTACAGATGGGCCTGGACCTGATGCAGCGCCTGGCCGAGTTGGAGACTGTGCGAGTGTTGAAATTCTCCGCCACTGGTAGAAACGAATTCATGGAAGGCGTCACTGCGCTCAGCAAGGATCTTGTGGTCATTGATAACTCCGGTCAACACATCTGGGGTCACATGCTGGGAACTAGAGGTTTTATCACCCACATCAGTAACTTCTGGCCTGAGTATCCGCTCCAACTCTGGCACCTCCTGGAGAAAGGGGAATACACTGTAGCCAAAGATAAGCTGGCTTCCTTTAAGTGGAGATGGTCAAAGTGGCGCGAAAAGGTCTGTAAAGTTACCGGAGGAGAAGGTCCTTTCATCAAGGCGGCTATGGAGGTGACTGGACTACCGGCAGGCCCTCCCCGACCCCCATCGGTTAGGCCACCGCAAGACCTGTTGCACGAACTACGAGAGCTGCTGGACTCTGTCAGTGTGCCTCAGATGTAGTCCTGTCGGATACCGCTTAGCACCCTCGTTTAGATCAGCCTCACCTGGGGAGAAATCACTTTGCAAGTCTAAACCGGTCTCCGCATGATACAGCTGAAGCCAACAGCCTCAATCCACGATTCCGAGTGCAAAAGATTACTCCTCTTGCCTGAGGCGAGAGAGGCCTGCAACTGATGTCTTCCCGACCGCTCCAGATTCAATTAGATGTCAAAATCCCCATGCGGGACGGAGTCCTGCTCTCGGGGGACATTTATCGGCCCCCTGGACCGGGCCCCAACCCAACGTTGCTGCTGCGCACCATCTACGACAAGCAAGAAGCGCGCTACATGAATTGGACTGCCCCCTTTGTAGAGAGGGGATACGCTGTCGTGATGCAGGATTGCCGAGGGCGCCACGACTCGGATGGAGCCTGGGAGCCTTACATCCACGAGTCGCGCGACGGTTATGACACCCAGGAGTGGATTGCCCGCCAACCCTGGTCGAACGGTCAGATCGGAACCTTCGGGATCTCCTACCTTGGGTTCACACAGACGTTGTCGGCTCTGCTACGCAGTCCTCACGTAAAAGGTCTGGTCCCCATCGCTTCCCAGCAGGACAATTTTGAACACTTTTACGTTGACGGGGCTCTTCAGCTCCACATCGCTTTCTTTTTCATCAATATAACCGGCCGAACCATGAAAACGCAGGGCACCCGCTTGTTAGACTGGAGCCAATTCTACCGCCGCCTCCCGCTGATCTCTGCGCTGGATGAGATCATTGATTTTCCATTCTACCGGGAGATCATTCGCCATCCCACCTATGACGATTTCTGGAAACGCTACGGTTTACGAAACCGCTACCACGAGGTCGATGTGCCAGCCTACTTTATTACGGGGTGGTACGACAACTTGGTACGTCAGACTTTTAAGCTCTATTCAGGCTGGAGTAGCCAGGCCCGCTCGGAAGAAACTCGCCGATGGACCAAACTACTGGTCGGACCCTGGAGCCATCAGAACATCGGCTCAGCGGAACCATTCGGCTGTATCAATTTTGGCGCCGGTGCCTTTATGGACTTACCCCAGCAACAGCTACGCTGGTTTGATCAGCGGCTTCGGGGGTTGGAGAATGGCTTGGATGACGAGCCTCCTATCCGACTCTTTGTGATGGGCGAAAACATTTGGCGCCAGGAGCACGAATGGCCCTTGGCCCGAACCCAGTTCACCCCGTTTTACCTACATAGTGGAGGCCGGGCCAATTCTTTTTTTGGAGACGGGTTTTTGAGCCGTAGAGCAGCGGGCAGCGAGCCTCCTGATCGCTACGCTTATGATCCCGGAGATCCTGTGCCCACGGTGGGAGGCCCGTTCATGTTACTCACCCAGAGCGGTCCCCGGGACCGGAGACCCGTGGAGCACCGAGAGGACGTTCTCGTCTACACCACCGAACCTTTAGCGGAGGATTTGGAGGTAACCGGTCAGATAACCCTGAAACTTTACGCCTCGTCGAGCGCCCCGGACACCGATTTTACTGCTACTTTAGTCGATGTCCATCCTGACGGCAGGGCTGTGATTCTTGCCGAAGGGATCCTGCGCTCCCGTTATCGAGAATCCGTCGAAAACCCCACCCTTATCGAGCCCGAGCGGATCTATGAATTCCCGGTCCAGGTGTGGGAAACCTCTAACCTTTTCCGGGCTGGCCACCGCATCCGCCTGGAAGTCTCCAGCAGCAATTTCCCCCGGTTCGACCGCAATCTGAATACTGGTCATGCGCCGGGCATGGACGCTAAGATGCAGGTAGCCCAGCAGACTATCTATCATGATAACGAGCGCCCCTCCCGGCTGATCCTACCGGTGATCCCGCGTTAAAGGTTTGATTCTGCACGCTCACACTTAAACCGACTCCCAGCGTTCCACTAGGTTACCATTTAGTGCCCTCTCAGTTCTTGCCCTTGTTTTCAAAGTGGACAAAGTCTATCACGAACACTGCACACACAAAGAGAGCCTTCAATTTGACGTCCCATTCTGCTGGAAACACCACGCCAAAATTATCTGCTTCCGTGAAGCCTTACCTCAATAGACCGCTCCACTTCTTTGTTGTCTTCCCGTACTCGACCTCATGGCTTCTGATCTGGAATGTCCAGGGGGGTAGTATAGAGTCTGACAGCCGGGATAGCTCTTCCCCAGAACTATCGAGCACTAAATAGATGCGACACAATACTGAGAACCGTTTCTCTACTTTTGCCGAGCAATTGGCCCTGTGAAGCAACGATCTTAGCTCGGTGGAAGTAGAAGCGAAATGGTCGTATGACCTGCAAGACCACTTGCCCATCGTCTGTTAAAACAGTAATAGTAAAAGGGCTCCGTGCCTTCAGAAACCAACGGAGCAGCGTCGAGCTGACCTTCTCTGCAGCTAGGTATAGCCGGTTTCCGGACACGTCTAATATAGTATCTTGTTTTTAGCTTCGAAATCTGTGAGGACCTCGCCCCATTCCTTCTGCTAGCTCACCACGAGACCGCTAATCAATGATAATCTTTCCATGATTAAACCTTCTGTCTTGCCATTCCTTTGCTCGGATGGATCCAGGGAATTCAAATGAGGTCTAATCGAGAGGTTTAGCTGCCACCGGCATGGTAGCAAATTGTCCTGGGCGAGTCTGGATCACGGTAGCAGAAATGCGTCCATTGCTACGCACTCTGAGCAGACCTTCAAACAGGTTCAGATCAATCGAGTTATCCCAGTCAAACTCGTCTAGAAAGATGGCCAGATGACCCAATGAAGCCAGACTCAACTGGACCGAGTCGAGCAAAGTCCCATCCGAGTCAAGCAGATCAGCTGTCAGGGTAAGCTGTTCTTCCTCCAGGTTCATCATGGCTACTCCAGTTCGGATGGCCGTGGAGATGTTGGTTTCCATGGGTGCCAAAAAACCTTCTGCTAACTCAGCACTACTACCCACTCCTGCTGAACCTATTCCCTCTCCTTTAAAAACAATCACACCTGCTAGTGGCTGATCCGAGGTTACCGAAACCGAACCAACGACCAGATCTCCCACTCCGTCCGTATTCAGTACTTGAAGTCCCGAGGCTGCAATCTGTACCTGTGTCGATCCAGTAATCTGCTCGCCGTTTAAATCAACCGTAAGGGCTGCTCCGGTATCGTCCCTGAGCTGGATCTGGGCCGTAGCCGTCTCATCCCCGCTCAGATTCAGCAGCAGAATCTGACTGGACAACAATCCTAGACCATCAGCAAAATGGGCAAAATAGAGTTGCTGCTGACCTGTCTGCGAGGAAGCCACCGGCATTGTCATGAACTCTCCCGGAAGGGTCTGAAGCACTGTTCCCGTCAGAGGTTGTTCGCTAGTCATTACCAAGGTTCCTGCAAATTGAGAAAGATCAACCATTGGCTCCCACCACATCTCGTCCACGAAAAAGGCATCGTGTCCCCGAGCCATAAATATGCCTGATGCTGTAGCCAGGGTCACTCCCTCAGAGTCCAGAAGAGTCAGATCCAGCAAGCTATCCTGCCCACTTAGACTCATGATCGCGATACCCGTGTTGAGTCCCTGGTTATCACTTTTGAGCATGGGAGCTGTAAACCCGGTCGTAAATTGAGCACTGGACCCAACTCCCGCTAGTCCCATCTCTCCGCCAAAGATAACCACTCCTTCCACATATCGGTCCGTGGTAACTTGAACCGATCCCGTCTGTAGATCTCCCTCACCGTCGCTGCGGAGAATCAGTAACCCCCCTGCCGGAACACTCACATCTCCTACCCCGTTTACCATCTCACCGTTGAGATCTACGCTCAGCTGATCTCCAAAATCATCCAGAATCTGGATCTCTCCTGTAGCCGCAGCCTGGTCGTTTAGATTGAACAGAACAATCTGGCTACTCAGTCCCTCTCCATCCCCGAACTGGGCAAAATAGGAGAACAAAGTTTGGCAATCTTCCCAAGAGCCATCACTCTTACTGTTGAGGAAATCACGTAGGGTATTGCTGTCCGTGTAAAGCTGATTATTGCAAAGAGCGATGCCATTTTCGTCTGAAAGGTTCGCCAGATTTCCCAACTCTTCAGGAATCTCTCCGGTCAGCTGATTGGTGTCCAGAATAAGGTAAATCAGGTTGGAAAGGTTGCCTAGCTCCGAGGGGATCTCCTCCGACAACTGATTTTCGCTCAGATGCAAGGTCTGTAGTTGGAAAAGGTTGCCCAATTCCAAGGGAATTGATCCTGTCAGCTGGTTAAGAGCTAGAGAAAGGTAAACCAGTGTTGGGAAGGTTGCCTAACTCCAAGGGAATTGACCCTGTCAGCTGGTTGCTCCACAACCAGAGCCACCTCAGGTTCGTTAGATTACCTAACTCGTCGGGAATCGCTCCGGTCAGCTGGTTGGTGTCCAGAATAAGGTTAATCAGATTGGAAAGATCGCCCAACTCCGAGGGAATCAACCCCGTCAGCTTGTTTTCACTCAGATCGAGGTATGCAACTCTGTCTTCCTCACAGGTCACCCCAAGCCACAAAGGCGCGACGCAGGGATCGTCGTTGAAACCGTCTTCTAGCGTTGGGGCCATTTTCCATCCCGATTTATCGGACCAGGAATCTCCTCCTGTTGCGTTGTAAAGACTGATCAGTGCGTCGCGATCTGTCTGCGCAAAACCCATTGGTTGCGCCAGCAACACAAAGGCACTAATCGCGAGACACAAAGAACACTTGATTAGTCGGACCAACATAGCTCACTCCCCTTTCAGAACAGTCCGCTTAGTTCTCGAAATGCATTGGCCTTCCATACTGTCCTACTGACATAAAACCAGCACCCACACCTCCTAATTCTATCGGAGTCAACATTTCTCATATTAGCCTTGGATAGACCTTCTTCGGGTCCCCCACTGATGAATGATCAGAACCTATCAGCCCTCCCACCAAAGGAACAAGTGTTTTCCTCATATTTCGGCTGAAAAGACCTTCGACTCAGTTGCCTTTGTCAAAATCTGATAATCAAAGACACCTCCCCAGTTGCTGGACCAAAAACTCCAGGTCCTAGGTCGTCCTCCATCTCAAGCCGTCAATTTAGGACACTCAGCCCATATCTCCTTGCTTACAGCTACCTCCTCTATCTGAAACGTCACCATCTGGCACTGCTTAACAACCTTAGCTCCGATCTTGATCAGTTTGGTCAATAGGGTACGAAGGAACCCGTGCTTGATCCTTTCGGGAAGGACCAGATACCGCAGAAGACTGCCTAGGTTGTAGGTCAATTCCGAATCAAGACAACGCTAAAAGATGGACCACACACGGTCACCGTGACCGAAGCCATCTATGTGGCTAAGACTCCAGGAAAGGGTTGCTCAGGTGGACCTCCGTAAAATGTCACTGCCAACCCCACGGACACAGATTGTGGACAAGTGGTCACTCTCAGGGGAATCATTCACTGGGAATGGGCTCATCTTCAGATGGTATGTGGGCACCATCCTAGGGAAAAAAGGAGGCCGCTGATCCCATAAATATTGAGGCCCACAACGAATGAACAGGTGAGCATGGAACCCCCACGCTCACTACAGAATCTTTGACCGAGTGCAATCTTCTTCCTCGGCTATTTTACACAGCCGCTCGCCCAGCTAGACAACAACAGACATTGCCCAATTTACAGATCCAGGGCATCTTCTACCGTCCTGGAACCGAAGGAGACGGCCACGATCAACTTTCCATCCGTACTGCCACGCCCCACGGACAGGCTCACATCCAGGTGGTGGGCCTCAGACTGACCAGTCAGAGTAACAGTGTCCAATTCGACAGCCTTACTCAGGTCCGGAAGTTCCTCTTTCGCCAGAGCAATGACCACTTCTGCGTGATCTGCACTCCGGATAATGAGTCCCTTAACCTCAAGGAGATCCTTAGCCAACTCTAAATTCAACGGATCGACTTCTACGATCAGTACTTTTTCTCAGAAAATCTCATCTCCTATTCCTGTCGAGTTATTATCCCGCTTGACCGTCATTTCGCATCTTGCTGGCTTAATTACGGCTCTCAAGGACACTCGGCTTGTCGATCATTGGAACTTTGACTGTGGGAGCAGAGACTTCAGCAATCGCTTGTCGCATAACCCAAATATATCTGGACCCCGTTGAAAAGAAGGGACCGTTGGAAGGGACGACCCTTATCTGACCAATGCCCGGAACACGGACTGGATAAAGATCAAGCATCCAAAGCATAGCCAGGCCAAGGGAAGGCCAGAGAAGAGAGCAATCCAGAGACCACTAAGAAAAACGACCCCACACTAGCCATATCGGCAAAAAGGGAGTGGATGAAATCCCAACCTCCTCGTCCTTGAGGTTTGAGGGAGTCATTCTAGCGATCCAATGGCGGATGTGCTCCAGGATCTCATCCTTGCATCGACCGTAGGCGGCAAAACTGCTTCCAATTGAACCAATGATCCCTTTGAGTTTTCCCGTCAGGTCAGTCTCTTTCCATCATCTATCAATCCTCTGGCTGAGATTGCAATTAAAGGCTAGGAGTTCCCTTTCATGAACCGGAGCCGCGGGCGAGTCGCAGATATTACCACCGTAGACGAAGAAAACATTGAGAGTTTTCAAATCAGACCTAGACTGGGGTGAACACACTTAGAAAGGACTCGCTCTCCCGCAGTTTGGTGAGCTGTCGGAACCGCCCATTTTGGAGCTTGACTCGGTAGAGGGATGATTCTAGTTGACCCGGGGGGTTGGGCTCTAGCCTAACTGTGATTCCGACTATTTTTTCCTGCATCTTAGCTGTCTCGTAACCAAAGAGCAGACGAAGTTTGACCGTGATATCGATATGGTGGCTGGTGTGCGGTGAAAGTGCTTTGGATTGGCCGAACAAGGACCTGCATCGCCCTTCCTGCTTTAGCTCAAGAGAGATGTCTTCAAAAGTCATCGGTTTATCCAGAGGGTTCTTTAACTCTAGAAGAACTCTCCCCGATTCCAAACTAGGGATCGCTAGCAGCATGGTGTAAGGATATCACGAAGACTTTCAGGGAAAGGACAGATCTTTAACTCTTTGGCGAGCTGCTCAGCGAAACTCCGTTCATGCCCGTTCAGATCCTTGATGTGGAAGTAGTGTGGGCCCCACTCGCCATTCCATGAATTGTGACCCGGGCAGCGGAGAACACGATCTGGTTTGCCCCCTGCAACTGCTGTCATATCCCCTATCAGAACTGCCGTAGTTTGGTCGTGGTCCCCGCCGGTAGAATCCAGGCCCAAACCCAGCTACTCAGGGAGAAGCTGCTGACCTCTGACATAGACATTGAACAGGCGACGCAAGCAATGTTCAGATTCGACTTAGAGACCTGCGCTCCAGTGCTGTTCGGAGACCAGATTCAACTTGAAGAGTTCACCAAAGCGATAGAGGAAAAGGAAGCTCTCTAAAATGAGTTGAGGAAAGTATAACTCATCAACAATCTCACTCCTTTTGGACATTCATATCGAATGTCTATCGAAGGATGAGAAGAGTCAGGAAACGGGTGGAACTGCGGAGTAGCAAAACCAACCATAGACAAATACCACTGTTAGCACTTCAATCCCAAATTTGAAGAATCGGCTTTGGTCCTCCTTATCGACCATGCCAGGGTCAGGTGTGAAATACGGGATGGCCACGGGAAATGTCCTGGGCAATCTACATCCCAACCTATGAACTCGAGCTCTGCTCCAAACCGTTCCACAAGGTTCACCTTGATCTTTCCAAACCGTTCCACAAGGTTCACCTTGCTCCGGTCTGCCCCTACTGGGACTCCCACTGTCAACGGAAGGTTAAACTGGCTACAGGCAAAGGCCATACCTGCACCGTGATTTCCAGTTGAAGCCGTACTGAATCGAGTAGTAGCATCAAATTGGGCGATGCCGCTGACCACGTTCAAAGCACCTCGCGGCGGCCTGGGTCTCCTCAGAACTGGGAGCGATTCTATTGTGAGTCATAGTTAAATACTATGAAACATGTTGCACCAAATCTTTGCTCGACACACCTTTAGGATTCATCTGAGACTTTTAGCTTGGTGAGACATAGTTCAGGGTAGAGGGATAAGAACCATACTCCACGATAACTTCCACATCTTCCACCTTGAGTGGACTGACCAATCCTTCGGCCCTTCCATCGAGAATGAACTCTAGCCGATTCTGGCCTCGACGGGGACGCACCTTGCGCAAATGAAACTCCAGCCACTGACCATTATAGGGAGCGATAGGTGAGCCATAATCGCGCAAGCAGGTCTCCTCGGCCAAGGACTTCCCATTGAGCAAGATCCTCAGCCGGTCGGCCGAGACCAAATCGGTAATGTTGATTCGTAGCCGCACTTGGCGGATGCGCTCGGCAATCCCTTCGATGTCGTCGGCGATGCGGAAAGCGATCTTGTGCGTGCTCCGGTCCGAGGCGGCGATCTCCAGCGGCAAGGAGGTCGGGTAGCCGACCAGTCCGGTGACCTTGAGGCTTCGCTTGACCAAATAGTGTTTGTCGGCTTCCCGAACTAGATCCGGGTCGCCCAGCTCTGAGAGGATTCTTCTCCCGGCATCTCCCAGCGGCCACCGGAGAAACCAGCTGTACATACCATCGGCCCCTAGGGCCCAGTAGTTGGCCACTGCCGCGCGCATCATCTCCGGCGTTGCCCACTCTCGCGTGTGGTATTCACGCTCCAAGCTGTGATGATAGGGCTGGATCATAGCGTAGACTGAGGTCTCGACCTGGTGAGCAGCCTCGATCAGCCAGTCGATTGGCATCTGGCTATCCACAAGCGTGTAGCCATAGACCATGGGAACTACGTAGTCAATCAGGCCCTCACGCAGCCAGGTGCGCACGGTCTAGTCCCTTGGCCAGGTTGATGGCCTCGGTAGGATAGACCCGAGCTCCCACCTGACCCGGTTTCCCTGGCCGGTTACGCACCATTTCCGAGACTTTCCTGATCCATTGGGTCATCACCGGTGTATAGGCTTCGACGTCTTCCTCTCTAAAGTAAAATGGGGCACCGCCTGGCGGGGCGGCCAGGTCCAGCTCAACCCCTTCGGTTGGATAGTCCTTGGCCAGTTCCTCCAGTACCGCAAACTGATGGTCCCGTACCTCCGGATGAACGAAACCCCGCCCCCCCGACTTGAGCTGGTGGGCCGGGTCCATGCCAAGGTAGCCGCCCAGGCGCAAACTGGCGAAAAAATCCATGCCTTTGTCGTGTGCGCGGTCGATGAGGACTCGCAGCGGATCCATTCCTCGATCGATCAGGTTTTGCTGGTTGTGCCAGAGACGCCAGTAGGCTGCCAGGCGGAAGGCGTTTTTATGTTCACCATACTTGAAAGGCTCGCCCACCTTGGAGAGATAAAAGAGACCGTCCGCCCGTGCCACGCCGTAGACAAAGGTGTCGACGGCGGTACCCGCGACTTCATCCACCGGTTGCCAGGCATCCTCCAACGTCATGGGGGGCTCGAAGACAAACAAATAGTAGTGGCGGGCATCGTTAAAGTAGATGGTCCGCCGTTTCCGGGTAGCCAAACTTTTTCTTTTGGGACCGGCAACCACTTCTTCACCTTTGAGCTTCAGAGCGGCTGCCGTGACAGCTGTTCCTTGTATGAATCTTCTTCGTGTTATGCTCATGGCTTCTTCCCCTTAAAAGTTTGTTTTCAGACTACCGCCCTTCTGAATTCCAGACCAATTACTTTAGAACCATTGCACGGAAAAGTCGAACTCTTACGGAGATCCTATTAAGGAATACCGATGTCTGAAAGTATTTTAAAGCTATTCGGAGAGAAACTGGCTTTACCTAGTGGAATGTGGCTAAGCGTCTAGAAAAACCTAGTCCCTCGTCTCCAAGTTCCCGTCCCGGGAGAAAAGAATCGACCCGGTTGAGCTTCGCCACCTGGCCAAGATTCACGGCAAGTCCCTTGAATACGTCTCTTGACTGAATTAAGAGCATATGGCTGACTGACTAACCCTACTTCTTCAGTAAGATCTCGTGAAGCAGCCCCGCTATACTCGCCCTTCACACTCAGTGTGGAAAACCTGTGAATCTAGCTGAGGATCGGCTAGGCAAGGCTCTGAGCTAGGGTTACCTTCCTGCACTGAACGAGTGCATCTAGTATGAGCCACACCCACACATCGGTGAGTCCTTCTCTTTCCTGTTTCAGCTCAACGATCACAGGGCAGCAGAATTTCAAGGGTACCGATGGTATGGCATCCCAATATTCCAAGGTGAGATTTCACTCTCTAGACAGGACAAGAAACACAGAGTAGTATACGAGGTGTTATGGCCAACTTCACTGGACGCATGATTGGAGCTAGCAAGCTCGATGTCCACACCTATGAGGAGGTTGAGGCGGACACCAGCGCGTTAGGCCAAGCTATGGTGGTGGTGGTACTTTCTAGCTTAGCTACGGGCATTGGTCATGCGGGCGGTGAGGGTGCATCTAACCTAATGATGGCTGCGCTGGCTGCTTTGCTTGCCTGGCTATGCTGGGCTTGGCTGACCTACTTTATAGGCACCCGCATCTTACCCTCACCACAAACACACGTCGATTGGGGAGAGTTGTTACGCACGACGGGTTTTGCGGCTGCCCCAGGAGTGCTCCGTATCCTGGGCATTGTGCCAGTAATAGGCACGCTGGTTTTCTCCTTCGTGAGCATTTGGATGCTAGTAGCTTTTATCGTTGCCGTCCGTCAGGCCCTCGACTACACAAGTACCGGGCGTGCCATAGGGGTTTGTGCCATTGGCTGGCTTGCCTACAATGTTATTTTTATTGTTCTCAGTGGGATATTAGGCTAAACCCGATTCAAGCTCGATTTCTAAGTGGGATCTAATGATCAGCCAATTTTCCAGGCCCAATCCCGTGCCGAGTGGATCTCTAAGATCCAATTCAACAGCTTCCACACTGTAACCTATCTCCAAGAAGACAACTGCCGGTTCGTTAGCCGCAAAATTAAGGTCTGCAAAGCCTTCCTCCTTCTCTACCGATACCCTTCCTGATGTAAGGTCCCTTTCCTCGACGACTTCTGAATTGCTCCTCCTCGCTGACTGAGAGAGAACGACCTCATACACCTCCTCCCAAAACCCCGGAGAAATATTGGCTTTTGCTGTGTACTGATTAAGTACTATGAAACATGTTGCACCAAATCTTTGCTCGACACACCTTTTTAGGATTCATCTGAGACTTTTAGCTTGGTGAGACATAGTTCAGGGTAGAGGGATAAGAACCATACTCCACGATAACTTCCACATCTTCCACCTTGAGTGGACCGACCAATCCTTCGGCCCTTCCATCGAGAATGAACTCTAGCCGATTCTGGCCTCGACGGGGACGCACCTTGCGCAAATGAAACTCCAGCCACTGGACCTTGTTGCATGGATCATCCCGAAGGATACCTTATCATCGTGTTTTTCAACACCGGGGATAACCTAGATGCCACATAAGTTCAACGCAGCCCGACGGCACAAGTTTAATAAGGCGCAGTATCGGGTGATCAACTGGGCGGAATATAACGAGAGCCTGCGCCAGCGGGGTGATCTGACGATTTGGGTCAGTGATGAGGCTCAAAGTGTGTGGCGCGCGCCGCGCCGCACGTCACGGGGTGGCCAGCGGAGATACTCGGATCTGGCGATCGAGACATGCCTGACGCTCGCACGGCGTATCGGCTTGGGTTGCGACAAACGCAGGGGCTGATGGGTTCCATTGGCATGCTCATGGGGCTGGATATACGGGTGCCGGACTTCTCCACACTGTCGCGTCGCGCAAACGGCTTGAGCATCGCGCAGGTGATGAGGCAAGCCGGGTCTATGCCTGTCCATCTGGTGGTGGACAGTACCGGCCTCAAGATCTTCGGCGAAGGGGAATGGCTCGCGCAGAAGCATAAAACCAGGGGAATACGCCGCCGCTGGCGCAAACTCCACCTCGGACTGGACCTCCATAGCGGTGCGATTGTTTGCGCCGATCTGACTCACGATGAGGTTGGAGACAGCACCGCCTTACCCGGGCGGTTCTGGTGCAGCTTGTGCATCCAGGTCCACGCAGTTTGATAGCTGCCCAACCCGAGAACGCGCTGCAGACCCAGCGCGCTGACCCCGTTCTTTTGCGAAGTGACGTGCCAGATCGCCCGGAACCACAGCCGCAGCGGCTTACGTGTGTCTTGGAAGATCGTGCCCGAGGTCACCGACGTCTGCCGCCCGCAGCGAGCGCATTCGAACCACACTTTGCGCACCGGCCAAGCCCGCTCATGCCCGCATCCCGGACAGCGGAAACCCTCCGGCCAGCGCAACGCGGACAGATAGTCGCGACAGGCCTCTTCGCTGGCGAAGCGTACCTCGAACTCGAGCAGGGTGACCTGCCCCCACGAACGAGTCCACCCTCTAAGTTAGACTCGGAGCCATTTGAAGTGCACTCCACGGGACAAGATCCAGTGCCTGAGACCTAGGTAGTTTGGCCTCTGGCGCCGGCGGCCGATGGGCCAAGGCGCTGTGAGGCCGGATCTGATTATAATCCCTTCGCCAGCATTCTACCAACACCTTGGATTCCCCAAGCGTGTCGAAGATCTCCATGTTCAGCAGCTCATCCCGTAGTTTCCCGTTGAAACTCTCAATGTACCCATTCTCCCAGGGGCTGCCCGGCTCGATGTACAAGGTCCTTACCCCAACAGCCTGCAGCCAGTCCCGGACCGCCTGTGCCGTAAACTCTGATCCGTTATCGGACCGGATAAACTCAGGCACTCCCCGATCAACGAATAACTCCGCCAACCGGTCCAACACGTCTTGGTGATTCATCTGCCGTTTCACATCAATGGCGAGGCACTCTCTGGTGTACTCATCCAGGATCGTCAATAGCCGAAAGGCTCGCCCATCATGGGTCCGTTCATGCACGAAATCATAGCTCCAGACGTGGTTTTTGCGAGCCGCTCGTAACCGAACACAGGAACCGTCATTAAGCCACAGTCTCCTTCGTTTCGGCTGTCTGGACGGGACTTTCAGCCCTTCTTGTCTCCACAGCCTCTCCACCCGCTTAGGATTCACCTTCCACCCTTCCCCATGAAGTATCGCCGTGACCCGCCGGTAGCCATAACGCCCGTATTGCGTAGCCAACTCCACCATCCGGGCCACCAATCGGGCCTCATCATCGGGAATTTGCCTTTCCCTTCGCTGGGTCGATCGAACCTGTCCCAGCACTTGGCAGGCCCGACGTTCGGAGACTCGCTCTGCTCCTAATCGCTCTCGTACCCACATCACCGCTCGTCTCCTGTTCGCCGGGCCTAGAAGTTTCCCGAGGACACTTCCTTCAGGATCTGCTTGTCCAAAGACAGATCCGCCACCAGCTTCTTCAACCGGGTATTCTCCTTCTCCAACACCTTCAACCTCTTGGCCTGGTCCAACCGGAGCCCTCCATACTCTTTGCGCCACCGGTAGTAGGTCTGCTCGCTCACCCCCATCTGCTTCGACACCTGTCCCGCCCTCTGTCCTTGGGCCAGACCCACCTCTGCCTCACGCAGCTTCATGATGATCTGTTCTGCCCTAAATCGCTTCCCTGCCATCCTTGCCTCCTTCCTAAACCGGAAATCCTAACATTCAAACTGGACTCGTTTTAGGGGGCAAGGTCAAGGTCGCGTGGATAATCCTCCACGAAGGCACATACTACATCTTGGGGTCACCTGAGTCAAGTGGATACCCCATTGATGCGTTTCTTGCACCGGCCTCAGTCTTTAGTCTTTAGATTACTTTGGAGGTCCATTTTCGCTACCCTGTTGCTGGGATTCCCAATTGTACCACTGGGGGGAGTCTCCAAGGGAAAGGAGCTGGGCCGACGTCTGCTGTTCTACAAAGATGCTCGCCATCATCACATCTACAACTCTGACCCACCGATGAGCCTCGAGCAGGCCCGTCTGCCGGTCGATGAGATAGCGGGTACAAGTGTAGACACACTGGTTTATGGTTTTGGCCCAGGGCCGACTATGTTTCACCTGACGAGAGTCGGGGAGATTTTCGGAGAACGATTGGAAACCTTTACGGACATTGCCGGAGTCCATCGAGGCACCGTCGTCGCCTGGCGAGCCTACGAGAACATCATGAGCCTCAAGCGGCAAGGGTTTGACCTCCTCAAAGTGCTCATCGACCGATCGCACGAAAAAGGAATTGAGTTCTACGCCAGCATCCGTCAGTCACACCCGGCCGATCCCAGCGACGTAAACAATTACTTCAACTGGCAGTTCAGGATTGACCATCCGGAATGGTGCTTGAAGGGAGAAGGCGAACATGCTTTCAACTGGATTCACCCCGAAGTCCGTGCCGAACGGCTGGCCATCATCGAGGAGACGGTTAACCGCTACGATATTGATGGACTTGAAATCGACTGGTGTTTCTGGCCCTTTTTTTTCGAGGACAGCGAAGTCGAACAAAATAGTGCAATTCTCACGGTTCACATGCGCAGAATCCGAGAGATGGTTGAGCGGGCGGCCGAGAAGAGGGGAAGGCAAATCGTACTAGGCGCAAGGGTCTTACCGGTTCTTTCGGGTAACCAAAGAGTCGGGATCGACGTTTCGACCTGGATCAAAGAGGGCCTGCTGGATTTCGTAGTCCCCCTCTACTATGTAGCTCCCCAAATCGATACTGATTATCCCTTTGACTGGCTGGTCGATCTGGCTCGGGGAACCCGGTGTCGAGTCTATCCGGAGCTCTGGGACCGGGTGGGCCGTCCCCCAGAAGAGGATACCGAACCCGTTGGACAACAGCAGGCCGCGGCCGCTCACTACTATGCTGGTGCTGCCGCTTACTGGGACAAGGGTGCCGATGGACTCTATCTCCCCCGGTTTAGGTGGCCGATCGGTCCGCGAGAACGAGGGCTACTCTCGGAAATTAGTCAGGTTGATCTCTTGAAGGGCAAACCCAAACACTATGTGGTCCGAGGACATCACGAGGGCTCAGCCGGCTATGGCTATCGGGCACAGTTGCCGCTGATCTTGACTCCGGGACTGGATGCACCAGGACAGACGGTAACACTTTTTATAGCGGACAATGCCAGGGGCCAAAGCGTGACCTTACGGGTTCGACTACACTATACGACGTCGCATGATTTGCTAACGGTCAGCCTCAACGGACAGCGTTTACCCAAGGAATCCTCTCGTCGTACCTCTCACGGCTACAGCCCCACAGAGGCGCCAAACGGAAGAGGGCTTGGATATGGTATTCCGCATTCTTGGCTCGAATACCCCGTACCTTCCGGGCTACTGCGCAAGGGGCGTAACCAGGTTGGTATCGCCCTACACTCTCGTCCCAGCAATTTGGCAGGGGAGATCGTGGTAGGAGGCGTCGAGCTGATCGTTCAGTAAGCCGGCATGATTGAAGCACTGATCGAGCTATGGCTCAGGTGGGACCCGCACAACTTAAGGCAGGGCCTTAATGCCTGATAGCCCTACCGTCATAGGACGAAAACCTCAGCTCTTCGTCGACAACCACCTCGTCCAGTATGTCAACTTCGTCACACGGACGGCACATCAGCTGCACCGGTACGAGGGTAGCCCCATCCTACGGAAGGACAAGCCCTGGGAGATTCTCCCGCACTTCCGCAACAATGTGTCCGTCCACTGGGACGAGCGCGAGGGGCTGTTCAAAGTCTGGTACGAGGACATGGGCTGGGACTACGAGGAGTTCCTACGCCTCCAGCGATCGGGACGGGGACGAACGCGCGACCAGGTCGCGGCCATGCCGTCGCTCGAGCGGACACTGGACAATCGGCTCCTGTACGCTGAGTCCGCGGACGGTATCACCTGGGTGAAGCCGGAGCTCGACTACCGGCTAGTCGACGGAATGAGGACCAATATCACCCTGGGGAACGAAACGGACGGCAAGGTCCATGCGCCGACGATTGTCAGGGACAGCATCGACCCCGACGAGTCGAGGCGCTACAAGGTGATGTACTGGAACTGCCACCGGGGACTGGACGACTCACGCATCGCGGTGGCCTCCTCTCCGGATGGGCGGAACTGGACCATCCCGAGGCCCAACCTGGCTGGGGCGGCGGCGAGACGGCCCTTGGTGTTGCGACACTACGTCCCGAGGGGCTTGTCTCCATCGACTCGACGGTCCGCGAGGGGATCCTCGGCACCCACGCATTCGTCAGCCACAGCTCACGACTCGTTGTCAACGCATCCTGCGGAGCCAAGGGGTTCCTGGAGGTCGAGTTGGCCAATGCCCAGGACGACGTGGTTCCCGGATACGAGCGCACGAACTCCGACACCTTTATAGGTGACTCGACCAAACACATCATCACCTGGAACGGGATTTCCGAGCTACCCCGCGATGTGCTATCCCGAGGTGCCAAGCTGCGTTTCTTCAGTCGGCACTGCAGCCTGTACTCGTTCAGAATAGCGGACTAGGAGTTTCTTTCTCTCAGACAAGTTAGGGGGGCAGGAGAACCTTGGTATATTCCTCGACCTGTTTGTCGAACTTCTCCTACGCCTCGGGGGCATCGCTCAACAGCACTGCCTGTAAGATGACGAAGGTAGGCTTGGTCCTGCTCATGATAATGCGGTCGTACAGAATAGGTATTGCACTGTTTGACATTGTGTGGTTACACATTAAATCAAGCTTGCTGGACACTAGTGTCCAGCAAGCAGACCACTAAGCGTCGGAGCGTAGCACAGTGATCCGTGAAGGCGATTTTCAGTCCGACGTCAACACCCGAAAACAACTCGTCGATAAAATTGACCGCTTCGTCCAATCCCATAACGGAAGTTCAAACCCCTTTGCATGAACAGGGACGGCTGATTCACTCCTTGGGATACCACACTAAGTCAGCTCGTTCCAGATGGGTTTTTGAATCCTGAACCTTGCTCTTCTCCAGTAGATTTTTTAGGAAGCGGATGGAGGAGTCGTCGTCCCAGCGGGCACTGCCCACGTGCTTGAACACCACCTTTCCTTGCCGATCTAGAATGAAAGTAACCGGTATCCCTTGAACCTTGAACATTGGTGGAACATCCTCCGAAATGAGGTAAATTGGAAAATCCCATCCTTTCTCTTGCACAAACTCTTGAACGGTTCCCTCTGTCTCTTCCGAAATCAAGAGAAATGCAATATCTTCTTGTTCTAGCTTCTCATAGAGTCTATGAATGCTGGGCATTTCGGCCACGCAAGGTCCGCACCAGGTGGCCCAGCGGTTGATAAAAAGAACCTTTCCTTTGAAGTCAGAAAGAGATATTTCCCCGCCGTCCAACCTACGAAGTGACCAGTTGAGGTCTGACACTTCGGTCCTGGTCGGAAATGGAGGCGGGGAAAGCCTTTGTTCCAAACCTTCCATGTCCGCCCCTGTCCTGACGAGAATAAACCCGGCCAGAACAATCAGGGCGACTGTCAATATCACTCCAGTCCCCATGCCCATGAAGAAAAACTTGTTCAAGACTCGCATAGCTACTCTAACCCCCTTTTGAGGTTGATCTGGCTCTCTTTCGCGAATAGTATTCTAAGATACCAGGGGAGCACTTGGGCCTTTTACTCCAACTTCGACTTAACAACGATCTGATTTCACGGTGGATGGACTTATTACTCACACGCTTCATATAGATAAACAAACTCTGGAACCTACAAGACTTATCCTAATGGATTGGATAGCAATACTCATCTCCCCTGTATAGTAGTTGAGAACATTCATGCACGGCCTGAATGACAACCAGAGACCGTCTTTTTTAAACGTGGGTTCCTAGAGAGAAGCCAGACCAAAACCTATTTGCCCTACGGTGATCTACCTGTGTTCCGGAAAGGTGGATCGTCTTCAGCCAGCGGTTGGTAAATGCTCTGTTGGTCTGGTGAGCGTATTCTTGACGGCCGCGACTCTCTGGGGGGGGATGTCTCCATTATCCTGGTGGAGAAATTTCCACAAATTAGGTCGAATGGTAGCCAATAGTTCAGCTCGTGTCTTCAGATGAAGCGGCTTTCCGGGGTAAAGCAGCTTCATCTTATGCATCCAAGTCTCCGGAAACGCGCTACAGAACATCATCATAGGCCAGGTAAAGTTCGCACCATTTGTCCAACGCAGCCGAGTCAACCAGACAAGAAGGCCACCGAGGCGAAAAGCAGTGGGTCCCCACCAACTATGGAGTCCGGGTCGCAAATTCAGCTTCCAGCACCGCATCATCAGTTGCCACTGCAGGGGAGACAGATCTCTAGTTCGAGCGACCCCACTGTCGTGCTCCATTCGAGTCCCCTCCAGAGGTGTGAACACAGAGGGAACTAGGAAACCAAACAGTTCCTTTCGTTCCATCTCGTAAATGAGATCCAGAGTGTCCTTGACGTCCTCGTCCGTCTCTCCCGGGTTACCCACCATCAAGGTCAGCATCGGGAACCAGTTATTGCGGTTCAAAATCTCCAACCCACGGAGCACGACGCTGGGCCAGTCATCAATCTTGAAAGGCACCCCCTTACTAGGCATGATCTTTTTCGCCATGCGTATTGAGCCAGTTTCCAGTCCAATCAGAGGGACCAGCGCCTTCTTTTCCGGGTGGGTGCTGAGCGCTGGGAGATGAATTGGGCTCTTCGGAAGCAGCAACTCCGAAAACTTTTCGATGAGCTTCGGATCCACGACCGCAGGAGCCATTGTCGAGTGACTAAGAACAAACTGCTCCACCCCAGGGAAGTTGGAAACATCTGAGTACAGATCTAGGAGTGCCTCCCGATTGGGAAAATAGAAGGGTTTATCCGTGCCTACCTGTCCCCAAATAAACATGTCTTCAGTAGCCAACGAAATCTGTTTGTTGCCGTTCCAAACGTTGGCCTGTACTGCCTCCATAATCCTCTCTTTGGGTAGAGCAATCTGCGGATTGAGGTCGGGCATGCAAAACTGGCAGCGTCTACCACAACCCGTGGTCATTTCGACGACTCCGAAGGTAGTAGGCTTATCTGGGAATATAATGGAGTCAACATCGGTCGGGTGACTGACATTTACCTGCTTGGGAAGCTCTTCACCCCCGATCGCCTTTCGAAACAGGTCAGTTGTGTCCACCGATTCGCTACGACCATCGATCACGCAGTCCACTTCCAGTCGCTCGGCTGAACTAGTCTGGTTGATTTGCCAACCTCCCGACCCCCCGACAATCAGCTTCAGTTTATTCCGGTAGGGATTTTTTCTGATTCGTTCAAACATCAACTCTGCGTAATGGGCATTAATCGGCTGCTTGGAACTTCCAAAAATCGAGGTGTAGACGCCGGCAGCGAAGGTAACTCCGTGGGGGTTATGAGTCGACGCGGCCACCACCCGCGTGGCCGGTCCGATAAAGCGATCCAGATCGTCAGGATAACACACCACCACGTTTTCAGCTCCGAACTCCTTTCCCATAACCCTTTCAAGAACCCTCAGACCTGCCGGAGCAAACTGTGCAGAACCGTCACTAAAGTGCTCGACCTCTTTCCACTTCGGGTATTTTCTGTCAAGCACCCCTTCCATCCAGACGGGGAGGGAGGCCATAGCCATCTGGATAAAGTAGCCAGCATGGTCAGTCATTTCGGTTAAGGGTGCGGTCAGGACAAGTAGTTTTCCAGTATTCATAATCTTTCTCCCAGGTAGCAGGAGTTTAACCGTTGTGAACCCATTTCTTCAAATGCTTATCAGACACCTCTAATTTTCAACTTCGCCACAATCTCGCATTTGCACACCAATAAGTGGTTGTGCGCAAGGGTTCCCATGATCTACGTGTAAAATGGAGTATCTTGATTCGGATACCGATTGTATAGCCAAGATTGGGAACATCACTGCAGAAGGGGGGTTATCCTCCAGGTCCGTCAGCAGTGAAGTAGGCAGTGAGTGAGTTCAACTCATCGACAAGATTCTCAACATGGTGCTGGAGTAAGTTTCGAAGGGACAATAAGCCTTTGATGTTCCCCCTTTTATCTACAATCGGCAGGTGTCGAATGTGCTTGGAAACCATTATCTCAAGAGCCTCAGAGGTCTCTGTGTCCCCTGTCGTGGTCTCGATCTCCGACGTCATGATCTCGGCCACCGAGGTCATTTTCGGATCACGTCCACAGGCCACCACGCGTAGCATAAGGTCGCGTTCCGAAACGATACCGACCAGGCGTCTCCCAACGGTCACTCCGACAGCGCCGACCTTCTCCTTTTTCATAAACTGTGCGGTTTCCACCACCGTAGTTTCCTCCGATATGACCGGCGGCGGTACCTGAGCAATTTTGATCACTTTCATAGACTCAATATCTCCCCCTTCAGTCTCTGGGTGAGAAAGGTGCTGAGTAACTCACACACATAGTATACCAGCTTTGGCCTCCCTCACTCCACCCCTCTCCTTGCCCCACCCAACCGCTCAAGTCTTGCTCGAATCTCGCTCATTTCCTTGACCAGCTTGGGTTTCCTATCAATTTCCATGTCGTAAGCACCAATGAGACACTTACACCTTCGATTCAAGAGATAATTTTTTATGTGCCTAGTGTAGTTTCTGGCGAACAATCCACCTGGCTTCAATGAGGTTGCTCTCTGGTTATCGAGATCCGTATTCCCCAAGTGTGTTAGCTTTTTAAACTTGTTGCGCCCTAAGACTCACCAAGACTGCCGTGAGTCAGGAGAGTGTTGGACTAACAGACTAGGAGTCGAGTTCAAATTTAGAGAAAAGAGATCATGAATGCATTGGGAACAGAAAGTGTCCCGCCATCCCACCAACCGAGTGAGCCATCAGCCTTCGACGACGAGGAAGAAGAGGAACCTTTGAGGTGGGTTAAAGAGGAGATGTCCGAGACCCCAGCTGCAGGAGTGGGGAAGACAGAGGTCTTCGGTGGATGATAAGGGCTTGAAATGCATCGGCATGTCACGTAGCGAATACCGGTTGACACCTGTTCTTCCTTCGACATAATGACCTTCAAATCATGGGTGGGTAAAATGATTGGCTAAACCCTGAGAAAAGTTATTGGCGAGTTAGACGTTGTCCTGAAGATTGCGATTTAGAGAATCCTAGGACACCGAAACGGATTGACGACAAAGATATACTTGCACAGCTTAGGCGATTCTGAAGGAAAAGCCATTGAGGTACTGGAAAGGACAAGAGTCAAGTCTCACTTAGACTCTCACAAAGGAATGGGATAATCGCCTGAAATCCTTTGCGCGCCCGTAGCTCAGCTGGATAGAGCAACGGACTTCTAATCCGTAGGTCGCAGGTTCGAATCCTGCCGGGCGCGCCATTTTTTCAATGACTTGCGATGTTTTGAGGTCATTGTTTTCTTTTGTCTCGCAAAGGCATTACCCGGTTTTCACCCGCTCTTCCTCGGCCCGTTGCGCGGCGGAGAGACTCGCTTTCACGATTGCTTGTCGCAGGGGTTGCAACTGGCAGGACTCCGTCAGACGGCCAGCAGTGAAGGCCATGAGCCCCCGAATTTGAACCGGTTTGAGCACTGAGAAAGGCTAAGTCGGCGAGCTGATATTCTCCCCTTTTCGGATTCTGCTTTTCAAGTACTCGGCGAGCGGCTGATAGCCGATCGCCGAGTGACGACGTCTGTGATTGTAATAGTCAAAGCGGCGGTCGATCATCTCCTCGAGTTCTTACAGCAACGGAGCCTCCTGGATCAGCGAACCGATTTCTATGTTCATCCGATCACAGCGATTCGATCCACGGATTGTGCTGAGCTCCGTTCTCGGAGAAGGAAACCCGCCCCCCGCGCCATCCTCGATCAGCAGTTTTCGCAGCCAGCGTCAGCTGGTGAAGACCGAGTCCTGGTCCTGATGAACGATCATTTCTTCGGGACGGACCTTCCACCGCCTCAAGCGCTTCTCGGCCCGATTCCAGCAGCGCAGCGCCAGCTCTCGTTCTCTGCTGGGGCCGATCGCCCAGCCGGTCACCCATCGACTCTCCGGGTCGTGCATCGCCATCAGCCAGGCCTTTTGCCGTCTTGCTGCATAGCGCAGCTCGGTGAAATCCGTGTTCAAGACCTGCAGCACTTCGAACTTCTTTCCCCGCACCAGATCCAACTTCTCGCTCCAGTTCTGCAGGATCCGGCTGTCTGCGTAGACATTCTGCACTTTCCCCGTACGAGTTCTCGGCGCTGCTGCACAGAAGCACGTCACAGGCGTGCGCCCCCTCCGCATAATCTTATACAGCGCATTACACCGGAATACTCAACTGGACGTTCAAGAGGAGGTGGCCTAGAGTGAGGGAACCCGCCATCCAGTTTCAACTAGATGTGGGATATCCCCTCCTTTAGCTTGCCAGCGGCTTCCCGAATGGATTTTCTTAACTCAAAACCATTGAAATTAAGGGGAATAGGGTCTGTTTTTCGGTTTGCGGAGGACTTCAGCACATGGATGAAGAAGGCGGCAGAAGAATACCGTTTGGCGGCTCGACGAGAGATGGTTTCGGTCTCTGACCGACTGATCCATTTTCGGAACACAAGGTAGTAATGGGACCTGAGAAGACTTGTGGGCAGCCATTTTCTCAGTTGTGAGCGAACGATCCCCTCGTTTCTATATATTGTTAACCTGCTGCTGATTCCTCCCAAATGGAAAAGTGAGGCCTCAGGAACAAACGCCAGCCTCTTTCCCTCCAGGGTCAACAGGACGTTGATCAGTTTCCCTGTATCATACGATGCCTTTTCCACTTCGTCCGCCCGAAGTACCTGGCGAACGGCTAGCGGGATCTCTCTCCAGCGATATCGACGAAAGGTGACAGTCCACCGGCGAATAATTGCGTTCAGATCCCGCTGGGAATAGATCGCAAAATAAGAGTTTCCGACGCACCGGCCGTCGTGAAGCCTGTGATACTGGTCCGACATAATTTGAAAACCGGAGGGCATAATCTCGTTCTCCTCGTCCGCCGAGATGCTGGAACAAGTGAAGACACCCGATCTCCGATTCAGTTTTTTCAGCAAGGCGGGTAAGAACACCCCTGCAGCAAAGATGTCTAAGTCGAGAAAAGCGAAAAAAGGGCTTCGCTCCTGTTGCTGGAGCGTTGAGAGGACCTCGCCGTGTTCGATCATCTCTTCCCAAAACAGTGAAGAGTACTCGAGCCGTTCGTGGGGGCAGGTCAAGGTTGCATGACAGGTGAGTATGGAAAGCTGACAGAGAGAGGAGTTCTCGGTTCCTTTACCAATACCAGCATGATCTTACCGCAGAAGCTCTGAAACCCTGATAACGAGTTCCCATGGACTACAGATTGCGATTGAGGCTTACAGTCACTATGTTATTCCTATCGTCACTATTCGCGCAGGACTTTATCTCCAAGTGTGTTGGCGTGACGGACGGCGACACGATCACAGTCTTGGTGGGCCTCGAGCAGATAAAGATCCGTCTGGAGGGCATTGACACCCCTGAGAGAGGCCAGGACTTCTCTGACAGGGCCAAACAGTTGACCTCTAGCCTGGTTTTTGGAAAGTATGTTCACATCCTCCCCAAGGAGAGGGACCGGTATGGCCGCCTTGTGGCCAGGGTGAGGGTCAATGACAGGGACGTCTCCCTGGAATTGGTCAAGGCAGGGTTGGCCTGGCACTACAAAAAGTACTCCAGTGCCCCTGAGCTGGTGGTTGCAGAGCGGCAGGCCAAGGCCGAAAGGTTAGGGGTGTGGTCCCTAGCGGAACCCCATGCCTCCCTGGGAGTGGAGACAGGGTAAGGGTGGGGCGGTCACGGAGTCGCAGCCAGGGGGTTCAGGCACCATCTACCACGGCAACGTGAGCAGCCATACCTACCACAATCCCAGGTGTCAGTATTACGACTGTAAGAACTGTACTCGGAAGTTCAGCAGTGAGGAAGCGGCACAAAGAGCCGGGTACAGAGGGTGTAAGATTTGTAGGCCATAAAACTCCTAGTCTATCCCTAGGGGGAAGGTCTTCCTGTCGCCCTTTGCAAGACTAACCATAATAGACCGCCTCCTGGGCTCATGGAGGGACTGGTCCAGGGCTTTCTAGCGCCTGCTATTGGTGCTGCTCTAGCTTGGGGGACGTTCTCTGGGTGAGTAAGGGTGAGATGGGGGTGCTTCTCAAGATGCGCTCTCTCTCGTCAGGGGCAGGCCAACGGTTATTGGCCTGGGCAAACTCAATGACTTTCGGGGGCTCTGTTTCCTCCAGTTAGGTCACAACCTCGTTGAAGTGACACTGCTCAGCCTGACGCTCCTGATGAAGTTCCTGTGCCTAATGGATCTAGGGTAGAGATCGCCTAGTTTCAGCACCATATCGGCTGCCCTAAGACACATCTTCCAGTTAGGTAGGTCCTGGGGAGTGGTGGCCGTAAGTAGCACATCCCTGATAGTTTGGAGTGCATCTTTCACCAGCAGATCCGCCTTGTGCATCAGGAAATCGATCTCCGGACAGATGTTAGAGTTTGTCAGGTTCTCACTGCCAACAGTGCGGGTCGATGGGCAGGACGTCTTGTAGGCCGCCAGTGCAGCCTGCATGGTATTACCCCTGTTTTTAACGCATCCACGGAAAAAGTGTTGTTGTATGGTGGTTAGTCATCTTATATCCAGGAGTTAGGGATCCTCCAACACATCTCACACTCAGGCACATTGGCCAGCCTGTACCTCGGACGCTGCGGTCGACAAAACCGGAATATGTAGGGACAGGTTAAATCTAATGGTCAAGCAGTTGTGTACTAGCGCAGTGGGATGAGGATGGGTGGAGGTAGCTCGAAGCCGTTCTCGTGAAATAGGAGTCAAGCTAGAAGCTGAAGTGTGGATTCTCGTTGGGTGTAGGTAGTAAAGTGTGGGAACCCAATGCACTAGGAGAATGAAGAAGGCTGTCCTGTAAAGAGGAAGAGGTCATGTTGGTCCGACTAATCAAGTGTTCTTTGTGTCTCGCGATTAGTGCCTTTGTGTTGCTGGCGCAACCAATGGGTTTTGCGCAGACAGATCGCGACGCACTGATCAGTCTTTACAACGCAACAGGAGGAGATTCCTGGTCCGATAAATCGGGATGGAAAATGGCCCCAACACTAGAAGACGGTTTCAACGACGATCCCTGTTCTATGCCTTTCTGGCATGGGGTGATCTGTGCGGAGAATAGCGTTACACAATTGGCTCTGAGCGATAACCAGCTGAGGGGGGAGATTCCTGCAGAGCTGGGAAATTTTCCTAACCTGACGGTCCTCAGACTGAGCGATAACCAGCTAACGGGAAAGATTCTCCCAGAGCTGTGACCTGCCCCCACGAACGAGTCCACCCTCTAAGTTAGACTCGGAGCCATTTGAAGTGCCCTGCACGGGATAGAACTGAACTCCTGAGACCTAGGTAGTTTGGCCTCTGGTGCCGGCGGCCGATAGGCCAAGGCGCTGTGAGGCCGGATCTGATTATAATCCCTTCGCCAGCGTTCTACCAACACCTTGGCTTCCCCAAGCGTGTCGAAGATCTCCATGTTCAGCAGCTCATCCCGTAGTTTCCCGTTGAAACTCTCAATGTACCCATTCTCCCAGGGGCTGCCCGGCTCGATGTACAAGGTCCTTACCCCAACAGCCTGCAGCCAGTCCCGGACCGCCTGTGCCGTAAACTCCGATCCGTTATCGGACCGGATAAACTCAGGCACTCCCCGATCAACGAATAACTCCGCCAACCGGTCCAACACGTCTTGGTGATTCATCTGCCGTTTCACATCAATGGAGAGGCACTCTCTGGTGTACTCATCCGGGATCGTCAATAGCCGAAAGGCTCGCCCATCATGGGTCCGTTCATGCACGAAATCATAGCTCCAGACGTGGTTTTTGCGAGCCGCTCGTAACCGAACACAGGAACCGTCATTAAGCCACAGTCTCCTTCGTTTCGGCTGTCTGGACGGGACTTTCAGCCCTTCTTGTCTCCACAGCCTCTCCACCCGCTTAGGATTCACCTTCCACCCTTCCCCATGAAGTATCGCCGTGACCCGCCGGTAGCCATAACGCCCGTATTGCGTAGCCAACTCCACCATCCGGGCCACCAATCGGGCCTCATCATCGGGAATTTGCCTTTCCCTTCGCTGGGTCGATCGAACCTGTCCCAGCACTTGGCAGGCCCGGCGTTCGGAGACTCGCTCTGCTCCTAATCGCTCTCGTACCCACATCACCGCTCGTCTCCTGTTCGCCGGGCCTAGAAGTTTCCCGAGGACACTTCCTTCAGGATCTGCTTGTCCAAAGACAGATCCGCCACCAGCTTCTTCAACCGGGTATTCTCCTTCTCCAACACCTTCAACCTATTGGCCTGGTCCAACCGGAGCCCTCCATACTCTTTGCGCCACCGGTAGTAGGTCTGCTCGCTCACCCCCATCTGCTTCGACACCTGTCCCACCCTCTGTCCTTGGGCCAGACCCACCTCTGCCTCACGCAGCTTCATGATGATCTGTTCTGCCCTAAACCGCTTCCCTGCCATCCTTGCCTCCTTCCTAAACCGGAAATCCTAACATTCAAACTGGACTCGTTCGTGGGGGCAGGTCATCTCGGATAATACCAATACCCCAAAAGACGTTCTCGGAGCATGAAAGTTCTCGCTCTTTATTGGTTAGAAGTAAACAGACACGCGATGTCTAGCTCGATCTACGTTTGTGTTTAGGCTTGGTTTTCGGACGATAGCATAGAGTCATTCAGCTGAGCCCTAAGGAAGAGGTGGGATCCACCATCCGGGGCCTGACCATCAAATCCAAGCTGGTGCATTACTGTGAGTGGCACCAAGACCCAACTCAAGAAGGCCTCTAAGATACTCATAGTATTGGTCAAGCTTGAGCATTTCTAGGGCTTTAAGATCAACCTGCTTCGAGCAGAAGCCTCCACGGCGACTGGATCTAGGGGAATTGCATGCCGGCGTGAGGCGAGCCACTCGGGGAGCTGGCTGCAGTAGTTGGAGCTGCCAGGATTCCCCGACTGCCCGCTAGCATCTACGGACCATAGGACCGCGGGGCAGTCATCCAGCTGGGTAATGAGCCGGTAATTAGCACCGATGGAGGCCAGGTAGGTGGGGTCGAAGCCAGTATTACAGACTGTGACGCCGGAGCCACCCACGGGCTGACCTCCCCTGTCCAGAAGTTTCCCCAGGTCTCCTAGGGTGGAGAGGCAGTGAGGTAGCACTACCGTGTGGATCCGGCCCCAGAGCCAGTCGGACAAGTCCGGGCCTAACCGACCCCTCAGTTCTTGGAGGGTTTCCTGGAAGGCCTCAAGGGCGATCTGTCTCCGGTCGGCGGTTGCAAACCAGTTCCAGCGGTCCCGGTCCAATAGCTCGACCGAGAGACCGGCTAAAGCACCAGCCATAGGCGCAACCATGTCCCCCGCGAACCGCTGGGAGGCTACCGCATGTTCCCATTTCCCAAAGAACACCTCGAATATGGTCGCTCCCACCTCCTGCGGGTCCATGCGTCGGTTCCAGATCTTAAGATAGCTGAGCGCTGCTCGCAAGTCAGTGTCCTCCATCTCACCTAGGAGTCGTAGTATTCGGGGAACCGCCTCCTCGGCTCGAATGGAGTAGGTGTCCATCTGCATCCGGGCCAAGTCATCTGGGGCCAGCTTCGGCTTTTCCTCGATCATACGACGGATGCGCAGTGCCCGGTAGCCCGTGGACCAGGTTCCCGAAAGCGGGTAGGGATAATCGTCGGGAGCGGCGCGGTTGTTGGCCGTCCGGATCCAACCTTGAGCCGGTTCCGAAAGCGCCGGCATTCCCTCGAAGGGAATCAGTTTCTGCCACTGGTCCTCAGGCTCCCAGCCTCTGCGGTAGCCCCTTTCCCAGCCTTTCCGGATAGGGATTCCGCCCACCGCCTGGTAACCGATGTGACCATCGACATCGGCAAATACCACACTCAAGGTCGGGACTCGCCAGCCCCGCAGAGCCTCGCGCAACTCATCACAGGTATTTGCACGATTGGCCTCCAGTAGGCAGGTCATCTCGTCACAGAAGGTAGTACCCAGCCAGCGCAGAGAGACTGGACCAGTGTCGCGGGCTATCGACGGTAAGAGGTCGTCTACAATGGGACCGTTGCGTGAGTACCGAACGATTAGATCGAGGGGATCGCCGTTTTTGATCTCGATTCGTTCCCGGATCTTCCGAGACGCTTCCCATTTACCATCGTAGAGAAAATGACCTGGCTGTTGCGGATCTAGTTTTTCCTGGTAGAGGTCGCGCTGGGAACAGATGTTGTTGGTGATGCCCCATGCCAATCGTTTATTGCGGCCAAAGATGATCCCAGGAACACCGATGTATCCTGCTCCGGCCACGTTAAAACCGGCACCACTCAGATGGACCTCATACCAGCAGGAGACAGCGTTGAAAGCGATGTGCGGATCGCTGGCCAACAAGGGAATGCCTGCTGCCGACCGGTTGCCCGAGATCACCCAGTTGTTGCTGCCCAGAGCCTCGTCTGGATCGCCCACGACCTGCCCCACTCCCTCGACGCGGGACAGCGAGGCCGGATAGGTGCCGGGCGGAAGGATGCTCTCGTCGGCCGCCTCACCGGTCAGGAAGGCCTCGTACAGAGGGCCCTCTCCCAAGGTCCGGCGGGCCAGCTCCGGCAGCACGATCACCGGAAAACGAGTGGTCAGGTAGTACTGAAATTCTGTCCAGACGGCGATGGAATCCAGCGGTGTCCAAATCTCGGGCTCGTAGGCCAGCAGGGAGAACTCGATGGGCAGGTTTCCCGCACTGGATTCCGTGCAGGCATTGATGCCCTCGGAGAAGGCCTGAAGACGGGCATGGGTCTGCTCCGGAAAACGCCTCAACCGGGAAGCGGCGATGCGGTGAAAGCCGAGGGTGCGGGCGATCGTGTCACGTTCCACTGCACTCACGGTGTTCCCGGTAGATGTAGGGCGGGAGTCAGCACCCATGATTTCTGCGAGCCGGCCCTGGGCCTGACGGCGGAAGTAGTCCAGTTGCCAGAGGCGGTCCTGGGCCATAGCATAGCCGTAACCAAAAAAGAGATCGTGATCGGACTTCGCCACGACGTGGGGAATGTCCCACTGGTCTCGAAGGATCTCAGTGCGATTTCCCACGCGGGTTCTGACGGTGCCGGAGAGTTGGGGCAGTTGCGACTCCAGTTGCCGGCGCCACCAGGTCTGGAATTCCTCCCTGCTGAAGCCTGCTTTTTGCCTTACAGCAGCAATAGAGGCACCGGACCCCAAGCGGGCCAAGAGATCTGCGTCGGTTTTACTCTTGAAAAACATTGTTTCTCCTTCAGATGGTGCGTTCTCGAGAATCTTCAATTGAGCCGAATCGCTGGTGAAAATCGGGGCGGTACTTGAGCGTCTTGAATTGGGATTCCAAGTAGGGATTGCCATCGCACATGTGAGGCCTAGAAGGGGGATTCCGTTACCCCTAAATCCGAAACTCCCGATCCGATCTTGGCTCGCTCTCTACTCTAAAATATCAGAGAAGGAGTGTTTTACCTATTGGGGGTACGAAGGGTACTTGTAGAGTAGATCGTTTCCTTAAAGAGCTCTTTTATGAAGAGAGCACTTTTTTCTTCAGCACTGGCGTTTTCCTAGTGGCAGGGAAAATTTATGGAGGAGCACCAAAATTACTAGAATTATGTCAAGCTTCTAACGCAAATACTGGGGCCATAGGTAGCGGTAGTCTTTAAACTTATCCACGGTGGTGAAGGGAGTCCAGCAGGACAGCTGGCCTGCTGGCAAACGACTTGATTCTGCGCATCAATCACAGTTAAGTAAAAAGTCCGGATGATGTCCGGTTAGCCTTTTTGGATGTGGGAACCACCTGCGAGATCTTATACATAAGATTAAATCCAGCGACCTATCAGTGCAATAGGTAACTGACCATTGTTACAATGGAAGCATTTAATGAGATATATTACAGTTACTACATAGAGGCCAAATCGAGTGCTTTCAAGTGTGGTAACGATGACCAGCGAGGTGAAGCTCCGCAGAAGAGCAAGGAGTAATAGAATACGCATCATCGACTATTCCGAGATAAAGCCTAGTGGTGTTTGCTGATCAAATCCTCGTGAGAGATTTTTCGGCTGGTGGATTCAAGTTGACAAACTCCGCATTTGGGCTACTCTGACAGTAAATCCAAATTCAAGGTCCAGTAGGCCATCTCTGGCCTTTTCTGGCATCTTTGCAGCGCGCAACCTTTTTGTTTACCGTTTGACCAGAGATTGCCCGTGAGATATTCTCCTTCCACGCTGGAAGGAAGGGAACAACGGGACTCAAACTAGCTGAAACAGTGTACCTGAGAACCGATCGGCTAAAGTTGTAGCGCAAGATATTCGAGGCTAAACTTCACCCAACAGGGTACTGTGGGACATAGATCTCCATGCTGGACTCAGAGCGGAGATTGCTGGAAATACTGGTAGGAAAATCGTTTAAACAAAACAACGAAAAGGTTTACCCGCTGGCTTCCGGGGCAAAGAGCAGATACTACGTCGATTGTAAACTTGCTTTGTCCCATCCGGAAGTCAGGGATTGCGTTGGCCAGTTAGCCGTCGAACGACTGAAATCCATGTCGTTTGACGCAATCGGTGGGCTGGAATTAGGAGCCTACCCGATAGCAATTGCGATATCAGACGGCTTCTACAAGCTGATTGGTGAAAGACTGCGCGTTTTTGTGATCAGAAAAAGGCGGAAGGAGCATGGTTTACAGAAGTGGATCGAGGGAGATGTCCGAGAAGGGGATCGTGTGTTGATCGTCGATGATGTCATGACCAGTGGACACTCGACAATAAAAGCGGTCAAGCGTAGTCGGGAAGCCGGACTGACTGTAGTGCAATCACTCGCTCTGTTAGATCGAGAGGAAGGCGCCAGACAGACTCTGGAAAACGCGGGTATCGCAATGGAGAGCCTGTTTACTCTGAGCGATTTGCGAGATTTTCACATGGTATTGGAGCGGTAGTCAAAGCCGGGACGATTCGAGTTAGTCCAGAGGGGATTTGTACAGGCTAGAGGGGGGATCTATCCTGGTTCCATGACCGCTCATTTACTGGGCGACCGGCGGGGTACGTACCGGGTCCCCCGGCCGTTCCGGCCCGGTGGAAAGTTGGTCAATCTTGGCCTCGTGATCCGCTGGGAATTCCCATTTAGCAGCGGCGACATTCTGTTTCAGCTGCTCATGCCGGGTGACCCCCGAAACCACTGTTGAGACCTCAGAGTTTCGTAGGACCCAGGCCAGAGCATATCAGGCTAGAGAGGTGCCGGTCTGTTGTGCTAAGTACTCAAGCTTTCCAATCTGATCAAGCGTCGCCTGATCCTTTCTTTTGGCAAGCCATCCCGGCTTGTCAGCGCCGCGAGTACCGGGTGGTGGAGAGGTGTTTTTCTTGTATTTCCCGGTCAGCAGGCCTCCTTCAAGCGGCTGATAAATCATCAAACCAACCCCGTGAGAGCCACAAAACTCCAACAGCTCTTGCTCGATATGGCGTAAGAGGAGATTGTATTTCACTTGGTTGGCCACGATGGGCCGATAACCATACCGGTCGGCGGTCCACAATGTTTCGCACACCTTGGCAGCACTGTAATTCGATACCGCCGCATAGCGAACCTTGCCCATCCGAATGGCATCATCGATTACTCCCAGGCTTTCCTGGTAGGGTGTGAACTTGTCCGGTCAATGGCACATCACCAGGTCGATGTAGTCGGTTCGAAGCCGTTTAAGACTCTGTTCAATCTGAGTCGTCAGATGGACTCGAGATAGGACCTGATCGTTGGGGCCAGGACCCACTATATTAGCTGCTTTGGTTACCAGAATCGCCCGCTCTCTCCGATCGTGAAGAGCCCTTCCGAGAATCTCTTCTGCCCAGCCTCGGTGGTCCCGATCGAGCGCCGATATCCCTCGTAACTGTTGGCTACATCAATGAAATTAACGCCCATATCAAGGGCGGCGTGGACTAAGGCGACACTCTCAGTCTCATTAACCGGCTCTCCGAAGGTCATGGTCCCCAAAGCAATTGGAGAAACCAGAAGCCCACTGGCACCCAGACGTCGATACTGCATCCCATCCCTCCTTACACTTGGTTTAGAGCCTCGAGTCTACACCGTAAGCATTTGAAGAGGAATACTCAAATCGGAGAGATTCTGATTGCTCTTATCCCGTATCTCTCACACCCAGCCTACTGTGCATCTCCGGAATCATCCGTCTTGATTGTGTTGTGTTCGTTTGGCCTCTTCGAGGCACTGTACGAGTAGACTTGCGATGGGCTCAGTCGTAACATCTTGTTAAACCAGCTTTTCCAGCGCGTTGGCCGGTGGCGGTCTACTGGACTGTTATGAGGGTGGGATCGCTTGATCGATCGAAGGAACGAATTGTGCCCATTCTGGAAAGACCTTGGTGTCAACCCCGAGGATACCGGCTCCAAACCAATAGAAGACAGCCGTAGTCATCACTATCCCGATGAGATTCAACACGATTCCAACCTTCGCCATTTCTGCTATTGTGATTCTCCCAGAACCGAATACGATGGCATTGGGCGGGGTGGCTACCGGCATCATGAAGGCACAGGATGCCGACAGCGTAGCCGGTATCATCAAGAGGAGAGGATCAACTTCCGTAGCCACGGCCAGCGATGCCAGAATGGGAAGGGCCACCTGTATTGTGGCCGTGTTTGACGTTAACTCCGTCAGAAAGGTTAAGGTTAAACACACGGTAGCCAGCATGAAAAGGGGATTAAGGCCAGCCATCTCGGAAAACAAGTTGCCGATCAAACCGGAGAGTCCGCTGGTCTGAAAGCCTTCTGCTAAAGCGAACCCACCGCCGAAAAGAAGCACAATGTGCCAGGGGAGAGCTGCGATTTGGTCTGCAGTCGCCAGGGTTGTACAGGGTGCTCCTCTACTGCGGGTGGGGATGAAGAACAAGGTGAGTGCCATGGTCAAGCCGACTGTTCCATCATCGATTAATTCAGGGTATGGGAGCTCCGCTGACCAGCCGGGTATTGTCACAAGTCCTAGATCCAGTTTCTTTCTAAACACCCACAGAGCCGCAGTCGCAAGGGCGATCACCGAAACCGTTTTCTCCTCGAAACTCATCGGTCCCAGGGCTTGATATTGGCTCTCCATGAGATTGCGATTCACCTTGAATTGTTTCGGTAGAGGGAAAAAGACCCTGGTCAAAAGCATCCATACAATGCCCAACATACAGAGGGTGAGTGGAGTTCCCATGAGCATCCATTGCCCGAAAGTGATCGGAGGAGCTTTCGGGAAAGTAATCTCAAAGATCCGCGCAAAAGAAAGATTGGGAGGGGTTCCGACCAGAGTTGCAATGCCTCCCTATAGAACAGCCATAAGCAATTCCCAGCAAGAGAGACACCGCAAAGTTATGGGTGTCTCTTTTGCCAAACTCGTCTTCCATTCGCCGGATGATGGCTAGACCCATTGGAATCATCATGATTGCGGTTGCCGTATTGGATATCCACATCGAAAGCAAAGCGGAAGCGCTGATAAACCCAAGGATGATTCTGGTCGATCCTCCTCCCACCAGGCTTATAATCCGAAGTGCGATCCTCTGGTGAAGGTTCCATTTTTCCATGGTCAAGGCGATCACAAAGCCGCCCAAGAACAGGAAGATAATGCTGTTGGCGTAGCTTGGCGCTGTGGCGCTCCCTTTAAGAATGCCGAGCAAGGGATATAAAATCAGGGGTAGGAGAGCTATAGCAGCGAGGGGGATGGCCTCGGTGACCCACCAGATGGTCATCAAAATGGCCACGGAAGCCATTCGAGTAGCGACCACATTGTCGGCTCCCAGATCGGCCGTCAACATGAGGCAGAAAAGGATGGGCCCCAAAAGAAGGCCTACTTTCTTGAGAAGGTTTCCCGTTTTTTCTTGAACCATCTTCTGGATCCTCAACTAGACCGGAATGCAACCATCCGAAGGGAGTCGCTGACTTTTCCGTGAGATGGGCTCACTCTAGCTGGCCAGAAAATCGTGGATAATTTGGCCGTAACCTTCCGTGTAGTCCATCTCTAGGTAGTGGGCCCCGCTATACTTCTGGGGCACGAAATCGGAAAGGTCGTAAATGGGGGAGGGATGGAACTGAACAACCCCCTGCCCAGCCCGGCAAACATGGACTGTGACGTTTGAAGTCACCTGGCTGCAATCGATGAGCTGGAGCACTTCCGCTCCCTTGCCGTCCGCTCGGGGGATTACCTTAAGCCGCCAGGAGGGTTGTAATTTTGGCAGGTCCTTGGCCGCGGCTTCTTGTTCCATCGTCGATCGGATACTCATGACCGAGACGCCAGCCAGACCGGTATCCGTGAACATCACCCGCTCGTCCATGTCCACTCTCAGTTCAGCGAAAACCTTGGGTGTCCCGTAGATTTCCCGGCCGGCTGGAATGCTGGAGCGGGAATTCAGGAACGCTACCACTGTGAAGTAGCCGACTTGACCTTGGTAGCTGCATTTGACAGTAAGCGCGCTCTCCAGGAATGGTCCATAGTTGGCTGACCAGGGAACTGAGAGGCCAATGGCAACACAAAAACCATCTTTCGAGGGTTCAAAGCAACTTGGCAACACCCGCTCAACCGTCTCCGTGCAGGCTCGGAAGTAGACAAACTGAAAGCGGGCCTTACGGTAGCGCGCCGGAGGCATGGGATAGTAAGGTGAGAAGGCGGGCATGTTGGCGATCTGGTCCATCTGAATACTCATCGGTGTTCTCCTTTGGTCATTTTCCGATTTGGCTGTCCCACAACGCGAGGGCGCAACCATCGGTCATTGTATCGAGAATAAAGACGCATCTCTGACCTAACTTGAAATGTAGCCTACAAAGAAGATCTTCCTCCGAATCATGTTAGCCCGAAGAACAGGCTAGGGGGGGTCTGTTTGTACCAAATCCCTCGCTCGCGATTCAGGTGGACCGACACATCGGTCGGCCATAAAAGAGCAGTTTCTCGCTTGGATGGGTCGGTACTGCTGGCGGCTCGGCTAACCCGGATCGACCACCTGATCGTTTGCCAATACTTTGCATGATTATCTCGGACTCACTTTTCTTCCAGACCCTTCAACCTGTAGCGATCGATCTGAGTGCCTTGTGCGTGCCAGATCTGATTTGGAGATTCGGGGAGGAAGTCAAAGCCCTCAAGATGCATGCGCGTTTCCTGGATCTCCCAGACTTGGGTCGGCTTGTTGACCGTCTCGGTCAGTGGGTCTGGAATATCAAACTCGAATAGGCCGTCCAAGGTTCCAAATGTGTGAATTGTATAGAGTTTGCTTTCCACCACTCGGATTCCTTGCGAAAAGTGCATTGCCTTGGGATAGCGAAAAGTGCCGCTGTGGACGAGTTGGTCGCCGACCAAGCGGTAGCGGTGAATCCCTAAATCCCTGAGGTCTCCAACCCAAAGATGCAAGCCGTCGTAGCAAACGGGATCGATCCAAGTGAGATCCTTGGTGATGTCCCAAGTTTGCACCACTTCCAGATCATTGGCACGAATTTTGGCGATAATTGAGCGGTCAAGGTGTGGTTCGTAGACATCGTTTTCGGGCCCGTTCAGCAGTCCCGCCCAAATAAAGCCGGCGTGATAATGAATGGCGCCCACATGGTTGACTCCTTCGATTTGAACCATTTTTTCCTGCAGCAGGTTCCACTCTGGGTCGAACATGTAGAGAGCCCGGCTGGTCGAGGTGTAGTAGCGATCCTTGGTCAGTGCTAAACCCTGTGTAGCATAGTTCTGTGCGAGGATGTACTGCTCGATCAGAGTCGACTCCTGTTTTGGCACCAGTTGTATTTCCTGGGCCCAGCCAATGGCGAAGCAGGCGGAAATAGTGAAGCTTTTGAGCACGTTGATCTCCTATCGGCACCAGATCTGCATTGCCCTCATTTATCCGGGCTCGGTTATTTTCACCGAAACCGGTCTTTCTACTCAAGCCTAAACGAAGCTGGTGTTTTCAATCAGTGATTCGGACCCTGGAGAGATGAAAGCTGCTAGGCCGTATGGGGTGTACCTTTCCTCTAGTAGGCACAGCCCCGTCTGGGAAACGGAACATAAGAGGTGTTGTTGGATTGAAATGGACCGAATCGTAGCACGCAAGTGGGTCACTAGGGTTGTCTGATCTCGTATCCCGTTGATTCAGTCTTTCTTTTGCCAGGCACCCAGAAGCCGTCTCAGCAACACGAGCTGACCGAGGTGATAGGAGTTGTGATCAGCGACCAGAAGAGCTTCACGTAAGATCGTCTGTCCGGTGCCATGGAGTAGTGGAGTAAATAGATCCGTGGATGGATTCGTTACCAGATCACACATGGCGGCAAGGTCAGAGCGAAAGGTGGTTCCACTTTTTTCCCATGCATCGTCATCCGGAGGAGCTTCGGTCTCGGGCCAGTAACCCTCCGGAAACTTTGGGGACTGGTGGTGAGGACTACGGCTAAATTCCAGGATGTCCCATTGAGCAATCCGCATATGCTCAAGGATCTGCCACGGTGTGTAAGGTGCGGACGACGGTTTCCCCCCCCGAAACTCCCGAGGTAAATTCGACACAACCTGTTCAAAATGTACGTGTCCCTGCTGCCCGGTGAGAAGCTTAACCAGGTGCTTGCGGAGAATCGGATCAGTATTCATCGCTGGTCTCTCTCATCCTAGCCCAAATCATTTTGGGTTCACAACCTGGTAGTCAGTAGCGAACCTACCCACTAATTCAGACGCGATCTCTACAATGAGAGCTGGAAATCTGCCTTTGTTAACGAGTACAACCTTGTTGGTGTGCCAAGTGGGCACGCCGCGCAATGTGATCGAAGGATTTCTCTCTAGTTTTATTCGCTGCTGTAACTGTAGGGTGTTGGATACAGCATACATTTCTGCTTTCGTCCCTTTCATCCAGGTGACATCCAGGTATAGAAACGGCATCCCCGGGTGCCGAAGCCATTCAGCGTCTGACAAGATGCAGATCCCGGCTTGGTTGAGTCCCTGCTCCAGAGCCGTTTGCAACTGGCTGTCAGTCAGATCCGCCTCTTCAGCATTGGGCTCGAGGTGCTCCACCATCACGTAAATACCAGTCAAACCACGTAGAGAATCCTGCTCCCGCTTCGACTCGGCCATACCCAAACAGGTGCAAAAGCAGATGAGGCTCGTGACCCATGAGAACCGGTCCATATTTTGGCTCCTTTCGGTAAAGGTTAAGGGGTTTTTTGGTTCCGGTGATTTTGCTGGCCCTGCAATTACGCAGTCATCCTATCAGCATTTGGTTCCGAGCGGGACCTACGTGGTCATAAATAGCGCTTTGGGCCGCTGTGAGAAATGCGGGCTAGCCTAAGTGTTGCGCCAACAGCTCAGCCAGGTGGAGGGCGCGGCGCCCGGTGAAGTGCTGGATCTGAGAGCGACAGCTGAAGCCAGAGGCGACAATTTCGGTATCGGCGGTGATGCCTCGGATGGCAGGAAACAGTCGACGCTCTCCAATTTGCTCGGAGATGGCATAGTGGTTTCTGGCGTAGCCGAACGACCCAGCCATACCGCAGCAACCCGAGTCAATTTCCGTCGTTCTCGTTACCGCCAGAGCCTGCAGGACCTTCATGGAATCCTGGCAGCTGACCAGGGCCTTTTGCTGGCAGTGTCCGTGAAAGAGAATTCTCGCTGGCCCTCTCCCCATTTTTTCTTTCAGTCTGGGCCAAACGTCTTCTCGAACCAGGAATTGCTCAAGGGTGAGGGTATGCCTTGCCACTTGCCGACAGAGGTTTTGATCCTGAAGGAGGTCAAGATATTCATCCTCAAAGGCCGAGAAGCAACTGGGCTCCAGCACAACGACCGGGATGTGCTTGGCGGTGTACTGGCTTAGACGCTTAAGCAGCCTGTCGCCTCTCTTCTTGGCTCGTTCCAGTTGACCCGACGAAATCAAGGGGCGACCGCAGCAGCCGATGTCAGCTAAAAGCACCCGATAACCCAACTCTTCAAGGAGCCGTGTTGCCGCAATTCCGACCCGGGGTTCATAGAAATTCACAAAGGTATCGGCAAACAAGGCCACATGTTCTCGGGTTCCACTGGATTGAGTTGGCCGGTGGTGTTCCCGAAACCATTTGGCAAACGTCTGGCGGGCAAGAATGGGCAAATTTCGTCTGCGGTCAATCCCGGCTAACTTTTCCAAAAGCCAGCGAGCAATTGGAGTGCCAATGACGAAGTTGGCCAAGCGCGGAAAGCGGCTCGTCTGTTCTGCGGTCTCCCGTAGCCCGGAGACCAGCCTTGTCTTCAGGGGAAGACCGTGCTGGATGTGGTAATGGGCCAGAAATTCACTTTTTAACTTGGCCATGTCGACGTTGGAGGGACACTCCATTTTGCAGGCCTTACACTCCAAGCACAGGTCGAGGACCTGATATAGGCGGTGGCTGGTCAGACCGTTTGGGCCCAGTTTTCCCGACATGGCCATGCGGAGAGCATTGGCGCGGCCTCGGGTCGAGTGTTCCTCATCGCGGGTGGCCATGTAGGAGGGACACATGGTTCCGGAACTCGTTTTGCGGCAGTGCCCGACGCCCGTGCACATCTCTATTGCCCGATCAAAACCCTGTTCCTCTTCAAATCGAAAATAGGTGGCGGGGAAGTGTGCGTGATAGCCCGGATGAATTCTGAGATTCTGGTGAATGTCTTGGGAATCAACGATCTTTCCGGGGTTCATTAGACCCGGCGGATCAAAAATTCTCTTCACTTCCCGAAAAGCTTCATAAAGCTGATCTCCGAAGAACTCGCGGTTTTTGTAGCTGCGCACTAGTCCGTCTCCATGCTCTCCGCTCCACGAACCCCCGTATTCACAAATTAGTTCAAAGGTCTCGGCCGAGATTGCGCGCAGGTGATCCACGTCCCCCTGCTGCTTCAGGTTAAGAATCGGACGCACATGGATGACCCCGGCGCTGGCATGAGCATATAGAGCCACTGGGGCGCCGTAACGTCGACAGATCTCCAGAACTCGCAAAATATATTGGCTCAGGTGCTCAACTGGAACACAGGCATCCTCTATGAAGGGAAGAGGTTTGGCATCGCCCTTTTGCGCCAATAGGATGCCCAGTGCATGCTTTCGAACCGTCCAAATCACCTGCTGTGCGCTGGTCTCGATGGCGTTTTGGACTGCAAAAACACTGGGGTGGTGAGCCAGGTCGACATTCATTCTCTGCAAAGCGGAGTGAGTTTCTTGCTCTGATTCTCCACTGAATTCCACGATGAGGATTGCTCGAGGTGTTCCTTGAAGAAACTGGGCGCAAAGGGGGGCCGTTGTTGGGTTGGAACGGGCCAACTCCAAACTATGCTGATCGAGAATCTCAACTGTTGAGGGGTGATGGTCTAAGATGGAGGGGACCGCCTTGACGGCCTGGATCAAGTCATCAAAGTGGAGGACCGAAACGACACGAGTTTTCGGCACGGGCTCCAGATTGAGTTTCGCCTCGGTCACTAAAGCTAGTGTGCCCTCAGAACCAACGATCAACCGGGCGAGATTGAAATTGTTCTCATCGAACAGAGCATCCAGATTGTAACCACTGACCCGCCGCATGACCTTAGGATAGCGGCGAAGAATCTCTTCACGGTTCCGTTCGATGACTTGCCGAATCCCTCGATAAATTTCACCCTCACGATTCGCCCGAGAGCACTTCTCCTCTAACTCCTGACGGTTTAAACTGCGCAGCAGGAGCTGCTCTCCAGTAGAGAGTACCACCGACAATTCCAAGGTATGATTGATGGTCTTTCCATAGCGGATGGAGCGCATCCCTGAGGAGTTATTGCCAATCATTCCGCCGATATTTGCGCGGCTGGAGGTGGCCACGTCGGGAGCAAAATGATCGTTGTAGGGTCTGAGAAAATCATTTAAACCATCCAAGACGACACCCGGCTCAACGCGAACCCAATGTTGTTCCGAGTTCACTTCCAGGACCCGAGTCAAGTATTTGGAGCAATCGACGACCAGACCGGAAGAGACGGTCTGTCCAGCTAGGCTGGTACCCCCTCCCCTTGGAAGTACAGCGACATGGTACTTGGCGGCCGTGCGTACGGCCTGTACGGCCTCCTCCACAGTACGAGGGAGGACTACACCCAACGGTTCAATCTGGTAGAGACTGGCGTCGGTGCTGTATATGAGACGGGACAGGTGGTCGAAGAGCAGGTCACCCTTGATTTTTCTCCTGAGTTCTTTTTCAAAGCGGATGCGCTGCCAGGGCTTCATGGATAGGTGACACTGTAGCACAGGAGTGGCTAAAACAGGACGGGAGAAATACAGACTGTACTGTAGTTTGTGCTTGTATCCCATGCTCGAATCAAGTAAGTATGACTTCCTGGGCTCTGGGCATGCTAGCGTCAGAGAAGCGTCTCAATGTAGAAATAGGAGACCAAGCCAATGGAGTTTTTTGGTGTGATATTTTGAGGAAGGTACTGTGAGCCAAGTTACACAACCCGTTTTGATCGCAGGAGAGTGGCTCCACTCTACGGGGGAGCAATTCTTCCAGGCTGTGAATCCCAGGATAAAAGAGAAACTTCCGGCTCTTTATCCGGTGTCTCCCTGGACGGAGATCGAATCGGCATTGAGAGCAGCCTTCGATGCTGCCGAGGGGCTTAGGGGAATTTCTCCCGAGCGCATTTCCAGTTTTCTCCAGCGGTACTCGGATCGTATGGAGGCACGTCGGGAAGAGATCATTAATGTGACGTATAAGGAAACGGGACTTCCCAAGGAGCCCCGTCTAAATTCGGTGGAACTACCACGAACAACTGGGCAGATACGAAAGGCTGCGGAGGCGGCTCGTGATCGATCCTGGTCCGTGCCCACCCTCGACACTAAGAGTAACGTTCATTCCATGTTTCGTCCCATCGGTCCCGTATGCGTTTTCGGACCCAACAATTTCCCCCTGGCTTTTGGCAGTGCATCCGGAGGGGACTTCGCCGCTGCAGTGGCAGCTGGCAATCCCGTTATTGCCAAAGCCAACACGTCCCATCCTGGTGCCACCAAACTGCTTGCGGAAGAAGCCTTTCAGGCAGCGATAGAGACCGGAATGCCAGCTGCCACTGTTCAGCTAATCTATCGATGTAACCACCAAGACGGGAAACAGTTGGTCTCCCACCCATTGCTCGGGGCAACCGGCTACACAGGCTCTCGTTCCGCAGGACTGGCCTTGAAGAGCGCTGCTGATGCCGTTGGGAAGCCAATCTATCTCGAATTGAGTAGTATCAATCCGGTAATTGTGCTGCCGGGTGCAATGCGGGAGAAAGCCAACCAAGTGATCAATGAATTCATGACCTCGTTACTGATGGGAAGCGGGCAATTCTGCACCAACCCGGGATTGGTTCTACTGTTGGATAGCGAGGATTCCCAAGACTTTGTTGCTCAGGTGAAGCGTCGTATGGAATCCGCCCCGGTGGGAACCCTACTTAGCGAAGGAGTTGAAGAGTCGCTGTTTGAGAGTATCGGCCAACTGAAACAAGCGGGGGCGGAGCTGGTCACCGGAGGAGAAGTGGGTGGAGGCGAAGGCTACAGCTGTAAAAATACACTATTGAGGATCGGCGGTCAGGAATTCCTGGCCAATTCACAGGCTCTGCAGGAAGAGGCTTTTGGAAACTGCTGCTTAATCGTTCTGGCGGAAAGTATTTCTCAGCTGCAGAAGGTGGTTGAACGGATCGAGGGTAATTTAACGGGTTGCATCTACAGTCACAGTGACGGCCAGGACGAGGCTCTGTATTGGAGAATCGAACCTCTCTTGCGCAAGAGAGTGGGACGTCTGCTCAATGATCAGATGCCCACGGGTGTTCTCGTCACTCCGGCAATGAACCATGGAGGGCCGTATCCTGCCACTGGGCATCCCGGGTTCACCGCGGTAGGTATCCCTGCATCCATGAGGCGATTCGCTACTCTACAGTGTTACGACCAGGTCCGGCATCATCGTCTACCGGTTGAGCTTCAGGACAGTAATCCTACAGGGAGGGCCTGGCGGTTGATCGATGGGCAATGGACACAAAGAAGCGTGTCGGCAAGGACTGGGTGATTGTATAAAGTTTGCTGTGGAGTTTCAGCCAGGCCACGAAAGCCCCGACGCTCCCGTGCCGGGGTAGCGTTAGTTTCTTAGGGGGGAGATACTATGCACGGGGACGGCCTCCTCTTCAGTTGTAGCAGTACTCACTCCAACTTTGGCTCGTTTTAGCTAACTTCCTGCAGCTTCAGATCATTAGAAGGGGTGATCGAATAATCGAGATGTGGAGCGAGTGCGCCTCCTCGCCCAGGTTGTGCCATAAAGTAATCATTGCAGTCAGACTTCGCAGGAAGAGCTAAGTGCATTAGTTTCCGGCCATGCTAGCTTTAGCTAGTCAGTTAATCATGGTTGCACAATTGAGCTAAACATCTAAAAATAAGGTGTGTAATATTGTCATGGGGAGGAGAACAGATCGTTGGTTCCGGGTGGTTTACCATTAACATCAGATAAGCTTAGGCAGTGCTGATCCAAGTCAGGCTAGGAATATCCAATGAATCGGAAAGAAATCGAAGAACAGTTGGCAATCTTTTCCCGCTATCTAAAGGGCAGAGGCCTCAAAATAACCCGTCAGCGGGAGATGGTCGTCAAGAGCTTCTTGGATACAGAAGGGCATTTGAGTACGGAGGAGCTTTATCAGCTGGTGAAGAGGAGGGACCAAAAGGTGGGCTTGACCACTGTCTTTCGAACACTCAAAGCATTAACGGGTTGTGGCCTGGCTAGGGAGATAGATTTTGGGGATGGCTTTACTCGGTTTGAACACCACTACAAGAGGCCTCATCACCATCATTTGATCTGTGAGGAGTGCAACCGGACGATCGAATTCTTGAGCCCAGAATTGGAGCAGCTACAGGAACAGATCGTCTCTCAATATGAGTTCAAGTCGGTGCGCCATACCTTGCAGATTTTTGGCGCCTGCCAGGACTGCCAGAATGAACGAACGGGTAGCCAGGAAGTGTTTGATTCTAACCTGGTTTTTGCCCGAGACGCCCTGAATATTGCGATGGAAACGGAAAAACGGGGGATCAATTTCTATCAGACAGCCAGTGAGACAGTTTCCCATCCTGCAACCAAGTCCACGTTCCTGAAAATGCTGGGGGAGGAAAGAAGCCATCTGAGAGAACTGGAGAAAGAATGGAATCGTTTGCTCAAAAAGGATAAGCATGTGTTGAAGGCTCCGGTGTTCTTACACTTTGATTATCATGCCCTGAAGCGAATCTTTCCTTCCCGTGATCAGGTAAGAACGAAACTGCGAGAGAATCTGAGTGCACTGGATGCCTTGACACTAGCCATGGGCATGGAGATGGAAGCACACAATTATTTCACCGAATATGCCGAGAAATTTAGCGATACCAAGGGAAAGCAGATCTTTTTGAAATTCGCCGCTGAAGAAGAAGAACACTACACCTTGATCAAGCAGGAGTATGACAAGCTGTTAGTCGACATTGGGGTCTCGACATCTGGATCGGACCGCGCTAACTCCTAGTTGGTTAAATTAATTGTCGATTGTAGAGGTTCCAAGAAGTACTCTAAAAGAGGTTTTTCCGTTAAAAACAGGCTTTAAGGAGCTAACAATTCCTGGGGGTCTATCCGTAATTTTCAGGCTAGTCCAATCGGGTCTCCGTACAATGGGTTCGTGAAGGTGTTTCTCTCCCACGGCGACAACCTCGAAGAGGAAGACGGCAAAAGAGAAAGAAAGGGTTGTCATTGTGCCTGGACGCTCCTATCGTCCTGTGGACATCCCTGACTTCCAGTTCAATCTTACTTCCTATACTCAGGCTGACAGGGGTGACCTGCCCCCACGAACGAGTCCACCCTCTAAGTTAGACTCGGAGCCATTTGAAGTGCCCTGCACGGGATAGAACTGAACTCCTGAGACCTAGGTAGTTTGGCCTCTGGTGCCGGCGGCCGATAGGCCAAGGCGCTGTGAGGCCGGATCTGATTATAATCCCTTCGCCAGCGTTCTACCAACACCTTGGCTTCCCCAAGCGTGTCGAAGATCTCCATGTTCAGCAGCTCATCCCGTAGTTTCCCGTTGAAACTCTCAATGTACCCATTCTCCCAGGGGCTGCCCGGCTCGATGTACAAGGTCCTTACCCCAACAGCCTGCAGCCAGTCCCGGACCGCCTGTGCCGTAAACTCTGATCCGTTATCGGACCGGATAAACTCAGGCACTCCCCGATCAACGAATAACTCCGCCAACCGGTCCAACACGTCTTGGTGATTCATCTGCCGTTTCACATCAATGGCGAGGCACTCTCTGGTGTACTCATCCAGGATCGTCAATAGCCGAAAGGCTCGCCCATCATGGGTCCGTTCATGCACGAAATCATAGCTCCAGACGTGGTTTTTGCGAGCCGCTCGTAACCGAACACAGGAACCGTCATTAAGCCACAGTCTCCTTCGTTTCGGCTGTCTGGACGGGACTTTCAGCCCTTCTTGTCTCCACAGCCTCTCCACCCGCTTAGGATTCACCTTCCACCCTTCCCCATGAAGTATCGCCGTGACCCGCCGGTAGCCATAACGCCCGTATTGCGTAGCCAACTCCACCATCCGGGCCACCAATCGGGCCTCATCATCGGGAATTTGCCTTTCCCTTCGCTGGGTCGATCGAACCTGTCCCAGCACTTGGCAGGCCCGACGTTCGGAGACTCGCTCTGCTCCTAATCGCTCTCGTACCCACATCACCGCTCGTCTCCTGTTCGCCGGGCCTAGAAGTTTCCCGAGGACACTTCCTTCAGGATCTGCTTGTCCAAAGACAGATCCGCCACCAGCTTCTTCAACCGGGTATTCTCCTTCTCCAACACCTTCAACCTCTTGGCCTGGTCCAACCGGAGCCCTCCATACTCTTTGCGCCACCGGTAGTAGGTCTGCTCGCTCACCCCCATCTGCTTCGACACCTGTCCCACCCTCTGTCCTTGGGCCAGACCCACCTCTGCCTCACGCAGCTTCATGATGATCTGTTCTGCCCTAAACCGCTTCCCTGCCATCCTCGCCTCCTTCCTAAACCGGAAATCCTAACATTCAAACTGGACTCGTTTTAGGGGGCAAGGTCAACCACTCTAGATTTTCACCGCTTTGTCCTTTTATTTGGTCACGGGTTTGGGGAACGAATCCGTTTCTGGTCTGAACTGGAGCTCGAACATGCTTTGGTGGAAGGAGGTGAGAGAAGCGGCGAATTGGAATTGGAGCAAGCTTATCTTGATTTCCTCATCGATCCGCGCCTGAGTTTCCGGGCGGGTGTGGTCCTGACAACCATTGGAATCATTAACGAGCGCCACGAACCACCCAGCTTTCACGGTATGGAGCGGTCCTTTGTTGATACTCTCATCATCCCTTCCACCTGGTTCGGCTCCGGAGCGGGTATAGTGGGCGATCTTGGCGGAGGATTTTCTTACAGGAGTTACGTCATGGGCTCTCTTGATGGGTCTTTTTTTCCGCACAAGAGGGCTTTCGAGAGGGTCGTCAGAAGGCTTTCCTCGAGACTGGACGTAACTTAGCTTGGGTAGGTCGCTTGGAACACCGAGGGTTTCCCGGTTTAAACCTGGGAACTAGTTTCTGGACATGGGAGACCGGTTTCAACATGAGAGACACCAATGGGAGCGCGAGGATCTTTGAGTTTGATGGGCGTTATCGCATTGGGCGATTCGAAGGGAGAGGTCAGTTTGCGACCACCCATCTGGACGATGTCGCTGAGATCAATCGAAGTCTCCAGCGACGAAGAGGCATCAATCCGAATATTGCGGAATCCATGCGCGGGTTTTACCTGGAAGGTTCCGTCGGTTTGTTTCCCACCCGGTTTCAACATGATCTCATGAGTTTTTATCGGTATGAGAACTTTGACACACAGCATAAGATGCCGGTCGGATTTTTTCGCCTGCCTCAATTTGACCGTCTCGCTCATATTCTTGGACTTACCTACTACCCCCACCCCGATATTGCATTTAAACTCGACTACAACATTATGAGAAACGCCAGCCAAGTTGTGAATGTACCCAACCGCTGGAACTTTGGAGTTGGTTGGTGGTTTTGAGGAAGTCTGAAAAGGAGGAGCCGAATGAGGATCATCGGTCAAGGTAAATCTCGGGCGCTTTTTTCATTGTTTATACTGGTATCCGTGACGCTAGGAATAGCTGGAAAGTGGTCTATTCGGCGAGGGAAAGACTCCTCCGAAACCAGGAAAGCGCGCATCGCAGCGGAGCGTTTTCACTTTACGCCTTCTAGAATCAAAGTCAAGGTGGGTGAACGTATAGAACTCGAGTTATTCAGCGAAGACACCTCTCATGGATTTCGAATACCGGCCGCAAATCTAAACGTCACTATTCCCGCCCGAGGGCAGGGAAGCGTGCGAGTGCTGTTTCAATCTAATAAGGCAGGAGACTTCGCTTTCGAGTGCTCGCGACCTTGTGGAGCCAGACACACGATGATGCGTGGTGTAATTCTGGTTCAATGAGATCTGTGGCAGGTAACCAATGAGCAGCAAGTATAAATTTCTTTGGATGGCCTTGATTCCTGGCTTGACTCCCCTTTTGGTGGGCTGTGAGGATCTGCGAGCCTTACAGGAGGCGAAGGTGGTGGGAACCGAGTTTGGAGAACCTATTCAGGGCATTACCGGCCAGGAGTTTGCATTATTTCGGCTGGGACTAGAAGACTTCCTCGAAGTAGAGGATCCGGATGAGGGCCTGGGGCCGGTTTTTAATGGCCGTTCCTGCGCGGAATGTCACTCTATTCCACGAATTGGCGGTTCGGGAACGATGAGAGGACTGCGGGCAGGTATTCTGCTTCCGGATGGATCATTCCAAGACCTGCCCGGAGGTTCGCTTATTCAGCTCTTCTCAATCCCCCCTCATGAGACACAGTCCAGAGTGCCTCCTGAAGCGAATGTGGTGGCGGGAAGAAAGCCGCTCCCCTTGTTTGGCGCCGGCCTAGTCGAAGCCGTATCCGATGAGTTTCTGATTGCAATGGAGGATTCGCAGGATTTGGATGGTGATGGAATCAGTGGCCGGGCTAACCGAGTATTTGACCGAGCCACAGGTCAGCTTCGCATCGGCCGTTTCGGATGGAAGGCTCAGCAAGCATCGTTGCTGAGCCTTCGGAGCAGAAGCCTACCGGGATGAAATGGGCATCACGAGCACGCTTTTTCCCAATGAGGTCTGTCCAGGCGCCGACTGCGAACGGATTGAATTTGCCGATTCCGTTCCCGACCCTGAGGATGTCCCGGACCCAACTACCGGATTAAGCGGAATCGATAACTTTGCCAATTCCATGCGACTTTTGGGTCCTCCTCCTAGGGGAGCCATTAACCAGGAGATCGCACGTGGTGAGCAAGTATTCAACCATATCACGTGTAACTCCTGCCACGTTTCGTCGCTGCGAACGGCTGTAAACACTATTTCGGCCCTGAACCTCAAGCGATTTTACCCCTACGGTGACTTCCTCCTGCACGACATCGGCACGGGCGATAAGATCCGTCAGAGTGGCGCCTCTCCTGATGAGATTCGCACGGCGCCCCTATGGGGTGTGACGTTTCGAGCCCCGTTTCTGCACGATGGGCGGGCTTCGACCTTAAGGCAAGCTATCGAGTTTCACGGAGAAGAAGCTGCCAGGAGTCAATTCCTATTTAAGGAACTGTCGGAAGAGGACAAAGAGGTCTTAATAGCCTTTCTAGAATCTCTCTAGCTGGCCACGAGTCGTCACGCTTGCCGCAAACATCACCTTATCTCTGAAACGACACATTTAGGCTGTCACTACCCCATGATAATCTCCCCTCGCTATAGCTCTAGCCTGCGTTGTTCGCACTAGGTCGTAGCGAACGGGAGGGCTATCTGGATTGAGCGTTGTGAGCGCAGCGCTGTCAAGACGCATGATTGCGGAGATGCAGTAGATAGGGTGTGAGAGATGTGCAGGGGTATGGTTTAGTACTTCTGGATGAGGCTAAATTGGCGGTTCAAGGAAGCCATCCTAGGGGCGGTGTGTGCTCTCTCCGGGTTAGCACCAGACAGCCATCTTTTATGCGAGGAGCGATCTTTTTCTGGGTGCTTGCTTTTTTTTGTACCAAGCTGGCCGCCTCGTCAGATCTGTCTCTTTTCGCAGGCTGGACTTCAGGGGGTTCCTTGGGCCAGGAGACAGGTAAGATCGACTTCCGAAATTTCAACGTGTTGGGATTGAGGCATGAGAAGTATTTCGCGGCCTTTGGATTCGAAAACAATCTGGCCTACCTCACTGCCCCTGTGGTAGCAGAGGGGATTAGCGGGGACGCTGGGATCGTTTATACGACGAACTTTGTGCTCAACGCTCTCTTGCTGGGACAACGCCGTTCTTCACGGCTGGTCTGGGCCTGCTACGCAAATTCGGTGATTCCATCGGGAATAGTGGCACAAAATTCCTGGCTAACGTCGGATTCGGGATCAAGACAAAGGAAGTCTTGGGGAAAGCAGGCTTGCGCTTTGATTTCAGACGGTTTGTCATCTATGACGTGCTCAGTGAAAATCTGCACAACACTGAGCTTTCTATAGGCCTAGTTTTCAGCTTCTAGCTCCAGTTTAGCAATTAGCCAGCCTGAGGAACTAATGGGCTCAAGGACGTGGTGGGGTTGATCCATGGGAAGGTGATCCGTCAGATCATCGATATACCATTGTCGGGGGTCCAGACTGGGAATGAAGAGATGGCAGTACCGAAGGCAGCACACCCCGCGGTTTAAGATCTGCTTGCTGGTCTTCTCAACATTCTGTTTGGTATTTGGATTTACTCTTACCTATTACCACTCGCGTTTCAGCCTGTTAATCGATGCCAAACTGGGGCTTCAACCTTCTCAGGAGACCGCTATTTACAGTCGCCCCTACCGTGTTTGGGTGGGCCAGAAAATTCCTCTTTGTGATCTGAAGAAACGCCTGGAGCACCTGGGCTACGCGAGGCACCAAGGGGGAGGAGCAGGAAATGGGTACCGGGTAGTCGATAATCGTCGGATTCGTGTTTCTCACCAAGCAGCGAAAAGTAGACCACGGAAGTTCGAAATTGTGCTCACTGGCTCCGGCAGACAAACTCGAGTCACTAGCCTCCGGGAGGGGACAAAGGGATTGAACCAGTTTCTTCTAAAGCCTCAGTTCCTTTCCAATCTGTTTGGGAAGTCTCGCGAGAAGCAGAAACACATCCACTTTAAAGCTTTACCAAAGTGCTTGGTTCACGCTATCCTTGCCGCCGAAGACGAGCGATTCTTTACCCATCCTGGAGTGGACTGGTTATCCTCGCTCCGCGCCGCTTTCGTCAACCTGGTACACTTTGGACGAGTTCAGGGAGGTAGTACTCTCACTCAGCAGTTCGTCAAAAATTACTTTCTTTCACCCAAGAAAAGTTTCAAGCGTAAGCTCAAAGAGATTTTCCTGGCCTTGCTATTGGAGAACCGCTTTTCCAAGCAAGAAATCTTCGAGGCTTACGCGAATGAAGTTTACCTTGGACAGATCGGCTCTTTTGCCGTTGTTGGGCTAGGTCAGGGAGCTGCCATTTATTTTGGTAAGAATGTCGAAAGTCTCGACTTGGCCGAATCCGCCTTCTTAGCGGGAATCATCCAGGCTCCCAACCGCTATTCTCCTCACCGTAGTGGGAAAGCTGCTCTGCTCAGGCGGAATCACATCCTGGACCTTATGGTGGATAAGAATTTCATCTCCGGACTGGAGAACGCAGAGGCTCGGAAAAAATCACTTCAGGTGGTTCCACCGACCCAGATTGACTATGCTCAAGCACCTTACTTTGTAGATTATGTGAGGGAGGGGTTGCGGAAGGAGTGGCTTGACTCGGCTGCCGATTCTGGCGATAGCCTCGTGGTGTATACTACACTGCACATTGATCTTCAAGGAGCAGCTTTTCGGGCTATTCAGACGGGTCTAGCTGAAATCGACGCCCTCTTGTCCGATCAATCTCCAGGGGACTCACCCCAAGTGTCTCTGATCGCGGTGGACCCTCGAACCGGTGAGATCCTGGCACTGGTCGGCGGGCGAAATTACGGATTAAGCCAGTACAATCGAGTTACAAAAGCTTTCCGCCAGCCCGGGTCTACCTTCAAGCCTTTCGTCTATGCAGCTGCACAGCAGACCAATTTGCATCCTTCGATCACCTACTTTCACACCCTTTCCACTTTGCTGCTGGATGAGCCTTACACCTTTCAATTCGAAAAAAAAGGATACCGGCCTCGAAACTTCGGCGACAAGTACCATGGTCTGGTGTCCTTAAGAGAGTCGCTTGCCCTTTCTCTGAATGTTCCTACCGTCAAGTTGGCAGAGCGTATTGGATTTTCTGCCGTCGCTACCCTTTGTCAGAAAGTGGGTTTTGACCGGGTCTCCCAACCTTATCCATCTCTGGCGCTGGGGGCCTTTGAGACAACCTTACTAGAGTTGGCACAAGCCTACACAGTTTTTGCTAATGAGGGTTCACTGGCTCCTTTTTACGCGACAACGGCTATCGAAAAAAATGGTCTCAAAGAAGAGATATCCGTTCCTAAAAGCCACCCCGTCCTTGATTCTACAGTAGCTTTTCTGATCACTTCCGCACTGCAGTCAACCCTGGAGGAAGGAACGGGAAAGAGTATTCGGGCTCGCGGTTTTCAACTGCCATCAGCAGGGAAAACAGGGACTTCTGCCGATTCCTGGTTTGTGGGCTATACCCCAGATCTTCTGTGCGCTGTATGGGTAGGATACGATGATGGCAGGTCGCTAGACCTGAGTGGGGCTCGGGCGGCTCTTCCCATTTGGACGAGTTTTATGCTGAGGGCAAAAGAGATCGGCTATCTATCGGGAAGAAGTTTCCCTGAGCCTCCTGGAATTGTTCATGCACAGATTGACACTCGAAGCGGTCTGATGGCGACTCGTCATTGTCGAGAAGTGCGAACCGAGTATTATCTCTCTGGCACAGAGCCCGCCAGGTTGTGCTACACCCATCGGATGCAGTCTGTGGCCGAAGCTCGGCAGCCCTCTAGCCGACCCGCCCAGGGAGAAAACGATCACTCAAAACCAAGGCATCGTGGTGGTCTTTTGGGGTGGATCAAGAGGATCTTTCGCTAATCACAGAGATGGGGTATCCACTGGACTCAGGTAACCCCAACATCTTGTGGTTGGGCTCACGGGGCCTCGGCGTCCCAGTCGGCGACGATCGATCGATACGGCGTTGGGTCCACGGCGACTGCCTGCTGCACAAGGCGGTAGAAGAGTTTTCCCCGGCTGCGTGAGTTGCGCCGGTTGAAGCGGAACACAAACTCGTCGAGGTAGTAGTCCAGATGCTCGTGGCTAACCGCGCCTTGGTACGTGCCCAGCAGCCAGCGCTTGAGCAACGAGATCGCTTGGTGCACCCTCGGCAATAATTCCGAGGCCTGCTTGCGGCGGCCCGACAGAAAGACGATGCGATGCTGGTAGCCCTTCTTCTCCAGCGGCTCGTAGCCCAGCCAGCCGTCGGTGTGCACCAAGCTTCCCGGCTCGACCGACTCCTCCACGAAGGGCATCAAACTGGCCGCCGATGCGTTCCGCAAGCGCTGCATGCGGATCCGTCCTAGCCCGCGGACTCTCTCTTCCGCGGCTACTGCAATCAAGTCTTTACGCTCGGTCTGCCGGCCGCTCACACCCTCTTCCTCAGCGCCCCAATAGGTCTCATCGACCTCGACTACGCCCGCCAATCGCTCCCGCCCCGGACGCACCATCGCTCGCCGCAGCTTGTGCATCCAGGTCCACGCAGTTTGATAGCTGCCCAACCCGAGAACGCGCTGCAGACCCAGCGCGCTGACCCCGTTCTTTTGCGAAGTGACGTGCCAGATCGCCCGGAACCACAGCCGCAGCGGCTTACGTGTGTCTTGGAAGATCGTGCCCGAGGTCACCGACGTCTGCCGCCCGCAGCGAGCGCATTCGAACCACACTTTGCGCACCGGCCAAGCCCGCTCATGCCCGCATCCCGGACAGCGGAAACCCTCCGGCCAGCGCAACGCGGACAGATAGTCGCGACAGGCCTCTTCGCTGGCGAAGCGTACCTCGAACTCGAGCAGGTCGCGTGGATAATCCTCCACGAAGGCACATACTACATCTTGGGGTCACCTGAGTCAAGTGGATATCAAATTCACAGAGATCTCTCTCCGTGCTTGATCTGCCGTCCATAGGAGATGCTTCCTTTGGCTTAAGAAAGCCGGTAAAGGTCTATAATCATGTTCAATCCTTACAGCAGGAATGAACACAAGGGGGAGGATTCAGGAGGGCCGGCGCTTTTCCATATCAGCCTGAATGATTCTAGGATCGGGAATTTTGCGAAGGAGCCCGTTGGTATTGGTAAACTTGATCCTGACGGCCTTATTTTTACTGATGATGCTCGTCTTTTCCAGTCTCGCATCTTCCCCTAGGGTGGACTTGCTCTCTTTGATTAACAGCACCACGTGAGGTGTTTTTTGCTACCTTTTCTCTCGTACGAAACATAACCAATAGCGCCATCATCAGGGTCCTAACAGCCAATGCGATCATAGCTTGCTGCACCGGATATCCAATGTGTCTCCTATTGGCTACCACGCTCAAACGCCCTAAACCTGGTGTTTGACAAAGAACAGGCAGCAATCTGATATGCTTTAAGAGCGCTATTGCAATTTTGGGACTTCATCGGTTCTGTGATGGTGGATTACGAAAGGGAGAAGCAGCTCGCTGCTGCTAAAAGTATCGAACTAATCCAAGACGGAATGAATATTGGGCTTGGTTCAGGGTCCACCATTGCCTACGCGGTTGAATTATTGGGAGAACGAGTCAAAGCAGGCCTGCGAATCCAGGGAATTCCAACTTCGGAGCAAACCAGGGCTCTTTCACAGCGTGTCGGTCTTCCTCTGACTAGTTTTGAACACGTCACTCGATTAGATTTGACGATTGATGGCGCGGACCAAGTCGATCCACAGTTGCGCCTGATTAAAGGTGGAGGTGGGGCCCTGTTGCACGAAAAAGTTGTCGCCTCCGCCTCTGATCGCGTGGTCATCATCGTCGATTCTAGTAAGTGGTTTACGGCATTGGGTTGCTTTACTCTACCGGTCGAGGTCATCTCCTTCGCCGTTCCCGTGGTTAAAGGGAGGATCAGGGAACTCGGGGGTTATCCTTCGCTGCGTCTGAATAAGCAGGGTGGGCAGTTTGTGACCGATGAGGGAAACTATATCCTGGATAGCGCCTTCAGCTCAGTTGAGAGTCCAGAATCACTTTCGGATCAGCTGGATCGAATACCGGGTATTGTGGAGCACGGGATTTTCATTGGATTGGCCCATTGTCTACTTATCGGTAAAGGGGAGGCTGTTGAGGTGATTCAGCGCCATCGGGGTGAGTCATTTTGACTGAGGAGGTGCTCTGTCTACTTCCTTCGCTTGTTGGCACTTAGCTTTCATGACTTTACTGCAAATCCATCGGAACAGACAGGAGAAAACGGTGAATCGGACTAAAGTGGCGCCTGACAGAGCCGAGGAGGATAAGGCAGGTGTTCGGCTCGATGTGTGTTGGGTCTTGGCACACATGATCTGTTCATGCCAGGGCTAGCACGCTATTTTTACCCGTAGAAGGAAAAGTACATGTTGCTCAGGTTGCCGGATCTTGGATGTGTGGTCAGCGCCTGTGACAGTTTCCTTTTCAGCACTCCCTAATATCGCTTCGCTGAAGTGGCAGAAGATGGGCTGTGCGGTCCCTTTCAAATCCTGGGTCTGACCGGTATAGCACGGTTGATGAGGCCCTAACCCTTTTCATCTGTCGGCGAAAAGATCGTGACTCAGGTAGCGCTCGCCCACGTCGCAGGTCACGGTGACTACTCGATGGCCTGGACCCAGTCTTCTAGCGATCTTCAATGCGGCCCAACAAATGGCTCCGGAAGAAATTCCTGCGAAGATACCTTCCTGCCGGGCCAGCATTCTTGCGGTTCGTCGGGCGTCAACATAGCTGGCACAGACAATTTCGTCGATGATATCCAGGTTGAGAACAGGAGGGATAAACCCAGCTCCCATGCCCTGAATCTCGTGGGAGGCAGGTTCACCTCCGGAAAGCACAGGGGAATCTTTTGGTTCAACCCCAACAATTAAGACCTGCTGAAGCTTTTTCTTAAGGACTTCCCCCACGCCGGTAATCGTTCCTCCTGTGCCCACTCCGGCCACAAAGCAATCTAGTTTTCCCTCCGTCGCTTCTAGAATTTCAACGGCAGTAGTGCGGCGGTGAACTTCAGGATTTGCCGGATTTTCGAACTGCTGGGGCATGTAAGCATCCGGGTACTGGTCGAACAGTTCCTCGGCTTTCTCAATCGCTGCCGTCATGCCGTGCTCCTCGGGGGTGAGTACCAGTTCAGCCCCCATTGCCGCCAGAACCTGACGTCGTTCGAGCCCCATTGTATCGGGCATAGTCAAGATGAGGCGATAACCCATGACCGCCGTCACCATCGCCAAGCCGATTCCGGTGTTGCCGCTGGTGGCTTCGATGATCACGGTCTTACCGGGGCGGATTTTTCCCTCTTTTGCTGCCGTTTTCAGCATGGAATAGGCAATCCGGTCCTTTACCGAACACATGGGGTTAAATGATTCTAATTTAACGAGAACCTCAGCCGAGTCTTTCTCGGGCAAGCGATTCAAACGCACCAAAGGTGTATATCCGACAAGTTCCAAGATGTTGTTCGCGCAAAGCGGGCGTTGTCTTGGCATGTGAGGTGAGCAAGGAGTGTATCATCGGAATAGCCGGATCAGCAACAGACAGCTGCGACTGATCAAGTGGGAGCTTGTATCGAGTGAAGTGAAGGGCAGGATGGGCGAGTCATCTTCATTCGAGCAGGCGATAGCGCAGCAGAGCCCACAGGGTTTTTATTCCGTCGCGCCAGGTGATCTTTTTGCCCTCTGCGTAGGAGCGTCCGCTGTATGAAATAGGGGTTTCATAGATTCGATACCCTCGCCGGGCGACCTTGACGGTTATCTCGGGTTCGAATTCGAAGCCGTTTGACTTAATTTTAACCTGTTCTAGGACCTCGCGGCGGAAAGCCTTGTAGCCAGTTTCCATGTCCGTGAGGTTTAGGTTGGTAAGGATGTTGGAGAAGAAAGTCACAAATTTGTTCCCTACAGAGTGCCAAAAATAAAAAACGCGGTGAGGGCCCCCCAGGAAGCGGCTTCCATAGACGACATCGGCGCGCCCATCCAAGATCGGGGCCAGCAGTTGGGTGTACTCCTGCGGATCATATTCCAGGTCAGCATCTTGGATAATGACAATGTCGCCAGTAACGTGCTCGAGGCCCGAGCGGATTGCTGCTCCTTTTCCCTGATTTCGGTCGTGGAATAGGAGCTTTAGATCTCCGTAAGCGTGAGCATTGTGGTTAATCTGTTGGAGAATCTCCCTTGTGCCATCCTGGGAAGCATCATCAATAACGATGATCTCTTTGTGTATGGCAACAGAGACTACACGCTTCAGCAGTTCCTTGATGGTGTATTTTTCGTTGTAAACCGGAATAATTACACTGAGCTTGTGCGGTCTATTCACTGGGGAGAACAGGCTACTTAATCCGACGAAGTATGCTCCGCCGCCGGGTCTTGTGCAGAAGCTCTTGGTAATAGTGGATGTCTTCGACGATTTCTCGCCTGTGCTGCTCCAACAGATCTGCGTCGGTTTCTAGACGTTCCAATTCCGTTTCCAAAAGGCGCAATTTCAATGCAATGGGAAGGAGGTCTTCAGATTCCAGGTCCTGTTTGGTTCATGGAAGTTGTGCGGGGGCATAATACCCTTTGCGATGGGTTGTTTTTAAGCCAGAACGATTCAGCCGCACCCGGATCCGTCGAAAGCTACCATCGGACCGCCGGTTGCTTGACACATAGGCAATGCTGTATTGGTTTTTGATCTCATGGTCGATTTTGGCGAATGCTTCTCCAAGTTTTGTTAACCTGGCCTTAAAGAACAATCCCCCCGTCTCTTTGCAAAATTTTTTTAATTTTCTAAAATTAGAATGGGCGCTTTTCACCCCGATTCCGTAAATCACGACGTCCTGGACCTGGGCTAGGTGAATTGCCTCGTCATCCGTGATGACACTTTGCGTGTCTGCGCCATCTGACAGGACCACCAAAACTCTACGACCGATTTCCCTGCTCAAGAGATCCTCAATAGCCAGCCAGATGGCATCGTAAAGCTTGGTTGCACCGCCTGCCTCAATTCCCAGAATAGCATTCCTCAACAGCTCGTGATCATAGGTAAAATCCTGAACCAGATTCACCTCACCGTCGAATTGTAACACAGCTGCCATATCCTTGTTGGTCCGTAAAATCTCAGACAAAAAATCACTGGCCACCCTTTGTTCGAAGGAGATTTTTTCTTTCATGCTGCCGCTTGTATCCACTGCTAAAACCACGGTCAGAGGCTGAGCGTTAGGCCCGGTTTCATAGTTAAAAAAGCGGATTTCTTGTCGGACTCCGTCTTCGTAAACGTCAAAGTCCTCTCTCTTGAGGTTGGAGAGATAACTACCGTGACGGTCCCGCACCGTGCACAAGACGTTGACCATCTCAACCCTGGTCCGAACAACCGGACCTGACTTAGGCAACTGTCCTAAGAGTACTAGCAGGGAAAAGTTCAACAAAACGAGCAGGGCCGTAGTAGCTTTCACAACGGTAACGAGTCTATAGATGAATTCAAGTACCTGGAGGTTCTATAGTCCATCCGGCTATTCAGTGGCAATACATTTTTGAGTCGAGAGATAGGAATAAATAGCGGCTATTGTCAAATAGATCAGGGGATTGATCTGTAGACCAGTCAGGCTGACCCCGACACAAATTACTACGGCCGGAGTAAGGCAATAGGAGGTGATGTTGAAGCAATGGCTAAGGGGTAAGCGAGTTCCATGCCGAATCATGCTGGCGGAGAGAGCCAGCGGCACGAGTAGGAGAGCACAGAAAAAGTGAGCGATTAAAGCATAAGTCAGCCACAGGGAATAAGCGACTGGGAAGTAGATCCACTTCACAAGACTCTCCAACTGCTCCCACTCCCTTTTTGACAAGCGAAAGGAATCAGTATCTTTCCACCAGTATGGGAAGGTTTGACCCTCGATACGAAGGTCCATTTTTTCTCTTGTCAGTAGCACAACCGGTTCGTCCCACTGCAAGGCATTGTGGTAGGTCCCGGTGGTATCGAACACAAAAGTAATTTGTCCGCTAGGGCCATTCAAGTTTGATCCCGGGTAGACCCTGATCAGGGGTTGTTCAGCCTCGACCCAAAGCTCCCCATCTTCCACTCCGAAAGGAGGGAGGGCTTCTCGAGCCCACTGGAAGAGCCACTTAAACGAGGGACCGACTTGCCAAGCGTAAGCGAGTGTCAGAATTATGGACATGTGGGCGGCCAAATGCAATAGGTATAAGAATGTTCGGCGAAGTGGTTGGGCTAGGATTGTTCGATAGAAGAAGAAATCGGTTATGGACGCATAAGTCTGGCCGTAAAAGCGAACAAAACTGAGTGAGGATAAAGTCATGGGATCCTTAATCGATAGCCCTTCGATCAGGCTGCTGTCTCCGCACTTATTCTTTTCTCTGGTGGGTACCTTAAGAACGGATGTAATACAGAATTCGGTTGCAACTTTCGCAGGTGACGATTTTCCGGTTGGTCCTCAGGTCACCATAAAGCTGAAGTCTGAGCTTGACGTGACACGCCTGGCAGAACTGATCTTTTGCCTCGGCTAGGGCCATTCCATTGTGAGCCAATAAGAGCTTTCGATAGAGTTCAATCAACTTACTGGGTATCATCTCCTGAAGCTGATCACGTTCTTGTCGCAGTTTTTTAATCTCGTCTTCCGATTGGGAGGCAAACTGTTCCAATTGTTTCCGTTTTTTCGAGTTTTTCTTACCATCCAGCTTGAGTCTTTCTCGCCCTTGCTCGGTCTCATGCTGGTACTCATCAGTAATCATCATAATCTCAAGGATCTCATCCTCTTGGGATACAATCTGTTCTTCAGTCGTAGAGATCTCGTGTAGCATCACTTGATATTCTTTATTCGTCTTTACCTCCATTAACTGGTTCTTGTACTTGGAAAGCTTTTCGCGCAGCCCCTCCACCTCTCCTTCCAGTTGGCGACTACGCTTCTTTTTGTCTTGGAGCTTTTGTCTGGCTTGTTCAATTGCTCCGCGCCTTTCTTCCAGGGTTCGATCTAGGTCTTGAATTTCCTGAGGGACTCGGTCAGCTCTGGCCTGAAGCTGCACAATCCTGACATCGAGTTCTTGCAAGTTGATTAAGTCCTCTAGCTCTGAACTCATGCTCTGTTCCTTGAAGTGTGCTACAAGACCTTCCGCTTAAAACTATTGGGCCCAGTAGGACTCGAACCTACGACCGTCTGATTATGAGTCAGATGCTCTAACCAACTGAGCTATGGGCCCTAAATAGCGAGGGACGAGAACTCTTCTAACCAGGCCGAAGATGTTGATACTAAAAGAAAAGGGGTCGCTATTCCCTTCCATCACTTGTCACCTTTGCCACTATTTTCAAGAAAAGTTTTTAGTCGCCTGCTTCGTGATGGATGGCGCAGCTTGCGCAAAGCTTTTGCTTCGATCTGCCGGATACGCTCCCGTGTAACTGAGAACTCCTTACCGACCTCCTCCAGGGTGTGTTCGCTTCCGTCTCCGATCCCAAAGCGCATGCGAATAACCTGCTCTTCGCGTGGGGTCAGGGTTTGCAGAACTGAAGCAGTCTGTTCTTTCAAGTTTAAGTTGATCACTACCTCTGAGGGCGAAAGCACTCCTTGGTCCTCGATGAAGTCCCCCAGGTGGCTATCTTCTTCCTCGCCTATGGGAGTTTCCAGGGAGATCGGCTCTTGAGCAATCTTGAGTATTTTTCGAACCTTGCTCACCGGGATGTCCATTTTACTTGCGATCTCGTCCGCAGTTGGCTCCCTACCGTATTCCTGCACCAATGAGCGTGCTGTCCGGATTAGCTTGTTAATGGTTTCTATCATGTGAACGGGAATACGAATGGTTCGGGCCTGGTCGGCGATGGCTCGAGTGATGGCCTGGCGGATCCACCAGGTGGCATAGGTAGAAAACTTGTAACCTCTTCGGTATTCAAATTTATCCACTGCCTTCATCAACCCAATATTCCCTTCCTGGATCAGGTCCAGGAACTGCAGACCTCGGTTTGTGTATTTCTTGGCAATGGAGACGACCAAGCGTAAATTGGCTTCGACCAACTCCTTTTTGGCGATATCTGCTTCGAGTTCTCCTTGCTTAATCGTGGCTAGCGTGCGTTTAAGCTCAGATGGAGTAGCGAGGACTTCATCTTCGATTTCCTTTATATTTTTTTCAATCTCTCGGAGCCGCAGTTTCACTTTCTTAGACTCTTCCAGCCTGAGCGGAGCTTCTTGCAGTTTCTTCAACTTTTTAGTCTCTCTCTCTAAGGCCACGATGCGGTCCACCACACCCTTAACCGTGTCGACTAGTTTTCCGGGTATCGGAGCCTTTAAATCCAGATTTCGAATGTGGCGCGCGATAGGGATTCGATAACGGGCCAATCGTGAGAGGCCTCGTTTGTACTCGAGAGAGTTTTTCTTAGCTCTGCGCAGACGATCCCGAACTTGAGAGGCCCCAGCTTCCAGTATGTCGATCTCCTTAATTCGATGTAAGATCTCTTGAAGTCGAGTCCCCAGAATCTCATCTGTTAGCTCACCTTCGTGCAGATTGACTAGATTCTTGAGAGTCAACTCACCTCTTTCTACCTGCCCTCCAAAGCAGAGGATGTCGGCCACCACCACCGGCGACCGGGACAATGCCTTTAACACGGTTCGTTGGCCTTTTTCAATGCGTTTAGCAATTACAACTTCACCTTCCCGACTCAAAAGGGAAACTGTGCCCATTTCCCTCAAATACATTCGGACAGGATCATTGGTCTTTTCCAGACTTTCACTGATCAAGATCTCTCGATCCTGCCCCTTTTCGGGCTTAGGACTGGCTTTTTTTTGGACTCCTTCGAACTGGTGTTCGGAATCGATCACCTCGATCCCAGCGTCACCGAAGAGATAGAAGATATTGTCCAGATCTTCCGAGGAATGAATATCATCTGGAAGGATTTCATTCACTTCATCATAGAGGAGATAACCCTTTTCCTTCCCCAGATTGATCAATTCGCGGACACCGTCGTATTTGTCCTCTACCGACAAGATTTTGCCTCTCCGCGTTGTTTAGCAGCTCACTGGAATGAGCCTCTAAGTGTAAGTATTTCCACTATCCTAAATCAAGTTCCATTTTCTTCCGCAGGTGTTCCTTCCTGGCCAGCAATTCCTTGATCCGACCCGATTCAGCGTCCAAGTGTTCTTCTTTGCTGATCTGCTCCTGAATCTGTCGGCTGAGTCGTTGGTGGTATTTCTTCCTGAGTGCCTGAATACTGTTCCTGGAGATTTCCTCAGTCAAAGGTATCTCGGAAGAGCGTAGAGCGACCCTTTCCAAAAGGTCCAACTGATCCGTCTCGCCTAGGAGTTTTCTCAAGTTTATGACGTTGATCTTCTGATTTTTTTCTCTTAAATCCAAGATTTTTTCAAACACTGCTTCACTTCGTAAGCCTTCGAAGAGCTGAGGTTGGAGCAGGACCAACACTTTCGAGCTCAGGCTTGGATCAAGAAGGGCAGCCAATAGGTTAGTTTCGGCAGGAGTCGTCTGATCCACTAGGGAAGTCAGGCTTATTTGGGCAGGTTTCCGACTGCGGTTCAGCGCCCTCCGCAGCTCCAAAAAAAGAAGCTCTTCGTCAAGCTGAAGACGGGATGCGATTCGTGAGACATACTCAGCACGTTCAATCCGGTTTGGCAGCCTCGAAAGATAGGGTAAAATTTGGGTGATTATCTTTTGTTTTCCCGTTGGGCTGAGCGGGTCAGCTTGCTCTTCCAGAAACCGTCGAAGGATAAATTCGAGGTAAGGCTGGGAGTTTTTCAACTTTTCCCGATAGGAGTTGACTCCTTCTCTACGCACATAGGTGTCTGGATCCTGCCCGCCCGGAAAGCACACAATGTTGACGTGAAATCCGTGTTCCAGGAATCGATCGATGGAGCGCACGCTTGCGGCAACACCAGCGGTGTCTGGGTCGTAACTGACAACCACATTGCGGGTGTACCGGCCCAAGAGTTTGACCTGTTTCTCGGTCAAACCGGTGCCCAAAGAAGCGACGATATTCCGAACTCCCTTCTGGTAGGGCACTATCGCGTCGAAGTAACCTTCCACCAAAATGGCAAATTTTCGTCGCCGGATCTTATCGCGAGTACGATCGAGCATGAAAAGATGATTTCTCTTGTGATAGAGGGGAGTATCCGGCGAGTTGAGATACTTGGGAAGACCATCGCCCAGGGTTCTTCCTCCGAAGGCAATGGTCCGACCCGAGAGATCCCGAATCGGAAACATGATGCGAGAGCGGAAGCGATCATAGGCCTGGCCATTCTGGTTTTTCTTTGCCAGTCCGCAGACCATGGTCTGATTGAGTCCGAAACCCTGTTTTTGCAACCACGAGAGCAGTTGATTTCCAGGTGGTGAAAATCCTATGGAGAACTCCTCAATGGTCGCCGGTTGGATTCCCCGTCCCTGAAGATACCTCTGAGATTCCTCTTGTTTGTGCAACTGGCGGATAAAAAATTGGCAAGCTGACTCCATTATCTTGAAGAATTGATCGCGCTCGCGATTGGGCTGTTCGGTGACTCGGCCGGAGGCCGGAAGGGGTATTCCCTGACGCTCAGCCAAGTGGTGAACCGACTCCGGAAAATTGAGGTTCTCCATCAACATGATAAACTTAAAACTATCGCCCCCGGCACCACAGCCAAAACACTTAAAGATCTGTTTGCTCTCGCTGACCAAAAATGAAGGCGTTTTCTCGTTGTGAAAAGGGCACAAAGCAGTGTGGTTTTGCCCGCTCTCCCTAAGTGACATATATCCGCCAATCAATCCTACGATGCTGACACTGTCTCTCACTCGATCGATGAAATGGTCTTCGAACTTCATCGCCGGAATTGAACCATGCCCAGCGCACCTGGGAGCGCGTTTAAAAAAAAACCAAAACTCGCAAGCCACAGTGCTGGCAGCGTTGACGGGTCAGTGATTTTGAAACCTCTGAAGTTGTGACGCTCATCCGATCGGAGCGATCACTCGTCAATTTCCCTTTTGCGATTGATCAAGCTGGCAACATAGCCCGCCCCAAACCCGTTATCGATGTTGACCACTGAAACGTTTGCGGAGCAGCTGTTGAGCATTGCTAACAGGGCCGCGATACCTCCTAAAGAGACGCCGTATCCGACGCTGGTTGGAACAGCTATCACCGGCAGATCTACCAGGCCACCTACCACACTTGGAAGGGCGCCTTCCATACCCGCCACCACGATGGCCACGCTGCAGGAGCGCAGCGTGGCCATTTGGTCAAGAATTCGGTGCAGCCCAGCTACTCCGACATCGTGGCAGCAAATCACTTCGTTTCCCATCGTTTCGGCCGTTACCATGGCTTCCTCCGCCACGGGTATATCGGTGGTTCCAGCTGAGAAGATCCCAATTGTTCCGCGCCCACGCTTGGCAAGTTGACGCACGATGCTGAGGATTTGGGAGTCTGGATAGAATTGGCACGGACTATAGCGCGATTTGAGTTCCTGGAAGACTTGTAGATTTGTGGAAGTAATCAGAAGATTTGGGTTTCTTGCCAATAGGGTTTCAGCGATGTCGACAATCTGGGAAGTAGTTTTCCCCTTGCCAAAAATAACTTCTGGAAATCCGTGGCGCAAACTACGATGGTGGTCGACCTTAGCAAAACCAAGATCCTGGTAGGGAAAATGTTCGAGCAGTTCAAGAACATGATCTTGGTCGATCTTCCCTTCCTTGAAATCCTTCAGTGCTTTTTTTAGGCCTTCGGGGACCATGGCTGATTGGTAGGCTGCTGTTCTTTAAGAACTGCGCGCCGGCTGAGCCGAATCTTGTTGTTATCGACGTTGAGCACCTTGACCAAGATTTTGTCGCCAACCTCCAGTTCGTCTCTTACTTCGCGAATCCTCCGATTGGCGATCTCCGATATGTGAAGCAAGCCTTCGGTTCCCGGAAGAATCTGGACGAAAGCACCGAAATCCATGATACGTGTAACCTTACCCATATAGGTTTTCCCTATTTCAGCGGTAGCAGTGATTTCTTCGATCAGCTTGGTCGCCTTGTCGGCCGCTTCACTGTCCATGGAGAAGATTTTCACTGTGCCATCGTCCTTGATGTCGATTTTTACCCCGGTCTGTTCGATGATGCTGCGAATCATTTTTCCTCCGGGGCCGATTACTTCTCCAATTTTCTCAACTGGGATCTGCAAGGAAAAAATGCGAGGAGCAAATTCGGACATTTTAGGCCGCGGCTCGGAAATGGTTTCAGACATTTTCTCCAGGATGTACAGACGTCCTTCCCGAGCCTGCTTCAAAGCTTCAAACATGATTTCGCGAGTAACCCCGGCAATCTTGATGTCCATTTGAAGCGCGGTAATTCCCACCTCCGTACCCGCCACCTTGAAGTCCATGTCACCGTAATGGTCCTCGAATCCTGCAATATCGGAAAGAATTACATAGTCATCTGCCTGCTTGACCAAACCCATGGCAATTCCGGCAACCGAGGTTCGGATGGGGACGCCGGCATCCTGAAGGGCCATGATTCCTCCGCAGACAGTTGCCATTGAGGAAGAGCCGTTCGATTCCAGAATATCGGAGACGATCCGGATGGTGTAAAGAAACTCACTTCCGGAGGGTAAGACCGCTGCAATAGCTCTCTCTGCTAGTACCCCGTGCCCGATTTCGCGCCGCCCCGGCCCTCTGAGGAACTTAACCTCGCCTACGCTAAAGGGTGGAAAGTTGTAATGGAGCATGAACCTCTTCGAGGACTCACCCGTGAGATCATCGAGTCGCTGTACATCGTCATCAGTGCCTAAGGTTGCGGTCACCAGGGCCTGAGTCTCGCCTCGTGTAAAGAGAGCTGAGCCATGCGTGCGGGGCAGCAAGGATACCTTGCTGGTGATGGGACGAATCTCGTTCAAGGCGCGTCCATCTAAGCGGACTCGCTTCTCCAACAGCTCTTTGCGAAACATCCTTTCCTGGAGGCGGTCGAACAGGATACTCACCTGAGCCCGTTTTTCTGCCTCTCCTTCCGGGATCAATGCAACGGTTTCCTCACGACAGTCAGCAATCTTTTGTTCACTGGTCTGTTTCACTGGCGTATGGAAAGCATCCAGTATTTTCTCGGAAGCAGACTCTTCCACCAAGCGCTCGAGCTCTGGCTCAAAGCGAGGCGATTCCAAGGTTCTTTTGGTTGGCTTGACCAGGGATGCAAGTTCTTGAAGGATGCCGATAATTTGACGTATAGCTCGATGTGCAAAGTCGAGTGCTTCAAGAACTGTCTCTTCTGGAATTTCCCGAGTTCCACCTTCTACCATTACGATTGCTTCTTCCGTGCCTGCGACAATCAGATTAATGAGGCTCTTGTCCAATTGTGCAGCGGTTGGATTGATGAAGAACTGATCATTGATAAGGCCTATCCTTACGGCGGCCAAGGTGTGATCAAAAGGGATGTCGGAAACGCATAGAGCTGCCGAAGCTCCAACGATCGCTAGTACATCTGGATTGAGTTCCGCTTCGGCGGAAAGGACCATGGCAATGATTTGGGTTTCACAGCGGAAATACTTGGGGAAGAGCGGGCGAAGAGGACGGTCGATGAGACGACTAGTGAGAATTTCCTTTTCGGTTGGTCGTCCCTCTCGCTTAAAAAATCCTCCCGGTATCTTGCCCGCAGCATAATTATATTCCCGATAATCGCAGGTAAGGGGCAGGAAACCTCGATCTTGCCTGGGTTTTCTTTCTGAGCAAACCGTCACTAGAACCGCAGAATCCAGGTAGCGCACCAAGGCGGAGCCATGTGCCTGTTTGGCAAGATCTCCTGTCTCAACGGACAATTCTCGTTCTCCTAGCACTGTACTCACTATGTGGCTCATTTCTTTCTATTCTCCTCTACCGACCATTTGGAATAAATCCCAATGTAAGAAGCGGACCACTCCATCTGGTCACAAGGTGGGACACAGGGCTTACTCACGCTCCTCGAGCCACCCCAAAGGAAGGGAACGAGATGGTTTCCGCTTTCTCCGCTGGCTCACTACTTCCGGATCCTCAACCGCTTGATCAGCTCCGTGTAGTGGCTGAAATCCCTTTTTTTCAGATAATCCAAAAGATGGCGCCGCTGACCTACGAGTTTAAGCAGGCCGCGACGAGAGTGATGATCCTTCTTGTGGATCTTGAAGTGTTCGGTCAGGTAGCTTATTCGCTTACTCAAGATCGCGACCTGCACCTCAGCAGACCCGGTGTCTGCCCCGTGCGACTGATAGCTGATAATGACCTCACTCTTTTGCTCTTTCGTTAGCGTCATACTTTGGTGGGTGCCAATTTAGCAGAAAACAGGTGGATAAGTAAACTCCGATTAACCGACCAAAGTCGATTGCATGAGTAGTAGGCTGATCTTTCCTCAGCCGGCCTTTGGATGGCTCGACTGGTAGACTTTCAATAACTGTTCAATCGAGACGTGGGTGTACTTTTGTGTGGTAGAAAGACTCTGGTGGCCGAGTAGTTCCTGGATGCAGCGCAGATCAGCACCATTGTTGAGTAGATGAGTCGCAAAAGAATGGCGGAGTACGTGAGGGTGGACCTTGAGTAACAGAGCACTTTCACGGATATATCCATTTAGGTTGCGCTGGACCGATCTGGCCGTAAGGCGACCGCCCCGAAGATTGAGAAACAGAGCGGGCTCAAGCCCGGGATCTGAATACGGCCGCTGGCCCCGTAATTCCCAATAACCTGCGAGCGCTTGGCGAGCCTTTTTTCCGAAAGGTACCAAGCGCTCCTGTTTGCCTTTTCCCTGGACTTTTAGGAGGCGCTCATTCAGGGAAAGGTCGTGGACATCCAATTGCACCAGTTCACCAACGCGAATCCCGCTTCCGTAGAGCAGTTCCAGGATTGCGCGGTCACGTACTCCACGCTCACTTTGCCCATCCGGCAGCTGCATGATTGTCTCCACCTCTCGGACTGAAAGGAAACGAGGATGTATTTTCGGCAGTCGGGGCGTGTGAACCAGACGAGCCGGGTTGCTGGAGAGCACTCCTTCGCCATGGAGATGCCGGAAAAAGGATCGCAGGGTGGCCAGCTTGCGGGCCAGGGAGCTTTTTTGATTTCCCTTTTGATAGAGGTGATTGAGGAAATCACGGATCGTCAGATGGTCGATTTCGTCTGGCTGGAGTGTCTGAGCGCTTTCCTGCCTGAGATAATCGATAAACTCGGAAAGATCGCGAGAATAGCTCTCCAAGGTACGTGGAGAATAGTTCTTTTCAAACCTGAGATAAGTGAGGAACAAACCCACCCTTCGTTTCACATACACCCCACAGTACGCGGCACTGACTTGAAGCGCTGGTCCCCGGAACCAGAAGGACACTGGCCAGTGGTTCATCCCGACATCATCTGATCTTATATGCCCTGAGCTTGCGATGTAAGTGAGTTCGCTCTAACCCAATCGCGGCAGCCGTGCGAGAGACATTGCCCTCATTCTCCATTAGCTTCTGTAGGATAAATCTCCGCTCGAAGTCCTCGCGTGCCATCTGCAACGATTGGCAGCGGGCTCGAACCTCCATGCTGGAATTATGTTTCAAAATGGAGTCTGGTAAATCCGATAGACTCACTTCCTCTCCTTGAACCATGATTACCCAGCGCTCTACACTGTTCTTGAGCTCCCGCACATTTCCGGGCCAATAGTAATCGAACAGTTTCTCCATTGGCTCAGGACGGATCTTTTTTCTCCTCTTTCCGTAGCGTGAACAGAATTGCTCCATGAAGTAGTCCACCAATTCGGGAATATCTTCCGTTCTCTCTCGCAGTGGAGGGACTTCGAAGGGAATAACATTCAAACGAAAGAAGAGGTCTTCTCTAAAATTTCCCTTTTCAATTTCCTGGTCTAGATTTCGATTTGTTGCGGCAATGACTCGTACATCGACTGACACTGTCTGATTGCTTCCCAAGGGATAGAATCGCTGTTCCTCAAGTGCACGCAACACCTTAGCCTGGGTTCTTAGGCTCATGTCGGCCACCTCATCTAAGAACAGAGTACCTCGATCAGCCACTTCAAACTTGCCTTGCCGTTCCCGGTTGCTTCCCGTATAAGCACCTTTGGCACTGCCAAACAACTCGCTTTCGATGAGTTCATCGGGGATAGCCGCGCAGTTGACCTCGATGAACGGTTTCTCTCTACGAGAGCTTTTCAGATGTAGATGAGTCGCCACGAGCTCTTTTCCTGTCCCATTTTCTCCATGGATGAGAACGCGTCCCTCGGTGGGCGCGGCATACTCGATTTGCTGTCGCAGCGCTTTCATCGGTACTGAGTTCCCGATCAGAGTTGTTTCCTGGTGTAGGAAATTCCTCAGGTTGCGGTTCTCTTCCTCCAGTCGTTTTTGCTTTAAGGCATGCTTCAACACCAGGATCACCTTCTCCAGAGACAGAGGTTTTTCGATGAAGTCGAAGGCTCCCAGCTTGGTTGCCTGGACGGCGGTCTCGACCGTTCCGTGACCCGAGATCATGATCACGTACTGTTCCGGGTTTCGACTCTTTATCTCTTGGAGAACTTCAATCCCGTCTTTTTGCGGCAACCATACATCTAGGAAGATGGCACTAAACGACTTTTTTTGCAGTTGTCTCAAACATTCTTCGCCGGAGGCAGCGGATTCCACCCCGTAGCCCTCATCCTGAAGGATGGCCTGCAGGGACAGCCGAACGTTCTCCTCATCGTCAACCACTAGCAGCCTGGTCATTCAATCTCTTTGAATTTGAGGTGGCAAGTTTCGCATGTTAATCGTCCCTTGATTAAGAGTGATGCGGTTACTTTACTTGATTGGCAGCTCAATGGTGAATTTTGTCCCTCTGGGGACGTTGGGCTCAGCTCGAATGAAACCTTTGTGCTCGGAAATTATTTGTCTTACAATGGCCAATCCTAAGCCGGTCCCTTTCTGTTTGGTTGAAAAATAGGGTAAAAAAAGATTTTCATAGTCCCCGGCTGCTATCCCTGCTCCATTGTCCAGGAATTCGATCCGGACCGAGTCTCGATCTGGATTAAAATAGGTTCGAATCGAAATAGAACCCTTCTCCTCGGAGTCCGCTAGCGAGTCTAGCGAGTTGTCAAGGAGGTTAGTAAAAACTCGCTGCATTTGCTCTGGGTCCAGCCTTGCCCTCCTCACTTTTGGATCGAACCTCCGCTGAATTTCTACCTGCTGCAGGGCCCCATCGTAAAGACTCATGGCTTTTTCAATCAGCGTGTGCAAATGTAGCAATTTAGGGCGACAGATCGGCAGCCGGGCAAATTGGGAAAATTCCTGAACGAGGGAGCGGAGCATCTGGGATTCGCCTACAATGATGCGCACCGAATCGCTGAGCACTTTGCCGAATTCGCTCATCTCTTGATTCGAAACCTGGGTCTTCGCAATTTTTTCAAACCGTTTTTTGACCCGCTCAGCCGAAAGTTGGATCGGTGTTAGAGGGTTTTTGATTTCATGTGCCAGCCGCCGGCCCACTTCTTGCCAAGCAGCAAATTTTTCGGCCTTAATCAGCTCGGTCAAATCGTCGAGTACGACCAGGTACTCGGCGTTCTCCTGTAAACCCGAGGTATTATGCGTGATGGTGGCTGCAATGTAGGATCGTTGTTCCCCTCGCTTGAAGGTGACCTCTTTGCGATAAGTTCCGTAAAAGCGGGCTCGTTTTTTCATTTTCTGGAACTGTTCATAAAGTTCCTTGTCAGTGACCTCGCGGAGCGAACGATTAAGGATCTTCTCCCGTGAGATCTGTAACATCTTGAGTGCCGCTTCATTGACCGTGTGGACCAACCCGGACTCATCGATGCTGATCACCCCGGTGGCTATGTTTTGCAAGACGGTCTCAATATAGTGCCTCCGTTCGTCCAAGCGAACATTGGTGGCTTTCAGTTTTAAGTTGGTTTTTTCAAGTTTTTGGCGGCTTTGCTTGACCTCGTCAGCCATACGATTAAAGGCCTCTACCAAGATAGCCAACTCGTCAACCGCCTTCACGTTAACCCGATAGTCCAGATTTCCTGAGGCCAGTTCCCGAGACCCTTCTGCCAGCGCTTCCAGAGGTACCGTTAGCCTTCTCGCAATGTAGGTGCCCAACCAAACGAATCCAAAAACAACCGCCAAGGTGGTCATTGCTAGGATGGACAAATAGTTTGCTTCTAACTCACCCACCTCACCCTTCATCTCCTCATATTTACGATAGGCTTCTTCTACCTGAACCGCATGAAAACCGACACTCTCTGGAATCACGAAATGGGCAAAAAGTACTCCCTGGATTTCTTCTCTATTCCTCCACAGGGGAACACCGACTGTTCCTCGGTCTACGTCTACCTGGCGTTGGACCCTGTAGTAATTCCTGCCTGTGAGCACTTGTTTGACCGGTTCCCTCGCTTCTTTTGGGCCCCACATGTTTTCCCCACGACTGAAAACCTCCTGAGTCTGCTGGTCCCAGATACTGAGCCCCTCAAAGCTATATTCTTTAAGTAGTTCTTCGAAGTCCTGCTCATGGGTTGAACCCTGTTCGCGTAGGGATCTGGCAAGCAGTCGGGCTCTCGAAGTGGCAAAGGTCTCATACTGCTGGTAGTAGCTCTTGGTGATCTTTAAGGAGGAGTCGAGCATCTGTCTGGAAGGAGAACTGAACCATTGCTGAAGATTACGGTTAATCAACCCAAAGGCCAGAAAGGACATAATCAGGGAAGGAAACAGGGAAAAGACGATCAGTATGATTACCAGCTTGGTCTTGATTCGGCTCCCGGGACGATTGGCTTGGTACTCAAAGAAAAGCTTGATCAGGTTGCGCCCGAGAACCAAGGAGAGTCCCAGGAAAATGATGAAGGTGAGGACCCATACTATCGCCCAGAGATAGCTTTTTGAAACAAACCAAGGATTTCCGACTGAAGTAGGATTTAAGAACACAACACTCGCTAGAAATATCAGCAGAAGAATGCCGAAAGCGACTGTAGTTCCACAGATTTTACGCACCAGAGCCTGTTGTTTCATGAGAAAACTTCGATGCCTACTCGTTGCCTCCAGTGCCTTTGCTCGTGTATTGTAACATTCTTGTGCGATCAGGATGGCAATGAGAGCCGCACGGATGCCGTCTGATCTTTCAGGTGGATGAGCTGAGGCCTATGCTCCGAGTTGGCGTCGATACTGGAGGTACCTTTACCGATTTTGTCGTTTGGAAAGACCAGCAAACGAGTGTTTTGAAGCTTCCCTCCACACCCGACCGCCCGGAGAAAGCCGTCCTGGAAGGCCTGTCGCAGATTTTACAGGAGCAAGAAGGTTACCTGATTCAGCACGGTTCGACCGTCGCTACGAATGCTCTTTTGGAACGAAGGGGAGCCAGGACTATTTTGCTGACCAATCTAGGTTTTGAGGACATTTTGGAGATTGGTCGCCAAGATCGCCCAGGTTTGTATCAGCTTTCTTCTTCCCGAAGTGAACCACTTGTCCCAAGCCGTTGTCGCATCGGCATTAAGGAGCGGAGACTTAACAACGGTGAGGTACTTATCCCCCTGGACGAAAAAAGCTTGGAGTGGTTGAGCAGAAAGATTGAGTTGATGGCTCCCGAGTCTATAGCGGTTGTTTTGCTCTACAGCTATGTCAACCCCGAGAGCGAGAAGCGAATTGCAGAGACCCTGGGATCGACTCAGATCCCCATATCTCTTTCGCACTGTATTCTGCCAGAATTCAGAGAGTATGAGAGGACATCTGCGACAGTTATCAATGCCTATCTCACACCTATCATGTCCCGCTATCTTGCTTCGCTGAAGGCTGATCCGGTGGTGCGTCGGGGCACCTTGACCATCATGCAATCAAACGGAGGCTCAACTTCTTCAAGGGGAGAAAGACTCGATCCGGTTCGGACACTGCTCTCAGGCCCAGCTGGTGGAGTGGTGGGCGCCTTTGAGCTGGCTCGTGAGGCGGGTTATGAAAAGATCATCAGCTTTGACATGGGGGGTACATCTACCGATGTCTGTCTGTGCGATGGGGAAATAAGGACCACGCGTGATGGGACTATTGATGGCATGCCGCTGCCGGTGCAGATGGTCGGGGTGCATACGGTGGGGGCCGGGGGAGGATCGATTGCCTGGCTGGACGCGGGGGGATTGTTGCGAGTGGGACCGCGAAGTGCAGGGGCAGATCCGGGGCCGGTGTGTTGCGGTAGGGGAAAGGAGATCACCGTCACTGACGCGAATGTCTATCTGGGTCGAATGGATCCGGACTACTTCTTAGGGGGACAGGTTCCCGTTGAGCCGGAAAGAATCCGGCCGGCATTGGAACAGCTTGGCCAAGCTCTAACCAAGGTCACCGGCCGTTCCTGGGAACCCCAGGAAATTGCAGAAGGTCTTCTTCAAATCACGAACACCCAAATCGAAGTTGCTTTACGTTTGATCTCTCTGCACAAAGGGTATGATACGCGAGACTTTACGCTGGTGAGTTTTGGGGGTGCTGGGGGATTGCACGCCTGCCAGTTAGCACGGTCTGTACTCATACCCCGGATCCTGGTTCCTGCCGATCCTGGTTTGCTGTCCGCCCTCGGGATCCTAAGGGCGGACATGGTCAAAGACGCCTCACTTACAGTGATGCTGAGCTCCGAAGAGACGAATCTCAGCGCACAATTAGAGAGACGCTTTACTTCTCTCGTGAAACAGGTTCGTGAGCAACTCACAAAGGAAGGATTCTCTAAGACAGCAATCGAGGTGGCAAGAACCCTCGATTTAAGATATGCCGGCCAGGCGTATGAACTCAATCTAACCTTTTCTAAAGATTACTTAGGCCAGTTTCATCATCTGCATGAACAGTCCTATGGCTACTCGAATCCACACATTCCCGTTGAAATTGTCAGTCTTCGGGTCCAGGGCCGCGGCAGATATCCAAAGCCGCCGTCGAGGCGTTATCCAGCCTGTTCTCAAGAACCGATCAAGCAAGCTATGATCCAGGAGAAGACGGTGATTTTTGAAGGTAAACGTCTACCAACCGGGTTTTACCAGCGTTCTCTGCTTCGGACAGGCAACCGTATTCAGGGACCGGCGGTCATTCTTGAGTACAGTTCAACGATCTTGATCCCCCCAGATTTTAAGGCCTCCATAGACGAGTGGCACAATCTAGTCATCGAACCGGTAGGAAGCTGAAAACCGAATAGGCTGGAGTCGATCGTGGGGGTAGGTCTGCAAATCGCTCGGTCAGGGAGTCCAAGTCGTTACCCCTGGATCAGTCATTGGTTTTCTTTTTCTCGTTCCTGGGCGACTCGGTACAGAAATATGGCTGCGGCAACGGAGAGGTTGAGTGAGAGTACTTTGCCCTTCATGGGAAGTGAAACTCGAAAATCGCAGTGGCGCTTTACCAGAGGTCTTAAGCCCTTGTGTTCTCCACCCACGATCAAGGTCAGGGGCTCACGAACGTCCACTTGTTCAAAGCGGTGTTGGCCCTGGAGGTCCAATCCCACGATCCAAAACCCGATTTTCTTGAGTTTTTCGAGGCTTCGCACAACATTCGATATTCGACAGATCTTGAGGTGGAGAGCCGCGCCTGCACTCGATCGAACTACGGATGGCGTCACACCACAGTTGTTGCGCCGAGGGAGCAAAACTCCTTCCACTCCGGCCGCCTCTCCTGTTCGCAACAGAGCGCCCAGGTTGCGAGGGTCTTCTACGCAATCGGTCAATAGAAGCAGTCTGGGATCTTCGGCGAGGATGGAATCCAGAGAACGGTAGGGGATCGCTGAGATCTTCGCGACCACCTGTTGATGATGGGTTGTTGCAGCCTTTTGCGCCAATCTTTCAGCTGGCTCAAGGCTCACGGGAATTCCGCTTTTTCGCGCCAGATGAACAAGATGGTGCAGACGGGTATTAGAGCTGTCCCGGCTGATGAAGAGCCGTGCCACTCTTGAATCCGTGGCCAGAAGGGCTTCGCGAACCGCATTAACTCCGTAGATGATCATGAGAGGTGACTCAGGAGGGATTCGACCCGTTCCTTCACTCCCAACACCTTGACTGGTAGATCGAGCTGTTTGCCACGTTCAATGAGTACGAACAGCTTCTCGAGCTCCGGGCCGGAGCAGCGAGCTGTTAACGCCACACGGATGGGGTGGAACAGCAGTCTACCCTTTTGCCCTGTTCTTTCCTTAACCTCACGCACAGCTCTCTGGAAGGTTTCCGAATCAGGGGTCACCTGTTGTCCCATTGCCTCACAGAACGCGGCCATAACCTCCCTGGCCCCACTCTCCGCTAAGACTTCAATGACCTCGGGTCGTGCCAAACATTTCCGTGGATCGAAGTGAAATATGAGATCGCCGGCCTCCAGCACATCTTCGAGTTTGTCCAGGTGATTAAGCACCGTATCGATCAGATCTCCAACCCAATGGTTCACCTCAGCAGAGACCTCTGATGGAAGCCGGCCTTGAGCTTGGAGGTAAGGAGTGGCCAGCTGAATTCGTTGTGGGCGCGCAAGCCTTTTAAAATGGTTCCGATTAACCCAGTTCAACTTCTCCGGATCAAAGGTGGCCGGGCTACGATGGACACGGGGAAGATCAAACTCGGCAACGAGTTCCTCGAGGCTGAGTATCTCACTCTTTTCCTCGTGCGGTGTCCATCCCAGCAGGGCCAGATAGTTGAGAACTGCTTGGGGTAGATATCCCTGCTGCCGTAGCTCTGCTACGGAGGTGGCACCGTGGCGTTTACTCAGTTTCCCCCCATCTTTTCCAAGAATCGTTGAGAGATGAGCGAACTCGGGCGGTTGAATAGCCAGAGACTCGTAAACTAAGAGCTGCCGATAGGTATTGGAGATGTGCCCCTCACCACGAATCACATGAGTGATATGCATGAGGGCATCGTCCACCGGGCAGGCGAAATTGTACTGTGCCGATCCATCGGATCGGAGTAGGACAAAATCGCCGATTTGAGTGCATTTCGCCTGTAGGTTCCCAAAAACACGATCTTCAAAACTCACATTTCCCTGCCGCACCTTAAAGCGAAGCGTTGCCTGCTCACCGGCTGCTAGTCTCCTTCGGGCCTCTCGAGGGGAAACTGTTCGGCATTTTCCCGAATAACGGGGCTGTTCCCCTGCTGACAGTTGTCTTGTTCGTTCCTCTTCCAGGGATTGTGGTAGACAAAAACAGGGGTAGGCTTTCTCCTGGGCGAGAAGCCTGGCTGCCTCTTTTTGGTAGAGTTGGTATCGTTCCCTTTGACGATAAGGCCCACAGTCCCCCCCCACCTCGGTACCCTCGTCCCAGCACAAACCCAACCACCTTAGGTCGGCACTCAGTTGCTGTTCATAGTGTGTCTTCGATCGGGCTCGATCGGTATCCTCAATACGCAGGATAAAGACACCTTTGTTTTGGTTGGCGAAAAGCCAGTTGTAGAGAGCCGTTCGAACATTTCCGACGTGCAGAGAGCCTGAGGGACTAGGCGCAAATCGAACCCGAACAGTCATCAGACCTAAGTATACAATGGGGCCCATGGTTGGGCGAGAATTGGTCAGGACGGTCAGGACGACCCGAGTTGGGGGGGTGCCTACTAGAAGTGTGGACCTTGAGTTGACTATTCTCGCCTACACTGATTACAATTGAGCTGTTGGGAAGAGACGAGGTTAGGGTCTTAGTAGGCGATGGCTAAAAAGGGTGGGTGGTCTCATTTCCGTTTAAGTATTGTTCTGCTGCTTCTATTCTCGAGTTCATTGCCTGCCTTGGTAGCTTCCAACATGGGTCGCTTCAATGGCCTGCTCCTAAACGAAGCGGGTCGGCCTCTGACGAATATTCTGATTGCGCTGTTGCGAAAATCGTCCGAGGCAGCAATCCCAATTCTGGCCCGTACCAACAAGGTCGGTCAAATTCTCCTCAGCGACATCGAAGCAGGCAGCTATCAGATTCTGGTCAAAAGTAGCCGTTATCGAAACTCCCGAAGACCGGCGGTGGAGATCTTTCCGGGACAGACTTCGGTCCTCACCCTGGTGCTTCAGCGGTGGTTTGATCTCAACCCATCCGAAGACGCCAATGTAGGAACTAAGTCCTTGTTGAGGACTTCAGTTGATGAGCGCCTGATCTTTCGGCACCGATCTAAACTGGAGGCGAAAGATCAATCTTTTCAGCGGCCGCTCTTCGAGCGGGCTGTCTTTCAAGTCTATACCCACGGAGGTCTGGGGGGAGATTATCTGGTGTTTCCCGGGGATTCAGTTGGGGGTTCAACCACAAATTTTGCGGTGATGGACTCCCTCGGAAGCCAGAGTAACTACACTTTGGCGGGTCAGCTGAATTCTGGTGAAGATTCACTGTGGCGACTGAAAAATCGGGTTCACTACCGACTCAGTGATGCCCATTCCTTGAAGCTATTCATGGGTTATGGACGGTTGAGTTTCGAGCAACCGTCCCTCTCTCTGTTGAATAATCCAGCAGGCATAAGAGCGGATTCTGGATACACTCGCGCCACTGCCACCATCAAGACCCTGAGTCTGAGTTTTGAGGAGAGTTGGCGGTTGGGAGATGCGGTCTCGCTGGTCTGGGGGTTAGAATGGGACCAGGTTCGCAGCTCTAACTCATACTCGTTCCTCAGTCCAAGCGCGGAAATAGCCTATGCACCTAGGAAGTCAACTGTTTTCCGAGTGTTGACCGCTTCGAAGCGATCTAACCAGGGCAACAGTGTAACTTTGCAGGACGGAAGTATGGTCAATTTGGCCGACGCGGTGTACTTTGCGCGCCTGGGGGAACACCTTAGTGTAGGAACTTCGCGTTACGACCAAGCTAGTATTTCTCAGGAGGTGGGCGACGACACGGTGGTAGAGCTGGCTGCTTATCGAAATCGACTTTTTAGGGGAGCGGTGCCTGTGTTGGCTGTGCTTCAATATGCCCCGGAGGCCGAGGTGCTGCGATTAACCGATGAGCAAGTCGATAATCGAGGTTATCGACTGACGGTTCAACATCGCGTAACTCAAAATCTAAAGGGTGCTTTTTCTTACGTCGGTGGGAGCGCCGCTGGATTGGGATTGGATTGCTTTGCTGTGGTTTTAGGAGAACCGCTCCTACAAGAAATGATTAGCCAACGAGACTATCACCTTTTGTCCACCCAAGTCGAAGCTTTGATCTCCCAATCTCAAACCCGTTTGATGGCGCTAGTAAAGTTTGTTCCAGGGGGCAGGCCTATAACTCCCTTAGATGCTTTTTCTGATCGTTACGAAACAGCCAACGAGGGAGTGAATCTCTTTATCCGGCAGCTCCTGCCGCTGCCTGTCGGATTACTAAACACGCTGGGGCTTGACTTCCTTTCTCTCTACCAAGTCGAAGTTCTTCTCGACGTCCGCAATCTCCTTGATCACGATCTTGGGAAGGTCCGCACGCCAATGGGCGATGTGGTGCTCGTCCGGAATCCTCGATCAGTGCGCGGCGGGATTTCCCTTAAGTTCTAGGGTCGGCCGGCAAACCTCACTTGAGGTTCTAGACGGGGATCGAGAGCCGATCTGCGACAGAGAGAGTCAGAACCCAGAATTCACTTTATTGGATCACCATCCAATAAAGTGAATTCTGGGTTCTGACTCTGGGCCTCGGTTGGCCTATTCGGGACAAGTATTTCAGGAAATCTTCAGGGTTTTTGGCTATTTACGTGTGGGTGGTATAGAAATTGCTAAAATATGGGGGGGCGGTTTTGTATCTCTATATTGTTGGGGCTGAGAGATAGAGCTTCATGACGTTTTTCAAAGGTCGGAGAATCAGTGTGGTGATTTTGTCCAGTCTGGCTCTAGGTCTCGGTTTTTTAAACTGGACAGATCGATTAAATTGGAAGTTTCCGTCCGACGGGATCGTCTGGGTTCAGACGCAGCGAGGTGTCGAGGTAAAGGCGATCATGGATTCGACTACCTTGGAGACTCAAAAGGAACTGAAGCCAGGAGATCTCCTTCTTGAAATCAATGGAATCTCTATCAAAACACTGGACGAGCACACCGAGGTGGTGGAAATCCTTTCCGAGACTTTGCCTGGGAATACTTCAGCTAGCTATTTGATCAGGCTGGCAAAAACGAAGGAGGAAACTTCTTACCCTGTCCGAATCCAGAGAAGATCTCAAATTGGCCGTAGCGATTTGTTTCTTGTCCTTGTTGGTTTCACTTATCTGGTAATTGGGCTGTTCATTTTTTTGCGCCATCGGAACGCCAAGGGTGTCTTTCACTTTTATCTCATCTGTGTGGTTGCTTTTGTCTTATTTCTATTCCGGCACTCGGGTAGGGCTGATGTTTTCGACATCTTGATTTATTGGTGCGACGTAGTGGCGTTTCTTCTCCTACCTCCGCTGTTCTTGCACTTCAGCTACTCCTTTCCCAAAGGCCTGGCACGGTCGCAGTCTGTGCTACGTCTTAACTTTCTAACCTACTTGCCTTTTTTTGTTCTTCTTGGGCTGCAGCTAAGTTGGTTTTGGGGTCAACTAAAACCGCTAGGCCTGGCACGGTCCCGTTCGGGAGAAAGTGTCCTTGAGTGGCTTCAAATGATTCATTTCGTCAGTTTTTTTCTCCTGGCCGCTTGTATTTTAGTGTTTGTCAGGCGGGGGGCTTCCACTCTGGTTCAACGGCAACAAATGAAATGGATCACTAACGGAGCCTTAATTGGGGTAGTCCCTTTTGCGCTGCTTTATGGTGTTCCCTATCTGCTGGGCTGGTCCATCTACGCCTCGATGGAGTTCTCGATCTTGAGTTTGGCTCTGATTCCTTTAGCCTTCGGCTATGCCATCACAAAATATCGGCTGATGGATGTTGAGTTGATATTCAAAAAGGGTGCAGCCTATCTTCTTGCCACATCCACATTGTTAGGTTTTTACATACTGGTGGCGATACTGGCCGGCCGAGCGGCAGAAAGGCTCTTCTCTGAGTCCGGTTTTGTACTTTTTGGATTTTCCGCTTTGATCGTGGCCCTTCTGTTTGCCCCTCTGAAGAACAGGATTCAGGAACAGATTGATCGTTATTTTTACAATAATCAGTACAACTATCGTCAATCTTTCGCAGAGTTTGGCCAGACTCTGGGATCCGAGATCAGCCTGCCTCGATTAGCGGAGCAAGTCTCCAATCGAATCCGCCAGACACTCAATCTTGACCCGGTGACTCTGTTTCTTCGTACAGACACTCAATCCCATACTTATCGGCTCTATCATATTTCCCAGGGGGTTCGGAATGCGGTTGAGCCGACCTCGCTCGAAGTTTCTCTTCGTGTCTTCTCAGACTTGGCTCAGCAACCCAGGCCACTGTCATTGTCTCAGGAGATTCAAGCAGGGTGTGAAGATACCTTAAGCCGCTGGGGCATTCACTACATCCAGCCACTTTTGGTGCGCGATCGTGTAATTGGCTTTTTGGGGTTGGGACAACGGGCCAATGGAGCACTTATGAACAGTGAAGATCTGGATCTGATGGCTACTTTATCCCGCTATGTGGCCATTGCAGTCGACAACGCCTTGCTCTACAGTTCACTCCGAGCTAATGCTAGTAAATTAGAGCGCCTAAAACTCTACAGCGAGAATGTGATACAGAGCATCACGGTTGGGGTAGTAGTGATCGCTCCGGAAGGGGAAATCACGATTTGGAACCCTTCCATGGAGTCAATCTACGGCTTACCCCAAGGGAAGGCAGTGGGGAGAAATCTAGCGGATATATTACCCTCCGAGTTGATCCAGACCATGAAGGAGGTCCTTGAAGGTCCCAACTGGCTAATCCAGGAAAACATCAAACTTTGCAAGATTCACTTGAAGGTGGAAGAGGGGCATACCAGATTGGTCGATATCACACTTGTTCCTTTTGTTCTGCATGACGATGTCAATACGGGAACCCTGTTGATTTTTGACGACATCACCGAAAAAATCCGCCTTGAGGGCCAGCTCCAGCAGGCTGAGAAACTGAGTTCAATTGGCCTTTTTGTCGCTGGAGTAGCTCATGAGGTGAACACCCCCTTGGCTGGAATATCCAGCTATGCACAGATGCTCCTGAAGAAAAGCTCCCCTGGAGATCCCCGTTATTCCATATTGAGAAAAATTGAGAAGCAGAGTTTTCGGGCCTCAAACATCGTAACCAACCTTTTAAATTTTGCCCGTTGTAGCGATGCGGACCTTCAGGAAGTCAATATCAATTCTCTGATGATGGAGACTCTGTCGCTGATCAACCACCAGTTCAGAAGAAATGGCGTAGATTTACAACTGGATCTAGATCCCTCTCTTCCCAAGACCGTGGGAAGTGGTGGCAAATTGCAGCAGGTTTTCATGAACCTGTTTCTCAATGCGAAAGATGCTATGGCCAAGGGGGGGAGATTGAGGGTAAAAACCTACGCCAAGGACTCTTCACTGATAGTGGAAATCGAGGACAATGGCGTAGGAATCGCCGAAGAACACATCAAGCAGATTTACGATCCATTCTTTACCACCAAAGAAGTGGGACGGGGAACGGGACTTGGTCTGTCGATCTCCTACGGCATAATCCAGGAGCACTCCGGTCGCATCAGTGTAGAGAGTGCATCGAGCAGAGGGACCACCTTTACCCTGCGATTGCCGGTCACCCGAGTCAACTGAACCCTTTGAGGTTATGCCGTCACGACCTTCCATTCTGATTATTGATGACGAAGAGATTATGGGTGAAGTTCTCACCCAACTCCTCGAAACAGAAGGGTATCGTGTGATTACGGTCTCCAATGGAGAGGAGGGATTGGAACGCTTAAAGGAAGAAGTGGTGGATCTAATCCTGCTGGATCTAATGCTTCCAGGTATGGGAGGTCTAGCCACTCTGGGAGAAATTTTCCGTTTCGATCCGGATGCGGTCGTCGTAGTAATCACCGCCTATGGTTCTATCGAAACGGCTGTTTCGACCACCAAGAAAGGGGCTTTTGACTTCGTTACTAAACCCTTTAAAAACGATGAGCTCCTTCTCGTGGTCCACAACGGACTAAAAAAACATAGTCTCGAACTGGAAAATCGCCAGCTTAGGAAGAACTTCAAAACCCACTTTTCTTTTGAGAGCATTGTGGGTAAGAGTCCGCAGATGCAGCAGGTTTTCAATTTGATCATTCAGGTCGGCCCTGGTCGCAGTACCATCATGATTCTGGGGGAAAGTGGAACGGGAAAAGAATTGGTTGCCAAGGCGATTCATAACTGTAGTCCGCGTTTGAATGGCCCTTTTATAACGGTCAATAGTGGAAGTATCCCGGCCGATTTGTTGGAAAGTGAACTATTTGGTCATGTGAGGGGTGCGTTTACTGGAGCCACAAATACTAAGAAAGGATTGTTTGAAATTGCCGACCAAGGGACTATTTTCTTGGATGAAGTAGGTACGCTTCCCCTGGCCACCCAAGCCAAACTGTTGCGCGTTATTCAGGAACTGGAGTTTCGTCGCGTGGGTGGTCTAGAAAACATCAATGTTGATGTCCGGATCATCGCCGCCACCAACATCAACCTTAAACAAGCTGTGGAGCGGAGAGAGTTCCGGGATGATCTTTATTATCGACTCAATGTGATTTCCGTTTCTTTGCCCCCGCTGCGAGACAGGCGAGAGGATGTTCCTCTGTTAGTTGAGCATTTTTTGCCTCGCTTTTCCGATGAGAATCACCGCTCTCGTTATGCTGTGCAGCAAGATGCGCTCAAGTGTTTGATGGAGTATGATTGGCCGGGCAATGTACGAGAATTAGAAAATGTAATCGAGCGAGCGGTGGTTCTCGCTCCTGACGAAGGCCAAATTACCTGCGAGCTCTTGCCCAGAGAAATGCAGGAGTCCCGGGTCGAGTATGGAGCTTCCCTCAAAGAATTGGTGGCCGAATTCGAAAAAAGTCTCATTACTTCTGCCCTAAACACCACGGACTGGAATCAAAAAGAGGCAGCTGGTCTTCTGCGTGTCAATCCCACCACCCTCAACGAGAAACTCAAACGCCTGAATATCAAGCCAGCCTGAGTGGACATCTCTCTGGTGCTTTTCTTACGCTTGGCCCTAGCGATGCAGTGAGGAGGGTGTGAGAAAGGGAGGCAACCCTTTCTCGAAAAAGACCGAGAAGGGGGCGCACTAGAAAGGGCGCCCGATTGCCAATACCTGCATCTGGGGGGGAGAGTTTGTATCGGTTGGTAGTTTGACTTCGACCCACCCCAGGGCTATTATGATGACTCTCCGGAATTTGATACTTTCCGTCTGCTACATACTCTAAAAAGGTGTTGTCTGTCGGTAAGTGGAGGATAAGGTAGTGATACTTGCAATCGGAGGAAATCTCTGGACCTATTTCCGACAGGGAGGACCCATGATGTGGCCTCTCCTCGTCTGTTCGATTCTTGGCCTGCTCTTTATTCTTGAGCGAAGCATTGCTCTTTACCGAATTAAAGGAAACACCGCAGAGATCTTCGGATCAGTACGCAATTCCCTTCTCGGTGGAGAGCTTCAGCGGTCCATTGAGGTGTGCGAAACCTATGATCACCCGGTGGCCACCGCCTTAAAATCCGGTGTTCTCCGTTTTGGAAAATCACACCAGGAAATTGAGAAGGCCATGGAGAGTGTGAGCCTACACGAGTTGTCTCAACTGGAAAAAGGTCTTTGGATTCTTGCTACCGTAGCCAACATCGCTCCTCTGTTTGGATTCCTGGGAACGGTCACGGGAATGATCGCTTCCTTTCAGGCTCTGGCGGAAGAGGGTTTGGGAAATCCTCAAGCTGTGGCCGGCGGAATATCCGAGGCGCTGATTACCACTGCTACCGGCCTCATGATCGCACTTCCGGTGCAAGCAGCCTATAGTTATTTCAGCAACAGGGTTTCTAGTTTTGCCCTGGATATGGAGACCAGTTGCGCCATGCTCCTGGAGACTTTTAACGAAATCGAGGAGAGCGAGGAAGGGGAGCAACGGACAAGAGGCATATGAGAAGACGAGGGATCGGCAGGATGCTTCCGAGGATTCCCACTGCCTCTATGGCTGACATCGCTTTTCTGCTGATCATCTTCTTCATGTTAACGACTTCATTTTCTCCGGAACGTACTAGCGTCAGACTGCCTCAGTCAGCGATTCGAACCCAGGTGTCCAAAGACGCCGCCATCATTGCGGCTACAGCTCAGGGCAATTTGAGCTTCAGCGACGGAGAGCAACTCGCTTTTCCTCTGGCCAGTATTGACGAGCTTGGTCCCTTGACCAAGACGATCCTCGAACTCATTCCTCGGAAGGAGTTTGTCATTAAGGCCGACCGTGCTGTTCGCTACCGGATCATCGACGACATTTTGGAAAAGCTGCGCAACAACGGGGCGAGAAACATTGGCCTATTGACGGTGCGGAGGAGCGGTGAGGAGAGGAAGTAGTGGCCTTTAAAGGCAGGCTTCGACAAGAGGCTGAAATCCCGACTTCCTCCATGGCCGACATTGCCTTTTTACTGATTATCTTCTTCATGCTCACCGCGGTTTTTTCCGCCACTAAAGGGCTACAATTTGCTTTCCCAAAAGACGATCCCCATCAGTTGGATGTACAACCCGAGGGAGCCGTACACATCAAGATACTGGGTCAGGGGCAATACCAGGTGGACAAGACTGCAATGACCTTAGGGGAGATGGGCGGATATGTACAGATGAAGATACGACAGAACCCGGATAAGCCGGTGATTATCCAGACTTTACCTCAGGTTCCCTACTACGTGATGATCGATGTTTTCGATCGGTTGAGAAACTTGGAAGTTAAGAATATTTCGGTCCCTACCCGAGCCGAAGTGGAACGCTGGAAAGCTTTCGGAATTTTCTAGTTAAGAGGAGAAAAGATGAAGCATGTCCTGCGGTTTTTACTGGTCGCTGGAGCACAGTTACTCCTATTCGGGCAGGGAGACTTTGAAAAGGGGATTTCCTATTATAAACAGGGGCGGTACCACAAAGCTATTGAGCAGTTTGAGCAAATGGTTCAGGTGAATCGCGGCTATGAATCAGGTTACCGGGTGTTGGGAGAATGCTACTTAAAGACTGAGCAATACGAAAAGGCTACCGAGGCTTTTCAGAAGGCGTTGGAGTTAGAGGATGATCAGTATGCCTCTTATCTTGGACTAGCCCTAGCCTACTATAATCGAGAAAGCCACGAGAAAGTAGTTGAGACACTGTTGAAAGGAGAACGGTATTCCCGCTCTCCCCATGACCGATATCAACTTTTCCACATCAGAGGATCGTCCAACTTTGACCTCAACCACTTCGATGAAGCCGTTCGGGACTTGAGCAAAGCGGTTTCCATCAAGAGGGGAAAGCCGAAGCATATTCTGCAATTAGGTATTGCCTACTATAGACTCGGCAAGCATTCCGAAGCCGAGAGGTTTCTCAGCCAAGCACTGGCCCTGGCACCTGCTTCACTCGAAGCAAAACGCTACCTAGCTCACGCCCGCTACCAACAGTCCGTGGATGCGATTGAGGGCAAGAACTACAGCGGTGCTGCCATCATCCTGAAGGATTATGTGAAGCAGAATCCGCAAGACGGAGAGGCCTGGTTCAATTTGGGTCTCGCGTATTTGTTCACTCAAGATTTAAGGGCTTCCGAGCGAGCCTTTCTCGAGAGCACCAAGCTCTTACCCCAGCATTCGCGGACCTATGAGCGATTGGGCTATCTGTACGAAAAGACCAACCGATATGACAAAGCTTTGAACCACTACCAAAGAGCCTATAACCTCAGCCGGACTCCCCAAGCGAAAGAGAGCATTGAGCGAGTAAGAGAACGCATCCGTCGGGGTAAGAGCTGAGAAGTGCTTGCGCTCCCATCCGGATCTTCAACTTCCTCGAGTCACTATAACCCACTCTCGCTCCCGTCTTGACGACCGAGTTTTCGCATGTCAACATGCCGGTCATGGGAGTTTTGGAGCGAATCCACCAGCGGGCTAAGGGAAATCCACAATTGGTAGTGTTTCCGGAAGGCGAAGACGCTCGAATCATCCAGGCGGTCGATATGCTTCAGCAGGAAACTTTCGTGCGACCTCTACTTCTGGGGTCTCCTCGACGCATCAGGACGGCGGCTGAGGCCTGTGGAGTGAAAGTGAATTGTGAGATAGTTGAGCCAGTAAATTCTCCATGGCTGGAGGGTCTTGCTGAGCGTTACTATGAACGGTCACGGTTTAAGGGAATGACACGAGAAGAGGCTCGCCAGAAGGCTGTTGAGCCGCTCTACTTTGGTGCTCTGATGGTGGCAGATGGGCGCTGTGGAGGATGTGTGGCGGGGGCGACCCACAGCACAGCGGAGACTGTGCGAGCTGGCTTGCGCTGCATCGGATTAGCGCCGGGGAGTTCCCTCCTTTCGAGCTGTTTTATCATGTTGTTCGATAATCCCAACTTGGGTGTGGAAGGCGCTCTGCTGTATGCAGATTGTGCGGTGGTACCGAGTCCTACCGTTTCCCAACTGGCCGATATTGCCGGGGCTACCGCCCACAATACTCGGCTCTATTTGGAGATTGAACCTCGGGTTGCCTTTTTGTCGTTCTCGACCCATGGTAGCGCCCAACACCCGACAGTCACCAGAGTTAGGGAAGCAACCCAGACCTTTAGAGCTCGTAATCCAGAAATCCTGGCAGACGGCGAACTTCAATTGGATGCGGCTGTGGTCGAGCAGGTGGCTGTCTCAAAAGCGACCAAGAATCTTTTAAAAGGGAAGTCCAATACTTTGATTTTCCCCAACCTGGACGCTGGGAACATTGCCTATAAGCTAAGCCAAAGATTGGCTGGTGCTCGCGCCATTGGTCCGATCCTTCAGGGCATTGAGCGACCCATGAATGATCTGAGTCGAGGCTGCACCATACAGGACGTAGTCGATTTGGGTGCCGTGACTGGGCTCCAAGCTGCCCGTCTTCAGGAAAACTATGTCCGTCATTGAAGCAATTCGGGCTCGCGAAATATTGGATTCTAGGGGCAATCCAACGGTCGAAGTGGATGTAATCACGGACGAGGGCCATTTGGGTCGAGCGGCGGTTCCTTCAGGAGCTTCCACCGGAGAACACGAGGCAGTGGAACTGCGAGATGGTGATCCGGAGCGCTATCTGGGTCTGGGTGTAAAAAAGGCCGTGAGCCATATCCAGAACAGTATTAGCCCACGGCTAACCGGTTTTTCGATTCTTGACCAAATTATGATCGATCAGACCATGATCGAATTGGACGGCACGGAAGCCAAAGAAATACTGGGAGCAAATTCTATTTTGGCGGTTTCGTTGGCCTGTGCACGAGCAGCAGCCGAATCGCTGGGTGTGCCTCTCTACCGGCATCTGGGGGGGACTAATGCCTGTCATCTTCCAGTTCCGATGATGAATATTGTCAACGGAGGTGTGCATGCTAACAACAACGTGGACTTCCAGGAGTTCATGATCATGCCGATCAGCGCAGCCTGCTTTTCTGAGGCGTTACGTATGGGCGCCGAAATCTTTCATAATCTCAAAAAGGAGCTGAGTTCAAAAGGATACAGTACGGCGGTGGGGGATGAGGGGGGGGTTTCCCCGGATTTGAAATCGAATGAGGAAGCTGTGGAGATGATTTTGAAGGCCGTTGAGCGAGCTGGCTATCGGCCAGAGGAAGATGTTTTGATCGCTCTCGACGTAGCAGCTAGTGAGCTTTACCAGCAGAATCGTTACGTTTTTGTGAAATCAGGCGAAGATAGCAAGACAGCTGAGGAAATGATTGAGCTTTATGAGCTCTGGCTTCGGCGCTACCCGGTGTATTCCATCGAAGATGGTTTGGCAGAGGACGACTGGCAGGGCTGGGAAAAGCTTACCCAGACGTTGGGAGACCGGGTTCAACTCGTCGGAGACGATCTGTTCGTCACCAATCTCAAACGGCTAGAACGGGGAATCCAGAACGGTGTTGCAAATGCAATTCTGATTAAGTTGAATCAAATCGGGACTTTGACGGAAACCATCCGTGCCATTGAAATGGCCAAGGCCCATGAGTATATCCCCATAATCTCTCATCGCTCAGGAGAGACTGAAGACACCTTCATCACAGATCTGGCAGTGGCTACCAACGCTGACCAGATCAAAACGGGCTCAACCAGCCGAACAGATCGCGTGGCAAAATATAATCAGTTACTGCGGGTCGAGGAAGACCTCGGTGAACAGGCAAAGTACGGTCTGGCTCGAAGGTTTTCCCCGGTAAGCCAGCTCTAGCGGAGAACTATTTCCAGCGACCGTTACCGGTATGTATTGAGATTAAGAGACCTCCTGACGGAAAATCCTGTTGCGGGTAGATAACATTTTCATCTGAGCAAACTCGGAGGAGGTAGTAGTAAGCATCCTGGGTGGATGGTCCGGGAATTCGAGACGAGTGTCTATTTTGAAGAAAATATCGGCGGTGATCATCAGTTTCAATGAAGAGGAGAAAATCGAGAAGGCGCTCAACAGTCTGCAAAGCGTAGCCGATGAAATTGTGGTCGTGGATTCTTTTAGCCAAGATGCAACTCCGGAAATCTGCCATCGTTACACTGACCGAGTCTTTCAGAGAAGATGGCAAGGATTTCGAAGTCAAAAGGAGTTTGCCACCGACCGGGCGAGCTATGATTGGGTGCTGAGCCTTGATGCTGACGAGGTACTGGGTGATGCATTAAGAGAAGAGATTCTCGAGTGGAAACAAGCCGATCACACCTGCCTTGGATACTACCTGCCGCGAAAGACCTTCTTCATGGGTCGCTGGATTAAGCACACGACCTGGTATCCTGATTGGCAACTTCGCCTGTTTCGTAAGTCTTGCGGTTGCTGGGTTGGAGGACGGGTTCACGAAGCCTTTCGGATCAAAGGATTGACCGCTCGATTTAGGGGAGATATCCATCATTATACCTACGCTTCTCTTTCTGAATATCTCGAACAGCTTAAGGTCTTTTCAACCTTGTGCGCTTCTGATTACTGGGATCGAGGTCGCCGTGCTCACCTCGTCCAGCTTTTGTTTTATCCCCCAGCCGTTTTCCTGAACAACTATTTTTTGAAGTTGGGCGTCCTAGATGGGAGGCCAGGGTTGGTCGTCTCTCTTCTTGGCTCGGTATCGGCCCTGTTCAAATATCTGAAATTGTGGGAGCTGCAAAGGAAGAAGGGAGCAATCTCTGGGCCATCAGTTCGATGAAAACACTGGGTATACTCTATGTTGATACAGAAGGGGTGTGGCGAGGCGGCCAGGAGCAGCTCTTCAGTCTAATGACAGGACTGAAGAGTCGGGGGCATCGAGTCGAGCTGGCCGTTCCCCTTGACGCGCCGTTAGGCGAGAAGGCGCGACAAGCAGGTGTGCCGATCTATGAGTTCCGTCAGCGGGGCGGATTGAGTTTACTCGCCTTTTTGCGCTTATGGTTCATTTTGCGCAAGGGATCTTTTGACATCATCCATTTCAACACCCCTCGTTCCATTGTGATGGGTGGGCTGGCCTCGCGGCTTTGCCGTACGCCGGTTCGCATCTCGTCGCGGCGAGTCAATTTTCCGCTCCGGACAAAGGTGAGCCATTATAAGTACAATTGGATGCAGGAAAATGTGGTTACCGTATCTCTTAGCATTCGTCGAACCTTGTTGGAAGGAGGAGTTCGGCCAGAGTTAGTTACGGTCATTTACGAAGGTGTGGACGTCAATTGGATCGATCAGCAACGTCGTCCTCTCCTCCTGCGCCCGATGAAGGGTCCGGTAGTGGGCACCGTGGCCCATTTGAGTGAGGAAAAAGGACATCATATCCTTCTGAAAGCTGCTGCGTGCCTTGCTCCTCAGTTTCCAGAGGTCACTTTCCTACTGGTGGGAGAAGGTGAACTAGAGCAGGATCTGAAGAAGAGCGTGCAGAGATTAGGGATTGAGAAGCAGGTAGTTTTTGCCGGGTTTCGCTCAGATAGCGAGGCCTGGATGAGGACATTTGACATCTTTTGCTTACCCTCTCGGTCAGAGGGTTTGAGTTCGGCTATTCTGGCGGCCATGGCAAGTCAACTTCCCGTCATCGCGACTCGAGTCGGCGGTATTCCCGAGTTAGTCGTAGACGGAGAAACTGGATTCTTGGTTTCCGCTAACCATCCACAGGAGCTGGTCCGGGCACTGGACCGACTTTTGAGATCGAGGAACCTGTGTCGGCGAATGGGTCAGGCAGGTCGGCGTCGGGTGCAGACCTACTTTACCCTCGATAGAAAACTTGACAAAACGGAAAAACTATATCGGAAATTGCTCCGAGCGAGAGGCTTCAGTTAACATACCGTTTGGTAAAAATGAGATCATGAAGGGAATAATTCTGGCTGGTGGATTAGGTACTCGCCTGCAACCCTTGACCAAAGTAACCAATAAGCATCTGCTCCCCGTGTATGACAAGCCTATGGTTTACTATCCCCTGGAAACCTTAGTGCGGGCTGGTATTCAGGATATTATGGTAGTGACGGGTGGCAACAATGCGGGTGATTTCTTGCGACTGTTGGGTGATGGAAAAGAGTTCGGTCTTCGCCACCTCCACTTTGCCTATCAGGATGGGGAGGGGGGAATCGCCGGTGCGCTTTCCCTTGCCGAGTACTTTGCTGCTGCTGATCTGTTGTGTGTGATCCTAGGAGACAATATCCTGGAAAAGAGTATTCGTCCTTACGTCGAGAAGTTCAGAGATCAGGGGCAAGGTGCCAAGATTCTTTTGAAAGAAGTCCCTAACCCTCAACGTTTTGGTGTTCCCGAGCTGCAGGGAGATCAGGTCGTCAAGATCCAGGAAAAACCTTGTATATGTCCCTCCAAGTTTGCTGTTACGGGAGTGTATATGTACGATCGAAAGGTTTTCGATATCATTCGGACCTTGCAACCTTCAAAGCGAGGGGAACTGGAAATCACCGACGTGAACAACCAGTATATCCGCTGGAAGGAGATGAGTTACGACGTTTTGGACGGCTGGTGGACCGATGCCGGAACGATAGAATCGCTCTTAGGTGCTAGTAATCTGGTTGCGCAGCGATGTAAACAAAGAGACGGGAAACCAGCTGGATGATGGCCTGGTAAAGTGGGTACCTCGTACTGGTTGTCCAGCCAGCAGAGGGATGGACAATGCGCTTATTTGTGACTGGGGGAGCAGGTTTTATTGGTTGTAACTTTATCCGTCATGTTCTGGGTGTCCAGCGCAGTGTTTGGGTGATCAACTTCGACAAACTGACCTACGCTGGCAGTATGGAGAATCTTGCCGGCTTGTCCGAGGATCCCCGCTACACCTTCATCCGGGGAGATGTAGCGAATGCGCAGGAGGTCGAAGCGGCTTTGAACCCAAGGGTTGATGCCATCATCAACTTTGCTGCCGAAACTCATGTGGACCGTAGTATACTGGACGCATCCGCTTTTGTCCGAACCAATGTCGTAGGGACCCAGATTCTTTTGGAGGTAGCTCGCCAAAGAAAAATTCCCTGCTTCATCCAAATCTCCACGGACGAGGTTTATGGATCACTAGGTCCTAAGAGCCGATCCCAGGAGGAGGATCGATTGGCTCCCAATAGTCCATATGCTGCCAGTAAGGCAGCAGGTGAGCTGCTTGCTCGATCTTATCACAAGACCTACGGACTGCCGGTCATCGTTACGCGCAGTAGCAACAATTACGGCCCCTACCAATTCCCCGAAAAATTTATCCCATTGATGATAGTCAATGCTCTCGAGGAGAAACCCCTACCTGTCTACGGCGACGGCCTTCACAGGAGAGACTGGATCCATGTAAAGGATCACTGTAGAGCCTTGGAGCAAGTCTTGCTCCGAGGCCAACCGGGGCGTGTGTACAATATTGGCGCCAACCAGGAAAGGTCAAATCTGGAAGTGGTGCGTCGTATTCTAGAGATCCTCCAAAAACCGCTAGGTCTCATTAGGTTGGTCGATGATCGCCCGGGTCATGACCGCCGCTACGCAATGGATACCCATCGTGTCCGAGAACAATTTGGATGGTCTCCACACATTCCCTTGGACCGAGGTTTAGGGGAAACGATCCAATGGTATCGTCAACATCCGGAGTGGATACGACACGTTCGCAGCGGCTCCTATTTCAATTATTATCGTCGCATGTACGAAGAACGGGCCGAGACCTTAACCAATCTGTAAATCTGGACGCGATTCCGTTACCGACTGGGTTGCATTCAGCTCGGAAATTGGTGAGCGAAATCAATCCCACATAATGAAAGTCGCAATCACGGGTGCAACGGGAATGCTGGGTCAAGCTCTATTTGCAGCGTTCGAATCCCGTCACGTAACCTACCCTTTCTCGTCACAGAGTTTGGAGGTTACTTCGTTGGATCAGGTGCGTCAGGTTCTCAAGAATTTAAAACCGGACTGGGTTATTCATGCCGCTGCCTACACCCAAGTTGACCGTGCTGAGTCAGAGTCAATGGAAGTCTACCGGGTGAACGTTCTCGGTACACGCAATGTGGCAACGGTGGCGGCGGAGCTTGGTTGCGGTCTCCTCTACTATAGTACAGACTATGTTTTCGATGGTCGTGGAACGAGACCCTACCGCGAATGGGACCAGACGTGTCCCGTGAACGAATACGGTCGATCGAAATTAGCAGGAGAATTTGTTGTACGCTCGCTATGCCCTTTCCATTTGATTTTGCGTACGAGCTGGCTGTTCGGGCCGGGGGGATGTAGTTTTGTGACCAAGGTACTCGACAAAATCCAAGAAAAAGAGTGCTTTAAAGTAGTTGATGACCAGAGAGGCTCGCCCACCTTCACCCAGGACTTGGCTAAAATGACCTCGCAGCTGATGGAGAAGGCAGTCCGCGGTACCTATCACATCACCAACAGAGGAGAATGTAGCTGGTACCAGTTTGCCAAGAAAATCATCGCTTTCCAAGGATCGCAAAGGAAGGTTCATCCGGTCAGTGCCAGTAGCCTATCGTTGCCCGCCCGGCGTCCCGTTTACTCGGTGCTGGACAATTGCGTTCTGAAATTGGAGGGGATGAGTCCTCTTCGATCCTGGGAGGAGGCGCTGGCTGAGTTCTTGAACGGGTGTGAAAATGACAAGTCAACTTGTAGTTAGGAACAAGAAAGCCTACCACAACTACCAGATCCTGGATCGGTATGAGGCCGGGATCGTCTTGACCGGGACGGAAGTGAAGTCCATTCGCAACCATAGAGTAAATTTGAAAGATGGCTATGCAAAGATTAAAGATGGTGAGCTGTGGCTTGAACATTGCCACATTAGCTCTTACAGCCACCGTGGATTCGCCGATCACGATCCTGTGCGTTCCCGTAAACTTCTCCTTCATCGGCGGGAGATCAACAAACTTGTTGGAAAAACGACGCGGAAGGGATTTACGATTGTTCCCCTCTGCCTCAAATGGAAGCGGGGCCGAGTCAAGGTCGAGATCGCAGTGGCTCGCGGAAAGCACCTGTATGACAAGCGCGAGGCAGCTCGGCGTCGGGTTATCGAGCGAGAAATCCAGGCGGAATTAAAGGGAGTCTAGGAGAAGATAAAGTCTATCTGACTCCTGAAGTTTCGGGTAATAGACTGGTGTAAAAAGACAGCCTGGTTAATATTAAGGAGGCTTTGCGGATCGAAATGAAAATACGACTTATGAAGGCTGACTTGGCCAGCTTGGAATGTGATGCCCTGATTGTTCCCTTGTTCGAGGATGATCGTTTAGATGGCCCTCTCCCCTCCCGTTTGAATCAAAAGCTGGGTGGTTTGTTGGGAGAATTGAGGGTGAGTAAGGAGTGGAAAGGCCAAGCAGGGGAGATTCTGGTGATCTATCGACCGGATCAACTGAAAGCGGCTCGAGTGATTCTGCTGGGACTGGGAAAACGAGCGGCATACAGAACTCGAATTCTTCGTAACCTGGTCCAACAAACCATCGAACGGCTCAGGGGCTATGATCTCAAGAGAGTGGTCGTGTTCCTGGGTGGGGAGATTGATGCTACCAGGGCCACTCAAGCGGCAGTTGAAGGGACAATTTTGGGCAGCCATTCCAGTGACGCTTTTAAAACTCAAAATAGAGCCGAGGTGTTTACCGAAGAAATTGTTCTAGCCACTGATGGGAAGTTGGATGTAGATGTGGCGGAGAAGGCGATGGAGCGAGGTAGAATTCTTGGTCGAGCAACTAATTTGGCCCGAGATCTGGTCAATCAACCTGGCAACTGCATGACCCCGACCAGATTTTCTGAGAAGTGTTGTGAAATCGCCGAAGGGTGCGGTTTAGAGATTGAAGTGCTTGGTGAGCCTGAGATGAAGGAGCGGGGAATGAACGCAATCCTCGCGGTGGCTCGGGGGAGTGAAGAACCCGCTCGATTTGTCGTCCTGAGACTTTGGGGCGCCTCGGAAAGGGATGCCAAACCCATTGTTTGGATTGGCAAGGGAGTTACCTTCGACAGCGGTGGTCTCTCTTTGAAATCGGCTCACTCCATGGAAGACATGAAATCAGATAAGGCAGGGGCGTGTGCTGTTTTGGCCGCTATGCAGTCTGCTGCTCAATTGCAGATCGAGGAAAACATAGTTGGTCTCTTGGCCATCGTTGAAAATCTGCCGAGTGGACGAGCCCAGAGGCCGGGGGATGTGATTCATTCTTTCAGTGGGAGAACCATAGAGGTCGTCAATACCGACGCGGAAGGAAGGCTGATTTTAGCCGACGCACTTCATTTCGCTGGGCAACTGCGGCCACAGTATGTAATCGATATTGCTACCCTGACCGGAGCCTGTGCCGTGGCCTTAGGCAATATTCGTGCGGGTGTATTTTGCAATGATGATGAGGTCTACCAAAAACTGGTTTGTGCGTCCAAGCGCTCCGGGGAGCGAATGTGGAGGTTGCCCTTGGATGATGACTACCGCAAAGAGCTCGAGAGTGCCGTTGCTGATCTCAAGAATGTTGGGAACCGTTGGGGAGGAGCTATCACAGCGGCCAAGTTCCTACAGGAGTTTGTCGGATCAACGCCTTGGATACACATGGATATAGCCGGAGTCGACCTGATCAAAGAAGGTCCTGAGCTAAAAGGGTCCACTGGTTTTGGCGTACGAACCTTAGTGGAAATGGCTCTGCAGTAACTGTCTAGTCTCGTCCATAAAGCCTGGCTGAGGTAATTTCCCACAAGTTCGACATCCCGCAGACGGATTCTTCCTGCTCTCCCGAACCTTCTCTTTTTTTTACCATATAATGGTTGGATGGGCTATTTGGAAACAGCTGGGCAGTTTGCCTTCTTGGATCGCAAGCGCCAGCTTTTGATGGGACACTCAAAGGAATTCCTAATCTTGCTCGAAGATTATCTGAGTGTTCCTTCATTGGAATTTGAACTGGCAAAGGGGGCCCAGTTTTCTTCGGTTGATCCCACAATCGAGCGTCAAGGTTTGGAGGCTCAGTTCCGTCATCTGTTTAGTCTGAAAAAGAAAGATCAAGAAGTTGGATGCCATGATTTACTGGACCTACATCGGCATCTCGAGAGCTCGAACACCGATCCTATTCGTCGACACTTGGTCTCTCCTGTTTGCTCCACACATTCGCCTTTGGCTCCTCCTTTTATTCTTTCGGCGCTTGAACGTTTTTTCGAGTGGGTACACTGTGACGCCTTTGCGGAGATGCATCCAATCCAACAGATGACCCTCTCCCAGATGCGCCTATATGAGATTTATCCTTTCCAACATTTCTCGGACCATACAGTCTGCCTTTTTTCGTACCATTTTCTTCTCACCAATGACTATTTGACCCCCTTCTACCGTCTGAGGGAGGTTGCCAAATTTCGCGAGTCCCTGGCGAAGGCTTTGGTCTTCTCAACTGAGGAACTCGTGATCCTGAATGCCCGAGCCTGTGAGCGATCTTATGATGTCATTCTGAAGAAAATGGGAAAGTCAGACTGAAAACAGGTGTGGGAAATGGCGTGCTAACTATGATTCGCACCGGTCATTGGAGAGACTAAGAAGGTCACCGTTTCTGTCTTGATATTCCTTATGAAGATACTTGATCGTGTGTCTGAGAATTAAGAGATTAGGTCCTGTTTCCCGGTTTACCTTGATGCTATCCTTGTCATACCATTCAATCACTCCGTGGATTTCTTCTCCATCCATGAGCTTGACCACCATTGGTGTTCTACCGGCCATTTGCTTGAGGTAGTAGTATTGCTCGGCATGAGTCTGCTCGGGGGGCATTCGTTTTTTCTGAGCGTCACTAGACTTCACTGAGGTCTGCTCCCGAAGATCCGACAGTGATGGACGAATCAATTTTCGGTTGACCATACTCTACTCCAGCCTCCAAACCCCCGCTAAAATGGTGTGTGGTTGTAATGCTCGAGATGCTTAAGGAAAAGTAATTTTCCCTCTATGTATTGCCCACAGTCTAGCATCATAGCCATCGTTTGACAAGCGAAAAAAAATAGGGTAGGTTTGCCAGCCACACCGTGCCAATGTTGTTCAAGCTCTTTACTTTAGTCGTGGTTTCCTTATTGGGGGCACAAGAGAAAAAGCCGTCCCGAAAACCTGTGCTCATTCGCCCAGACAAAACTGAAGCGAAAGACGAAACGGCGACTGTGCTCCTTGATGTCCAATTGGCCAGGAAGCATCTGGGGATTGGCGATTTTTATTTTAAACGAGGCAACTATGAGGCGGCAAAACAGCGCTATGCTGACGCGATTCGATACAGTCCGAAATGGGCCAAGAGTTACGCAAAACTAGTCCGAACCCTGGAGAGGCTAGATGCGATTCCGGCAGCTGCTAAGATTTGTGATCAGTTTGTTAAAGCAAACCCTTCCTCTGGGGACTCCAAGCAATTTCGTAATTGGGCTGAGAGACTGCGAGCGAGTTTTGAGAAATGATAGTGGTTAGTGTGAACTGTGACCCGGCGATCTCAGATCAAGAGCCTGGCCCACAGTTCCCGCCGTTACAATCGCGCTCAACTTCATAATTCAGGCAGCATTTTAGGCGACCACACATGCCAGACAAACGTCCCTGGCTCATGGCCAGCTTTTGTTGCTTCACAGCCTTTACACTCACCGATTTCAACTCCTTGAGAAAAGTTGAGGAGCAATTCTGACCTAAGCCACAACAACCTTGGCCACCGATGAGCTTAGCTTCGTCACGGGCTCCAATCTGCCGCATTTCAACGCGCGTACGAAGTTTTCGAGCCAGATCTTTAACGAGGTCGCGGAAGTCCACTCGTCGATTAGCTGTAAAATAGAAAATCACGCGGCTTCCATCGAAAATGTACTCTACTCGTGAAAGTTTCATGGGGAGTTTTCTTCCCCTGATCCGCTGCCGATAGAGACGGTATGCAAACTCTTCACGATCCTGTTTCTTGCTGTATAAATAGAGATCACGCTCTGTTGCTTTACGCAATACCTTGTGAGTTTTTTCAAATGCTAGATTTAGGCTCTTAACCGGCCCTCCGCCGATGACAATGCCTAATTCTACCCCTCGGTCCGTGGTGATGACACAGCGATCACCGATGCGGAGGTTGTTCTCATGGGTTAAGACTTCCGAGGTCGTCTTGTTAGCCGCATATCTTATCGTTATGACTTCCATAGGTGCTTTTCAGTAAGTCTCCTCAACCATAGAGTCTCAAAAGACATCAGTGGATTCACATACCCTTCAACTTGCCTCTTGGCCTGGTTAATATCATAAAGGAAGTCCTGGAGTTGTTCCAGGGTAAGCCCCTGACAAAGTGGGCGCAGCTGGTCGATACAATCTTGATTAACCACCCGGGATTCCATTTCTATTTGCAAGAAATAGAGGTCTTCACACAATGTCTGCAGCAGCTCTAAGTAACATCGAACTCGGTCACGCTTTTTGAGGTCGCCTTTCAAGGAGGGTCGTTCACAGCGTTCATACAGCGGGCTGAAGGATTTTCCGTTAGCCCATAGGATCAAAAGTTCCAGCATTTGCTTCCGATCCTCTACCATTTTTCCGAGATCAATAGACAAAGCTCGACCGATACTGCCTTCAGAGAAGTTGGCCCGTTGCTGCGGGTTGTCGATGCCGGAGCGGTTCATGAGATGGTAGCAGACCTGATCCCGACTGAGCGGTCTGAAAGAGAAGCTCTGGCAGCGGGACCGTACGGTGTCGAGCAATAGAGAGGGCAAAGCACTCACCAAAACAATCTTCGAAGTCTGGGGCGGTTCCTCCAGTGTTTTCAAAATGGAGTTAGCTGCTTCCTCGGTCATTTTCTCGGCCTGATCTAGGATGAAAAAACGCAGCTTGCCCTCAAAAGGGCGGAAGTGGGCTTCTCTGCTCAACCTCCGTATACATTCGATGCCGATGGAGCTGTCCCCGGGGGAAACCAGTTGGATATCCGGATGGTGGTTCGCCAGGGACTTCAGACAGGAGGGGCAAAGGCCACAAACATCGCCATGCTGGCGATGTTTGCAGTTGGCCAGGCGAGCTAGGCCGAGGGCCAGTGTTTTTTTCCCCACACCTTCAGGTCCCACAAAGAGGCTGGCCTGAGGTAGGCTCGCTGCGCGTAGCCGGTTTACTAGTCTCTCGTTGCCTACAAAATCTCCTAACTTCACAGCGATTAGATTCGAGTCTGAATGGTCACTAGTAAGGGTAAAGGTTCCTAATTCTCATTCTGGGATCTTTTTCTACAGTACTTCGTGTCGCCGAAGATGAATCAAGACTTGCTGGAAAACTTCCTCAAACGAGCCAGTGGCGTCAATCACACGAATCCGCTCGGGATCTCGCTTCGCCAGCCGATGATATCCTTCTCGGACTTTGTGGTGAAAATCCAGGGTTTCTTGTTCGAAACGGCTCCACATTTCCTGATTTTCTCGAGCATTTCGGGAGCGAGCTCGTTGGAGACCCACGGACACTTCAACATCGAGAAACAAGGTCAAATCTGGCATTCTGATAGCTAAAATTTCAGCCAAGCTATCGACGACGGAAAAACCCAGGTCTCGAGCGTGTCCCTGATAGGCAAGAGTTGCATCATGGTAGCGATCGGAAATCACATGTTGACCTTGGGAAAGTGCTGGTTCGATGACCTCTCGGAGATGTTGGAATCGATCAGCCAGATAGAGTAACAATTCAGTGATAGGTTGGCGAGTCGGGCCTTCTTTGTACAGCAGAACCCGGCGCAGCTGCTGTCCGAAAAGAGTTCCTCCCGGCTCCCGCGTCGCAACGAAGGGAATCTCGCGGCTTCGAAACTCTTCTGCTAATCGTTCCAGTTGAGCACTCTTGCCTGCTCCTTCGACGCCTTCTACCGTGATGAACTTACTGCTCTTCAACTCCTCAGCCGTAACGGTGGCTTTCCCACTTTTGTCGGCGCTCCAAAAAAGAAAAAAATAGCTGGAATCGACGGGTATCTGCACGAACAGTTTCTTACACGCTTGTCTATGGTACCACAGCCGATTGGGTATACTAGGAAAATGGATGTGGGGTTACGCCTTCGACGCCTTCTCGTCAAGATTGGTGACCTAGCGGAAGCCTGTGGACGCAAACCAGAGACTATTCGTTTACTGGCTGTATCAAAGACCTTGCCGTCTACGGTAATTGAGCAAGCTTACCAAGTAGGCCAGCTTATTTTTGGGGAGAATAGGATGCAAGAGGCTGAGACCAAGATCGCCAATGTCCGGCTCTCGGGAATCCAATGGCATTTAATTGGTCATCTTCAGAGCAACAAAGCGCGTCGTGCCGCGGAACTTTTTGATGTCATTCAGACTCTGGATAGCGAAAGACTGGCCTTGCGGTTAGATCGTCACTGCCACCGGTTGGGGAAATGCCTCTCGGTGTTCATCCAGGTAAACATTGGACGAGAACCGCAAAAATACGGGGTCTCGCCCGATCAAGTCTTTCAAATGGTAAATCGCGTGGACTCCCTCGAAACCCTAAACCTGCGAGGTCTGATGATTATTCCTCCCTATCATTCGGAGGCTGAGCGTTCACGACCCTATTTTCGGCAGGTCGTTGATTTACTTGGTGAAATCAATCGAAATCGGTGCCATCCCTTGAGTGAGCTGTCGATGGGCATGAGTCACGATTACCGGATCGCTATTGAGGAAGGCTCGACCATGCTTCGAATCGGCACTATAATTTTTGGTCCCCGCTCCAGTGATTGAAGGCCTCGGCCAGTCCCAAAAGTCAGGACATGTGTCCTTGTTGATTAGGGTGCAGCTATGTTCCAACTGGAGCCAGATTGTAGGCTTGCAAGACGGGATTCTAAAGGTGAGTCTCTCAGCTTCACCGGTGAGAAACGAGGCCAACCAGCAGCTGATCGGATTTCCGTCCAAAACGTTGAATTTTCTACTTTTGGATATCCGGCTGATTGCTAGTCATCGATCGAGAATCAAGACGGTGAGTATCCGAGGTATCACTCAAAAAGAGCTATGCAAGTGACTAGCTCCATTTACAGCATAATAGGAAGGATGAGGTGGTAATGCCCCGGAATCCTTTTGGAGGCCTGGATTCAATTCGCGGTTCTTTCTCGCAAGGAGGAGTGCTGTTCCTATCCTGAGACGGATAGTCTCAGTCGGGGGAGAATCCTCTTGCTGCTGTTTCATGAGCCACAGTTTTTGGACTGTTCTTGCCTACCCGAGTGTCAGAGGGAGAAGGCTAGAATAGCTTCCCTGGAAACCCTTAAAGGAGAAGCAGAATGAAAGAATTGGCTCAGGAGTTGGAAGCAGCCGGGGGAGTGCGGATCGAGCGCTACTTCACTCGAAAGGAGATTCACCCGTTTGACGACGTGGAATGGGAAACTCGCACCGCAGAAATCAAGGATTGGAACACCGGAAAGGTGACTTTTCGTCAGGACGATTTGGAATTCCCAAAATCCTGGTCCCAGCGATCGACAGATATTGTAGCTAGTAAGTATTTCCGAGGTCATCTCGGCCACCCCAATCGGGAGCGAAGTGTTAAACAACTTATTGGTAGGATCGTCAACACACTCACCGATTGGGGTGAAGGAATGGACTATTTTGCCTCTTCGGAAGATGCTGAAAACTTTAATCATGAGTTGACCCACTTACTTCTGCATCAGATGGCGGCCTTCAATTCTCCCGTTCAGTTCAACGTTGGAATTAAGAAACGCCCACAGTGCTCGGCCTGCTTCATCAACACTGTTGAGGATTCGATGTCCTCCATCATGAAATTGGCGAGGACGGAGGCCACGATTTTTAAAGGGGGGTCAGGATCCGGTGTCAATCTCTCTAAGGTTCGTTCCTCCATTGAGCCCTTATCCGTCGGAGGCTATGCTTCTGGCCCCATTTCCTTCATGAGGGGATACGATAGTTTTGCTGGAGCAATCAAGTCGGGAGGAGCTACTCGACGCGCGGCCAAGATGGTTATTCTCAACGTCGATCACCCCGATATTAAAGAGTTTATCTGGTGTAAAGCTAGGGAAGAAAAAAAGGCCCAAGAACTGATTCAGTTGGGATACGACGATGCCATCGATGGTGAAGCTTATCGGAGTGTCCAATTTCAAAACGCAAATAACAGTGTCAGTGTCACCGATGAGTTTATGGAAGCCGTTCAGAAGGGCGGAGAATGGAAAACCAGAAAGGTAATGACCGACGGTGAGGTAGCTCAAACCTACAGGGCACGCGAACTCCTGCATTGGGTTGCAGAGGCGACCTGGATTTGCGGAGATCCTGGCCTGCAATTTCATACGACCATCAATGACTGGCACACTAGCTCCAATAGTGCGCCAATCAACGCTTGTAATCCTTGCTCAGAGTATGTTTTTCTCGACAACTCAGCCTGTAATTTGTCTTCTTTGAACTTGATGAGATTTATGAAGGAGGACACACAATTCGATGTGCAGTCCTTCCGGCAGGCGGTTCGGATCATGATTCTGGCGCAGGAGATCATTGTAGATAACTCGAGCTACCCGACGGGGGAAATTAAGAAGATCAGTCACGAGTACCGGACACTGGGGTTGGGCTACGCTAACTTAGGTGCTTTTCTGATGGCGCGTGGACTTTCCTATGATAGCGATGCTGCTCGGAATATGGCTGGAGTGATCACTGCCTTGATGACTGGAGAAGCTTATCGGATCAGTGCAAAAATAGCTGAAAAGAAAGGACCCTTTTCCGGTTTTGAGAGAAACCGGATACCCATGATGAGGGTGATCCATAAGCACCGTGAAGCCCTTTCCGAAATCGACTCCGCTCTCGTTTCACTCGACCTACTCCATTCTGCTATGGAGGTCTGGGATGAGGCGATCCAGGAGGGAATGAAGTATGGCTATCGTAATGCACAGGTAACCCTCCTGGCGCCTACAGGGACAATTGCTTTTATGATGGATTGCGACACTACAGGGATAGAACCGGAATACTCGCTGGTCAAGTTTAAGAAGTTGGTTGGGGGTGGGACTCTGAAAATCGTCAATAGCATTATTCCCAAAGCCCTGGGAAAACTGGGATATGGGGAAGATCAGGTTCAGGACATTCTTAAATATATTGAGAAGAACGATTTAATTGAAGACGCTCCTCATCTCAGACGTGAGCACCTGCCGGTTTTTGACTGCGCTGACCGTCCCGCTAAAGGTTCTCGTGCTATCCATCACCTTGGCCACATCAAGATGTGCGGCGCTGTGCAACCCTTCCTCTCGGGAGCTATCTCCAAAACCATCAATCTTCCCCATGAGGCAACCGTCGAGGATATTATGGATTGCTATATCCATGCCTGGAAGCACAGTATGAAGTCGGTAGCCGTTTACCGAGACGGGTGCAAGTTGGTTCAGCCTTTGTCCAATAAGGTACAGACTCAAGTGGGCATTCGGACTCCCCATCGGAATATGCCTAAGGACCGCGCTGCTTTGCAACATGAATTCCGAATTAAAAGCTTTAAGGGATTCCTCACCATGGGGATGTACCCTGAGAACAATGAGTTGGGAGAAGTATTCCTCAATTTTTCCAAACAGGGCTCCACTCTTCAGGGAATGGCCATGGCTTGGGCGATTGCCATTTCGATGGGTTTACAGCGAGGTGTTCCACTAGAAGACTATGTGCGAATGTTTGCTCACATGAGTTTCGAACCCGCGGGGTACACTGACAACGCTCAGATTCCTTTTGCCACTTCAATTCCCGATTACGTGGTGCGCTATCTGGCGACCAAGTATCTCAGCTCGGAGGTTCAGGAGGCGTTGGGAATCCACAACGTAAAGCCCAATGGCAGCATGCAAAACGGCGTACAGGTGAGCTTTTCAGAGACTGCTAGACGAAGCGAGACCAATCGAGCCGCGCAACGTCTGGTTAGTGAGAGCCAGCATGAGTCTCACACCTGTCTTTCCTGTGGCAACCTCATGCAACGGAACGGAAACTGCCACGTGTGTACGGTATGTGGCAACACCTCAGGTTGTAGTTAACCTGAGGTTTCGGCTCGGGATCAGCCGAAAGTTTAAAGAGTCTACTTCCCAGATTCTACCGATTTCCGAAAAGAAAAAGGATCCACTGCTACTTCAAGGGTGAGTCTAGTAGACCGGACAAGCTCTTACTTACGTGGCTGGGGTCGAGGGTTGCCTGGAAGGTCCAGTCATTTTGCACTAGAGCAACTCGCAGCTACCGCTTTCCGGAAATGAAAGACTTTCCCAGAGTTCGGCCCACTTGCCACTGGAACCAAGCAGCAGCACGAGGACATGTTTTGGTTTGCGTGCTGAGCTACTAACTGGAACGCCTAAAACAAACCTTGTGTCGAAAGCCGACATCGAGGCCGCTAAAATCTAGATAGGTTGAAGCTCTTCGAAACGCCCAATATTATACCGGAGGATGGATCGGTCTGGCGAAACCCGGAAAGTACGCCAATGTCCCAGAATAAGCCGACTGCCTGGATTTGTGCCCCTAAACGAAGCAAGGATTGTGGCTCGGTCCCGATTCCTCCTCTGCCCGCCCGTCCGTAGAGGTCTCCCACCAGGACCAAGCCTGGTCGAATCGAGTAGAGAAGGGCTGTTCCGTAGGAGAACAGATCGTCCTCCGAACCAGCCTGCACGGGATCTCCCAGAATGACCGCACCCAGATTGCCGAGCAAACGCAGTTTCCCAAGTTCCTTCTCAATCAGAAGGGTGGCGAAGACGTTCGTTTCGTCATTTCCAAGACCACTTTCGTTCGCAGTGTTGGGCAATTCCACCCCGAAACGCATTCCGAATGCTGGAGACTTCTTATTTTCCTGCTTGAGCAGGACCTTGGTCGCTAGGCTGAAATTGCCGAAGTCGCTGGTGGAGTTTCCGGAGAAGTCGAGTTGGGACGTGTTCGGCGCCGGAAATCTCCTCCCTATATTGAGCACGTCTTGGATTACCCCTAGCGTCTGTATTTCAACGACCCTTCCCACTCCCACTCGAACTCCTAGTACACCAAGACGTGTCAGATCTCCCTCTATTCCCGAGAAAGGAAAAGTGGTCTTTTGGAGGAATTCGACGCCTAGGTCCAACAACACCTGGCCCGGTGGTAGCGTCCTGGCCCTTTCTGTTACGAGCGGACGCTGTTGGCAAAACACCAAGGCCGGCTGCAAGAGTAGCAATAAGAACCCAATACGAACCACTTACACAGTTTAGGAAGCGGTAGAACAATAGTCAACGAAAGCCAAGCAGAGGATGATCTGGTTTAGCAACCGTTTTTCTGTAATTTCCTCTAGGGCCTGTAGGGAAGAATTGCTCCACTTGTTTTTTCCAGCCGGCCAGGTTCAGGTATTGCCGGTCGGTTAACCACTCCTCGTGTATCTCTGCAAGCACAGCCGAGATGAGCCGCAGCGCCGATGCTTCGTGGGGAAAGATTCCCACCACCCGGGTTCGTCTCCGGATCTCCCGGTGCAGTCTCTCCAGTCCGTTGATGGTTCGGATCCTTCGCCACCAGCTCCTCGGAAAATCAAACACTGTCAGCCCTTCATCCAGGTTGTCTTCCAGCCAGCTCACGAACTCCGGTGCAATCTTTTCGAACTTCTTGACGACTTTACCCTTGAGCTCCTCGGCATCCTCTCGAGACGGGGCATCGAAAATGTCCCGCATGGCCTGGGCGATGCGGGGCTTGTCCTCTTTGCGGCGAGCATATTGTTGGGCGTTTTTACTCAGGTAAAACTGACAACGGTTCCAGGGCACCGACGGATAAACTGCCCGCCTGGCCGCCTTCAGTCCTTCGTGATCGCCACTGACAAACAGCTCGACCCCTCTCAGTCCACGCTTGTGCAGATCTCCCAGAAACCCTCGCCAATGCACCTCCGCTTCACTGATCCTGGCGCTCAGACCCAACACCTCCCGCGTCCCGAAACGATTGACTCCTATGGCTTTCAGGATGGCCACGTCCTGCACCCTGCCGCCTCTTCGAACCTTCTCGTAGTGGGCATCCAGATACACGATCGGATACTCTCCCAGCTCCCGGCTTCGAAACTCTTCCAGCTCTTCGTCCAGCATCCCGGCCACTCTCGAGACCTGGGTGGCAGAGATCTCCAACCCACACAGCTGCTCCGTGATCTCGGTGACTTTCCTCGTCGAGACGCCCATCACATACATCTCGGCAATGGCCAGCTTCAGGGCCTTCTCCGAACGGCAACCCCTCTCCAGCGACTTGGGATAAAACCTCAACCCACGCACCTGTGGAATCTCCAAGTGCAGCTCTCCCACTCGAGTCTGAATCCGCTTGCCTTTGAATCCGTTTCGATAGCCTCGCCGACTGGCTGTTCTCTCGTACGCTTCCGCTCCCAGAAACTCGCTTCTTTCCAACTGCATCGCCACGTTGAACAACTTCTCCAGGATTCCTCGAAAGGCTTCTGTTCCTTCCTCGATCAACTCCGCCAGGATCTCCCGTGGTACTCTCTTTTCCAGATCTGGGTTCATTTGATTCTCCTTGCCAGATTCTCGTTTCTGTTTTTGGAGAATCCTGTCCCAGACCTCTGTCTTTCCGACCCAAGGCCTGACCAGAAATTACAGAAAAAAAGTTACACTACTGATGATCTTGAAAGCCGTGAGGTGGCGAACAGGGATCGGTTCCCAAAAAAGCTCCATCATTCGACTCAATTTAAGCTAGATCTTCCAACTCATATTGAAGAATCCCCATGGTGGCTATGGCCGGCGTCTCTGTGCTGAGTATATGTGGAGCCATGTGAACCGGTACTATTTCATGTTGCCCGAATGTTTGTCGGTCCTGTCCATCCAACCCCTCCCTCAGGACCGGCACAGATGAGACATAGGGGTTCACTTTCCTCTCACGATAAAGGACCTGTCTAAGGCTGAGACCTCTCCCTCTCATCGAGTCTCAATCTTAACGTTGCATCTGGGAGAAATTAGGTTAAGGATAAAGGGCCTCTCAGTCGGGGGATGCAAGGCCGGCCTAGTAGCAGTACTTGAACGTCGTTTTTGGAAACGTTTCCCCGAACTGCTCTTACCGCATCGAGGTCTGAGTCCATTGCGACCACTTTGATTTCCCGATTTATCAGAATGTGAATTGGGAAATGTTTCGAATGCACCTCCCAGATAGGATGAACAAGAAATGCCTACCGATCGAAAAACCCCGAAACCTTTTCTTCCCACTAAGTAGCTACTCTCCTCTGTACTTCCAGACGCAAACCTGCATGTGAACAAACTGAATTGAGCCTTCCCTGGTTTCTTGCTCAAACTGCTTTCGCAAACAGCGAAGGCGGAGATAGAGGGGAAAGAAAGTTCTTAAAATAACCCGCGCTTGTTTCTCTAGTTCTTCGACGTCAATCGTGTCCAGATCCCAGAGGAGCTCGACCAACAGGTCTCGCTCTTGGTATGGAAGGAAGACTTCTCGCTCAATCTACTGAGTGAGAGATCAGGCTCCTGTCAGCGAGGGCGCAGTCCCGCGGGGTGCATAAGAGGGTGGTGGCTAGGTCGGCCTAACCAAGTATCTCCCTCACCTTCTCAAAAAGCCCTCCGCTGCTCTGGGTCTCTTCTCCTGAAATGGATGACAAACGTTGGAATAGTTCTCGCTTTTCTTGTGTTAGTTTGGTTGGTGTTACCACGGTCACGGTCACTAGCTGGTCCCCTTTTCCTTGTCCGCTGAGACTTGCCACTCCCTTGCTCTTCAGACGAAAGACTGTACCGCTTTGGGTGCCTTCAGGGACCCTAATACTTTCTTCCCCCCCCAGTGTGGGGACCGTGATTGCATCACCCAAGGCCGCCTGCGAAAAAGTAATCGGTACCTCACAAGAAATGTTGTTGTCCTCGTGGCGTTTGAAAAAAGGGTGCTCTTCAACACTGATGATGACGTAAAGATCCCCGGAGGGGCCTCCATTGACACCCGACTCACCTTCACCCGAAACCCTCATCCGCGAACTCTCGTCTACTCCCGCTGGGATTCGGATAGAAAGGACCTTCTCTTTACGCAGACGACCGTTGCCCCGGCAATTGGGGCAGGGATGACTAATGATTCGCCCACTTCCCTGGCAGTGTGAACAGGTTCGGCTAATGGTAAAGAAACCCTGTTGGTAGCGCACCTGACCCTGACCGTGACAGTTTTTGCAGATCGAGGTCCCCACCCCAGGATCGGCTCCCGACCCATCGCAGGTCTGGCATGTCTCCTCTCGAGGAATTTTGATCCTGGTTTTGACCCCAAAAACTGCCTCCTCAAAACCGATTCGGAGGTCGTAACGTAAATCGGCACCTCGTTGAGCGCCCCTTTGACGTCCCCTCCCGAAAATGTCTCCAAAACCAAAGAAATCCCCCAGGATATCACTGAAATCTCCGAAGACGTCCGGATCAAAGCCACCAAAACCGCCAGCTCTACTCCCAAGGCTAGCATGACCGAATTGGTCATAGCGTGCCCTTTTTTCCAAATTGCTGAGAATACTGTAAGCTTCTGCTGCTTCTTTGAACTTTTCTTCGGCCGCCTTATCCCCCGCATTCTTATCCGGATGGTGTTTGATGGCTAGTTTTCGATAAGCAGTCTTTATCTGTTGCTCACCGGCATCCTTTTCTATGCCCAGAACCTCGTAATAATCTCGCTTCGTCAAAAACACCTCCGAATGGCTTATTCTACAGGGATGATAAGATGCGCCAGGAGCGATTGCAAGGAAAGGAAGGTTTGCATTTTACCGGGTTGGAAAAGTACCTTCCGTTGTTCTTAGCCTGCTTTTGAACCTACGCCCGGGTTGGCCGGTGATGACCCTTCCGTCGGATTAACAGCCACCTTCACCTGAGAAGGGCGAAGCAGGCGATTCTGGATCCTGTAGCCCTTTCGATACTCCTCCAGGATCTTCCCCTCTTGGTGTTCCTGTGTGACCTCGCAGTCGACCGCTTCATGGAGGCTGGGATCAAAATATCCTCCCGTGCCTCGGATTTCGTCCACATCGAACTTCTGTAAGACTGATTTGAGCTGCTCGAGGAAAAGGCTATACCCTTGACGATAAGTTTTCAGCGTGGGGTTCTTCGATGTTTCCATCGAAAGAAGGCCTTTTTCTCCGGCGTCGAGAATAGGCAATAACTCGGCAATTAGCCGAGCCTGAACTTCCACCTGTGCCTCCTTTCTTTCCTTGACGACCCGCTTTCGATAGTTTTCAAATTCCGCCTGATTGCGTAGCAGCAATTCATTGTATTCCTGGAGCTCTTTATGGAGGCCTTCGGTGGTTTGAATGTCAAAATCTAACTCGATCTCGGACTGGGTCTCTGAGTGTTCACGCTCCTGAGCCTGCTTTCTGGCTCTCCCTTTGGTCAATGGACCTTGATCGTCTAGCCTTATCTTCTTTCCATTCATTGTTGTGTTGTATCCAAATCTACGAGATCCGAGTTGGAGCAGACCTACTGATCAGTTGGCCAAACAACTTGGCGACGTAGTCGACCAAACTGATCGCCTTTCCATACTCCATTCGAGCTGGTCCTAAGACCCCTAGATGTCCTATGATCTGACGATTGTAAAGGTAAGGAGACGAGACTAGCGCCCAATCGCTCATTCCAGGAATGTGTCTACCAAGCCCGATCATTACCGCAGTCCCCTTGTGTTCTTCGTTCAGGCACTCCGTAATGATCTTAACCAGCCGCTTTTTCTTCTCGACGATGTCGAAGAGCACCTTGACCAAGCTAATGTCCTCGAGTTCCAGCCTTTCAATGATTTGGGATGTTCGCCCAAAGTAGACTTCAGATTCCTCCTCCGCCGACTCTGGTGCCTTCAAGCCTGCCGATCCCAACAGGATAACATTCTTCATCATGCGGTCGTAGAGAGCCTTTTCTTTTTTCATGAGTTCCACAAGATCGTCACGTATTTGCATGAGGGTTTTCCCCGCGAAGTTCTCCACTAGGTAGCCACTTGCCTGATCCAGTTCATCCTGGCTTAAGTCTTTGTCCACGTGAATGAGGCGATGTTGTACCAGCCCGGAGTGTGTCACTAGGATGACCGAGATACGCTGCTGAGAAATCTTAATGAACGCGATTCGCTTCATGGTCGTTAAAGACAGAGGCGGTCCTAGCACGAAACCGATATTGCTGGAAAGGGAGGAAAGGATCTGTGAGGTTCGACTCATCAGTTTGCCGGGGTCCACTTCCGGTTCTAGGCTCCTTCTGATTCGATTAACCTCTCGATCGGAGAGCATCCTAGTTTCCAGCAGAGAATCGACATAGAAACGATAGCCCTTGTCCGTAGGAACTCGACCAGCAGAAGTGTGAGGCTGAGTGAGAAAACCGATCTTTTCCAAACTCGCCATGACGTTTCGAACGGTGGCTGCGCTCAGTCCTTCCTCGTCCAATTTCGCCACCTTTCGTGAACCAACCGGCCTACCTGTGCGCACATATTGGTGAACGATTGCCTTGAGAATGTTTCTCTCTCGCCTGCTCAAACCCACTTGGATCACGCGATTACCCATGACCGCTACCCGTTTAGGATAATAACCTGCTAATCCTATAGCATAGGTCTAAGTAGACGCAATGGGATAAGAGAAGTGATAGGTTGATGAATAGATGCATCATGCGGCGATGAGCGGATTCAAAGACGGATTGGGAGTTAAGCGGACCCGGAAGACCTCTTCAAAGGCGGATTTCAGTGCCTGAGCGAGGACTTCGAACGAGATGCTTCTTCGGCCAGCTTCAGCCACCGAGATGACAGCACCCTTCAACTGGTCTTCTGGCGTGTCAAGTGCGGCGGCCATGGTTGGATAGTCTAAGCGTAACGGTATTGAGCCGTGTTGAAGAAAGCTGCGCGTCAGTCTTTTCTGAGAGCTGCCAACGATCTTGCGATCCTGACTCAACAGTTCGTAACGCGAGTGTGAAAGGAAACAGGGTCTAGCTCGGCCGGTTCTCGGATGAGTCAAAGACCGGGAGCTACGAGATGCAAGATCGGTCTTAACACCCACCAATTCCAAGCCTTTTTGCAAGCCTGAGGCGATACGGAAGTAGATCTTGCTGGGAGGCCAAAGTGGGAAGTACCGAGTATCGTTGGAGACCACAGCATAAGTCAATTCATCTGCGTGGAAAACTGCCCTTCCTCCTGTAGGACGGCATACCACTGGGATCCTGTAGTCCTCACAGTAGTGGACATCAATTGTGCTCTCCCTTCTCTGATTTCTCCCCACCGAAACGGTGGAAACGTTCCAGGTATAGAAGCGCACAATCGTGCTTGGATCGGGACAGCGTTCCAGCCACTGCAACAAGCCTTCGTCAATGGCCATGTTGCGGGAACCAGAAAGTGAGGGATCCACGATGTAAAGCCAGTCGGAGCCTGTGGTCACCGCTTTATCCTGGACGCTTTAGCCCCTGACTGTTTTCTACGACTGGCCAGATTGGCATTACAAAGCATTCTGATCCTGGGTTAGGGTTTCACAAATGAGTGATAGGAAACTCCCTGTTTTTTTGATGGCTGGTTGAAGAAGACAACGCGCAGAATCACGCCACTACCCGAGCGAATGGCCGTGACTCTTTCCTTGAGTTTTTGAGCTGTTTGCACCTGACTTCCATTGACCTGAGTGATAATCATGTTGCTGAGCAATCCTGCCGCATCAGCCAGACTGGCAGGACTGACTTTGAGAATACGAACGCCTTGCTCATTCTGTAAACCCATCCGTTCTGCCTCTTGGGTTGTCAACGTTTCGAACTCCAAACCAATTTCTTTGGTTCTTTCTCTTTCTTCCCTTTCTTCAAAGGAGAGGCTTTCGGGATCATGGGGCTGGTGCCCCAACGTTCTTTCAGCCAATTGGACCTGAAGATCCAGTCTCTTGCCCTCCCGTAGCGCAACCAGTTCCACGTTTTTTCCTGGAGCAGTGTTAGCCACCGTCGAACGGAGATCGAAATTCGTCTCAATTTCCAGCCCACCAAAGCGAACGATCACATCCTCAGACCGAATCCCCGCCTCGTATGCGGGACCGGTTTCGGCTGGGTTTCCAAATTCATCGATCAGCTGGGTGATCAGAACTCCATCACCGTCTCTGATGCCCTCAGGGTCAGTCCCAGCTATCTTGAAGAACTCCGCCATTTCCGGCGTCATAGGAAGAGCGTTCATTTCCACTCCCAACCACCCCCGCTCAATTTTACCTTTGGTAATCAGCTGATTGTAAGCGTTGATAAATATGTGGGAAGGAATGGCGAAGCCTACCCCAACTGAACCGCCGCTTCGCGTAGAAATGAAACTATTGATGCCAATTACCTCGCCTCGCAGGTTCACTAGGGGACCCCCACTGTTGCCAGGATTGATGGAGGCATCTGTCTGGATGTAGTCTCCAAAGATGTTGCCGACACCACCAAACATTTCTCCCAATCTTCCGGTGAATGATACGATCCCTGCTGTGACCGTCTGTTCCAGACCAAAGGGACTGCCGACAGCGAGAACCCAGTCTCCCACCTGCATCTTGGAGGTCTCACCGACGCGGGCAAAGGGTAAGGGTTGATCGCTATCAATTGTCAGAACGGCTACGTCGGAGTCGGGATCCGCTCCCTTGACCCGGGCCTCATATATACGACCATTGCTTAGCCGGATATTGATTTTCTCTGCCCGGGCGATAATGTGATAGTTAGTGAGGATGTATCCCTTGCTATCTACAATAAACCCTGAGCCCAAATTGGTCAGCTTTTGTGTTTTGGGCAGTTTACCAAAGTAGCGCTCGAAAAAGTCGTCTCCAAAGAATTCTCGAAAGGTATCCTCCTGTGGACCTTTGCTACTCCGGCTTCGCGACGAGATCACCCTTGTCGTGTTGATATTGACCACAGCCGGTTCAATCTTCTTTGCTACTTGCGCAAATCCCTCCGATAGAGTCGCTTCTTGATTCAGGACTAAGGGGTTGCCCTCACCCGAAACTTTAAGCTGGGAAATCTCAGCTTGCTCTTCGGCGCTAAACACTCCGTCAGATACAATCGTCCCGATCGTAATTCCAAAAGCAAGGGTGATCAAAAGAGCTAAGAAGCCCACTGTTTTATTGGATCTCATCAATGTATTAACGTTACTCATTTAATCCTCCGGATCACGAATCGCAGTCCCAAAACCGAGTATTCTCCCTACCAATATATTGTACGCTAGCCTCTCCCAGTCGTTCATTTTTAGATTCTAGCACGGGACGGGATTGATCTAGCTCACATTTCTCATGCGCAGCCTATTGCATCACCGGAATTATTGATTTTGACTGTGTTGTGCTTGGCTGTCTTTTCGACGTGACTCTACGAGTACGCCTGCGGGAGCCTCAGTCGCAACATCTGGTCCAGCGGTCCCTTCCCGCGTTTCTCGGCTACGGCCCGGTGTGAGAAATGGGGGCTAGGACCGAGCCAAAAATCTGGAAACCGAACATTAACCGGTCGACTTCACTCAGGTAACAGTCAATTTTTGTGGAGTTCGAATGACCATTCACGCTTTCGATTTGACCTTCAGACGTCGCCTCGGCAACTGGTAGAGCGAGAAATAGCGTTGCGTGGCTTCCATAACCCTTGGGGCTAGCAGTAGGGTCGCAATCATATTAGGAAATGCCATCATAGCGAAGCTGATGTCGATCAAGTTGACCACTGTCCGGGCGCTCCAAATCGCCCCCAGCAATAGCATCAGGAGGTAAAAGAAATCATAGAGGGCAGCCTTTTCGGCCCCAAAAAGGTACCCGAAGCATTTCTTTCCGTAGTATGAATAACCGAATATAGTGGACATCCCAAAGAGCACCACAATGGTCACCAGCGAAATTCTACCGAGTAAGCCCAGACTCGATTCGAAAGCGTGTAGAGTAAGGGAAACCCCCTGAACATCTGTAGTTGCCCAACTGTCTGTGGAGAGAATCACGAAGGACGTGAGAGAGCAAATGACTATGGTGTCAACGAAGGGACCCAGCATAGCCACCAATCCCTCCCGCACGGGCTGGTCCGTTTTAGCGGCACCGTGGGCCATTGGCGCGGTGCCTACCCCCGCTTCATTGGAGAAAACTGCTCGTTTAATCCCCGTCCGGGCAGCCACCATCATTCCTCCACAGGCCGTCCCGACGGTTGCCGAGTGGGTACCGGAGAAGGCGTCCTGGTATATTCGGTTGAAGATTGCGGGGATAACCATGTAGTTCTTAACCAGAATGTACGATACGCATACCAGATAGAGCAGACACATGCTGGGAACCACATAGCTGGCTACTGACGCAATGCGTTTTATTCCCCCCAAGATAACGAAAGCCGCCAAAGACAGGCAAACTAGTCCTGTAATCCATGGCTGGATCTGGTAGGTTTCCATCAGGATCTCAGCTAATTGGTTGCTTTGAAACAGGGCAAGGCAGCCGATCATGCCGCACATCGAGAAGAAAATGGCCAAAAAGCGGAATCTTTTTCCGAACCCATGCTCAATGTAATACATGGGGCCACCTTGAATTACACCCAGACTGTCTTTGCCCCGATACATAATTGCCAGAGTACAGGTAAAGAACTTGGTGGCCATCCCTACTAGAGCCGTGACCCACATCCAAAACACAGCACCGGCTCCTGCCTGGGTAATGGCGATGCCTACGCCACCAATGTTTCCCATTCCTACGGTCGCCGAAAGCGCCGTACTCAAGGCCTGGAAGTGACTAATCTGACCCGGTTTTGTTCCTTGGTCAAATTTTCCCTTTAGGACCTGGAAGGCATGACCCAGTCCCCAGAAGAGCAGGAGGCGGGAGAAAAGCGTCAAAAATAGTCCTCCCCCAACCAATAGGATTAGCAAGGGCGGTCCCCAAGCCCAATCAACCACTCGTGTAAGAACCCGATCAAACCTTTCGAAATCCCCTATCTGCAAAGTCATTCTCCCTTCGGCAGATGATGTTTTCTCTCTATCAGTTCAACCGACCCTAAGCTGAGCCAGATCAGTCCAGTTAGAAACTTTCTAGCATATCGGAACTGGCCTACCCGCAAGCCCGGCAGTGAAGTTCCAAACCAAAACTGGGGCCACAATCTTTCTAGCTCAGGTTCCAAGTTGGCGGTTATTCATTTGCCAGTCCAGTCACCGCGGGTGTGGATTTCCGCACCAGTGAAGATTCAACTCAGGCGATTGCACGAGGTCCCGGGTTGGAGTGTGTTTTTCTACTGCAGAACGATCTTGAAATCAGCCTCCAAACCATTTTCCTGAGGTATGGCCAGGCGACTTCCTATCCTTCCGCGAAGCTCCAACTAGGCCAACCCTGATTTAACATTGCATAGCTTATCTGTTGTCCACACCAGAATTCTGAAGTATCAGATCAATCTCAGTCGAGCGTAGCGCTGCAACATTTTCTTGATGCCCATGCCTGGGAAGCGGACTGTTACCTTCAGATCATTTCCGGTGTCCTGCACCTCCAGAACCTGGCCCTGACCATATTTTTCATGAAAAACACTTGCGCCCGACACAAGAGTGTCTCTGACTCGCTTAGTTTTACGAATACCTGTGGAAGACAAGGGGTAACCATGGTCTTTTCCAGGACGGCCCAAAGGGTTGACCAGAGGTTTTCCAAATGGAGTTTGCTTGAGGAGGCCACTAGAAGAGAGGGAATTTACCGACCTGCTCTCCAATGGAAAGCGGGGTTGAATCAAGTGTTGAGGAATTTCCGCCAGGAAGCGACTGGGCTGGTTTAATTTTCCTATCTCACTCCCAAAAAAGCGGCGCCTTTGCGAGTAGGTTAAGTAGAGCCTTCTTTGAGCACGGGTAATGCCGACATAACACAATCGGCGCTCCTCCTCCAGGTCGTCCTGTGACAGTGAACGACTGTGCGGGAACAGACCTTCTTCGCAGCCTACCAGGAAAACGATCGGGAACTCGAGTCCCTTGGCATTGTGAAGTGTCATCAGAGTCACCGGGGCCGACTCGTCGTATTCGTCTGCTTCTGAGTGCAGTGCGGCATGATCCAGGAATTCCTGTAGGGGCTGGAGCCTTTGAGCATAGTCCTGGGCCAGTGCGAGCAATTCTTTGAGGTTCAGGGCCCTCTGGTTGGCTTCTTCCGTCCCTTCGGCTTGCAAGGCAGCTAGATAACCGCTGGACTCCAGGATTTTTTTCAGAGCGGAAGGCAGGGGCTTTTGTAGTAAACTCTGCCACTTCTTCACTGACTCGGTGAAGGATTCCAAGGCTCGCTGACTCCTGGTCGGTAAAATGCCTTGATAGAGGGACTGAGTCAGGGTAGACCAAAGGCTGGAGGAACTTTCTCTCATACTTTTCTGAAGGTGGTCAAGTGTGACCCGTCCAATTCCCCTTGGTGGTTCGTTAATAATCCTCAATAAGGAGACGTTGTCGTCTGGATTGCGCGCTACACGGAGAAAGGCGAGTGCGTCTTTGATCTCCCTCCGATGGTAGAAGCTGAGACTTCCAAGCAGCTTGTAAGTAATTCCCAGACGGTTAAGAGCTTCTTCGAATTGCCGGGATTGAAAGTTTGTGCGATAGAGAACTGCTATCCCTTCTTCTCCTTCCTGCACATGTTGATGGATCCGATAAGTCACATAAAGCGCCTCTTCTGCAGCATTCTGGGCTTCATAGAGTTCAATCAGTTCCCCGGCTGAGTTCTTCGTCCAAAGCGTCTTGCCCTTTCGGCCCCTGTTGTGTCCGATCATACTCGCAGCGGCGTTTAAAATAGTTTGGGTCGATCGATAGTTTTCCTCTAGCTTGACGACGACAGCACCTGGAAAGTCCGACTCAAAGCGCAGAATGTTGCCAATATCCGCACCTCGAAACCCATAGATCGACTGATCTTCATCGCCAACCGCGCTGATGTTTTGGTGTACCGAAGCGAGAGATCTGACCATATCGTACTGTGGAGGATTGGTATCTTGATATTCGTCAATCAACAGATACCGATAGAGTTGTGCATAGTGCTCACGGATCTGAGGTAGCTCTTCCAACAAGCGGACTGTCAGTAAGATGAGGCCGTCGAAGTCGACCGCCTTAGAGCGCTTGAGATAGTTCTCATAAGCACTAAATATGTTGGAAATTACCTCGGTATCCTCATCGCGGGCGAGCTGCCGATACTTTTCGGGACCCCACTTTCTGTTCTTGGCTCGACTGATCAGCGCCTGGGTCTTCCGAATGGGTAACTCAACTTCGCTCAGGCCGAGTTGCTGGTAAACTGTTCTCAGAATTTTCCTTTGATCCTCCCTATCGCAGATGGTGAAATCGCGGCGATAATCTAGTAAATGTGCGTGACGACGGAGCAGGCGGGTGGCAAAAGAGTGAAAGGTACAGACTAAAGGAGTAGTGAGAAACTGTGGCAGAAGCCCTTCCACTCGGCTTCGCATCTCCTTGGCTGCCTTATTGGTGAAGGTGACGGCGAGGATCTGCTCGGTCTGGCAGATTTTTTGATCGATTAAAAAAGCAATCTTACAGGTAATAGTACGGGTTTTACCGCTGCCGGCACCCGCCAGAATGAGCATCGGCCCCTCGCTATGAGACACTGCAAAACGCTGCTGCTCATTCAAATCCTGCAAATAGCCTGCTGGGGAGACGAGCATCGTGCAATCGGCAGGGTTTATTGATCATTTACCTCAGGTGAAAGCACGACAACTGAGGAAATTGAATCTATCTCCTGGTCACACGCTGGACGAATTCTTCAACCCCTGCCAACGAGTCATTGTGGGTCGATCTGTAGAGTTTTTCAAGGTTTCTTCGGCACTTTTTGGCGGCAGGAGCGGATGTCTGCACCGAACCCTTCGCAAAGGCTTCCATGGCAGGATCGATCCTTCTTTGTCGCCAACGGCTCAAGCCAATGTTGTACCAGGCCTCAGCCTTGAGACTATTCTTCTTGGCGTAACCCAATACTTTTTCGTAGTTTGAGATCGCTGAGGTCCATCTCCGCCGCTTAGCTGCATCTTGCCCCATGATTGCGTAAGCCTGCACCTTCTTTTCGTCAAAATAATTCTTCCAAGTCTGTCCGCTGAACTGAGGAGAATTTTCGATCGCCGTGAGGCCCGCAATCGACTTAGCGGCATACTCGGTCGCCTTACCCAGTTGTTCTTTGGCCATGGAAAGTCGCGTCAGCTCCGGTAAGATTAGGGCACAATCCTTTGGTTTGGCAGTTGCGCAGGCCTTTTCTCCATACCGAAAGACTTTTTCGTCATTGTTTAATCGGAGGTAGGAGTCAGCCAGAATGAAGGAAAGGTAGGGCAAATCTGGGTTGGAAGCATAGAGTCGTTCCCCGTATTGGGTCGCCTTATCGTACTGCTGGAGCTGGTAATAGCTGTAATAGGTCATGTTCAGTGCGCTGGGATTATCCGGCTGGAGTGCTAACAACTTCTCGCCTGCCATAGCCGTCTTTTGAGTCTGGCCATTCCTGCGATAACTCTCCATCACTTTAACGTATTCATGGGAAACATGTTCATACAAGATAGACTTCGGGTAGGTCTTGAGGAAGGCAATGGCAGCCTCCTCTTTAGTGGCAGGATCAGGTGCGTCTTTGATTACCTGATAGGTTCGATATTCGGTTCTGTATTGCTTGTCTAGTCGTGGGTTCTGTTCTACACCCTTGCCTCGGAGGACCATGCTACCGAGTATCAAAAAGCAGAACGCCTCCAAAAATATTTTTCTGACAAATCCAATTTTCATTGTTTGAGCTGACCTCCCCGTAAAGTGTTTCTCAACCACTGCACCGCCAGTTCCTGGGGAAAAAATTCCTTTTCGAGCTGGACGACGATACCATAAAATTGTAAAGATTTTCAGTTGTCTTGACAATAGATTTATTCTGATTGCTTTGATTGGATGAAGTTACAAGACGGGAAAACGTTTCGCGTGGATAAGACCTTTAGAGGAAGGCTCGATGTTTTATCGGTGGATGCAATTGATTTCCACGATGGTACTTTCGCACTTTCTCCCCCATTTGCCGCTATTGATCAACTATTGAACTCAATTCGGGCGGTAGGAATTCTGTCTCCGCTGCATGTCCAGGCCACCAAGGAGAAGTTTCGGATTGTCAGTGGCTTTAGAAGGTACCGGGTAGCTCGCGAGCTTGGCCTAACAGAATTACCTTGTATTGTTCGGTGGGCAGAGGACGAGCTGACTCTTTTTGTCCAGACGCTCGTTGAAAATCTAGGGACACGGCTTCTTCATGAGTTGGAGAAGGCTTGTAGCCTTTATAAGCTGAGACATTACTTCCAGATCGGTCCAAGAAGTCTAATGGATTATTTTTCCCCCCTTTTGCAAATCCCGGCTGACCATTTCCACATAGAGTACTATCTTCGGTTGGCCGATCTTTCTGAGCAGCTCCAGAGGGCAGTCCTCAATGGCCTGACTCCTCAGATCGCTCTGAAAATAGCCAGGTGGGGCAGCGATGAACAGAAACGTTTTCTCGAACTAGTCCGGAAATACAGCCTTGGCAAGAACAAGCAAAAAGCCCTTTTCGTTCTGCTCGACGAAAGTTGTACTATGGAACAGCCGACTGAAGGGGGTTCCCAGTTTCAGCATGTCTGGAAACAGAGCGGCGCTGAACGGATCGATCGAGAGGCGCGGTTTCCGGCTTCGGATCACTTTCAAAGAATCATGGAGGCGCTGCGGAATTTTCGGTTTCCGGTTCTGGGGCAGTACCAAAAACGCTACGATGAGCTCAAGAGCTGCCTGGGGATCCCACCCCTCATTCACTTCCAACCTCCCCCCTACTTCGAAGGAGACCGAATCGCCTTATCGTTTACCTTTCGCAGCCCGCAAGAGTTGCAGGAGGTGGCAGAAAAACTGAGAGCGACTTCTGAAAAGGACGAGTTGAAAGAGATCTTCGAATTGTTGTGAAGCTTGGAAGCGTCTGAAGGGGAAGAAGAAAGTCAGTTAGAGGCTAGAGGGGTGAAGAGTTAGGAAGGACAAAAGAAGGCATGCATCAATACCGGCCCGAGAAAATTTATTTAGAACGCTCGGTCGAAAGCTCACCGATCACTCGCAATGTGCTGCAACACCTGCCCCACACCCCAGTGGAAAGAGTCGAATCCATGGAAAGTCTGCTCAACAGTTCCAAAACCTGGAATCCAACTATCGCGAGTGCAAAAAAAAACCTAGTCTTGGCCAGACAGAAAGGACATTTTTTCAAGCCTTGCCCAGGCCGTCAGGTGCGGGGAGGAAACTCGAACGTGTGCTGCAACTACCATGTGCTGAATATCGCCACCAACTGTCATATGGAGTGTAGCTATTGCTACCTACAGTCCTATCTTAACCTCCCATATATAAAGGTTTATGCTAATTATGGAGACTTGTTGAGTGAGCTGCAAAAAGTCTTGACCCGACATTCCGGGGCCTTTTTTCGTATCGGTACTGGAGAGTTGGCCGACAGCTTGGCCTTGGATCCGCTAACCGCTTACAGTGTTCCCCTGGTCCAGTTCTTCGCCAAGCAGAAAAATGCTGTGTTGGAACTCAAGACCAAGTCCAACTGCGTTGACAATCTCCTGGGTCTTCACCACGGGGGAAAGACCGTGGTGTCCTGGTCGATCAATCCTCGTTTTATTCAGGAGCACGAGGAGCACAAGACTGCCACGATTGAGGACCGTCTGGAGGCAGCAGAACGGTGTGTAGCCGCTGGCTATCCGGTGGCCTTTCATCTTGATCCTCTGATTTTCTACGCAGCTTGGGAACAGGACTATCGCGACCTGATCAAAGAAATCTTTTCGCGAATTCCAGAGAAGTCAATCTCCTGGATATCAACGGGTAGCTTGCGTATGAGCTCTAAGCTGAAAGAAATCATGCGCTCCCGCTTTCCCCACAGCTTCCTGCCTTTTGGAGAATTGATCCCTAACCCAGATGGCAAGATGCGTTACTTCAAACCGATCCGCATCCAATTGTACCGTAAGGTGTTGGAGTGGATTCGAGAGGAGAGCTCAAAAACGCCGGTTTATCTGTGCATGGAGAGAGCCGACGTGTGGAGTAAGCTGTTTGGTGATCCAGCACCGGACGAAAGATCATTAGGAGATTCGCTTATCGAAGTTCTCCGCTGAGGGATGTCTTCACCAGGGGAGCCACCTGGTTGAGAGAAAAAGCCTATTGCTCTGTGGCTGCGTGTCTGGCGATTTCTCCCCCCCAAGCAGTGTGGTTACCAGATTGTAGGTGTTTGGCTCTCGATCCATGGGTTCGATGGTTCAGTGATCACCAGTGATCATGAGAGCGTCTTGATCAAGGTCGAGCCGTTGAACGAGTTGCAGGAGAAAGCAGTCTAGCTATTTCAACAGTTCAAAGGCCACCGGGAAACCGCCTCGATGGTAGACGAGGTCCGTTAAAAAGCATTCGTAGAAGGAACGATCGCATTCTTGGGAATGAGTTACCAGTAATCTTGCTGCTTTCTCAGGAGTGTGCAACGGAATCTCGAACCCCCACTTTCGCAAGAGTTGGTTGCTGAAGTCCATGAACAGTGATCGTCCTGGAGGAGACCGAGCAGTTTCTGCAGTTCTACCGTAGCGCTCTCGCACATGGCGGTGCTCACAGAAATTCACCGAGGGTACTGCTCGAAGAATCCAGGGGTGTAGGTATTGGAAAAGCCGACTGTCAACCTCTTGGACATTAGTTACCGTAACAGAGAGTGTTCTCGAATGGCAGTTTTCAGAGAACGGTTGGGCATCCTTGTAGGTGGCGATTGAAAAGGGCCGTAGCGTTGATTGTCGTGAGTAGGCTTGTCTGCCTGGTAGCACTTTGGGGCAGACAACCGAACCCCAAGCACGCATCGGTTACCAGACAGCAGCAGCTCCGGAGAAAAGGCCCAATTGTTTCCGGGAAAACGCACAAAACCGGCGGCTCGAAGGCCGCCAGTAGGTTTATCCGAAGGATTACACTGGTCAATTCCCAATCCATTGATCAAGATCAGTAGAAGGGAACATTTCTGGATTCCTTCCTAAATCGAGCAACTTCCCTCAACCTTGGACTTCAGTGGGCTAATGGCGACCGAGACGGAAATTAGGGACGTGGACATAGGGCCGTGTCTCACAAGCGATGGCTCAAAGAAATCGGAAACCATGAATCGATATCTCGGCATTATTTGCACTCCAGCCCTTAGGAATCTTCTGGACATACAAGGTAAACCCGCGCTTTTCCAGGGGCCTAATCGGAGATGTATAAGTCCCTGGTCCAGGACGAATAGGGATACGAGCGGTTTGCCACACTGGTTGAGCGTGATCAAACAAAACCAATTTTACCTCTACGACGTCTAAAGTTTTCTCCCCCTTGTTTTCTATCATTCCCGAGATCATGATCATCTGGTTGCCGGCGAAATTTTTCCCCATTTGGATCTTGGGATTACTCAGCCCCACATATTTATAGTACCACATGGTAATCTGGGTCGGGACTTCGTAAGATGCCGTCTAGAAACTCTTTTGTGGCTGTTCTGGGTTGATAGAAGTGAACGCCGAGAGCTCCCAGGATCAGGCAGGTAATACTTACCATGAGCAAAATCTTCCAAAAGAGTGGAGTCTGTCGCTCGATTTCCAGCTCAAACATTGGATCGATCAACTTTGCCTGTTCGGTCAGCCGGCAAATGCACCTTCACGGAAGCATCATGAAATGCGCTCGGCGGTTAAGAGCCCAAGCCTTCTCTGTCTGACTTGAATCAAAGGGGCGTTCTTCACCCAACGAGACAATGCTAATGCGAGACGGGTCAATCCCATTCGCGATTAGATATGCTCTTACCGTTTGAGCTCTTTTGTCCCCTAGGGCCAAGTTATATTCTTCGGTACCGCGCTCGTCACAGTAGCCTTGGATCAGAAATTTTAGGCCCATATTTTCTGGCCGGTTCAACCAGAGGATATTGGCATGCAGGGTGCGTCCGGCTTCTGGACCTAGCTCTGCATTGTCGAACTCGAAGAATACGGGCTTTACCAGGAGATGAAACTGTTCGCTGAATGATCTATGGTTCTGCTCTTGATCGGGCAGTTGAGTGACCTTGAGCTCGAGCACCTTCACGGTAACGGTCTGTTCTATCTTCCCTCCGACCCCCTCAGCTACAATACGATAGGTGGTGGTTTGCTCTGGGAAGAACTTGATTTTACCCGAATTTTCCACCTGGCCGATCCGATGATCAATTTGCACTAGATCAGCATGTTTGCTTTCCCAAACCAGCAGGGAGGATTCCCCCTTTTGAATTACAGCCGGTTCGATTTGTACCTCAAGCTGGGGAGGGAGTGGAGCGCTGTCTTTGGAAACCGTGACCGGCTCCAGTGCTTCTTGAGAAGTTGGGGGAGCAGGGGCAAGGGGAGGTGGTCTACGCCCACACCCCACAAAGCTCACAGCTGCCAAACTCGCCCAAAGCACGAGGCAGATTTCAGCAGCAGGCACCAGCGACGTAGGTCCTCTTTCCGAGTGCTCCAATTGGTTTTCAGCGTAGTCGGTTCATCCTAATTTTGTGTTAGTTGGTCCGACAACGATGGTGGTGCAGTTTATCGCATCCAGATACTTCTCGGCAACTCGCTTCACCTCTCCACAGCTGATACCGCGAATCGTCTCCGGGTATTCAGCTAGGTAATCCGTGCCCAACTTGAATAGTTCTGTGTTCAGCAGGAAGTGGGCGATCCCGACATAAGTTTGAAAATCGAAGACGAAATTTCCGGTAAGGAACTCTTGAGCGGTAATCAGTTCCTCTTTCGTTACTCCATCTTCGATCACGCTTTCAATTTCTCGCAAAATGCTTGTCAGGGCCTTGGTTCCGTTTTCGGGTGAGGTGCTAGCATAAGCGACGAAGCGACCCGGATAGATTCCACTCGAGGCGGTAATATCGCTGTAAGCGGCGTAAGCAAGTCCCTGCTCATCTCGCAATTTTCGTGGAATACGACTGGTCAACCCGGGTCCACTACCCAAGATCACATCCAAGATCTGCAGTGCGTAGAAGTCGGGGTTGTGCCTAGAGATACCCAAGTGTCCCACAAGGATCACGAGCTGTTCTTTTGCCATGAATTGTTGGTCTAAAATAGGCTCGCTCTGTCTTTGCAAGGTAGGAAGTACAGTGCGCCGGAAGTCTGGATTTTTCCAGGACGAGAAGTTCTCGTTGACCGAGGCCATCACGCTGGACCAGTCTGCAGCTCCAACGACTACTAAGATGGTGTTTTCGGGTGCATACTTTTGCCGGTGAAACTCGAACAGATCCTCGAGCTTAAGGCCTTGGAGACTTTCTTCGGTTCCCAGAATAGGATGCTGCAAAGGCCCATCCCGGTAGATCCATCGGTCGAACTGATTGCTGGCCACTATGAACGGATCGTCCGCCAGTGCTTGAATGTGGTTGATCACCTTATCTTTTTGCAACTCGAAAAGATCCTGGGAAAAGCGGGGGGAACAGATCATTTCTTTCATAAGATCCAGTCCAACCCTGCAGTCCTCCTCTCTCAGCTGGAGAGAAATCCCGCTCAGAGCACTGTGGCTGAAGGAGGACAAGTTGCCTCCCGCAATTTCAACTAACTCCGCAATCTGGCGGGCATTGTAGTTTCTCGTTCCCTCGTCAAGTAGATGGGAGGTCAGCGCTCCCAGCCCCGGGCGGCTGAGAGGATTTTGATCGGAACCAGCCAGCACAAAAGCATTAAGGGACAGTAGGGGGAGGCGTTGCTGATCGGAGAAGAAAAGGATCAGTCCGTTGTCTAGTTGCTGCCGCTCAAAGGGAACTGAGATGGGTCTTTTCATCGGATAGGAGCCCGATCGTCGCATGATCCGGAGACAAGTATTGGGCGGCCACTGTTCTCACTTTTTCAGGAGTCAAAAGCTCAATTCTCTCCTGGTACGTATTCCAATATTCAAACCGATCGAAGACTTCCATCAAACCCAACTGAAAGGCCTGATCCCCAGTGGTCTCGAGGCTACTGAGAAAGGCGGTAATGCACTGGTTTTTTGCGCGTTTCAACTCATTAAGCGGGAGTAAAGTCTGGTGCAGCTGGGCTATCTCATCGAAGACGATCGCTTCGGCCTCTTCGGGCTGGACACCCTCTAGAAGTTCCAAACGGACCAAAAACAGGGAAGGGTCAAAGGTTTCAGTGAACTCGGTTGTCGCCAGCGATGCAACCCGTTCCCTCTCTATCAAGCGCTGGTAAAAGCGAGACAGCTTGCCTTCGGACAAGAGGTTGTCCAGAAGCTGCATAGCGTAGTGGGCTGACTGGCGCACTGAAGGTGCCGGAAAAGCAATAATTATTCGAGTTACCTTGGTAGGTCGGTTCAGATGTACTCTGGTCCGTTCTTGTGGGCGTGACTCTCCGAGAGTGGCTAGTTGAGGAACCTCTGTGCTTGAAATCGACTCAAAGAGTGTTTGGATGCGCTCCAGGACCTGTCCGCTATAAAAGTCTCCCACTACCACCAAAACAGCGTTGTTGGGGGTATAAAAGCGACGATAATAATCAATGATCTGATCGGGGCCAATACGCACGAGATCTTCGTACTGGCCCATTACCGGAAAGCCATAAGGATGCTTTCCCATCGCGCTTGAGTACACTGCCTCTTGCAATGCTCCCCAAGGGTTATCTCGCTCCATCCTCATCTCCTCGATCACAACGTGCTTTTCCAGCTCAATCTCCACAAGGTCAAAATGGTTGTTCCTCATGCGATCCGCTTCCATCTCAAGTGCCGGCCGCCAACGCTGTGAGGAAAAACTGAACAAGTAGGTGGTATAATCGTGTGATGTAAAAGCATTGTTACTGCCGCCGCTGCGAGCGGTAATGTAGTCTATTTCGCCCTTGCCATAACGATCTGTGCCTTTGAATAACATATGCTCCAGTAAGTGAGAGATACCCGTTTGTCCAGGTTTCTCGAACCGTGAACCGACCCGATACCACATCATGGTTGTGACGACCGGGACGGTGTGGTCCTCACGCATTAAAATGGTGAGACCGTTTCTTAGGCGATTCCGCTTTGCATTCAGCAAAAAGCTTCTAACCTGCATGTGTCACACTGGATCGTATCTGCAGTCGGAAAAGGTTGAACTTCATGGCTTGGTCGACTGGGCCTGTTTGGTTTTCGAAGCACTCGGTTCAATTAAACGTTCAGATCAATTAAGATAGACAGATGCCAGTGGTTGTGGGAGAGGCTCTTCGGTCCAGCCGATTGCAAATGCTACTCCTACTCTCTTTTATCATATCTGGGCGGGGTCAAGGAACCGGGATCGCTGAACTCATTGCCTTACCGGATATGCACAGACAGTCTCTACTGAATGGCATGGAAATACTGTTTCTTCCCACTAATCAGTCACGGGTTCCTTTCGTTCTGATGATTCGAAATGGGGCTGCTTTCGACCCTATTAACAAATGGGGAGTTACCTTCTTGATGACCACGATGATGCTGCAGGAGACCCGAGAGCAAGGTTCAAGTGGCGTTCGGAACAGACTCCAGCAGCTGGGGGCCAAATTGAACCTCCGAGTGGAGTGGGACGCCCTGTTTCTCTCCGGAAGCGTAGCGGTGGAGCATCTAGCGGAAACCTTAAACATACTTGCTCAGATGGTGGTGCGGCCCAAATTTAAAGAGAAGCATTTTCAGATTCTGCGAGTTCGACTGGTGGAACAGGTGAATCGGGAGAGTCAGGCGATCGACGCTTTCACCAGACAGTTGTTTCTATTCGAACTTTTCAAGGGGAATCCCTATATGCATTCGGTTAAAGGAACCGCAGATACTCTCCAAAATCTGCACCTATCCGACGTCAAGATCCAGCATCGCAAATTGGTTATCCCAAATGAGACTCAATTGGCGATGTATTACTCTGGAGATCGTCAAGAGCTTTTTAGGACATTGAGTCGGCGTTGGGGCGGATGGGTTAAGAAAATTCCGGTCCCTTTCACTTTCCAAAGCGCTGAAAGGCCCTCCAAACCTCGTATTGTTTTGGTCGATCATCATTCTCAGAGGGGCCTCTTTCGCTGGGGGACAATTAGTGTTTCTGAAGGGGATCAGGACTACTATCCCCTCAAGATCTTTGAACAGTATATCACCCTCTGTTTCCCTGACTGGGCTCGGGAGGTAGCGGCTGACAACTACATCCGGGCCGTTGCCCAGGTCAGGGCTAGTAAGATGCCCGACCGCATCGAAGTCAGCATTCAGGCGCCATCCCACCAGTTGGTACCCTATTTTCGAAGATTTTTAAGGACGGTTGAAGAACTGAGGCATGGCCGGATTGACCTGTCGAAATTCAAGGAAGCCAAACAGCTCATTGTTCTCGAGTTTAAGGAGTCATTTCAAGATCCGGTTTCCCAGCTCGGTCAATTGCTAAGGGCCAATCTCTACAGCCTCGGCATGAGCTACATCAGCAACTACGGACTCCGTCTTGCGCGGGTCAGCCCCCAAGTCTTTCAATCCTCGCTCGAGAAATATCTTACTTCCCAGGCTTTTCTAATGGTAATCGCCGGGCCTGCTGGCGAGCTGAAGCCGGAATTGGAGCAGTTAGGCCGAGTGGAGACCCGTACCGGTCTTCGTCCATTCTTGAATTAGGCTCGTCTATCGAGTATAATTCCTTCATATTGCTCAGCTAGACGGTGGGCCTATGCCCACTTTTTTATTTTTAGGGTAAAAGTATGGATGTGACGACTCAGGCCGAGCATCTGGTGCGCGAGGTGGTGGAGAACGAAGGTTGTGAGCTCATCCATATTGAGTTTAAGCCCAGGGGGACTTCGTCGAAATTAAGAATTTATATTGACAAGGCTGGGGGAGTTAACCTGGAAGAATGCCAAAGGGTTAGTCAACATGTAGGTGTGGTACTAGATGTAGAGGATCTGGTTTCTCATCCATATGTTCTGGAGGTGTCCTCACCAGGCATAGAACGCCCCCTTTTTAAAGAGACCGACTATCAGCACTTCGCGGGTCGCCAGATCCGACTCACTACTGTGCACAAGATCCAGGGCCGGAGGACTTTTAATGGTTTTATTCAGAAGACCTCAGGCGGGATGGTTCACCTAGAGTGTAGTCAGGAAACAGTCAGTATTCCGCTGAAGAAGATCAGCAAAGCGAACCTGGTTTTCCGCTTCAGATAGTGGGTCGTTGATTGAAGCAACTCGTCATTCTGCAAGTAACGAGGTTAGTTAATAATGGCTAGCATGTTGAGCCAAACCATCGAACAGATTAGTCGTGAGAAAGGTATTGATTCCGAAATCATCCAACATGCTTTGGAAGATGCGATGGTGGCAGCGGCAAAGAAGTATTTTAGGACTGATGAAGATTTACAGGCTCGATACGACCCGGAAACGGACACCATCGATGTTTTTGCAGTCAAGCGAATCATGGAGGCGGTCAGTGAAGAAGCGACAGAAATGTCGCTCGAGGAGGCGCTAGGCATCGATGAGACGTTCGAGGTTGGTGACTATATTGAAATTCCAAAGCCTACGGTGGAGCTAGGTAGAATCGCTGCCCAAACCGCAAAGCAGGTCATTTTTCAAAAGGTCCGGGAAGCGGAAAGGGAGATGGTGTTTGAAGAGTACTCTGGTCAGATAGGTCAGCTGGTTAACGGAATTATTCGCCGCTTTGAAGGGCATGATGTTGTTTTGGATATTGGCAGGACGGAGGCCGTTCTTCCCTACAGTGATCAGTCTCGAAACGAGGAGTACAAGGTGAGGGATCGGATTAGAGCGGTTGTTGTCAAGGTTCATCGTCTATCAAGAGGTCCCCAGATTGTGGTTTCAAGGACTGATCCGAGTCTGTTAGTACGTCTGTTTGAGATGGAGATCCCTGAGGTCTACGATAGCACAGTAGTGATCAAGAATGTGGTCCGTGAAGGAGGGGAACGGGCGAAGGTGGCTGTCGCCAGTCGGGAAGAAAACGTCGATCCAGTAGGATCTTGCGTGGGTATGAAAGGGAGTCGCATTAATGCAGTCATTCGCGAGTTACGGAATGAGAGAATCGATATCATTCAGTATGCAGATGACATTATTGAATACACGATGAATGCTTTAAAACCGGCGAAAATTTCAAAGGTGCTCATTGCCGATCCGGTCACAAAACTTCTTGAAGTTATTGTTCCTGAAGATCAGCTTTCCCTGGCGATCGGAAAGAAGGGGCAAAATGTTCGCCTGGCTTCCAAGTTATTGGGTTGGCAGATTGACATCAAGAGTGAAGAAGAGAAAAAGCAGGAGATTCTCATCCAAATGGAGCAGCTTTCTGTTCCTGCTGAGGCAGAGAATCTGTCTCGACTGGGGGGAGTGGGAGAGAAAATGGAAATCCGGTTGGAAGAAGCGGGCATTCGGTCTATCCAAGCTTTAGCTTCAAAGTCGATTGAGGATCTGACGGAGATCCCCAGCATTGGCCGGAAGACCGCGGAGAATTTGATTGAGGCAGCTAGCACGTTTCTCGCCTCCGAGCCAACAGAAGAGGCGAGAGAGCTAATACTCAACAGGCTTGCCCCTAAGATCAAGGAAGCTCAAGCATCACGACCAGCTGTGGAAAGCTAGAAAAGAGGTTGATCGCGAAAAATGGAGCAGATCAGGGTTAATCAACTAGCCACTGAGTTTGATATTCAGAACTCGGTGGTCATATCGGAGCTCAAGAAAATTGGCGTCTGGGTTCCGTCAGCAACCACCCCGGTGGACCAGGACATCGCTAATCGGATCCGGCGGCGGTTGCAGATGATGGTGGAACTCGAGCAGGAAGAGCAGGTCAAGGCTGAGAGGATCAAAGAGAAGAAAAAAGTACCGGTACTGCGAGTCCGTAGGACCATCAAACAGCTTGGAAAACTCAGGAAAGGGACCCCAAAGATCGAGGAAAGAACGATTGGAAGCCCATTGGCGAGTTCGCTCAAGCCACGAAAAGGCAAGGGTTCCTATCGAAGGATTGAGATCGATCCAGAAAGCAGCCCGGAAAGGACAGAGGTTACCATTGAGGATGAGCCGATTATCGAAAAGGTTGAGGCTCGGCTCTCTGCGGAGCAGCTAGAGAAGGCGATACAGCAATCGGTTTCTCCGGAGTTGAAGAAAGCTGTTGAAAGGACCATTCGAAAAGTCGCCATAGAAAAGGAGAAAGCTAGGATCAGGAGTCTGGAACCAGCGGCAAGAGAAGTTGGATCTCTAGCTAAGGTCAAGGGGGAGGCGAGGCACGTTGAATCAGTTCAGAAGGTGGCCGCCGAAACTCCCGCATCTGAACTCGTTCATGGCGCGAAATCCCCGGAAGGGCCGGCAGACGAATCCATTCCTCAGCCAGTTCTGTCTCCTGAAGGTGTCGAGGAGCTGCCAGCTGTTCTAACCGAGCAGCCCAGGAAGGAGAAGCAGGCCGTTTCTCCCCAGGAGGTGACTTTTTCGGAAGCGGTCACACTCAAAGAACTCAGTGAGAAGCTTGGTGTGAAGAGCAAAGATGTGGTCAAAGTATTGATGGATCATGGCGTCATCGCCACGGTCAACCAAACTCTGGACCAGCAAATCATCAAGGAGGTTTGCCAGGTCTTTAATGCCGTGGCCCGTTTTGTCTCTTTCGAGGAAAGTATAGTGGAACGAGAGCGGGTCGAGGAGAAACCTGAAGAACTTGTTCCTCGACCCCCAGTGGTGACCGTGATGGGTCATGTCGACCACGGTAAGACTTCGTTGCTCGACGCCATCCGTGAAAGCAGAGTAGCGGCAGGCGAAGCGGGTGGTATCACTCAGCACATCGGTGCTTACCATGTTGAGATCAACGGGCGTAAGATCGTGTTTCTGGACACGCCGGGACACCAAGCTTTCACACGGATGCGGGCACGCGGCGCCGGGGTGACTGATCTGGTGGTCCTGGTCACTGCTGCAGACGATGGAGTCATGCCTCAGACGATCGAAGCAATCGATCATGCGCGGGCGGCCAAGGTGCCTATCTTAGTGGCTATTAATAAAATCGACAAGGAAGGTTCCCAACCTAAGCGGACTAGAGAGCAACTTGCCGAACATGAGCTGGTCAGTGAAGACTGGGGTGGTGACACGGTCATGGTGGAGGTGTCTGCTACAGAGAAAACTAACCTAGACCTACTGTTGGAAATGATTTTGCTAACGGCCGACATTCTGGAACTAAAGGCGAATCCGAAGCGTTCCGCCTCGGGTGTGGTCATCGAGGCCAGATTGGATAGAGGCCGAGGTGCCGTTGCTACTGTTCTGGTGCATAACGGCACGTTGCGAGTAGGAGATTTCTTCATCGCCGGCGCAGTTAATGGCAAAGTTCGAGCCATGTTTGATGACCGAGGAGTACCGATGACCGAAGCGGGTCCCAGTAGCGCTGTTGAGATTCTCGGGATGCAAGACGTTCCTCAAGCAGGAGATGGATTCCAAGTCGTGGGAGATGCAACCAGAGCCCGGCAGATCGGGCAACATCGCCAGCAGCGGCTTCGAGAAAAGGAACTGAGCAGGTCCTCCAAGATCAGTTTGGATGAGCTATATGCGCAGATGGAGACAGGAGAAATCAAGCAGTTGGCCATCATCCTCAAAGCAGATACTCAGGGGTCGGTGGAGGTTGCTGAAGATACTCTCCACAAACTCAGTGCCGATAAAGTAAAGATCAAGGTCATTCACGGTGGGGTGGGGGCAATCTCAGAGTCCGATGTGCTTCTCGCTTCTGCTTCCGATGCCATTATCATTGGGTTCGGAGTTCGTCCGGAACGTAGTGTCCAGGAGGTCGCAGAGAGGGAGAATGTGGAGATCAGACTACACACGGTCATCTACGAACTTTCACAGGAAATTGAACGGGCCATGGTGGGCCTGCTCGAACCGACAGTGAAGGAAACCTACTGTGGTCGAGCCGAGGTTCGTCAGACCTTTCGCACCCCGAAGTTTGGAACGGTTGCTGGTAGCTACTTAGTGGACGGAGAGATCACTCGGAATGCCGAAGTCCGTTTGATTCGGGATGGTGTGGTCATTTACGAAGGAAAGATCGACTCACTTCGACGTTTCAAAGATGATGTCAACCTGGTTCGTGCAGGTTACGAATGTGGGATGTCGATTATCAATTTCAATGATATAAAGATCGGTGATGTCATCGAGGCTTTTGTGAAAGAGAAGGTCGCACCTAAGCCGGTTTAACTAGGGGGGTCGGATCAGGAAGCCCAGGGGGGATCTCGATCAAGCCGATCCGCTGCCCCGCTGCCGGGGTCACGGCTTGAGTGGTAAAAGCAGTATTTTCCCCGTGGTCTGCCGGCTTGCAAGAGCCCTGTGTGCCGTCGCCGCTTCTTCTAAGGGCAGTGTGCGATCTACCCGGATACTCAGCTTTCCTTCAGAGATCCAACCGAAGATGTCGCGCGCTCGCGCGAGCAATTCATCTCGGGTCAACGTATAGTGGTGAAGGCTTGGGCGAGTCAGAAAAAGAGAGCCCTTGCGATTCAGGAGTTGTGGATCGAATGGCAAAACTGGCCCGCTGGACTGGCCAAACAGCACTAGAAGCCCACGCGGTTTTAAACAGTTTAGGCTCTTGGTAAAGGTCGAACGACCTACCGAATCATAGACCACGTCGACTCCGCGGTCTTGGGTTAAGTTCTTGACTTCTTTTTCGAAATCCGTCCTTTCGTACAAGATTATCTTGTCGGCTCCTGCCTGCGTGGCCAGTTGTGCCTTCTCATCTGTGGATACTGTTCCGATCACCTGTGCTCCCAGGTGTGTAGCCATCTGTACCAGCAATAACCCAACCCCACCTGCTGCGGCGTGTACTAAGGCTGTTTCTCCAGATTTTAGAGCATAGGTATCATGGGTCAGGTAATGGGCTGTCATTCCTTGGACCATCCCGGCCGCAGCCATTTGAAAAGTGACTTCGGAGGGTAGTGGTACCAATTGCCAGGCGGGTACCAAGGCTTGTTCTGCGTATGCTCCCATGGAAAGAGCAAAGGCGACGCGGTCTCCCACCTTAGGCACAATTACCCTCGAGCCGACGGCGCGCACTACCCCTGCGGCCTCCAGTCCTGGAACAAAGGGAAGAATGGTCTTGTATAAACCTGCTCGATAGTAGATGTCTATAAAATTGACACCCGCGGCGAAGATATCCACCAGCGCATCATCAGTTCCCACATTTTGGGTCGGGACTTCTCCGGTCCGGAGGACTTCCGGGCTGCCGAACTCATGAACAATAATCGCCTTCACGGACCTCTCCGTCTGCACAGAATTAACATTCTGCTGCAAGCTGGCGGTCGGCCGATCGCTTCTACAGCCGGATGTACTGTGTCACACATCTCCTGTAAAAGGAAGGGGAGGAAATGAGATTGACATGGATGTAATGAGGAGCGGGTGTCCTGCAAGTTTTTCCGAGTAAGTGCCCCGCAGCACTCGTAACCTGAGGATAAACAGATGCCAATAGTTTTCTGCTCCTTTGAGATCCATCTGGCCTATAGTCGTTCACTTAAAGACAAACGCAACGTATTGCGGAAAACCTGTGATCGCTTACGGGCACGCTTCAATTTTTCCATCTCTGAAATCGACTACCAAAATGTATGGCAACGAGCCCGACTGGGAGCAGTTTCGATTGGATCTAGCCGGGGGCAGTTGCAACAGGTGACGCAAAAGCTGGTTCGGGAAGCAGAAGGAGTCCTGGGTTCAGATCTGATCAACTATGACGTGGAGTTTTTCGACTATGAGTAAGTATGCGAGATGAGATCATCGGGTTTATACGGGCTCATAATTCCTTTGTGATCACTTCCCATTCTCGCCCGGATGGCGACTCTATCGGCTCACAGCTTGGCCTAGCATTGGCGCTGGAGTCTATCGGTAAGAGTGCCCTGATAGTCAATGCCGACCCTTTGCCGCAGGTCTATAGTTTTCTGCCAGGAAGTGAAAAGATTCGGTTCTCGGATCGGATTGAAGGTCGGTATGATGGTGTTTTCGTGCTGGAATGTAACGACTTGGATCGCCCCAAACTCAAAAATCTAGAGGGCTATTACATCGTCAACATTGATCATCACCCCAAGACCAAACCCTTTGGCCATTTGAATTGGGTGGATCACTCAGCGGCAGCCGTGGGTGAAATGATCTATGAACTCATCAAATCCTTGCACATATCTTTGACCGTCGGGATTGCAACTGCTCTATACGTCGCCATCCTCACTGACACTGGCTCCTTTCAATTCTCTAATACCCGCGCTCAAAGCTTTACCATCGCTTCTGACCTAGTGGCTTTAGGCGCGGATCCCTCTCAGATCGCTCAAATGGTATATATGACCCAGTCAGTTCCGAGGTTACGTCTATTAAGCCAAGTCCTCGACACTCTTGAACTCCATCATTCGGGGAAAATTGCTTGGATACGTTTGACCCAGCAGGCACTTAAACAGGCAGGAGCATCGTTTACAGATACCGAGGGGATTGTCAATCATCCCCTATCTTTGGCTGGAGTGAGCATAGTCGCCTTCTTCCGGGAGGAAGCCATTCGGCTATATCGGATCAGTTTGCGGTCGAAGGATCATTACAATGTAGGTACAGTGGCCGAACACTTTGGAGGGGGCGGTCACGAGAAAGCCGCTGGCCTTTGCGTGCAGGGAGATTTCCCCGATGTTCGAGAGCGTGTACTTGCAGAGCTCGAAAAACTTTTGGACCATGAGGGCACTGGTTGAAAGGCTATTTTGTGTCCTGTGGGAGTGCCAAAAGAAGGAGTCAGTGGTTCAAACGGCTGTAAAAACAGATCATGACCAGTGGAATTCTAGTCGTCGACAAACCAGCGGGCCCCACCTCCCATGATATTGTGCAAAGGGCGAGAGGGCTTTTGAGAACCAAGGTAGGACATACTGGCACGCTTGATCCGCTAGCGACGGGCATCCTGCCGCTGGTGCTTGGCCGTGCTACCCGCCTGACTCGCTTTTTCCAAGGTGTTGACAAAGAGTATCTAGCCGATGTCCACTTAGGAATAGTAACCGATACCCTTGATGGGGAAGGCCGCATCACTGCAGAAAACAGTGTGCCTTTGGTGTCTCCTGAGGCGGCGAGATCAGTTCTGGCTCAATTTACTGGGAATATTCAACAAAAACCCCCAATGTACTCCGCCATTAAGGTGGCAGGCACGAAGCTATACGAGTTGGCACGGCGTCAACTGAAGCGCAAGCGCCCACTTCGATCCGTCTCGATCTATCACATCGATCTGCTTGAGCAGGAAGAAGATATCTGGCGATTGAGGATACACTGCTCTTCAGGAACCTATATTCGAAGTCTGGCCAATGACATTGGACAAAGTTTAGGCTGTGGAGCATACCTCAAGGATTTGCGACGTATCCGCTCGGGTCAGTTTGACTTTTCTCGGGCTGTCCGTATAGAGGAGCTCGCTCGTCGGTGGAAGCAAGCATTATACCCATTGGAAGAGCTCTTACCCGAGTTTCCTCAATTTGAGCTAGATGATAAACACGTTGGACCAGTCACGCATGGAACGGAACTCCCCTTCAGCGAAACTGCCAGTGAAGAGTTTTACCGGCTTTTTCACAATCACAAATTGATCGCAATTGGACAGGTGCGAGATGCTAAGATCCACCCGATCATCGTCGTTGGAACGGCTAAGCTTCAGGACGACGTCAGTCGCTGTAATTGAAAAGGGGCTGCTATGATGAGGAAAAATCCCGTTGGTTCCAGTAACGGTAGAAATGTCCCAAGGGGCCGTGACCTTGGCCCAGGGAAAAGGAATGTCGGATTGCTTCTGTGACGTATTCCTTGGCTCTTCTAATGGCCTCTCGAAGTGGGAGTCCTCGAGCTAAATAGGCGGCAATGGCGGAAGCAAAGGTGCAGCCGCTGCCGTGAGTGTGTGGCGTGTTAATGCGAGGGGCCTTCCAGTGAATCAGCTCTCGACCATCATAGAAGTAATCGATTACCTGTTCTGAGCCGTCAAGGTGCCCCCCTTTCACAATAACTGCGCGAGGACCCATGTCAAAGATTTCTTTGGCGGCTCCCTCCGCTGCTTTTTCTGTGGTGATTGTCCTAGCCACAAGAAGCTCAGCTTCACATCGGTTGGGGGTGGCCACCGAGGCCAGAGGCAGCAACCTTCTCTTAAGTACTTCGACAGCATCCTGGTGAATTAAAGGATCTCCGCCAGTAGCGATCATTACCGGATCCACGACCAGTTGCTCAATGGCATAGCATTTTATCTTGGTTGCTACTAAATCGATAATTTGCGCCGAAGAAAGCATACCTGTTTTAACCGCGTTGACGCCGATATCTTCTATTACGGATTCAATTTGGCGCTCGATCGTTTTTAAGGGGAGATCAGTGGCAAGGTAAACACGACTGGTGTCCTGGGCGGTCACCGATGTGATGGCGGACATCCCGTGGACACCCAGTGCGGCGAACGTCTTCAGATCGGCTTGGATGCCTGCACAGCCTCCACTATCGGATCCGGCAATCGTCAGGGCTTTAGGTACGGGGGGCACGCAGCACATTGTATCAGGATCGTAGAGGTGAAGCTGGCCTGAAGAGAGTTTCAAAGTCTCGAGATTGAGCGCGAGCCTCTCTTTTCTTGGCGCCGCTGTTTGTGATAGACTGGGAGGGATTTTACGGAAGGGGTTGATCCGAATGGTTTCAAGTGGGGATAAGTTTGTTTATTTCCTCATAGGTGGGTTTGTCGGTGCGACCGTGGCCCTGCTCTTCGCACCGAAATCAGGTGTAGAAACTCGCAACTTCTTAGAAGACAAATACAAACAAGGAACGGACCGCTTAACTCAAAAGATGCGCGAGGGCGCGGAGAGCGTCTCGGGTAAAAGCCGCAAAGCGGCAGAGAGAGTGACGGAGTCAGTCGACAAGGGAGTGGCGACCCTAACTAACCAAAAGGAAAAGTTCACGGCCGCTGTCGAGGCCGGGAAAAAAGCCTATCTGGAAGAGAAAGAAAAATTGGATTCGGAGGAAGACGGGAGTACGGAAAATCCAGCATCCTGATGGGTTGGGAACGAGGGATAAGTAGTGAAAGTTGAGACCTTACTCGTTATCTTCATTGGAGTCACATCCCTAGCCCTGGTGATTCAGAGTCTTTCACTGTGGAGAGCCTCCCGCGCGATCGGACAGATGTTGCGCAGGTTGGGCGATCAATCCGAAGCTATCGAAAAGGAAACTCGTGAAGTCATCAGCAAATTTCGTCAAGCCGTTGAATTGCTCAAACCGTTGGGTCAGGTCGCTGAAACCGCAAGCAAGAATGTTGACTTTATCTCGCAGATGTTGCAAAAGCGCGGCCAGGAAGTTGACCGATTTGTGGAGGAACTGACCCAGATGGGCCGAGAGCAGGCCTCTAAAATTGACTATTTGGTGACCGACACGGTTCAAAAGATACAGCAGACCACGGAAGTCATACAGAAGGATATCCTCCGGCCCGCCGTGGAAATTTCTTCTTTCTTCAAGGGAATCAAAACCGGCTTGGAGTATTTGTTTTCCCGCAAACAAGGGCGACGGGAAGAAGGTTATCCGGAAGAAGAATTGTTTATCTAGTCCCGCTTCTTTGAATGAAGATGAGACTCTAAGCGCCGGCAAGGAGGTGGATCTGCCCCCCACCGCAAGAGAACGCTGCCCCAAGTGAAGCCAGCGCCGAAAGCAACCAACAACACCAGATCTCCCTTCTTGATCCTCCCATCTCGGTAGCATTCGGCCAGACCAATCGGGATAGTGGCCGCTGTTGTGTTGGCATAGCGCTCTATGTTGACCACGAGCTGGTCATCCCGAAGTTTCAGGCGTTCAGCTGTGGATTTGAGGATCCTCAGGTTGGCCTGATGGGGAATAAAGAGGCTTAGATCTTCAACTTTGTAGCCATTACGCTCCAGGATTTGAGAGGATACTTCGCTCATCAGCCGAACGGCATATTTGAAAACAACTTTCCCATTCTGGTGAACATAATGCATCTTTTTGCGAAGCGTTTCTATGCTGGCCGGGTTTCGACTACCGCCGCCGGGCATATAGAGATACTTACCACCTGCACCGTCGCAGTGTAGAATGAAATCGAGAACTCCCAATCCCGGTTTCCAAGTGGGCTCCAGGACGACCGCTCCGGCTCCGTCTCCAAAGAGCACACAAGTAGAACGATCCTCAAAATTGATGATGCTACTCATCACATCGGTTCCCACGATCAATACTTTCTTACAGCCACCGGTTTCAATGAACTGAGCTCCGGTGGCCAGAGCATATAGGAAACCGGAACAAGCTCCAGACAGGTCGAATCCCCAGGCGTGCGTAGCGCCGATTTGTTCCTGGATCAGACACGCTGTGGAGGGAAAGAACATGTCAGGCGTGACGGTGGCCACAATTATAAGATCGATATCTTCGGGATGGAGGTGGGTACTTCGGAAGGCGTTCTGGATCGCCTGAACCGAGAGGTCACTGTTAGCCTGTCCGTTTGAAACAACCCTTCTCTCCCCAATGCCGGTTCGTTCTCGGATCCACTCATCGGAGGTATCCACGAACGTTTCCATGTCCCTATTCGTCAGTCGAGTTTCGGGCAAGTACATGCCGACAGCCGTAATGTTGGCTCGCAATTGTTTCAATGGACCCTCCCCCTTTACTGTGGGTACGTAATGATCTCTACGTCTGGGGGTAACTCGAGTTTAAACTGGCGATCTGCAATGTGGATATTTTCTCGGAAGTCGGTCAGGATAAAGTCCTGACGGTTGCCAATCGGCTCGATCAGAGAGAAACGGTAAATCTGGAAGGTTGAAGCGAGAACTTCCAGGATCAGATATGACAAGTCCCCACGGGCTTCTTTAGGAGTCAAGCGGAGTAAATAGTTTTCCGGTTGCAGGGGTTGTTCCTGGTCTTCGAATGTGACTTGGAAGTCAGCTTGAAGATCTCCTCTGCCCAGCAGAAAAAGCAAGGGAGTCTCTCCTGCTTCGTCCTCCAAATCAGATATCATCACCTGTTTCTCCCGTGGAACATAGAAATATGTCTTATTAGCATCTGAGACAAACAGCTTTTGGATGGGGTTTCGATACTCCCAATACATTTTTCCCGGTTTTTTCATCATGACTATCCCAGTTTCCTCGATTTTCACTCCACGCCCCCGAAAAACTTGTCGAAACTGGGCTGAAAAACTTCTTATTTGATTGTACTTGATCTGGAGCCGTTGGGCGACTTGCTCGGCAGTTGGAAGGGGGGGAGAAGAGAGGCCAAGAAGATAGAAGAACCCTAGCCAACAGCCTGTGAAGAATACGTAGCTCATCGCCCTCGTTACTTGTTTCCTCGTCTCGGTGCCTCGCTCTCTTGTGGCACTCCTTCACCCTGACGAAAGAAGGTTTCAAAGAGGATCAACAGGACTCCGCAAGTGATGGCAGCATCGGCAAGGTTAAAGGTGGGCCAAGCAAAGTAGTTCCCCCAGTGCAGGTGCAAGAAATCCACTACGTGATGATGGAGAAGACGGTCGACGAGGTTACCTGAGATTCCACCCAACAGCAAGCCCATCGAAAAGAAAGGGAGTCTCTGTTCTGTCGGAGCACTCCAAATCGAGTAGAACACGATGAAGAGAGCAACGGCAGCCATCGCGGTGAGGATCAAGGGCTTCCAATCCGACTGCAGAGTGTGGAAAAGGCCGAAGGCGATACCTTCATTTTCCGTATATTGAATCGAAAAGAACCCGTCGATTACCGAATAGTATTGTAACCATTCGGTATTGTGAACCCACCATTTGGTTCCCAAATCGAGTAAAAAAATGCACACACCTAAGAGGCATGATAGAAGTCGCATAACCTATTTTAGTTCCTGGGGATTACTCGCATTTCGATGGGGTCTCGTCTCTTTTGAGTTTCCCATGCTAGTCCCCGGCACCTTCACAAGGCTCTTGATCCTGAAGCGCTTAGCAGAATATTGCCTCATTTATTTCCAAAATGGGGCCTCAGCCCTTTGGTCTATCCAAGGCAGAAATGGAGTCTGGAGTGATCGCACCTATTTCCCCAAGTATCTGATGACAGCGGTGACAAATCGTGGGTAGATCCTTTAACTTTCCCACCCAAGCCGAATAGTGCCAGCAGCGCTCACACTTCTTACCAGTAGCTTTCGAGACCACTACCTCAGTCTTCTCCACAGAGTAGTCCTGGTTCTCGTCCAAATTGACCTGGGAGACAATAAAGAGATACGGCAACTCGTGAAAAGTTTGCAGATATCGGAAGATGTCGGAGCTACAATGCAAGGTGACTTTGGCCTCCAATGAATTACCGATGTGACCGTTTCTGCGGTTCTCCTCGACCGCCTTGTTGACTTTTTCCCGAATCGCCCGTAGAGGTTTCCAGCGAAGCAAAAGTGCTTCATCCTGATATTGATCCATTTGATCGGAAAACTGAGTCAAATGCACCGATTCATTAGGTCCATTCTTCGGGTGAAGAGTCTTCCAGATCTCTTCGGTCGTGAACGGTAAAATCGGGGCCAAAAGTCGGACGAGTGTATCGAGAATGATCGATAAGGTCGTCTGAGCAGCTCGACGTCGTGGAGATTCGGGAGCCGAGATATAGAGTGGATCCTTCAAGATATCCAAATAGAAGTTTGAGAGATCAACCAGACAGAAACGATGAAGGGCACGGTAGGCCTCACTGAACTCGAATGCCTGGTAGGCCTTTTCTGCTTGCTCAGCCACCGATGCCAAGCGAGCCAACGCCCAACGGTCGAGTTCGCTCAGTGCAGAGAAGGGTAGGGCCTTGTGCGAGTCGAAATCATAAAGATTCCCCAACAGAAACCGATTGGTATTACGAATCTTTCGGTATGCTTCGCGCAAACGAGACAAAACCTCTTCTCCCAGACGCACGTCCTCGGTGTAATGGATCGATGCCACCCACAAACGAAGAATCTCTGCACCGTTGGTCTTCAGAACGTCCAAAGGAGAGATGACATTTCCCAGCGATTTGGACATGGCACGACCCTGGGAATCCAAGGTCCAGCCGTTGCAAACTACGGTCCGGTAGGGTGCGGCGTTGCGAACTACAAGGGCGATCAACAAGGAGCTGTGAAACCACCCCCGATACTGATCTCCACCCTCCAGGTAGACATCGGCAGGCCAAGGCAGATTGTCCTGTTTCCCAAGCAGCACGTGATGGCTAGAGCCAGAGTCGAACCATACGTCGAGAATGTCCTGTTCTTTTTCGGCTTCAGTGCTTCCACAGGGACAACGTGTGTTTTCCGGAAGCAACTCCCGGGCACTGCGGGAATACCACGCGTCAGCGCCTTCCTTTTCGAAGATGTCTGCCACGTGCTCAACCAAGGCGGAAGACAGAAGGGGCTGGTTGCAGGATTTGCAGTAGAAAGCGGTGATGGGCACACCCCAAATCCTTTGTCGGCTGATGCACCAATCGGGTCTGTGAGCGATCATGCTACTAATGCGCTCCGCCCCCCAAGCTGGGATCCAGCGGACTCCCTTGATAGCCTCAAGGGCTTTTTTACGGAGATTCCCATGCTGCATGCTAATAAACCATTGGGGGGTAGCTCGGAAAATCACCGGATGGTGACAGCGCCAACAGTGAGGATAACTGTGCTCAAAATTCTTTTCTGCTACCAGTGCTCCTTTCTCGGCTATGAACTGGGCAATCCTCGCGGTGGCTTGCTGAACGGGTAGCCCAGCGAAGTGTTCGACATCCTGGGTAAATCTCCCTGAACTGTCGACTGGGCAATAGATCTCTAGCCCATTTTCCAGTCCTAGGAGATAGTCCTCGTGACCATGTCCCGGTGCTGTGTGGACTACTCCTGTTCCTTGATCCAATGTCACCAAGTTAGCCAGGAGACTCCTGGAATTTTGATTGAGCCAGGGATGGCGGAAGACTAACTTCTTCAGTTCTTTACCCTTGACTGTGAACAGGACTTGATGGCCCTCAAACCCGCACTCACGGACCACTTCCTGCAACAACTCTTGGGCCACGATATAGACTTCATCAGCTGACTGTACGAAGCTGTAGTCGAATTCTGGGTGGAAGCAGATAGCTAAATTAGCGGGCAAGGTCCAGGGTGTAGTCGTCCAAACCAAAGCGGAAACACGACGATCAACGAGTTTGGGGCTGATCTCTTTTAGGCTAGCCAGAACCGGGAACTTGACGTAGATGGATAGGCTAACATGTTGCTTATAGTTGACTTCTGCTTCTGCCAGAGCAGTTTCGCAAAAGGTACACCAGTGGACTGGTTTGAGTCCTCTGTAAACGCTACCGTTTTCCACGAATTTGCCCAACACTCTGACCGTTTCTGCCTCATAGCTGGAGCTCATGGTGAGATAGGGGTTGTCCCAGTCGGCAAAGATACCTAAGCGTTTGAACTCCTCCTTCTGGATTTCCACATATTTTTGGGCGTATTCACGACACTTCTGGCGTGTTTCCAAGGGATCCAGTCCCACCCTCTTCCTGCCGACAACTTTGATCTCGATCGGTAGACCGTGACAATCCCAACCTGGAACATAGGGGCAGTCAAAACCCGCCATCGTCTTGGATTTGACGATGAGATCTTTCAGAATCTTGTTGAGCGCATGACCTAGATGGATGTGACCATTGGCGTAGGGTGGACCATCATGAAGGACGAAAGTCGGTCGGCCTCGTTGTGCCAGTCGAGTCTTGTGATACAAGCGTATCTTATCCCATAGCTGCAGGATTTTGGGTTCTAGGTGTGGAAGATTGGCCTTCATCGGAAAACCGGTCCTAGGTAGGTTTATGGTGTTTTTTAAGTCCACTAGGTTGAGTCTTTCTTTCCCGTTAGAGTGTACTCTCGAAATTATATGGAAATACTGACGGTTTGGAAACGGGAATTCCGAGCGATCTTGAGTTGAGGTTGAAAGGTGGACCCTAGCGAAGATTAAACATTACTTCAATGGTGGCTAGCACATCGACTGGATTGCCATTCAAGGTCCCAGGACGGAAACGCCAGCGGGTGGAGATCTCTTTAATCGCCTTTTCTTCTAGTCCATGGCCGAGGCCTCTGAGAACCTTGAAACTGTCCACTCGCCCATTCTTGCGAATGATTGCCTGAAAAAGAACAATTCCTTGAACTTTTGCTCGAATTGCTTGATCCGTGTAACTCGGAATCGTCTGTTCTATAATTTCTGGATTGGTAACACCACCCCCCAGCGTATAGACGCCGCTTCCATCCCCTGTAGCGGAACCGGGTCCGGACTGGGAACCAGCCCCACGACCTTCGAGACCCACCCCTCGTTCCCTACTTAAAGAGGAAGATGGAGGCGCAGTGATATCTCCTATGTTCAATTCGGCTAAGATTTCATCCTGGATTTGCGGTGTCTCCTGGATTTCCTTTCTACGAATCGGTTCTGGTTCGCTGGGTGTAGGATCAGGAATGGGGATGACCGTGGGTTTTGGTTTCCGAACCTTGGGTTTTGCCGCTGCTCTTGGCTTGGGTGGCTCACCCCCCATTAGTCGGGCGGGTTTTGCCAAATTTCTCAAAATCAGTACTTCTGTGGGCTGAAACACGCGGTTTCCAAAAGAGGGGAAGACGATCAGAAAAAGCATAATGTGAATCAGGATCGCCAATATTGAAGCCACCTGAATTCGACGGCGAGCCAGTAGGTCTCCGGTAAAGAGCATGTATGGATCTCTCAGGTACTGCAACCTTTGAGGCTCTGCAATCTTCAAGGCGAAAAGTTTCTCCAAGAAATCTCTGCATTGGTTGATAGTAGTCATTATTCTTTAAAACTATTAAGTGGATATGCCAGGCCTAATCCTAAGAAAACCTTGGTGGTAGAGTCAACTCTTCGACCCTTCATTTAGGATGAATACCGTCTGTAAATGGCTCACCATCGGTCGAAAAAAAAGATCTCGAACGAAGATACTGGTGAGTACGATGGGGCAAATCTTTTGGACGAGATGCCAAATCCCGTTGAAGTCTGGCCAGGTCGGTGCCTGTATCTACGTCGTACCAGGGAGGTAATAGGTGGTACTCTCTTCGACTGAGTTTACCCACCGTCTGTGCTAGAACTTCCGAAGTGCCCCAATCGATACCTTCAAACAATTCGGGACGAGGCTCTGCGAGACCTAACAGGTAGTATCCGCCGTCCTCCGCTGGCCCAATCACGACCGGGACATTGATCAAATGGTGAAGGGCCTGATTGATATAGGGGAGGGGTAGGTTCGGAGTGTCGCAGCCTATGAAGATAACTCTCTCGATTTCCCCCGAGATCTTTCGATATGCATTCCACAGTCGCTGACCTAGATAGCAACCTGATTGGCGGTCAATGCGAACATCTGGTCTTAGCGAATGTTCGCTGGCAAAGCGGATTTTTTCCTTTTCGGAGCAATCCGATAGATAAAGGTAGCAGTGAATCTCCAACTGGGCAATCCGATCGAGGGTGTCCAGCAAAAATGCTATGTGAAGATGAAGTCGATCCCTGGAGGAGAGCACGGGAGATAGTCGAGTCTTGACCTTTTCAAGGCGAGGGTAGCGGGCGAACAAGACCAGTGCTTCAGGCAAACTTGGTATCCACGTGCCAGAAAATGTAGGTTTTCCAACTTTCCGGGGTAGTATTGCGACTCAGAAAGAAGCGTATTTTATGGGGGAATCCGGGGGGAGCTTTTGGGTTTCGTAGCAGTCTGAGACCGGCTTCTTCCGGTGTGTGTCCTCCTTTTCTACGATTGCAGGCTATACAGGAAGTGACGATATTGTCCCAGGATTTGGAGCCCCCTCGAGAGACTGGGATAACGTGGTCGTAAGTCAGTTCCCCTAAAGCGAGACGACGATCGCAATATTGACAACGGTAGTCATCCCTAGCCAACAGATTGGACCGAGTGAATCTCACTTGATGGTATGAGCGCTTGATCCTTCTATAGGAGAGTAATCTCAAGACCGATGGCAACCTCAGGGCTAAAGAAACGCTTCGGACTTCGCGATCGTACTCCTCAACCACTTCTACTTTTTCCTGAAACAGCATTCGGACCGCACGTTTCCAGGAGACGACCCGTAAAGGTTCGTAAGTGGTATTTAAGAGGAGAGCCTGTTCTGCCGCCAGATCCATTTACTTTGATCCTTAGATGTGGCCCTGCGGGCCCCGGAAACTGTCTAAGGGAAACTGATCGAATTGTCAAGAGATGTGAGAGCCTGAGTTCTGGGTGATTTGCACATTTTCTGGTTCTCTTTTCTGCGGCCGGTCTGGCCAGTGTCTATCGTTGCTTCTTTTCGCTTTACCGTGTTGCAGAGTTCTTTCCCCTCTGACGCGGGTTTTGTCCTAAAATAAATAGATGAAGTTGTATCTTAGCTTATTATTGGTCCTCCTGATGAGGCCAGGCATCACCTTTTTGGCTGCCAGTGATCGGGCAACCCAGGTTACGCTCTTCTTTACCGGTTTCGTACAGGGAGCATTCGAACCGTGTGGCTGAAAGGTAAGTCCCGCCGGGGGACTGGCTCGTCGAGCCGGTTACGTTAGCCATTATCGCAGGGAAAACGGGGGGTATGTCCTTCAGGTCGATTCGGGAAACTACTTTAAACCCTTGGGGACGAACGCTAGGATGATTAATCGATTAATGATCCAGAGCCTGGATCGATTACCCATTCATGTATTTAATCTGGCTGCCGAAGATTTGTGGTTATGGCAAGAGCTGTCCAGGGCCCAAGTGGTTACCAGCATCATCTCGACTAACCTTGTTCCCCGTCGTTCCAATGTGCCTAGCCCGGCGCCGTTCTTCATCGTTGACGTACCCGGGCCTGAGGTTGGCCTCAACAAAAACGTTCGGATCGGCTTTCTGGGACTGGCCGCTCCAAATAGGATAAAACCCAATTCCGAGTTTTTGGCTCTGGACCCTCTAAATGCGGTGGCGGAAAGGAAAAGCCAATGGGCAGGAAGAGCAGATTTCTGGGTTGTCTTAACAGATTTACCCAGAGAAACTGCCCGTCAACTGGCCTTGGCGCATCCAGAGATTTATGCGATTTTGCTGGCAGAGAAAAGATTCATCCTTCATCCTCCTGAACAGGTGAACCATGCCGCCATTCTATCCAGCGTGGAGAGGGGACGCTACCTTGGTCGCCTAACTTTTGAGTTGGATGAGGCGGGTAATGTGGTTGGCCTAGAATCGGAGCTGATTGAATTGAAGAAAGGTGTTCCCGAAGATTCGACTCTGTTGAAATAAATCTCAAAAGGGTGCTCGCATTGCAGATCGATCCGGACGGATGATGATGAAAGGCCTCGGGTCTCTTCTTTCGGCGTTTTTGACGGATGTAGTGAAAGACCATGAGGTCACGTTGATTTTTTTGAAGGAACTATGGCCGCAGATTGTGGGAAAAGAGTTGGCGCGAAGAAGTTGTCCCTTGGCTCTTCAAGGTTCGACTTTGCGGGTCGCGGTTCAGAGTGAGGTCTGGAGAGAAGAGCTCTGTGATCTTCACAGAATGTTGGTTCAGTCGATTAATGACTTTTGGGAATTGCCCCTAGTTGAGAAGATCGAATTTGAAAATCGTCTACATCAAGTTGGGAATTGAATAACCGTGGTCCCAGAAGGAACCAGCGTAATCGCTTTGCCGAGGAGGCAGTCTGTCCTCGACTCCCAGTCAAGGTGTGGCATCCTCTTTGCTTGGGAGGGATTACGCTAAACGAACGCCGGAAAGACTCTTTAATGTCCAACGCAGCCTGTCTGTTGAGAAAGGTGCAGGGAAAGGGGTCAAAGGTATCTTGAAAAGGTGTAAACCTATAAACTCGCTCGCTCGATGTGCCATAATATAGTCATGTTTCAGTTGCTTGCAGTAATCGGTCTGGCTGTAGTACCTGCTAGCGAGTCTAGCCAGGGGGAAATTGACCTAGCTCGGTCCTATTATCACTTTAGCCTGGCCAAGACACTTACTTTTGCGGAAAAGTACCCACAGGCGATTGCTGAATTCGAGAAAGCCATCACCTCGAATCCCCAAAGCTCTGAACTGCGTCTTCAATTGGTGGAAACCTTGCTGCGAGCGCAGGAGATTAAGCGCGCCCTAGAGCAAGGAGGGAAAGCGATCGACTTGGCGCCGAACAGTGTGGAGGCCCATCTCTTGCTGGGGCATATTTATTTCGGTTACCGATGGAGTGATCATGCAAAGATGCTCCAAAAGGCCCGGGCTGAATTTGAACGAGTCATGGCACTGGATCCCGCAAATTCGAGGGCGCTCGAAGCACTGGGGAGAATCTATCTCATCAAGGAGGAGTATCCGAGGGCAGCTGATGTCCTCGCGCAGTTAAATCAGATTCGCCCCTCTTTTCTGGAAGGGTACTATCTAAGTGCCCATGCTCGCCTCGGGCTAAAAGAAACTGAGCTTGCGATTGAGCTACTGGAGCAGTCTTTGAAGTTCGGTGCAGGCGGTCCACAAAATCTTAAGCAGATGACGGAGAATCTGAAACTTTTAGGCAATCTTTATGAGCAGACCAATCAATACGAAAAGGCAGTCCAGACCTATCGTCAAACGATCCAGTATAATCCAGGTGTTAGGATCCGTCGCCAGCTTGGGGTTTTGCTAGTTTCCCTCAAGCATTTTGAAGAGGCCATTCCCATCCTCAAAGCACTCTCCGATCAGTATCCGCAAGACAGCCAAATCAAATTGGAACTGGGGAAGGCCTTAAAGGGGCAGGAGAAGTACTCTGAGGCATCGGGCATCTTTTATCAGCTGCTGAGTGAGGACCCCGATCATATCGAGGGTAACTATCAGTTGGCTCTGGTACTGGCGGGCCTTGGAGAGCGATCCGAGGCAATTGATAAATTGCTGCATGTTCTTGAAATTGAGAAGTCACAGCGTAGCCGAGATCTGTTTCGTACTCACCTAGCGTTCCTTTACCGAGAAATGCGCCAATTCGACGAAGCGATTCCTCTGTTTGAGGAAATGAGTCTTGAGCGGCCAGACGATGTTTTCGTGCAAGTGTCATTGATTGAAACGCTGCGCGATGCTGGGCGGCTTGAGGAAGGCCTATCTCGAAGCCTTCAGCTTCTGAAGGAACACCCTGATGTGCCAAGAGTAAGTATCACTCGGGCTCTAGTTTTGTCTGCCGCTCGACGCCTCAAGGATGCGATCAGTTTATTGGAAGATCGGATCAGACAATACCCAGATCAAGACGAATTTTATCTGTGGGCTAGCCAGCTCTATTTGGAACACAAAAAGTACGCCCAGGCAGAGAGGATCATACGACAGGCGCTTTCAATCGCTCCGGACAATCAGCGAATACAGTTTCAGCTGGCCGCGGTGCATGAGCGCCGAGATTCCCTCGAGCACGCGGAACAGCTTTTCACCCAAATTTTGGAAAATGATCCAGAACATGCCGGAGCCCTAAATTATTGGGGCTATATGCTGGCCGATAGGGGGATTCGCCTTCAGGAAGCTCTGGAATACATCCAAAGGGCGGTGGAGATCGAGGCTCACAACGGGGCTTATCTGGACAGTCTGGGATGGGTATATTTCAAGCTCAATCGGCTGGAACTGGCAGAAGTGCATCTCCGCCGAGCTGCCAAGATCAATGGAACCGATTCCACGATTTGTGACCATTTAGGGGACCTTTATTACAAAATAGGAGATTATGCAAAGGCTTGCCAATACTACGAGCAGGCCATCCGTTATACGAGCGAACAAAGGGAACGGGAAAGGATCCACAAGAAGTTGGCAGATGTCAAGAAGCGACTTTCCCGGGCTGGTCATTGAGATCTGGAGCGCCTACTAGAAAACCCACCATAAAGCGCACACACAAATCCCTGGGTCCATGTCGCTAGTGCTTCCTTCTTTCGCTAAAGTAAACTGGCTCCTGAAAGTTCTGGGCAAGCGAAGGGATGGCTATCATGAAGTGGTAACCGTCTATCAGACTATCAATCTGTGCGACGAGATCTTTTTCGAACTAGCTCCCAAGTCGATTCGGTTGTACATCGAAGGGCGAAAGGTCAGCTCAGGTCAGGACAATCTTCTCCACCGTGCCGCCTGCTTGCTCCGCGAGGCGAAAGGAATTCGAGCCGGAATCCAAATACGGTTGAGGAAGAATATCCCGGTTTGTGCAGGACTAGGAGGAGGTTCCAGTAACGCCGCCATGGCGCTTTTGGCCATTAACCAGCTTTGGGGGTGCAATTTCAGACGACAGGACTTGGCGAAGATGGGTGCAGAATTAGGTTCTGATGTCCCTTTCTTTCTGTCAGGGGGTACCGCTCTGGGTGTCGGGCGAGGTGAGAAGCTTCACCACTTTCCGGACACCCTGGGGACAAGACATCTCGTTTTGGTCTATCCTCGTTTGGAAATCCCTACTTCCCAAGCCTATTCAGTGGGAGATCGACAGCATTGGAACCGATCCAGAATATTGACAAGCGAGAGGATGGATACTAAAATTCTTCGCTTTCGCGAGGTTCTGAAAAGAAAGACATCTCTTGGAACTAACCTGGAAAACGATTTCGAAGGTCCCCTTTTAGATAAGTATCCAGTGCTAGCTAAGACAAAACAAATCCTTGAAGAAGCGGGTTGCAAGAAGGTGATGCTTTGTGGGAGCGGATCTACTCTAATGGGTCTGAATGAACCCTTTGAGGTAGACAGGGTGATGGAGGCAGTTTTAGATAGTGATGTGGGTGAAGTTTTTTATCAGCAGACTCTGTCTCGCAAGAGATATCGGGAAATTTTGACCCGATCCGGTTTGCATTGGCCTGAAAAATGACACCCCTAATACCATGTCTGACTTAGTTATTTTTTCCGGGAATGCGAACCCCAGACTGGCCCAAGAGATCAGCGAATATTTGGGACTACCCCTGGGACTAGTCAAACTAAAGCGCTTCAGTGATGGCGAGATAAATTTCCAGACCCTGGAGAATGTGCGAGGCAAGGACGTCTTCATTGTTCAACCTACCTGTCCTCCTGTCAACGAAAGTCTCATGGAACTCTTGATTATGATCGATGCGTTCAAGAGGTCGTCTGCTCAACGTATTACCGCGGTGCTCCCATATTACGGATACGCTCGTCAGGATCGCAAAGACAAACCACGGGTCCCTATTTCCTCCAAGCTGGTCGGAGACCTACTGTCAGCGGCCGGAGCTCATCGCTTGCTTACCCTCGATTTGCACGCGGGTCAGATCCAGGGTTTCTTCAATATCCCTGTCGATCACCTTTTCGCAACACCGGTCATGCTCGAGTATCTCTTGGAATTGGAGCTTAGGGAACTAACCATCATTTCCCCGGATGCTGGAGGAGTGGAGCGGGCTCGTGCCTACGCGAAGTTGCTCGGGGCTAGTCTCGCCATCATCGACAAGCGCCGGGTAGAAGACAATGAGGCGGCCGTCATGCACATTGTCGGAGAAGTCGAAGGGAAAGATGTAGTGATCGTAGACGACCTTATCGACACTGCGGGAACCATGGTTCAGTCGGCTGGTGTATTGAAGGAGAGAGGTGCACGTCGGGTCTTGGGGGCCGCTACCCATCCAGTCCTTTCGGGACCTGCTATTGCTAGGCTGGCGAACTCAGATTTCGAGATGATTATCGTGACCAATACGATTTCCCTGTCTCCGGAAAAGAAAATTCCGAACATCAAGATTCTGAGCGTCGCGGGTCTTTTGGGAGAGGCCATTAAATCCATTCACGAAGAGACGTCAGTGAGCAGACTCTTCGTTTAAATCAAGTTCCCAGTGAGCCATTAGCGGGCACTTTGCTTGCCAAAGATGGTTATTCGGGGTCTCTGACTTCTCAGGAGGTTAGAAATGAAAAGGCTATTAGTCGAAGCCAAGGAGCGGAAACTAAGCGGTAAGAACGCCAATCGGCGCTTGCGTCAGGACGGAAGAATTCCAGGGGTAGTCTATGGGAAAGGACGGCAGTCCTTTTCAGTCAGCATTGACTCCGCAGAGGTTTACCGTATCCTCCACTCTGAGGCGGGCCGCAACACGATTTTTAAACTTGAAATGGGTGGATGGCTCAGTGATGTTTTGATCAGGGATTACCAGCTGGATCCAGTCAAAGAGGACTTGGTGCATGCAGATTTTCAGGTGGTTTCGATGGACCAGAAAATGGCGTTCCAGGTTCCGATAGAGGCCGTCGGTCTTTCCAAAGGTGTCAAGGCAGGGGGTATCTTGGACATTGTGCTTCGAGAGGTCGAGTTACTCTGTCTGCCGTCGGACGTGCCCGATCATATCCGTGTCGATGTTACCGATTTAGAAGTGGGAGACATAGTTCGGTTGGAGAAGGTGGAAGTTGATGTTAGCAAGGTCACCATTCTTTCAGATTCTAACCTCGTAGTGGTGACGGTGGTGCCACCCCCTGTGGAAGAAGAGCCGGAGATAGATGAAGTGGAGGAAGCTGCCGAGCCCGAAGTGATCAAGAGGGAAGCAGCTGAAGAAGAGGAAGAAACAGCAGGCTGAGGAGTAATTTCTGAAGTGCATCTGGTCGCTGGCCTGGGTAATCCCGGTGCAGCACATCGAAAGAATCGACACAACGTGGGATTCATGGTGGTCGATCGGATAGCCCGGCAGGTCAACAGACGTTGGCGACGGTCGTTAGCTTATTCGCAGGTGTGCTGGGTGCGGCGGGCTAGTCAGCGGGTTCTTCTAGCTAAGCCGCAGACCAGCATGAACTTGAGTGGTCAAGCCCTGGCAGAGCTTCTGGATTACTGCCCTTTCGAGCTTTCCCGAGTGCTGCTTGTCTATGACGATATTGCCCTTCCATTGGGGCGGATCCGCATTAGGCATTCGGGAAGCGCTGGAGGACAAAAAGGGATGCAGTCTGTGATTGCGGCCCTAGGAACTGAGAATATTCGTCGATTGAGAGTCGGTATTGGCCAAGACATGCTGCCTGCAGACTACACTCAATATGTGCTGGGTGATTTTGGAAAAGAAGAAGAGGCAGTCTTGGACCGAGTCCTGGAGCGGGCTATCGAGGCGACTTATTTCATCATGGACCAAGGGATAGATCGGGCCATGAGCGTCTATAATTGAGGTTGGCAGGAGGTTGAAGTGAGCGAGGTGAGAATAGTTACAATGAGCTATGTCTATTTGTTCCCACTGCTTGGACTTATTGGACTGGTCTTGGCTGGGGCCATGTATTCTTCTATCAAGAGAATCAAGGTGACCAATGAATTGATGGTCGAGATTTCCGAAGCGATTCACCAGGGTGCCATGGTTTTTCTGCGTCGAGAGTATGGCGTTTTGGTGCTATTCGTTACGGTGGTGTTTCTTTTGCTCAGTTGGAAGATTGCGGTCGGGACGGGTGTGGCTTTCCTGTTTGGAGCGACCTGCTCGATGCTGGCTGGCTTCTTCGGGGTGAAGGCAGCGACTCGTGCCAATGTACGTACTGCTCAAGCCGCTCAAAACTCAGGGATAGGCCAGGCCCTTGAGGTTGCCTTCTCGGGGGGCGCGGTCATGGGCTTGTCAGTGGCTAGTCTGGGATTATTCGGCATAGCGGTGGGCTTTATTTTCCAACAACAAGGCTACATTGAAGTCACCGATATCGGTGGATTTGCTATGGGTGCCAGTTCAATTGCCCTCTTTGCCCGTGTGGGAGGGGGAATCTTTACCAAAAGCGCCGATGTGGGAGCTGATCTGGTTGGAAAACTAGAAGCTGGAATTCCAGAGGACGATCCTCGCAATCCTGCCACCATCGCCGACAATGTGGGTGACTGTGTGGGAGACACTGCGGGAATGGGGGCCGACATCTTTGAGAGCTATGTGGGCTCAGTGGTGGCCACTATCGCCATTGCCGCTACCGGGACTTCGCGCCTCCTTGATTTCACAAGTTATCGAGAACTCTATATCTTGTTACCCATCTTTATGATGGCCTTGGGTCTGGTCTCTTCTCTAGTGGGAATTTGGTGCCTTCGGCTACTCCGCCACCTAAGCCCAGCGGCTGCTTTGCGCAATGCAGTCTATGTGAGTAATTTCCTTTTTCTCGCAGCTGTTTTCCTGGTGATTAGTGGCCTAGGTCTAGAACTGGGCATTTTCTGGGCTATTTTTCTGGGTAACCTGGCCGGTGTGGTGATCGGTCTGCTGACCGAATGGTATACGGGAGGTAGTCCCGTTCGGAGGATTGCTGAGGCTTGTAAGACGGGTGAGGCTACCAATGTGATTGTGGGATTGGCTGTCGGAATGCAGTCCACCGCTCTTCCTGTGCTGACCATCTGCGGTGCTATCTTGATCGCCTACAGTTACGCTGGGGTATACGGCATCGGAATTGCAGCAGTAGGAATGCTGGGGACGGTGGGAATCACAATGTCCGTTGACGCCTATGGTCCTGTCGCGGACAATGCAGGCGGCATCTCAGAGATGAGCCGCTTGGGTCCTGAAACACGGCAAATCACCGATCGATTGGATTCCTTGGGAAACACCACTGCTGCCATGGGGAAGGGTTTTGCGATTGGATCGGCAGCTCTGACCGCGCTGGCTCTCTTTTCTGCCTATATCAGGACGGTAGGTCTAGAAATGCTTAACTTGATCGATCCCATCGTGGTGGTTGGGTTATTCGTTGGTGGCATCCTTCCTTTCGCAATTGCCGACCTCACCATGTCATCGGTGGGTAAGGCCGCCTTCAAAATGGTGGAAGAGGTGCGCCGTCAGTTTCGCGAAATTCCTGGCTTGATGGGAGGAACTGACAAGCCGGACACTGCCCGCTGTGTAGACATTGCCACACGTGCTGCTCTACGGGAGATGATTCTTCCCGGTTTGATTGCCGTTTCTTGCCCGGTTATGATCGGGTTCCTACTGGGCGCAGAGGCCTTGGGAGGCATGTTAGTCGGAGCGACTTTAGTGGGTGTGCTCTTGGCTCTTTTCATGGCTAACGCCGGTGGAGCTTGGGATAACGCCAAAAAGCTCATTGAAACGGGATTGATGGGGGGGAAGGGTTCAGCTGCCCATCGGGCAGCCGTGGTCGGAGATACGGTCGGGGATCCCTTTAAGGATACCAGTGGACCCTCGATGAACATCCTCATCAAATTGATGTCCATCGTATCCCTGGTTATCGCTCCATTATTAAAGGCGTAGTGATAGATTTCCGCTGGTCGATTCAGGTGTGCTACCGCATCATTGTGGTACAATGACTTTTTCTCTAGAAAGTTAGAATGAGGCGTTACGAGGTCGTATTTGTACTAGTCCCCACGCTGGCCGAGGAAGAAGTCGATCAGGCTATTGAAAGCTTCACCCGGATCGCGCAGGAGAAGAGTGCCGAAATCTTAGAGGTGGATAACTGGGGGAAGAGACGTCTCGCTTTCTCGGTCAAAAAGCACGAAGAAGGCATTTACGTGATCTTGAGCCTGGAGGAGCCTGCCGCGGAAGCGGTGGCAGAGTTGGAGCGAAGGTTCAAGGTGACAGATTCGGTAATCCGCTTCCTGACGGTTCGAGTCGATCAGGATCTTAAGCGAGCCGAGAAATTTCGAGCCAAGCGGGAATTGGGCAAGGCGCGTCGAGCTGAGAACCGCTTGGTGCATCAGCGGGCGAAGGCGGAGTCTGTCGGGGAAAAGTAGACCATCGTGAGACGACGAAGAAAATTCTGTAAATTCTGCGTTGAGAAGGTTGATTACATCGATTATAAGGATGTTAAAAGATTCTCAGGTTTTATTTCGGAGCGGGGAAAAATTCTCCCACGTCGAATCTCGGGTGTGTGCATTATTCACCAACGTAAGTTTTCAAGAGCCATAAAGCGAGCTCGACACCTGGCTTTGATTCCTTACGCTGCCGATTGAAAATCGAGCGAGCCATCCAGCTGGGAACTCGACGGTATTTTTCTTGGGAGCGATCTTTAGAGATTGAGGAAGAGGTTGGAATATTACCGCAGGCGGAAGATATGCGAGTGATACTGATCGACGATTTTCCTGGTTTGGGAAAGCGGAACGAGGTTTTGGATGTGGCCGGCGGCTATGCTCGTAATTACCTGATCCCCAAGCGTCTAGCCGTCCTTGCCACGTTGGCCAATGTAAAGATCATGGAGCAGAAGCGGGTGGTCTTGGCCAAGAAGGAGGCCAGATATTTAGACGAGATGAAAATCTTGTCCCAAGCATTGAAGCAGCTGCATTTGTTGATCAGCCGAAGGGCGGGTGAGACAGGTGTTTTGTTTGGTTCAGTCGGCTCAAAGGATATTGTTGCACTGTTGGGGAGAGATGGCATTCGGCTGGATCGACGCAAGATTGTGCTCGCTCAACCAATCAAGCGTATTGGAAACTACACACTTGAAGTCCGTCTTCATACCGAAGTAGAGGCTCAACTTCTACTTTCGGTGCTGGTAGAGACCGACGGTTCTATAGCACAGGTGAAAAAAAAGGACGCAGAAAGCGATCGCGTGGTTGAAGAATTGGACACCAAAGTGAGGGAAATCGAGCAGCGGTTGGCCGTCGAGCAGGCCCAGGAATCTTCAGCAGAACCAGAGGCCGATCAAGTATCTGACCAACCGTCTGCGGAGGACTAACTCCGCAGGGAATCAAGACGACAAAATCGCCTGAATCCAAATCTGTGCTTCGTTTTCTCGGCGCGGGTAGGAGCTTTTTCTCGAGTCGTTTCTCGGCACTTAGTAGGAGTCATAGACTTAGCCAAAGTCCTTTTTGTCTGTTTTCGTTAGACCTCTGGCCCGCATTGCTCACCCTGGACCCCAGTTAAGTGCCGGAAAAGTCGGATTTAACAGGGCTTCGCGACCGAGAGGCCCCCAGGCATACTCGTTGAGTCACCTGGAGGAGGTTCCCACCGAGTAACGCAGTCAAGGCGGATGATTTCGGAGATACAGTAGGTTGGGTGTGAGGAATAGAGGGGGGAGCGAGTAGAAGAGTTTTTGTCGTCTTCTCTTTTATTCTGCATAATAGAGGCGGTAATCTGAGTTTACGATGGAAACTAAGGTCATTCCCGAAAAAAGTCTGCCCCACAGCCTGGAAGCCGAACGTGCTGTTCTCGGGACAATTCTTCTCGACAACAACCTGTTTGACCAAGCTTCCACTATGCTGACTAGGGAGGATTTCTATCTGGGGGGGCATCGAAAGATCTTTTCCAAGATGTCTGCGCTCTCGTCTGATTCGCGTGCCATCGACTCCCTGACTTTGCGAGAAGAGCTGGAAAGGGACAGGGACTTGGAAAGCGTGGGAGGAGCGACCTATATTGCCTCACTCTTGGACGGAGTCCCCCGGGTGTCTAATCTCCAGCAGTATGCACGGATTGTCAAGGAAAAATCCCTTCTTCGAAAGCTTATTCACGCCGCTAACGAGATTCTAGCCAGGAGCTTTTCCAACGACGAAAATCCTGTGGATCTTTTGGAACAGGCGGAGAAGGCGATCTTTGAGATTGGCCAGGAAAAAGTTGAGAGTGGGTTCGCCCATTTGCAGGACTTGCTCACAACAACCTACAAGGCCATAGAAAGCCTGTACCATCGTAAGGAGTTGATCACGGGGCTCTCAATGGGTTTTACTGAGCTAGATCGGCTCACAGCAGGCCTTCAGCCGGCCGATTTGATCATTGTTGCTGCCCGGCCTGGGCTTGGGAAAACTAGTCTTGCCTTGAACGTTGCTCAGTATGTAGCCACCAAAGCAGATAAGGTGGTGGGAATCTTCAGTCTCGAGATGGCGGCGCCACAGTTGGTAACCCGAATGCTCTGTGCGGAAGCTAGGGTGGATGGCCACAAAGTCCGATCGGGTTATTTAAGTAAGGAAGACTGGACTCGTCTGGCAAAGGCCATGAGCCGATTAGCAAAATCTAGAATCTTTATCGATGACACTCCGGGACTATCCATTATCGAAATACGGTCCAAAGCTCGTCGTCTCAAGGCCGAACACGGACTGGACTTGTTGGTCGTTGACTACTTGCAGCTCATGTCAGGAACCGGTGGCGGAAATCGTGCGCGCTTTGAAAACCGGCAGCAGGAGATTTCCGCTATCAGTCGAAGCCTCAAGGGCTTAGCCAAGGAGCTGACGATTCCTGTTATCGCTATTTCTCAGCTGAGCCGTGCTCCTGAGCAGCGCCGCGGTGATCATCGTCCGCAATTGTCTGATTTGAGAGAGTCAGGATCCATTGAACAAGATGCGGATGTGGTTCTTTTTATCTATCGAGAAGATCAATACAAGAGATCGGATGAGCCGGACGAAGACGGTGGCGTCGCTCAGATCATTATTGGGAAACAACGTAACGGTCCTCTTGGAACGGTCAAGCTGGCTTTCATCGATCAGTGGACCAAGTTTGAAAACCTTGCTCGCCAATCGGGATGACCTGTTGTTGAACCGGCTGGTCTGTCTTTCCTCACACTATCTTACGCCGGACGTGGCTGGAGAGGGACAGCCAGCAGGGGTTAAAATGAGCGATCAAAAGGTTTTTTTTTTGAGAGAGCACCAGGGACTAAAATGACTGCTTGCCGCCTTTTTTTCTCTTGTGCGCTTTGGCTTTTAGAAGGAGGAGGTGCTTATGAGATTGTGGCTGATGCGCGCATTGTTTGCCATAACCTTCACTTCAGTTACCCTCCTTCTGAGACCTTTTGAGTTTTCCTTCCACCAGGCTCTCCTTGCCGGACTTTTGCTTTCGGCCGCGGCCATACTCTTTGAAGTTAGGGTCCGAGACACTCCGGTGAGGAAACTCGTTGGAGCAGCCTTGGGCTCTATTTTTGGAATCCTTGGGGCATCTCTGATTAGTTTGGTGATCGATAACCTGACATTCGTTTCCCAAAAAAACAGAAAGCTTCCTCCAAGTGCTCGTGTTGGCCGTCATGACCTATGTCGGATTGATTGTTGGAGTGACCAAAGGCAAAGAATTCAGCTTCCAAGGTAGTTTGTTTGGGAAGCGCGTGGACAGCAAATTGGCCAAGATTTTGGACACCAGCATCATCATCGATGGAAGAGTCGCAGATATCGTCGAAACAGGCTGCTTAGAGGGTCAGCTGATGGTTCCAGAGTTCGTCTTACGGGAGCTCCAAATGGTCGTTGACTCCGCGCGCGCCGACTCGGTCAAAAGGAGTCGCGTGGTCGTCGAGGTTTGGATATCCTCTCGAAGATTCAAAAGAAACCCAATGTCAACGTGCATATTGTCGAGCGGGACTATGCTGAAATCAGAGAAGTTGACATGAAACTCATCGAGTTGGCCAGAGAGACGGGGGCTAAGATCGTGACCAATGATTTCAATCTGAATAAGGTGGCGCAGCTCCGCGGGGTTCAAGTACTGAATATTAATTAGCTGGCGTATGCCCTTAAGCCGGTGGTCTTGCCAGGCGAAACAATGAGAGTCTTCATTCTCAAGGAGGGCAAAGAGTATAATCAGGGTGTGGCCTATCTTAACGATGGCACGATGGTCGTAGTGGACCATGTGCGCCGTATGATCGGCAAAAGATATTTTGGTGACCACTGTGCTGCAGACCACCGCTGAAAAAATGATCTTTGGGAAATATCCAACCAATGGTGAAATGCAACACAAAGGGCACTACGAGCGGGAGCGGGTGTCGCGTTTTTGATTGGTCTTATCTTGGCTGCTGCTGGCTCTGGCTGTCGCTTCGGATCTGCAATCCCAAAACAATTCACTTCTCTCCAGGGAAGAGCTCTCTATCTCCATGCGTTGGAGCCTTTTGCCGCGTTCGTCTCGCAGGTTTCTGTGGTTGTTCCTGAGACCTGGATTGAGCGAGTTGGCAAGCACCTTCAGTCCCTCTCTTATGCCCACAAGCTGATGGTGCAGATCGGTGGCCCACAACGCCAGGATTCTGTGTATGAAGGCTTAAAACGGCTGTCCCACTCGACCAAGATAGTTCTGGTTCACGACGCGGTACGCCCTCTCGTTTCAGCGAGCTTGATTCGTAGAGTAATTCAAGGGACGCAATTAAACCGGGCCTGCATACCCGTTTTGCCAATACCGGAAACGGTCAAGGAAGTGCTCGACGAGCAGGTTGTGGCTACTCTGGAGCGCCAGCGTTTACGACTTGTTCAAACGCCCCAAGGATTTGAAATCAATCTCTTAAGGCGGGCTCTTGAGGAGGCAAGGCAAGATGGTTTTTATGCCACAGATGAGTCAAGCTTGGTGGAGCGCATCGGACAGAACGTGTTTGTGGTTGCCGGGGATCCCGCCAATAGGAAGATCACCTGGAAAACTGATTTCGAGAGAATTTAGAGCCGTTTCTTAATTCTGATGAGGATTCCTTTCCAATATCGAATTGGACTCGGATACGATTTTCACCCATTTGAGCATGGAATTCCGCTGGTGCTCGGTGGGGTATGCATTCCTCATTCTAGCGGTTTGCTGGGCCATTCCGATGCCGACGCCTTGCTCCATGCAGTTTCCGACGCCTTGTTGGGTGGGGCCGGATTGAAAGATGTTGGACACTATTTCTCTGACCGTGATCCCAAATATCGGGGGATGTCGAGCCTCTTGATCTTAGAAAAGGTCTACCGACTGATTCGAGGGCAGGGATTCTTGGTAGGCAATATCGATATGACTGTGATTGCCGAAGTGCCAAGAATTAGCCCCTATGTTGACGCTATCAAAGCTAACCTAGGACGTGTCTTATCCCTTGAGCTCAACCAGATCGGCATAAAAGCAACAACTATGGAGGGGAGAGGAGCCATTGGGCGTTGCGAAGGGCTTGCGGTACAGGCTGCTGTCTTGCTGGTGCGAGAAAAATGAAAAGGTTAGTCCCCCTATGGCCGTCATTTCGATATTGGAAAAGCTCGGAATAGAACAAAATCAGTTCTGGGAGCTGAACGAGAATTAAGTTGAAATCTCGGCATTTTAAAGAAAGACTCCAGTAACCCGGTTACGAAAATGGACCTGAGAGCTGAGGAAATAATTGTCAATAATTTACGGCTTCATTTTCCGGAGCATCAGATTCTAGCTGAGGAGCAGACCAACCGAAAAGGAACTTCGCCTTGCACTATCGATCCATTGGACGGAACCACCAATAACGCTCATGGCTATCGGTTCTTCTGTGTGTAGCTCTTACCTTGGAAATCGCAAGAGAAGTGGCTTGGGGAGTGGTCTGCGATCCCGCGGAGAGTTGTTTAGCGTGGAACGTGGAGCAGGCGCCTGTGTAAATTTCGGCCCATTGCAGTTTCGACCAAGGAGAAGCTAGAAAGAGATTGGCCTGTCCCGCTGCCATCCTCCGGGCAGAGGGGGGTTGTTGAGGAAGTATCCGGGCATCGCTTTTCTCTTCACGCTCTTGATCCTGCCTCGGGTTAGGTTTGGTCCTGGGTAGGCTGTGTCATAGGCCAATTCTAGAATTGCGGTAGATGAAGATTGCTATCGGTAGCACCCGAGAGGTTAAAGTTGAGGCTGTCAAGGAAGCCTGGGAAGTCTTTGCGGCTAAAATCGTTCAAGATCCCGATGAACTCGTGACGTTCCATGATTACGATGTTACACACCCAGCCCCGCGCACGCCTCTTAGCTCTAGGGCCTTGATGGAGGGAGCTCAGGGTCGCGTGGAAAACTTGCTCCTACAGTTGAAGCGAGAGAAGGGAGAAGCTGATTTCTACGTCGGTTTGGAAGGGGGCTTCAATGTGGTCGATTTGGATGGCCCGCGGCGGCAAGTTTTCCTGGAGAATTGGGCCTATGTGTCGGATGGGTACCGAGGTTATTTTGGCCACGGGGGTGGAGTTTCGGTTCCCCCTCAAATTGCCGATCCGGTGATTGATCGTGGAATAGAGTTGGGGATAGTGATTGACCGTTTCAATCAAATCTCGGAGAGGCAGAGGAAGGAAGGGACTTGGAGCATCCTCACACTCGACATTCTGACCCGGAAACACTCTTTTGTGATCGCCTTGATTGCCGCATTTGCCCCATTTTACAACGAGGAATTCTTCCAATGACGGCGTGTGGTCATGGATCCGGCGCCTGAGGAAACCAAGGCATTCAGCGGTGCCTATGCCAGAGCCTCTTTGACCTGTCGAGCCAGCTTTTGACCGACAAATGGGGTCAACTCTGCCACACTGGCCCGCCCAATTCTGGTGACGCTTCCGAAATTGCGCAGCAAACGTTTTTTGCGCTTGTCTCCAATGCCAGGAATGCGGTTCAATTCTGAGGCAAAGTCTTTCAGTGAACGGCGCTTGCGATGAAAGCTCAGGGCAAAACGATGAGCTTCATCCCGGATCTCCTGCAATAAATGAAGAACTATCGATGTATTTTCCAGAATCAATGGATCCTCCTGACCCTGGACAAATAGTTGTTCCTCTCTTTTTGCTATGCTCACTAGTGGAGTGTCTTCAATGGCCAATTCGGAAAGGGCTTGGTAAGCGAAATGAAGCTGTCCCTTACCCCCATCGATGAGAATCAGATCAGGAAGTTTCTGCCCTTCTTCCAGTAGGCGGTGATAGCGACGATGGACCACCTCATAGATGGAGGCACAATCGTTGGCTCCCTGGACTTTTCTCAATTTGAATTGACGGTACTCGCTCTTTTTCATGACTCCATCCTGGCACACTACCATGGATGCCACACTTTCGACTCCTTGGATATTAGAGATGTCGAAAGCTTCAATCCGTCGAGGAATTTGGAGTAGATCAAGTTTACTCTGAAGCCTTTCCAATAGTTTGTCCTTTTCGGATCGAAGGATCTTAAAGCGACCTTCGAAGGCGACCTTGGCATTACGCTCAACCAGCAACAACAGGTCGTATTTCCCCCCCTTCTGGGGAACCAGGATCCGTACCGTCCGTTCCTTCTTACTGCCTGCGAATTTTCTACTGAGCCAGCGGGCGATAAGATCCTGATCTCTTATCCGTACCGGAAGGTAAATTTGGTGGGGAATAAATCTAGAGGTTAGATAGTATTGTTGAAGGGCTTCCCCAACGAATTGTGCAGGATCAAAAAAATTAAGATCAGACCAGAAAAATTCCCGTTTACCCACAATTTTCCCTTTTCGTAGGGTGAACAATTGTAAAGCGAGACGGGACCCCTCGCGGTAATAGGCAAAGATATCCACGTCCTTCGCCCCGGTGAGAATCATCTTTTGCTTTTTGGCCAGATCGCGGACCATCCTCAGGCGATCTCGATAGAAGGCGGCAGCTTCATAGTGTTGTCTCTCTGAAGCTTTCCGCATTCTCTGGGTCAATTGCCCGATCAACTCTTCATTCTTTCCTTCTAAGAGAAGAATCACCTCCTTAACCGCTTGCGAATACTCATCGGGAGTGCACAAACCATTGACACAAGGACCGAGACACCGCTTAATGTGGTGCTCAAGGCAGGGTCGGTCCATGCTTCCGTCGATGCTCAGATCACAGGTCCGCAGGAGAAAGTGGCGGTTAATAATCTTTACCGTGTTTCGGGCCAAAGACGCAGGGGTGTAAGGCCCGAAATAGAGGGCACCGTCATGGAGTACTCTTCGAGTGAGAAGAACCCGAGGGTAAGGTTCATGGATCGTCAATTTAATGTGTAGGAAGGCTTTGTCGTCCTTGAGGTTGACGTTAAATTGAGGTTTGTGTTTCTTGACTAAATTGCTCTCCAGAAAAACTGCCTCGACTTCATTGTCCGTGACAATATATTCCAGATCGCTAAGGTGTTGCCGCAGAACTCCCGTTTTGTGATCGGTGAATCGACGGGGTTGGAAATAGGAGCGCACACGACTTTTCAAATTCTTGGCCTTGCCGATATAGATCACCTTATGTCGGCAATCCCTGAAAAGGTAGACGCCAGCTTTGACTGGCAGGTGTTCAAGTTGATCCTGCAAGAGGTCTTCGTTCACAAACTCTAATTATAACAAGTGACGCCTGGGGTTGAAGCTGGCTGTAGATGGTGTGTATAGAGCAAGAACACTCCACCAGTGGGTTAGGTGTCGAGAATTTCGAAACGCATGCTTGAATCGTCCGGCGGCGATTAGCCTTATCCAGCTCATCAACAAGGCTGGTTCCATTGGGTGAGTCACGAGCTGTAGCTCCCCGTTTTTGATTGCAGCGATCCCTGAATTCACGTTCTTTTCTGCGTGAATCAAGCTGTGAGTTTGTTCCGGCTGCAAAAGTTGATGCAGATCGGAACTATCCACCAGGGGGATATGACACTTGAGAGCTATTCTTTCGGATCGGCGGTTAAAATCCATCCCTCGTGGATAAAAGAAATTGTACTCGATGGCGTCGAACAGTCCCCACCACTCTTCCAAGGATTCCCGCAGCACAGAAAGGATCGGATAAAATGGATGGGGTACATTGACCATCTATTCTAGACCCTCATTTTCGCAAACGATCTGAAAATCTCTTTAGAAGGGAGCATAGGTGGGAAAGTTATACAGAAGTATGTCCTTGGATTCTAACGTTGCTTTAACTCCGAGGATGAGCAGAATACTCTTGCTCCACCCATGGGCCTTCAACTCATTGTTTATGTAAGTTTACCTTGAGCCACCTCTTCTGTGGTGATCAACAGGAATGTTACCCACTGTGATAGATTCACTTTCTCCGGCCATCTTCCTGGCCTAGAGGACGTTGCGAGGGTTTAACAGTGAATATTTCCTATCGACTCAGTATTCTAGGTCTACCACTTGTTCTGTGTCTAACACTGTAGTCAACTGGGTGTGGGAAGATGTCTCGCAGGTAAGCGTAGTACGACAGAGCCATGTACCCATGTACCCGCCGCGTATCCGGATGATGTCTACCTGCGAACCACGTTCGAAGCGGGTTCAAAAAAGAAATAGAGTCCCTTGACTCTGGTTGTGTTATAGATCAGTGGCCTGTGCACTTGTACTCACTCCTTTTTATCCGGGATTTGTGCTAAAGTGGGGTAGGTTCCATGAATTTACCTAACTCCTTGACCCTGTTGCGAATCTTCTTAGTACCTTTGTTATTGGTGGTCTTGCTCACCGGGCGTTTCCCGGAGCGTGAGCTCTTGGGTTGTATCGTATTTATAGCGGCGGCGGTCACCGACTATTTTGATGGGTATCTAGCCCGTAAGCGGTGGCAGGTGACTACAATGGGCACTCTTCTGGATCCCATCGCCGACAAACTGCTTGTTTCTGCCGCCTTGGTGTCCCTGGTTGAGCTAGGTATTGCTCCCGCCTGGATGGTGGTCGTGGTCATTGGCCGAGAGTTTGCCGTCACTGGATTGCGAAGTATCGCTTCAGCAGAGGGTTTTACTATTTCCGCGTCCCCTTTGGGAAAATACAAGATGGCCAGTCAGGTTGCCTGTGTCAGCTGCCTGCTGGTGGGGAGCCACTTCTCTCCTTTTCTTCTCGCCCAGCGGGTCGGGATCCTTCTTTTGTGGGTGGTCGTCCTTCTTGCTTCTCTCTCTATGGTTCAGTATTTCCGTCGCTTCTGGGGCCAGATAGACGAAAGTATTCGGCGGCAAGCCCGCCAGGAAGATGGACGATCGATTGGCTTAGTTGAAAGGCGTCGAAGAAGCTCTGATGCCGTTATTAACACCTGATGAACAGTTGGAACTCCTTGGAATAAAACAAAAAACATTTGGTCGGGCTGTATTGAGGGGCGAGTCTTGCCAGCAAGTTCCTCTGGCTTACTTGCTCGAGCTTGGAGCTGTCTTTGTAACCCTGCGAAGTGACTCCCAGCTCCGGGGCTGTATGGGTTATCTCTCCGGTCTCTTCTCTTTTCTAAACCGTGGTGGAGGAAGAAACCCCCGAGTTGGAGATTGAGATGTCTCTTCTCGGTCCTTTGAAGGAGATTGAGGCATCGGCCAGAGATTAAGATCGGAAAGCATGGACTGATCTTGCCCCAGGTTGCCCGAGAATGGGAACGCTTTAGCATGTTCTTGCGAGATCTTAAAGCAGGACTCTTAACCGACGTGTGGACAAATGGAGCGCGAATGTAGGTCTTCACGGTTGAGGTCCTTACCTAGCCACCACTTCAATGCTGAACCTCTGTCTTAGTCTTGTAGTCTCTTCCCCATCGGTGTTAGCTGAGAAAATACTTTACTATGATGGTAAAGTACCCTACATAGAGATCCGTTTGGACTGTCTAGCCAAACCGAAAATCCCCCCCCTTCCTCCCAATAGGAAGAGCCAATTTATTGCTACGTGCCGACCCGCGAGAGAAGGAGGGTGCTACGCTGGATCAGAAAGAAGGCGACTGCAACTCTTGCAAGAAGCGGCGCGGTGTGGGTTTTCTTGGATCGATCTGGAGAAGGATGTAGGTCGACCCTCTCTGCCTTCCTTCGTTAAGGTTATCCGATCCTATCATTCCATTGGAGAATTCCCTGCAGCATTGTCCGACCTTTTCCGGGAGTTGAAAAACCAGGGAGGGGACGTAATCAAGTTGGCAGTTTCTGTTTCCAATACTGTCGAGTTGGTTTGCCTCCTACGATGGATGGAGACTGCTCCACGAAGTATTCCCCATCTTATCATGGGGATGGGGCAGTATGGCCAACCCTCCCGTTTCCTGGGGGGATTTCTGGGCAATTTCTGGGACTACGTCGCCGAATCCGAATGGAATATAGCAGCTTCGGGTCAGTTTACTCTGAGCCAAGCCCAGCAGATCTACCGTTTGCACTATTGGGAGACCATCCCGTCGTTGTATGGCGTCTTGGGAAACCCGGTGATTCAATCCCTATCGCCGGTCCTTTACAACCACCTTTTTTGTCATTATGGTTTGAACAAGCTTTATTTCCCTTTCCTGCTTGACAATCTGGGTGCTTGGTTTGGCTACCTTGCCTCCAGCCAGCTAAAGTTCGAAGGATTTAGCGTGACCTTGCCTTTTAAGACCGATGCGATCCGTTTTGTCGATACCCTGGATTCACCAGTGGAGGCTCTAAATACCATGGTCAAGAAGGGCTCCGGGTGGGAAGGTCTCTGCACCGACTATCTGGCCTTTCTAAAACCGCTTAAATCGAGGTTCTCGTTGAAGGGAAGTACAGCTGTCGTGTTGGGAAGTGGGGGGAGCGCTCATATGGTGGTCGCTGCACTTCAAAGCGAAGGAGTTCGTGTGACCGTAGTGGGGAGGAATCGGGATAAGCTTGCTCAACTTGCAGTTACCTATGGTTGTGGATCGGCGCTTTTTTCCGATCTTCCTCTCTCGGCTACTCTCTGTGTAAATACGACTTCCGTTGGCCAGTATCCCCAACTGGAGGATTCTCCTATCCGTGAGAAACACCTCAATTCCGAAGTCGTCTATGATCTGGTCTACCATCCGAAAGAGACGCTTCTCCTGCGGTTGGCGGGCGCCAAAGGATTGCGAACGATCTCAGGGATGGAGATGTTCGTGGAACAGGCAGCCTTGCAATTTACCGCGTGGACGACCTTGAATCCCGATAGGGGTCTGATGAAAGAAATGATTGAACAGGAGCTTGTCAGTAAGAGCTGACCGTTACCGGCTTCCAGGTTGATCCTGACTATCGATGAGGAATGATCTGTACTGCCGTATACCATTAGGGAATCAAGATTCGTGCCTCAATCCAGAAGCTTCACCGTTCAGGTTCCCGCCAGCAGCGCTAATTTCGGTTCTGGCTTCGATACGATTGCTACGGCACTGAGCCTCTACCTGGAGGTCAGGGTTGAGTGCGGGGGAAAGAGTGGGATTGAGTGGCCCGAGGGTTGGGATCTTCCTCTAGAGGACAATATCTTAGATCGCTCCCTACGCGCGGCTTTCCAGGTCCTGGGTCAGGAACCACCCGGTTTGCGCTTGGCCATCAACAACCCCATTCCCGTTCAGCGTGGGTTGGGGAGCAGTGGTACAGCCATCATAGCGGGAATCAAGATCGCCGAGCACCTATGTGCGATCAGCCTTGATCGCGAGCAGATGTTCGAGATCGCCTTGCCTTTGGAAGGGCATCCAGACAATCTAGCGGCCAGTTTGCTTGGAGGATGGGTTCTTTCCTGGATCTCCGGAGGAAAGATGTGGTCCGAAAGGTTGCCCTCCACCTTCCCTTGTCGATTTATTTTAGCCATACCCAAAGTCCTGATTCCAACTCGCGAGGCCCGCAGTATTCTTCCTAATCGTTATCCTAGGGCCCAAGCGATCTTCAACTTACAGCGCTGTGCACTACTGGTCCACTCACTCCATACGGGGCGCAGGGAATTGCTCAGGGAAGCGACTAAGGATCAACTGCACCAGTCCTACCGCTCGCGACTGGTGCCCGGGATACAGCCAATTCTGGAGCGTGATGGTCTGGATAAGGATTTGTCCCGCGTGCTTCTGAGTGTAACGATTAGTGGATCTGGCTCGACAGTGGTCGCGTTAGCGGAGGATCACTGGGAAGAAATCAGCAAGTGGATGCTCCAGACTCTCGCTCAGGCGGGCACCTCAGCGACATCACTCATACTGGACCAGGATCAAAGAGGGGGAAGAGTGCTTTCCGAACCTTAAGTATCCATCGATCAGGTGGTCCCTCTGAAGTTCCTCCAGTCCTCGAATTGTCTAGTTGCAGATCACCTGTTCCATCCTGGTAACTCGTCGTTGGCTCGAGTATTGCCAGTCAGCAAATACCTGCGCTAGTCCAGTGTAAGCAGTGCGAGGGGAGACAGAGCGATGATACAATGACGTCCGTGATCGAGGATCGCTATTCACGCCAAATGCTCTTCTCTGGTGTCGGAGTGGAAGGACAAAGTAAAATAGAGGGCGGCCAGGTAGCAGTGATTGGTTGTGGCGCTCTGGGTACGGTTAGTGCCGAGATGTTGACCCGAGCGGGCGTTGGTCGGCTCACGATCATCGATCGAGACTTCGTCGAAACGAGCAATCTTCAGCGTCAGAGCCTCTTTACAGAAGAGGACGCCCGACTGGCATTGCCCAAGGCGGTTGTGGCAGAGAAAGCGCTAATAGCCATGAATTCCCAGGTTCAGGTTAGGGGCGTGGTTCAGGATGTTTGTTGCGGAAACATCGAGGAACTCTGTCAGGGCGCTCAGGTGATTGTGGACGGGACCGACAATTTTGAAACTCGCTACTTGCTGAACGATTTTTGCGTGAAATGGGAATGTCCTTGGCTTTATGGAGCCTGTGTGGGCAGTTACGGGACTGCGTTTGCCTTCCGGCCTCAACACACACCTTGTCTCCGATGCCTGTTTGAGACGCCACCGACACCAGGGACCAATGAGACCTGTGATACCGCTGGAATTCTGGCTTCAGTCGTGCACATTGTCGCTTCCTATCAGGTGACTCAAGTGCTCAAATTGCTAGTGGGACAATCGCCGTCGGCTCAGCTCCTCAAGGTGGACGTTTGGCAGGATGTCTGGCGCACTATTCGAGCAGGAGGGGCCCGTAATCATTTCTGTCCCTGCTGTGGGAAGAGACAATTTCGCTTTTTAGAAGGAAAGGAGCAAAATCAGCTTACTCGTTTGTGTGGTCGGAATGCGGTTCAGATATCCCCGGGCCGTCCTTCTCGGTTGAACTTCGAGGAACTGTCTCAGCGACTGCGAAAAACTGGAAAAGTGGACTTCAACCCATATATGATGAGGATTCAAGTGAACGGTTACGAGATCGCTCTCTTTCCCGACGGGCGTTCTATTATTCGTGGGACAGAGGATTTTTCCCAAGCGCGGGCCGTCTATGCTCGGTACATTGGAAATTGATACTTGAGCTAAGTCTAGATAGTTGGAAATCAGATCTCCTGGTGGGGGCATGATCTCAAGTCTTCTAGGAGTGGCCATAGGAGCTTATTGGATCGTTCGCCCGTCAGAGCCAAGATATTTCACCAGACTGGACTGCGATCACCCAATATGAAAACTGATGACCTGGAATGGGCAGGGAAGAGAGCTGCGAGGCGGACGGTAATCGGAGGAGAAGGTCGCCGCTACCAAGCCAGGATCGGCGCTGTGCTGCTGTTTCTAAGCTTGAGCTCCGTAGTTTGGGGTTGGGAAGAGGAAGAAAAGCCGCGCCAGGTCATCCAGGCGGCAATAGAAGCTATGGGCGGGCAGCAGTATCTGGATGTCCGCAATTCTCACAGCAGTGGGCGCTATTTCGTGTTCGAAAAAAACAGTAAGGGATTTTCGCGTTTCCTAGATTGGACCGTCTATAAACCTATCAAATCCCGTTTTCAGCTGGGAAAGGACAAAAATTCACAGCTGTCCATCTATAATCTGGAAACCCGTAAAGGGTGGAGATTGGAGGGAAAGTCCGATTTGGAGGAGATTCCGGAAGAGGAAATCGAGCACTGGGAGAGATCGATAAAGGACCATATTGATCTCTTGTTAAAGAAGCGAGTCCATGAAAAGGACATCTACTTGTATTACTATAGTCGCACCGATATTGCGGGCTCCGGGGATCATGAAGCCGTCGAGGTCTTGGATGCCAGCAATCATTCCACCATTGTGTTCTTTGATCTCGAGACCCACCTGCCGTCCAAAACAGAAAGCCATTTTACGGACAAACTGGGCATTCGGCACAAACGGGAAACTGAATTCTTCAACTGGCATACCATCCAAGGGATCCGCACACCCTTGCGGGTCGACGTCCATGTAGATGGTGAGAGATCCAACCAGCAGTTCCTAGAGACAGTGATCTATAATGTGAATATTCCGCCGGAGTACTTCCTTGAACCCGAGACGAAAGAGAAGCGAGAATGAGAGCTGGCAAGCATTGGCGAAACGAAGCGGTTAAGGAAAACACTTCTAGCATTCTCCCTAGCTCCCCGTGTCCCGTTCCGAGAGTAGGATGGTATTTGCGTGGTCGGATTTGACTGGACGAGGTCAAGGCACGAAGAGGCAGACGGGAAGGAAGCCTTAGGCAGCCATCTAATGTGTGGACTGGACTGCTATCCCCGCGAATTTTTCTTCTGACCGACGGTTTCCCCTATGAATGCGAGGAACCCTACCTCGGTTCATTTCACATTGATAACCTAATTTTTGATTCTGGATACTTTAGCCATTTGTGGCGTGTGCTGCTAGCACTTGATGGATCTTTACTACTCGGCATACTGAGACAATCGTGTTCGACCATTGATGAAATTGGCCGGGATGTTCAAAGTATCGTGTAGTTTCTTGTTTACAACGAGTATGGCACGCGGACAGGATGGCTACAGCGGTTAATCCTTGGTCTCTATTTTGCTCTCAGGATTATCTTCAAGGTTCAGGCTCTAATCCTATCTACGGTCCAATCCCCCCGTTTGCTCCTTTTCATGATTGGTGATTACACTACCTGGGCTTTCCTTCGGCAGTGCGCGCCTAAAATTTACCCGAGAGGCGTCTGGTGCATCGATGAATTTGTGGTTAGGAAAGGCACTGATACATTTCCCGTCTGTTAGATTGAATAGAGTCCGCAGTGAAGCATCGGTCCGCCACTCCAAAGAAACATTTCTTCCTCAGTGGTCCAGCACTGCTGGAAGCTACCGTGTCTCTGGTGCAACACCTATGTGGCTAACTGCATACAGTGGCGAGAGCTCTGTTTCTTCAATCCATTGTCATTTCAGCCTTTTCGAGAGTCTGGCGCCTTTCTTGCTTCCCTTATAAGGGGGAGGGAGTTTTTCTTAGGACTAATCAGAGAGTTTGTCGAGGGTCCTCAGGATGCAAACAACTATTGCGGGGTTGGCCAAGATCTCTGGGGTAGGTCTTCACACCGGATGTCGAGTGAAGCTTGAGCTTAAACCAGCGCCGGAAGATAGTGGTATCACTTTTCGGCGGGTGGATCTTAACGGCTTCGAAATCGAGGCGTTGCGCAGCCATGTCTCCCGGGTGGTTCTTGCCACGACGCTGATGAAGCGTGGCGTCATGCTGTCGACTGTTGAACATCTTTTGTCGGCCGTTTATGGGATGGGGCTTGACAACCTTTATATCGATATCGACTCTTTAGAAGTACCGATTTTGGATGGGTCGGCCCTGCCCTTCGTGGAGCTGATGAGGGAAACAGGCATTGATCGACAAAGAAAAGAGCGCACCTTTTTGAAAGTTGAAAAGGCCTTCTGTGTCAAAGAAGGTGAGAAGTTCATCTCTATTGCACCTTGGCCAAGTTTCCGCATTACCTACCAGATTGATTTTTCTCATCCGGTCATTGGGCAGCAGGACTTGGACCTGGAGATTACCCCTGACAGCTATGCTCGAGAGACTGCCTTTGCTAGAACTTTCGGTTTTTACGAGCAAGTAGAGAAACTTTTCAAACAAGGTTTAATCAAAGGCGGATCGTTCGAAAATGCCGTTGTTCTTAGCAAGACGGGAATCATGAACGGGGGATTGAGAACACCTGATGAATTCGTCCGTCACAAGGTACTGGATCTAATCGGGGATATCTCTTTGTGCGGAAAACCGATTCTCGGTCACATCACAGCCTATAAAGCTGGGCACGCCTTACACGCTCGTCTGGCCACCGCATTGGCCCGTAGTTCCCGGTTATGCCGAGAAGTGAAAGAATCAGAAGTCATCTCCGATCCTATGGCTTTGACCCGCTAATCTGTAGCCTTCCAACTCGTCTATTCCAAATAAGTTGTCGGTTTCGCACCGATTACTTCAACCAAAAACCAAAATAAAAAGCCAACTTCGTGTAACCCAGGTGTGAGAGAAAATCCGCATTAGAGAAAGGAGGGACGGATCCTCGTCAATCGCTTTAAGTATAATGTCGCCAGGATGTGTTGGCGAGGACGCTTGAGGGTTGGGCTGACCGGTATCTGGTGCTTTGTTGCCGCTATTCTCATAACCCCAGGAGCCAGGACTCAGGATCTGGAGATCTGGACAGGCGAAACGAGAAGTCGTGTCGAAAGACGGCAAAGAGAGGATCAAACCTATTGCAACCTGAGTCGCCTAGTCTCTATTGTGGGTTTGCACTTAGAGGAAAGCGAAAAACACTTGATCCTTCGAGGGCCTCGGGGAACGCTGAAACTGGAAGATGGGCGCCGGCTGGTGGGTCTTGAAGACCAGCACATCCTACTCTCAGGACCTTCTTGGAAGAGAAGAGCCAGGGACTGGTATGTTACTCAAGACTTTCTTGACAAAGCGCTTCCTCTGATCCTGGACCGGAAAATTGAGAAAATGGCTGATGACCGCTATCGGCTTGAAAAGCTCTTCGAGAATCACGTCCAAGTGAAGGTCGGCAATTACACTGATCACGTCCGTATAGTTTTCGTTTTGGAAAAGTCGTCGTCGATTCGGGTAAGGGAATTTCCCGGCTATATACAGTTGGAATTCACCGCTTATCGAGTTCGAGCCATCCTGCCTTCCACCCAACCCGATTTTAGTTTGGTAGCTTCAATTGGGCTCAATCCCCACGATCTATATGGTGTATTTCGCATTTACAAAGGAAAGAGCTTCGACCACTTTCGAGAGTATTCCTTGGAGGGTCCCTCGAGAAAGGTGATCGATGTTTACGCTCGACCGGCGGCAGCCGATTCCTCAGGCCCAGTCCCTGACTCGATTGGTTCGTCCGACGATCAAGAGGTTGCGTCCTTTTCCTCTCGCCCCGACGATGGTGTCCTCACTATTGACCCGGGACACGGAGGTGCGAATTATGGGGTACATCCCTCCCAGGAGCTGTTGGAGAAGACCTTCGCACTGCAGATCTCGAAACAGCTTGAGAAAAACCTCCAAGAGAGTGGCTATCGTGTCCTGTTGACCCGCAAGCGGGACGTCGATTTGCCAGTCGAGCAGCGCAGTTCCATAGCGAACCATTACAAGTCTAGGATCTACCTAAGCATTCACCTTGGAGGTTCTGCATTTGGAGAAACGCACGGGCCGGTGGTCTACATCCACCGCTTCTCCAGGGCCAAGGCTTCAGCCGTGGATCTGAAAGGAATTCGTCAGGCTCCCGATGTCGATGCAGCTGTGACTAAAGGGTGGTTAGGTGAGGGGTTCCAGTTGTCAGCATGGGAGAACGGGCAGTTGCACCACCTTGGAAAGAGTCGTGAATTAGCACAATTGATTCAAAATCAGCTTAACGATCTATTTGAGACCACAAATCGGGTCGTGGAGGCTCCTCTGGCCGGACTGGCTCCAGTCATGGCACCCGCTGTTTTGATTGAAGCCGGATTTCTGACCCATGAGGAAGAGGGCGAACGGCTGAAATCGCACAGCTTTCAGGGCCAGATTGCCGAGGCCATGACCATCGCTGTGCAAGAGTTTCTCGAGGAATACTGAGGAACAGGGTATGAGGGAATACCGAAACATGGTGGTGGCCTTTGTTCTGGTCGTATTGGCTTTTCTAGTGACCTACTTCCTTTACCACCTCGAGCGAAAACGCCAGAGTGAAGGGCTGCAAAGTGACCACCAGACCTTAGCCATGGACTCGAGTCTCTTGGAAGCTCAGAGCTTAGGTAAAGTCGAGGTCGCTATTTACGTCTACCGGCCTGGAGCAACCGTGCCCGATCAGGACTTCCTGTCGGTTCAGCAAGGATGGATCTTGCAGACCCAAGATCCTATGCTCAATGCTCGCCAGATCGTAAGTGAAGTGATCCGAGGGTCCCGTGGCGATGGCTATTTTGATGAAGAGGCCCGATTCTTGGAAATTTATCTACTAGAAGATACTGCCGTTGTGGATTTATCAGCTAAGTTTTCAGAGTTACCCGTAGCAGGTGTCACATTCGAGTTGGCTACCCTTTACTCGATCACTCGCTCTTTGGTGGAGAACATCCCTGAGATCAAACAAGTGAAATTCTTGGTCAATGGGAAAGACCAATCCACTTTTGCGGGGCATGTTTTCATCCATGAGCCCTTCATGTAAAATGCTTGGCATGTTGGTGAGAAAGGATTTACGGGCTCTAAGTCAGCTGCGGCCGGTTACGATTCTGGCTAATTACAGTAAATATGCCGAGGGTTCAGTACTGATCCAATGTGGAGACACGCGACTGATCTGTACCGCCAGTGTGGAAAACAAAGTGCCATACTTTTTAAAGGGAGCCGGAAAAGGATGGATTACCTCAGAGTACGGCATGATCCCGCGTTCCACCAGCACTCGTATGGCTCGAGAGTCGTCCAGGGGTCGACCCTCAGGTAGGACTCAAGAGATCCAGCGTCTCATTGGACGTTCCCTTAGGTCGGTTGTCGACATGCGGGTTCTGGGCGAACGGACCATCTGGTTGGACTGTGATGTCGTTCAGGCTGATGGAGGTACTCGCACAGCCGCGATCACCGGTTCCTTTGTGGCCCTGGCGTTGGCAGTCGCTGAACTCCGACGGAAAAAGTTGCTCGAGAGGTCACCACTCTTGGCTTATGTGGCAGCCGTCAGTGTGGGAATCGTCGATGGTACACCCCGACTGGATCTCAATTATGAGGAGGATCTGAGAGCTGAAGTGGACATGAATGTGGTGATGACTAATCGGGAGCATTTTGTTGAGGTCCAGGGGACTGCCGAGGGGCAACCCTTTTCTCGAGAACAGTTGGATAGTCTGCTGGACCTAGCCCGAAAAGGGATCGGTGAGCTGATCCAACACCAACAAGCTACCCTTCTGGAGGAAATGGAGGAAGTTTCCAGTTTATTCCCTGAAACGACAAAAATTGCACTTACTTCTAGCGACGAAGAATAGGGGTAAAATCGAGGAGATTCAAATTTCTCTTCGAGGATTGGACATTGATTTCGAGTCTCTACCGACGCAAGGCGATCTGTCCGAACCGACAGAAAACGGTTCTACTTTTGGCCAGAATGCCCGCATCAAGGCTGAGCATTACTATCGCCTGAGTGGAATTCCTGCTCTGGCCGATGATTCTGGATTGGTGATTGATGTCTTGCAAGGGGCGCCAGGTGTCCGATCGGCACGCTTTGCGCCGACAGATGAACGGCGGATAGAAAAACTGCTGAGGAAGCTGGGAAACTTGGGTCATGCGGAGTTGGATCGGAGGCGAACAGCACGGTTCATTTGTGCTCTTTGCCTATATCTGCCGGGTCAAATCATCGAAGTGGAGGGCACGGTAGAAGGTCAGATTACCGAGGAGCCCTGTGGCAGCGCGGGATTTGGCTATGACCCGATCTTTTACTATCCTCCTCTCGACAAGACATTCGGGGAGATGAGTTCCTCCCAAAAAAGCACCATTTCTCATCGGGGCCGCGCCCTACAAGAATTGAGGTTCCACCTAGCCCAGATTTCTCATGGGATGTAATAAAATGTCAGCTTCTTGTTTAATAAAGTTTGTTATAAAAATTATTTAGGAATTACAGGGTCTTTCCCTATCAGACTCTGCAGAGTTTGGAGTCAGGAGCGGCGAGTAGTCCGCAAGGGAACGCGGAAAATCACATTAAAGAGCAGTAGCTGGAGCTGTTTACCGACTGCGCTTCCACCAGCCGAACGAAGTCCAACCAGCTGCTGCTATGGTTTTCCACAGTTACCTATAACCTGCTACGGATGCTGAGACGGGTGGTGTTGGCCCACCACCCAGTGGGCTTGGGATCAGTGCCAGATGATCCGGTTGAAGCTCTTGAAGAATCGGGGGGCCACAGATGCGGGGCAGTCTCCGCCAGGTTAGCTTCTCCCTGAGCGAGGACTTATTCCTACCAAGAAGCTTTTTCCCAAGTTCTAGCTCATCTGCAACGGACCAGCTGCCCCCCCTTCCAGATGCGCGTAACCTATCCACTCGAGGTGTCTGTGAAAAACCGGTTTTTGACCTCCTACGGGGATCCTCATTGCCACTGGTTGACCTCAAGCAGTGCTACCCTGTGTCATTTCGTCTCTAGTAGATCCCAAGAATCAACAAGATTACTCACAACCTCCCTTGAATACTCACTCTGTAATAAATGTGGACTAGGGGCTAACTTCGGTGAGAAAAGGGGGTGTCCTGGAAACACCAGTCACCGACTTTTCCTACAAGGTGGCGGCGGGAGGGGCTAATCTGTTTGTCGCTTCTCCGCATGATGTGCTGTAGCATCATGTTCATCTTCGCTTCGCGACCTTGGTTCCGTCGCGCTCGTCACGGGACTCTTATCGGGAATGCAACAGGAGTTTTTCCAGCTGCTCTGGGGATGTGACTGGTTTTTGGCAAATGTAATCCTGGCACACATAAGCGGCGGTTTTTCCATCGATAATGCTCTTTCCTGCCAGAAGAGGAACTTTTTCAGCTAGATTTTGGTCCACTACTTCCGCGATGGCTATTACCTTGCATGGCAGGAATAGGGTTCGAAGAGGTTGAAGAAGCTTTTCTCTCTCATCGCGAGGTCCAATCAAAGCAATTTCCTCGACCGGGCCGAAGAAAAAATCTAATGCTTGAAGCCAATAGCCAAACGCCATGGGGTGACGAGAAAGAGAGTTGGCCATGTAGCGCAGGATTTGTTCGCCTTGTTGGTAATATCTTTTTTCACCGACTAATTTAGCCAACCGAAGCAGGTTAAAACAGCTCACTGAGTTCCCGCTGGGAGTCGCGTTGTCAAAGTACTCTTTCTGTCTCACCAACAAGGATTCATGGTCAGAAGAAGTGAAGAAAAAATCTCCTATTCCGGTATCCTGGAAGAGTGTGCACTGAAGTTCCATCAGGTCACGTGCCCAATCCAACCACTGGGTATCACCCGAGGCCTGGTAGGTGGTTAACAAACCTTCAATTACCAGAGCGTAGTCTTCCAAATAGGCATTTAGCTTGGTTTTTCCATCCTTCCAACTTCGCATCAGTCTGCCCTTGACCATCATCTCAGTCACCAGAAATTGTGCATTCCGTAGTGAAACGTTCAGATAGTCAGCTCGATTGAATACCCATGCCGCCTGGGAAAAAGCGGTGAGCATCAGGCCATTCCATGCGGCTAAAACCTTCTCGTCTCTACCTGGAGCGATCCGTTTTCCCCGGGCCTGAAAAAGCTTTTTACGATGTTGGTCAAGGAGTCTTTTCAGCTCGGCACCTGACATATGCAAGTTAGAGGCAAAGGCATTGAGGTCCATCCGAGGGTGTAAGATGTTCTTATCCTCGAAATTACCGGCCCTCGTGACATCGAAATAGTCGGCGAACAACCTAACCTCCTCTTTACCCAACACTGCCTGGACCTCGGCCATGGACCAGAGAAAAAATTTACCCTCCTCTCCTTCGCTATCGGCATCCTGTGAAGAATAGAAACCTCCAGCAGGGTCGAGCATTTCACGCTGAACGTAGGTCAGCGTTTCTTCAACGATCTGTCGAAAGAGGGGCTCTCCAGTAGCCTGATAGGCTTCCAAGTAGAGCCGAGTCAAGAGAGCATTGTCATAAAGCATCTTTTCAAAGTGAGGTACCAACCATCGCTCATCTACCGAATAGCGGTGAAAGCCCCCTCCCAACTGATCGTAGATTCCTCCATGGGCCATTTCACGGAGGCTAAGATTTATCATTTCAAGAGCACTGACATTCCTTTTGCGATGGTAGAATCGGAGTAAGAAACCTAGATTCATGGCACTGGGAAATTTAGGTGCTCCCCCGAAACCTCCGTGGTGAGGGTCAAACTGTCGTGAGAGACTGGTATAAGCTTTTTCTAGGATGGTTTCATCAACGATGCTGGCAGTGGCATTGAGTTGCGCTGCCGCTGTCAACCGTTTAAGAGTTTCTTCGTGTCCTCTTTCGAGTTTCTGGCGCTGCTCTTTGTACATTTTAGAGATCGTTTGCAGCACCCGTTTGAACCCCGGGCGACCGTAATGGTCATGCGGAGGGAAGTACGTTCCTCCGAAAAAAGGCATCTGTTCGGGTGTGAGAAAGGTGGTCAAGGGCCAACCTCCCGATCCCGTCGTCATCTGGACATAGCTCATATAGATCGCGTCCAAATCCGGACGCTCTTCCCGATCTACCTTGATGTTGATGAAGTGTTCATTCATCAATTCGGCAATCTCTTCATCTTCGAAGGACTCGTGCTCCATCACATGACACCAGTGACAAGCCGAGTAGCCGATGCTCAGCAAGATCGCTTTGTCCTGTTCTCGGGCTGCCCTGAGTGCTTCCTCACCCCAGGGATACCAATCCACTGGATTATAGGCATGCTGCCGGAGGTAAGGGCTACTCTCGTGCTCTAAGCGATTAGCTGATTTGACGTTTTTATCCATGATATCGATATTTTATCACGTGTATATTTGATCTGGACAGAACGACTTTGTGATCTGATCGTCCCTTGGTTATTCAACAGGCTAAAAACAATACCCAGTAGAATATGGGTGATCAGGTCAGAGGTGTGAACTTGTCTAAAGCGAATCCGTTTCAGTTCAGTGTAGAGACTCGACTAGTGTTGCCTGCAGTCGACGCTCCTAGGTGGTTTTCGGGTGCAGGCGATTGACTCGGTCATTCCGGAGACTAACTGGGCGCAGGCGTTGTCAATTGCCGTCTGCCGAGCTTCTTCTCTGGTCGCTCCAGCGGCAGTCCGACAGGCTACCTGACCTCGAACTTCAACGCACACTTCACACTGAAACTTACTGAGGTTAAATGAAGAATAGATCACATAGCCAACGAAGATTAGAAAGAAAGCGACAATAAATATCCTAGGGAGATTCATTCAGATCAAATTATACCTCTCCAGTCCCTATAAAGAGAGCAAGGCGCTTCTCTGCGGCCGGTGTGTAAAATGCGAGCTAATGTTATTTAAGCCGGCAAACCTTGGAATCTTCCAGATTTTGGATCATAAGTTGCATATGATGATGGCAGGCCTGGGTGAGATCAGGAGTGTAGAGGAAGACATTTCTTGGAACAGCCTGGATGTGTTGAATAGTGGTTATGGGATGTGCCAGGTGAATCTCAGGACCTTTCAAGGTCTGGCTATTATCGGTGGGGTGATTACAGTAGGATGGATCATGCCGATGGGGGGGGCTTGCCGAGAGGGTTTTAATGCGCAACATTCAGGTATGCCTGGCCTGAGAAAGGAGATCGAGATGCCTTCTCCCAGCATTGAAGAACTATTTGATCTTTCTGGTAAAGCAGCCCTGATCACCGGTGGGGCTCGAAACCTGGGATTCGATATGGCGATGGCCCTGGCAGAGGCTGGGACAGATATTGCCATTACGAGTCGAACACTTAAGAACGCGGAGAGTTCCGCTGTTAAGATCGCCGACGAGACGGGCCGACGGACTGCCGGTTTCGAGTGTGATGTACGGGAAGAATGGCAAGTCAAGCGTGTAGTCGAGCAGATGCTATCCGAATTCGGGCGAATTGACATACTCGTTAACAATGCCGGTAATGTCGTCAGCACTCCTGAGCAGGCGGGAATGGAAGTACGGCCTAGCGAATTGTGGCATGATACGATAGCGGTCAATCTGAATGGTGTATTTTATTGCAGCAAGCACGTGGTAGCCAAGGCTATGAAACCCGCCAACCATGGTGTGGTCGTGAACATCAGCTCCACCGCGGGCATAATCGGTAAGGATCGCCGCGTTTACAAGGGAACCGATATGGGCGGAGCGACCATTGATTATCATGCGGCCAAGGGTGGGGTCATCAACATGACTCGGGACATGGCTGTTTACTTAGCCCAGTACAACATTCGGGTCAACTGTATAAGCCCCGGAGGATTCTTCCGTCATCAAGCTGAATCTTTTGTCAGAGCGTTTAGTGAAACGATTCCTATGGGCCGAATGGGCCGAATGGGCCGAATGGGCCAAGATGGCAAGGAGATGAAAGGTCCTGTCGTCTTTCTTGCCTCGGAGGCCTCCAGCTATGTAACTGGACACAACCTAGTTGTTGACGGTGGGTTGACGGTTTGGTAACTCCTCAAAAGCAGCTCCTCGGGGTAAGAGAACTTGACCTAATGGGCGTCTTTGTCAAAATGCTCGAAGCTTACATCTTTTTGAAATTAGGGCAAGAGCCTTTTCTATGAGCATGAGGGCGGGAGTCTTGAATCGATCAGGGCGGAAGGGTGTGGTGTCGATGCTAGTCGGCCGACCACTGACGAGTTCGGTGATGAGCTTGCCAGTCATGGCCGCTGCAGTGAGGCCGAGGTGCCCGTGACCGAAGGCAAAATAGACCGAATCGTGTTTGGGCGATCGACCAATGACGGGCAGGGAGTCGGGCATGGAGGGTCGGCAACCCATCCACCGTGTCGCGCCATCGGCGTTAACGTCGGGGAGGATGCGCCGTAGCGCATGAAGAAGATTGTCAGCACGGGAATAGTTTGGGGGTGCACCGATGCCCGCGAATTCCACGGTTCCGGCTAAGCGAAGTCCCGCCTGCATTGGCGTCATACCGAAATAGTAATCGCCACAAACAACTGCTCTCTTCAGCTCGATTCCGGGTCGGGGAAGCATGAGGTGATAGCCACGCTCTGTGTCTAATGGTAGTCTGCTGCCGAGCAGAGCCGCCAGTCCTTTTGAGTGTGCACCAGTAGCTAGAACCAGACGGTTCAGCTTGTGCCGACCTATATTTGTGCAGACTGTCGATGAGCCTGCTGGCTCGATCTCAAAGCTGATTACCTTCTGTCTCAGGATATGCCCGCCGCGGCGAGTGAAGTCGAGAGCCAGCAGCTGGGTCAATCGAAGCGGATCAGTCGTGTGGGACGTTTCGGGGAAGAACACGCCACGGCTGAACTTGTCAGACAGAGTGGGCTCCAGTGCACCAATTTGTTTCGAATCAAGGAACTGAAGCTTGACACCCCGCCGCGCCAATAACTCAAACTTTGGCCTGGTTTTTTCGAAGGTCCGGTCAGTGAGAAAGACATCCAGCCGACCCTTGGGGACGATCAGATGTTCGGCCCTGGCCCGTCTGAGGAGGCAACTAAATGTTTCTAGTGGTTCTCGCGTCAGTGTGTACAATGCCTTGGCGATTGACTCGACGTGATTCACTGAGCTAGCGGCGACGAAGCGGAGGAGCCAGGGAAGCAACCGCGGCAGGTAGCGCCAGCGGATAGTGAGTGGCCCCAGGGGATCAAGAAGCATACCGGGGACGGCTTTGACGATTCCCGGCATGCCCACGGGCACACAATATCCGGCCACAAACTGGCCTCCACTTCCCTGGGAACAACCTTCGCCAGGCCCCCCCTGGTCCAAAATGGTCACCTGGTAGCCGTCTCGTTGTAGATAGAGCGCACAGCACACACCTACGATTCCGGCGCCGATGACTGTTACCTGACTATCTTTTCCCTGCGGGCTCACCTGGATAACGCTCTCCGTTCACGAAGGCATTTCGTGGCTCTCTGATCAATGGTGGGGAGTGTACCGTCGATGATAGCGACACCATATGCTTCTTCAGCATGCCCGATTGAGATCTTCTGCTCGATCACATCGAGCAGCACGTGTCGCGGGTCACGCTGGAACGGGTCGCCGTAGCCCCCTCCCCCGGCGGTGACGTGGCGAAATAGTTCGCCGCGGCGAAGCAAAACAGGATTCATCGGCAGAACGGGTAGGATGGTCTGGGCTGGGCCCGGATTAACTAAGTTCCACGATGGTGCACCCTCTTTGCCACCGAACAGGCCGTAAGGCCGGTGACTTCGCTTGTCGGAGCGGACGTTAAGGGACAGTTTGTCAGCTAACACCCGGTAATCCCGTACGACAGAGAGCCCGCCGCGGTGTTTACCTGGGCCGCCAGTGTCGGGCAGGAATCCATATCGCTCAATTTGAAGAGGCTGCTCCACCTCGATCATTTCGATCGGTACGTTGGCGACGTTCGCTCCCAGGTGTGGCACTCCCTCCTGGCCGTCGTGGAAAGCCGTAGCTCCCCAGCTTCCCATCAGGCACTCACAAAATACAATGGGTCGGCCATCCTTCCATCCACCAAAGGTCGGAAGAGTTGAACCGCCACTTCCGTCGGCAGCGACTCGTTTGGGTACGGCCTGGGCCAAGGCGCCGAAGAGACAGTCGATCATACGGTAACCCGTGATACCCCTAGCGCCAGTCGGGCCGGGAAAGGTGGGATTGGCAATCGATCCGCTCGGTGCCGTTACCGAAATTGGGCGGGTATAGCCATGGCAGTTGGGAACATCTTGGTCCATGATGCTGCGCAGGGCCGTATAGGCACAGGAGCGAGTGAAGGGTAATGGAGAGTTAACGCCTCCTGCAATCTGAGTGGAGGAACCGCTCCAGTCGACATGAACCCTATCATTTTCAACGCTCAGAGTGACCTGTAAGACAATTGGCTGCGGATCATCCCCGATACCGTCAATATGATGTCTAAATTGATAGGTCCCGTCAGGGATCTTGGCAATGTGGGCGCGGGAAAGATGCTCCGCATAGTCGTGCAGGTGCTCGATATAGTGGCCGATCGTCTGGTAGCCATACCTCGCGATAAGCTGCTGCAACTCACGCTCTCCTGTGGTGGCTGCGGCCATTTGTGCCTGGAGATCCCCCAAGACCTTGTCGGGTGTGCGGACATTAGTCGCGATGAGGTCCCAGATGGCCTGATTGGGTTTGCCTTTCTCGACGAACTTGATGAGGGGGATGCGCAACCCTTCCTGGTAAATCTCGACTGCTCCCAGTGCGTTTCCGCCAGCTACGATACCTCCCACATCGCTGTGGTGGGCAATAGTTGTAGCCCATGCGGACAGTATCCCCTCGGCAAAAATAGGCTTGATGATGTAGATGTCGGGCAGGTGCTGTCCCGCTGCGGTGTAGGGATCGTTGCAGATAAACACGTCGCCGCTGGTAATGCGGCCCTGGTAACGGTTGATCAACAGGCGCATTGTGTCGTAGAAGCTGCCCAGGTGCATCGGTACCGTCACGCCCTGGGCCACGGTCTGGCCTTTTGCGTCACAGATCGCAGTTGAAAAGTCCATCGCGTCACGGACAATTCCGGAATAGGAGGTACGCATGAGGATGAGAGCCATGTTATCGGCAATCGTATCGAAGGCGTTCTGAAGGACCTCGAGCAGAAAAGGGTCGATGTTAGTGAAGGATTTGGAGACTGCCATCAGTTTTGTTTTAGGTCGATTATAATGTTGTCCAGATCGTCAATCCTGACCCAACAATGGGGGGGAACAACGACAGTCGCCTCATACTCTTCGATGACTAAAGGTCCATTTCGCGGAGACGTTGTTAGCCCACTGCGACCGACCACCGCTGTCTGTACCACACCGACTTGCTGTCCGAAATAAGCCTTCCGTGTCGTCTCCGGTCTACTCTGGTTGTTGTGGCAGCGACGGAGCATGGGAGCAGGTTGCGGACGGATCGTGCCCACCACCCGCAGGTTCACCGTTTCCAGAGGGTATTCACCCGAGAAACGGTGTCCATAGATGCGCTCATATTCGACTTCAAAGCGCCTGGAGAGTTCGCCGATCACCTTTTCGTCAATATCCAGTCCCGGCAGTGGGATCATCAGTTCGTAGGCTTGTCCAGTATAGCGCATGTCAGCGAAGCGTTTGTATGTGACCCTGGAGCTAGCCAGACCCATCTGGGCAGCTGCCTCCTTCTCCAGTTTTGCATATAGGTGTCCAGCGCCATCAACCGTCATCTGCACCGTTGGTTTTAGATAGGAGCGGCTGATATTGACCTGCATATTCGCGAGCAGTAGCCCCAATGCACTGAATACACCTGCGACTGGTGGAATCATGACTTGTTTGATTCGAAGTTCCCGTGCCAGAGCAACGGCGTGAATCCCACCACTCCCCCCGAAGGCCATCAGAACGAAATCTCGAGGGTCTCTTCCCCGATAGGTGGTGACGGCCTTAATCGAGCGGATCATGTTTGAGTTGGCGATTTCATAGATGCCATATGCTGTCTCCATGAGTTCTCGACCCAGGGGTTCAGCCACCTGCGATCGGATGGCTCTTTCGGCCAGACCGGCATGGATTGGTACAGTTTCCCCTGCCATAGATCGGGGATTGAGATAACCGAGAATCACGTTGGCATCGGTCACCGTGGGTGCCTGGCCACCTTGGCCGTAGCAGGCCGGACCTGGGGACGCACCAACGCTTTGCGGGCCTACTTTAATCATGCCGACTTTGTTCAGCCGGACTATACTGCCGCCGCCAGCGCCCACTTCCGCGATGTCTACAACCGGGAGTTTTAGGGCATATCCACCACCGTTGACGAGGGGGCTCGCTACTGAAACTGAATCCTCGCAGCCGACCTCATAGTCCGTACAGACGCTGAAATTCCCCTGTTCGATCACCGACACTTTAGCGGTTGTTCCTCCCATGTCGAAAGAGATCAGATTCAAAACATTGCTGGTTTGGCCCACTGCTGCAGCACCAATCACGCCCGCAGCCGGGCCGCACTCGATGATCTGAGCTGGCTTGTCCATAATCGCGTTTGCGTCCAATATCCCTCCACTGGACTGCATGACCATCAGCCGACCGTTGATCCCTGTGGCTTTCAGTTTCTGGCTAAGCGATCGTAAGTAATGGCTTACGGGAGGACCGACATAAGCATTGATGACGGTGGTGCTGGTACGCTCGTACTCACGCATCTGAGGCAGCACATCAGCGGAAAGCGAAATGAAACAGCCCGGAAGCTCTTGGCTCAGGATTTGGCCTATGGTTCTTTCGTGTACGTCATTGGCATAGGAATGGAGCAAACAGACGGCTACGGCATCCACATTCGAGGCTTTGATTATCCGGACCGCACGATCCACGTCTTCCAGATTCAGGGAGGTCGTTATTTGGCCTGTTGCATTAACGCGTTCCCCAACTTCGAGTCGAAGCCGTCTTGCTACCAGCGGTTTAGGTTTCACATACAAGAGATCATACAGACGCGGAAGACGGGTTCTCCGTAGCTCCAGTACATCGCGGAAGCCACTTGTAGTAATCAAGGCCGTTTTGGCACCCTTGTGCTCCAGAATAGCATTGGTCGCGACCGTGCAAGCGTGCAGCACCTGCTCGATCTTGTCAGGTGTTAGGTCTAGGCTCTGGTTTAAAGCATGGATTCCCTGGATCACACCATTGGCGTAGTTGGTTGGCGTCGAAAGCAGCTTCCATGTGGTGATGGCACCGTCGGCTGCCACATGGGCAACGTCTGTGAATGTTCCCCCTATGTCGATGGCAATGCGGTGAGAGTGAACACTCATACACTCGCTACCAGAAGCAGGTTCAGAGCAGACGACCATTTCACACAGCAGGTGGAGACAGGGATGTGTTCTTTTTTCTCCAATGCTATCTTGGCTGTATAAAAAGGGTTAGCGAATAGTTCAGATCTGTGGGGAATAGGATACCAGACGGGCCAGGCGATCATTGGATAACTAGCCAGAGCACGATGGGTGAACGATTGTGGTTGCAGGAAAGAATGACGTCGAAATCCCAACACTGGGGTGCTCATGCCATTATTCCTCTAAAAGGGGTGCTTGCTGCCGGCGAACGAACTGGTGGAGAGCAATACCATAGGCTAGGGACCCATGCTGCCCATTCACTGGGCAAAGTCTGCATCGGTTGCTTTCCTTGTGATGGAATAGTCGCATAGGTGGCTGTAACTGGACCGAATTTAAAGCGGCCAGCTTGAGCCACTGTGCCACTCAGGAGTAAATGTTTCAAGTCATCAGGCACCACAGCCTCGTTATCGAGATGTCTCTTCATGGCGTGCCTGATGATCAGATCTGGCAAATCATCGACTTCATCAACGACGCCCGCTCAACATATGTAGTCAGAAAGTTAAGCGGGGATTGTAGAGCGTAAAGGACGGGTCGCACTTTCAGAAGGAGACTAATTGTCATGGCTCCAAACACCTACCTCCTGGATGCAAATTACTATGTGACCAATGGGGTATCCACTGGACTCAGGTAACCACAACATCTTGTGGTTGGGCTCACGGGGCCTCGGCGTCCCAGTCGGCGACGATCGATCGATACGGCGTTGGGTCCACGGCGACTGCCTGCTGCACAAGGCGGTAGAAGAGTTTTCCCCGGCTGCGTGAGTTGCGCCGGTTGAAGCGGAACACAAACTCGTCGAGGTAGTAGTCCAGATGCTCGTGGCTAACCGCGCCTTGGTGCGTGCCCAGCAGCCAGCGCTTGAGCAACGAGATCGCTTGGTGCACCCTCGGCAATAATTCCGAGGCCTGCTTGCGGCGGCCCGACAGAAAGACGATGCGATGCTGGTAGCCCTTCTTCTCCAGCGGCTCGTAGCCCAGCCAGCCGTCGGTGTGCACCAAGCTTCCCGGCTCGACCGACTCCTCCACGAAGGGCATCAAACTGGCCGCCGATGCGTTCCGCACGCGCTGCGTGCGGATCCGTCCTAGCCCGCGGCCTCTCCCTTCCGCGGCTACTTAAATCAATGCTTTACGCTCGTTCTGCCGGCCGCTAACACCCTCTTACTCAGCGCCCCAATAGGTCTCATCGACCTCGACTACGCCCGCCAATCGCTCCCGCCCCGGACGCACCATCGCTCGCCGCAGCTTGTGCATCCAGGTCCACGCAGTTTGATAGCGGCCCAACCCGAGAACGCGCTGCAGACCCAGCGCGCTGACCCCGTTATTTTGCGAAGTGACGTGCCAGATCGCCCGGAACCACAGCCGCAGCGGCTTACGTGTGTCTTGGAAGATCGTGCCCGAGGTCACCGACGTCTGCCGCCCGCAGCGAGCGCATTCGAACCACACTTTGCGCACCGGCCATGCCCGCTCATGCCCGCATCCCGGACAGTGGAAACCCTCCGGCCAGCGCAACGCAGACAGATAGTCGCGACAGGCCTCTTCGCTGGCGAAGCGTACCTCGAACTCGAGCAGGTCGCGTGGACAATCCTCCACGAAGGCACATACTACATCTTGGGGTCACCTGAGTCAAGTGGATATCCCATTGTGACCATAAGCGGTAGCAAGTTTCTTTTCTCCTTCGTGGTCAAAGTGAGGTCCGAGAACTGGGTTTGCTTTGGATTTGACGAGTCGTTAAAGTAAGGTCCTACATGGTGGAGGGTAACTTGACGGTGGATAATGAACCGCAGGTGTTCTTGAACGGGAGATTCATTGCTGCCTCCCAGGCTTCGCTCGCGATCTATGACTTGGGTATAGTTCTCGGTGCGACGGTGACCGAAATGACCAGGACCTTTCGGCAACATCCCTTCCGACTGGGTGATCACATCGCACGCCTATACCGCTCCTGCCGCTATGCGCGTATTGCTCCACCTTTTGATCAAATTCGCATGAGTGAGGTGTCGAAGCGGCTAGTCGAGAACAACGCCCGTCTTCTGCTCCCGGATCAGGAGCTGGGACTCATCCACTTCCTGACGCCAGGGGAGTGCTCCATTTACTCAGGATCAGCAAGGCTTGATGAAGAAATGAGTCCAACCCTCTGTATTCATACCTTTCCCCTTCCTTTTGATCACTTCGCTCACTTCTTCATTAAGGGAGCCCATGTGGTGACTCCTTCGATTCGCCACTTGCCACCCCAGTGTGTGGAATCGAAGATGAAGCATCGTAGTAGAATGCATCAGTGGCTAGCCGATCAGGAAACGCGCCAGGTCGATCCACGGGCAGTGACTCTTTTCCTCGATCTGGACGGGAACGTTACCGAGACGAGTGGGTCCAATTTCGCCATCGTCCAGGATGCCAAGGTCATTGCCCCTACCTTTCGCAACACCCTGCCAGGGATAAGCCTTTTAACCGCGAAAGAACTGTGCGCAGAACTAGGTATCGGATTTGAGCAACGTGACTTCAGGGTCTATGATGTGGTGACCGCCGATGAGGCAATGCTTTTAACCACACCCTATTGTATGGCTCCTGTAACAATAATTAATGGGGTTTCTATCGGTTGCGGAGAAGTTCAAGGGCCCATTTTCCAAAAGCTCATTGAAGCCTGGGGACGGCGTGTCGGGGTGGACATCATAGCGCAGGTCACTCAAGGGGTTTCTACGTGATCGCGATAGAGAAAAGTTTATCTTTGGGCACCTGCAGGCACGGGCGATTTTTTGGAGATCAATTGTCCACTTTCTGGTTTTCGATCTTTTCACGCACAAAAGATATGATCTCTTCAGTACTACTGCCTGGTTGAAAGATCTTCGCTACGCCTCTTTTTTTGAGTGTAGAAATATCCTCATCGGGAATGATGCCCCCGCCAAAAATCAGGATGTCCTCGATCCCCTTTTCTCTAAGCAAGTCGATGACTCGAGAAAAAAGGTGAATATGGGCGCCGGAAAGAATCGATAGGCCCAGTACATCTACGTCCTCCTGTAAGGCGGCCTGAGCGATTTGCTCGGGAGTCTGCCGCAAACCGGTATAAATGACCTCCATGCCGGCATCTCGTAATGCCCTGGCTACCACCTTGGCTCCTCGGTCGTGACCATCGAGTCCTGGTTTGGCGATCAGGACCCGAATTCTTCCGCCGGCCATATCTCTCCGCTTTCTTCTCCAGCCCTCTGATTCTGACCAGATTGGCTGTAACTCTCACTCGGTCTTCTCAATAAAATCCACAGCCTAGAATGTCGGTTCTCGGTAGACGCCGAAAACTTCCTTGAGGGTCTCACACGTTTCTCCCAGGGTAGCATATGCTCGAACGGCCTCGATCAGAAAGGGCATGAGATTCTTGTTGGAGCGGGCGGCCTCTTTTAGGGCTGCGAGAGCCTGATTTACCCCTCGGTCACTTCGCCCTCTCCGGCACTGCCGGAGACGTTGGGTCTGTCGAGTGTAGACCTCTGACCCGATTTCCAGAACTTCAACGGAGGAATCACCGTTGCCTTGGAATTTGTTGATACCCACCACAACCTTTTCCCCTTGTTCGACTGCCTTCTGGTATTGATAAGAAGCGTCCTGAATCTCTCGCTGGGGAAAGCCTTGTTCGATGGCGGGGATCATCCCACCTATGGAATCGACATGGTCGATGTATTCTCGAGCGCCTGATTCCATTTTCTTGGTTAGGGATTCGACAAGATAGGATCCTCCCAAGGGGTCAACGGTGTTGATGACGCCACTCTCGTGGCCGATTATCTGCTGAGTGCGCAGCGCAAGTCGAGCCGTTTCTTCGGTAGGCAAGGCCCAGGCCTCATCCAAGGCATTGGTGTGCAACGAATTGGTGCCTCCCAGAACAGCGGCTAGAGCCTGTATCGTCGTGCGAACGACGTTATTCATAGGCTGCTGGGCGGTCAAACTACACCCCGCCGTCTGGGAGTGAAATCTACACATCCAGGAACGCTTCTTTTTAGCAGCGAAGCGATCTTTCATCACCCGGGCCCAGAGACGGCGCGCGGCACGAAATTTGGAGATTTCTTCAAAAAAATCGTTGTGGGAGTTAAAAAAGAAAGAGAGCCGGGGGGCAAATTCATCGACATTCATCCCTGCCCGAATGCACCATTCGGCATATTCAATGCCATTTCGAAGAGTGAAGGCTAGCTCTTGCAGAGCGGTGGAACCTGCTTCTCGAATATGATAGCCGCTAATGGATATACTGTTGTAGCGAGGAAGGAACTGCCCGCAAAACTGGATCGAGTCGACGACCAGCCGCATGGAGGGCCGCGGAGGGAAGATCCACTCCTTCTGCGCAATGTATTCTTTGAGGATGTCATTTTGAATTGTACCCCGAAGCTGGTTGATCGGTACTCCGCGTTTGTCAGCTACCGCTATGTACATTGCCAGCAAAACGGCGGCGGGAGCGTTGATCGTCATCGAGGTGGTCACCTGATCGAGTGCAATGTCATTGAAAAGGATTTCCATGTCTTCAAGAGAGTCCAGCGCTACGCCGCATTTACCTACTTCACCTTCGGACAGAGGATCGTCTGAATCCAACCCCATCAAGGTGGGAAGATCAAAGGCGATTGACAGCCCGTTCTGTCCCTGTTGAAGCAAAAACTTAAGCCGTTGATTAGTTTCTTCTGGACCCCCATAGCCTGCAAATTGACGCATTGTCCACAGTCTTCCCCGATACATGGTGGAATGAACTCCCCGTGTATAGGGGAACTGGCCCGGATCAGCCAGGTCCCGGGAATAGTTGAAATCGGCTAGATCGCTAGGCGTGTAAATGCGTTTGACCCTGTTTTTGGATAGGGTGGCGGAGGGTGGTCTGTGCCCGGAAGGCGTTCTGAATTTCTGCTTTTTGGCAGTCTCCATATCACACCTGACGGTCTAAAGATCAGTGGTCAGCGGGTAACGGACTGCGTACCGCGCCTTCCCTCGGTCAAGTATTGGTCCAAGCTCACAGCAGCTTGGTCGATCACTATCCCATTGTAGGCACAGAGGGAAGTGAAGCGTCAAGGCTCGAGTCGTTATTCCAGCTCGACTGCTTTTGAAAAAGCTTCAGGATGTTTTCATTGTTGCCTTGCTTGGTACAGATGTACACCTTTTCCCTCAAGAGAGACGCTTGTATTTTTTGGAATGGACATACTCAAGGGCTTGGCGAGCACCTGGTGTGCTAAAGTGTGTTGGTTCTACCAAATAATGGAATCGGCAATTTCTCTCGCCGATTCGACGAAGAGGTATTCTCCATTGGGCAGAGACCTCGACGAAGATATCTTCTTTGACGCAGCTTGAATCAACCCTTCCATTCAGTAGGTGTAAGAGGTGTGTGCAGACCTGCGCTCAGATCTCCGAGAGCCAGAGTGAACGTTTGCCAACTTGCATAATCGTTGGAATTCATCTAGTTCGACTGTGTTGGGCTCGGTTGTCCTCCTCGACCCGAGTGCACTGGTACGTCTGTGGGGGTCTCGGTTGCAACGTCTGGTCAAGCTGTCCCTTTGAGCGTTTCACCAACTTCCGGTGTGGGACATACGGGCTAGGTCTATTTCCCCTTTCTCCCGGCTGCATCGCTGCCACCGCTCGCTTGATCAAAGTGCGAGGGTCGTTACCTTCAAAGATTTTCCCGGCTATTCGAATCTGATAGCGCATAGCTTCTCCCTGTCCATTTGGCTGTCTTTCTCATGACTAGTACCTTCTCATCAAACCTACGATTACCCCCTGGACCTGTACGCGGGCTTCGCTCACATAAATGGGATCTAGGGTGGGATTGGCGGGTTGCAAACGGATCTGCTGTCCTTCCCGATAGAACTTCTTCAAGGTGGCTTTTTCCCCGTCGATCAGGGCAATGACCGTCTCTCCATTGCGTGCCACCTCTCGTCGTTCCACAATGACGTAGTCCCCGTCCTGAATATGCTCCTCAATCATGGAATCTCCCTGAACTTTCAGCACATAGCTTTCATCTCGAGTGAGAAAGGCTTCAGGAACCGAAATTTCTTCCGAGCCGGCGATTACTTCCACGGCCCGGCCAGCGGCCACATAGCCGAGGAGGGGCAAAGAGGGAGCGGTTGAACCCTCCGGACCCAACAGCTGGATAGACCGTGCCTGATGGGGCAATCTCCGTATAAATCCCCGCTCTTGCAAGGCCCGTAGGTGTTTATAGACGGCATTAAGGGAGGAGATGCCAAAGTGCTCGGCGATTTCCTCTAGGGTTGGAGAGTAGCCTTGCCCCTTGAGAAAGTCTCGGAGGAAATCCAAAATCTCCTTTTGTCTTCGGGTCAGTGGCATCTAAGTTATTATGGTGAAAAAAAGGTGAATTGTCAAGTGAAACTTCGGTTTTTGTGAAGGTGCGTGTCTGCTGGGCCGCGATGGTGGTCAGGACGTTTGGTTGCTGTTAGAGTAAAGATATGGATAACCGCGAGAATCGACAAGAACTCATTCAAGAGGAGAAGAAAAAAATGCGTCGGCTACGCTTCCTAGTCGACCTAACCACCAGTGTTCTTTATCAGGATACCGACTTGACGGTAGACGAGGCACGGTCGATGATCAGAGGTGTGGAAGGAGCGGTTTTGAGGATGTTCCCGGGCAAGAAGCGGACTTTTGACATGCTCCTAGTTCCTCGCTTCGAGCGAATCATGTACGAACGATGGGGAGTCGGCTTGGATTATCTGGTCCATTAATTTATGCGAGCGGTCATCCAGCGGGTTGACGAATCGATTGTTACCGTGGACGGTAAGAGCACCGGCGCTATCTCCAAGGGCCTGTTGGTGTTGGTCGCTGTGGGGGCCGAGGACGACCTCTCCGACTTGGCTTTTGTCAAGAAGAAGATCCTCAATCTCCGTATCTTTGAGGATGAGGATGGGAAGATGAATCGCTCCGTGCGGGAAGTAGAGGGTGAGATTTTACTGGTACCACAGTTTACCCTCTATGGGGACTGCCGCACAGGAAATCGTCCAAGCTACTCACGTGCTTCCCCTCCACAACAGGCAAAGCAGCTGTACACTCGGTTGCTCAGGGAAATACGTAGCCACGGGATCAGGACCGAATCTGGAAAATTTCGAGCTAGAATGAAAGTGCATCTGGTGAACGATGGTCCGGTGACGCTTCTGGTCGACTCGAAAAGAGAAGTCTATTAGGTTAGAGCTTGGTATTCCTTTTCGAAAATATTCTCCCCGGTTCCAGATTTCCGGTTTCGACTTTTGATTTCTGAAAGCACTGGCGATTTTTTCGGTCTTCAGCCTGAATACGAGCAGGTAGGCTAGAATTAGCTCTAGTTCTAACAGCAGAGGCCTCATGATTTCCACTACACCCCCATTTTGAAGGTGAGATTTTGACGACTCTAGAATAAATGTCTGACGAGGTTCACCAGGGGAGCAGGCCGAGTTGGTTAGGGGCTTCCCCCCTATTCTACCCTGCCTATCAGAGCCAAATTTTAACAGAATGGTTCAAACGAGCTGACTTATTGGAAAAAGTTCTGTATCATGCTTGATTTGAGTGTTTTAGAAAGATCGGGTCAGTAACAATAGCAGCGCAGTGAAGAAAGATGAAATCGCAATTTTCTTCAGTAGCAATCTCGCCTATCTAGAGCTTATGCAAGATGTATCGGATAACATAATCAATCTGGTGGGTTTCGGCGAGGATACACGTTACTGGATAAGTATGTCCGTTCGAGAGTCGGTCACGAATGCGATACAACATGGAAGCAACGGAGACCAGAGCAAGCGGGTGACTGTGCGTTTTCAGATTGCTTCTGATCGGTTAGTGATCTGCGTTCAGGATCAGGGGGAGGGCTTTGATGTATCGAAGCTGCCGGACCCTTTGGATCCTAAGAATTTACTCAAATCGAGTGGCCGGGGAATTTTCTACATTCGTTCATTCATGGAAGATGTACGCTTCAGACTCCTGCCCGAGGGTGGGCTGGAAGTGAAGATGGAGAAACGATTTAGTCAAGAACGAAAGGAGACGACCATGAGGATTGAGATGCGAACGATCAGTGGGGTGACCATCCTCGACATCCACGGCAAGATCACTCTCGGCGAAGGCACTGTAGAGGTCCGAGACCAGGTACTCAAGTTGTTGAAAGCAGGCAACAAGAAAATCGTTTTCAACCTTGGAAATGTCAGCTATGTAGACAGCACCGGCATCGGGGAATTGGTTAGCTCTTTCACCACTGTAACCAATCGAGGGGGAGAGTTGAAGCTACTCAATCTGACAAAGAAACTGCAGGAGCTCTTGGCCATCACTAAGCTTTCCACGGTTTTCGACTGCTACGACGATGAGCAAGAGGCGGTGGCCAGTTTTACCTAAAGAGCCACTTGAGGGTCGAGTGACAGCGGGAGGCTTTCTCAGAATGGCTGGTAACCTCTGCTTTTCTTCTTCCATGTAGACTAAAAGTTGCTCCGGAATGTGCTTACTAGGCAGGAACAAACTAGCATCTGGGATTTTAGTGGTGGGGTAGAAGGTTAGATTTTTCTTTTGAGTTAGGGTATTTCTTCTAAAAAGGTGCTTAGGTGGCGAAAGACATCCTTTACGTGATCGATGGCAAGCAGAAAATCCCGTTTCTGCGCGGTATGATGACCCATTCTCTGATCGGTCGTGGTCTGAGCTTTGATGAAGCCTACCAGACGGCGACCTCAATTCGAGATCAGGTTGGACCAAAAGGGGAGATTCGTAAGGAGGAGTTGAGTCAACTCATTGATTCCGTCTTGCCGGAGGATTCTCGGCAAGGGGGAGCGAAGAAAGATTCTCCGATCGGGGTCAGCCGGACCATTCTTGTCAAAGATGAGGACTCAGTCACCCCTTTTAGCAAGGGAGTCCTTTCTCAGTCCCTGCAAGCCTCTGGTCTCGAGCCTTCTGTCTCCTACGACATCGCGCGAGAAACAGAAGCATACTTATTAGAAAAGGATCCAACAGAGGTAACCCGGGATGAACTTCGCCGATTGATTTATGAAACGATCATGCAGAACCACGACCGCAAGTTCGCCGAGAGATATCTTCTCTGGAGATGTTTCAAATCCCCGGACAAACCCCTGATTATTTTGTTTGGTGGTGCCACTGGAACCGGAAAAAGCTCGATCGCCGCAGAGGTTGCCTACCGACTGGGGATTCAGAAGATTGTTTCTACGGATACGATTCGACAGATCATGCGGATGATGTTTTCGAAAGATCTTATGCCAGCTATTCACTATTCTTCATATGAAGCCTGGAAAGATATCTCTTGGTTGGAGGGAGATCCGTCGGGGGCTGTCGTGGAGGCTTTCAGACAACAGGCGCTCCTGGTTTTGGTAGGAGTCAAGGCCATGACAGAGAGAGCTATCCAAGAGAACTCCAGTGTGGTGGTCGACGGAGTCCATCTGGTTCCTGGTTTAATAGATCTTGAAGAGTTTGAGGATAAGGCCTACATTGTTCCTCTGGTCATTTCCACCCTCAACCAGGAGAACTATCTCAAGCGCTTTCCAAGCCGCCAACGCCAGGCCTCCAATCGATTAGCCCACCGCTATCGGGAAAATTTCAAGTATATCCTAGAGATCCAGGATTACATTCTTGAGATGGCTGATCATCACGCGACACCGATTAGTGAGAACGATAATCTGGATGACACAGTGGCTCCAATTCTCACCGTAATCTCCCATTCCCTTCAACAAAAGCTGAAGATCCGAAGTGAAGACCTCGTCACCAGGGCCTTGTAAGGGCCTTATCCTGATCCAGGATGGGATTGGTGATCGACCCATTAAGGCCTTCGAGTATAGTACTCCTTTGGAAGCCGTAGCCACCCCATCAATGGATGCTTTAATCTGTGGGGGAATTGCCGGTCAAATGGACATTTGTGAGCCAGGAATGAGGGTAGGCACAGACGTTGGACATCGTCCACTTTTTGACCAAAAAGTGGACGATCGGGTTCATATGAGGGGACCGATGGAAGCTGTAGGAGAGGGAATTTCACTTCGCCCCGGGGATATGGCACTGCGCTGTAACTTTGCTACCGTGGATGGAAACTTCAGAGTCGTTGACAGACGTACCGGTCGAATCCGCGGCGAAGCTCTTGAGTTGGCGAACAGCCTCATCAGGTCTATCCGGATCATGGGGTGGTGAAGGTTCTATTTCGTGCAGCCACTGAACATTAGGCTGTTCTGGTGCTGCAAGGTTTATCGGGCCAGATCTCGGACTCCGATCCGGGAACCCACAACCGCGGGTTGCCCGTCAGGAAGGTTCGTCCGTTTACTAAGAATGTGGGTGCCAGGCGAGCGGCAAATTTAGTCAATGAATTTGTAGGAAAGTCGTATTCCATTCTCAAGAATCATCCTTTGAATCTCCAGCGTCAGCGTGAGGGGAAACTGCCAGCTAACATCACTATTACTCGAGGTGCAGGAACTCAAGGCCAGTATCGAGATCTTCCCGCAGAACTAGGGCTCCGAGTTGCTTGCATCAGTGGTGACTGTACCGTGCTCGGGATTGCCCGACTCTCAGGTGTTGAGGCTATTTCGACTAGCGAGATGACAGGTAATCTGGACACCAATCTCGCCGAGAAACTCGAAAAGGTCATCGAAGCTCTTCACGACTCTGACCTGGTATGTCTCCATCTGAAAGGTTGTGGCGTAGCAGGGCACTATCGTTAACCTGAGCTCAAGCGGTGGTTCATTGAGCAGACTGACGCCCTGTTGGGGAGCATCGTGAAAGAGGTGGATCACTGGAAATATCTCTATTTTTCTCTCACTGGTGACCACTTCACGCCTTGCTCCCTGGCTGGGCATAGTTCCGATCCCCTACCGGTTTTTCTGACGGGGGCGGGTGTGCCAGTGGATGGAGTGGTTACCTATGGCTAGCGCTTCTGTTCCAAGGGAGAGTTGGGCCGTATTCGCTGCCAGGATTTTTTTGCCATGCTCTTCAGCTGTCTACGTGGATGGGACTAAGCTAGTGTAGGAAGCCGATATTCTTGGAGAGGTCGTTGAAGATCACAATACCCATTAGGAGAAGAAGAAAAATGAACCCGCCTTGAGAGATCCGTTCTTTAACCTGCATGCTCAGGTCGTGTCGGATTATTCCCTCTAGCGCCAGCAAAGCAATCACACCGCCATCCAAAATTGGGACGGGCAGCAGATTGAAAATTCCTAACTGTAGAGACACCAAGGCCATAAAACCCAACAGCTGGATCAAGCCTCCAGCTGCCGCGGCTCCCGAAAAGCGGGCGATTTCGATCGGACCGGACATCGTTTTCAGGGAAGCACGCCCGGTAAAAATACGGGCTACAATATCTAAGGTCAAAGCGGTTAGCCGATAATTTCGCTCAAACGCTTTTGGTATGGCTTCAAAGAGCCTGTACTGTTCTTTGAGCATCGGCATCCCTTCCAGGACGACGCCAATACGCACCTGGTCTTCAATCTCAACGGGTGTGATCTGGTGCTCGAAGATCTGACCATCTCTTTTGATTTGAAACACTAGATTCTGATCCGGATGGGAAGCGATGAGTTCTAGGATTTGGTACAGACCGAGGGCACTTCGATCCCGGATCTGTACCTGAAGGATTTCGTCTCCCGGTTGGAGGCCCGCCGTGGTGGCAGGGGAGGCTGGTTCAACGCTTTGGATCAAACAGGGGATGAAAGGCAAGACTCCGATCGTTCCCAGCTGGGCCCGGCCGGCTACCGACGTCGCAACTTGTCTATAGAATACTTGACCGTTTCGCTCTACACTGAGCGTCAAGGTCCGCTCTGGGCTGGTGGCTACGGTGATCTCAACGTCCTGCCAAGTCGGACTTGGATCACCATCGATAGCGAGGATTTTGTCATTGAATTGTAGATCCGCGTCCGCGGCTGGGGATTTCACAGCGACCTTACCGATGATCGCCGGATCTCTTAGATAGGCTGGCACCTGAATTCCGTGTATGAAATTCACAACGCTCAAGCCAATCGCCAAACCAATGTTCATTGCCGGGCCAGCAAGGGCGACCAGGAAGCGCTGTAATTTCGGCCGTGAAAGAAACTCATCAGGTGTTCCGCTTAGCTTTTCGTCGTAATTCTCCCCCCTCATTTTGACGTAGCCCCCCAAGGGTAAAAGGCTAATGCGGTAATCGGTTTCCCCTCTCTGGAAACCGAACAGCCGGGGCCCAAAACCGAGCGAAAAGACTTCGACGCGAATACCCACGAACTGGGCCATTAGATAATGGCCCAGTTCGTGGACGAAGATCATGACTCCCAGTACAAAGAGGAAAGCAGCGACGCTTAAGCCAATCGAATGGAGTATTTCCAATTGAGATCTTCCCTTCGTATGATCTGGCCTATTTTACCAAAGTCCAGCTGGCGATCATCCAACCAGAGCCTCTATGGCTCCACGAGCCGCTTCACGCGAGTCGTGGTCCACGGCTAGAACGTCTCCGATATCCTGGACGGAAGAGGGGGAATGTTTGTTCAGGACTTCCTCGATGATCTCCGGGATGGCCGGGAAAGGGATCTTTCCTTGCAGAAAATCCTGCACCGCAACCTCATTGGCAGCATTGAGTACAGCCGGGTAGGTTTGTCCTTTTCTGAGCGACTCGCGGGCCAATCGAAGGCAAGGAAATCTGTCGGAGTCGGGGGGATAGAATTCCAGCGCAGGTAGTGAGAAGAAGTCTAGCGAAGGCAGATGAGATTCCCAGCGCTCAGGGTGGGCCAGAGCGTAGAGGATAACTGAGCGCATATCGATGATGCTCAGTTGGGCCAGTACTGTGCCGTCGATAAATTCCACCATTGAGTGGATACTCGATTGGGGGTGCACTACGATGGAGATCTGATCGGGGTCAATATCGAAAAGGTAGTGTGCCTCGATCAGTTCCAGGCCCTTATTCATGAGGGTAGCCGAGTCGATCGTAATTTTTGGGCCCATCTTCCAGGTGGGGTGATTCAAGGCCTCTTCCGCTCGAACACTATCCAGATGTTGTTTCGATTTTCGAAAAAATGGTCCGCCAGAAGCAGTTAACAACAGCCGACGAACCTCACTGCTCTGTGAGCCGCGCAGGCATTGATGGAGGGCGGCATGTTCGCTGTCGAGGGGAAGAAGTTTGACCTGGTTGTGTTTTGCCAACGACATGATCAAGGGGCCTGCCATCACAAGAACCTCTTTGTTGGCAAGGGCCACATGTTTACGGGCCACAATGGCCTGATAGGTGGGAATGAGCCCAGCTGCTCCGGTAATGGCTGCAATGACCAGGTCGGCGTCGGGATGTTGTGCTACCTCGATGAGCCCTTTCAGGCCGGCCTGAACCTGGATCATGGGGATCCTTCCCTGAAGTATCTGGGCTGCCTGGGAGTCGTGTAGAGCAACCAGGCGAGGCCGGTATTTGAGGCACTGTTCATAAAGAACCGAGGCGCGACTGCGAGCGGCCAGAGCCACAACCTCAAAGCAATCTGGATATAGGTCAACAACGCTCAGTACACTTCGCCCGATTGACCCGGTCGATCCCAGGATGGATAATTTTTTCATCGCAAGTGGGGGTCATTCTAACAGAGCCGAAAGCAAATAATAGACTGGAAGGGCGAAAAGAAAACTATCGATTCGATCCAGCAGGCCGCCGTGGCCTGGAATTAGGTTGGAACTGTCTTTTAATCCTGCTCCCCGTTTTAGGATCGATTCGAAAAGGTCCCCTAAAAGCCCGCTCCATCCCAGTGCCAGACCAATCAAAAGTAGGTGACTTACCGGCCAATGGGGAAAAAACTGCAAGCCAAAGATGATACAACCCATTGTTGAGGAGATGATCTGTGCTAGGTATCCTTCGAGAGATTTTTGTGGACTGATTCGAGGAGTGACCTTGTGAGTTCCCCACTTTCTACCCACCAAAAACGCGGTGCTGTCACTCACCCAAATAACGCACAGGACCATAAGTAGCTCCAGGCGGCCGGGTTGATAGTGGGCCGTTAGAGCCAAGGGGATTCCCAGGTAAAAGAAGGCCAAAAGATTTCCCGCTGCTGAGGGGAGTCCGGCTTTCAAGTCAGGGGTGCGGATCACAGTCCACACGAAGAGCAAAAGGGCTGCCAGGCAAAGATAGGCCGACCGAAGGGTAGGGCTGTAGATCCACACCCAGGGCAGCAGTGCCAACAGAGGAAAGGTGATACCGTAACCCACGATGCCATAGCAGGAAAACAGACTAAATAGTTCCCGCAAAGAGAGGACTGAAATTCCATCTATCAGGCAGATAAAAGCCAGCAGAGGTAGGTAGACAATACCGGCCCATACCAGGGGGATAAGGACCACTGCAGCAGCCAGGCGTCTCTTCATGAAGTTTTCTGTAAAGGAGTCGACTGGATTCCGCCGTAACGTCGTTCCCTTTTCTGGAACTCCACTAAAGCTTGCAAGAAATGGAGGCCACGAAAATCTGGCCAAAGCACATCGGTTATATAAATCTCCGAGTAGGCGATTTGCCAAAGCATAAAGTTACTGATGCGCATTTCTCCACTGGTACGAATCAGGAGATCCGGGTCAGGTAGTTGACATGTATATAGTTGCTTGGAGATATCCTCCTCCTCAATTGGATAGCGAGAGCCCTGTTTGAGGAGCTTGTTGACCGCATCGACCAGTTCCAGGCGGCTACCGTAATTTAAAGCTACAACGAGCTTCATGCCCCGGTTGTGGCGAGTCTCTTCATGGACGTGGCTAAGTTCCTTTCGAACCTCGAGGGGTAGCTCGCCGATGCGCCCGATGGACTGGAAGCAGATATCGTTCTTCTGAATGGTTGGCAGTTCTCTCTTCAGATATTCTTGAAGTAATTTCATGAGCATGTTGATCTCGCCCACGGGTCGCTTCCAATTCTCAGCTGAAAAAGCGTAAAGAGTCAGGACCGGAACCGTCAAACGAGCACAAGTTTCTACGGTGGCCTTGACAGCTGTGATACCTGCGCGATGGCCCGCCACACGGGGTAGCTTGCGTCTCTTAGCCCAGCGTCCGTTGCCATCCATGATCACTGCAACATGGGCAGGCAGGCGCTGCGAATCGAGACGCGCAATTAAGCCTATCTCCACGCTGTCGGGATTGAATATTCCTTCGAAGTTCTTGGACAATGTGTTCATTCGTCGTGTCGGTAATCTACCATAACTCTCCAGGGTCGAAAAACTGACTTTCCGGTAGGATCGCCTTTCATGGATACCAAATCTTTGTCAGATAAAGTCCGTGTGCCGGAGCCGTCGGTCCAGCCTTACGGCGATCCCTGGAGTTTAAGATGTTGACCATGTCCTGCACTGACAATTGACCATTTCCCACCTGAAGGAAAGTTCCAGCCAAGTTACGAACCATGTGATGAAGAAAGCCGTTGGCCTCTACCTGGTAGACAATATCGCACCCTTTGCGACGAAATTTGGAAAGGAAGACGGTCCGAGTGTGATCCCTGACTTGGGTAGAAGAAGCGGCGAAAGAGCGGAAGTTATGAGAGCCGATCAAGAGAGGTGCCGCTCGTTGCATGCGGTCAAAATCGAGACGTCTGGTGACGTGATGGACATAGCCGGCGAGAAAAGGAGACAAGACCTGCCCATTATATATGCGGTAACGGTAACGCTTTTTCAGGGCCCACTTTCGAGCATGAAAATCCGAGGGAGCCAAGCTAAGCCGGAGTACTCGGATGTCCCAAGGGAGGACACCGTTCAATGATTTACGCAAAGCAAGGACTCCCACTCTCTGGTCAAGATCGAAGTGGGCCACCTGTCCTAGGGCATGAACACCGGTGTCGGTTCTACTGGCCCCGATGACTGAGCTTGTTGTCCTCGTGACCTGAGCCAGGGCCTTCTGCAGGATGCCCTGAATCGTGATTCGATCCTTCTGAACCTGCCAACCGGAATAACGGGTGCCAACGTACTGGATCAGTGCTCGATATTTGCACATGAGTTGATATGACGAGTAGGGATCTTTTCTGGATATTGATTATTGAACAGAGAGGGGGGGGATGGGAAGTACTTCATGTCGGCTCCCATTTCAACGGTTGTAGGGTGGAAGCGGTGGGGGTGATCCGATAGCCATCCCGCTGATCTAATGATACAATTCTCCCCCCTGATTGGGTCGAAGCAGGTTGGTGAGTTTATGTCCGGACATTCTAAATGGCATTCGATTCGGCACAAAAAGGCGGGTGTCGACGCTAAACGGGGTAAAATGTTTACCAGACTGATCAAAGAGATCAGCGTGGCTGCGCGCCTGGGGGGTGGGGACATCGATGCCAATCCAAGGCTGAGGACAGCCATCCAGGCTGCCAAAGCAGCCAATATGCCGCAGAACAATATCAAGCGGGCGATAATGAAGGGAACTGGAGATTTGCCGGGGCTAAGTTATGAAGCGTTCACCTACGAAGGATATGGTCCGGCTGGGGTAGCCATTCTTGTGGACGTGTTTACCGACAATAGGAACCGTACCGTTGCTGAACTTCGATATATCTTTTCCAAGAACGGTGGCAACCTGGGTGAAAGTGGAAGTGTCCAGTGGATGTTTGATCGAAAGGGCTATATCGCTGTCGAGACAGCGGCTGTTTCGGAGGAAGAATTGCTTGAGAGAGTGCTCGATGCCGGTGCGGAAGACCTGAGAGTTGAGGGCAACACTTTCGCTATTTATACTCCCATGGATGGGTTTGAAGCGGTCAAGCAGTCCCTGCAAAGAAAGGGTATTCCTATGGATTCGAACGAATTAACAATGATTCCTCACAATGAGATTCAGTTGAGAGGAAAGAAAGCTGAACAAATGCTTAAGCTGATGGACGCTCTTGACGACCACGATGATGTCCAACAGGTTTACGCTAACTTTGATATTAGCGAGGCCGAAATGGAGGCTCTCGCCCTGAACTGAGACCCTTCTGTCGTCGACATTCTCACCCCGCCGACTCAGCTTTTTACCGCGTAACTCCGAAACAGGTTTCAAACTCAAGCTTTGAAACACTCAAACTCTCGCTGTCTAGTGTACGATGATTCACGTTGAGCAGGAAAAAGCCGTGAGTTCTTTCAGAATTAGAATAGACTCAGGAACCTTGGTGATGAGGATCAATGGTTTCGTCAGCTTTCGCAGGTATCATCCTCAAGGATGATTATTATCGGTGTCGATCCCGGAAGCCGAGTAACCGGCTACGGAGTTATTGAAGTGGAAGGAAATCATTTGCGCTGTGTTCGGTACGGAGCCATCGAAGTGTACAGAACCGGAGCAAAGAGTCTTGCCGAGCGTCTCAAGAGGATTCATGAAGAACTATGTGCTCTGTTGCAATGCCACTGCCCCAGTGTTCTGGCAGTGGAAGATTTATTCTACGCAGTCAACGCCAAAACCGCGCTAAAGCTGGGACACGTTCGGGGGATTATTCTCTTGGCGGCTGCTCAGGGCGGTATTTCCTTGGCTGAATACTCCCCGCTGGAAGTGAAGAAAGCCGTGGTTGGTTATGGTCGAGCCCAAAAGAGCCAGATACAGCAAATGGTCCGAGCACTCTTAAATTTGCAGCAAGAACCCCAACCTCACGATGCAGCGGACGCTCTTGCCATTGCCATCTGTCATGCCTTCAATGGATCACTAACCCGGCGTAGACGAAGACGTTGGAGTGGTCTCCCGTGACCTTCCCGGAATGGCTATAGGCAGATCAGTTGAGCACGGGTCGCTCCTAGTGGGCGACTCGCTTCCAGGACCGCGATGATGGGTCTGTAACCACACGTGGAAATGTTGCAGCGGTGCACCACTTCGCATAGTCCTCGGCTGTTCAGGCGGAGGATCATCTCTAGTGCGAGGTTGGTCTTTCTCTGCGTTTGATTCAGCAGATTCGTAGTGATTCATGTTCGAGCTGGCGACCAACAATACCGGTTTTGGTGTCTGCGAAATGACCTTTGTCAGGGTGGCTTCCAACTCAATCAGGCGCTAATAGTCGTGTATTCTCAAGGCCAGGGGAACAAATTGAAAGTCGTTTTCGAGGAAGTACTGAATAAAAGGTAGATGAACTTCTAAGGCGTGCTCTTGGCGATGGGCCGCAGGGTTTTCCCGAACCTGTTTACACATTCGACAAATCTCTCTGGCCAGAACGGAATCCAGTGTCACCCGGCCAATGGAGTTTCCCAGAACTCATCGGAAACAATTGAAAGAGGAGTATCTAGGTCAAGGTGGTTGGGCCCCAGCAAGATAAATCGTCGAGGAAACTTTACCGTAGCATCCGCCAAGTTTCCCGAGTAGCTATACCCGGCGCGGGGTATCATTATCCCTTGGGAAGAAGATGAATTGGATCTGTGGGATGTGCCGTTTTAGTGAAGCTAGTAGCTTTCCTGGTTTCGCTGGATAAAATCTCCCAGCGACGGTTTCCCTCCGGATCATTGATTACCAGGACGAGTCGTTGGTTTTCTTTTCACCCTCAAGCGATATTGGTTAACGCGAACTCGAGCAGGTCGGATGAGATGGTCTGAATAACGGTAACCCTGCTGGAGGACTTCTGCGACCTGCTGGTCGAGATTCGGATCTTCTACGTCCATGATCTCCACGGCTTCAGCCTCATGAGGGCTAAAGGGTTTATTCGCTACATCGATTGGTTCAACTCCGAGCGATTTCAATTTACTCAAAAACAATTCCAGATTGAGTTTCACTCCCTCCTGTAGAATCTCCAGTTTGGGCGTCGTTTCAGTTGCCTGGAGTGCACGCTCGAGGTTATCGATAACGTCCAGGAGCTCGCGAAAAAGGCTCAGCTTATCTTGTTCCAAGAGCTTTTTCATTTCTTTGGTGATTCGATTTCGAAAAGCTTTATTTTCTTTGTCGAGCTGTTGGATCTTTTCCCTTAATTTCTGTTCTGCCAGCTCGGTGCGTGCTTTTAGTTCCTCCACATACGAGGGGTAACGTTTAGAAGGGACGACTGCCTGGTCAAGAGCGTTGTCCTCTTCAACCCAGAATCGGCGGTCCGCAACTTGAAAATTGGATTGGTCTTTACTGGTTGCTGAGGTCTGTTTCATGCGTTTTCCATTTTGCTCCGATTGTAGGGGACTTCTAGTCGTGTTCCCTGCAGTAGGCCCATTCTAGCATTGCGGTGGCGATTGAAAAAGCTTGAGATGGGGCCGTGTCCCCACCCGTGCCGGATCTTACCACCGGGAAACCCTTCTCGTCGCCTGGGTGCTGTGTCAGCTAGCCGGAAGGACCATCCCCATCGTCAGCACATGCAGGAGGACTCGCGGGTCCTCCTCGATGGCCAAATGAGATAATCCGTAGGGGCCGGAGTTGAAAGAAAGGGAAGGGTTAATGTTGGCACAGCTTAGGCTCAGCTAGCCTGTATTTACTTGTCAAGGTCAAGAATCGATCATATAAAAATTATGAGGAGATTTTGGTTGACAAGGTTAGGGAGTCACGATGGGAATCGTTTTGTTAAGATTGCCAACAAGCTACTTGACCGGTTAGATGAGTCAGAGAGGGGTCATAATCGAGAGGGAGGATCATGGACTTGAATCGATTTACAGAAAAGATGCGGGATGGTCTTAGCGCTGCCCAATCTAAAGCACTGCGTTTCAGTCACCAACAGGTCGAACCGGAGCATCTGTTGCTTAGCCTTTTGGAACAGGATGGAGGGTTGGCGGTTTCAATTTTGAACAAGGCGGGAATCAATTTGGACAGTCTACGACAGAAGATCGAAGAGAAATTAGACCGTCTCCCCCACATTTCCGGACCTTCTGGGGCGCCTGAGCAGATCTATACTACCTCTCGTCTCAACCAAATACTCATTCAGGCTGAGACGGAGGCTGAAAAGCTTAAGGACGACTATGTCTCAGTGGAACACGTCTTGCTAGCTATGATCGATGACAAAGGTTTGGTGGGACGGATTTTTAGAGAGCTAGGAATGACACGAGAACGGCTTTTGCAGGTTCTTCGTGAGGTTCGAGGCAGCCACCGAGTGACGTCGCCCAATCCCGAAGCCACGTATGAGGCTCTGGAGAAATATGGCCGCGATCTGACTCGACTGAGCAGGCAGGGTAAGCTTGACCCTGTCATCGGTCGTGACGACGAAATTCGTCGCCTCACACAAGTGCTCTCAAGGCGTACCAAAAACAATCCGGTTCTGATCGGAGAGCCCGGCGTGGGTAAGACCGCTATTGCCGAGGGCCTAGCCCAGCGCATCGTGCGTGGAGATGTCCCAGAAGGGCTGAAGAACAGGCGTCTAGTTGCTCTCGATATAGGGGCTCTGGTCGCCGGGGCCAAGTACCGTGGTGAGTTTGAAGAGCGCCTCAAGGCAGTTCTCAAGGAAGTACAGGACTCCAGTGGGGAAATCATCCTTTTCATTGACGAACTGCATACTGTAGTGGGTGCCGGAAGGGCCGAGGGTGCGATCGATGCGGGTAACCTTCTCAAGCCGATGTTGGCTCGTGGAGAGCTCCACTGTGTGGGTGCCACAACTTTGGATGAATTCCGGAAGCACGTGGAGAAGGACGCAGCTTTGGAGAGGCGATTTCAACCCGTACTGGTCGACCAGCCATCGGTAGAGGAGACAGTCTCGATTTTGCGTGGTCTCAAGGATCGCTACGAGGTTCATCACGGTGTCAGAATTACGGATTCGGCCCTGGTGGCGGCCTCTGCGCTTTCCAACCGCTACATCAGCGATCGTTTTCTACCCGATAAAGCAATTGATTTAGTGGATGAGGCGGCGGCGAAGTTGAGAACAGAAATCGATTCGATGCCGGTAGAGTTGGACGAAATTTTGAGACGTGTCATGCAGTTGGAGGTTGAGCGGGAAGCACTTAAGAAAGAAAAGGACGCCGCATCTCAAGAGCGTTTAGCCAAGCTGGAAAAAGAGCTGGCAGATGACAAGGCGCAAGCGGATGCTCTAAAAGCGCAGTGGCAGACTGAGAAGGAAGCCGTTCAGCAATTGCGTTTCACTCGTGAACGGATTGAGCAAACCAAGATTGAAATCGAGCAGGCCGAACGGGAGTACGACCTGAATCGAGTTGCCAAACTGCGGTATGGGAGATTAGCTGAGTTGGAGCGCAAGCTTGAGGCTGAGCAGCAGCGGCTAAGTAAGAAGCAGGGGGAGATCCACCTTTTGAAGGAAGAAGTGGGAGAGGAGGATATCGCCGAAGTGGTCAGCCGCTGGATCGGAATTCCCGTCTCTAAACTTCTCGAAGGAGAAATACAAAAACTGTTGAATCTGGAAGAAGAACTGCATCGGCGAGTGGTGGGTCAGGACGAGGCCGTAACTGCGGTGGCGGAAGCGATAATCCGGGCCCGCTCGGGGTTGAAGGACCCCAATCGGCCGATCGGTAGTTTCATATTTTTGGGTCCTACGGGGGTGGGTAAGACTGAGTTGGCGCGAGCGTTGGCCCAGTTTCTGTTCGACGATGAGCAAGCCATGATTCGGATAGACATGTCCGAATTCCAGGAGAAGCATACAGTGTCCCGGCTTCTGGGTGCACCTCCAGGCTATGTTGGCTACGAAGAGGGAGGACAATTGACTGAAGCCGTCCGACGACGCCCCTATTCAGTCATTCTTTTCGACGAAATCGAAAAGGCTCACTTTGACGTCTTCAATGTGATGCTTCAGATGCTGGATGATGGGCGTCTTACCGATGGGCACGGCCGGCTGGTGGATTTTAGAAACAGCATTGCGATCATGACATCAAACATCGGGAGTTATCGGATCCTCGAATATCGGGGGGCCTTCCAAGGTGAGGGTTACGAGGGAATGAAGCGAGCGGTGCTGGAAGAAATGCACCGGCATTTCCGCCCCGAGTTCTTGAATCGACTTGACGAAGTCATTGTCTTTCATGCTCTTTCCGAGGAACATTTAAAAGAAATTGTCCAGATCCAACTGGGTTGGTTGCAGGCTCTCCTTCTGGAGCGTAATATCCAGATCCAGCTGACCGAGGCCGCTTGTGGGCACCTGGTTCACGTGGGCTACGACCCGAAGTATGGTGTCCGGCCTTTGAAGCGGGCGATTCAAAAGAAGCTCCAGAATCCTCTGGGGAGATTGATGCTTCAAGGCCAAGTACGCGATGGAAAGAAAGTCTGCGTGGATTACGATCCCACTGCTAGGGAGTTGATATTCACCGCTGAAGCCGTAGGCGAGGAAGCGATTGCTACGGCCGCGGAATAATCAATTTCTGTCCGGCGCGGATTCGGTGAGGATTGTGGATTCCATTGGCCTGCTGGATTAGCTTGACCGAAGTCCTAAATCGACTCGCGATCTGATCGAGTGTGTCCCCCGCCCGTATCCGATACTGACCGGATCGAGAGGAGCCGGCCGAGACAAGGAGAAGCTGGCCCGCATGAATACGATGAGGATTCCCTAGTCTATTAATGCGCAGGAGAGTTTCCAGGCCGACACTGAAACGACGGGCAATCACCGATAGCGAGTCTCCCTTTTTGACCCGGTAGCGCCTTGAACCGTCAGAGGCCGCCTCGAGTGGGCTCAAAGGCTCGATTTGGCTCAAGGCTCGACGCACCTCGCTTCCCCTTCCCTGAGGTAAGTACAGCTGAGTCCCTGCCGGGATTACGCGGGAGCGAGTCCAAACATATTTCGAGAGGTGTGGATTGTATTGCCGGAGAATACTCTCGGTGAGTTTGGGAATGCGGGTAAGGTGGTTGAGCCGATGGGCATTCTTTAGAGGAACCGTATCTAGCTCCAGCGAGGGATCTAACAGGAGGGGACCAAAGTATTTCTCGTGATTCTTGACCATCTCCAGTGCAGCCAGGAATTCAGCATAAAAATTCTTGCTGGCGAACCCAAAATAGCGAGATCTGTAGTGGGTAATGATCGTGAGTAGGTCGGGACCGTGCCGACGTTTAGCCCGCATCATCCCGTTGATACCATGATTAAACGCAGTGATGGCGAGAGGCCAACTTTCCAGTAGTCGATAGCCCTTCACAAAGTATTGCGCCGCTGCCTGAGTGGACCTTATAGGATCCCGTCGTTCGTCAACGGAGCGGCTGAGGGTGAGGAAGCTCCGGGCGGTGCCCGGCATGAACTGCCAAATCCCAGCTTCTCCCCGTTTCGAGTAGGCCCCATAGTCAAAGGAGGATTCGACATGGGACACAACGGAAAGTTCAGTAGGGAGCCTATGTTGGGTGAGGATTTTCTTGATCATCGCCAGGTACTTCCCCGAGCGTATGAGGCCCTTTTGAAACTTCTCCTTGATCCCCCGTTGGTAGCGTATATTTCCCTTCAGTCTCCCCAATAGGCTTGGTTTCACGGTGTAACCAGCGGATCTCAACGCGTCTACCACCTGCCGGTGTTCTTTCCTAAGCCTCTTTGAATCCACCTCATACCGTCTGAGGTCATCCAAGATTTTCTGTAAGGCCCTTTTTCTCTTGCGAAGTTCCTTTCCTTGCCGGAGGCGCTCACCCGGATTTTCCCAGATGCCTCCCTCAAAATTTACCACCCAATAGATGAGTCCGAGGTCGTTCCGGTCATGAAAGACGACCTCTTGCTCACCGTAGTGAGAAAAGATGAGGATCCAGAACTGGATCCTTTTTTCAAAGCCCTCGGAAGGGAATGAATCCGCGATCTGGTTCAGGGAAAAGGTTTGAGCTCTCAGAAAGACCGATTGGGCAATGAGGAAAAGCAGAGCACATCGGAAAATGGAAGCAATCATAACAAAAACCTCCGATCACAATCAGAACTCAGAGACTCAGTTCAATCTTTACTCCACTCCGGTTCGGGATCTACGCCCAAAGCATCGGCAACTCGGTTGATGTAATTAAAATAGGCGATGATGTGAACGATCTCGAGGATCGCGGGATCCTCAAAACTCTGGCCTCGCAGAATGGCCAAGTCTTCGGCCGACATCTGGTGAGGGGTTTGGGTCAGTTTAACGGAAAAATCCAGCATGGCTCGGTCCGCGGGTGAGAGGTCGATCGTGGTGTAATCCCGTTTGAGTGCTGCGGCCAGCGGGGAGTCTCGGATGATCAGACGGAGATCCTCTCCGTGTGCTTCAATTCAGTAGAAACAATCGTTGGTTCTCGAGACGACAACCGCGATCATTTCCCTCTGCGCTCGTGTCAGATGGCCGACCTCGTGCATCAAGGTGACGTAAAAGCTCATGGAGCGTTGGATAAACTCGGGTCTGAGGCTCGAAATCTTGACGATATTGTAGACTTTTCCCGCTCGTGACAGGGAGGTTTCATACTCACGCCTTAGTTTTCCTTGAGCTTCTGTTTCGCCGATGGTCTCAATCCATGCCATCGCCAAAGCTCCTTTCATCACCCCGATGAACAAGCTCCTCGATTTTCCTAGAGATCTGGGGTGGAGATTTCCCGTCCACCTCCACGTGAAGATCGGCTGCTTGGTATGAGGTTTGTCGAGAGTGAAAAAGGGACCTGAACTGCTCGGGATTGTGCGCCAAAGGACGGTCACTTTTCGAACGGCAGCGCTCAATTGCTAAGGGCAAGGGAATTTTCAACCATACTGCGATTCCAGTTTTGGAGATAAGGTCTCGATTAGACTGGCTGAGGTAGGCTCCACCTCCGAGGGCGATCACCGCTGCGGGCCGCTTCTGAATTTGAGAGAGATGGCGGGTTTCCAGTTTCCGAAAAAAAGCCTCTCCTTCGACCTCAAAAATCTCAGAAATGAGCAGTCCCTGTTCTTTTTCAATCAGAGAATCTAAATCGTGGAAGGTCAACCCCAATCGTCTCGCTAATAGAGGGCCGATGGTCGACTTCCCACTTCCCATGAACCCCACCAAGTAGATGTGCCTTTTCCTTACGCTCAAGGTGTGCAATTGTTGAAAAAATCCAGGAAAGGAAACAGCTACGCACCGAGGCTGGTCCAGTTCGATCGGTTTGTCTGAAATCAAACCAGCCACGGCAAAGGCCATGGCAATACGATGATCTCCAAAAGTTTGTACCCTCCCTCCTCGAATCCGTTGGCCGGGAGGAATATGAAAGCCATCCGGGAGTTCGTCGATTTGAACACCCAGATTGCGAAGGTTCAGGGTAATGGAATGGATACGATCGGATTCCTTTTTGCGTAGTTCTCCTGCATCACGAACAGTCAAACCCTTGCGGAGACGTGTTCCAAGGATAGCCAGGATGGGTATCTCGTCAATGAGATTTGGGATCCATTGAGCTCGAATTTCGCCAGGAAACCGTTTGAACACTTCTTCGTCAAAACGAACTCGCAGATCTCCCACTGGCTCCGCATTGAATTTCCTTAACCCGCTTAACTCGAGCCTAGCTCCAGACTGCTGCAGTAGGCGAAGCAAACCGGTCCGAGAGGGGTTGATACCGACTCCCCGTAACTTCAGGTCGGCGGTGGGAACGATGAGGCCAGCGATGATGAAGTAGGCCGCCGCCGAAAAGTCGCCAGGGATCTTCATCGAGGTGGCAAACAGGTCAGTTTCCCTCACCACGAACTGGTAATCTCCCTTCTTTAAAAGGACTCCAAAAAAAGGAAGGGCGCGCTCCGTGTGATCGCGTGAGGGGATCGGATCAATGAGAATAGTTTCTCCATGTGCCATCAAACCAGCCAGCAGGATGCAGGACTTCACCTGGGCGCTGGCTACTGGCAGCTGATAGCGTATTCCTTCAAGATGCGTTCCTTTAATGGTCAGCGGAGGACAGCCTCCCGAACCGGCCTGAATCGAAGCACCCATCCTGGTCAGCGGAACGATAATTCTCTTCATAGGACGCTGATTTAAAGAGGCGTCTCCCTGAATCACTGAGACGAACGGACTGGCGGCGAGTAGAGGTGATAAGAGGCGAATAGTCGTGCCGCTATTCCGAGCCTGGAGGATATCGGAGGGGGGGGCGAATGCTTTCCAACCTCGACTGCGAATTTGGACGCCGGCCCCAGCCTCTCCAATTTTGAGACCCAGTTGTTTCAAGCATTGGAGGGTAGCCTTACAATCTAGGCTGGTGGAGAAATTGGATATCTCAGTCACACCTTCCGCCATTGCTCCTAAAATGGCATATCGGTGGGAAATGGATTTATCCCCGGGTAGTCGGATCTCACCCTGAAGAGCAGAAGCGGGCTGAATCTTCATGTTTTTCCAATGGAGCAACCAGGCGCTACATTTAGGTAGCCCTGGCTATCTTTTCTTAAACTCGCATCAATATGATCCGGTTGACAGGTTATCAGGGATCTGGGAATTAGGATCCAGACTCAAGCTGCAGAACTAGCACTACTAGTGCGAGAATCCCTAAATTGCAGTTCGATCTCCTTCAGCTGCTTGATCTTGTCACGATATCCGGCAGCCTGCTCAAATTTGAGAGCCTGGGCAGCCTTCCGCATGTCGGTCTCAAGGGTCTGAATTTCTTGCCCGAGTTCCTCCATCGAGGAGTATCTTTCTATTGTCTCCGCGAAGACCGGCACTTCGTGGTAGTCCAGCTGAGCCATTTCCAGAAGTGCGGCATCCACCGGTTTCAGGATGCTTTGAGGGGTAATGCCCTGTTCTCGGTTGTAGCGCTTCTGAATTGCGCGCCGGCGCTCAGTCTCTTGAATGGTTTTTTCCATTGACCGAGTGACCCTATCCGCATACATGATAACCTTGCCATTCACATTGCGAGCAGCTCTGCCGGCTGTCTGGGTCAAAGAGGTCTCGCTGCGCAGATAACCTTCCTTATCCGCATCTAGAATAGCCACCAGAGAAACTTCTGGAAGATCCAACCCTTCCCGAAGCAGGTTAATGCCCACCAGTACGTCAAATTTCCCTAGTCGCAGGTCCTTCAAGATTCTCACCCGGTCCAGCGTGTCAATTTCCGAGTGTAAGTAGCGAGTGGTGATGCCAAGTTCGGTGTAATATTCCGTCAACTCCTCGGCCATTCGCTTCGTCAGCGTCGTGACCAGCACACGCTCCTTGCGGGCGGTTCTGAGCTGGATTTCCTCCAACAAATCGTCAATTTGGCCTTCAACAGGTCGTACCTCAATTTCTGGATCAGTGAGTCCGGTAGGCCGGATAATTTGTTCCACTACCTCACCTCGACAGAGTTCAAGTTCATAAGGTCCGGGCGTAGCCGAGACATAGGTGGTCTGGGGAACTCGCTCCTGGAATTCAGAAAAGTTTAGCGGTCGATTGTCCAAGGCAGAGGGAAGGCGGAAACCATACTTGATCAGATTCAACTTTCGTGAGCGGTCCCCCTTGTACATGCCACGCACTTGAGGGATGGTGGCGTGGCTCTCATCAATGAAAAACAGGGCGTCCTGGGGTAGGTAATCCAGTAGTGTCGGTGGAGGCTCATCCGGTGAGCGACCTGTTAAATGACGGGAATAGTTTTCGATTCCCCGGCAGTAGCCGACCGTTTGAATCATTTCCAGGTCAAACATCGTTTGTTGATGGATTCTCTGTGCTTCGAGCAGTTTGCCTTGTTTTTCTAACGGTACCCGAAACTGTTCTAGCTCTTGCTCGATGCTTTTCACCGCCTGACTCCACTGGTCACGAGGGATTACATAATGAGATTTCGGGTAGATCGGAATTCTACGATGTCGTTTTAGGGTTTGGTTGGTCAAAGGATCAAACTGATAAATAGCGTCAATTTCATCGCCAAATAACTCGATTCGGATCCCGTAATCCTCGTAGGAAGGCACCACCTCGACGACGTCTCCTCGTACCCGAAAGGTTCCCCTGGTCAATCCGTGGTGACTTCGCTCGTACTGGATCTCGACCAGCCGCTGAAGGATTTCCCTGCGATCGATGGATTGACCCTCTCGGAGCATCAGAAGCATGCCATAGTATGCTTCCGGTGATCCCAGACCGTAGATGCAGCTTACACTGCAAACGATAATACAGTCGCGGCGCTCGAAGAGGGAGCGAGTTGCAGAATGACGCAATCGATCGATCTCGTCATTGATCAGGACCTCTTTCTCGATATAGGTGTCCGTCGAGGCGATGTAGGCCTCAGGCTGGTAATAATCATAGTAGCTAACGAAATACTCGACTGCATTTTCGGGGAAAAAATTCTTAAATTCTTGATAGAGTTGGGCCGCCAAGGTTTTGTTATGGCTGAGAATCACAGTCGGCTGATTCAGGGCCGCGATCACGCTGGCCATGGTGAAAGTTTTGCCAGATCCCGTGGCACCAAGCAAAATCTGGTTCCGACGTCCCTCTCTAAGGCCGGTTACCAACTCCTCGATGGCTCTTGCCTGATCCGGGCTTTGCCTGAACTGGCTGGTGAGTCGAAAACGGCCCGAATGGGACAAAGCTCTCCCGTAGGCAATACCGGAATAAGAAAGCTCCCTAGAATTGGCCACTACCATCATTATAAAGGGCGACCAAGGAAAGACAAGGAATGCCCCACAGTCCGACCCTAGGCGGCGCTGGATTGTTCCGGCGAGAACTCTCTTTCTGTGTCAGTCCGAAGTGCGAGTGAGAGATTCGGCCACCCCAGGGTTCCCCCGCTGGTGCGTTGGGAAAGTATGATCGGAAAAATCTTTCAGATTAGGGGATTGTCCCACTGTCAGGACAGGCAGGCCTAGATCACTTCAAGATTCCGTGTAGCGGTAGGCCCGGCATATCAACTTACAGCGCATCTCGATCATCGGTCCCCCGCAGCTGGGACAAATCGCACCCCTCATAGAATCCCTTTATACATTGCTGCTATGACCAATCAGATTTAAGGCAGCTGAACTGAAGGGCTGGACCACATTTATCACGCCTTACCTATGGCATACACGCTTCGCTGTGAGGAAAGCGGATCAAGGTTTCCGTTTGCCCGTTTTTTGTGTAAATTGCTGCCGATAAGGACCAGACTCGAGTGGATGGTAAGCGAGACAGAATGAAGATGTTACTGGGTATCCGCTCTGCTCATCGTTGTTCTCATCTACTTAGGTTACAAACTTTTCCCCGTTTATCGGGATAGGACTCACTTCGAGGAAGACTTGACACGGATGGTTAGAAGGGCTGTCTTAGACGGGTGGTCCAATACTTTGATCGAAAACCTCCTCAAAGAGGCCACAGAGATGCGCAATTTTGATATTTTGGATGGGGATGTACGGATCGAGCGCCCTCAGGTCGTTTCCAAGGTCTCCGAGTTGAAGACTGAGGTGACCTACACCCGGGTGATCCGCTTCATCGGTTTCGAGTACAGGGTTGAATTTGAGGCGAAGGTGTCGAGTGTTTCCACAACGAAGCCTTAGCTGAACGGGTAATTCTAAGAAAGCCTGATGGTCAATGTCTTCGCCAGGGCTATGAAAAGCGTACTGGTCACGGGAGGAGCAGGTTACATTGGTAGCCATGCGGTCCGCCACTTGGCGCAGACTGGTTACCGAGTGATTACTCTGGATGATTTGAGCGAAGGGCATCGTGAGGCGGTCCTGAAGGGGGACTTTGTTGCGGGGGATTTAGCCAATGAGGCGTTGCTAGAGTCTCTCTTTGCCAGCTACCGCTTCGACGGCGTGATGCATTTCGCCAGCCGATGCTATGTTGCAGAGTCGATGGAAAACCCTCAGCGGTATTATGACCAGAACCTCGGCAGTGCGCTGACGCTCTTTCGAGTGATGCTTCGTCACGGCGTCAAGAAATTAATCCTTTCTTCAACCTGCTCCATCTATGGCAACCCAAAGCACGTTCCGATCAACGAAAACCACCCCCAGAGTCCCATCAATCCGTATGGGGAAACCAAGTATTTCCTAGAAACAATTCTCCATCAATACGATCGTGCCTATGGTTTACGATTCGTGTCCCTCCGCTATTTCAATGCTGCCGGGGCCAGCCTGGACGGACAGCTGGGAGAGTCGCACCAGCCGGAGACTCACCTCATCCCACGTGTCCTGCAGGTGGGCAAGAGACAAGTTGGGAAGGTACAGATCTATGGAGAACGCTACCCTACTCTGGATGGAAGCTGTGTGCGCGATTTTATCCACGTCAAGGATTTAGTCAGCGCTCATCGGGCAGCCTATGAGTGGTTGTGTCGAGGGGAGTCCAGCGAAGTTTTTAACCTAGGAACAGGGCACGGTTATAGTGTGAAGCAAGTCGTGGGACTGGCAAGGCAGATGACGGGTCGTAAAATCAAGACCGAGATAATCGCTGGGCGTCCCGGAGACCCAGCAGAATTGGTGGCTGATGCCAGAAAGGCAAAGCGGCTATTGAAGTGGACTCCCAGATATTCAGACCTAGCCACTATAGTAGAAACGGCCTGGCGCTGGGAACAGGCGCGACGATACTGATCGGATCAAGGTCCCTCGTTGACCCACGTGCTGTAATCGTCGCTAGCGAGGCGCACGGAATGCATGTCTTGGTGACCGGCGGTGCCGGTTTCATTGGGAGTCACTTGTGCGAGTTCCTGCTGAAGCAGGGGCAGGAGGTGGTGTGTCTGGATAACCTGTTTTCGAGTTCAAAGCGAAATATCTATCCCTTATTAGCCAATCCTGCCTTCGAATTTGTTCGACACGATATTACAGAACCGATCCTGCTGGAAGTAGATCAGATTTACAATCTGGCTTGCCCAGCCTCTCCTTTTCATTATCAGTATAACCCGGTCAAAACGGTAAAAACCAATGTAATGGGCACCATCAACATGCTGGGAATAGCCAAGAGAGTCCAAGCTAGAATTCTGCAAGCGAGCACGTCAGAAGTCTATGGGGATCCCCAGATGCATCCCCAGCGGGAAGATTATTGGGGAAACGTCAATCCTATTGGGCCGAGGAGTTGTTACGATGAAGGTAAGCGTCTGGCCGAAACACTGATGATGGATTACCACCGTCAGAATAAGGTTGAGGTTCGGATTGCTCGGATTTTTAATACCTATGGGCCTCATATGTCAGTTCGAGATGGGCGGGTGGTCAGCAACTTGATTCTCCAGGCTTTGTCGGGTGCTCCCCTCAACGTTTATGGGAAGGGTTCCCAGACCAGATCGTTCTGCTACATTTCCGATCTTCTCCTGGGTCTGGAAAAACTCATGGAGACGAAGGAGATTAGCGGACCAGTTAACCTGGGAAACCCGGACGAGTGTACTATTCTGGCCCTAGCTGAGTTGGTTCGGGAGTTAACCGGTTCGCGCTCGGAGATTCGGTTTGGCCCCCTGCCAGAGGATGATCCAGTGCGGCGTAGGCCGGATATTTCAAGGGCTCGGGATTGCCTGGGATGGCAGCCTCAGATTGGTCTCAAGGAGGGTCTGACCCGGACTATTGAATATTTCGATCAATTGCTCAGTGAGCAAGGCCACTCGATGGATAAAAAGGGTGACGATTGGAGATGAACACCGTGGGAAACTCTGCTAGAATACAGTTTCTGGGGAGGAGAAGCGAGGATAGATGTTGGGTTCCTATGTGCCTATTTTCCTTTTCATTGTGGTTGCCCTTCTGCTTCCGGTGGTAGGGCTGGGCGTGGGCCGCTTGTTGCGACCGTTCAAGCCTCACTTGGAGAAGTTGGCTCCCTATGAATGTGGGGTTGATCCGGAAGGGGATGCTCGAGACCGATTTTCAGTCCGTTTTTATATCATCGCAATTCTTTTCGTGATCTTCGAAGTGGAAACCATATTTCTTTTCCCCTGGGCCATTATTTACGGCCAGTTGGCACTTTTCGGTTTTGTTGAGATGTTCATTTTTTTGGGGATTTTGATTGTCGGATATTTTTATGTGTGGAAGAAAGGAGCGTTGGAGTGGGCGTAGTCGAAGGCGTGATGGAGGAAAATATTGTCACGACTACCCTCGATACGCTCTTCAATTGGGCCCGGAAATCCTCGCTGTGGCCCATGACCTTTGGTCTTGCCTGTTGTGCTATTGAGATGATGGCGACGGGCGCCTCGCGCTTCGACATGGACCGCTTTGGGGCGGGAATCTTTCGGCCTTCTCCTCGCCAGTCCGATGTGATCATTATCGCTGGAACGGTGACCCTCAAGATGGCCGAGGTAATCCAACGTCTCTATCATCAAATGCCCGAGCCAAAGTGGGTCATCTCGATGGGTGCCTGTTCCAGTGTTGGAGGCCCATTTGACACCTATTCAACGCTCCAGGGCGTGGATAAGGTGATCCCGGTGGATGTCTATATTCCAGGCTGTCCTCCCCGCCCAGAAGCCTTACTGTATGGACTGATGCGACTCCAGGACAAGATCGACTGCATGACTATAGCCAAGAAGAAAGAGCTGCCGCAGTCGGTTTAGGCGTGTTCTGCGTGTAGACTTCCTGCCTCGACCAGGGATCTGAGTTGAATATGGACGAGGAACAAAAGCCAAGCGAAGGTACGGGCAAGGAGAGCAGAACGGAAGCAGGACCATCCGAGAAAGTCAAGGTGGTCGGGCGCAAGGTGCCCAAACCTCGACTAAGCCCACCCAAGAGGCCGATCAAGAAACGACCTTCCTACCAAGACCTGAAAGAGGATCTTCTGCTGTCAAAGCTGAAGGAGGAATTTCCGGAAGCCGTGCTCTCCGGTCAATCCTTCTTGGGTCAACCGATTTACTGTTTCTCTCTCGAATCTCTTTATGAGGTAATGGTCTACTTGAAGGACAGTGCGGAATGCAAGATGGATTATTTGGTCGATCTCACAGCTTTGGATTACCTAGACGATGAAAAGCGATTCTGTGTCGTCTACCACCTCTATTCCTACCCAAATAGTAATCTGATCCGCGTTAAGACGCGCCTGGCAGAGGACGAGAGTGTGCCCTCGGTGACCTCAATCTGGAAGACGGCAAATTGGTTGGAGCGTGAGGTGTACGACTTGTTCGGTATCCAGTTTTCTGGACATCCCGATCTTCGACGCATCCTTTTGCCGGAGGGTTGGCACGGTTTTCCGCTGCGCAAGGATTACGATATTAAACTCCAAGATCAGACCTGGATCGGAGAACATCTGCGGATCAGGAAGATTCCAGAATAGAAAGCGATGATTGAATCGACAATTCTCGATAGCAGAGAGCTAGCGATCAACATGGGACCTCAGCACCCTTCCACCCATGGGGTGTTAAGGGTCAAATTGAAGCTGGATGGAGAAAAAGTCCTTGATGCGGACTGTGTCATTGGCTATCTGCATCGAGGGGTGGAGAAGATCAGTGAGAACCGCTCCTATGTGAAGTGTGTTCCTTACTATGATCGAACCGACTATATTGCCGCAGTTTCCAATGTCTATGGATTCTTACTGGGCGTGGAGAAGATGATGGGGATCGAAGTGCCGGAACGCGCTCGATGGATCCGTATAATGATGACTGAATTCAACCGGATTGCCAGTCATTTACTGTGGTTGGCCACACACGCTCTGGACATTGGTGCTATGACCGTGTTTCTTTATTGTTTTCGGGAACGGGAGGAGATCCTCAAGCTATTTGAAGCACTATTTGGAGCTCGTTTGACAACCCATGCCTTCCGCGTGGGGGGGCTGTGGAAGGATCTGCCGCCTGGTTTTGAGGAAGCAGCCCGTAAGTTCATACGAGAGTTTCCCAATCGGGTAGACGAATATGAGCAGTTGTTGACCAATAACCGGATCTGGCTGGAGCGCACCAAGGGAATAGGCGTGATTTCCGGGGAGGAGGCCATTGACTATGGATTGAGCGGCCCTCCTCTGCGGGGTTCCGGTATGGCTCATGATCTCCGCAAGGATCGCCCTTATGGCGAATATGAGAAGTTTGAGTTCGAGGTCGCGGTTGGTCAAAATGGTGACACCTATGACCGTTATCTGGTGCGTCTCGAAGAGATGCGCCAAAGTCGAAGGATTGTCGAGCAGGTGCTGGACAATTTGCCTGCTGGGCCCATCCGTGGGAAGGTTCCTCGTATCCTAAAACCACCGGTAGGTGAGTATTACTCCGCCATCGAGGGGCCTCGAGGAGAACTGGGGTACTATATCGTGAGCGATGGGTCGGCCCAGCCGTTTCGAGTACGAATCCGTCCTCCAACGTTTATTAACCTGCAAGCTTTACGCCGGATGGTGAAGGGACATCTCGTGGCTGATGTGGTGGCCATCATAGGAACTCTGGACATCGTACTCGGAGAGATTGACCGCTGATGGATGTTCTATTTATTTATCTCATCATCCCGTTCGTCAAGATTTCCATCGTTGTTCTATTTCTTTCACTGGCAGTCGCTTACCTGACCCTGCTGGAGCGTAAGTTAATCGCCCACATGCAAGTACGCCTGGGGCCAATGCGGGTGGGATGGCATGGGCTTTTGCAACCCATTGCCGATGGCCTAAAGTTCATTCTTAAAGAAGACATTGTCCCCAGTCGAGCCGATGCTCTAATCTTTACGCTGGCTCCCATTGTTTCCCTGGTCCCCGCTTTTGTTGTCTTCGCAGTGGTACCCTTCGGTTCTCCCGACCTATTCGAGGGGATACTGCGCTGGAGTTTGGGGATGTTCTTTGATGTGCAAATGGTCGAGTCGATTGCTGGCTCGGCTCTAGCCTCCGGTGGATTCATCACCGATATTAATATAGGGATTTTGTTTGCCTTGTCGCTTTCTTCGGTGGGAGTTCTGGGGATTATTCTTGGGGGATGGGCTTCCAATAGCAAGTACCCTCTCCTGGGAGCTTTGCGTTCTTCCGCTCAAATGGTGAGTTACGAGGTGGCTCTGGGGTTCTCCATTATCGGGGTTCTGTTGATGGCTGGATCTCTTAGCCTAGTGGAGATCGTGGAGAAGCAGCACCAAGGGCAACTTTGGTATGTAGTCGTTCAGCCGATTGGTTTTGTGTTGTTCTTCATTTGTGGTCTGGCCGAAACAAACCGGTTACCCTTTGATATGCCCGAAGCCGAGACGGAACTGGTGGGCGGATTTCACACTGAGTACAGTGGGTTCCGTTTCTCACTCTATTTTCTAGCTGAGTATGCCAATATGATTACCATTTCGGCTTTGGCGGTCACCCTCTTCTGGGGAGGGTGGCTGCGTCCTTTTTCGAATGTGAGTTGGTTAGGTTTTCTCGATGTAGTGCCATCAGTCGTATGGTTCCTGCTCAAGGTATTGGTCTTTCTCTTCCTCTTTATCTGGGTGAGAGGGACCTTACCCCGTCTTCGCTTTGATCAATTGATGAGGTACGGTTGGAAGGTGTTTCTGCCGATTGCGCTCGGAAACGTCCTGGTTTCAGCTGGAATTTTGGTGAGGGAAGATCTGTCCAATATTTTTTGAATTCGAGGTCATCCATGGTTGCTTTTCTCAAACGGGTTTTTTTGGTGGATATCATGAAGGGTTTGGCTGTGACTTTCCGCTATATGTACCGACCGGTCTACACGGAACAATATCCTACCGAAAAGCCAAAGTTGTCCGAGAGATATCGAGGTGCACCCCGGTTGAACAACGATCCAGAGACAGGTGAGACTCTATGTATCGCCTGTGATCTGTGCGCGCTGATTTGCCCAGAGGACCTGATCGTGGTGGGATCTCAGCGAGACCCGGAAAGCCGAAGAAAGGTTTTGACGCATTATACTTTTGATACCTCGCGCTGCCTTTTTTGTGGCTTGTGCCAGGAAGTCTGTCCCACTAATGCAATAGAACTCACTCAGGATTTTGAACTCGCGGCTTATGATCGGCGAGACATGGTCTGGGATCGGGAGCGGTTGGAAAAGGGATGGGACCGAATCGAATACGGGAAAGATTACAACTGAGCACGAGAGACTATCCGATTGGTGTGGATCTGATGTTGGAAGTCCAAGAGGGATAGGAGTAGCAATGGAAGTATACTTCTTTTACCCGCTTGCTGTTATGCTGGTTACCTTTTCTGTTCTGACTGTGGCGGCCCGGAATCCGGTACGAAGTGCAATCTATTTAATTTCAGCACTGCTTGCCACTGCAGGACTGTTCTTGCTTCTTAAGGCCGAGTTTGTGACGGCAGTGCAGATCCTGGTCTATGTGGGTGGGATCATGGTGTTGTTTCTCTTCGTGATCATGTTGGTGAGTGTACGGGAAGTGGCGACTCAGGTCAGAACAAGTCACCGCTGGAAAACCGGTCTTGTCTTGACCGGTGTTCTTTCCACCCAATTGATCGTTCTGATTTTTCAGGGGGCGAACATTTTTGAAACCGGATCGGTGACAAGAGCGGTGGTCGTTCAAGAAAAAAGTATGAATACCCAATTGGTCGGAGAGTTGCTTTATAGTACCTATCTGCTGCCTTTTGAAATCACCTCGGTGGTGTTGCTGGTGGCAATGGTCGGCGCGGTGGTTTTGGCCAAGAAGGAAATCTGACGAAAGATTATGGAAATCTCTCATTATCTGATCCTTAGCACCGTCGTTTTTTCCATAGGGGTGGTGGGTGTTTTGACCCGACGCAACGTCATCATCATCTTAATGTCGATCGAACTCATGCTTAACGCGGTCAATTTGAACCTGGTCGCCTTTTCTGACAGACTCCAGGATTTGGTTGGCCAAGTTTTCGCACTTTTTGTGATTGCAGTGGCGGCAGCCGAGGCTGCCGTCGGTTTAGGTATTATAATCTCCCTGTTCCGTAACAAGGGAACGGTAAACGTGGACGAGTTTGATCTGTTGAAATCCTGAAGGCCACGTTCACGATGAACTAATTCCCAGGCGGTGCCGTGGCAGCCGCCTCGACTCAACTGCTATGTTGGCCTACTTTTGGGTCATTCCGTTTCTCCCCCTTGTGGGTTTTCTGATCAATGGTCTTGTGGGACTTTGGACACTTGGCCATAGCGGAAAGCCTTTCTCGAAGAGGTCCGTTTACTGGATCGCCTGTGGAAGTGTTCTGGCGGCCCTTCTGTTGTCTTTAAGCTGTTTCGTGGGACTCCTTTGGGAGGATCCGGAGCTGCGGATTAAGGAAGTGGAGCTTTTTAGCTGGATATCGGGCCTCTCTATCAAAACCGCGAGGGGAGAGCTCGTAGAGTTTCGCATTGGTTGGGGGATGCAGCTTGACCCGCTTTCTGCTGTGATGATCCTGGTGGTCACTGGTGTAGGTTTTCTGATTCACGTCTACTCGATTGGGTACATGTACGAGGAGGATGGGTTTTATCGCTACTTCGCCTATCTGAACCTTTTTATGTTCATGATGCTGACCTTGGTTCTGGCCAACAACTTCCTGGTTATGTTTGTGGGATGGGAAGGCGTGGGATTGTGCTCCTACTTGCTGATCGGCTACTACCTTTCCCGCAAGAGGGCTGGTGATGCGGCCAAGAAGGCCTTCGTGGTAAACCGGGTGGGGGATTTGGGATTCATCATCGGGATGCTGATGATCTTCTCACAGTTCGGCAGCCTGGAATTTACCGAGGTCTTCGAGAGTGTTGCGTTGGTGTTCCCAGAGCCCGAAGCTGCCTGGGGAACTTTAAGCTGGATCGCTTTGCTTTTGTTCATCGGTGCCACCGGCAAGAGCGCCCAAGTCCCTCTGTATACCTGGCTGCCAGATGCCATGGAAGGACCTACCCCTGTGAGTGCCCTGATCCATGCTGCCACGATGGTTACAGCAGGTGTCTATATGGTAGCCCGCGCTAGCGCTATATACAGCCGGGCGCCGGACGTGCTGCTGCTGTTGACCGTGGTCGGAATTGTGACCGCCTTGCTGGCTGCCTCTATCGCTCTGGTACAGCGAGACATTAAGAAAGTGCTGGCCTATTCCACGATCAGCCAATTGGGTTACATGTTTACTGCTCTCGGTGTGGGGGCTGTGACGGCGGGTATTTTTCACCTGGCCACCCATGCTTTTTTCAAGGCGCTGCTCTTTTTGGGAGCTGGAAGCGTAATTCATGCTTTGCACCATGAACAGGACATGATGAAAATGGGGGGGTTGAAGCGCTATCTGCCCACCACTTGGAGGACGATGTTGGTAGGTGCTCTGGCCATCGCGGGAGTGCCACCGCTGGCGGGTTTCTTTTCGAAGGATGAAATCTTGTGGCGGGTCTTCAGCAGTCCTCTAGGACATCCTCTGATCTGGGTCATTGGGGTTCTGGTGGCTGGGATTACAGCCTTTTATATGTTCCGCCTGATTTTTTTGACGTTCTACGGTGAAGAACGTTTTTCTCGTGGGAAGGACCACCTTCCCCACGAATCACCTTCCAATATGACCCTTCCGCTAGTTGTTCTAGCCTTTGGCGCTATCGTGGTTGGCTTCATTGGACCTCCGGCCTGGCTGTGGTCTACCAATTACTTTGAGCATTTCCTGGAACCAGCTTTGGTTACTGCCTATCCCCTCGCTGTGGAGAGCGGAAGTCATGGCCACGCTATAGAATTTTTCATCACCTTAATTTCTCTGGCGGCGGCCGCGGTGGGTATCTATCTCGCCTATGTCTTTTTCCTTAAACAGCCGGCCCAGGTGTGCAATCGCTTGCGACCAATTTATCAGCTGGTGTACGACAAATATTATGTGGACGAAGTCTATGACGCCTTGTTTGTCAATCCTTGTAAGCACCTAGGTAATTTTCTTTCAGTCTTCGATCGGCGAGTAGTTGACGGGCTAGTCAACGGGAGTGCGACCTTTACTCGTATCTCGGCTTGGTTGTCGGGCCAGGTGGACATCCACATCGTGGACCGGATCGTTAATCTATTGGCCCAAACCGTAGAATTCTTCAGTGGTGTTTTGCGTCGGCTGCAGACAGGATTAGTCCAAGGCTATGCCCTTTTTATTGTGCTGGGGATCATCCTGATGGTTGGCCTCTACCTGTATCTGGGAGTGTAAAAGATGGACTTCTTCATGAGTAATCTTCTCAGTATCGTGTGCTTCTTTCCACTGATTGGGGTGCTTTTGATCCTGCTCTGGCCCAAAGGGGAGGGGAACGACCAGTCGGTGAAATGGATCGCCAATATTGTTGCCTTGATTGGCTTTCTGATTTCTATTCCTTTGATCACCACCTTCAACGATCCAAAGTACATCGATGATGTCACCGGAATGCGATTTGTGGTCCAAAAGGACTGGATTGAAGTCATCGGTGTCGAATATTACTTTGGAATCGATGGGATTAGTCTGCTGCTTATCCTACTGACGACGCTTTTGGGTTTTCTTGCCATCCTCTCTTCCTGGTCTGCCATTAGGGAGCGAGTAAGGGAGTACTATTGCTACTTCCTGATCTTACAGGTGGGGATGTTGGGTGTTTTTATGGCACTCGATTTCTTCCTTTTTTATGTCTTCTGGGAAGTGATGCTGGTTCCGATGTATTTCATCATCGGGGTTTGGGGTGGACCGCGGAAGCTGTACGCGGCTATCAAGTTTTTTCTTTATACCCTGGCAGGTTCGGTTTTGCTTCTTTTGGGGATTCTAGCCCTATATTTTCATCAGTATCATCAGAGCGGAGTTTGGTCTTTTGATGTTCTCGAGTTTCAAGCTCTCGAGATCCCACCTGATCTGCAAATCTGGATCTTCGTTGCATTTTTTGTAGGATTTGCCATCAAGGTGCCCATGTTTCCCTTTCATACGTGGCTCCCGGACGCCCACGTCGAAGCTCCCACTGCGGGCTCCGTAATATTGGCGGCTATTTTGCTCAAGATGGGGACATACGGGTTTGTGCGCTTCAGTCTCCCCATATTGCCTCAGGCCACGTTGAAGTTTTTGCCCTGGATTCTAACCCTTTCAGTCATCGGGATCATCTACGGTGCCCTGGTGGCCATGATGCAAAAAGACATGAAAAAGTTGGTCGCTTACTCCTCGGTCAGCCACCTGGGATTTTGCATGTTAGGTGTGTTTCTGGCGACGCCCCTGGCTCTAGAGGGGGGAATTCTGCAAATGATCAACCACGGTATTTCTACCGGTGCTCTTTTCTTGATCGTCGGGATCATTTATGAACGCCGCCATACCCGGATGATCGTAGACTTCGGCGGTCTTTCTCACGTGATGCCCGTCTACGCCACCGTTTTTCTTATCATGACTCTCTCCTCGATTGGGATGCCGACGCTGAACGGGTTCATAGGGGAGTTCATGGTCCTACAAGGTGTATTCGCTGATCAGACCTATCGGTTGTGGGCTATATTCGGCGCCATTGGCATTGTCTTGGGCGCCGCGTACATGCTGTGGATGTATCAACGGGTCATGTTTGGCCCGGTTGAGCATTCAGAAAACCGGAATCTGCCGGACCTGAATTGGCGAGAATTGACGACCCTTGTCCCTTTGATCATCTTGGCTTTTTGGATCGGTCTGTACCCAGGAACCTTCTTGGACTACCTTCACGGTCCGGTCAATGAGGTCGTGGAAAAGGTTCGGCCTGGAGAGTTTAGCCCCCTTGCTGTACGCATTCGTCTAAAGGAGTGAGTCATGTCGGAAATCCAGCAGCTTGGAGATGTATTTAAGTTCTTGCGTGAGAATTCCGCTGCCATCGGTCCGGCCCTTCAGCTGTTTATTTGGGGTTTGTTCTTGCTGGGGATCGACTTCCTACTCCCGAACCGACGGGTGCAGGTCGGTGCTTGGGCTTTCCATGGAAAAGCGGTAGGGGCCCTCTTGGCGCTGGGTGGGATAATTATGGCCTCTGCTCAGCTTTATGTCTCTTGGGGTACCGCACTGGGACCAGCCTTTTTTGGCATGGTGACCTTGGACCCATTTGCTCTGTTCTTCAGCGCTTTGTTCCTGCTCTCTGCCTTTATTGTGGTGCTCATCTCCTATCGGTACCTGGATGTGGAAAATGAACAGCACGCGGAATACTATGCCCTGATTCTTTTTGCCACAGCCGGGATGGTGCTCATGGCTTCAGCCATCGATTTGATCACTATTTTTGTGAGCTTGGAACTGATGTCCGTGTGTACATATATTTTGGTCGGTTTCCTGAGGGGACAAAAACGCTCGAATGAAGCCTCACTGAAGTACTTTCTTCTGGGAGCCTTTTCTACTGGGATCATTCTTTATGGGATGTCGCTTCTGTACGGTCTCAGTGGGAGTACCCGTCTCAGCGTTATAGCTCAACAGGTGGTGCTACTGGAAAACAATACCATGCTAACGCTTGCGTTCTTCATGCTCATGGCAGGACTCTGCTTCAAGATTGCTGCGGCACCCTTCCACATGTGGGTTCCCGATGCCTACGAGGGGGCTCCCACAGCGATCACAGGATTCATGTCGGTAGCGGTCAAGGCAGCCGCTTTTGCTATTTTTTTTCGTATTTTCTATGTTGTTTTTGGGGAGTTGAGGGAAACCTATGTCGTTTTTCTCGCCCTGATCGCAATGCTCACTATGACTTGGGGAAACGTGGCGGCGGTGACTCAACAAAATGTTAAACGCTTGTTGGCCTATTCGAGTATCTCGCATGCAGGTTTCGTGATGATGGGACTGGTAGCTGGGACTAGTTATGGCCTTCAGGCTTCGGCCATCTATCTGTTGGCCTATACTTTCATGAACCTGGGTATCTGGGCAGTGGTCATTCTCCTCCTCCGCCAAGATATCGTTGGTGAACAGGTCGAAGACTTCAATGGCCTTTTCTTCAAGAACCCCACGATTGCTATCCTGATGCTAATTTTTCTCCTGTCTTTGGCCGGAATGCCTCCCTTGGGCGGTTTTATTGCTAAGTATTTTGTTTTTTGGGCCGTGTTTGAGGTGGCCATGCGTCCTGCTGAGCCACAGGCTAGCCTGATGGTATGGCTGGCCGTCGTCGGGGCCATCAACGTGGTGATCTCGCTCTACTACTATCTGCGCATCGTTGTTGCCATGTTCCTGCGAAAAGAACACCTGCCCGCTCCTCTGAGTCTCTCTACCGGACTAATTGTGGCCCTAGTGATTACCGGGGTTTTTACCGTTCTGATCGGTGTCTATCCGGAGCCCTTCATCCAGCTGGCCGAAACGGCAAGTTTGTCGCTGCCGTAAATGTTCCCCCTCCCAGTACCCAGAAAACTTGATCGAGGGAAAGCGACTCGAAACCTGTACAGGCTTTTGGCTCGCTATAGTGGTATTATTTTCGTGCTGCCGTCCTGTCTGCTGATCGGGATCTATTTGGGCCGATTCCTGGACTACTTTTTGGGTACTTATCCTTGGCTGACGATGGTCTTTTTCTTTGTGGGAGCGGCAGCCGGGTTTGTGCAAGTTTTCCGTTTCTTGACCCGAAAGCAATGAACCAGAACCAGGTCATCCCCTCTGTGGAAGGGGTGAATATCTTTCGTAACGCCTTGTTGTTACTTAGCTTATTTCTATGTGTGGCCATGGTCTTCTGGGGATGGAAGGTAATGTTTTCGGTGCTAGTTGGAGGGTTAGTCTCAGTGGTCAACTTCCGTTGGATGACGAAGGAAGTCGACCACCTCTTGGGTAGGGAAACGGTTGGAAAGCAGGGAAAGATAATTGCGGTTTTTGTGGGGAGGCTGGTATTGATCTTGGCGACCCTCTTTGCTATGATCCAGCTTTCTTTTTTTAGCCTGTTGGGTGGCACGGTTGGGCTCTCTATTTTCGTCCTATCAGGTATGCTAGAAGCGCTTTTGAGCCTGCGCAAGGGATAATTTCGGCTGTAGAGTCCTGAGTTCTAAACTGACTCAGGGATTCGAGCAAATGGGACACGAAGAATTCTATGTTGCCACTGTTTTCAATCGCTTCGTTGCGAACCCGATTGCAAACCTTCTCGGGTATCGGATTGAGCATGCTGTGCTGCCTGCGCACCTAGTAATGATTGTTTTGATCAGCTTGGGGTTAACAACGTTCGTGTGGTGGGTACGTCGCTCCTTAAGTGTGGAGAATCCCTCTCCGACCCAGCAGGTCTTGGAACTGATGTGCCAAGCTATCATGGCCCTGATGAAGGAGATCATTGGACCCGAAGCGCGGCGCTTTTTCCCACTTCTTGGGGCGCTCTTTTTGTATATTCTGGTGGGAAATCTACTGGGATTGGTTCCTGGTTTCATGTCGCCGACCAGTAACATCAACGTCACCTCCGGCTGTGCTGTGGTCGTTTTTTTCTACTACAACTATCAGGGCATCAGGGCACACGGCTTTAGGAAGTACATGGCTCACTTCGCAGGACCTTCTCTGGTGATTGCTCCTCTAATATTCATAATTGAGATTATCAGCCATCTGGCACGCCCATTTTCGCTGTCGGTACGTCTCTTTGGAAACATTTTCGCTGAGGAACTGATTATCACCATTCTCAATGGAATATTTCCCTTTTTGATCACATTGCCCGTCATGGCGCTGGCTTTATTCGCCAGCACGGTCCAGGCTTTTATTTTTACTGTCTTAACGATAGTGTACATCGGCGGTGCGGTCGAATCATCCCATGAAGAAAGTCACTCAGTCTCTTCTCAACCAGAGGAGTTGGGAAAATTGGTCGCTGACTCAAACAATCGCAATCACAGCAAGGAGAAATTCAGATGAAGAGGAACGGGCAAGTCGGTACCTATGCTATGTTGATCTTAGTAATCGGTTCTTTCACTACCCCCGTCGTATACGCTCAAGAAGCGAGTGGAGTCTCTGGAGGTACCCAAGTAGCACTTCATTGGTTGGCAATGGCCATGGCCATTGCCGCCGCCGGTTGTGGCTATGCGCAAAGCAAAGCGCTGACCGCGGGATGCGAAGGGGTGTCGCGAAACCCAGGCTCCGCTGACTTAGTTCGTTTTTTTGTCATCCTGGGACTGGCCTTTATCGAGTTTTTAGCGCTCCTTACCTTTGTTGTGGTGTTCTTCGTTCTCCTGAGGGTCTAGCCAGAGGTTTGATGCTGGGCTAAAGCCCTCTACTATACCGGCGCCGCTCATCCACAGCGGGCATCCCTTCTTTGGAGGGGGTTGCTGTCTCTCTCGTATGGGTCGAATGTCTTCTATTCCGAATGCCTAGCTGGTAGAATAAAGTCTGGATTTGATTTGCTGGAATGGGTGGGACCAACTGAGGTTCCCACCAGGAATGGCTGCTGGGTCAATCATGCCACGCTTAAAATTCATCGTCGCAGGTGGTCTCATCATCGGTGCCATCGCTTATCTGATGTTGAGTGGAATTAACCAGTCCCTGGTCTATTACTACACGGTTTCCGAATTCCTGAAGCAGACGACTCTCCCAGTCGATCGAGGTGTTCGTGTGAGTGGTCGCGTTCTGGCCGGAAGTATTCAGCGAGACGCGAGTCTCGCGAAGGTCACGTTTGTGGCGATTGATCGTCAGACCCACCAATCTCTTCCAGTTACCTATCAAGGAATCGTTCCCGACACCTTCAAGGATGAGGCCGAGGTGGTGGTCGAAGGTATTTATCATCCTGACGAAGGTCTTTTTCAGGCGACTACCTTGCTGGCCAAATGTCCATCCAAATACGAGGAACTAGTTTACGATGATTCTGAAGGTTCCCCTGTCCAACGAGAAGCCCTTGAATAGCGGATGATTGAGCTCGCTCATTATTGTCTCTTCTTCTCTCTCCTTCTGAGCATCTACGGCGTGGTTGCTTCGGCGGTGGGTGGAGTTAGGAGTAATCTGCCTCTCGTTCGCAGTGCTGAGAACAGCGCTGTGGCAAACTTTATTGTCTTGACGGTTACCTCGGTTTGCTTGTGGTCGCTGCTGTTCACGGATCAGTTTAGTGTGAAGTACGTCTATGGCTACAGCGCGACTGACATCCCCAACATTTATAAGTTTACCGCTTTTTGGGGAGGCCAGGCGGGTAGCCTTCTACTCTGGGCCTTGGTGCTTTCTTTTTTCATTTTTTTGGTCGTTATCCAGAATCGCAACAGGAATCGAGAATTGATGCCCTATGTCACTTGCGTCTTGCTGTCCGTAATGACTTTTTTCTGCACCCTACTGAATTTTGCTAGCAATCCCTTTGAGACCCAGGCAGCGGTACCGGCGGACGGACAAGGACTCAATCCTCTCCTTCAGAACTTCTACATGATTATCCATCCTCCTTGTCTCTATCTCGGATTTATTGCTTTGACGGTGCCCTTCGCTTTTTCTATGGCAGCCCTGATGCGTGGTCAGTTGGACACGAGTTGGATACGGACCACCCGGCGTTGGTCGGTAGTGAGTTGGATTTTTCTTACCGTGGGAATAACGCTCGGGGCGAGGTGGGCCTACGAAGAGTTGGGTTGGGGAGGCTATTGGGCTTGGGATCCCGTTGAAAATGCCTCCTTCATGCCCTGGCTGATTACGACGGCCTTCCTGCACTCAGTCATGATTACCGAAAAAAAGGGGATGTTGAAGACCTGGAACTTTATCCTGATCGTGCTCGCTTTCGAACTCTCGATTTTTGGTACCTTTCTGACCCGTAGTGGTGTGGTTTCCTCTGTGCACTCCTTTGCCCTTTCAAACTTGGGCCCCTTTTTCGTCTTTTTCCTATTTCTTAGTACCTTTTTTGCTCTTTTCTGGATTGTCTATCGATCTCCCCAGCTGCGCAGTGAACAGCGGATGAGGTCCTTTCTTTCTCGAGAAGCTTCCTTTTTGCTAAACAACTGGCTTTTTATCTCGATCTGTTTCGCCATCTTTTGGGGTACCATTTTTCCGATTCTTTCGGAGGCGGTAACCGAAGAAAAGATCACGGTTTCAGCTCCCTTTTTCAACAAGGTCAATCTACCTCTCGCCTTGGGCCTACTGACCCTTACAGGAATCTGCCCTTTGATTGCTTGGCGGAAATCCTCGGCAAAGAATTTTCGGAGAAACTTTCTTTATCCTTTGGGGGGAGGGTTTCTGAGTGGGGTAATCGCCGTTCTTTTGGGAGTTCGAGGGTGGATCCCGCTGCTGTTTTTTTCCTCGGCGGGTTTAGTGCTTTCGAGTGTCCTATTTGAGTTTTACAAGGGCGCCCGGGCTCGCCAAACTATTCGCCCCACCAGATTTTTGACCGCCTTGAAAGACCTCACGTTGATGAATAAAAGCCGCTATGGGGGATTTCTGATTCATGTTGGTGTGGTGTTTGTGTTTGTCGGAATTATCGCCAGCTCATTTTTTAGTGTGGAGCAGCACTTTACGGTTCGTGACGGGGAAAGTTTCCGCTTGGGTGACTATACTCTTGTTTTCCAGGGTTTGAGGGAACGAAGAGATCCCGAAAAGGACGTCTGGATGGCTCACTTGGATGTTTCCAAAGGGGGAAAGAAGTTGAGTAGCCAGGTTGTACCGGAAAAGCACTTCCATCACAAGAACAAGCAGCCTCAAACCGAGGTGGCCGTTCGGTCAAGTTTGAAGGAAGATCTCTATGTGGTTCTCTCTGCTTGGGATGAACAAGGTCAGGTTACATTCCACGTCTTTATCAACCCGTTGGTGAAACTGATTTGGATAGGAATTACGATCATGGCCTGTGCAGGGATCTTTCTCCTTTTCCCCAACCGAAGACCGGGACCGGCAATGGCGCTCAAGAAGGCCGATGCGGGGGTGAGAGATGAAGCGGCTGTTTAGTATTCCATTTCGGTGGTCGAGTGTCTTTTTCTTCCTCTGTGGTTATACGCTGGGCGTTGAGGGTGAGTCGGTTTCACGAATTACGGGAAACCTTGTTTGCATGTGCGGAACCTGTGCCAGTCTTCTAGTGCGAAATTGTGCCTGCGGATTTGCAGTGGAAATGACCGGCGAGGTAAAAGAGCTTCTGGCGGAGGAAAAAACGGAAGCCGAGATCTATGCCGTCTTCGAAGGACGATATGGGAGTGTCGTGCTCGCTGCTCCTAAGCCAGAAGGATTCAATATGCTAGTTTGGATTCTGCCTTTCCTGAGTCTAGTTTTGGGTGCATGCGTAGTCGTCGTTGCTGTCACGAAATTGAGAAACAACAAAGAAAACCCAAAGGTGGTTCTAACCGAGATTGACGACAAATATCGGAGACTCTTGGACCGCGAGTTAAGAGAATAAAAGAGAAAATAATCTGACGACCCCACCAGGATTTCTAAATGCTCCCAATAGAATCTCGGGCCGGAGGGGGCGGAAAAAGACCGGGTGAGCTTCAGACCGTAGACGGCATATGACCTTGTTGATTGCGCCCATCTTATTTATTGCTACGGTGATCTATGTTGCCTATCCCCTCTTGAAAGAGGGACGATCCGTCAGCGGCAGTCAAGTCACTAGAAGTCAGCGAGATCGCCTGCTCGAGGCTAAAGAAAACATCATCATGAATTTGAAGGATATTGAAATGGATTATCGAATGGGGAAGTTGTCGCAAATCGATTACGAGCACCTCAGAGCCGATTTTGAACTGCAAGCAGTCGAGGTTTTTCGCAGCCTGGAATCCCTGGGAAAGACTGACAGGTTGCGGAAGAAAAAAGCTCGCTGATGTCTTCCTGGGCGGTTCCTCTCCTGCGCCTGATTAGACTGTCCAAGAGGTTTGGGCCGGTCACGGCCGTCAGGGACGTTGATTTGGACATATACGACGGTGATTTTGTCACTATTTTGGGTCCCAATGGTGCGGGAAAGACAACGCTCCTACGCCTCATAGCCTCGCTGACGCGGCCCACCAGCGGGGAACTGCTCTTTTTTTCTGACCCTCAGCGTCCCCATCGGGATCGAGTGGGTTACATGTCTCATCAAAGCTTGCTTTACAATGAGTTGACCGGTTATGAGAATCTGCTTTTCTATGCTCGACTGTATGATCTGGTGACCCCGGCCAATCGTGCCTGGGACATGTTGGAGAGAATCGAGCTCGAGAAGGCACGGGATCAGCGAGTGCGGGGATACTCTCGGGGTATGAAACAACGCCTTGCCTTGGGACGAGCCCTGCTCCATGAGCCACAGTTGGTCTTGCTCGATGAGCCTTACGCTGGACTTGATCAACACGGGAGCCGACTGCTCAGCGAAATCCTGCGTTCCTTGAAGGAAGAAAATAGAACGATTCTTCTGATCACCCACAACTTTGATGAAGGACTTCGGCTGTGTAACCGAATAATCATTCAGCACGAGGGGAGCGTGGTTTATCGAGCCTCTGGAGATGAACTGGACCCGGGGCGGTTGCAGACTGCGTATTTTCAAGCTGTGGGGTAATAGGCGATGAGGGCAGGAACCGGGTTCACTGTTTCAGGCAGGTTGCGTTGATGCACTATTTTAACCTCATCGGATTCCTGGCTCTAAAGGACCTGCGGATTGAATACCGGTCGAAGCAGGCCTTTCTGACCACTGTTTTCTTTGCGCTTCTCATCCTTACTGTTTTTAACTTTGCCTTTGATCCGGGAAGTAGGATGGCTCATGAGGTCGCACCCGGAATTCTCTGGGTCACTCTGCTTTTCCCCGGTATTCTTCAACTGAACCGGTCTTTTCAGATCGAAAGTGAAGAAGGAACGCTCTACGGGGTCATACTTTCACCGGTTGATCGCGGCCTAGTCTTTCTCGGCAAGTTTGTCGCTAATTGGTGCTCTCTGATGGTGGTTGACTGTCTCATACTGGTGGCCTTTACCTTTTTTTTCAACTTTACCTTTAGTCCACACTTCTTTTGGGTGTTGCTGTTGATCATACTAGCCAGTGCTGGTTTTACCGCTGTCGGAACACTGTTCGCTGCTATGGTAAACCGTATCCGCACTCGAGAAGTGCTCTTGCCAATCTTGCTTTTTCCCGTTGTCGTTCCCGTTCTCTTCGCCGCCATCAAGGGGACACAGGCAATTCTCTTGCAGCAGCAACTGTTCTTGTTCGACTACTGGCTTCGGCTCCTCATTGTTTTCGATGTCATCTTTCTGACCGTTTGTTTTCTGCTGTTCGAGTATGTCATTGCTGACGGATGATTCGGGAGCTGCAGTGGGATGCTCTGAGAAATGGGGCTAAGCTCTACCCCTCTTGGTAGTGAATTGCCCTTGCCTTGACCGTCAGCTATTCGGATCTTATATTACGCAATGCACTTAGGTGACTCCGATATCGTGTGCACTGTGCTCACAAGGCTGAGACTTATTTTCTGTGAGCAGGTGGTTTTATAGGAGGGATTTTGAATGAGTAAGATCATCGGAATCGATTTGGGGACGACAAATTCGGTGGTAGCCGTGATTGAAGGGGGTGAGCCGACCGTCATCACTAATCCGGAGGGCAGCCGGTTGACTCCCTCGGTGGTGGCGATTACCAAGAATGAGGAGCGATTGGTGGGTCAGGTTGCCAAGCGCCAAGCGGTGACCAATCCGGAAAACACAGTCTATTCAATCAAACGCTTTATGGGTCGTAAGCACGGGGAAGTCAGCGGGGAAATCTCGATGGTACCCTTTAAAGTCACGCGAGCCTCCAATGGAGACGTTGGGGTAGAAGTAGCAGGAAAGCAATACTCTCCCCCAGAAATCTCGGCTATGACCCTGCAGAAGCTCAAATCGGCGGCCGAGGAATATCTGGGAGAAAAGATCTCCCAGGCAGTCATTACGGTTCCCGCTTATTTTAATGATTCTCAGCGTCAGGCTACCAAGGACGCAGGCAAAGTTGCCGGGTTGGAAGTGTTGCGACTGGTCAACGAGCCCACTGCTGCAGCGCTAGCCTATGGACTGGACCGCAAAAAGGACGAGACGATTGCCGTCTTTGACTTCGGTGGGGGAACTTTTGACATTTCGATTCTGGAAGTAGGAGAAGGCGTGGTCGAAGTAAAAGCGACCAATGGAGACACGCATCTCGGTGGAGATGACATTGATCAATGTTTGATCAACTGGATTGCAAAGGAGTTCAAGAAGGATCAGGGGATTGATTTGTCGAAAGATAAGATGGCCCTACAACGGCTGAGGGAAGCGGCTGAGAAGGCCAAAATGGAGCTGTCTACAACCCAGGAGACCGACGTTAACTTGCCGTTCATTACGGCCGATTCCAGTGGGCCAAAACATCTGAATTTAAAATTGAGCCGGGCAAAGTTTGAGCAGCTAGCGGAAGATATTTTGAATCGTGTTCTGAAACCCTGCCAGCAGGCATTGCAGGATGCAGGGCTCAAGCCAGGACAGATTGATGAAGTGGTTCTGGTGGGTGGATCGACTCGTATTCCTCGAGTACAGCAGATAGTGCAAGACTTTTTCGGAAAGGAGCCTCACAAGGGAGTCAATCCGGACGAGGTCGTCGCGGTGGGAGCCGCAGTCCAGGCTGGCGTGCTGGGTGGGGATGTGAAGGATGTTCTTTTGCTGGATGTGACACCGCTATCTTTGGGAATCGAAACCCTGGGAGGCGTGAATACGGTGTTGATTGAGCGTAACACGACTATTCCCTCTCGCAAGACCGAGACTTTTTCCACTGCTGCCGATAGCCAAACCTCGGTAGAGATCCATGTGGTTCAGGGAGAGCGCCCCATGACGAAGGACAATAAGTCGTTAGGTAAGTTTCATCTGGTGGGAATTCCAGCTGCCCCCCGTGGAATGCCGCAGATCGAAGTCACGTTCGATATTGACGCCAATGGGATTTTGAATGTCGCCGCAAAAGATCATGGTACTGGAAAAGAGCAAAAGATCACGATTACCGGTTCCAGTGGTCTGGCCGAGAGTGAAATCAATAGGATGGTAGATGAGGCGGACGTCAACGCCGAGGAAGATCGGAATAAGAAAGAGGAAATTGGAGCTCGCAACAAAGCGGACAACCTGATCTATAGCACGGAAAAACTCCTCGGAGAAAACCGAGAAAAGATCAGCCAAAGCGATGCCAAGGCGATCGAAGATGCTGTGGCTGAGACCAAAAAAGCAATCGAGGAAGGGGGGGCTCAGCACATTAATCAAGCGGTGGAAAGCCTTACTCAGGCATCTCACAAATTGGCGGAAGTGATGTACCAGGCAGCTCAGGAGCAGCAACAACAAACCCAGGGGACTCCCGAAGAAGGAAAAGGGAGTTCAGAAAAGAAGGAAGAGGATGTGATTGACGCCGAGTATGTCGATGTGGAGGATAGCAAGAAGTAACCTCGACCAGTGGTCCACCGATATAAACCTCTGACGGGTCAGACAATCGTGATAGGTGATGGGAGGGTGCGGAGATTGTAGGCCGCATGGTCTCTGAGATGGAACATGTAGTTTCCCATTTTAGCAATCGGATAACCTTTGTGACGAGCGCGATGGAGCCCGAAGATCGTCTCTCGACCTGGCCACGCAAGACCCATCTGCAACGTCAACATATTTCTCAAATGGGAAACTGAGTTTCTCCCTGTTGGAGCTCATCGCGGAGCCGCTTGTAGTTTCTGCGGGCAGCCGTATTGTACTGCTGCCGTTCCGGGAATCTTTTCTGGAGTAAACGCTTGACTCGGTCAAAAGCCCGTTCGAGCTCTGGAAGAAAACGGGCTGTTTGTGTCGGATCGTAGGGAATACTGATCGAACTCATGCCGAGTTCGGCGAAGATGATCAGGTAGCGCGCGCTAGTGCGGTCAGGACAGGTGAGCCTCCTGGAACCCATCTTCAGCTCCAATCCCAATAATGTATCAATGAGAAGGGGTTCGCATTTGCGCCCTAGTAGGACCACCTTCCGGGTCGGTTGAGCCAACACCTTTTCAACATAAATCCGCCTGATTTTTCGAATTTCTTCTTCGACATGTGTACCGCCGTGACTTGCCCTCAAGGACTTGTGCCCTGATGTACCTCTGTTATAGCGGCCCGTCAAGACGAGCTCACCACTGGTTGGCCCGTGTTCCCACCAGATCTGCCGTAGCTCGACCACTCTCCCAGGTGGGTAGAGATTTGCCTGCGGACCCGTCCTGAGTAAAGGTCCCGGCGTGATGTTGTTTACTTTACCATGTCTCGTCCACTAATTCTGAACCCAAATTGGTCAGGTCAGGATTAAACCTTTCATTTCGAAGTGATGGAGATGTCCACGCAAAGAGGTGAGCGGAGGAGAGCCTATTGACGGAACCTATTTTTCCATGGTAGCTTGGATGAAGGTTTATCAGGGGGAGGCAGGCATGGTGCAAGAGGCGCTCGGTATGATTGAAACACGAGGGTTCGTCGGTTCGGTTGAGGCCGCCGATGCAATGGTGAAAGCGGCCAATGTGATTCTAATTGGGAAGGAATATATCGGTGCTAGCTATGTGACTGTCTTCGTGCGCGGGGATGTAGGGGCGGTGAAGGCGGCCACCGACGCGGGGGCTTCCGCTGCTAGACGAGTCGGTGAGCTCGTAAGCGTGCATGTGATTCCTCGTCCGCATCAGGAAGTTGAAAAGATCCTACCCAAAGCGCAAACTACCGCAAAGGCCAAATAGCGCTGTTTTGTGACTCCCAGTGATCGTGGTGCTTAGTCCTCCGATTTAGTCCGCAGCCATTGGTTCGTGATCGTGGTTGAAGACAAGGATCTCATCTCCATACAGCAGGCCCGATTCCTTATAGAGAAGGCGGAACGGGCTGAGCAGCTTTTCAAAACCTTTTCCCAGGAACAGGTGGACCACATTGTCGAGGTGATGGCCAAGGCGGCTGAGCAGCAGGCGGGTCGATTAGCGAGCATGGCCCTGGAGGAGACCGGCTATGGCAAGGCAGAAGATAAAACCATTAAGAATCTGTTTTCCTCCGGCGATGTCTATCGCTATATCAAGGATTTGAAGACCTGTGGTGTAGTAGCAGAAAACAAGGATAAGAGGGTAGTTGATATTGCCGTACCAGTGGGAGTCATCGTGGCTATCACTCCTTCTACCAATCCGACATCTACAGCGATTTTCAAACTACTCTGTGCGATTAAGGGGAGAAACACAGTGGTCTTGAGTCCTCATCCTCACGCGGCTCGATGCACGGGGGAAACCGCACGAGTTATGTATGAAGCTGCTCTGAGCGCTGGTGCTCCAGTAGACTGTATCAAGTGGATGGACGTGGTTACCATGGAGGGGACCCAGGAGCTTATGAGACACCGGAAAACAGGTCTCATTCTGGCTACTGGAGGAGCAGCACTGGTGCGAGCAGCCTACTCCTCCGGCAAGCCGGCTTTTGGCGTTGGTCCAGGAAATGTCCCCGCCTTCATTGAGCGAACGGCGGGGGTGCCCAAGGCTGTCGGAGATGTGTTGACTGGCAAGACGTTCGATTGGGGCGTTTTGTGTTCCTCTGAGCAGTCTCTGATTTGTGACAAGCCGATTGAGGAGCAGGTGCTCGAGGAACTCGAGCAGAAGGGCGCCCATCTGCTCAACAGAGAGGAACTGGAGAAATTGAACAAACTAATCCAACTTCCGAGCAAGACGCTCAACCCAGCCATCGTTGGTAAAGCCCCTCAATTGATTGCCAAAATGGCTGGCTTTTCAGTTCCAGCTCATGTGGTTTGCTTGGTGGGACGCCCCGACGGTGTGGGTCGGAACCATCCTCTATCGATGGAAAAACTTTCACCCATTCTAGCTTTTTATACGGTCGACGGATGGGAGGAAGGCTGCGAGCGTAGCATCGAGATCTTGAGCTTTGGAGGTCTTGGACACACTATGGTGATTCATTCCCAAAATAAACAGGTGATCATGGAATTCGGTCTCCATAAGCCGGCTTACCGGATCTGCGTCAACACTCCTGCCACACACGGATCAATTGGACTTACCACTGGGGTTCCTCCCTCGATGACGCTCGGCTGTGGAACCCCCGGAGGGAACATCACTTCAGACAATATTACCCCCTTGCACTTGATCAATATCAAGCGGTTGGCTTATGAGCTTCGGCCAGCAAGCGCGATCCGCTATCCGTCGGTCCAACCGTCTCGCATTAAACCCACCCGTACAATTCGAAACGACAAGAGATCAGCGCTGGAGACCACCGAGGTGCGTAGTGTTGTCCGTGATCTTGTTGACGACTATTTCAAGCGTAAAAGAGAGCTGAATATAGCCAGCAAGAAGTCTTCATCACCGGCCGCAGAAGCGTCTGGAACACCAAAGGATCTGCCGACAGGTCCTCCGGTTGAGTTTGTCAGCGAAGACGATGTCCGGCAAGCACTGGCCAGCAAGAAGAAGATCGTTGTAAATGCGAAGACCATTCTTACTCCCTCCGCCAGAGACCTAGCTGAAGGAAAGAGTGTTTTGGTGTGGGAGGAGATTTCCTAGTGGCATTCCCGATCGATTGTCTCGGCTCGAACCGGAGTGTGTTAAGATAATGTTTTTTCAGTGAGAGAGAGCAGTATTTGCCGCAACATTCTGGTTTATGGAGACTTGTGCGCTTAGGTTTGGGTTACTTCTATGACTTCGCAGTGGCTTTGGGTGGCCCGGGGCTCTTTTTCATCGCACTGGCCGATTCTTCCTTCCTATCTCTCCCGGAGGGCAACGATATTTTGATCGTCATCCTCTCCGCAGGTCAAACCTGGGGGAAAATGGCCTACTATGTCTCAATGACGACCCTTGGATCTATTGCTGGCTGTATGATCCTCTACGGGTTGGGTCGCCGCGGAGGACCTTTTACTCGGCGACGCTTGAAAAACAGGCTTCAGACAATAAGCGGGTTATATCGCAAGTGGGGGTTGTGGATGGTCCTGGTACCTTCCATTCTCCCCCCTCCCACCCCGTTCAAAGTGTTTGTGCTTTCAGCTGGATTGCTGGAAGTGCCACTGATTCGATTTCTGTTGGCGATCACCCTGGGAAGGAGCATTCGCTATTTGACGTGGGGCGTTTTAGCGATTGTCTATGGTGAACTTACCCACCGCTTCCTGGATCAGAACATACTCTTGATAGGCACCTTGCTTCTGATTGTTTTTTTGGTGGCTCTAGGCCTCTATTTTCTGATCCAGGTAAAGTCTAATAAAGAGCCACACCAGCAGGAATTGGCGTGAAAGTGAGGACGATTTGGGTCCATGTGCTAGTCCTGGTGCTGTTGGGAAGTGGCTGTCGCATAAAGCAAAAGAAGAAGGTCGATGTTCCAACGGCCTATTCCCAGGCGAAGTCGGCTAGCCTAGATGAATTAATCGATTTGATCAATAGGCGCTACGCAGCAGTCACGGTGCTTTCGGTTTCTCGTTTTGAAGTTCAGTTCAGGGCGGGCTCCATCGAAGAGGGTATTGTTGAGGAATATCGCCGCACTAGCGGATATTTTGTGGCCCAGTCACCGGATTCAATTTATCTGAATATTTCCAATCCCTTGACCCACTCGACTATAGTAAGTATGGCAACCGCAGGAGGGACTTTCAAAATTTGGGTGCCTCGTGATAACAAATTCTTGATCGGGAGTATGGATGTTAAGCTGAAAGAGGAGAATCCCATCTACAATGTGCAGCCTTACCACCTCATTCCTGCTGTTTTGGTCGAGTCTCTTCCCGTCGCAGATAATCGCTACCGATATTTTTTGGAGGAGGATCAAGATGCTGCAGGCAAGTACTATGTCGTGGGCATCCTCCAGGAATCCCTGGATCCCGCGGTGGCTTGTTTAGTTCGGAAGATATGGGTTGAACGGAGCCGGATGCGCTTGGAGCGACAGTGTTACTATGACTGTGGCCGACGGACCGCGTTGATTCGATACCGGAAGCCTGTCGAGATGGACTGTGGTCTGCTGGTCAACACCTCTATCGAGGTCGAAAGGATACCGGAAAAATATACCCTGCGGCTTGAGTTGGCTAGGGTAGGAGTGAAGGTAAATTTCCCCCTCAAGCCAGGAACGTTTACGTTGACCAAGCCCCCGGGAGCAGAATTGGTGAAAGTCACCGATGAAAGCGGTGAATAAGGGAGTACGAAGCTCGAAATTAGGTGATTGTTGATGTTCAAATTGATCTATTCCAATCTGCGGCTGAGACCAACCCGCACAGCGGTCAGCGTGTTGGCGGTCTCCTTAGGCGTAGCACTTGTACTGGTCAGTGTGGGGCTTTCTCACGGTCAGCTGACTGATCTTGCTTTTCGGACTCGGCAGATCGGAGGGGACTTTATCCTGCAGTCTTCCGAAGGATCCTATTTTTTTGCTCTCGACAGTGGGGCGTTGCCGACGAAATTAAACGGCGCTATCGAGAAGGTGAAGGGTATAGAGGCCGCCACTCCCATCTTGGTCAAGTTTAGTGCCAGTGATGTTTCTCAGGTTTATGGAATTGACCAGCAGAGTTTTCAGCGGGTTAACACAAGTCTGAAATTTGCAAAAGGGAGGATGTTTCAAGAGCCTTACGAAATAGTGGTCGATACAATTTATTCCAATGCAAGAAAGCTGGAGGTTGGAGACGAGTTGCAACTTTTGGGTCATAGTTTTAGGATCTCTGGCCTCTATTATTCTGGAACTGGAGCCCGCAAACTAATCCCACTCAGTACGTTACAGTCCCTCAATGGGACACCTTCCAAAGCCTCTCTTTTTTTTATTCGTGCCGAGGAGGGAACCTCCGAGGATGAGGTATATCAACGCTTGAAGGAGCACTTTAAGGGCTATAAAATAACCAAAACTTCAGAGTTGCTTGAAATCTTTAAATCCAACACCCCGGTGCTTAAGCCATTTCTGGTTTCGGTAGTTTGGATTTCTATCGTGGTCAGTTTTCTCATTGTGTTGCTGTCCATGTACAGTACGATTACAGAGCGAACGCGAGAAATCGGGATTCTAAAATCCTTAGGGGCTTCCACCGCCTATATCATCAAGCTTATCCTCAAGGAATCGTTACTCATAACAGGCTTGGGGGCGGGATTTGGCTTTCTGGTCACCTTTGTGGCCATCAAGCTAGTGCTAGCGGCTTTTCCCACTTTGCCTGTGACTATTTCCGGGCAATGGTACATTGTAGCTCCAATTATTGCTATTGCGGGAGGCGTGCTGGGAGCGCTCTATCCTGCCTATAAAGCTGCCACACTTAACCCGGTGACGGCGCTCAGTTATGAATAAAGCCATGGACAACAGTGGTACGAAGGATCTGGTCGTTGCACGAGATCTTCAGATGATCTACCGGGTTGGAAAAGTCTATGTCCCAGCTCTTCGAGGGATCGATATCGAAGTCAGAAAGGGCGAGCTCATCGCCGTTATGGGACCGAGCGGTTGTGGCAAGTCGACGCTTCTTCACATCATTGGAGGGCTCTTGCATCCTACTGCCGGCCAGGTTTATATTGACGGCACCGACATTGTCTCGGTCAGTGAGGCACAACGCACGGAAACGCGGCGCCGGAAAATCGGCTTTGTCTTTCAGCGTTATAATCTGATGCCGACCTTAACAGCATCGGACAACATCCGATTGGCTAAGGAAATTCAGGGGAATAGTGGCCGTAGCGAACACGACACAGAACAACTTCTGACTTTGCTCGGGCTGCAAGACAAGATGCATCATAAACCCTCAGAGTTGTCAGGGGGAGAGCAGCAACGGGTGGCCATCGCCCGGGCAGTGGTCAACTGTCCTGCCATCCTGCTGGCCGATGAGCCGACGGGTAATCTGGATTCCAGCAATTCAAAGATAGTGCTACACATGATGCGGGAATTGAACCAAACCTACCAGCAAACGACCGTGGTGATCACCCACAACCCGGAGGTAGCCTCTTTTTCCGATCGGACCATTCAAATGCGCGATGGCAAGATTGATAAGGGAGACCCGCAGCGTCTTTTTTCTGGCGAGTAGCGGAATCTTCTGGGGATGTTTACATTTGGGCGGGTAATTTTGCGGGTTCTTTTCTGGACCTACGATAGAGGGACCTGGCAATACGATGTTTTGTGCGGCTTGATCCTGATTTTTATCTTCTTCACCCCAAAAGCAGTTTTTGATGGTTCTTCCTCGAGGAAGGTCCTAGAGTCGGATAAAATCGAGCAGCAGGAAAAGCCCAAAACCACCGTCTCCAGTTGGGGAACTGCACACCATGGGAAACAACAACTACATGATGTAGTTTGACTCTAATCTGATAAGGGACGTAGTTTTGAGAAAAAGAATTAGTCGCGGGATGCTCGTGGGATTGCTAGCATTAGCCCAGCCAGTGGGTTTACTGGGGGGGCAGTCACTAAACCTCGAGGAGGTCTTGGCTAGAATGGACCATAGGGGGCGCTCTCTGTGGTCTCTGACTGCCCGCATTTTTCAAAAAAAATGGACACACGTCCTGGAGGAGTTTGACCAGGGAGAGGGAGGGAGGGTTTACTTTATCAGGGAAAAGGGTGAGCTCTACATCCGCAAGGATATAACCCATCCCGGTATGAGCACCTTGGTAATTCAGCGAGACGAGTTGCTCTTCTACCAACCTCGGATCAAGCAGGCGCTGAAGTACCGTCTGGGTGAGAATAAGGATAAGGCAGAGTTTTTGCTGCTGGGCTTTTCCTCCCGGAAGGAGGAACTGAAAGCAGCTTACGTCATTCAGTTGCTGGGGACAGAGTCTCTACAGGGAGAAGAGACCTACATGGTGGAGCTCATCCCCAAATCGAAAAAAGTTTCGGCCTACTTCTCCAAGATTGTTCTTTGGATCGACTCTGATCGATGGTTGCCCATCCAGCAAAAATTGATCGAGCCCACCCAGGATTATCTGCTGATTCGTTTTCATGATCTCCGAGTAAACTCCAGAATCTCGAAGTCTAAGTTTGAGCTGAGATTACCGAAGGATGTCGACTTGGTAGAAGGCTAGCTAGATCTTGTCATTTGGGTGAGTCTAAGGAAGGGGGATGGCTCGGGGGCAAGGGGGGTAGCATGAATGAGGGCTGGCCAGTCATTTGAGCTTTGGTGTAAAGGATGCGGTGAACGACTGTCCAGTTGGAAAGTACGGCGATTACCCATAGGACAGGATCCATGAAATAAAAGGATCCGATGATAAGTAAAACGATTCTCTCCGGGCGCTCGAGAAAGCCGACTTTGCAGGTGGGAATTAAAGATTCAGCTCGTGCCCTTGCGTAGCTGGTCAAAACTGATCCCATCATGACTACTCCCACTAGGACTACATAGGTCATTCTACCTTGTTGCCCATACCAAATGATGAGTCCGAGGTAGATGATTAAGTCGGAATATCGGTCCATGATCGAATCAAAGAAAGCTCCGAAAGGAGTTACGGAATTCAAGGTTCGCGCAACCATGCCATCGACCATATCGAAAAGCCCAGCTACGATTAGGATCATTGCAGCGGTTCTAAAGCGACCCCTGGCATAAGCCCAAGCGGTCAGGATACTCATGATAAACCCTAAGAAGGTCAGGTGGTTGGGATTGATACGGAGGAAGATAAGAGCCTTCAAGATAGCCTGAAGAATCACCTGGGAACCTTTGCCGATCTTCTCAGAAATCATGGATGTGGGTCCTTTACTGTGTCAAATCCTCCCACGTCAGAAGAGCTCGAATTTAATGGTCAGGAATTTCTTGGGGTTCTGACGGAAGTCATAGATCAGCTTGACGACTTCCGAAGACACTTGGGTAAGGCTCTGATAGAGTTGGTCGTCGTTTGCCAGGCGACCTAGAGTACCCTTTCCCTCTCCTATCTTGGTCAAAAAGGTGGCCAACTGGTCCACCGAACGCTGCATGTCCATGTACAGTTTGTCGTCAGTGGACAATTTCCCCAAAGTTCCCTGGCCCGAGTCCATGCGCTGGGTGATTTGCTCAACGTTGGCCACTGCCTGTGCACTTTTGTTGTAAAGAGAGGGATCCTTGCTGAACTTTCCCAGGGTGCCTTCCCCTTCATCGATTCGGGTCATCACACTTTCCAATTTGCCCAAGAAAGCATCGATCTTATTATACACCTCTCGTTCCTGGATCAGCCTGGGAATCGTCCCCTCTCCGCGCGAAATATCTTCCATCAGTTGGGAGGTTTTTGCGATGGTTGCTCTGGCACCAAGTATCGTTTGATCTAAGTTGTTATAGAAGGAAGGATCCGCGAAGAACTTGCCGATCGTGCCTTCCCCTGACGCTAGGCGATCCAAGACACCCTCGAATTGACTAGAGAGACCTTCAAAATTGGCCAGTATGTCGTTGGCGCCGGTGATAAGCTCACGAAAGCCGGCCTGTGTCGTACCGGTGATCTGTACGATTTCTACCTCCCCTTGTCCCAATCCCAACCATTTGTTCCTCAGCTCTCGCAATGTATCGGCTGGTTCAGGACTTCGGCCCAGGGAGATTTCAATGTATTTGTCGCCCAATAGGCCTACCGAACCTAGGGATATATTACTGTCACGGCGGATCCAGCGGCGGTAGTCTCCAATGATTTCCATGTAGACCTCGATATTTTGTAGATTGGCCCGGGTCCGCTGGATGTCTTCCTCAATGTCATCGAGGCTACGGCCTTGATCCTCGATGAGTTTCTCCAGATCTGCCATTCGCTTCTCGAGTTTGTTAATGGCAGCTGGCTGTCTATCTTGCGTAGCTTCGAGTTCAGTCCCCAGGACAGCTAACCTTTCTTGGGTGGAATGGATCTGGGCTCTGTGCTCGCTAGCCTTCTGACGCAATTCCTGAAGCTGCTTCTGATAGAGCTGATTAGACTGGGTTTTCGGCATTTCCTGTTCAGCTTCGGTGACTCGAACATCCGTAACGTTCCCGACATCCACACCCGCTAGCAGCACGATATCTCCCTTTTTCAACCCGGAAACATTGTTAAGATAGGTTTTGACGATGAAAGTGTCTTGCAGTAGTCCCGCTTCTTGTCCGATTGTAAAAATGGCCAGTGCCAGGATGAGGCTTGTGATCACTACGAAAAGGCCAACTTTTAATTCCGATAAGCTAGGTCTCTGTCTTGTATCCATGGTTATTCCATCTCAGTTATGGGATTTTGTGCCGTCTCCGTCACAGTCCAAATTTTCCGGTTGATCTACTCAGCGTCACCGTCATCGGTTTTGGTTATCTTTCGCGCTCTCGTAAGCCTTTCCGGATCAGCACTTCTGCCACCTTGCTATACGTCCAGGCGAGATAAATCCAGCCTGCAGAGCAGGTTTTTAAGTGAGGAACTCTCGGATGTAGCTGTTTTTGACGTTCCGCAAGGCCTCGTTGTTTCCTTCAAAAATGACCCTTCCTTCCTTCAAGATCACGAATCGGGTGTTGATCAGGCAAAACTCCGCCTGCTCGGGACGAAAAACCACCTTTCCCGTGGGTTGGACAATAGCCAGCTCACTGGCAAGAGTCCAGGCAGTTTTCAAATCGTAGGTGACCAAAATGGATGCGACGCCTTCCAAATCTCTCAGTTTGATGATCAGTTCGCAGATACTCCGACTCGTGATGGGATCCAGGCCGGCAGTGGGCGAGTCGTAGAGCAGCAGGCGCGGGTTTCCGACCAAGGCCCGTGAAATGGCCACCCGGCGCTTCATTCCGCCGGACAACTCAGAAGGCATTTTGTCTTCGACTTGCTCCAAGCCAACAAAACCCAGCAGGCGTCGGACAACCTCCTCGATCTCCTCTTCTTCATAAGTTCCGTCCTCGCGCATCCGGTAGGCCACATTCTCACCCACCGTTAGAGAGTCGAAAAGAGCACCTTCTTGAAAGACCATACCCATTTTCTTACGAATGGTGGTCAGCGCGCTTTCCGTTAATTGGGTAATTTCTTCATCCTCCACGAAGATTCTTCCGGAGTCGGGTTTCACCAGTCCCGGAACCATCTTGAGAAGGGTCGTCTTGCCCGAGCCACTACCACCCAGAACAATCTTTGTTTCGGCGGGCTGAACTTCCATGTTAAGGTCCTGAAGAACCACCTGATCACCGTAATTTTTGAACACTTGCTCGAAACGAATTACACTCAATACTTTAACTCGAGGATAATTTTGCTAAGGAAAAAATCCGATATGATCACTAGGATCGAAGCTGCTACAACCGCCCGTGTCGTTGCCTGACCGACACCTCGTGTCCCACCTTGGGTACCCAGGCCAACATAACATCCGACCATTCCTATAATGAAACCGAAAACAAAGGGTTTGATCATTCCCTCGATGGCGTTGCTATAGCTAAGGGACTGCAGAGCGGTGTTCCAGTAGAGGGAGGAGTTTAACCGTAGAGTGTAAAGCGCAACAATCCAACCTCCCACTAGACCAAAAAGATCAGCCACGACCGTGAGCAGAGGGACCATAGTGGTGGTCGCAATCATTCTGGGTGTAACCAGTTTCTTGGTGGGATCCGTGCCCAACGCTCGCATGGCATCGATTTGCTCGGTTACCATCATCGAGCCCAGTTCGGAGGCAATTCCTGAGCCAACCCGTCCCGCGATCATGAGCGCAGTCAACACGGGTCCCAGCTCTTTGATGAGCGAAAGAGCCACTAACTGCCCAGTAAGATGAACTGCTCCAAAGTCTTTCAAGGCTTTCGAAGACTGTAAGGCGAGGACGCCGCCGGTGAAAAAACCCGTAAGGAGAATGATCAATACAGACCCGACCCCGATGATTTCCATTTGTTGGATCGAATCCTCTATATAACGGGGTTTTCGAAAGAGGTTGCTGACCGCTCGTGCGCTGAGCAAGGTGAATGCCTGGACTTCGTAAATAGGTTGATACAAGAATCTCATCTAGTCAAGTCGCTCGGGTACTGCCAGCCACGCGCGGGATGATTTTTGATGTTACACTAAGAATATTTCCGGATAGCCAACCACAGGAACTACTGATTTTGGATCATTTTGAAAATGGCACTGAAAGCACCTGGAAGTTTCGTCACGTCAAGATTCTAGCAGAGTTGGGGGTACTGCTGAAGGGTTTGCTGGAAGGTGGATAGCGCCGGAATGCTTTCACGGACTAGAAAGAAGCTATCTAGTTGAGAGAGGGCTGACTGCATTGATCAGGACTATATTAAAATATGGGTTTCCGGAGTTAGAGACTAAGAGCGCTCCCGTGGTCTTTTTTGACGACAAGCTCCAAAGTCTTGCCGATGACCTTCTGGAGACCATGTATGCTGCCCCGGGTATTGGGTTGGCCGCTCCCCAGGTAGGCGCTAATCTGCGTCTCATAGTGGTGGATACCGTTGGTGGTCAGGAACGGGGACAGCAGATCGTGCTGGCCAATCCCAAGGTGATTGAGCAAGAAGGTGAGCAGAAGGGCGAGGAAGGGTGTTTAAGTGTTCCGGGGTTTACCGCGATTGTGGAGCGGCCACGGAAAATTTATGTCAAAGCCCAAAATCTGAAAGGAGAGTCCTTGAAACTGGAAGGCGAAGAGCTTTTGGCTCGTGTTTTATGCCACGAAATAGACCATCTTGACGGTATCTTGTACCTGAATCATATCTCTCCCTTAAAGAGGGACATGATCAAGAGGAAGATCCGAAAGCTGATCCGCGCGGGTGAGTGGTAGTGCGCGTGCTCTTCATGGGAACATCCCAGTTTGCAGTCCCTTCTCTCAAGGCATTGCTCCAGGAGGCAAGTCGAGGACAGAATTTGGAAGTCAGTGCCGTAGTCACTCAGCCTGATCGGCCGGCTGGAAGGGGGCGCAAGCTCACTCCAACACCGGTGAAGTGGGTCGCGGATTCGGAGGGTATTCCTGCGTTTCAACCACATGGCTTGAGTGACAATCCAGCGGCGTTACGTTTCTTGTGCCAGATCTGCCCCGATTTGATTATTCTGGTGGCTTTTGGACAGATACTTCCGCTGGAGTTTTTCGAATATCCTTCCCTGGGAAGCCTGAATGTCCATGCTTCTCTACTTCCCAAGTATCGGGGAGCTGCTCCAGTGGTTCATGTTCTCCTTCATGGGGAAACCCAGACTGGCGTGACCATTATGAAAATCGATGCAGGACTTGATACAGGAGCGATTCTTTCTCAGGCGGAGACTGTCGTGGACGAGGATGTAGCTGCAGGTGAACTGGAAGAACAATTAGCCCAGAGGGGAGCAGAACTACTGATCCAGACACTCCCCCTTTATATCAGCCGCAAAATCCCTCCGCAGCCTCAGGACCACGCCCGAGCCAGCTATGCACCAGCAATAAAAAAGAGCGAGACACGGATCGACTGGACACAGTCCGCTCCTGAGATTCATAATCGTATCCGGGCTTTCAATCCTCGTCCAACGGCTTTTGCTGGCTTCAGGCGGAGAGAGGTAAAGATTTGGCGCAGTAGAAAAGTTGGCCTCGAGGTTTCGCCCCATAGTTCAGGCAGTGGAAGGCCTGGTGAGGTCATGGGGCTTACTCGAAAAGGCATCCTGGTTAGGTGTGGGCAACACTCTCTTCTTCACCTGACCGAACTTCAGTTTCCAAACCGAAAGCGGCTCTTAGCGCCAGACTTTGCCAATGGTGCTCAGGTAACAGTGGGCGAAAGATTTGTTTGATCCCGACAGCGCGTACCCTGACACTACGTTTTCTCCACGATCTTTTCCACCAAGAAAAGAAGGTCGACACGCTTTTTCAAGATCGTCAGTTTCTTGGTCTGGACGAACGTGATCGCCGGTTGGTCACCGAGTTGGTTTATGGGGTATTGAGAAACCGTAGCCGCCTCGATTTCTACATTCTCCAGCTCTCTCGAAGGCCTCTGAGACGTTTGGACGAGGCGATCTTGTGGATCCTGCGCATAGCCATTTATCAGATCGAGTTCTTGCGGATTCCTGATCACGCAGCGGTACACGAGGCGGTGGGTTTGTGTCACCAGGTTCGAAAATCCTCTGCTGCCGGTTTCGTCAACGCCATGCTTCACACTTTTCTTCGCGCAAGACCTGCGTTACCGTCAGGTTCATCGGCCGAAGCTCTATCCATTCAACTAAGCTACCCTCAATGGCTGACGGAGCGTTATCTCCAGCGCTACGGACCAGGTTTAACCAGGGCCCTTTTGGAGCGGAACAATCGGCCTCCGGTTCCTTTTTTTTGGATCAATCCCTTTAAAGTTGAATTTCATTGTTTTTGTAAGCTCCTGCAAATGGAAGGGATTAATTATGAGGTGTATCCGGGTCTACCCAATTGTCTGGTGATCCACTCCTCTGGTTTCTCTCAGCACACTCTTTATCGACAGGGTTACGGATTTTTCATGGATCTAGCTAGCCAGGAAGTTACTTATCTAGTCGAGGCTAAAGACTATCGCAGGTTGGGAGATTTTTGTGCAGCTACCGGGGGGAAATCGTTTCTTTTGGCTTCTAGAAAGGTGCCCCAGGGAAAGCTTTACTGTTGTGATTCGAATCGTCTCCGCTTACGCCAGATGGCTCGCCGCGCGCGACTTTATCAAATACCAGATTTACATCTTGTGAACGCGGATCTATGCCTCCCGTCACCTTTCCGAATCCCCTTCGACTTTGTTCTTTTGGATGTTCCCTGTAGCGGTTTGGGGACCTTGCGCTCGAATCCGGATATTCGTTGGCGTATTCAAGAGGTCGACTTGACACGCTTCCATTCAAAGCAGCTTTCTATTTTGCAAGCTGCCTTTTCTAGTCTGGGCTCTGGAGGAAAACTCCTCTATTCTACATGTTCAACCGAGCCGGAAGAAAACGAGCTAGTCATCGAGGAGTTTCTAGATTCCGAGTCCAAGGCCAGGATAGTTCAGCCCTTCTATCGAAGTTATCCTCAGAACCATGCTGGGGAGTGCTTCTTCGCGGCATTAATTGGACACGTTTAGAGCGATTGTGCTAGGTTAAACTGCGGTGTTGCCCACCCTGCCCCTGAGCTTTTTTCCTCGGCTGACTTTGTCTGGAGGCGCCAAAGGCACTACCGAGCTTGGTTTGGATTTTTGGAAATGCAAGTCGCGCGCACGTTCCCACATAAGGTTTTTAACGTGGGTAAAGCTGCGGTTCTGTCCGGGTTTCTGATCGTGGTTGGAAGCTTTAGTGCCTACCTGGGTATGAGATTTTCCATTCGTGGAACTGAGGTTGAAGTTCCGCTCGTGCGGGGGCAGACGGTTGAAGAAGCCAAGACAACACTGTCCAAGGTACATTTGAGTTTTTCCGCCACAGAGCGCTATGATCCACACGTTCCTAAAGGAGTTATTGCAACCCAGCATCCCCGCCCTGGAGGGCGTATTAAAGCTAACCGGGAGATCCAGATCGTTGTCAGCTTGGGGGCTCGTCGAAGTCCAGTCCCGGATTTGATGGGTTCCAGCCTTCGCGTGGCAAGACTTAAAGCCTTTCAAGCCGGCTATGGATTGGGTCATATTAGCGAGATCCCTTTAGTCGGCTCGAAGAATGACGAGGTAATTCGGCAATTCCCTGTTCCTCTCGCGAAGGAAGTGGCAAGCTCAAAGATCGACGTTCTAGTGAGCCGAACATTTTTTCCTCGATACACGATGCCTGATGTCGTTGGACAGCGTCTGAATAGGGTACTTCAGTATTTTGAAAAGAACGGATTCAAGCCAGAACGGATCCAATACCGATCCCATAATCGGGTCGCTCGTGGAACGGTAACCAAACAGTTTCCCGAGCCAGGGTTTATGCTCAGTGGGGAGGATTCTATCAATCTAGAGGTGGCCCGCTAATGGCCTGGATTGCTCCTTCGATCCTCTCCGCAGATTTCATGAGATTAGGACAGGACATTAGAAAAATGGAAGAAGCCGGGGCTCGAATTCTCCACGTGGATGTCATGGATGGGCATTTTGTTCCCAACATTAGTGTCGGCCTGCCCGTAGTGGAGAAGTTGAGGAAGTGCACTGATTTGATTCTTGACGTGCACTTAATGATCTCCAACCCGGAACAGATGGCGGACGATTTTGTGTCGGCTGGGGCCGACTATTTGAGTGTACATGTTGAAACTGTGGTACATCTTGACCGTCTAATGGAGAGAATTCGGGAGAAGGGAGGGCGACCGGGAGTTGCAGTGAATCCACATACCAACGTAATCTTACTGGAGGAAATTTTGCCTAAATGTCATCATGTGCTTGTGATGTCCGTCAACCCCGGGTTTGGAGGCCAAGAGTTCATTCCTTCCAGTTTGCAAAAGATAAGAAGATTGAAGCAGATGATCCGGTCTGCGGAGTTGGATGTGAAAATCGAAATTGATGGAGGGATGAAATTGTCCAACACGGAAGAAGTTGTTCGCTCGGGGACCGATATTGTCGTAGCGGGATCAACTCTCTTCCACGCTCGAAATTCGAAAGGGGCGTTCCGCCAGATGCAAATGCTAGCCGATCAGGCCTCCGTGAAAGCGAAAAATGATGTACTTATATCTTGCCCCCCTCCCCATTTCGAAACCGGAAGCCAATAAGATAAAGCCACAGGAGTCAATTGAATGAATCGTCTTTTTTATAAATTCTCGGTGCTGGTAGCGATATCACTGCTCCTTTGCGCATGTGGCCAAAAAAGTCCTGGTCTACAGGAGGGAGCCGCTTCGCCTGACAAGATTTTGTTCGATAATGGGATGAAATTCTTGAAAAAGGCTCGATTTACAAGAGCCAGACTCACCTTTCAAACGTTGATCAACACCTATCCTGAAAGTGAATACACCCCGGTAGCGTTCCTCGCCATCGCTGACTCATATTACGACGAGGGAGGGGTAAAGAACCTGCTCCAGGCCGAGAATCAGTATAAGGACTTTATCATCTTCTATCCGACTCACGATATGGCGGATGATGTATATATGAAGACTGCAGCGATTAATTTTCGGCTGATGAAGTCTCCTGATCGTGATCCGACCTATGGGCGCAAGGCGGAAAGTTCACTTAGTAAATTTTTGGAAGACTATCCGAGTAGTGAGTTGGTGCCTACGGCCCGGGAAGTCCTTGTCGAGGTAAGGGAAAACCTGGCCTTGGGCACACACTCGGTCGGTATGTTTTATTTTAAGCGCGGCGTTTATTCGGCTTCCGAAAGTCGACTTAAGGAAGTTCTAGAGGTTTATCCCGACTTCAGTAGGTCGGACCAAACCCTGTTTACTTTGGGGAAGACTCTAGAGCGGCTGGGTCGCATTGAAGAGGCCTCAGTCTATTATGTCCGGTTGGCTGCAGGATACCCATTCAGTGACTATTTTGACTCGGCCAAGCAGAAATTGACCCTGCTGGAAAAGCCGGTTCCGCCGGTGGATGAAGTCGCAGCTGCGAGAAACAAGGGTAACCGCAACAATGACGAATTTTCTATCTTCGATCCTCTCCGAAGCGTGGTGAGTGCTCTCAAGGGGCGCCAGGATCCTTATAAGACAGCCAAAAAGCGTGCCAAGAAAAGCCAAGAGGAAAGGTTAGGCCAGGAGTAGCGTCAGTTGAGTGGTAAAGAGACCGCTCAGTAAATTGATGTTGAGTTATGCCCCACTTGGTTCTGGCAGACGACAATCGAACCTTCCATCAGCTGGTTAGACTCTCCTTTACCCCGGGAAAAATCGACGTTCACTGCTTCACTGACGGCACGTCAACTCTCGAGTATCTTCGTAGCCGACCGGCCGATGTCCTCTTGGCCGATGTCTCTTTGCCCCTGGTGGACGGCTACGAGCTGTGTAGGACGGTCAAAGGAGATCCTGTGACCGCGCATATCCCAGTCATCCTACTAGTGGGAACTTTTGACCATTTCGATTTAAGGCGCGCAGAGGTATCTGGCTACTATAGCCGACTGGTCAAGCCCTTCCAGACCTCCGAACTAGTCAATCTAATCGAAGGACTATTGGCGACCGCCCGGAGTAAGCTAGATAAGGAAGATCAAGATCAAGGGGTTCGGGTGCTGTTTTCGGTTCCATTCCAGAACTCCAATGAAGCAGTTGTGTTTTCATTGTCCCCATCCCAACTCAGACCGGATCTAACTTCTCTGGAGCGTGATCTCTCTGTGCCTTCTGCTGCCCTGCGGCAAACGCCTCAGGTTCAACCACGGGACTGGGTGATTTCTCTCGCTGAGGAAGAACTGGAACTCCTGGTCGGGAAAATCATGGAACGTTTCCCAGAAGCAATCAGGCGGCTGTTTCCCGAGTGAGAGGAGATTGACACATAAATAACCCCATACCTCAGACCGGGGTGCAAAGAAGATTGGGAAGGGCGATCGGGTAAGGCTTTGAGGCAACATCGCAGCCGGGACGGGCGATTTCGGCCATGCAGTGGGAGGATAGTGGGAGATGCTGGATAAGGAGATACCCAAGAGATACGACCCCTGCAAAGTGGAAGAAAAATGGTATCGCCGGTGGGTCGAGAAGGGTTATTTTCAGGGTGACGTGCGTTCCAACCGGCAGGCCTATTCCATCGTCATGCCTCCACCAAACGTCACCGGATCCTTGCACATGGGACATGCGTTAAACATCACTATTCAAGACATTCTAGTCCGCTGGGAACGGATGAGGGGGAGGAATGTTTTGTGGGTGCCAGGAACGGATCATGCGGGCATTGCAACCCAGAATGTTGTCGAGAGACACATGGCTGAGCAGGGTCTCCGACGCATCGACCTCGGCCGGGCTGAATTTGAAAAAAGGGTGTGGGACTGGAAGGAAAAGGCTGAGAATAATATTTTACGCCAGATCAGAAGGCTTGGTTGCTCTTGTGACTGGAGTCGGAAGCGTTTCACGATGGACGATGGCCTGTCCCGTGCAGTCCGGGAAGTCTTTGTACGTCTATATGAGCAGGGTTTGGTCTACCGAGGTGAATTCTTGGTTAATTGGTGTCCCCGCTGCAATACGGCTATATCTGATCTTGAAGTGGATTATGAACCAACCCTCGGGAAGCTCTGGTATATCCGGTATCGGATCAGGGACAGTGGCGATTTTGTGGTCGTCGCTACGACCCGACCTGAGACCATGCTCGGGGATACTGCAGTGGCCGTCCATCCTGAGGACAAACGTTACACTAACCTTCGACATGCTGTGGTCATCGTACCTCTGATGAAGCGTGAAATCCCGGTAATCGCCGACCGCTTTGTGGATCGGGAATTCGGTACGGGTTTGGTTAAAGTCACTCCAGGACACGACCATAATGATTTTTCCGCCGGGCGTCGACACCAGCTTCCCGTGGTTAAGGTCATTGGGGAAACTGGGTTTATGACTGAGGAAGCCGGTGAGTATGCGGGGTTGGATCGCTCCCAAGCCCGAGAAAAAGTTGTGGCCGATCTCGAGCGACAGGGACTTCTGCTGCGGATCGAGGACCATTCCCATAATGTGGGACACTGCCAAAGATGTACCACGGTAGTTGAACCTCTGGTTTCTACTCAGTGGTTTGTGAAAGTGGAACCTATAGCTAAAGCGGCCATTCGAGCGGTCGAAGAAAAACGCACTCTATTTGTTCCAGCTCACTACGAGCGCATCTACTTCGAATGGATGCACAATATTCATGACTGGTGTATTAGCCGGCAGTTGTGGTGGGGACATCGAATCCCGGCTTGGTATTGTCGCGACTGTAAAAAAATGATTGTGGCTCGTGAGTCTCCTCGGACTTGTCCAAACTGCCACAGTCATTTGCTGGAGCAGGATACTGATGTACTGGACACCTGGTTCAGCTCAGCTTTGTGGCCATTTTCCGCGCTCGGGTGGCCAGATGAGACCCAAGAACTGAGAGTTTTTTATCCCACGTCTGTTCTGGCGACAGGTTTCGACATCATCTTTTTCTGGGTTGCCAGAATGATGATGATGGGACTGTGTTTTATGGGAGACGTTCCCTTTCGGACCGTCTACATCAACGGCTTAGTACGTGACGAAAAGGGGCAAAAGATGTCCAAGTCACGCGGTAACATCATCGATCCACTCCAGATTATTGACGAGTATGGTACTGATGCGATGCGATTCACCCTTGCAGTAATGGCCGTACCCGGTACCGATATCCCCTTCTCTGTCAATAGGATGTCTGGATATCGTGCTTTCTGTAATAAGATTTGGAATGCAGCCAGGTTTCTTCTATTGAATCTGGCCGAGGATATGCGACCGGTGGGAGAAGCTGACATTGCATCAATGTGGAAAGAGAATCGATTGCGATGTGAAGATCGTTGGATCTTGGGAAGATTGCAGATGGTCATTCGAGACACCAATGAGAATCTCAGTAAGTTCCGTTTCCATGAGGCTAGCAATGGACTCTATCATTTTTTCTGGCACGAATTTTGCGATTGGTATATCGAATTGGTTAAAGCAAACATCACCGGAGGAGATCCCCACCAGGGACTCCATGCGGTTAGTATGACAGTCTATCTGCTGGAAACGTCATTGCGACTTCTGCATCCTTTTATTCCTTTCATTACCGAAGAGTTGTGGCAGCGGCTTCCCCATAGTGAAGAGACCATAATGTCAACCGTTTACCCTCAAGCTCGCCCTGATTGGATCGATCCAAAAGCGATTGCCACCATGCAAGACTTCCAAGAATTAATCATCGCCATTCGCACGGCGAGGGCGGAAAACGATATTGATCCCCGTAAGAAGATGCACCTGCAACTCTTTTCCCACAATGACAGTCGAGAATTCCTGGAATCACAGAGACAGCATTTAATCCGGTTGGCATGGTTGGATCAAATCGAATTTTCCTCAGGTGTGCTGGGCCCAGGACTTCGGGTGCAAGGTGTTTCTCGGTTGGCTGATTTTTCCCTTGTAGTGGACGAAAGCATCGATGTGGATGTCGAGCGACAACGACTAATGCGACAAATTCAACGAGTCAGGCAAGAAATACAGCAGTTGGAAAAGAAACTTCAAAATGGGGAATTTCTTCAAAAAGCGCCTCCTCCGGTAGTGGAATCCTCCCGGCTCCGTTTCCAGGAGGCGGAGAATCGATTGTTCAAACTGAAGGAAAAGTTGGATGGACTTTCTCAGCCTTGATCCACTTTTACGTCAGGCCTTAGAAGAGGACCTGGGTCATGGAGATCGAACGACCGAGGCGCTACTAGAGAACATTCGCCGTAAAAGTTTAGCTAGGGTAAAGGCCCGACTTATCTCCAGGGAGAACCTCATTCTGGCCGGCTGGCCTGTTTTCCTTCGGGTTTTCCAACTCTTGGGAGAAATGCATGCTGACGCCTATTTCAAGGATGGAGATCAAGTCAGCTCTGAGAGTATAGGCAAGCTGAGAGGAGACGCATCGGTCATACTTGTTGGGGAAAGAGTAGCGCTCAATTTTCTCCAGCGGATGTGTGGCATCGCTACCGCGACCCGACACTATGTCAATCTGGTTGCCGGAACCAGCGTCAAGATTCTAGACACCCGAAAAACTACACCATTGCTTCGTCGTCTGGAAAAATACTCGGTGCGAGTGGGAGGAGGACACAACCATCGCATGGGTCTAGACGATGGTATTCTAATCAAGGAAAATCATATCGCCGTCGCAGGAGGCATTTCCCAGGCCATCCAGGCCTGCCGCCATCGGAGTTATCCTATGCACAAGATTGAGGTTGAGGTGAGTAATTTGCAGGAGCTCGAGCAAGCCATCGAAGGCCGTGCCGATGCCGTCCTATTGGACAATATGACGGTCGAAGAGGTTCGGCAAGCTGTTCGGATCGCAAACGGTGGCTGTTTGCTAGAAGTATCCGGAGGTGTGAGTGAGAAAAATATTACTCAATATGCAGAAGCAGGCGTTGATTTTATCTCTCTGGGAGCCTTGACTCACTCCTGTCGAGTGCCCGATATTAGTCTCTTGATTGAGCCGAAGGCTGAAATGGGTTTTCTTGATCGAAACTGATCACTGCTCGCTCACCTCTCTGACGGGAAAAGAAAGAAATTGCTGTTTTCCAAGGATCTGTTCAAGCAGTTGGATTTGCTGCACACGGTGGATTCTACCAACGAGTATCTAAAGCGATGTGTCGAAGAGAAACGGGCAAGGATTGTTCTCGCTGAGGAGCAAACGTCGGGTAAAGGACGCTATGGGCGCCGCTGGTACTCGCGCTTCGGGGAGGGGGTGTACGTATCCTATCTTCTCTACCCTGACTGGAAAGAATATCGCGCTTCTTTCCTGAACCAGATTGCCGTGCTAGCCGTGATGTCGACGATCCGAGAGCGAGGAAACTCCGACTTGGATTTGCGTTTGAAGCTTCCCAACGATGTTCTGGTTTCTGGCAAGAAAGTCTGTGGAATTTTGAGCGAGTTGAGTTGTCTAGAAGGGCGGATCAACTGGGCCATCATCGGAATTGGTGTTAATCTTTTCCAGACTTCCTTTCCACCAGCGCTTTGCTTTAAGGCAACCTCTCTGACCTTGGAGAAGGTGAGTCTGTCGGACCCCTTGGATTTTTTCCGTCACTTGACAGAGCATCTGGAAGCCGTATATCGACGGCTGGAGAGGGGAGATTGGGAGAAGGTCCAAGAAGAATTCGACTGCTTGAGTAGGGCATTCCGATCTCCGGTAGGGAGTGAAATGAGCAGTTGATGAGTGTTTTTCGCTACCGGGAACAGCCAGGTTACTTTCAGAGACTAAAACAAGCCCTTGAGATCACCCAGAAGGATCTTGGCAGGCGGATCGACAAACTGATCGGTAGGTACGAAAGTGATTTCAGCGATGAGTGCCTGGAGGAGCTGGAAAGTATCTTGCTCAGTGCGGATATAGGGCTACATATGACGTCAGAAATCATCGATCAGATCGGTAAAAAAAACCAGGAGGAACGGTTTTTGACCGCTTCTCACTTGAAACGAACGATGCATCAGGCGGTCCTGCAAACGCTCCAAAGAGCCGGGGGTGCGGTAGTCCCATCTGTCTTCCGGTTGTCACCTCACGTGATCTTGGTAATTGGTGTAAACGGGGTCGGAAAGACTACCACGGTCGGCAAGCTAGCCCACCGTTTCCAAGCGGAGGGACGGGAGGTGCTGATTTGTGCCTCGGATACCTTTCGTGCCGCCGCAGTTGACCAACTAGTGGCATGGGGTGTGCGCACCAACACGGAGGTGGTTCAAGAGAGATCAGGATTCGATCCCGCTGCTGTCCTCTTCGATGCTGTCGCCGTTTGCAAGGCAAGGCACAAGCAGATACTCATTGTGGATACCGCCGGTCGACTACACACTAATAGGAACCTGATGCAAGAACTGGAGAAGATAAAACGTGTCGCCGCACGTGAGGTAGTCGGAGCTCCCCATGAGGTTTACTTGGTATTGGATGCGACCACGGGTCAGAATGGATTGGTTCAGGCTCGAGAGTTTCTCCAGTGGATTGGTGTAACGGGAATCATCGTCACCAAATTAGACGGAACAGCCAAAGGAGGCATTGTCGTGGCTATAGCCAAGGAGCTGAAAATCCCGATTTGCTATCTGGGAGTAGGAGAGGCAGAGCAGGACTTGATTCCCTTTTCCCCGGAGCCATTTGTGGATTCACTTTTCAGCGGACCGAATGGATAAGTGGTGGCATCAAGAAGTGAGAGGCTTTCCGGAGTTTCGTGGTATCGGTTTGACAAATCCCATATTGTCTTCTAGTTGGATGGTGACGGAAGTACCCTTGGGCAGGACTATATGCTTGCCTTTCTGAAGGATTCCTAAAAGAGTTCCCCCGGCAGCTCCGACCACCGAACCGACACCGGCTCCTTTCCAGCTGCGAGCCGCGATAGCGCCGATGGTGGCACCCCCTGCAGTCCCTCCAGCGGCGGATTCTACCGTCTCTTTAGTCTGGCTGCCTGAAGACTCAAGGGTCCCCTTTTCCTCGGAGAGACTGGTCTGGTAATCCTCAGCAGATTGCACAATGGCTATCATTTTCCGGGTAGTCCCATTGGGCAGGATGATCGTGTCGAATTTTAGTTGAACTTGGGCTTTACCTTTCATATAGCCGGGCTCTTTACTCATATCCACTTGCCCTATGATGTAACTGCCCACCGGGACAACAATCTGGTCGTCGAGGGTAACCGGTACCGCTATGCGGCCGTAAAACTTGTCGCCCGACCTGGCAGTCTGGGTGCTGATCGACCGCTCTAAGGTGATGAAGAATTCGGTCTTCCTCGGAATGATTACGTGGTCAAGGGACTGTCCGAAAACTATCCCCACTGCCAACCAGAGAGCCGAGTAACGAAACATTATTTTATGCCTCAAGAGTGTCGCCGAAGCGATGGCCTGGCAAAGAATCCAATGAAGATCATCCCCGACAAAAATCCACCGACGTGAGCCCACCAGGCGACTCCGCCCACAGCATTGTACATTCCGGCCAGGGCCGAGGTTCCGTTGAAAATCTGAACCAGAAACCATAAGCCTAACACCAGAAAAGCTGGTAGTTTCACAATGGGCCGGAAGAGAAATAGGGGTACCAGCGTTGATACTCTAGCAAATGGATAGCTGACCAAGTAGGCTCCCAGGACGCCGGCTACTGCTCCACTGGCACCAAGACTGGGCAGTCGGCTGTTGAAGTTGAAGAGGATATGTAAAAAGCTGGCTGAGATCCCGCAGACCAGGTAAAAAAATCAGGAAACGAAAGGAACCCATGCGGTTCTCTACGTTGTCCCCGAAGATCCACAAGTACCACATATTTCCAAACAAGTGCACCCATCCAGCATGTAGAAACAGGGAAGAGAAGATTGAGCTGAACAGATCGGTAAGAATCTCTACGGGATAACGACCCACAAGCTGCCACTGTGCCGGTACCACTCCCCGCAGAAAAATAAATTCCTGCAAATTTTTTGCTGGTAGGGAAAGCTCGTAAAAGAATACGGCTACATTGGCCAGAATAACCATCAGGGTCATCAATGGGTAGTGCCGAGAGGCAATATTATCTCGGAAAGGAATCATCCTTTTGGATTCTCACGGAGCCGACCCAAATAGTTAGATGGGAATAGTCGTACAAAGGATCAGCCCACATGTCTAGCTACCGGTCAGTTACCTGTTGGCCATTAACGCCATGATAGCCAATAATACTTGGGAATGACCTGGATCTGTACGTCTCAGATAAAGGTGCATCGAGTTAGTGCCACTTTTTCCTGGCTAGCCGGCATAGGAGTCGAAACTGCTGATGGCGCAGAGTCGGAGGATCATGCCACGCGAGTTCTTTAATCACTACCTGCAAAGCGGATTGGAAATCACGCTTCCTGTCATCCAAAAGCCTGGCGGCGTTTTAAAAGACTTCCACAGGGGAGCTCCAGATGGTATCGGGTCACTTCTCGATACAGGTCCAGGGCTTCTTCATTGTTCCCTAAAAGTCTTTCCAGTCGAGCCACCTGCCGCCCAGAAACCTAGCCATAGCTCTAAACTGGCCCACCGGGGGCGCGATGGTTGAGGTTGGCCATAGGGTAGGTTTTGAGTGGGAGTTCCATAGAGATGATACAGCCGACCTAGAAGACTCATAGGTTTAATCATGCCCGAGTTGCTCTCTCGGCGCGGCCACTTTGTTGCTTGGATCCAATAGGACTGCTAGTGGACTAAATTCTGTTTGACTGGTCTCAGTCGTGCCAGGATAAGCAAACTAATTTTATTAATCCCTCGTTCCATCATGTTCGGCGATCCGACACAAGAAGGACACACTTTGGAACAGTGGCAGTTCTGAATCAAGGAAAGAGTGTGCGAAAGAAGTAAGTTATGGCAGGGAAATAGTTCTTCCGAAAACCCTGTACCTTCCGGGTAGTTTTCGTACAGTAAGAGAGTGGGTTAAAAGTGATGCGAGGTCAAGCTATCACTGTCGTCTGACATCTTCGAGTGCCTCCTTTTTACCCCAAACGATGCAAACTCCGATCTCCCAACTTTCCCAAAACCGTGTCCTTGACCTTCCCCCCCATTATTCCCTATGATGCTCTTTCCCATGTTCCGGACAACTCTGACCTGTTGCGCGGCCTGGCTTATTCCGGGGGGAGGCCACCTTTTTTTGAAGCAGTGGAGAAGAGGAACACTCTTTTTTATTGCGGTGATGCTCCTTTTTGGGTTGGGTCTTGGCATGAACGGGCAACTTTTTGGACTGACTCCTGGCTTTTTCGGGTTCCTTAAGTTTTTTGCCGATGCAAGCGTCGGAGTGCCTTACTTTGTAGGTAAAGTCATGGGTTGGGGAAGGGGAGATCTTCATGCCTCGGGCTACGAAGCCGGGAATACTTATTTGTACACTGCTGGGCTTCTCAATATGCTTCTGGTGATGGATGCCTTTGACATTGTTCAAGGGAGAAAGCGATGAACCATTACCTCAGTTTGCTCATTGTATCCCTCTGTATCGCGGCCGTCTTTGCAATGGTGACGAAGGAGGATACAAACGAGCGTTTTCATTATTTCTTGATGTTGTTGACCTATATGGTCCTCGGCTCTCTTGTGGCAGCTTGGATCATGAGCTGGGTGCCCTGGTAGCTCCCGGGAGTCGATGGCGGATTCAATGCTTTTCCCAAAGCAGCTAAAGTTCGTTTGTCTGCGACAACACCGGATGATCTCAGCCCTGTACTGGGTTCCGGCCATGGCCTACGCTGCTCTAATCTTTGTGCTGTCTCATCAAAGTCATCCTCCCGGAGCGGAGTTCTTGCCTGACTACGCTGCTCACTTTTTCGAATATGGCTTCTTCGTAGTGACGCTGACCCTGGGGGTAAACTCGGGGTTTCGTAAGCAGCTCCGGTTGAAGGAGACCGCACTGGTCTGGATCCTCGCTGTGGCCTATGCCCTGCTCGATGAGTTTCATCAATCTTTTATCCCTCACCGACATGCGTCCCTGCGAGATTTCAGTGTCGATCTGCTCGGAGTATCAGTGTTCTCTGTCCTCCTTTTTCTGCTCATCTCCAAGCGCAGTGGAATGGGAAGAGTATAAGCGCAGAAGAGATTTTAGCAGGCCACGCGAACCTGGAGGAACTGCAACTTGAGCCAAGCGAGATAGAAAACAGGGTCGAGCCCATACTAGCGAGTCGGGGTGGATGAGATCCCCGAAGGGCACCGCTGGATTTACGAGCTCAAGGGAGATGGAGTTCAAGTACTGGTGTGGAAGGAAACCAGGTCGACCTTTCTTCTAGGAATCTGAAGTTCCTGGATCATCAAATCCCCTGAGATTGTGAGGAGAGTCAGCGAAATCCAGTCAATTCCTGTCGCATCGATGGAAAGATTGTAGCTCTTGATGAGGAAGGTTGTTCCCGCTTCTAGTGGCTCCAGGCTCGCATGGACCCAATCGACCCCACGGCCGTTCGTAAGCTGCTAGCTGAAATTTCCGTTTATTGCTTTGTTTTTGATCTCCTAGTTTGCGAGGGGTTTGATTTGCATCAGGTCAGCCGACAGGCCGGACTGGAGTCTTACTCGAAAACCTCCGGGACAACCGGGCTTTATATTCTGATTCTGTTGCATCCAATCTATGGGTACCAAGATGTTCTCTACTTCACTAAAATTCTGTCCAGGTTAACCGTTAAAGGCATTGAAGAAAGAGCGACACTGGAACATAATCCTGAAAAACGAGAAGGGAAGATAGATGCAGACTCCATACAAAACGGCAGAGAAAAACCATTCTTGGACCCTACTGTATAAGGCTGCTTCCGGGTGCCCCGGTCTCTGCACCATTACAGTGGGGGAAGTAAGTTCTCGTCTTCGTCCTGAAAGTTTTCCTATGGGCAATATCTCCGCCGTCTAGAGCGAACAGGAGATCTTTTCCAGGGAATGCTGAGGAACGGCCAGTCTTTTCATCGCGGTCTCCACAAGCTGTCGAATTGTTGGTAAACTAAGTAGGGATGCGAGAGATTCCATGCTCCTTCGAGCTCTCTCCGAGCTCAAACCCGGTTTTGGAATTGTTGGCTTCTAAACTGGAAGATCATCCTTTCAGACCTTGTCGCTGGCTCCGCTCGAGTCACCTTCAGACCGTCGCTGGATCTTTTGTCCGGCGAAACTTTTCCTGGGGATGGCGCAGGGGTGAGGAGTTCTGGGTGGATCTTCGTGATGGATCTCAGGTTTTGGCTTTGGGAATCTGGCAGTCACAGTGTTCTCCCACTTTGGTTTTAGTTCACGGGATGGGAGGTTCTAGTCGGTCGACCTATATGCTGGGTCTTTCCCACAAAGCCTACCGGGAAGGCTGGAACGTGGTTCTTCTCAATCTGTACAATGTCAACTCCAACCTTCCCCGTCCCAAGATTTTCCACGCTGGAGCAAGCCGGGAAGTGGGAGAAATCGTGACCAAACTTTGCCGAAGATTCCAACTGAATGCTGTTTTTCTGGTCGGTATCTCTATGGGCGGTAACATTCTTCTCAAGCTAGCGGGTGAATGGAGACACAGGATTCCGGATGGAGTGTTGGCTCTAGCGACTATTTCGCCGTTAGCAGATCTTACTAACAGCTGGGAAATCATGGAGAAACTTTCCAATCGAGTCTTCCAATTCCATTATGTCCGTGGGCTCAAAAGATGGGTCAAAGAGTGGAGTCATCGATTGACACCATTCGTGGATGTAAGAGCGGTACTTGGCGCACAAACCATCCGCGAGTTTGACGAACATTTCACCGTACCGCTGTGCGGATTTTCGGACGCGTTTGATTACTACCGTCAGAGCAGTGCTGCGCCACTCCTGCAGGACATCTCTATTCCTACTCTGGTCATCCATTCTCGAGACGACCCATTTCTTTCATCAGAACCTTTTACCCGCCTAGTCGCTCAGTCCAATCCGTGGCTGTTGGTATGCTTGACGCGTTGGGGAGGGCATGTAGGATTCTGGGAGCAGCGACGGTGGGACATCGATCGCTGCTGGGCCGAGAACCGCGTTATTGACTTTTTCCGGCTCAAGCATGCGCGGATTTGATCCCTTCATCAAGTGTCTCATTAGCTTGTTAAAGCGAAGGCGGATGTGAGAAGATGTGCCCTACGATGGAGGTCTCCGCTCCAGCTATAGAGGACTATCTGAAACGCATTTTGCGTCAGGAAGATCCCATCCTCCAGGAGATGGAAGAGCAGGCCCGAGAGTGGGAATTCCCGATCGTTGGGCCGGTAGTGGGACGGATTCTGTACCAATTGACCAAGATCAGCAAGGCACGCTGTGTCTTGGAGTTGGGTTCGGGATTTGGTTACTCAGCCTACTGGTTCGGATTGGCCTTGGGCCCGCAGGATGTGATGATCCTAACTGAGTTTTCAAAGAAAAATCTCGATCTTGCCAAGGATTATTTTCGCCGCGGGAAAGTTCGCTGCCAACTCCGTTTTTTTGCGGGAGATGCCCTAGCTATCGTAGAGCGTTTACCGGGACCATTCGACATTGTCTTTAACGACGTGGATAAATACTTGTATCCGGAGGTATTGCAAAAGATCGTCCCGAAAGTTTGCCCTGGAGGTCTACTCATTGCGGACAACATCTTATGGCAGGGAAAGGTTCTGGATGTGGACCCGGACGCCGATACTCGGGGTATTCTCGAATATACCCGATTGATCCTTGAAAGTGGTGAGCTTTTCTCCAGCCTTATCCCCGCTCGAGACGGTATCTCAGTAAGCCTCAAGCTTTGACCGCAGTGGCTCGTATACTCCGAGGGTGTCGACGTTATAGTTGGTAGAATGAACGCAACTCCTAATCATGTTTCGAGTAGACGCTTGTTTGAAGTGAGGTGGGATCCCTCTTCGACCTCGAACTGCTCATCCTTGTAAGCGACCCCTGGAATTTTGAGCCAAAGGAGTTTCATACGGCTTGTAAACTCACCGAGGTGCTCGGTTTCTCCATTCGGCTGAAGCCGATCGACTTGCTGTGACCTTCGACGTGGGGGACTGAGTCACATACAGGCACTAGCATTCCTGGCAGCTCAGCATTTGTTTCGCTGCAGTCAATAAGACGGGCTTTTTCCCAGACAATCGTTTCGTTTCAGTGTTGAAATGTATTAGAAGGCTCGACAAACAGTGTTGCTGGAGCCTGCTCCTGAATGGTGAGAATCATTTGTATTTCAGAGGGATTGCTAGCGCTTTCCCTAGTTCATCCGAGAGAGGTGTCTTGGTCGGCAATCCCAGACGGAGGGGGCCGAATCGTTACGGGTGTTAGACCACGTTGTCATGGGTGCCGGTTGTTACTTCAGCGTCGCTGATCAGAGACTAATCCAGAACATGGTCGTGAAGTGGTGTAAGCTGGGTCCCGTAGGCAGATTGTGTTTCTTCGCCCAGCCCTTTAAAATTCCAGGGTGTTCAAAAGGAGAGGTGCCATTGATGACCTAATCGAGAGACTTCGAAAACAGGGAGAAGTATTCCTTTTTTGGGCATCAATCTGTTTGCTTGCCTCCAGTCCGCTCACCCATGTCCGCGCCCAGTGCATTGAACCCCCCACAGGTCTGGTCAGTTGGTGGTCGGGAGAAGGGAATGCGAAGGACGTGCTTGATCAGAATCATGGAGCCCTGGTCAACGGTGCAGGGTTTTCCAAAGGCAAGGTTGGGCAGGCGTTTCGCTTGTTGGGCCCGAAGGACTATGTTCTTGTCGGCGATAGTTTAGATCTTAATATAATGGGCGATCTGACCCTGGATGGCTGGCTTAATCTGCCAGGTGGGAATGAGGGGCAGGAGTCTTCCTCGCGAGCGGACCGGACAATTATCGATAAACGGAATGATACTAATACCCTGGTTACCTATTCCCTATATATAGAAGGCGATCTTCCCTCGGCTCCGCCGGCTACGGCACCGTTGCGATTTTTAGTAAAAAGTCCAGCAAAATCCGTTGCGAGTTCCCGTAATCTGAAATGGCAGCCAGACCGATGGTACCATGTTGCCACTGTCAAGTCGGACCAAACCATAACCTTTTATCGGGACGGATTGACCGTTGGAGAGCAGATCTTGGCTGTGCCTTCCGTTCGAACTACCGGTTCGTTCTTAGCGATTGGTGCCAGCCCCATCTCCCGTGGTGTTTCCTTCCCCATCCAAGGACTGCTCGATGAGATAGAGATTTTCAACCGTGCTCTCTCAGCTATAGAAATAAAAGCCATTTTCAACGCTGGCCGAGCCGGCAAATGCAGAGAGACCTTTTCCCAGAATGAGGGTGAGCCGTTTTCGGGCACTCCTCCATCAATCGACTAGATGAAGAGACACTGTTGGTTCTTAGGACTGTTTTTTTCCTCATCGATTTTACTGGCGTCCGACAAGCTGGAGCCGAGCGAAGTAATTCAGCGGTTTACGCAAAAGGAAAGCCAGTTTAGGGAGGTATGGCAAAAGTATACCTATAAACAGGAAATCATTTTTCAGGTCCTCAGCGCTTATGGAAAGGTTGTCGAAGAACAAGTCAGGTTAGTCGAGGTCTACTACACCACAGACGGTCAACGAAAATCCCGTGTTCTGAACACGCATGGGTTCCTCCGCTCAATTCAGGTTACCTCGGAAGATCTTGAGGATGCCTTGAGTTTGCAACCCTTTGTGCTGACCACTGAGGAGGTTCCCAATTACAAAATCAAATACCTGCGAAAGGAGCGTGTAGACGAGCTCAACACCTATGTGTTTGAAGTGAAGCCTCGGAAGATCAGGAAGGGCAAACGATATTTTAAGGGACAGATCTGGGTAGATGATCAGGATGATCAGATTGTGATGAGTCGAGGCAAAGTAGTACCAGATTATAAAAACAACAAGTTCCCCGCATTTGAGGCAGTCCGGCAGCAGGTCGATAGTCGTTTCTGGTTCCCGATCTGGATTAAGGCCGATGACACACTTCGATTTGGGAGCCTGCTCTCTGGCTACAGGGATGTTCGTGTTCGGCAATTTATTACCTTTCGAGACTTTAAGAAGTTTGATGTAAAGACCTCAATCCAATTTGAGCGTATCGAAGAGCCTCAAGAATAGTCCCGCTGGGTTGGTTTTACTGTAAGATGAAATTGTGAAGTCCGAATATACGTAAAACAGCAAATTGGGAGGGAGACGATTCGAGACTTTGCTCTGAGAAAAATTGGTCCCGATACCCGAGAGAGGGACTAGAAACAAGAATTCCCAAAGGAAATAGTGCACAAGTTGGTTGGGATGGCATGGTAGGCGTGCTGGTAGGTTACCGCTACAATGGGGCTGGTACCGAGGAAGCAGGAAAATAAGCTCGGTTGTAGAACCAGTGATACCGCCTCACTGACACTCCAAGACTACTCGGTCCCTGAAAAAATCTTCTCGGTTGTCAAGGAGAAGACTTTGTGGAAGGACTGAAGGTTCTGGACGGGAGGCAGATCTCCCCAGTTGTCTTGGCTTTTGGGGTTACAGCGTCAAGTATTCGAAGGACCACGAGCAGTTTGGGAAACCAATCCTTAACGTCCAGGAAATCCAGGGAAAACTAGCGGACATGGCTACCGGAATTGAGGTGGAGTGGCTGTTTACCAATAAAAAGCAGCTTGGTTGAAGAAAAGACGAGAGTCGATTTCCAAATACTCCTCCATGGTCAAGGCCAAGCTCTATACAGCTGAGATGGTCGGTGTGCTGAAGAAGCCATCCAGATTCATGGCGTGGATACATTAAAGATTATCCATAAAAGAAGTATTGGCGGGATTCGAAGAGTTGTAGTATTGATGAGGGGACGAGTGAAACCCGGCGAATCGTAATTGCTCGCGAACCGATCAACCTCCAAACCAACCAGAGGTGTAAAAGCGATTTCCGCCAAGGAGATATCCGAACGGCTTCAGCAGATACTCAAGGGCGATCCGCGCGCAATTTCCCGAACGTTGACCCAGGTGGAAAGTGAGGAAGATCGAGTCGACGAGATCTTGAAAGCATTATTCCCTTACACAGGACAAGCCCAGATTATCGGAGTAACCGGAAGTCCAGGGTCGGGGAAGAGTACTCTGGTGGAGGGTCTAGCACGCCAGTATACGTCTCTCGCGAAAAAGGTGGGTATCATCGCGGTCGATCCTACTTCGCCTTTCTCGGGAGGGGCGATTCTGGGGGATCGCATTCGAATGCAGTCGCTATCCACCGATCCCGACGTCTTTATTCGTAGCATGGCGACTCGTGGACAGCTGGGAGGCCTTTCTGTGGCCGTCAATGATGCTATCTTAGTTCTCGATGCTGCCGGCTACGACGTATTGATCGTCGAGACGGTGGGTGCCGGGCAGGATGAGGTCGACGTGGCAAAGGCAGCCCACGTCACTATCCTGGTTTTAGTGCCAGGAATGGGAGACGATATTCAGGCTCTTAAGGCCGGGATCATGGAGATCGGTGACATCTATGTGATCAATAAGGCCGACCGCGATGGGGTTCAAGCGATTGAGCAGGCATTACAGGCGCAGCTTTCGATGGGTTCTCGTACCGACGGTTGGGTCCCTCCCCTTATCCAGACCATAGCAGTTCGTGGAGAGGGGATTGAAGAATTGGCAGAGGAGATTGAAAGATGTGCTACCTTTTTGAGTGATCCAAAAAGGGAGAATGAGTTGAAACGACGATCGTCTCGGGATCGTCTACTGGGAATTCTACGTCGCCGTCTTACCCGGAGAATTCTGGATCAAATCTCAGAGGATGCGCTCAATCACTACGCGGGAAAGATGATGACGCGGGAACTTGATCCGTACACCATTGTGGATTGCCTACTCAGTCAGGCTGGACTCGGGACAGGGAGTACATGATTAAGAGATTGGCCCACGTCGGGATCGCCACTCGCTCGCTCGCTGTAGCGATAGAGTTCTACCGAAGTATCGGTTTGGAAGTGCAAACTCTTGAGGTCGTCTCAGGGCAGAAGGTCAAGATTGCCGTGATGAAAATAGGCGATTCTGCCCTAGAGCTTCTGGAAGCTACTGAGGAAGATTCACCGATTTCCCGGTTCATTGAAAAACGTGGGGAAGGTGTTCACCATATTGCCTTTGAAGTGGAGGATCTGGAACAACAATTGGAGCAACTGAAGAAACAAAACGTGAAGCTGATTGATGAAAGGCCCCGGCTCGGCGCCGACGGTCTTTTGATCGCTTTCATCCATCCCCATTCGACTGGTGGTGTTCTGGTAGAATTGACTCAGTCCGTCTCTCAGGAAAGGGAATGAAGTGGGGAGAGTTTGATCTTCACCTGATTTCAGATGGTAGTGTGTGGTTAGACGGCGGAGCTATGTTCGGGATAGTTCCCAAAATCTTGTGGCAAGCAAAGATCGCTCCTGACGAAAAAAACCGGATTCGCCTGGCGCTCAACTGCTTACTGATTCAAACGGGAGAGGAGAATATTCTCATCGATACGGGATGTGGCCACAAATACAGCCAGAAACAGATGCAAATCTACTCGGTTGATCATCCCACCGATATCATCCTGGAACTGCGTCGCTTTGGTCTGTATCCTGGAGACATTGATCGAGTGATTAACACGCACTATCATTTTGACCACTGTGGAGGAAACACTTGTCTTCATCGTGGTGGGCCCATCCCGAACTTTCCCAATGCTACGTATATCGTACGTCGGCAAGAATATGAGGATGCTAACCATCCCAGTGAGCGGACACGTGCTTCCTATCTCCCACATAATTGGAAGCCTTTGGAAGAAAGCGGGATGTTGCACTTAATCGACGAAGACCAGCAAATTGTTCCGGGTGTGACCGTCATTCACACTCCCGGCCATACAGCTGGCCACCAGTCGGTGAAGATTGAATCCGGGGGGCGCACTCTCTTTTATTTGGGCGACCTGTGTCCGACTTCTGCTCATGTGCCTCCCGCCTGGACCCTGGGGTATGACCTATTTCCCTTAACTACCCTCGAGATGCGTAAAAAGATCTATGCTCAGGCTATGGCCCAGGAGTGGTTGCTTTTCTTTGAACATGACACTGTGGTCCCAGCTGGATACTTGCAGCAGAAAGATGGGAAATATGTTTTGCATCCGGAATCCTGGCAGGAGTAACCTCGGGACCAGAGGGACAAAAAAGAAACTTGGTCATTTGGCCGGGAGGTAAGCCTTGGGGCAAGCGCAAATTGGGATCATTGGAGGGAGTGGGCTTTATGAGATTCCCGGCCTCAAGGAACGGGAGGAAGTGCAAATTGACACGCCCTTTGGTAAGCCTAGTGATTCCTATTTCCTAGGGCAACTAGAAGGTAAGAGGGTTGCCTTCTTAGCTCGGCATGGGAGAGGGCATATCATTTCTCCCAGCGATCTGAATTTTCAGGCCAACATTTACGGGTTCAAGAAGCTAGGCGTCCAGCACATTGTTTCCGTCAGTGCCGTAGGATCCTTGAAACTGGAACACAAACCCATGGATTTCGTACTACCTGACCAATTCCTGGATCGTACTCGTTTGAGGCACTCGACGTTCTTCGGTGAAGGGGTAGTCGCGCATATCAGTTTCGCCGATCCTGTGTGTGAACGCCTGTTGACCGAAGTGGAAGTGGCCGCCCAAGAGATCCAGTTTCCAATCAAACGAGCTGGCACCTATGTCTGCATCGAAGGACCGGCTTTTTCGACGCGCGCAGAATCACAGCTCTATCGCAGCTGGGGAATGGACCTCATTGGAATGACAAATCTGCAAGAGGCTAAGCTGGCCCGAGAAGCGGAAATCTGTTTCGCGACCATTTCCATGGTCACAGATTACGATTGCTGGCATGAAGAAGAAGAGACGGTAAGCGTGGAAATGCTGATCAACTATTTGACGAAGAACAGTGAGAATGCAAAGCGTCTTATTCGACAGGTTGTGCGACAATTGCCACAAGAGTTTGATTGTAGCTGTCGACACGCACTACAGAACGCTCTCATTACAGATACGGCTTTGATTCCCGAAAAGACCAAAGAGAAACTGAGATTGCTTATTGGTAAGTATCTTTAGAATGTCTATTCTCGTCGTGGGTTCAGTAGCCTATGATTCTATCCAGACACCCTTTGGAAAAGTCGAAGAGGTTCTAGGGGGGTCGGCGATCTATTTTAGCGTGGCCGCCAGGAATTTTATCGATGTCCGTCTGGTCGGCTGCGTGGGTACTGATTTCCGCCGACAAGATGTCGTCTTACTAGAACATCACAATGTTGATATTGAGGGTCTGGAATATGTCGATGGGAAGACTTTTCGCTGGAGAGGGAAATATGGCTATGACCTGAAGGAAGCCTGTACTCTGGAGACTCAACTGAATGTTTTCGCCGACTTCAAACCGAAAATCCCCCCTCGTTACTGCCAGAGCGACTACGTTTTTCTAGGGAATATCGATCCAGTACTTCAGCGCCTAGTGCTCTCACAGGTCAAGGAACCCACACTTGTGGCCTGTGACACGATGAACTATTGGATTGATGGCCACTTCCAGTCCCTCCTAGAAACGCTCAGACACGTTGACATACTGGTGATCAATGATGCCGAGACCAGACAGTTGACTCAAGAGGCTAACCTGGTCAAGGCAGCTCGAAAGATTCTTTCGTGGGGCCCAAAGACTCTAGTCATCAAGCGGGGAGAATATGGAGTCTTGATGTTTGAAAGAGAACAGGGAGAAGACCTGTCCATCTTTTCCGCTCCGGCTTATCCGCTCGAAGAGGTCTGCGATCCAACGGGTGCAGGAGACAGCTTCGCGGGAGGGTTTGTGGGGTATTTGGCGGGTTTCGGACGGAAGGATCCGCCAGCTCTGCGCCAAGCGATTATTTTTGGCTCGGTGATGGCCAGCTTTAATGTGGAAAAGTTCTCCCTTGACCGGTTAAAGGAAGTGACTTTCACTGAAATCCAATTGCGTTACCAGGAACTAAAAAAAATGACTCAGTTTCACTAGTGTCCGGGATAGATTCTCTTCCGTTCCTGCAAGTTACTTGGATACAGAAGCTTGCACCTGGATAGAGAGATGTGACAGCTTTGAATTTCCGTGGCTTTTCGCTAGATCCCTCCGCTGGGGGAAGAGGCATGAGCCAGCTTCTGGATATGAACCCAGGACGAAGCATTTTTGCTTAACTTATGGAGGGAATCCACGGGGAGTAATTTCTGCGCTGTGTGTAGCGTCATGGGGGGAGACCGCAAGGTCTGGATCTTTTCCTGCAGGAACTAGTTTTGAGCTCTCGCTTTCACCCAATTGACCTACCGAGAAAGCCTGCGCAAAATCGAGGCCTGTTTGTGCTGTGAAGCACGTTGCTCGATCATCCGAAGTTCCGGGGAGCCGCAGCTCGCAGCATGGTGGTCGATATCAACGAGACGCAGGACTAGTGTATCTGCGCCGGCCTGGCCCAAAAGCTCATCGTCAAGGCCTAGCGTCTGTATGTGGGAAAAGAGTTGGGTATCCCACTGGTGGAAACCGTCTACGTCTTCAATTTGACGACCATCGATCTGTGTTTGAGCTTGTTTCTCTGGGCCCCGTTCCAGCCCACCAACTTAGCCATCAAACTGTAGACTCTGTTAGATTTACTCTCTATCGAGTCGAGGGATTCCTACATTCTGGAGACGGTTATCTCGATTTTTCCCGACTGTACGTTCTGTATCAAGCCTGCGTTTATGTTGTCATGGTGGCCAATAAGAATCTCCGCTTCACCCGGCACCTCTCTCGAGCACAAGCTGGACAACCCGGTGTGCGCAGCGATCAAGTGGGTCAACTTGAGCTTATCTCAAGCACGAAAAGGCTATCCTGACCGAGTGCGTAGGGTGTATTCTTTCAACACTGCAACTGGAAAATCCCTGGTGTTCCTCACCAACTACTTCACCTTCCCTGTAGTAACTGTCGCTTTTCTCTACAAGCTGTACTGGCTACGTGGAGCTGTTCTTCAAATGGATCAAGCAGTATCTCCGAATCAAGACCTCTTACGGCGCTTCCAAGAACACCGGGTGTATCCAGATTTGGATCGCCATCCTAGGAAAGGAGCTGAAATTTTCCCAAAGTCCGCACACTATGTTGCATGGTGAGAGCGTTACAACGTTCGCCAAAGTCTCCATTTATGAGCTGTGTACAGAGACACCTTGTCAGAATCTTGCTATGCTAGCTTTGACCAGTGGAGCTAATGGGACTTATAACTGGACAATAGTGACTCAGTGTGATCTTGCTTGAAGACCGGATGACGGAAACCGAGCCGGAAGGCTCCTTTGACCTTAGCCTGGTTCCACAAGCTCATCGTGTTCGCCGAAGATGATCCTATTATTATCTCTTTTTTTACTCGTCCAGAGCACCGATTTGATCTGCGCCGAAGCCGAGAAGTGGTTCCGCCGGGGAGAGGATCTGATTGGGACAGCTCAGGCATACTCTGAGCGCCAGGCCCACTACTTTGAAAAAGCCATTGAACTGGACCCTGACTTTCTCGCGGCCCGCCAGAATCTGGCCGTGATCTACATCAAGCAACAAAAATTGGATCGTGCCATTGTACAGCTTGACAGGTTGATTGCTTTACAGCCAAAAGACCCACGTGCTTATCTCCTGAGGTCAACCGCCAGATTGCAAGATGGCCTTTTCGAACCCGCTGCAGAGGATCTTCAGCAGGCCATCCGACTGGATCCGAAAAACTACGAAGCGTGGGGCGGTTTGGCCAGAATACACTATGGGCAAGGTGCCTACCGGGAGGCACTAAAGGCTTTCAAGAAGGTTTTGGAATTGAGCCCAGATCCAGTGGAGGTTTATTTTGACCTAGGCTTAACTTTTTACAAGCTGGGTCAAAACGAATCCGCCGTGGAAAACTTCCATCGGTTCCTTGAACAATCTCCGGATGATTTCCGAACTCACTTCTTGTTGGGTCTGCTGTACCGTAAGATGAATGACGATCACCTAGCCCTGGAACATTTTCTGAAAGCAGAATCCCAGAATCCCAAAGATCCCACTCTGGCCCAAGAACTCGGTAATCTTTATTTGGACTTTGAGCAACTGGGAGAGGCTCAAAAGAGGCTGATGAGGTCAGCTCAGGCATTGGCCGTGAACCTCTCCAACCTTGGAGTACTCGCCAAAAAGAAAAAAAAATACGAACAGGCTGAGCAGTTTTTTCGGCAGGCGCTTCAACTGGAGTCCGCTAACGCCCTGGTCTGGGGGCATCTGGGCGACGTCTTGTCTTTCCAGGGAAATGATGCTGAGGCGTTGGAGAGTTACGAAACAGCGCTTCGCTACAATCCTGACAACTTTAACACTCTTCACAACCTGGGCGTCCTTTACGCCAATCAGGAACGGCTCAAAGACGCAGCCGGACGGCTGGGGAGGGCACTCGAGGTCCAGCCGGATTCGGGATGGACTCACTACCACCTGGCGATGGTCTTGGAGCACCTATCCAAATTCGGCCCGGCTCGGGCTCATTATCTGGAAGCCATTGGCAATGGGATTGATGAAGCTAACGCCCATTTTCGCCTGGCTGTACTATTCGCGCGCCAGTCTCAGAGGCCAGAAGCCTTGAAGCATCTGGAGATCGCCTTTCAGAAAGAGCCGCAGAAGTACGTACCCCTGGTGCTGGACGAATTGCGCAATATCCACTCCGATCTGGACAGCATCCGATACGGCAGGAAGTTTAATATTCTGTTGGACAAGTATCGGAACTAGCCCGCATGTCTCACACCCTGTCTACTGCATCGCCGGAATCATTTGTCTGACTGCATTGTGCTCGGTTGGTCTCCTCGACTGTACTGCACGAGCATGCCTGTGGGGGCCTCGGTCGCAACACCTTTTCAAGCTAGCCCTTCCGGCGTTTCTCCGCTACGGCCTGGTGTGAAAAATACGGGTGCTAGTTGAGTCAAGCGCACAAGGGAAGGGGGCAGAAAACCGAACGGGGAGAGTGAGGTGAGACGAAGAGGCAAGTCACCGGCAGGTAAGGAGCTAGAAGGTCAACAGTTGTCTGTTCCCCATATATCCCAGGAGGGTTATCCTCGGCCCTCATCATCCAGTGCGAAGAGGAGTCCTGAAAAGGAGGAGTGGGAATCGAGCAAGGGATGGAGCGAATCTATGGCTAGGGGTGGCTGCGTCTAGCGTGGGAACAAGTCAAAGAGAATGCTGGAGTAGGCAGCATCGACGCTACAACTCAATGACGACACGCGTCGGAGCCTCGAACTGCTGTTTGAAGTCTTCAGCCGAGCTTACAAATACACCAGTCTGATCCCGACCACGAATTTCCCCTTTGAGCACTTTACCGAGGTCCTGGGTAACAAACGATTGACCGGAGCGCTATTGGATCGCATCATTCATCGGTCCACATTCGATGTAAATGAAGTAAATGAAGTAAATTGTCGTCTCCAAGACGCTAAGAAACGAGCCACAAGAAAACACGGGAAGAATCCGTGAAAACTCCTCCTTCCTCTTTCGGGGCAGAAAATCAAGGAGGATAAGCTAAATCCTATAGATGCAATATGACTAAATGCAGCTAATCAGTACCAGTAATGCTTTACTTCTTAACCGCCGTCTACAGGTTTTCCCGGAGCCTGCTCTGGTGACACGTAGTTGACCGTGCCTAGGGGGCGCTTCAATGTGGTTAGCTCCGTCTGGTCGTTGTCCGATTGAAATCCCTGGGAGTCAATGAATTTGGCCAAGCCGAAGTCCAGTATCGTGGTTTCTCCACGCTCGGTGACAAAATGTTGCTTGGTGTGATCTGCGATGACTGATTTACTTGTGCTAAGGGTGGCCAGGGTATCGGCAATTTGAGTCCCTAGTTAGAGCCCCTCATGTGTCGCTAGTGGCCGGGTTTGGAGCTGGGCTTTCAAGCTCTGATCTTGCAGGTACTGAAGGACAGTCAAGGTCTTCACCTGGCCTTTTTCAATCTCGTAGATTTCACAGATGGGAAAGTGGTCTAGAGTAGCAGCTCGAGCTTCCTGGAGAAACGGCTCATAGGTAACCCAGTCCTGCTGTAATTTGTGGGAAAGGAACTTCAAATCGACTTTTCGATCGAGGGTCATGGCATGGCCAAGAAGACTTGGCCCATGCCCCCTGCACCAATCTTTTTGGCATGCGGTAGTAGGAGATCATCTTACCGATCACCAGTCTAAATCAAACAGTGGAGAAGTGAAGCTAGTGGATCAGGGTAATCCGGTTGGGGGGGGTTGTCGTAAGGGAGTCCGGCACCAATTGATGAAAAAAGATTTCCCCTTGAAGTCATAAAGAAATCTCCACCCCTTCAGTAATTTGGCAACTTTTCCCTTTTGAGCTCTTTCAATATCGATAGGCTGATAATGGTTCTTCAGAAAGCGCCGGTTAACTTGATCTCCCGGGCTTTTTCCTCATCCACGAAGAACAACAGCACCAGTCCAGCAATGAAAAAGGCGATGAGAGACACAATAGCGAGTCGTGCCGAACTCATCATTTGATTGGACAAGGCAAAAATCCAAGGACCCCAGATGGCTGAAAACTTACTAAAAACTGTGTAAAAGCCATAGAATTCTGCGCTGGCTTCTTCGGGGATCATCGAGCCGTAGAACGATCGACTGAGGGATTGGGAACCGCCTAAGACGATTCCCACGATTACTCCTAAGGAAAAGTACTCTCTAGCCGTCTGTATGAAATAAGCGTAGGTAACCACTCCTGACCAGAATACCAATGTGACCATTATCGTCCTTTTGGTGCCAATGTATCCTGCTAGCCGGCTGAAGAGCAGCGCTCCTAAAGTGGCAACAGCTTGAATGATCCCCAAGGTCACCATTAATGTGTTGGCTTCGAGTTGCAGTTCTTCTTTCCCGTAGATGGTGGCCATGTTGATGACCGTCTGAATCCCGTCGTTGTAGAGCATGAAACCAATCAAAAAGAGGGAAAGGTGACGGAAACGACCCACCTGTTGAATTGTTCGAAGCGTACGAGACACGCCGATGGCTAAATAAGCGATTAGTCGTGGCCATGATCGGTAATTGCAGGGCAGCGTTTCTGTCGACGGGGCCTCGGAAAGATATTTCACGGTGAAGAGTGTAAAACCCGCCCACCATAAGCCGGCCAGGACAATAGCAAAACGGACGGCTTGACTTTGCGACAGATCCAGTTGCTCGTGTCCGACTAGGAGCAGCAGAGCGAGCACGAATTGTATGCCGCCTCCGATATAACCATAGGCGTAGCCCTTGCCTGAGACCCAGTCTATCCGGTCACCGCTAGCGATTTGTGGGAGAAAGGAATCATAGAAAACATTGGCGCCAATAAATCCAACCTGGGCCATCAAGAAAAAGAATAGGGTCTTGTAGACATCGCCGGAGTGGCAGAAATAGAGCAGGAGAGTAAAGAAGGATCCCTGGTAGGCGAGGGTGAGCAGGAACCGCTTCTTGGTCGCCGAGAAGTCAGAGGTGGCACCCAAGACGGGGGCAAATAGGAAGGAGAGGAAAGCGGCAGCACCTACTACGAAGCCCCAGAGACTGGTGGCGCTGTAGCGAGTGTTGCCAATCAGAACACCAGAGGGTCCGACCACTATCTCGGCGAAGTAGACGGGCAGCAGACCAACGGCCACGGTGGTCACGTATGCCGAGTTTGCCCAATCATACATGCACCAGCCGAAGATTGTCTTGGGATTATTCTTGAGTGAGTTGCGCCCGCCTATTTTTCTGTTCTTGGCCATCCTATGGGATGAAGCTCAGCATCCGACGATTGAAATTCAAAACATCGCGAAATTAAAAACGATCGAATTTCGAGGGATCCGAAAAGGTATTCAGTCATTCCCAGGTCTCTCTTGCCTCATCCGCATCTATTTCGTGTCTTGAGTTTCAGCTTTTGAAATGTGGGACACGTAGTCCTCATCGGTACAAGAGATATGCCTTGCGTTTTTTCTTGAATTTGTGCAAAGCTGCGCGCCATTTCTTAACGATTTTCTCCACTGGTTCGCCCCGCAGCAAATTTTCACGAAGCCAATTATTTCCGACCCGAAGATCAAATTCCCTTTCCTGAAAGGTGGTTTTCTGGGGGTGCAACTTCAGCACTTCCGCTAAGAGATGAATCGTTACGGGAATCGGCCGAAATTGGTTGCGGTTGAGGACGTGGATTTGAATTCCCCGACAGAACTCTCCCTGATATTTTGAAAATGTTGGCACGAAAGGTTGGGGACGAAACCAGACTCCCGGCAGGTCTAATTGATTCAAGTGGTCGGCGAGATTCCGGTGCTTGAGCCAGGGGGCACCGATTAGTTCGAAAGGTCGAGTAGTGCCACGACCTTCGGACAGATTGGTTGCCTCGATCAGGCAGAGTCCAGGATAAACCGTGGCAGTTTCCAGGGTGGGCATATTAGGCGATGGCATGATCCAGGGTAAGCGGTCCTGCTGGTCATACCAACTTTGGCGAGGCCAGCCTCGGAGGGGGACTATTTTGAGGTCGCAACCGATTCGCCCTTCTCTGTTGAGCATCTGGGCCAATTCTCCCGGAGTCATCCCATAGCGGATGGGTAGAGGAAAGACTCCCACGAACGATTCATAGCCGTCCTCGAGGACTGGGCCTTCGACGCGCGCCCCATCTATGGGATTGGGACGGTCTAAAACAATTAGGGGAATATCTCTTGATGCCACGGCTTGCATGCTCTCGAACAAGGTCGAGATAAAAGTATAAAACCTCACTCCTACATCCTGGATGTCGTAGAGTAGGACATCGATATTTTCTAGCATGTCTGGGGTAGGGGAGCGGGTCTGTCCGTAAAGGCTGTAGACTTTCGGATCGGAAGGAATGGGCTTCCCTGCCTGGGCCTCTCCTTGGAGACCGTGCTCTGGGGCAAACAAGGCAACCAGCCTCAAGCGGGAGTCCTTCAACAATCGCTCGGCAGTGGTAGTCCCCTGAGAATCGATCGCGGTCTGATTAGTGATGAGTCCTAGGCGCTTGTCTCGAATCCAGGTAAGAAATTCCTCCTCGAAAACCAGTTCAGCTCCCGGAACCAACTCGTATTGCTCACGGCGGGTCGTCGCTGTAGGCCAAGTGTGAGACACGCTGGAGAAAATCAATCTCCTTAGAGCAGGTGGTCCTGAGAACGACGGCAGAAACTGGGGAGTCGAGGCCTGTGAACTAGCGCATAGCTGAAGTGATGTCAAAATCGCGAGAACTATTCTCATTTCAGTTGTTATCACCCGTATTTATTAAATCTATTCGGATTTATCACTCGTCGTGACACGCTGAGTTCAATGGTGGATTTACGCGTTCTCCGGATCATCAGAGACGGTAAAGTTTGCCGAACTTTTCCTCTAGATAAGAAAGAAAATAGATCGCTCTGAGAGGCTCACCGCTTATTTCCTCTATCAGCTTCACGGCAGTCACTGTCTTGCCCCGCACATGAATGTTCTTTTTCAACCATTCGCGCAAAGGGACCAGGTTTCCGCGACGGATGTGTCCTTTCAGGTCGCTGATGTCCTTCCTTGCCTGTGCAAAAATCTGGGCCGCATAAAGGGTTCCCAGCAAATAAGTCGGAAAGTAGCCAATAAGCCCCTGGGACCAATGGGTGTCTTGGAGAAATCCGTCTGAGGCCCGCGAAGGCACAATGCCCAAATATTCTTCCATCTTGTCGTTCCAGGCTTCTTCCAAATCGTTGACCGCCAACTCACCTTCGATCAGGGATTTCTCGAGCTCGTATCGAAGAATGACATGCAGTCCATAGGTGACCTCGTCAGCCTCGACTCGGATGAAAGAAGATTGGACTGAGTTAATTGCGTGGACAAAGTCATCCAACGACATCTTCTCTAGCTGACCGGGAAAGCTTCGTCGGAACCGGGGAAGCCAATATTCCCAGAATTCGCGACTCCGAGACACCTGGTTTTCCCAGAGTCGCGATTGCGATTCATGTATGCCCAGCGAGATGGACTCACAGGCGGGCAAGCCGAAATACTTGGAGTTCAGACCTTGCTCATATAGGCCATGTCCCGCTTCGTGAATCATACCAAAGAACGAGGAGCAGAAATTGCTCTCGTTGTAGCGAGTGGTCATTCGAACATCTCCGGGGGATAGAGTGCTGCAGAAGGGATGCGGAGAAACATCCAGCCGGCCGGCTGTCCAGTCAAATCCAATCGCCGTCAAAACCTTGTATCCAAAGGCTTGTTGTTGGCTTGTTGGATAATTGCCCTCCAACCGATGGGGGTTGGACTGATGACTCGAGGAGTCAATTTCCTTGAATAGAGAGGTGAGCCTCGGTCGCAGATCGGTAAATAGTCTGTTCAACTGAGAAGTCTTCATTTCAGGCTCATATTCGTCCAGGAGAGCCTCGTAGAGGGAGTTTGAGGACTGCAGACAACGAGCTTCTTGCTGTTTGAGCTGGATGATCTTTCTCAACCATGGGGCGAAAATCGAGAGGTTGGACTCTTGTCGAGCCCTCACCCATGCCTGGTAGGCCAGCGAGGTCGTTTCCGCCAACTCACGAACTAGTATGCGAGGGACTCGAGTGGCCTTTTGACAACGACGGAGCATTTCCCGAACACTGGCTCTATCCCAGAGTTCCAGTTTCGTCGCTTCAAGTTGTTTCAAGATCTGGTCCAGCTTCGGATCGGTCAGCTTGTCGTGATGCAAGGTGGCCAAAGTAGAAATCTGGCGTGCTCGAAAAGAGGCTCCTTGCGGGGGCATCATGGTTTCTTGATCCCACCTGAGAGTCTGGGAAATACCGTGTAGATTTGCCAGTTCCTGGCTCAGCTTTCGGAAATAATCGTAAGCCTTGCTCATCCTGGATGAGCCTCACCCTACCCGGTTAGCTCAATGGGACAGTCACGCCGTTGCCTGTGAAGGAGGATATGGGTTGTTCACTTTGTATAAACGAATTCCGTAGAGGGAAATGACTTTCTAATCCCTGTCGTTTGCTAAACTCGTCGCGGTCCATCTTGCAGGTGTATCTTTTCCTTTCAGCGCTGCATTCCTCTATCTACCCACTGCGTGAATTTCTGGACTTGCTCTTGGGACCCACAAATCGTTACAGGGCATGCTCCGATCCGCGAGACGATCGCAGATATTTTGGGCGTGGGTCTTGATGTCTTCATGAAGCGAAAGATTAAAACCAAATGGGACCACCGATTCAATGTTAAACCCCCGCAATAATGATCCGATATCTGTTTCAAAACTCACTGCCATACGGGTTGCTGAATGATATGTGCTCCAGTCGCATTTAGCAAGTAACTCACTTGGCTGCCGAAATCGATGGAGTGGAAGCATAGTTAGTCGGGTCAGGTAGCCCTGCTAAAACAAAGGCTTCTGCTCTTTCGGTACAAGTTCCGCACCGGCCGCAGTGGAGCTTCTGCCCTTTATAACAACTCCAAGTCAGAGAGAATGGGACTCCTAAATCGTAGCCGATCCTTGCTATTTCGGTCTTTGTTTTCCGGATGAAAGGGCGTAGTACTCGGATGGGATGGTAATGACAGAGTTTGGCTGCCCGAGCAAGAGCATTAATGAAACCGGGTCTGCAATCTGGGTAAATGGAATAATCTCCGGCGTGAGCCGCGTAAGCGACGTTGTTGAAATTGGAACTGATTGCCCAGGCGATCGCTGCCGATAGCATCAACATATTACGATTCGGGACCATCGTGATTCTCATCCGCTCATCGGTGTAGTGCCCTTCGGGCACTTCGAGAACCGTATTGGTTAGGGAGCTCCCAGCTAGAAGAGGCCTTAGTCTGGAAAGGTCTGCAACTTGAAACTCTACCTCGACCTTCTCACAGATGGCCCGAGCTGCATTGAGTTCCTTGACGTGTCGCTGTCCGTAATCTACACCCAATGCTTTGATCTGAAAATTCTTTGCCAGAAACGAGTAGAGCAGGGTAGTAGAATCCATACCTCCGCTAAAGACCAGAACGGCTTGGTTGCCCATGCTTCTCCTTTACTGAGGGGCCAGACAGGTGGCTTTCAATAGTGCGACCATTCTAGGTCACCCAGCTTGCAAGTGCGATAGTTCGAAACTCGCATGTCTACATTGTTGGTTATTTTAAGATAAACTTGAGGTTCGTTTGGCTGGCTCGCTAGACTGGAATTAGCGGCAGCAAAAAACGTCAGTCAAACTAAAGGAGGAGAGGATCATGGGAGCTTTTCTTAGTCGGTTTTCTGATCATATCTATGCCAACATGCGGATTATCGTGGGCGTATTGTTTGCCTGTCATGGATCCCAAAAGCTTTTTGGCCTTCTAGGAGGGCAAAAAGCGTCCCTGGCTTCACTCATGGGTCTGGCAGGATTCATTGAATTTTTCGGGGGACTCCTAGTTGCACTAGGTTTTTTTACGACGTGGGCCGCTTTTATCTCCAGCGGGCTGATGGCCGTCGCCTACTTCATGGCCCATGCTTCCGGAGGATTTTGGCCCATTGAAAACAAGGGGGAACTTGCGGTGCTCTACTGCTTTATTTTCTTGACCATCGCAGCCACAGGCGCGAAGAAGTGGAGTCTGGGTAGGACTTCCAATTGAGAGAGCAATGGGGAGAAGACTAGTGCTGTCTCCAGAACAGGGCGAGGCTTTCCGACGCGACGGATTCTTGCTTTATGGTCAATTATTGAGTCAGAGCGAGGTGGAGGAGCTCCGCCGCCAGGTGGAGGCCATTGCCGATGGAGAATATCCTTACCCGTCAGAACTGATCCGCTTCCAACCTCAGAGTGCAACCGGGCATCTACAGGATGTACCGCGGCACGATCGGCTCTACCAAATTCGCTATCCACATCGTCATCATCCAGCTTTCCTGGAGCATGCGCGGAACGCTAATATTTTAGACGTAGTGGGAGAGCTCATGGGTCCGGATATCGTGCTCTACAACACGCAGGTGATCTTTAAGCCCCCGTTTTATGGGGCCGACGTGCCCTGGCATCAGGACTCCGCCTATTGGCCCATCGACCCGCCGGATCTGGTTTCCTGCTGGGTTGCACTGGAAGAGGCTACAGTGCAGAACGGATGCATGCGGTTCATCCCCGCGAGTCACCGGCAGGGGTTGGTTGAGCATCGGGAATGTCGAGTCCTGTCTCACGCCAGTGGAGGTACGGCAAGCGCAGTTATGCAGGCTCAGGTCGACGAGTCGCAGGTCGTCTACGCTCCCATGCCGGCTGGGCATTGCTCATTTCACCACAGCCTAACCCTGCACAACACGCTGGTCAACAAGACGCCTACGCGCCGTCGGGCTGTCATCTCTCACTACATGCGTGCAGACAGCCGCTACACCGGGCCGCAGGAGGAAAAGCCAAAATTCTTGGTGCTTCGAGGTCGATCCGGCCCAATTTGCTACGATGCTTAGAGTTTTATTTCAGATTTCACAAAATCTGAAATCTGATCACTGTATTCTCTGGGGAGTTTTCGATTTTCTGTTTCGTGCTCGAATTCCTATTCAGGGAGCACTCCACCGATTGGAGGCAGTCTCCTGCTGTCTCAGGCTTGTTTCAATTTCCTGGACGGTCGCGGTAGCCGTACCCAACTTCCCCACCACTACGCCTGCTGCATGATTAGCCAGAAGGGCCGCTTCGATGGGCGATGCGCCCGCAGCTAACGCCAGGGAAAGGGTAGCGATTACGGTATCGCCTGCCCCGGTTACATCAAAAACTTCGTGAGCTGCCGTGGGAACATGCCAATATTGATCGTTGGAAAACAGGGTCATGCCTTCCTCTCCTCGGGTAATCAGAAGGTGATCGGCAGAGGTGGAGTCCAGTAGTAGTTTGCCCGCCCGGATTAGAGAGGCTCCATTGACGATTGCGATACCAGATGCTCTTTCAGCCTCCTTCTGGTTGGGGGTGATAACCGAAGCATTTCGGTAAATGGAAAAGTCTCCAGATTTAGGATCTATGGTCACTGATTTTTTCGCTTGTCTTGACCGACCGATGAGGTCACCAATGAGCGGTGGGCGTAAAATCCCCTTGGCATAGTCAGAGAGAACGACACCTTTAGCCGAGATCAGGCTTTCCGTGAAAGCTTCTTGAAGAGATCCCAGTATCTCGGGAGCAACTGGCCTTTTGCTCTCCGAATCGGTCCGGCACACTTGCTGGTGGCGGGCTATGATTCTCGTTTTGGTGCTGGTTACTCGATTCTGGTCGACCATCACGGCTCTCCGACTGATACCTTTCTCATCCAGCTGACCGAGTAGCGTCTTACCCGCGTAGTCTTCTCCCACTACGCCGATCAATAAGGGACGCGCTTCCAGCACCACTAGGTTGGTGGCCACGTTAGCCGCGCCACCTAGGTGCACGGTCTCCTTCAGGACCTCTACTATGGGCACTGGTGCTTCCGGGGAAATACGTTCTACCTTTCCCCAGATAAATCGGTCAAGAATCAGATCTCCTACCACCATAATGACTTGCTCGGAAAAGCGCGACAGGATGTCGGTGAGCCGTGAAGGATCAGCGATTATCATAGCGAGTTGAGGAACGAGCCTTGCACCATTTCGATAGGTTGATGATCTGGCCACTCAAAGGGGGATTATTCTTTTTCTGGTTGCTCTTCTTCTGGGGGTCCGATTGTGGCCTCATCGATCAGCATGATGGGTATATCGTCCCGAATCGGATAGACGCGATGGCAGGCCACGCATTTGAGACCTTTACCATCAGAAGTAAGCTTTACCTGAGTTTTACAGGCTGGGCAGGCCAAGATATCAAGCAGTTCCTGACTGAGTGCCATTTTTTCTCCTATCAGTGTTGCCTAGCATGGGTAACTAAGAACGTGTTTTAAACGATCTTTAATCTACACAGATTTGGATTTAGTCGTCAATTCTGGTGTTTTCAGCCATCCCATGTGTCGAAGGTTAACAGCAAGCTTGACCGTTGCCAGCTTGCTGTATTCTGCTCCGCTGGGTTTTAAGAGACTCTGGTAGAGATGGATTGCGCGAACCAAGAAAATTTCCGCCTGTTCCTTGGACCTCTGTTGTTCGACATAATGGACTAGAGCGGCCAGATTCTGCCTGGATTTGAGACGTAAGAGAGTCAAGTGGGGCTGAAAAGAGCGCAATTCTTGGTGGAAACCCAGGAGTTCCAGATAAGACTCCAACCGCTGGGACAGATCATGGAGAGGCTCGCTAGGTTCGATGCCCATCCAGACCACACGGGGCTGAACTAGGTGGGGGAAGACACCAATTTTCCGGATCGACAATTGGAAGGGAGCCGTCCCAGACGCTGACTCTTCTAGGGCCTGCACAATTGAGGGAATCCTGTCCTCGCCAATTTTCCCCAGAAACTTCAGTGTTAGATGCATGGAGTAAGCTTTGATGAATCGCCCTTTCAAACCCAGGGTACGCAGGTTGGCGACAGCTCTCTCTAAGTATGTCAACACCTCAAGCGGTAGCTCAATGGCAACAAAAGTTCGGATCAAATGAGCTTCCTCCTCGTCCAGTCCAGAGCAAATCTTGCTGAATGAAGACGGATCACATCACGCTCGCCGGGAAATTTCCGTTTCTTGACCAGCGTTTCTTCCTGGGTAGAAAGCCCGATAAAAACCAGACCAATCGGTTTTTCGGCCGTTGCTCCATTTGGCCCGGCGATGCCCGTAACGGAGAGACCAACCTGACAGCAGGCCAGCTTGCGAATACCCGAAGCCATTTCACGGGCTACAGATTCACTAACGGCACCGAATCGCTTCAAGGTCCTCTCATTGACGCCAACCAACTCCGCTTTCAGACGGTCGTTGTAGCAGATCACTCCTCCGCAGTAATATTCGGAACTTCCAGGACCGTCGGTCAACATCTTGCTGATAAGTCCTCCCGTGCAAGATTCTGCCGTTGCCATGGTCCATCCCTTTCCTCGCAGCCGGCGTCCAACCACCGTTTCTAGTCCCTCCTCCTGGTCGGTGAAAATGGAGCAACCGAGTTTTTCACGAATCCGGCCGACCATTTCTTCAAGTTCCTGATTGGCACGTTCTTCGTCTGTTTCTCCGATCCAATGAAAGAAAAGATCAATAATCCCTGGAGAGGAGAGAATGGTCGTCTCGATCTTTGGGTAGGCTTGGTAAATCGATTCGATCGACGAGTCGAGAGACGATTCACCGACCGACGCCACCTTGAGCATTCTAAGATACTGGCGCGACGTTGGTTTGTATTTACGAATCAGGGGAATCATATGGTGATTGATCATGGGCTTAAGTTCTCGCGGAGGACCCGGCAACAAGAAGACCAGGCTGGCTTTCTCCTTCAGGAATAATCCTGGAGCTGTTCCTTGAGGGTTTTCCATCACGGTAGCCCCTTCAGGAACCAGTGCCTGTCGCCGGTTATTGGAGGTCATTCTCAGCTCAAAGCGCGCATAGCGTCGGCTCAGGTCCTCAAGGATCTCAGGTTTAAGAACCAAACGACGTCCCAGCGCCTTAGAAACAACTTCCCGAGTAACGTCGTCATTGGTAGGCCCCAAACCGCCCATCAACACTACTACCTCCGCCCTTTTCAAGGCGCTGTGTAACACGTCTTGAATCTCGGAAGCACGATCTCCCACCACGCACTTGCGTGCTACCTGAACGCCAATGGCGTTGAGTTCTTGCGTAACCTGCAGAGAGTTAGTGTCCAGTCGTGAAGCGGTGAGCAGCTCGTTGCCTACAGCGATAATTTCCGCCCGCATTTTATTGACCTCAGGTGGAGTGGCTTCAGTTTAACGCGACTTCACATCGATACCGGAAAGAACTACTCAACGACAAACCAGTATCAAAGTAGAAGCCTTAAGACGAAACCTGCGTACAGACCGGCAATGAGATCATCGCAAACAATTCCCCAGCCACCCTTCAGACGCTCGCTGTGGCGGACAGGATAAGGCTTTACAATATCAAAAAAGCGAAAGAGAAAGAATCCAACGATCAAAGAAATACCCGAGATCGGGACCCAGAGGAGGCAGAGAATCTGTCCGGCAATCTCATCGATGACGATCTGGGTTGGGTCAGGATCGCGTCCGCTGCGGACGATCGGAGTGGATAACTTGATTCCGAAAACAACCGCTAGCACCAGAAGTGTGAGAAGCAGAGGGATCTCTTGGGCGGGAAAAGTCCAGTGAATGATCAGGACAATCAGCACCGCCTCCAGGGAGGCCCACGTACCCGGAGCAAAGGGCAAGTAACCAACGCCCAGACCCGTTAAGACAATGATATCTGGACGCTGCATTCATCCCTCTCCCTTCCTTTTTCTCCTTCTTCCGGCGATGTGATAATCACCATTGATCCAGCTTCCGAGATCAAGCAGTCGGTATCGTTCACTGCAGAAGTGAGCAACAGCCTGCCTTTCTTGACCAGTTTCCCACAGATGGGACAGAAGAAGTACTCTCTTCCTCATGAGATCAAATAGGTGAGATCGATCTCACTGTCCGCTGTGCCCCAGTCTAGAAGCCCACCGCATGACATAAAGAGAACATCCATTATACATCCATGTTCTTTGGAATCCATTTTGTGTGCCTGATGAGATTCAAGTCATTCCTCTCTACTGTTATCTGGTTTAACTTGGGTGGCGAGTTGTGAAACATTCCAATATTCTCCACCGTACTTCTTTTTGGCGATGATCACCAATGGCCCACATTCCTCACCCCGTTCCGTAGCCATGAAGGAGGGAGAGAGTGGGAGAAATGGTCCCTAGCTCTGGGCCACAGTTCCTGCTAAAAAGAATCTTTCCAATGTGGAAAAGCAATTCGCGGAAGGTGTGGAGGCCTGCATTGGCACCATTGTTCTCAAATAGTCGGAGAACGGACCATGGGAGAACCACTCGCGTTTGACATCGGCACCCTGATATTGGGGAAGGGACTGGACTTGGACGCGGTGGAGGAGCTCACATTGAAGATGAGTTCGGGAGCCTAATCGATGGGTTCACGCGACAGTAAGAGGCTGGTTAGAAAAGTCCTGTGTAACAAGTGGGAAATCGGAAGCTCCTTTGCTTTGGCCAGAATGAGTGGTGCCGCACTTATCCCTATTGTCTGCCTCAAGCAGCACAAAGAACAGGTCTGTTTGACTTTGGAGAACCCTAGAGTCGTGGGGGGCTGGAGAAGAGATGAGCGTGCTAGTGATCAGCAAATTGGCCAAGTTGTTGGAGTCCTGTATCCGTAAATATCCTGGCCAATGGAATCTCTGGCATAATGATGTTTCCTCGAAAAGACTATTCCCGCCTACAAATGAGCCACCTAGGTAGCGTTTTCACCACCGGTTCAGGACGCTCTTACTTCAACAGAGTCTGCGCCTTTGAAAAGATCCATGTTTGCCCTCATCGCAAGATTTGGTGCGGCAACAACGGGAGATAGATTCCATATGGAGCACCTCATTTTTTCTGCTACGCAGCTTTCTAGGGGAAGGTTTGTCCAGCAGGTCGGAGCTATCTGGTCAACCAAAAAGGTCTTTCTGGGGCGTCTGTACTCCATCCATTCCAAGATGTTCATAGGCTAACCGGGTGGCTATGCGCCCACGTGGAGTACGGTTCAGAAAGCCGATTTGGATCAAGTAGGGTTCATAGATATCTTCAATAGCCTCCTTTTCTTCGCTGATGGCAGCAGAAATCGTGTTCACACCGACGGGTCCCCCACCAAACTTTTCAATAATGGTAAGTAGCAGCTTACGATCTATTTCATCGAATCCGAATCGGTCGACGTTCATTAAGTCCATACCCTGACATGCGATCCCCCGGTCGATTCGTCCTTCGGCCCGTACCTGTGCATAGTCTCTGACCCGTCTCAACAAGCGGTTGCCTATGCGGGGTGTTCCGCGGCTGCGTCGAGCAATTTCCGCCGCTCCCTTGTCATCGATCGGTATGTCCAGAATCTGGGCTGATCGGCGAACGATAGTGGAGAGACTCTTCACATCATAAAAGTCCAAGCGCTGAATAATTCCAAACCGTCCGCGTAAAGGCGAGGTTAAGAGCCCAGTTCGTGTTGTGGCTCCGATCAGGGTAAAAGGCGGAATGTCGATCTTAACTGAACGAGCTCCAGGGCCTTCCCCGATCATGATGTCGATCTGAAAATCCTCCATGGCTGGATAGAGGATTTCCTCGAGAGAAGGATGGAGTCGGTGGATCTCGTCAATGAAAAGGACATCCCTGGTTTCCAAGTTTGTCAGAATGGCGGCGATGTCACCCCGTTTCTCAACAGCCGGTCCCGAGGTCGAACGAAAGTTGACTCCAAGTTCCCTGGCAACAATTTGAGCTAACGTTGTCTTGCCAAGCCCTGGGGGACCGAAGAGCAGAACATGGTCCAAGGCCTCACCACGCTCTTTGGTAGCTTCGATCGCGATCGCCAGATTGTCCTTAATGTTGTCCTGACCGATAAACTCGTTCAGATATCGAGGGCGAAGACTGTTTTCGAAGTTGCGCTCCTCTTCCCGATGGGAGGGATCCATGACCCGTTCTGTCTGGTCCATACTTCCAGTTGGTGCGATTGCTTGGTTCAGCGGAAATGCAATGCTCGAAGCATTTTTCGCCTTTACAAAATTAAGTCATTTGAATTTCGGATTTCGAGTCTTTTCCCACGCTAGTTCATTTTCCTCAGGGCATTTTTGAGCAAGACCTCGAAGCGTTGTGTTTTCTCTTCTCTAAACGCATCGGCGACTCTCTTGTCTGCTAGGCTCTTCGGATAGCCCAGGTTCAAAAGTGCCGAAGCCACGTCTGCTTCTAGCGAGCTCAATCCGCCCCTCAATGGCTGATGAGTTGGTAACAAGGATGCGATTTTATCTTTCGTCTCTAGAATGAGCCTCTCAGCGGTTTTCTTCCCCACTCCGGGAACGCCACTAAGATGTGCCACGCTGCCGCTGCTGACTGCCTGGATGAACTCTCCTACGGACAAGCCCGAAAGAATCGCTATCCCCAACTTGGGTCCAACTCCGGAAATCTGGATTAACAGTACGAAAAGTCTTTTCTCTTCTCCAGTTAAAAACCCATACAGGGTGAGGGTGTCCTCTTTCACGTAAGTGTAGATGTGTAGGCTGACAGTCTCACCTAAGTCCTGCATTTCGTAAAAGGTGGAAAAAGGAATCAAAACTTCATATCCCACCCCATGTATGTTCAGGACGATTCGATCGGCAGCCTTGTCTACTAGCACTCCTTCAAGTTGAGCGATCATCGTTTCTAAAATTATAAAAAAACCTCGTGGTAAAGACGATACTCACATGATAGAACTCTTGATGGAGTGGCGGCTAGGGATCGGAGGAGATACAGCCTGATCGCATTCAGCTGACCCTGGGAAAGTTTATGGGCGAGACTGAATTGAGGGAAGTAGTCTGCGAGATTGGCCGGCGCATGTATGCCAAAGATTTCATCGCCGCCACTGAGGGTAATTTATCGATCTGTCTGGGAGATCGTCTTTTGGCAACTCCAACTGGAATCTGCAAGGGTTTTCTGAAACCTCAAGACCTGGTAGTGACAGATCTTGAGGGTCGGCAAATTGAAGGTGAGCGAAAAGTGTCCACGGAAATCCGAATGCACGTTGTGGTCTACCAACTGCGGGCGGATGTGAGAGCCATCTGTCATGGTCATCCCGTCTACGCTACGGCTCACGCCGTCGCGGGGATACCTTTAAAAGAGGCACTAATGCCAGAAGTAGTACTAACTTTGGGGTGTGTTCCGCTTGCTCCTTATGGAACTCCGTCAACCCAGGAATTGGCGGACAGCCTGGTTGATTTGGTTCCCACTTACGATGCTGTCTTACTCGCAAACCACGGTGCAATCACCTACGCTTCTGATCTTGAAAAGGCATTTTTCAAGATGGAAGTGCTCGAACACTTTGCCCAAATTACTATCTTGACCAGAATTCTGGGCAAGCAAGCTCTACTTTCGCGCCAGGCGGTGGATAAATTATTTGAAGTAGCTCAGGATTATGGTATAAGTGCCCCTGATTTTCGTCAGCCTGGCTGTCCTGTCACTATGGAACAAGAAGGTACCGTAGCAGTTTCTCGAGGCGAGTTGGAGGAGTTGGTCGAGAAGGCAATTCTTGCTGTCAGCCAAAGAGAATAGCAATAGCTTACGAAGGAGTACGGATATGGCTGAGTCAATGGAAGCCTTAGGCATGGTCGAAACTAGAGGGCTCGTTGCCATGATCGAGGCAGCTGATGCGATGGTGAAGGCGGCCAAGGTGGTTCTGGTTGGCTATGAGAAGATTGGGAGTGGGCTGGTCACGGCCGTTGTGCGTGGTGATGTAGCAGCGGTCAAGGCGGCAACTGACGCGGGGGCCGCAGCGGCCCGCCGAGTGGGCGAACTGGTTAGTGTCCACGTAATCCCTAGACCTCACTCCAATTTGGACGAGCGGTTGCCGATCGCCTTACCAAACCAATAATACTGGTGAACAGTCCCTTCGCCGAAGGGGTTTGGGTAGGACCTGCACCAAGGAGATCTCTTTTCTGTTTTTAGCTGGATTCTAATACCTGTGGGTGTGGAGAGGTGGTGCAAACGCTGGCCTGACAGGCTTATCCGGCAATTCAGTGCAGTGAAGGAGAAGGATTATGAGTCTGCTGTAGGTTGTTTTTGAAAAATAGGATATCCGTTTCCAACTATGATTCTTGGCAAAGTGGTTGGCACCGTAGTCGCGACCCGTAAAGATCCAAAATTGGAAGGTAAGAAACTTCTCATCGTCCAGGCCGTTGACCCAGAAAGCGAAGAAGCAAGGGGCTATCAAGTCTCAGTGGATACCGTGGGAGCAGGAGAAGGAGAAACTGTTATCTTGGTGAGCGGTAGTTCGGCGCGTATGGCAAACGGTTTGAAAGATCATCCCGTCGACTCAGCCATCGTCGGGATTGTGGACAGATTGGACCTTGAAGGGAAAAAGAAAAAAAGGGAACAATGAGGTTAGCTCGCGTAATTGGAACGGTGGTTTCGACGGTCAAGAATTCCCCAATGGATGGCAAGAAGATCCTGATTCTAAAACCCATTGACCCACAGGGAAGGACCTTTGGCAGCACCCTGATCGCCCTGGATTCCGTCGGGTCTGGTGTAGGAGAGAACGTGTATTATGTCGAAGGCAAAGAGGCTTCGTTTCCGTGGTATCCAGCGGAGGTACCCTGTGATTGTTCTGTTGTCGGAATTCTCGACGAATACAACTTCCAGGGCCAGAATGTGCTCCCTACAACACAGCGGAAATGATCGTTGGACATGTTGTTGGTCAGTTGATAGCGACCCGCAAGCACGAGGCCTACCAGGGTCAGAAACTGCTTCTGGTCCAGCCAGTGAATCTGAACGATCAGCCAATCGGGGAACTCGTTTTGGCCATCGATGGGGTGGATGCTGGAGCTGGAGATAGAGTCCTGCTAGTTCGAGATGGTTGGTCGGTTGCGCACATATTGGGCCAATTCCACGCTCCGGTGGACGCGGCTGTGACAGGAGTGATCGATCAGATCCACATCGGCGGCCTTGCTTCCTGACCGCGGTTTGTGTGTTGGTTGGGATCGTACGGCACCATTCAAGGATTTTTCATGCGAGAGATTCGAACTGGGAAGAACTGGGAGAACGGACGACGGCAGGAATGAAGGCAAAGGTTGTTGTCCAACTCAAACAGGGAGTTCTAGATCCTCAGGGTCAAACGATTCAGCGCGCTCTCCATAAGATGGGATATGGGGGAGTGCTCCAGGTTCGGCAAGGCAAATATTTCGAAATCGAACTTGAAGAAAAGGGCGACTTCCAAAAGGTCAGACAGCTAGTCGAAGAGATAGCCCAACAGGTTTTATCTAATCCCACCATCGAGTGCTTTGAAATCGAGGAACTTTCGTGAAGTTCGGTGTCCTCGTTTTCCCCGGCTCTAATTGTGATCATGATACCCATCATGTTCTCAAACATATCCTGGGTAGGGAAACGGTCTTTATCTGGCACCAGGATGTCCATTTACAAGGTGTCGACGTAGTGGTTGTACCCGGAGGGTTTTCCTACGGAGACTACCTGCGCTGCGGAGCTATTGCCAAGTTTTCTCCGGTGATGGGAAGTCTCCGGCGTCATGCCGAGAGCGGTGGGCTTGTTCTGGGTATTTGCAATGGTTTTCAAATTCTCCAGGAGGTGGGACTGTTGCCTGGTGCCATGCTGCCCAACTCGGGGCTGAAGTTCGTTTGTCGGCAGGTGTTTCTGCGAACTGAAAATAATCTCACTCCCTTTAGCCTGGCCTGCCAGAAGGGCCAGGTTCTGAGAATGCCCATCGCTCATCAGGAGGGGAATTTGTTTCTCTCTTCCAAGGAATTGAACGACTTAAGAAGAGAAGGGAAGATCGTCTTTCGCTATTGCGACGTCACTGGTCGACCGACCTCAGAATCTAATCCCAATGGCTCTGTGGACAATATTGCTGGACTGACGGGTCTTCCCAATGTCCTTGGGCTAATGCCCCACCCAGAGCGGGCTGCCGAAAGGGTACTAGGTTCTGAGGATGGACTCTTCATATTTCGATCCATCGTGGAATCTTTTTGCAGCAAGTGAATGACTCAAGAGCAGATTAGTCTTGACCTCGTCCAGGACCACGGGCTTACCTTGGTCGAATACGAAAGAATCTGTCGCCTACTTGGCCGAGAGCCCAATCTGACAGAGCTTGGGATCTTTTCCGTCATGTGGTCCGAGCACTGTAGTTACAAGAGCTCACGCCTACATTTGAGTAAGCTTCCCACCGAGGCTCCGTGGGTACTTCAAGGACCTGGTGAGAATGCGGGAGTGGTGGACATCGGAGGGGAGCAAGTAGCCGTTTTCAAGATCGAATCCCACAATCACCCTTCCTTCATCGAACCCTATCAAGGAGCGGCAACCGGGGTCGGAGGTATCTTGAGGGATATCTTTACCATGGGTGCACGCCCCGTAGCCATTATGAATTCACTGCACTTCGGGCCATTGGAGAAACCTCATAATCAGTTGATCATCGAGGGTGTTGTTTCGGGCATTGCCGGCTACGGAAACTGCATGGGTATTCCAACCGTTGGGGGAGAATTATGTTTTCAGGAGCACTATAGTCGCAACCCGATTGTCAATGTTTTCAGCCTGGGCATCGCTCAGGCTGGTGCCATTTTCAAAGCATGTGCCTCAGGTGTTGGCAATCCGATCATTTATGTGGGCGCCAAAACAGGGCGGGACGGTATCCACGGTGCTACCATGGCCTCAGAGCAATTCAGCCAAGACTCTCGCTCTAAACGTCCTAATGTGCAAATCGGAGACCCTTTTTTGGAGAAGCTCCTTTTGGAGGCCTGCCTGGAGGCGATGGCGAGTGGGGCTGTGGTGGGAATACAGGACATGGGAGCAGCTGGTCTAACCTGTTCAACCTGTGAGATGGGTAATCGGGCGGGGATGGGTATAGAAATTGACCTGGCGTTGGTTCCCCAACGCGAAGAACAGATGACGCCTTATGAAATTATGCTTTCCGAGTCCCAAGAACGGATGCTTTTGGTTGCGCACAAGGGGAGAGATGATGAGTTGTTGCGCATCTTTCGCAAATGGGATCTTGATGCGGTGGTGGTGGGGCGCGTGCGCCGTGAGCCTGAGCTGATGGTCTGTCACGGTAAGGAAAAGATCGCCCAAATACCAACCCGTGCTTTGACCGACGAAGCACCTGTTTATGATCGTCCGACTCGAAAACCCCAATATTTATCCAGTCTCCCCCGATGGCAGGACTTGAGTATCGGCGAGCCGTCCGACTACGAGGAACTATTTTTGAAGATGGTTGCCTCTCCTCATCTGTGCAGCCGAGCTTGGGTCTACCGGCAATACGATCATATGGTGCGGACCAACACGGTGGTTACCCCTGGGAGTGATGCTGCTGTTTTGCGTTTGAAAGCCCAGCCTGGAGCGTTGGCGATGAGCCTGGATGGGAACAGCCGTTTTTGCCAGCTGGATCCCCGTATGGGTGCCATGCTGGCAGTGGCCGAGAGTTGTCGCAATCTAGTTTGTTCCGGAGCTCGCCCCCTAGCCGCAACCAATTGCTTGAATTTCGCCAGTCCGGAGAACCCAGAGGTGATGTGGCAGTTCACTGAGGCTGTTGGAGGCATGGGTGAGGCCTGTCGGCATTTCGGCACTCCCATTACCGGTGGAAACGTTAGCTTTTACAATGAAACCAATGGGGTGGGGATATTTCCGACTCCGGTGGTGGGAATGGTGGGGAAGATCGATCATCTTCGGTTTATATCGAAAGCATTTTTCCAAAATTCCGGAGATACTATCTATCTCCTGGGAGAGACCCGGCCAGAATTGGGTGGCAGTATTTATCTGGAAACTTTGGGTATCTCCTTATCTGCTCCCTGTCCTCAGCTTGATCTGGTAAGCGAAAGGCGATTACAGGATGATCTACTCCGGATATCTCGGGCAGGGCTCATCGAATCTGCCCACGATCTCTCAGAAGGAGGGCTCCTTACGGCCTTGGCTGAGTGCTGCTTCGAAGGTCACTTGGCAGTAAGCGTTAAGATCGAAGCCGCGATGCGATCCGATTATTTTCTCTTTAGTGAAAGTCCTTCCCGAGCGCTGGTCTCAGTTAGAAAAACCAATGAAGTTTTATTCTTGGAGGCCGTGGAGAGCCCAGTGGCCAAATTGGGTGAGATTAGAGAAGGAGATTTTCATATTATGGTCAATGGTCAAACTTTGATTTCACTAGCCATGGAGGGTATAGTCCAGCTATGGGACTCTTCACTCGGGGAGGTGTTTAACCCTGGATGAATGCGACCAGAAGTCAATCAGGAGAAGGTGACCGATTTAAAGACCATTGTGGTGTATTTGGTGTCGTCTCTCATCCGGAAGCCTCTCGCATAACGTATCTCGGCCTGTACGCTTTACAGCACCGCGGTCAGGAGTCTGCAGGCATCGTAACTAGCGATGGCTCAAATCTATGTCAGGAGATAGGGATGGGTTATGTAGCCGAGGTCTTTGATGACAAGAAGCTTGGGAACTTGACCGGGGAGTCGGCCATTGGACACGTTCGCTATTCGACTACAGGAGAGAGCCTGATGGTCAATGCTCAGCCCATTGTAACCAACTCCTGGCGAGGTCCCATCGCTCTGGCTCACAATGGTAATCTGGTGAATAGCAATCCACTTCGTCAAAAGTTAGAAGAAGAAGGGGCCATGTTTCAATCCACTACCGATACCGAGGTGATCCTGCATCTGTTGGCGCGCAATCCCAAGGAGTCTCTCGACCAGGCGCTGCAGGATGCACTTCGTTGTGTGCATGGAGCCTTCTCCATGCTCCTGAAAACGCCACGATGTCTTTATGCTATCCGAGATCCCTTCGGTTTCCGCCCCCTTTGCCTGGGTCGGCTGGGGGACTCTTTCGTGGTGGCTTCGGAAACCTGTGCTTTTGATCTCGTGGAAGCGGAGTATGTGAGGGATGTCGCTCCGGGTGAAATTGTGAAATTTGAGGATGGTCAGGTCAAGTCTTTCTTTCTGCCTCCGGCACCTCGCCACGCCTTTTGTATTTTTGAACATGTCTACTTCAGTCGTCCCGACAGTATGGTATTTGGGCGCAGTGTTCACCAGAGCCGTTATTTGATGGGAAGAAGGCTGGCACGTGAGGCGCCCATGGAAGCGGATATGGTGATCCCAGTCCCGGATTCGGGTCTGACCGCAGCTGTGGGATACGCCGATGAGTCGGGAATCCCCTTTAAGTACGGTCTGGTTCGAAGTCACTATGTGGGTCGCACCTTCATCGAACCCAAGCAGGAAATTCGTCATTTCGGAGTAAAAATAAAACTCAATCCGGTTAGGGAACTCTTGAAGAACAAGCGGGTAGTGCTGATTGACGACTCCATTGTTCGAGGGACAACGAGTCGCAAGATTGTTCACATGGTGCGGACTGCTGGGGCCCAGGAGGTCCATTTCAGGATTAGCTCTCCTCCGACCATCTCTCCTTGCTATTACGGGATCGACACGCCGACCCATCGAGAGCTGATTGGTGCCAACAAGACAGTGGAAGAAATTCGGGAATTTACCGGGGCTGACAGTCTGGCCTATCTTTCAATAGAAGGGATGAAGGCAGCAGTAGCAGACCAAAGCAGCTACTGCTCCGCCTGTTTCGATGAGAACTACCCGGTCCCGCTGGGTAGGGATGTCGTGCAAAACTCTCTTTTTAGGGGAGTCGACCGCAGCTCGAGCGACGACTAACGGATGTCCCATGACGGATGAGCATGGACAAGCGAAGATCGAGGTCTCCATTGGCCAAGCCGAAGAGCCGAGGACCCAGCAACTGCCCTTCCGGGTTGACCTATCGTCAAGCCGGTGTAGACATTGATCGGGCAAATCAAGCCAAAGAGCGTATCCGCGACTTGGCACGTTCCACGTTTACCTCTGGAGTCGTTCGTGATTTAGGTGCTTTTGCCGGCTCCTATCGACCTGATCTGACTCCTTACCACACACCCGTCCTGGTCTCTAGCGTAGATGGAGTGGGTACCAAGTTGAAGGTGGCCTTCTTGGCCAGTGTCCATCATACGGTTGGAATCGATTTGGTTGCCCATTGCACCAATGACATCCTTGTCCTGGGAGCTCTGCCCTTGTTCTTCCTCGATTACATTGCCACTGGAAAATTGGAACCCCAGGTAATCGAAGAAATTGTTCAAGGGCTGGCCCAGGGCTGCAGAGACTCAGAGTGTGCCCTGCTGGGAGGTGAAACAGCGGAAATGCCAGAGTTTTATACGACTGGCGAGTATGATCTGGCTGGTTTTATGGTGGGAATTGTGGACGAGTCTAGGCTGTTTAAGCCTGAGTGGGTTAAAAAGAATGATGTTCTCATCGGTCTCAGCTCCTCTGGACTACACACCAACGGATATTCTCTGGTCAGAGAGATCTTCTTCGAGCAAGAAAAGCTGAAGATAGATAGCTATGTGGCGGATCTGGACAAAAGCATCGGCGAAGAACTACTGATCCCTCACCGCAACTACTTGCCTGTGATTAAAGACTTTTTGGGCAGTGATGATTTGCATGGCTTGGCCCATATCACAGGGGGGGGAATCACGCAAAATCTGGCCCGCATCTTGCCCCAAACACTGGACGCCCAAGTTGATCTTGACAGTTGGAAGATTCCCGCTATTTTCGAGTTGATTCAAAATCAGGGCCAAGTTGAAAAGGATGAGATGTTCCGTACTTTTAATATGGGTTTAGGCATGATTCTGGTGGTGGCTCAGGAGGGAATTTTACGTGCAGAGGAATTTCTACGCTCCTGTACGGAGCCATTTCATTTGATCGGTGAGATCAGTGAAGGTTGCGGGCAAGTCTGTTATCGATGAAGACGATAGCTGTTCTTCTTAGCGGACGAGGGTCAAACTTCCTCGCCCTTTCAGATGCGATCGAAACGGGGAAGATCAAAGCCCGGATAGGGTTGGTGATCTCGAACCACCCACAGGCCCTGGGCCTGCAGCATGCTCAGCAGCGCCAGTACGAGGCACGGTGTATTTCTCCCCTGGGTAAAGCGCGTGAAAGCTACGATCGGCTCTTGGTCAAGGAACTCCGCCAAGCCGGGGTCGAGATTGTCTGCTTGGCTGGATTTATGCGTCTTTTGGGTCCATATTTCGTTCGACGATATCCCCAAGCGATTTTGAACATTCATCCCTCTCTCTTACCCGCTTTTCCAGGACTCCATGCGCAAGAACAAGCACTCGAATGGGGTGCGAAAGTTTCAGGTTGCACGGTTCACTTTGTCGATGAGGAGCTTGATCATGGACCCATTATTCTTCAGCGTTCCGTCCCCGTGATGAAGGATGATACAGCAGAGATGCTCTCCGCCCGTATCCTGGTCCAGGAACACCAGATTTACCCACAGGCCCTGAAGCTGGTTTGTGAAGGTTGCCTTCAGGTAGAAGGGCGACGCGTAATTTTTCTATAGGACGGTCGAAGTTGGCTCGGTGATAGTAGTGGGTTCTGTACTCAGACCACCTTTGCGATGATCAACGTGAGATCGTCCTGTTGAAATTCCTCACCAATGAATTCGTCAATCCGGGACATGATCAAGTCTTTCAAGTCGGTAGCGGAAGAGGAAAGATAATCTGCGACCAAGCGGATGAGGCGTTTCTCGCCGAATTCTTGCTGGTTTCCATCGAGTGCCTCAACGATATCGTCGGTGAAGGCAACGAGCACGTCACCTCTTTTCATTTGGACACTCTCCGGTTCAAAAACAGCATCGGCAAACAGCCCGACAACGGTCCCACCGGGATCGAGCCGAAAGATGTCATATCGCCCGTTGGCGGTCTCGATGCTGGATGAATTCAGCGGATTCAATAGGGGATTTTCTGGTGAGCCCTGGCTCTGTGCGCGCAGGATGATCGGGGGATTGTGTCCTGCATTGACGTAGTTCAGTTTTCGCTCAACGTCGTCGTAAAGACCACAGAACAAGCTGGCAAACTTGTTGGATTCGGTCGTAGACCACATCAGACGATTGATGGTGGAGACGAGTGTGTCCAGCGGGTCCGCGTGCAAGGGTAAATGACTTCTCAGCATTGCCTGAAGGCTCGCCATCAACAGGGCCGCCGAGATGCCTTTTCCCGAAATGTCTGCCAACCCTATGCAGAGTTGGGTCGGTGTGAGCTTGAGAAAATCGTAATAGTCTCCGCCTACCCCTCGTGCAGCTCGACATACACCCGTGTAGTCTAGGGTTTCCATTTTGGGAAAGGTTTGAGGAAACAGGTACGATTGGACCTCTTTGGCAATCCGCAGTTGCTCCTCCAATAGCTCATTCTCTCTTTTCAGCCGCCAACGCTCGAGTTCCTGCTTGACTGTGTGTCTTAAAGCAAATGGTTCCCAAGGCTTGGTTACGTATCGGTGGACATGACCTTTGTTGATCGCATCCATCAGATCTCCCACGTCAGTGTAGCCCGTCAGAATGATGCGGATAGCGTCGGGTTGAATCTGCAAGGATTGGCGTAGTAAGTCCACTCCAGTCATACCTTGTATCCTCTGGTCGGCGATTATGGCAGAAATGGAGTAGTCCTTAAGCAACACTAACGCCTCTTCACCGCTTTTGGCCTCGTGAATCCCAAATTCGTTGACGAAGGTGCGTTTGAGTTTTTGTAGGTTAGCTAGCTCATCATCGACGATTAAGAGCTCATGCTGCGGTTTCATTGATTCAGGGGAAACCCAAGTTGAGTCAGAGTAACAACGAGAGACTCTATCACACTCTCGAGGCTACGGAACATCCTACCCGTCGCAAGTGCACTGGAAGCCATGCATTAGTGCTCATTTAGCTCAATGGACGCCCTTTTCTGGAGCTTGTCATCGACCAGGGAGTGGGCTATACTGCCGCCTTCTCCGACATCAGGGCCTATAGCTCAGTTGGTTAGAGCGCACGCCTGATAAGCGTGAGGTCGGTGGTTCGAATCCACCTAGGCCCACCACTTCATATCTGCCTTTCTCACAACGACTTTTGATCCTCTGGGATAAGGCCTAACCAAGTCATTTCTAGAAGAAGGCGTGAAAAAGATACCAAAATCTTTTGGGTCGCTATCCACGGCGCCGTTGATCGCTTCCTTAGCCTCATTTATCACACCGGGTCGTAGCGATGTAGTAAACAGGGCTTGAGAAATACGATTGAGGGTTCCATGTTGGAAATAGGATGACTTTTACAGACAGGGCTGGAGGGGTTGCCCTTTCCTTTTGTGTTGCCTCACCAGGTGACACCAGCCCATTTAGTGGGGCCGGTCCTAAACGCTGGCGACGCCCGCATAGGCCAGCGCGTAATTCGGCTCTTGCTCCCGGGCGAGTTCAAAGAACTCGAGCGCAGTCTCTAGGTCCGCTCTCACCTTTTAAAGTCGACCGAAACGAGTCGATCCTGTGCGATCAAGACGGAATTTCTATTAGTGAAAAACAAGTTTTCAGTGTTGCAAGACGATCACATCTTGATCCTCTTGCAAAAGGGGTTCATTGTAGCCAGCATTTCATGGATTTCAAGAATTGTGTGCGTACTGCGGGACAGTACTGGTGGGGGGTATACGAAACCCACTCCCAAACTTGTCGTAGCAATTTTTTAGTATGTGCTTGGCTTTGACCATGCAAAAGGAAAGTATAGGGGAAATCACCCCTTTACCTGGATGCCCCAATGGATGAAGGAGGTGAAGATTCGAGTTGTGCGAGAGAATTGTTCTGTGAGTCAGACTATGGAGGGTCCGCTGAGAGTAGCGTCGACAGTCGCTGACTCTGAGAACTTGGAATCAGGGGCCTCTCTTATTCCTCCAAAACTGTCCTTTAAAGTCTGCTTAGATTGTTTTTGGGGATTTTTCATTGACAAGGAACCGTGGTTAGGGCAGGAGGAGCTTAACATCTTGAGCATTGGCTTCCTGAAGTTGGTAAAGAAAATAATTGAAGGCCGGATCCGTCTCACCTTGCAATAGGTACCCCAAGGAACAACCGAGCAGGACCTGGCAGCGGTAGAATTCCACTATGTTCTGTTTTTTGCGGACAGCATCTCAGGGTCGGTGGAGGAACAATATTCTCTAGAGGAGAACATGGGTAAGGATCTAGACGTTGGTGGTCTGTCCTATTCCACTCGCAACCACAACTAGAAGCACTTTTCTCAGCACACGGGACTGTCAAGTGAGCTTGGCTCATTACAGACAGAGATACGGGTCAGCCATGTGGCTCCGGCTTTTGGGCATGAGCCCCCTGTCCGAAGCTGAGAAAGCTATCAGCGTTTTGAAGGGTTCTGAGCTCGACGGGCGATTCTAGCCGCCAATAAGGCCCGCGGCAGGAGCGATCCAACCGAGAAAGCTTTGCGTGAAGCTAGTAGTAGAACTAGGTTTTAGACTGTGAAGTAGAAGCAGGAAAAGGGGCCTTAGGTTGGGTCGCTCCCCTCTTCTCGAGAGAGTGCAGACTGCCTTCATGATCAACTGGAACCATCCTTGTACCCCGTCACATCTCAAGTGGGTGATTCACACAATTCGCCAAACTTCAGGAGCGTAAGTCCTTCCGATTTAATCGAATGCCACTCGAAAAATAATTGCTAAGGCCCGGCCAAATTCAGCACAAGGGGAAGATGATTCGTCCCGGCTCTCCGAGCATCCCAAATTGAACTCGGGCAACGGACGGAGACAAGTGGACCGCTACCCTGCTTAGGCAATTAGGAGAAAGAAAGATCTTGGCAATAGAAGAACACTATGACGGCATCAGGAAATTGGTTAATCTGGGTAGAGAACAAGGTTATTTGCTCTTTCACCAGATAAGAGAGATACTTCCGAATGCTACTCGTTCACCGGAGGATCTGGACAACATCTCCTTCCTCCTTGGCGATGTGGGAATCAAAGTCATTGATTCAGAGTCGCAAACTGACACGGTGGAACGGGAAACCTACTCGCAGACTGAAGAGGATCGGGAGCCCGATCTTAGGGTCCGGAACTGGGAGAAGACTGATGATCCTATCCGTATGTATTTAAGAGAGATGGGGACGGTTCCGCTTTTAACTCGACAGGAAGAAATCGAGGTTGCACAGAGAATTGAACAAGGCCAAAAAACCGTTTCCAAAGCCTTGTGTCGTTCTCCTATGGCTGTCGAAGGGATCCTCAAATATGGGAGGAGACTAAAAGAAGGAGAACTGAAAATAAATTACCTGGTGGAATTGCAAAAGGGTGAGTTAACGGATGAAATTCTTACACAGCAGCGGACACAGGTTTTAAGGCGTATTAACAAGATCGCTCGATTGGAGGAAGAATCTGTAAAGGTGAAAAAGCGGTTGCAGAAGTCTGAGAAGGACAGCAAGGCATACAAGAGCCTGCTTTTTCGATTAGCTCGTTATCGTATTCGAACAACGCACCTTATCTACGACTTGCAGTTGACTCCCCAGGTCTATGAAAACCTGCTTAATTCCCTCGAGGGTGCCGTTGATCACATCGTGACTTTGGAGGGAAGATCCGAAAAAATCAGGAAATTACAGGAATCTTCACCCACGTTAGACGCGACCAAGCCAGTGACATCGCGTCTTCGAGAAATCGATCAGGAAATGAAGCACATCGGAGATAAGATGTTATCTTCCCCTACCGAGCTGAAACGAACAGTGGCAGCAATCAAGCAAGGGGAGCTGCAAACGGAGATCGCCAAGAACGAGCTAGTGGAGGCCAACTTACGATTGGTTGTGTCGATCGCCAAGAAGTACGCCCATCGAGGACTGCAATTTCTAGATTTAATCCAAGAGGGAAATGTTGGTTTGATGAAAGCGGTAGACAAGTTTGAATACCGCAGAGGCTACAAGTTCTCGACCTATGCCCACTGGTGGATTCGACAGGCTATCACACGAGCCATTGCCGACCAAGCACGGACGATTCGAATTCCGGTACACATGATCGAAGCCATAAACAAGGTGGTGCGAACCTCGCGGGCTTTAGTTCAGGAATATGGTCGAGAGCCCACCTCTGAAGAGGTTGCCAAGAAAATGGACATTCCGGTGGGTAAAGTACTTAAGATATTCAAGATCGCCCAAGAGCCAATTCCACTGGAAACTCCAATTGGAGAGGGAGAAGATAGCCATCTAGCTGACTTCATCGAAGACCGTGGGGTAGTTTCCCCTGATGAGACAGCGATCAATGCCAATTTGAAGGATCAGACGGTAGAGGTCCTGCACAGCCTGAGCCCTCGTGAGGAAGCAGTGATCAGCATGCGATTTGGAATTGGAGCTCAAAGCTCGCACACTTTGGAGGAGGTGGGGAAAAGGTTCTCCGTCACTCGAGAGCGCATTCGCCAAATCGAGGTTAAGGCACTTAGGAAGCTACGTCATGATCGCAGATTCGAGGGATGAGAACCTTTCTCCAGAAGTCCCGGAAAGGTAAAATCTGGCAAAGGAACAAAAGGACAAGAGCAAATGGGATTTTGCCCCACCTAGGTGGTTTCAGATCACATCCAACGATACTCATTACCCCACCGTGGAGCCATTGAGGTTGAACGAAGCCTTTTTGAATCTTTGCCTACATCACTTCAGTTTAATATCAGTTATAATTAGGCGAGAGTAGGGCTTCGGCGAGTTGGGTGGTCCGCCAGACTTCCATTACACCAAAGCGCTGAGATTCTAAACTACCAGGGGCGTGGGCCTAAAGATGGGGAGTTTTGGGCAGAGGACTAAGAATGGAACTGATCGCTAACCAGGACATCAAAGACCAAATTGTTCAGCTGGACAACTACCATTTTGAAAACTGCACTGTCACCAGTTGTGTATTGGTTTTCAGTGGAGGGGATTTCAGCTGGACAAACTCTCATTTCACTTCTTGTCAACTTCGACTCATCGGACCAGCACAGAGGACAGTGACATTTCTTAGGCACTTCGGCATAGTTCCGCAGCAAGTTCCTAAAACAGCCAAGAGTACGGAATCATCTTCTGTGCATTAACTTTACCCGACATTCCCCATATCAACCTTGGATTCGAGGTTTCTGACCTCCTCGTTATGAATGGTCGAAATCTACCAGTATCCCGACGTTGATGCAAACGTTCCCTCCCTTGTCTCGGCCAAAGAAGGCCTCTAATCCTTGAGTTATATCCAGATACCGTGGGCAAAACCTGATCAGCAGAGATACCTCCACAGTCGTTTGATCAGAAATACTTGGCGCTAGGCTGTTCTCTATCTCAAGCGGTTAATCCGAGACAGAATCTCGGCCCATATCTCCTTGCTTTCCGCTACCTCCGACATTTGAAACGTGACGATTCTGCTATGGTGAACTACCTTCGCTCCGATCTTGATCAGTTTCGTCAAGAGGCTGCGAAGAGACCAGTGTTTGATTCTTCTGGGAAGGACGAGACGCCGCAGGAAGTTGCCCAGGTTGTAGGCCAAAACAAATAGAGCCAACCTCACCTGATGCGGGAAAAATCGTTGGCAGGATAACCGCGCCCAGTTCAAGGCATACTTGCCTTCCTTGATCTACTGCTCGGCCGTGCCACGACCGTTGTGAAAGTGAACCACCCCTGGGGACTGTGCGCTCATGTTGGTCACAATGGAACCAACCCTCGGGAAGAGTTCTCCTTGATGCCACTCGACCTTGGCAATCACTCAGCGAGGACGGTCCCAACTGGCGGCTTGATAGTTGAAATCGGCAAACCAGACGGTGGGCTTTCGGGGCGGACGAACTACTGGCCGGGTTAGCAGGGGTTCGATCTCCTGCTGAAGCACGTCGTTTGTGGGAAGTCGGATGGCATACAAATAGCCCTTCTCCTCCAAGTACTCATAAACGTCTGGCTTGGCAAAGGCAGCATCCCCACGAAAATACTTAAAATACTTACGGACGGTTTTCTTCTCGTACCGAGTCACGATAGGTTCCAAGAACTCCTTCCAACCATCCGCACTGTGAACATTGCCGGGCCAACGCATGGAACCTTCGCAATTTTCGAACTGGTTGAAGCAAAACAGGGGACAGTAGCAAGTATATCCGAAGTGTCCGTTGTAGGCAGAGGCTTCTTGCGCGCCATGAACAGGACTGGCTGAACTGTCCATATCCAGAATGATTTGTCGATGAGAGGTTTTCTCCAGCGCCCTTTCCACCCATCGACCATTGACTTCCGAAAGGGCTTTGAGGTTGTCCTTAACAGACAGCATCCGGGTCTCAAATCGACCTACCGGGTTAGCACTGGCCGCCTTCTTGTCGTTGACCTTCTTTCCGGTGATCCTTCGCATAGTCGGATCCACCGAGAGACGATGGGCATCGTTAACATCTTCATAACCCGCCAGGCGGCTATACCGACTGGCGCAGCAAGCCCGTGAGATCGTGCTGGATGTTACGCCCGGTCCGCAGTGAACAACGGAAGGTACACTGTCAAATAAACCTAAGGCTTCATCCAGATCCCGATAGGCGAGAAGCCCAGTATCCAATGTGACCTTAGCACCATGGAACTCAAGTCTCATACTTCCATCAAAACCAACCTTCAAATCTTCACCCTTAGGGTCACTCATTTCATGCCCCCTTTATACATTTTATCTGCTGTAATTACAATTAGTTAGGCTATTTTTGGAAGCAGGATGTGTATCTCATATGGTGAATGGGGGTTTACTAAGAGAGCCTATGTTTGTTAAATTGAATCCTGTGTGAAGTCTGAGATTAGCCTTCTTCGCCGGTTTGGGGTTTGCGTCGCCCAGGAATTAGACTGTAATCTGCGGAATGGACTGGTGGAGGGCGGTCCGACTTTCAAGCCTGGGAAGGGAGCTCTTGGTACCAATTTTTGTACAGTGGTGGTGCAGTCTAGTCAATCTGGCAACTCAGCAGTGTATTTAGGCAGTCGTGCTCGTGGACGTCCAAGACATCAACAACCAGCTGATCTCGACGACCGTGGGCTGGGAAATTTTCAACAGCCATCTCCCGAAATGCTCTCTGTAAACGCTTCATCTGAAGAAAAATGGGTTTTAGCAGTAGTAGACCTGCGATCGAGAGTTTGAAATGAATATTCTTCTGTACAATCCCGATAACGAAGTCACGCGGAACTACATGCCGCACCTCTGGATGTTCGTTTTACAAGCGTTGACACCTCCCAAACACAAAGTATTTCTGGTCGATGGCAATGTTCAGCCATTAACGGAAAGGGAGATTGCGGATTTTGTCAAAAAGAATGATATCAAGCTCGCTGGGATCGGTGCTATGACGCGCATGGCAGCTCGTGCCTATCGGATGGCCGATTCGATTCGCGCCGCCGGTGTCAAGGTCGTCATGGGAGGACCGCACGTCACGGAGGTGCCTGATGAACCGCTAGGGCGCGACAGTGAGCCTCGCCATGCTGATGCCATAGCCCTAGGAGAGACTGATAACACCTGGCCCCAGATCCTGCAAGACGCCGAACGGGGCGAACTCCGAGAGGTCTATCTACCGGTCGACGCGAATGGCAAGGAGATCAAGCCGTCCCTGGAAAACTATCCACACATTCCCTGGGAGGATTTGGATCTAGACCAATTCAACCTGTTTGGGAGAATACCCTCCTGGACACGCTATCTTATGAAACGGGCGGGAGTGGAATGGGACAGTTTCTATGTGCTACCCGTAGAATCTGGGCGCGGTTGTCCCTACGGCTGTGACTTCTGTACCGTGACTGGTTTCTTCGGGGACTCTATTCGGTTCCGGACAAACGCCAGTGTGGTCGAAGAGATACTTCGCATCAAGGCTCGGGCTAAAACTGAGCATGGAAAGGCTGTGGTCTTTTTCATAGACGATAACTTTGCTATTAACGTGAAACGTACCAAGTCATTGCTCCGTGAGATCATCGCCCAAGATGCCATAATACCGTGGGTGGCTCAAATCAGCGCCAATCTTCTGCGTGATGAGGAGCTGGTGGATTTGATCGCCGCCAGTGGTGGACGTTGGATATTCATGGGACTTGAGTCGATCGATATGCGGACCTTGAAAGATGTCAACAAAGGATTTAATAAACCGGCAAACTACCATGCAGTCATGGAGCGCTTAGCACAGCGCGGGATCTATGCCATAACTTCTTTCATTTTCGGAATGGACGGTGATCATCTGGGTGTTGCTAAAAAAACAGTCGAGGCTATTGAATCATGGCCTCCGGGACTTCCTGTATTCGGGCTTCTCACACCCTACCCTGCTACTCCTCTTTACGATCGGTTGCTAGAGCAGAATCGTCTCACACGGCCCAAGCACTGGCTTGACTTCCGCCCCTTCAGGATGGCCTTTACTCCTGAGAACCTTACCGTCGATGAGGCAGAGGCCGAAGTCCACGAAGCGTGGAGTCACTGTTACGGACCGAGAGCCATTGCATCCTCTCTCGAGCAGATCCAGGGGCGACCATTTGGCGAACGTGTGATTCTGTTCTTTGCGCGACTTATTTTCCGGGGTATCTATTTCCCTCAAATGACTGCACGGCACTGGGTCTCCCTATTGTTCAGCAACCGTAGAACGTTGTTGCGACTGATTGGCGAAGGCTTTGCAGAGCGTAAGAAGCGGCATACGCGTCTTAAGATCGGCACCAATGTACACGAAAAGGTTCAGCCGGGAGTATAGGCATAACTGTCTCATAGGTCAGCCAAGCAATCGTGGACCAGTCTTTCCGACGAAGACTCTAGATGGAAAGGCGAAAGATGGGTGGGGCTGTTTTGTCTGCCACACTTGGTTTATTGTGTAGTCGGCACGAGCTACGCAACTTCTTAAAACCTTAACCCACCTCTAACAGTATGAAGGATATAAGCAGTTTATAATTCATCACTTGTAGATACATGAATCGAGTATGATACCAGTCCACATCTATCACAGAGCGAGTGTTCAAGGAAGGTTGTTAGTAATTTTGTTGGTTCTTGGGATCTGCTAGAGACGAAATGACACAATGTAGCACTGCTTAAGGTCAACCAGTGGAAATGAGAATCCCTGTGGAGGAAGGCAGAGTGAGGGTAAAAATTCGAAATCCAAGGAGTTCGACAGGTTCAGCCGATTTAGCGGAGGCGGTAATGGTGAGGATGAGCTCTTTTTGCTCAAATGTTGCATATCGGGATTCGATTAAATGGATTCGTCTAGGTTTCAGCCAAGTAAGCCTCCCTTGCAACGACTCAAGATCAATTTGACGTGACTTCAGCCCGGGATATCCAAAAGCCACCACTCATTCGATGTGTGGTGTCGCCACCAGGTCATCTGCTGCCACTTGCGATTTCAAATACTGGCTGAGGCCCTTCCAGTCCGCTTGCTCCTTCTTATCGCTCCATAGCATGGCTCCAATGCCGAGGAGCACGATCAAGATAATGCATGCGGTTTGAAGCTTCTTACCTATATCTTTCCGGCTAAAAAGGCCAGGAATACAGCTTATGCCGCAGGATATACTAAATACGAGTCCCGGTATTGTGAAGAGTATTTGGCGAATGGCAAAGTAATAGTTTCGCCACCAGTCCAGGAAAATGACCATCAATAGTGGCAATACGAACCATGACAGCAAGAGTACGGATGCAGCCCATTTCCTTCGTCTACAATAGGTCGTCAGTTCCAACGTAAAAAGGAGAATGAACAAAAGTGACAAAGGGTAACTTCCCCCACTCAACTCTTTAAAAATATGAAGTGGCAGATGAAGTTCAGAAAGTGGACCAGTTTGATCCTGCTGGGTACTGCTGTAGGTCCAGTTTAGTCAGGGAAGGAATAGAGTCGATACAAGCAGGGCCGAGAGGCAAAAGGCTGCTAGTTTTCTTCGGTTCAACTTGGTGTCGAATTCCTCTGCTGAAAGTCCTATAGCTGGGATGCCCAAGCTTAAGACAGAGACTCCTTGGTTGAGCAGAACCAAGTCGGCAAGATAGTGGGTGTAAAGATTAGCCAGGCTGGACATCGAGAATAAGATCCACCACCCGATCCGACGACGTTCCAATGCCCTGCTATAGCAGACCGTGAGTTCACAGTGTTAGAAAGAAAAAGAGGGAATAAGGGCGTCCTTCCTGAGAGTAGAAGCGATTTGAGGGGATAGAAGGCCAGGATGAGGGTGGAAAGAATCGTAATTTTGGAGGTGGGAAGAATCTTTTTCCCAACCCAATAGGTACAGAATAGAGAAAGGCTTCCGAAAAGCGCGGCATCGAATCGAGCTGCCAATTCCGATTCCCCCATCCTTTGACGAAGATCTGTTGGATCAGGTAGTGCAAGGGGACGGCTGCGAATTCATTTCGGATATCCAGCAGGTTCTCGCATAAGGTTGGGTGCGGAAATCGAACCAAACTGATAATCTCGTCTAATCACAGCTGAGGTGAGCTTAGATTGTAGAAGCGAAGAAAAATGCCGAGTGAAAGGCTAACCACTAACCAGGCCTTTTCCCATTTTAGCAGTTGGTTCCATCCTGACAAGAACATTCTGGCTGAACTCTGGACGATTTGTTGTGTGGTTCCCGTGTACCAATGGTACGCTGGAACGTGTGGGTGAACTATAACCTCTTCTCTGCCGGTGAGCCATGCTTTTTGGGAAGTGAAAACCGATAACCAGCTGAGGAGGCCAAAGGGTATCGAAATTTGTGCAGGCACCATCAGAAATGGTGACCCTTCGATCAGTACTCTGGCCAGAGGTGGATTATGTGATGGACGTTAGCACGATGAGTTTGGACGATCAGATGGCCTATCTCACCCGAGGTGTGGTTGAGGTCATTTCGGAAGGAGAGTTACGCGAGAAGCTTGAAAAATCGCGTCGGATTGGCAAGCCTCTGACAGTTAAAGTAGGTTTCGATCCTACTGCTCCGGATCTGCATTTAGGCCATACGGTACTACTTCGGAAAATGCGACATTTTCAGGATTTGGGTCACGTGGTCATTTTCCTCATCGGAGATTTTACGGGAATGATTGGAGATCCGAGTGGAAGAAGCAAGACTCGCCCTCTTTTAACCCGAGCGGATATCTTGAAAAATGTCCACACGTACAAAACACAAGTGTTTAAAATACTTGATCCACAGCGAACAATGATTGATTTCAATAGTCGCTGGTTAGCTTCACTCAGCTCGGAGGAATGGCTCCGACTTTGTGGTCGCTATACCGTGGCCCGGATGCTCGAACGAGATGATTTTGCTAAGCGACTCGCCTCTAGCCAACCGATCTCGATTCATGAACTGCTCTACCCACTTGCCCAGGCCTACGACAGCGTGGTCCTGAGGGCTGATCTTGAATTAGGAGGTACGGACCAAAAATTTAATCTCCTGGTAGGGCGGGACATTCAACGAGCATTCGGGCAGGAACCGCAAGTTCTGCTGATGACTCCTATCCTGGAAGGGGTCGATGGGGTGGAAAAGATGAGCAAGTCATTGGGCAACTATGTGGGAATCGACGATCCCCCTCGAGAAATCTACGGCAAGCTTATGTCCATCAGTGATGAGTTGATGTGGCGCTATCTGGAATTGCTGACCGACGTGTCATCGCTGGAAATCTCTCGACGTAGGAAGGAGGTGGTGACGGGTAGGTGTCATCCGATGAAGGTCAAAGAAGACCTAGCTTTTGTGGTTGTCCAGGAGTTTCATTCCGAGAGTGCGGCTCATGGAGCACGACGGCACTTCGCACGCGTTTTTCGGCAAAAGGAAAGACCGGAAGAAATTCCACTCTTCCGAGTCAGTTCAAGTTCTCCTTTGCTCCTCGTGGATCTGATCTGTCGGGTAGGCTTTGCCTCATCTAAGTCGGAGGCCAGACGCTTAATTCGGCAAGGGGGTGTTTCCATCAATGGTGAAAAGGTTACTGATCCTGCTTATTGGGTTCCACTCGATAAATCCGAATTACTCCTTCGGGTAGGCCGACGGAGATTTAGCCATATCCGGTTTTCGGCCTAGATTCCTTGAGAAGTTGGACTGGGAATTTTGCCTTGATGTGGTCCTGGAGTACCAGCTGTTCCTATTTGAGGAGCTCGTGAATGGAAGAGGTCAGTTCCCGGATTGGCGGATCGATGATCTGATGTTTTTCTTCGATTCCAACCGTCAGTTCGGGCAGTGTTGTTATAGTCTGTGTTCGATCTGGCGAGAGACAAAGCGGATTTCCCCGGACCTCAGAGGCCGAGTTATTTCTGGGCCCGCGGTAGGCGATGAATGTCTCGGTCCGATCCAAACTCTCGAAAGTTCACCAAAGGAACGTGCGAAAAACAGCTCCGTCAGGGAGGATAATGCTGGTCGTTTGGTAGCGGTGGAATTGGGCATGCGGGCCATTTGTTCCTGAGGGTCTGACCCATGGGGACCTTCTCTTAAATGAAGCGCCAACAGGTCCAAACCGAAGTCCCTTTCGAAATTCCTCCAGACGCTGTGACTATGGTTACTTTCGTTTTGAGTGTTGTCGTACTCGATGAGAAAGGTTGGTCCCTGAACGCGGGGCAATAGTGACCCCTGCCAGATTCGACACCACCGGTCCAGGAGAAAAAGAGCTGGTCGAGAGAAGTACTCTGGATGCTTTTTCGGGCTAGGTCGGACCGGTATATTGTGAATGCATTCATGGATGAGCCCCATTAACGCCTCCGTTTGTGATGCCGTTAGGCTCGAGGCTGGCAAGCCGGTCGGTTGCTTCTCAAGCTTTACTCAAGCATCTGCCTGCGTCAGGATTTCGGGATAGGGAACCTTGCTAACAATCGCCTGGCGACGTTTCTCGGGATCCAAAGAGTTCAAGAGAATACGGGCCAAATCCTCTTCTTTCCCTAGCGCCCGCAGTCCCTGGTAAGGCCCCAATCGGACCTGGTGTGGGTTAGCTCCGAAGAAGGCTGGGCTCGGAGAGACTACTTCTCCGTTCTGGATGGTAAAATTAAGAGAGAGATGATGTTCTTCGACCCGGTAGCCCCAACTTCCAGTTCGGGAGGGCTTTCCAGCAATACTGAAATAGAACTTCTCTGGGTCCCGATGGCCACTAGTGTTATTCTCGATCACCCGCAACACTCCCTCTAGGCACATGACCGCCATTGTCTTTGAAAACCCCGACTGACTTAAACCTGCAGCGAGCAATGCATTGGCCAAGTGTCCCTGCTCAGGAGTCATGACTTTGTAATTGACATCCTCTTCGAGGGTAACCGAACTCTTCTCGATAACTGCTGTCGGGAAAATAATGCCGGTTCATCCGGTCTCTGGCGTCGAAGTCGAACACGATGTTCCTTTTTTGCGCTAGGGAAAGCGAATGTGCAAATCGGCTAGCCGTCTCAATGATGACGGTCTCCGTCCTGTTCCCAGGGTGTGCAACCATCAAAACAATGGCGCATAGAGATAATAAGACCTCTCCGAATTTCGGTTGTCCGTCTATTTTGCTCTCCCTTCGACTGGCGGTCCATTGTATTGAAAAACCCTGTTTTGGCCATGTATCATCCGAACTGGCGATGGCGATCTCGCACTCTGTTCGAAAATATGTGAGGGGAGGGTCTGAGCTTATCGCTTCATTGCCTCCCTGTAGATTCCCTGGACTTCGTCATGGATGGAGCCATCCGAGCAGATTCCATTGCGCTGGTCGATTCCATCTCGTCCCTGATGGTCAGTGAATCGACCAGCCGCCTGAGTGATGATCTCAGAGGCTGCGTGGTCCCAAATTTGGCCGCAGTCAACTCATCGCTGCCTCATCGGCCGGAAAAAGTGTAAAGGAACCCCGCTGCAATGTGCCAGTTGTGGAGCATTCCATCCGGAAGCAAAACTAGTCTCGCGGTACCCTGGGTTACGGGTGCCTCGGGGGGTAGTCCATAATCTGGAACACCGGTAATTTGGTCCTGAAAATCGATGTGAATTCCCCATTTGTCCGTGATCTTTATCTTGACCCCTCCACCGAAATGTGCAGCGAATTTCCAGTGATCCTTTAGGTTTACACTAGATTGAGGAGCCCGATTTTCTGAATCACTGGGGATCTGAAAAAAGGAAGCTCCGGCCCCGGCTGACCCAAAAGGGTAAATGCGATTGTTCCTACGCAGGGGGTAGAAGACCCCACCGTAGGAGATTTGATGAATGTTGTGATCCACCTCGAGCAGGGGAACATTCGGAGAGATGTGACGAAGAACGAGTGGTTGATTTGAGAAGCTATAAGACAATTCTCCTCCAACGTATTGTCCCAGATTTTCAGTGACTCGAGCACCTAAGATGTAACTCGATTCAAAACCAAAATCGACCAGCACGGCGTCAGCCGTTCCTTCAATTGGAGCGGCAAAACTGCCGTCGCTCAACTGGCTTGAGCCTACAAAGATGGACAACTCCCACCTGTCTTGATCGGAACGAAACACAGGCTGGCCCATTCCTAGAAAAGACAACAACGTGGCCAGCCAGAAGATCAGCAGCGTATGTTTTGCACACCTTAGCGCAGTAGATTGGGTGTGAGAGAGACAGACTAGACACTGTCCTGTTTTTTTCCAGAATGGGCTGGAAGATCTGCTTGTAGGCAGACACTTGGCATGAATACTACCCTGGGGGTTGGGGAAACGATCCCGTTGATGCCTATTCTGTGTTCTCAAAAAGACATACTCTTTGTCACCCTGGCTGCTGCGGAGTGGTCTTTTGGAGCAGTTGGATTCTTGACCCATTTCTCCAGTCTACACCATTTAAGATGCAGCTACTCTTGTCAAGGACGAAAGGTCTCAGCTACTTTTCCCAAATGTTTGTTTTGGCCGGAAGGGGAATACTCAGTGTCGCTTTTCGTGCCTATGGCTGAATCTCTGACTCTTTTTCTTGAGATATTATTCGAACTTTGGAATCTGATCTGGTCTCAGAATAGCTCGAATCTGCTGGCGGCTGAGGTGGCGGATCTCATGAAAGCGCTTCCGGAATCCCCTGAGGGTTTTCTTGTATTGTTCGTGGCTTTCCTCCAGCTTTTCCCGTAGTTGGATACGTTGTTTAGCATCCAAATCCAGTGCTTCCGCGATCTGTGTTATCAGTCTAGTGGGTCCGGAAGGAGGAGTGTGAGAAAGAAAGCGCCATAGATCGTGCCTAGTTGTCGCCGATTTGAGTAGAAAATAGCTCAGGGTTCCGCCGAATAAGGTGCCTACCAGGAAAACGAGAACTAGGGAAAGAATCGCCTTAGTTCGGTCTGTCAAAGCTGGTATCCTCCTCAGGAAAGTTCCTCAAAGACTGAACCACAAATTCTACTGAGATAATTTCCGGCTGAAGTTCTTCAAAGAGAAGTCCAGAATACCCGTTTCCTCCCGGCCGGATTATTCTAAGGAGAAGAAATGTGTTGGCCAAAATAAGAACGGAAAGGATTGGAACCAGTGGTCGAATTAAGTGCTGGAGAAGAACCAGGAAAGATAGCGGGGGATCCTGTATTGCCTGGGTGATATTCTTGGCAAAGAAGGGTGGCGGTTCAAGCCGAGAAGCTAAGCTTATTTGAAAGCGGGAAAAAACGAAATATCTTCCAATCTTGCCTGCATTGCTTACAAGTTTCCAGATGTCGGTGGTCAACCCGATCGGCGTGTTCCAGATCTGAGAAGGGAACGTGGTCCTTACTCACAGCTTCAGGTTTTCCTTAGTGAATAAGTACTGTGAAAGTTCTTGCAGGAGCTTTTTTCTCGAGCGGCTTACCCGGATGCGCACCGCCAGTTGGCTTGTCTCAAGAACCTCACCTATCTCAGCATAACTGAGCCCCTCGAGTTCACGAAGGGAAAAGGCCAGTCGGTCCTTTTCTGGCAGTTTGTTCATGCCTTTGAAGAGGAGCTGAAGTGACTCCTCAGCTTCGACTGCACTCATGCGATTTGTCTGTTCTGATCGCTCAAACAAGTATTCAATCCTATTTTGCTCCTTTTTGGTCAAATCAGCAAAGAGCTGAAGGCGTCGGCCGCGTACCTTTCGGATCTCATCCCGACACTGATTGACAGTTATACGGGATATCCAAGACTTCAGCGATCTTTGGGTGTCGAAGCCGGATAGCGATTTGAACACCTTTAGGAAAACCTCCTGGGCCAGGTCTTCGACCTCATTCCTGTTCCCCAAGCAAGTGATACACGATATTAAAAACGAGTCTCTGGTAGCGTCTAACCAGTTGTTCAAAAGCTCGAGAATCACCCTTCAGGGTAGACAGCACCAAGTTTGCATCCGTTTCGGCCATCCCTCTGATATAGTACGCGACAGACACAGTTTGTTTCATACCGAAAAACAGAGGCTCAGGAAGATCTCTTCGGAAACTTCTTCTTTCCCGTCCGTCGTGTGTCCAAGATGGGTGAGAGAGGCAAGAGTATCGTGCCTAGTTGAAACAGTCCTTACTTTCTATCGAGATATGCTACCTCGGGTGGAATCCAATAGCTCTAATACTTCTTTTAGCACCCGCTGCGGAGGGATAAATTCCATGCAAATGTTGCGACGACAGGTTTTCATCGAAGGTGTTCCATAACAGGGTGCACAGAAGACGGGGTGACGAACGACCCGAATTTGGGTGGTTGTGGAAGCGGGACAGGTTTGCTCCAGAATGGCTGGTCCCCACAGCAGTACCAGAGGTGTTCCCAACGCGGCCGCCATGTGAGCCGCACCGGAATCGACGGAGATGAATAGGTCGGTTTGCTGGATGATAGAAGCCAACTCACGGATGTCTGTTCGCCCAGCCAGTAGCAGGAAACGGTCCCGGGGTAGTCGAGCCGAGATCGCCTTAGCCGTTGTCTGATCTTTTCGAGAACCCGTCAGAATCAAATTCAGACCTTGCTCGATCAAACGAGATCCAAGCTCGGCGAAGTTGTCGACGCGCCAGCCTTTTAAACGCCGGTCTTGATGTTTCTTTCTCCGAGTGGTGCCATACCCCGCATGGATCCCAATCCAGGGTCGGGATACGGTGCTGAGCAATTTTCGGCTAGTCTCCTGTTCCCTTTCTGACAGGAAGAGTTCCATGTCTTGCGAGCAGTGTTCCCAACGGTGAAAGCCGGCAGCTCTCAGGTTATTTATTATGCTGTGTTGCTTGGGGTCGAAGGGTGTCTGATTGAAGCTCCGAATATTCCGCAGTCCGGCACGTGCGAGGAGGTAGTGATGCTGAAGCGCGCTCTCTAAGAGAATGGTCAAGTCGTACTTGGTAGTCCGCAGCAGATTCGCTAAACGATGTTTTTCGAGTGATAGACCGAATGGCAGATTCGGGCGATGTAGGCTCAATAGTCGATCGATAGCCGGATGTCCGTGCAGTAGTGGGGCGGCTGTGGCGGAAGACAGGAAGTCGATGTGGGCTGTCGGATATCGCTTTCTAAGAGCAGTCACCACCGGAGTGCTCATCAGCGTGTCACCCAGTGCACCGATTCGCACTACTAGAATGTGCACTGGGGATGAGTGTTTGGGATACATGACTGCGGTGAACTTATACTATCGGATTGTCCCTTTTGAGAAAACTTTCCAATCATTTCGAGTCAGGCACTGAGGCACTTCAATCAACCAACGTTTCTGTGTATAGTTTGTTCCATGGGAGCAAGAAAATTCCCACGCGTTTTTCTCCTGATTCCGTCACTCGTCGTTCTTTATTTTGTTTTCTGTATCTTCCACCCCTTCCTACTACCCATTAGCTTAGCCATTATTCTGACCACTCTTTGTTATCCTGCCTTCAACTGGATATGCATCAAGTTGAAGATAAAACGAGGTTGGGCAGCCCTCATTACGTCCTTCGGAGTGACCGCCATCATCATTTTTCCCATTGTACTACTGCTAATTCAGCTGACCGGAGAAGTTAGGCAAGTTTATCAGCAGTTTCAAACCTATCTTGAACAAGACCAGCTGTGGGATTTGCGGGATCTTCGGATTCATTCTTATCTCAAACCTTTTCTGGACTGGGCCGATGGTTATATAGATCTGGACCAGATTGATCTGGCCAGAAACTTCGCAGCCATGCTTCAGCAAGGAAGCGTATTCTTTCTGCGCTACAGTACGACCATTCTGGGTAGCGTACTGAACTTTTTCACCAGCTTTCTACTCATGCTATTTACCATGTTTTTTCTCTTTCGAGATGGACCTAGCCTGGTCCAGGAGATTAAGGCTTTGACCCCGCTTTCCGGGCATCATGAAAAGCTCATTGTGGGTAAATTCCGTGAGGTTGCCAGCGCTACCGTTCTGGGTAGTTTGTTGACCGCGTTGGCTCAAGGCTTCGCCGGTGGCCTAGTTTTCTACTTCCTGGGGATTCACAATGTGGTGTTCTGGGCTACACTGATGGCCCTGTTTTCTTTGGTTCCCGTGGTGGGGACGGCCATCGTGTGGGTTCCTTGGGCCCTGTACTTTTTTGTTGCTGGTTTCCTGCTTAAAGGAATCATCCTAGTTGTTGTGGGTGTGGTCTTCGTAGGCAGCATTGACAATCTATTGCGCCCTTGGCTCATCGAAGGAAGAGCGAAGATGCATACCCTGGTGGTTTTTTTGTCCATCATGGGAGGAATTGGCTATTTTGGCATAATTGGTATGATATTTGGTCCCGTCATTGTGGCCCTGGGAATGACTTTTCTCGAACTCTACAAGTTGGAGTTTCAAAAAGAACTCTCAAAACCTGCTCCTGAATGAGCTTTTATCGTCGATGGATCCATTACCAGGAACACAGACTGGCGGCGCGCGATAAAAACCGTCGAATCTTACCCTTTGAATGGGGTTTAGACTGGATATCGGCAAACTCGGCGGCGGAAAATCCGCTTGACTATGTGAAAAGCTATGCCGAGCAGGCACTAGGCGATAGCTGGCGTTTCTACGCTTCACCGCCGCTGTTAAGCTATTCCCTCACAGGTACTCGCCTGACCTTTCCTACTCCCGCTCTTACTCCATATCCAACCAACAACCAGGTTTACTGCCGATTGTTCCCGGCGCGAGACAAACGACATGCCGTGATCGTAGTGCCCCAGTGGAATGCAGACTCAACCAGTCATGTGGGCATCTGTCGTATGCTTCAGCGCTTTGGGATGACCGCTGCTCGACTGTGTCTGCCCTATCACGAAGGGCGACTCCCGCCTGGCATGAAACGTGCTGATTACATGATCAGTCCAAATGTGGGTCGGACTCTGCATGCCACACGGCAGGCTGTCATCGAAATCCGCCAGCTGGCTCACTGGCTGCACCATCAAGATTACGAGCGAATCTCGGTGTTGGGTACAAGTATCGGATCCTGCGTTGGTTATCTGGCCTTCACCCATGAGCCATTGATCTGCAGCGGGGTGTTTAATCATGTTTCCTCGTTTTTCGCTGACGTGGTTTGGAACGGATTGTCGACCCGCTATATTCGCTGGGGGTTAGAGGGCAGTATTCGGCTCGAGGACTTACGCTACTGTTGGGCTCCGATCAGTCCTTGGTATTTTGTCCCTCATCTGAAGTCGAATCCCCGTCCTCATCTTCTGATCACTGCCAAATACGATCTGAGCTTTACCCCGGAACTCGCCCAGAAGATTTTTGACCGCTATCAGCTTCATAATATTCCTTGCCATCAAGTGGTTCTTCCCTGCGGCCATTACACCACGGCAAGATTCCCGTTCAAATACCTCGATGGTTGGATTATCTGCCGGTACTTGATCAAACAGCTCTCACAGCCGGTTTTGAGAAACAGGGATTCTGTCAATGGCCAAAAACATTCTTCTCACCGGCCATCCCGGCGTGGGTAAGACTATCTTGTTGAAAAAATTATTTCTCGCTTTGGACATCTGCGCTGAGCGGTTTTCTGACCGAAGAGATTTGAGGAGGTTGTGTCCGTGTGGGTTTTCGGGCCATTACCCTCAATGGCAACCAGGCTGTTTTGCCCACAACGCTTCACTATCCAGCCCGAAAATCGGGTAGGAAAGTATGGAGTCAAACCTGAAGTACTCGAATCTCTCGTACTGCCGTACATGGATCCCTATCGTAAACGTGCCGGCCTGATCGTTGTCGAAGAATTCTTCAAGATGGGGCTCTTATTCCAAGCATTCAGGGAAACACTCGTTGGTGTGTTTGATTGGGAATGTCCACTTTTGGCAACCATATCCCTCAAAGGCGGTGGTCCGATTAAGCGGATCAAGGAGAGAGAAGACGTGTTGATTTTTGTCTCACCGTCATCAATCGTGAGGTCTTGGTTAAAGAGCTCTACTGACAGATTTCAAAAGTATTGGCATAGGAATTGATAATTTGTGGTAGATGTCCAGAAAGCATCTGGTCTTGACAGATATCGAGGGGAAGATTCAAATGCTCTCCCTCACCGCCAATACGACCGATGGCAAAAGATTCAAGGCCTATGCCGCAGGAGATGATCCAAAAGCTATTTCCGGGCCGTCAGGTCGGTCAGTTTATCGTGTAGCCGTGGCCTCATGAGGTTTGACGTGTGTGAAGTTAGGAGTTTCGCAAAGGCGCGATGGAATTGATGCGCAACAGAGGACTTTCCTCTGACAGGGCAGGCAGAGCCATTGTTGATGTTACCTCTCTGATCAAGCGGCCGCTATTTTGCCGGGATTGTAGCTTCTGAAGCAGCGTCAGTTCTCTGAAACCCATTGATCGGATATCGGGTAGAGATCCAGATCATTGAAGAGTCAAACTCTTTGAATTTGTCTAGCCCAATTCTGGATAAAACTCGTTCGTATTTCTCAGACCAAGTTGTAACGATGCCAGTGGGTAAGGGCGTGAAAAATGGGGATTAGAGCCTGCACTGCAGACAATCTATGCCACTCCATCTGGACTTTATATTAAAATGTAGCACACTATGAAGTATTCAAAGAGTCTAAAAACCGTCCTAGTTGCGCAGACTCCTAGAGCCCATTAAGCTGTCTGGACCTTTCTCGGCGTGTTTTCCATCGGTTATTATAGGGATGATGAGAAAATTCCTATGCTTCACTTTACTAATTACTTTCATGTCTCCAGCCGTGTCAGCCAAGTACAAGATCAGAGAGATTCAACAGCGAGCGGCGGCAGAATATTCAGCTCATCAGGATTTTCAGGGCATCGTCATTGGTGCCGATGTCGGTGACACGGAAGCTAAGACGCTAGAATTCTTTGATACGCGAAAGCTCTATGAGAAGGGGATAGTGCCGGTTTTGATTGTGATCGAGAACAATAACGATTTTGCAATCCGAATTGACGAACGAGACATTTTTCTCATTCACAGTAACGAGACTAAGGAAGCCTTGATTCCCTATCCAGAAGTTCTGCTCCACATAACCCTGGACAACCCTCTTTCCACTTATTCGAGTAGACCGGAGATCCTGTTCAGAAGAATCCGAAACAAGGATATGGTAACGGATTTTGAGCATAAGGCTTTTGACGAAAAGCTCATTGCACCACACAGTTCAGATTTCGGTGTTGTTTTCTTTGAGCGTCCCGTTGATGAGGATCTTTCCGAACTGCGGCTTTTTTTCCCCGAGGTTTTAAACCTTACCGAGCAGGAGCGGCTGATCTTTTTTGAGGTTCGTTTAGTAGGGGAAGGACACAATCATGAGTAATCCTTTAGAGAACCAGTGGGCGCTAGTATTGGGGGCATCCAGCGGTTTTGGAGAAGCGACTGCTCTAGAACTGGCGCGCGCCGGTATGCATATCTTTGGCGTGCATCTAGACCGGAAAGCTACACTGGCCAATGTGAAGCGCATCCGAGGTGAGATCGACGCTCTGGGGCAGCGGAACTTTTTTTTCAATATCAATGCTGCCAACTTTGGAAAACGCGAAGCGACCCTGGACGAGATGGAGGAAATCCTTCGGGAAAAGGAAGACTCTGATTCGGTCCTTGTTCTTCTCCACTCCCTGGCCTTCGGCAGCTTGGGACGTTGTTTCCCGGCCGATTCGGCAAAACCGATTGGAGTGGACCAGATGAACATGACCCTGGACGTCATGAGCCACTCGCTCGTCTATTGGGTTCAGGGTCTTCTTCGGCGTGATCTCTTGAGGAGAGGGAGCCGGATCTTTGCCATGACCAGCTCGGGAGGTCATCGGGTCTGGCCCACCTACGGCCCCGTCTCTGCTGCCAAGGCTGCCTTGGAGTCTCATATCCGTCAGATTGCACTGGAGTTGGCGCCTCGGGGAATCACTGCTAACGCCATCCAGGCAGGAGTGACGGACACACCCGCTCTCCGAAAAATCCCTGGTCATGAGAAAATGATCGAGGTGGCAACCAGAAATAATCCTGGGGGGCGTCTTACTTACCCTCAGGACGTGGCGTTTGCCATTGTCGCACTCAGTCATCCGTTTAATCAGTGGATGACCGGCAATGTCATTCGGGTGGATGGTGGGGAAGACATCACCGGGTGAGAAACATTTCCTTAACCTTAGGACCTTGGCCGACTGACCTAGGCACAGCTAGAAATTGGATGGGCTGGGACAGCTTTTTCCGTGTAGATCAGGAAAAACAGTGAAAAGACTTATGTCCAGAGTACCTCAGATCTATTTCGAAGAGCATCGGCTCGGAAATGGGCTACAGGTCTTGCTATCAGAATATAACCAAGTGCCTCTGGTTCACGTGAGTCTACACTACCGCGTTGGATCCAGCTATGAACGACCTGGATTTTCAGGATTGGCCCACCTGTTCGAGCACATGATGTTTCAGGGTTCCGAGAACGTTGGCAAGACCGAACATGGCCGACATGTGGACGAAGCAGGCGGCAGTTGGAACGCTTCGACGAACAAGGATCGGACCAACTACTTCGAAACCTTGCCCAGCCACTATCTTGACCTGGCCTTGTGGCTCGAAGCTGATCGCATGGGGTCGCTGAGAGTTACGGCAGAGAATTTCGACAATCAACGTAAGACCGTGATCGAAGAAAAAAAACAGGCCTACGACAATCGTCCCTATGGTCTCTCCTATCTTCGATTTGATCAACTAGCGTACCAAAACTGGGCCTATGCTCATCCCATCATCGGGTCAGTGGGAGACCTTGAAGAGGTCTCTTTGGAAGACGCACAGTGCTTTCATCGGACATATTACGGGCCCGGAAATGCAACGTTAGTGATTTCAGGAGACATTCAAGCATCACAGGCTCTCGACAAAGTACGGCGCTGGTTTGGGCCCATCCAGGACCGTACAAAGCCAGAGCTCCCCGAACTGCGCGAGCCTGTCCAGAGGGCGGAAAAAAGAGAGGAGATGCAGGACCCATTGGCGGTTCTGCCCGCCGTTTCACTGGGGTACCACATGCCCCAGCTCGGTTCGCCGACTTACTATGCGCTTTCCATACTCTCCATCATCTTGACCCAGGGGGATTCGTCCCGTTTCTACCGTAAGCTGGTCTATGACCGCAACTGGATCACTAACCTATTCGCGGGTCCCAATCAGTATAAAGGTCCACAGCTTTTTGCCATCTGGTTTCAGATCCAAAATCAGGTGAAGGTTGACCGAGTAGTCCAGGCCGTGGAGGATGAGTTGGAGAGAGTTCAGGATCAGGTGGTGGGTGAAAAGGAAATGGAGAAGGCGAAAAACCAAATCACTTTCCATTTTGTCAATCGTCAAGCCACGGTTTCACAAATAGGAGAATCGCTGGCTCACTACGCCCTTTATTTTGAAGATCCCGACCGTGCTAATCACGAGATAAAGCGTTTTCTCGCCGTCACCAAGGAGGATATCTTGACTGCCGCACAGAGAACGCTTTGCTCACAGAATCGTACCCTTATCGTGGTCGAGCCAGGAGCGCCAGAAAGTACTTCCCTCCAAGCATAGGTTTGAATCCAAATGATTGTGAAACCTCCACCTCCTGATCCAGTAAAAAATGTTTCCTACCCGGATATTCCAGGACAAAAGTTACCCAATGGACTACAGGTGATGGTGGTCCGGGACAACCGGCTGCCCGAGATTTCGGTAAAGCTTGCTTTCCGGGTGGGGCGAGTGTCCAATCCCGATGAGAACTTGGCTTTGCTGGAACTGGCCGCCGAATTAATCAAGGAAGGCACGGGCACGCGGTCAGCTCGCCAGATCTCAGATTTGATGGATCGGTGGGCCATCCAGTACGACGGGGCGGTCTATATGGAGCACAGCCTATTTTCCTGGACCTTTCTGGAACATGTTCTCGAGCCGGCCCTCGAACTCGCTTCCGATGTTGTCTTAAACCCAACTTTTCCAGCCCGAGAGCTGGAAAAATTAAAACTTCGCTGGAAAAGCCATTTGATCGCTCAACGCTCGCAACCGGATTTTCTGGCCACGGAGCGGATCTTCCACGCCTTCTATCCTGGTCATCCCTATTCAAGAGTGAGTATTCCTCTTGAGCACCTGGAGGTTGTCCAGCCGGAATCGGTGCGCGAAATCTACCGCCGGTATTTTTCTCCAGCTCACGCTTATCTTCTTTTTGCAGGTGATATCTATCTTGACCAAGCTATGATTCTGGCGACCAGGTTCTTTGGAGAATGGAAAGCACCCGAACCTCCCACGGTGGATTACCCTTCTTTGCCAGAGGTTCCCAGAGGACGGGTGTGTTTAGTTCACCGCCCCCACTCCGTTCAGTCTAGAGTCATGGTAAGTGGCCGCACCCTGCCACGCGCCCATCCGCAGGCTGTGACCCTAAGACTTGCTAATGAAGTGCTGGGTGGAGGAGCCAGTTCCAGACTGTTTTTGAACCTGCGCGAGGAGAAAGGGTATACCTATGGAGTCTACAGTGACTTGAAAATGTATCTTCGAGACGGTTTGTTCCTGATCGGTGCGGATGTCAAGACAGAGATGACCCTGGAATCACTGAAGGAAATTTTGAAAGAGTTGGAACGAATGTGGAAAGCTCCTCCTATACAGGAGGAGTTAGACCGGTCCCGCTCCGAGCTGACAGGCGCTTTCATTCGACAAATGCAAACCCCTGCTTCGGTGGGAACACTGGAACTGATCCGCCTTCTCTGTCAGCTTCCCCAGGACTATTACCGCGACTTTATCCCGCAAATAAATGCTGTGACGGAGGAATCAGTTGTTGAGATCTCGAAGCGTTTCTTTAACCCGCACGAAGTACTGATTACAGTGGTTGCCGATCGATCCACTGTTGGGAAAGCGCTTCAGGAACTGGGTCAAGTGGAGGTTTACGACAGCCAGGGAAATCAACTATAGTGTCTCCCGAGAGGAAGCAATGTTGAAAGAGGAGCAATACCAAAAAGGAATGGAGCATTTTTCTGAGGATCAGCTTGATCTGGCAATTCAGGAGTTCAGCCAGGCACTCATCGAGGATCCTGTATATGCCGATGCGTTGCATGCTCTGGCTATGTGCTATTACCACCAGGGGAACATTGATCAGGCCATCCACTATGGAGAACGGCTCAAGGAGGTGGATCCTTCTGACCCATTGGCTTATACTTGCCTTTCGATGTTCTACAACGCGAAGGGAATGATCAAAGAAGCTGAGGACATGGGTTCCAAAGCTCAAGCAGTCGGCTCTCAGGAAGAGCTGACCTAGGACTTCCCCTATGGAGAACCAATCGTAGAAGAGGACCTGTTTCGTCTGTCCACTCTGAAGGCCACGACATTCTTAGCCATCTATTGCACGGATGTCTACTAGGCTGCAAGCGCGAGTTGGGGTTCAGTCGCGACCGAAAATGTACCTGTTGGATGCGTTCAGTTGACACGAGTTCGAAGGGCTGATGGGTCTGATCATTCATCACAGGAGGCCAGAGTGACCGCGGTTCCCAAGTGCATTATAGGGTTCTATACCCGTATCCATCTTCGAAGTGCCTAAGGGGTACGAGGTGAGCCCTTTCAAACACTGAGTACCCCATTTCATAAGCACAGTAACGTTCTAAGTCCAGAATTCTCTTTGTTCTGTGCAGATTAGGAGCGAGCTTGGGTTCTACTGGTCTCTCCAGGGTGACTGGTAAACTATTTCTCAGTGGTTTCTCGCAGACGGGATTTACCGAAACTAAACCGACCCCGGGTATTTTCATCGACGCGGTTGATGGTAAGGGCGGACTGGTATGTCTGTCCCCCATGTACCTGATGTGTGGTTGAGCAGTTTGGGCTGGCCGACACATTGGTCGGCCAGCCCATTCCTCAAGAGGAATATTATCCCTGAAGACCAGCGAGCTGATTTACATCCACGTATTTTGGAGCGATGAAGACATCGCTAATCTTCAAAATACCGGATGATCGACACCTCGATAGACCTCTACTCGTATTCACACGGAAATCGTAGAAGCCGCGAGTTTCGTTCAGAAATGAAGAGGCTAAACCTGGAATCTGAGAGAGTAAGTTACGTTATTTTCGAATGGACCTTTAAGTGAAATTCAAAGACTCGACTCCCAGAGTCCAGGGAGTATCAGTGTTTATAAGTTCAGACCGACCATGCCTACGACAAAAACAGATGAGCAGCCAGTTCAAGGTGCCCTACAGATGCCCCACAGGTTGAGAGTAGAAATAACATGGAAACATCGGCTAGAATGCCCTCTTTTGAGAAAAGGCGTTTAGTTGACCACTAATTAGTGTAGCGAAGTTATCTCTATTTTGCCGGCGTAGCTCAACGGGAGAGCGGCGCATTCGTAATGCGTAGGTTGTAGGTTCGACTCCTATCGCCGGCTCCAATATTTTCAATGGGTTAGGGACAGATGGTGAACTACCCTAACCCTACTTTCTCCAATATTCCTCCCCCTGAAATCCCGCTCTTACTTTCTTGCTCTGTGACTTCTTGAGCTTTCTTCACTTCCCCAGGGCTGAGTCCGTGTCAAATGTTGTGGAAATTGGAATCATCCGTTGACATCCTCTCCAAACAGTTATCAGGCTCGCTGCTTAGCGAGCCTGATAACACTCTGATCTTGCGTGATCTAGACCAATCGTCTGCAAGCACGCCTCTAAAGGTGTCACCGGCAAGGTCGCAAACTGTCCTACTCAGTTCCTAGTTCCAGAGCGGTCGTAGCGACCAGTCCATTGGTGACTTTAACCACGAGGGTTCCTTCAAAGCCATTGGTATTGGGGTCTGGGAACAGTTCATTCAGGAAGCAGGCCAGATGGCCGTTGGCGGCCAAATCTTAGATGGTGATCGTGACGATAGTTTCACCCAGAGGGAGTTTTTTCATTGTTGGATGGGACGATCGTTTAACTCCCCACGTGCAGTGTTAGCGTCAGCGTGACAGGAATGCCTTCGGTGTTGTGACTCTCCATTCCTGCATTGACACCTACTAACTTCCTTATCACCAGCACGATGAAGCGGTTCAGAGGTTGTCTTGATCCTATCCCGGAGATACCATAGGTCAGGGTGGCCGTACTCCCTGAAACGATTCCAGGTTAAGTTTTGGTAACTGGATGTATTCAGGAGGTAAGAATAGCACAGAAGAAGTACACCCTAGAACAGATCATTGGGGAGCTAAGGGAGGTGGAGGCAACCCAGGACAAGGGCAAAAAAAATCCCCTCAGGTAATCAAGCAGATTGGTATGATCGAGCAAGTTTTCTACCGCTGGTGCAAGGAATACGGAGGTATGCGTATCGATCAGGCCAAGCGACTCACCGAGCTGGAGAAGGAGAACCTTCAGGCTGAAGCGCCTGGTGGCCGATTGGTCCCTGGACAACTAGATTCTGAAAGAGGTCACGGAGGGAAACTTCTAAACCCGGTGAAAAGACGACCAGCTGGCGAGTGTAATATGGTCGCTACGGATACCTTCGGATCACGGTTCTGCTGCGACAGGAGGACTGGCAGGTGAATCACAAAAGGATAGAACAATTGTGAAGGCAAGAAGGCTTGAAAGTATTGGCTAAACAACCCAAGCAGTGAAGTTTCGTTCGGTGGTCGCTCAATGGGACGGGCGAGCCAGTGTCGACTCAACGGCCTACCGGATGGTGAGTGCCTTCGGAGCGCGTTTTAGTGACGTCGTCTTTTCCGCCCTTACCGCTCCGACAGCTGGTCGGAAAGCGTCTCGACCATCTCCTGAATTCACATTCCCGAGCTGGGAGGAGCAAATGTGGACCGTCGTGTAGGACATCATCACCTTACTTTGATACCCACTTCGAGGGCCCGTTTGTCCGAGGGCATCTGGGGGAGAACACAACACGGTCGCCTTTTGGCATCCGCTGTCCGTTGCCATACCCCCCCCTGCTAGGATGGTTGCTGTACATTCCTTCAGCGCCCTTTTCCGGAGACTGACACATAGCCGAGGATGCAAGCTAGGAACGAGGGAGCATCCGAGTGTTTCGTCGTGGTATCCGGGCGGGAAGAGGAGGGTTATTTCTGCAGGCCAGAGGGCAGAGTGATTATCCCTGTCCCCATTTTATCGGCGGACATCAGGCATGGGTGGACAGCGAGCTTTTGCTGTTTCTACCCGGTCTGGAAAGATATTCTTTAACGCTGCTTCCAGCCATGTAGGTGTGTACTGTTAGCTAGCTGTCAATCTTGAAAACGTTTTGTGACTCGACAACTATCCCCGTAGCTGAGGTGGCGGGAAGTATTGATGGGATCCAGCTTCTTGACTTTGATTCAATCCCGGTTAAGAATGGTCCCTCGGGCGCTTTTCTCAATTGTGGTTTGGGGTAAGTAGGGGAAGTAGTGCAGAGACGACGAGAAGAGTAGAGCAACGGTTCCTTCACCAGCGGAAGTCTCATTTTCCTGATCAACGGCTGTGGTTGAGTGAACTAGACAAGGAGGGATTAAGTTCTCCTCGCTCTGGGAGATTTCTGATAGTTTGAGGGGAGATTTCCATGGTTACCGCTTTTCATCATAGTGGCCTGGTGGTTCGGGATCTCGAACGGATGACCCGCTTCTACACTGAGGATATCGGTCTCAAGATTCTCAGCGAGATCGACTCGATTGCGCCACCCGATGGTGATCATACCGGCGTGCCTGGTGCCCGTCGAAAGTTGGTATTTGTAGGCATTGAGCATGACCATCAGATCGAACTAGTTCACTACGTTCATCCTCCCGCTGGCAGCGGACATTTCGACAAACATCAGCTTGGAGCAACGCATATCTGTTTCAAGGTGGAGGACCTTCGTCAGACCTATAGCAAGTTGAAGGTGAAGGGTGTGAGTTTTGTAACGGAACCGAAATTTCGCCAAATGAAGGACACAACGGTGGGGGTCGTTTATGCTCGGGATCCGGAGGGAAATTGGTTGGAGTTCATTCAGGGATTGTAGCTGGCTTGCTGAAAGTGGTGAATCATATTAGATTGTTCAGCTTCAAGTCCGTCGTCCACTGTTGGTTGGAATTCAACAGTTGTTCCCAACTCGTCTCTCTTTCCTCGTAGGCTGCCTGCCGACCCAGAATTGCACTCAAGGTGCTTTGCGCGCCTTGGGCCAGTTCATTGTGGAATTGCCCACTCGTGATGCTTTTTACGAAAGCTTTGACTTTCGACGGAGTGGCTTTACCGAGAGGATCTACTTCCGGCTTTTGGCTTCCCGCCGGAGGTGAAGCTTTCCATTCTTCGGCCCCGGTGATGAAGACCCCACCACTGTAGTGGGCTTCGGCAAGCCCTTTGCTTCCAAAAAAACGGACGCAGACGTCTGCCCATTGAGGGAGAAACTGGGTGGATTGAAAGCCCACCTGAATCTCCCCGGGATAGCGATACATAGTTACAAAATGATCCGAGACGTCCCCAATATTCGTGCGCACCTTACGGCCGGCTGTGGCGTAGGCTTTCGTCGGGAGAGCTTTGAGTACCCAGTTAATCCAGTCCAGGATGTGGATGTTCTGTTCCACTAGAATGTCCCCGCTCAAAACACGATCAAACACCCAGTCGCGAATCTTTGCTTCCTCTGTGGACATCCCAGATTTTGCTTTTCTGGGAAGATCCCCGGCTAGATAATATCCTTGGACGCAGGCGATGTTGCCGATGGCTCCCGCCTGAATGCGCCGAACCATCTCTCTGTATTCTGGTGAATATCGAAGCTGAAAACCCACATGGACACTCTGGCGCCCATCCACTCTGGCAGCTAGAGACTGGATCTTCATGCATCCTGCCACATCTGTTGCCACGGGCTTTTCCATATAGATGTGTTTCTTGGCAGCGATAGCCATTTCCAAATGCAGCGGATTGAAATAGGGAGTGTTAGCCATAAGGACGATGTCCACGTCGCTGCCACAGACTTTCCTGTATGCCTCAGGCCCTTTGAATATTTTCGATACATCCAGTTTTGTCTGTCCGTAGGATCTGTTGAGCCGGTTAAATTTAGTCTTCGCCTGGTCTAGCCGGTCCTGAAAAAGATCTCCTAAAGCCGACATTCTCACGCCGGCCCTTGTGACAAACGAGCTCCCCACACTAGTGCCGCGACTACCGCATCCAATCAACCCTAATTGGAGCGTCGAATTAGCTCGACTACCAAAGGCAATTTCTGGAGCCACCAGCAACAAGCCGGCTGTGGCGGTGCCAGTTTTCACAAACTTCCTTCGATCCATTTCTGTCTGAACAGTCATGATTGGAGTTCTCGACAAGAGATTCTCGTTAGTTTTCCAGGTCCAGTACCTCGCCAGGGGCCCGCATAAGAAACGCGGTCTAACCGGGTAGATTTACCCTCACCGGTTTACCCCTGGGACACAATGGTCTTCTCTCGTCTCACCGCCGGAGAAGTCTTACTTTGAGGTTGCGGTACCATACCTCATGTCCGTGATCCTGTAAGCCGATAGGTCCTTTCCTCGCACGACCATAGGCCGGGTATTGTGAAAACTTACTCTGGTCCACCAGCTCTTCCCATTCGGGTGATCCGAGTTCATATTCCACTGTTTTCTGATTATTTAACCAGTGTTCCACTCGTCGGTTGTCTACAATGATTCGTGCATGATTCCACTCCCCGAGAGGCTTCGAGGCCAGGACGCAGGAGGCATGGAGATCGTAATTGTCTCCTGTGAGGTGTTTACGCATGTCCATGCTGCCCATTTTAAGGTAGGTACTGTCGTCGAGCACCTGAAACTCAGGTGCATTGTGCCAAGTTGGCTCGCCTGGTGTCTCCTGAATCAGGTAGAAGATGCCACTGTTCGCCTGGGGCGATATTTTGAATTCCAAACTCAACTCAAAGTGGTCGAACTCCTTCTCAGTGACAATATCACCTCCGAAGCTGCTTTCTTCCAGACCAGATCCCAGTACGATCAGACTGCCATCCCTCACTTCCCAGTCCTTGTCAGGAAAGGTTGCCTGGTTATAGCCTCGCCAGCCTTTTGTCGATAGGCCATCAAAGAGCAGCTGCCATCCCTCCCGTCTCTCAGTAGCCGTCAAGACATTTTCTTTTTCTACAACGATGGACAAATCCTCAATGGTCGATCCTCCTCCACAGCTAACCAGGATGATAAAAGAAGCGAGGAAAAAAGAGAAAACACCGGCTAGCTCGTTTACCGTCATAGCTGGAAAAATCTAAGTGTTCACGCTATCAACGAGGCAATGACGTGTCAACCACAAAAGCCAGAGGAAACCAGTTTTTGGATGTGCGAAATTCCTACAAATCAAGACTCGCATCCCTGTAGAAAAAAATCCAGCATCGAAGTGCTAGGGGCGGGAGCCGCTCGGCATTGGAGTTGTAGCAAGGAGGATACAATATGGGGAACGCAGGCTTCTTGAGGTTGTCTTTGATTGATGTGACGAAACAGCTCATCGAAGATCTTCAGACGAATTTGGCCTTTCTCTGGGAACGAGATGGAAAAGTAATCGGAGGGGGTGAAACCCCACGTGAGAGAGATCGTAAAACGGATCAAGCAGGATATCTCTACTATAAAGACTACAAACATAAATCGGCACAGAATCATTTTGAGAACTTTTCTAAAGGGTTCGAGGTCCGAAAATCAGGGATGTTCAACATCAAAATACGTGCTCAGAACGGTAACCCAAGCCACGCGTGGGCCTGGAAGAGATCCTGCGTCCGGTAATGATGTCTCCTACTGCTGGACGCGGACATTGAGGAAAAGGGAAATTACTGGCCCACTTGGGTTCCGTTGTGGGATACTAATTCACAGGAGGGACTCATTCTCACGGTATTCATGAGTACCTCGTTTTCGCCTATCCCAAAACCCGGCTGGGATACGAGCCATTTTATCCCACCTAGCCTGTTCCGCCTCGCATTGGCTGACCAATGTGTCGGCCAGCGCGGAGTGTGTACCCGCGGATGGGAGATATGCGGTTGGGTAGGTTTCAATAAATCGATGATGACCTATCGGATGCGACCCAGAAAAACGCTTGACAGGTGGGGAAAGGGTTCCATACACTTCTCACCCACAGTTCATGAACTTGTCATGGTTGGGTGATTGGGAAGTTCGGTGGAAGTCCGACGCTGCCCTCGCAACTGTGAGCCGGAGTGGAGTCTGCACTAAAGCCACTGTTCCTCAGGGATTGGAAGTGCGTGAGATTTCCCGGCGAGCCAGAAGACCGATCCAACTGTGGCCTCTCAATGCTTCCGATGGGGAAGTCAGGAGGTGTCGTGAGTTTCATCTTTTTCACGCTCTTAATCGTTACTCTCTGCCCAAACCTTTCCAGCCAAGTCAGATCGGTGTGCCGAATCTACGCTAGAGAGTAGTCTCCCGCTTGACTTTGAGGACTGGCCAGTAGGACCGTAGCAGATAGATTCTACCGGTCATCTCAACCACGATCGTCAATCATCGACTGGCAGTTGTGCAGTCTAAATTTGCGAAGGGCTAGTGTTTCGCTCAACCAAATGGTTGAAATGTCTGATTGTCGAAGGGATTGAATCTTGACGGTTTGGTTTTCCTTTATAGCTCGTTTTCCTCACGCCTGGTGTGTCCTGATCTTCTTGATCTGTCTCTTTGTTGCATCGCCGTTAGTTCAGGGAAAGTCGGCCCAGAAAGAGCGGATCGTGCTGCCGGATCTAGAAGAGGTACTAGTGACTGCCACCCGTTATGAAGAAGAACTTGCCTTTGTACCCGCTAACGTGACTGTCCTGAATGAAGCAGATATCGAAGGCTCAACGGCCCAGGACATTCCAAGTCTACTGCGATCGGTTCCTGGGATTCATGTGACGGATCTTACTGGCAATAGGCGTAGCTACCGAGTTGACCTGCGGGGATTCGGAGAGACTGCTCAGTCCAACACCCTTGTCTTGATCGATGGTCGCCGGGTCAACCAACCCGACCTCAACGGAGTCGATTGGTACCAGATTCCTCTCAACCGTGTCCGACGCATTGAGGTCATCCGAGGGGGACAGGCAACTGTACTGTACGGAGATAATTCAGGGGCGGGTGTCATCAACATTATCACTAAAGGGGGAACCGATTCGGAAGGCAAGGCTGCCACTAGAGCAGGAAGCTACAGTAGTTTCTCGACTAACGGTCACTTGCGCGACAGGACCGGGAACCTGGAATATGCTGTGAACGGAAACCTGTATCGTAGTGATGGCTATCGGGAGAATAGCGATACGGGGGGAGGAGATGCGGGCGGTAGTCTACTCTTCAGAGCAAGTCAAAAAATGCATCTCGGATTCTCAGCCGGTTATCACTCCGACAAAACCGGTCTCCCCGGGGCCTTAAAGGAAAGTGAACTCGAGGGTGGAATGTCGCGGGAGGATTCCATGAATCCTGATGATCAGGCCGAGGTCGATGACCATTACTTCCAGATCAGTCCTCAGATGCTGTTTTTTGAGAATGCTTCTCTGGACATCGATCTCTCCTTCAGACGGCGAGAGGCGGGTTTTTTCAGTTCTTTTTTTGGGGGCACCTTCCAGGGTGATACAAGTATTGACACGTTTGCGTTTTCACCCAGGCTGGTGTTGGGGAGGTCGATGGGGACCTGGCCGAATCAATTTACCTTTGGATTTGATTGGACGGATTCCGAAGAAGATATCCTCAACACCACTAACTTCGGTGACCTTGTCTCCAGAGGTGACTTTCGGCTCGGGAAAAGAAACTGGGGGATCTATCTGCATGAGGAGTTTTTCCCTTCCGAAAGACTTGCGTTTTCAGGGGGATATCGATACGACCGGGTCCGTTACCGATTCACCCTCAGTGTTCCCGAAGAAAGGGACTATGATGTGAACATGGGCACCTTTGGTCTTAACTTTCGCCCATTGAAGGATTCCCATCTCTACTTTAGCTATTCCCGTAGTTTTCGCTATCCGGTCCTGGACGAACTGTTTAACTTCTTCTCGAATACAATCAATGACAAACTGCATCCTCAGACGACCAATGATGTAGAGGTTGGTTTGCGCCACTATTTCAGCTCACCCGTCTTTGCAAATCTAAACTACTTGTACCTGCAGTCCTACAACGAGATTTTCTTCAACCCGACGGGTGGTCCTTTCGGATTCGGGGAAAATGAAAATTTCGATGGTAAGACCCGGCGCTCGGGGGTCGAGTCGTCCCTAGGTGCCCAAATCGGGCAAGTTACCCTTATCGGTAGCTATACATTTGTTTCTGCGGAAGTGCTCGAGGGTCCATTGGAGGGAAACAAGATTCCCAGCGTTCCGTGGCACAAGGCCAGTGTCGAGTCGACCATTTACCTGGATCCTAGACTGACTCTATCACTGGAAGGCAGTTACATTGGTACCCGGCCATTCGAGAGTGACTGGCCCAACCGCTTCGGCGATCAAGAGGATTACTTTCTCTTGAATTCTCGATTGGCCTATACGCTTCATCCTTTGCGTTTTAACCTGGATCTCAACAACCTGTTGAATCGGGAGTACTCAGAATTTGGGGTACTGGGAGGTTTTCCAGTTGAGCGTGCTTTCTATCCATCTCCCAAGTTTAATGTACATGTAGGGATTCGTTTTGTGTTTAACTGAGAACGGTAAGTAGACCGTGAAAAGAATTGTCTCGCTCATTCCGAGTGGCACCGAGATTGTGCATGCTTTGGGCATGGGAAAATATCAGGTTGGGAGATCTCATGAGTGTGATTTTCCGCTTTCGATAAAGTCCCTAACCGTTTGCACAGGACCCAAATTTGCCGTCGTAGGAAGCAGCCAAGAGATCAATAAAGGAGTACAAGACGTTTTGCGGGAGGCCGTTTCGGTCTATGACGTGTACGAGGATGCGCTGAATCAACTGCAGCCGACCCATGTTGTTACCCAGTCGCTCTGTGAGGTTTGTGCTGTTAGTCTAAAGGATGTGCAGGAAGCCGTTGCCAGACAGCTGTCATCGAACCTTAAAATCATCAGCTTGCAATCTTGCAGTCTGGCCGAAGTATGGAACGATATACGGTTCGCGGCCGATGCCTTGGGTGTTCCCCTTGAGGGCCGTCAACTTGTAGAAAGACTTGAACATCGAGTGGATCTGATTACTGGTAAGGCGTTAACTGTGTCACTCAGACCAAGCGTGGCTTGTCTTGAGTGGCTTCAACCGCTAATGGCTGCAGGGAATTGGGTCCCCGAGTTAGTCGAGTTGGCCGGAGGAACAGGTCTGCTCGGAGAGGCAGGGAGGCACTCCGGCTATATAGACTGGGAACAGTTCAAGGAGGCTGATCCAGACATCATCTTGCTTATACCTTGCGGTTTTGACATGGGGAAAACCGAACGTGAGTTGTACTGCCTCACCCAACGTCCTGAGTGGAGAAGCCTTAAGGCAGTGGTAGACGGGCGCGTGTATCTGGCCGACGGAAACCAGTACTTCAATCGCCCCGGACCTCGACTAGTGGAGTCACTGCAGATTCTGGCTGAAATAATCCATCCAAAACTGTTTTCTCCGTCTTTGAGAGGAGTTGCTTGGATGAGTGTGCACTCGGTTTGAGTTGAGAGATGAGGGTCGATCAACTAGTAGTTTGTGTCTTGGGGTCGGAGGCCCCCGACCTGCAGGAACTTTCGGGCGAGTCGTCAGCGACACTCAAGCTCTATGGCATCGATAATCCCGTTACCGAAAACTTCGGTCGCCAATGTTTGATGGCCCGGCGATTGTCCGAACGAGGGGTGCGGTTCGTCCAAGCGACCCATAGCTATAAGTGGGATCAGCATCCAAACTTGCGCAGAGGACATGCCAACAACGCCATGGAAGTCGACAAGCCGATCGCCGGTCTGCTGAAAGATCTCAAGGGGCGGGGTCTACTGAAAGAGACGCTGGTGCTGTGGGGCGGTGAGTTCGGACGGACTCCAACCGCAGAAGGCTCCGATGGCCGTGATCATAATCCCGAGGGTTTTACCATGTGGCTCGCCGGTGGTGGCGTCAAAGCTGGATTCAAGTATGGAGCTACCGACGATTACGATTACTATTCGGTCGAAAACAAAGTCCACTTTCACGATCTGTATGCCACCTTATTGCGCTTGCTGGGATTCGACCATGAGCGGCTCATCTACCGCTACGCAGGACGGGATTTACGCCTCACTGACATCCATGGAACTGTCGTTGAAGATATTATTTCCTAACCTGCTTCAAGAAGAATCTGAGGGAATTTCCCTTCCCTGACAGTTATTATCGCTTAGAGGTCCATTGAATTTTCAACAACAATTAACTAGGGAACTAGGCAAGCCAATCCGGGCACAGGCTTTGTGGATCGTGTTGGGAGCATCACTAGATCATCCCGTCAGGGGGAGCTTTTCCGCCCGCAGATTCGGCGGTAGAAGTTCAGGCCCTCCGCCAATGTCCTTCGAGCCGTCTCCTTCTGTTGCGGCTTGTTGAAATAGGCTTCCTCCTCAACCCAATCTTCGAGTTTGCCGAGAAAGTCCAATAGGGAACAGGCGCTTTCCGCAATGGCGAGGGGCTGGTTCTGATAGTTGACGAACACCGGATTGGTGTGGGCAAAAATGGGGTGGGACCAGAAGAGTTCCGGGCTCTTTGGACCCATGCATCGAGCGGCGATCCAGGCCGTCTCGTCCAGGGTCGTCTCCAGGACCAGCCTGGCCCTTTTTCCGCCCTGGGCTGCTTTCGAGGCGATCACCTTGCCGTTGCGGACAATCTCCAGTTTTTCGAAGAGGACCTGCGAGGTGGCTTCGGCTTCAACTCGAACCTGCTGGGCGTTCTGCAGGTTCAGATCGGTTCCGGGTTCGTACCCACCCACGGTTAGGAAAACCATAGGGCCATTGGTGACAAAGGAGACACCTTTTTGCAGGCCGTCGATCCATTTCTGGTAGGTGAAGGGAGGATCGACGCGAACGTAAACCCGCTGGTGACCGACTGGTTCTTCGGGTCCAATACGATCGGTACCGGCTGTGGCCGGCAGTTGAAGGCTACAATTCAGAAGGTCGTACCAGAGGTCGAGTGCGTCGGTCAATCTGGTGTGAGTCAGAATGTCCACGGTGTCGATCTCGCCAAGGGCGGCATCAATGGGAAACTCCCACTGATGAGGGCGCAGATGGGCCCAGTTGACCAGAGCTCCCTGGCGGTGTGCTTCCCGCATCGCTTCGATTAGCAGCGGATAGTCGGGTGAGTAGGCGTTACCCCGGCTAGGGAAGGTCGGGCTAGTTCCCGGGGAATGGTAGGAGTAACGGTGGAATTGGGGACGCGATGTGGCCAGACTGCCCGTGGAAATTGGTTCGATCAAAGACTTCAGGTTTAGCAGGCTCACATGTCCTAACGGGTGGTTTCGGTGCTCTTCGTTGTAGTAAATCAGGTGCCGGGTGTTGGAGATGGGATCGACAGCCCCTCGAAAGTACTCGCGGCTGCTGATTCGCCCCCAATGATTGAAAACCAGAATGTTAAGCACGTGCAGGTCCTCAGCACGCATTTCAAAGAGCGCGCTGGGAGGATCCAGGATGTGGGCATGGATGTCTCCGGAGTACCAGCCCAGCTGCTCCAGATTTGCCCAACGATGCAGCTGAAAGTCCTGTCGGAGGGTTTGTCCCGGCTCGATCTGGACCGTCTCTTCCAGATGCCGATACTCCAGCCCACGCCGGATACTAATCCGAAGAGGACCCACCGGAGCCCGGACTCGAAAGGGGCCTTCCGTATAGATCCAACGCTGGGCCGATTTTCTAGGTTGGCCGATCAGGCCGAAATCCTGCTGCTCTGGGGGCCAGTAACGACCACTGCCATCCGTGATCCGGACGCGTCCGCTGACCGGTCTCCCGTCCTCCACTAGCCGGCCCTCTAGGACCCCGGTCGGCTTTATCAGCAGGGGAATAATCCGTTTCTCGGCTAGCCAACCTACTTTCAATTGGACCGAAAACTGGGTGAGTGCCTTACCATTGGATTGCACTGCCAGGAATCGAGTTTGCTGCCCCTCGAGTCGCAAGACTGACCGAGAGGGCTGGAGCGCGGGGGACTCCAATTCGAGAGATCGAGCTGTCGGAGTCAAGTTTTCCGCGCGCAGGAGAATCCATTGGGGAATGTCTTGATAGAGAGTCAGGCTAGACGGTGCGTGAAACTCGATCTGGCCCTCCCGTAGCCGAGTGTGCAGTTTGGGCCACGCTAACTCGTCGAGGGCCGTATCGAACGCCTCTCGTGTTCGCGCCAAGGCTTGTTCGATTTTCTCTGTTCTTTCAGGTTTGGAAGGGTTGGCAGTGGAGATCAGGACCAAGAAATCGTAAGCGTTCAGCGCCGCCAGTACAGTTGCGTAAGATGTGCCCTCTAGTTGTAGCTGGTTACCTAGAGTTTTGTAGACATTACATGAGCTTCCGGTTCGAGCTTCATCCCGGAGCGTCCGGTAGAGATCTTGAAGGTCTTGTGGGATCGAACCCGGAGCTGGGGCTTGCTGCCAGGAAGCGGTGCCGCCAAGGCTGTAAGGGAGGAGCAGAAAAAATAGGAACACCAGGATCAGTTGCCTTCGAGTGGACCTCATGTGTACCCCTCTTTAGAGAGTGTCGGAAAAAGTTCGGCGAGTCAAATACTCGCCAGCTATCTGGATTTCCTACAAAAACTAGCGGGTCAAACGGCTTAATTTTCCCTGTCACAAGGAAACGATTCTGCGTTTCCGGTCAATTGAGGTAAAGGTGCTTTAGGGCCAGTACAATAGGCCGATTGACGTTGGGAAGAATGGAAAGAGGCTGGGCCGAGAGTGACCGTGGATGCAACCAGAGTTGCCTGTCTGCGCGCATAGGATTGTTCCTGGTCCGAGATCTCTGAGGAGCTAGGTATCGGTAAGGGAACGGCACAGCGGGCCTTGTACAGCTTGCCCAAAAACCATCCTGAATAGACGCTCGCAAACGGCTGATTTCGCTACACTGGCGCGACAGGATTTCGACGGCCCAAAACCAGGTGTTTTCTGGCCCTGTTTGGCTTCAGCTTCGGCAATCGGAATTTCATAGTCTGGTCTCGAAAAAGCCCAAACCCGTTTCTTATCTTGCCTACACCTCACTTCTCACTTTTTGTAACCGCTTTGTAACTTCCGGACTTCTTTCCGCTGCATCAGCGGAAAGAAGTCCGGAAGAAGATTCTGCCACTGCGTCTTTATGAGGAGAGATCGTCGAGCAGCTAGGCGTTTCTTTCGCAAGGCGTTGAAGCATCAAGGGGCGCCACCGTGGCAGCTCATTACTGACAAGCTTCGAAGCTATGTGGCAGACCATCGAGAAGTGTTTCCTTCGGTTGGGCACCGAACCGGTCGGTCCGAGAACAACCGGGCGGAGGTCTCGCATCAACACACTCGCGAGCAAGAACGCCAGATGCGCCGGTTCAAGTCAAGGGCGCAGGCTCAACGGTTCTTCTCTGTCCACGGACCGATTCAAAATCTATTCCGAGTGGGTCGTCACCACCTCAGAGCGATTCACCATCGGCTGCTTCGAGACCGAGCTTTTGCCGACTAGCGACAGGTCACTTGTGTCCGCTGAAAAAGCGCTCTCATTGGGAATCCTCTCGATTCAGCCGGAAAGCACCTTCAAGCGCTGGGGTGAAGAAGCGAAGCAGCCCGGCAAGTTCCAAAATGCAGCGCTAATGGCAAGGCGGCTTGTCGAGCGTGGTGTGCGGTTTGTCCAGATCTATCACCGCGGCTGGGACGTACACTCCTTCGCGCCCGAAGTGCTTCCCGCACAGGCCAAAGACGTCGACCGCGCTGCCTGGGCCCTCATTCAAGATCTGAAGGAGCGAGGCCTGTTCGAAGAGACGCTCGTCATTTGGGGCGGCGAGTTTGGACGAACGATCTACTCCCAGGGCAAACTGACGCCCACCGACTACTGCCGTGACCACCATCCACGCTGTTACAGCCTATGGATGGCCGGAGGTGGCATCAAAGGCGGCGTGGTTCACGGCGAAACGGACGACTTTTCCTACAACATCGTCAAAGACCCGGTCCGCATCCGCGACTTTCAAGCCACGATTCTGCACCTGTTTGGCATCGACCACGACCGCTTCACCCACAAGCATCAGGGACTGAATGCCAAGCTGACGGGTGTCGATCCGGCGCACGTGGTGAAGGAAGTACTGACATGAAGTATCTGGTTTGGGTTGCAAGTTCGCCTATCCCGCATTTCCCACCCTCCCCAAGCCTTCTTTATTCGGGTGAATTTCGGGTCAGGCTGTCTCGATAAACTGGAAACTAAATAGCTCCGCGTGTCGCATAAAGAAATGCAGTTTCACGAAATTCCCTGTCGGAAGTTCGGATTTCCCTCGCCACGTCAGTTCGCAGGTGACCGCATCGGTACGAACGATCTGGGATGAGCACTCCCTGAACGAACAGCGGTTCTTCAACCTGGTCTGTTGGGTCTACGGACAGGATCCCGGACGGTTCCAGAACCTCGTTTAGGAGGGGAACCTCCCCGAGGCTTGAGCCAATAGCTGCCAGGGCGAGTGGGAGCAGATCGACAAGAGCTGGACTGCACTACTCGAGCCCACCTCGCGGGAGAGTGATCGACGGGCCCTTGGGTCCGTCGGTCCGATCTGGGCCGGGTGTCCGGTGTCGCCGCTTTCGTCGGTGGGGCCTCGCTGCTGCCGCCCGGATCCGACTCTTACTCCTCCACACGAAACAGGGTGGGTTGACCCTCGGCATAGAAAAGAGCATAGGTATGCAAGAAAAAAGAGACCGTACCCCTTGTTAACGGAGTTGATCGGCTTAAGCTCCTGCAGACCATAACTCTGCTCCCGGCCACAGCCAAGGCGGCTCCGATTGCAAAGCCGTTGAGTACAACTCAGTTCGCAGCGGCGGCGAAACCAATCTACCTGACCGACCTAGACCGCTGTCAGCCTTCTTCCGCGCTCTCCGACCGTCCTCGCCGAAATCGATGGAGCAAGCTTGACTATGAGACAGACACATACAAAGGGGTCATGCTCGTTGTGGGGGCAAACACTGACGCGCGGGAAATCACCTACCATTGAATCATAGAGGCTGGTACGCTATCTCCATCGGGCTTCGCTCTAAGTAAACGGAGAATCCGAGTACGGGTGTGTCTGAGCGACGACTCGATCTTTTCCCTGGTTACTCAGCACGACATGGCCGAGCGCGGCTTGAATCGACGCGATATCGAACTAGGTTGGGGTTACTTCTCCACCAACCGGGTCGACGGGCTGTTCAGGAAGTATGCCGACCTGACTGGAAAGGAAGGAATCGTCTTCCGACAGTTCTGTGTCCAGCCGGTGGGTCAGCGCGGCTCCACCTTGACCTGCCCCCCCACGAACGAGTCCACCCTCTAAGTTAGACTCGGAGCCATTTGAAGTGCCCTGCACGGGATAGAACTGAACTCCTGAGACCTAGGTAGTTTGGCCTCTGGTGCCGGCGGCCGATAGGCCAAGGCGCTGTGAGGCCGGATCTGATTGTAATCCCTTCGCCAGCGTTCTACCAACACCTTGGCTTCCCCAAGCGTGTCGAAGATCTCCATGTTCAGCAGCTCATCCCGTAGTTTCCCGTTGAAACTCTCAATGTACCCATTCTCCCAGGGGCTGCCCGGCTCGATGTACAAGGTCCTTACCCCAACAGCCTGCAGCCAGTCCCGGACCGCCTGTGCCGTAAACTCTGATCCGTTATCGGACCGGATAAACTCAGGCACTCCCCGATCAACGAATAACTCCGCCAACCGGTCCAACACGTCTTGGTGATTCATCTGCCGTTTCACATCAATGGCGAGGCACTCTCTGGTGTACTCATCCAGGATCGTCAATAGCCGAAAGGCTCGCCCATCATGGGTCCGTTCATGCACGAAATCATAGCTCCAGACGTGGTTTTTGCGAGCCGCTCGTAACCGAACACAGGAACCGTCATTAAGCCACAGTCTCCTTCGTTTCGGCTGTCTGGACGGGACTTTCAGCCCTTCTTGTCTCCACAGCCTCTCCACCCGCTTAGGATTCACCTTCCACCCTTCCCCATGAAGTATCGCCGTGACCCGCCGGTAGCCATAACGCCCGTATTGCGTAGCCAACTCCACCATCCGGGCCACCAATCGGGCCTCATCATCGGGAATTTTCCTTTCCCTTCGCTGGGTCGATCGAACCTGTCCCAGCACTTGGCAGGCCCGACGTTCGGAGACTCGCTCTGCTCCTAATCGCTCTCGTACCCACATCACCGCTCGTCTCCTGTTCGCCGGGCCTAGAAGTTTCCCGAGGACACTTCCTTCAGGATCTGCTTGTCCAAAGACAGATCCGCCACCAGCTTCTTCAACCGGGTATTCTCCTTCTCCAACACCTTCAACCTATTGGCCTGGTCCAACCGGAGCCCTCCATACTCTTTGCGCCACCGGTAGTAGGTCTGCTCGCTCACCCCCATCTGCTTCGACACCTGTCCCACCCTCTGTCCTTGGGCCAGACCCACCTCTGCCTCACGCAGCTTCATGATGATCTGTTCTGCCCTAAACCGCTTCCCTGCCATCCTTGCCTCCTTCCTAAACCGGAAATCCTAACATTCAAACTGGACTCGTTTTAGGGGGCAAGGTCAGTCATGTTCTTGGCCCTCAGGTTGGTCTGGATGTCTCTGCTGGTGTATGTGGCCGCCTCGGCCATGGCCGTGATGATGGGCCTGGGTGTATGTAGAGTGGATCCCGTTTATCATCCTGGCGGCCGGCTCAGTGTCGGTCATCTACACCTCCTTGGGAGGTTTCGGAGCGGTTGTGATTACTGACCTTCTCCAGACGGCCCTCCTCCTGGGAGGAGCATTGCTGGTGTTGGTGCTCACCACCGTTTCGATGGATGGCCTCAGCTGGTTCCCCACCGCCTGGCAGGCCACCTGGGACACCCAACCGTTGTTCAGCCTGGATCCTCGAATAAGGGTGACCGTTATGGGATCCATTCTGACCGGTATCATTGGGCATGTCTGTACCGCGGGCGGCGATCAGGTCAGTGTGCAGCGATTCACGGCCACGCGGGATGCCCGTTCTGCGAGTCGGGTCTACCTGACCAAGACATGCGTGGGAGCCGGTGTCACCATCGCCCTTTCCCTGGTGGGTCTCTCCCTTCTAGGCTACTATGCCCAAAGACCCCACGAACTGCCAACGGGCATGAGTTTGGTCGCTGACGGGGACAAGATCTTTCCCCTTTTCGTCGCCTACCATTTGCCCACCGGAATCTCCGGGATGGTCGTTGCCGCCATGTTTGCTGCTGCCATGTCCAGCATCGACTCTGGCGTCAACTCGATTACGGCGGTGATCATGACCGACTTCCTGGGTCCATTCAGTCTCACTCCGCCAACCGAGGAGGGGCGGGTTCGACTCGCTCGGCTGCTGGCCTTCAGCATCGGAGGAGTCGTGGTGGTTGGAAGTAGCTTCATGGGGCATATCCCGGGCAACTTCATCGGGATGAGCCACCGGACCATCGATCTGCTGATCACTCCGCTATTCGCGCTATTTTGCTTCGCCCTGTTCATCCCCTCCTCCCGGCCTGTGGGAGTGGTCGTGGGGACGATCTACGGGGTGGCAACGGCGGTTCTTCATCGCCTTCTCAGGAAACATCTATGAGGCTCTGCGAGGCGTCTCCTTCTTCGGCCTCTCCTCACCTATTAACACGACGCCCATCAGCTTCCAGTGGATCAACCCGCTTTCGTTGGCAGTCAATCTGGGAATGGGAAGTGTGGTCAGTCGAATTACCCGCTCCGGGCAGGGTTGGGAAACGAGCCGGAAGGTGGCCGTTTCTCTCATTCCTCTTCTCGTCCTGACCATGACCATTGTTTTGTGGCCATGGATCGATGCGGCCTTTCTTGACTTTTAGCCCGCATTTCTCAAACCGGGTCAGGTTAATCGTATCCAAGGACTAGTCACTATTTCGTGCATCTGGATTGTAATAGATCCCCTACCCGAGTTCTAATGTGGCGCGATTCGGACATAATCGAGGGTACTGGACAATGACTGCTTTTGGCCGTTCATTCGACGTTTGAGCTGGAAACTTGAATCTCGGCTTCTAGGCGAAAGCGGTCGATCAGGGGCGATCTACTCCGACACTGTTTGTACGGTCAGATCTGGGCTATTACAGGGGGAAGTGTTGTTGAGTCCTCCCCCTTGGCGTCACACCGAGGCTTGTAATCCACTTACGATCAAGACAAACAGAATACTGCCCCACTGGTTACGTCCCCTGAAGGAGAGCCTCTTCTTGACCAACCCTGCCTGCATGGCGGGAGTTCTCAGTGTCTCACCGAACCTCAAGGAAAAATGGCGTCGTACGAAGTTGTAGTATGTCATTAGGATCCCAGAGGAACACAACCGCTCCCTATTCTGTACTTAAACTTCGAGAGCACTCTTCCGGGTACAACTACTCTTCCTTGACCAGCTCCTAAAAAGCTCACGAAGTCCGCCCGTAGCAGGCAACATACTGCCCAGGCATGCCCGTCAAGCTCCGCACGAAACCCAAACCCCCAACTCCCAGGGCCAGGAAAGGCCACCAGAGTAACACCAACAACCTGAAGCACGGCGCATTCAGCCGCGTCCACCTAAAGCGGCTGGACCATCGCACCCGGCATGGCATTCCTCCTGGGTGTCTTCTTTCTTTGTTCACGGGGCTAGCTCCTTGCAAATTTCAACTAAGAATAGCATCCCCTCAGGATGGGTGGAGATAGCTCGAAACCGTTCTCGTGAAACAGGAGTCAAGCTAGAAGCTGAAGTGTGGATTTTCCGTTGGATGTAGGTAGTAGAGTATTAGGAACCCGATGCACTAGGAGAATGGAGAAGGCTGTTCTGTAAAGAGGAAGAGATCATGTTTTCCAGACTAATCAGGTGTTCTTTCTGTCTAGCGATTGGTGTCTTCGCGTTGCTGGCGCAACCAATGGCGACTGATCGAGACGCACTGATCAGTCTTTACAACGCAACGGGAGGAAATTCCTGGACCGATAACCAGCTGACGGGGGAGATCCCCCCGGAGCTGAGCAACCTTTCCAACCTGCAGGTCCTCCATCTGTCCGAAAACCAGCTAACAGGAGCGATTCCTGAAGAGTTGGGCAGTCTTTCCAACCTAATCGATCTTTTTCTGTACAATAACCAACTGACGGGGAAGATCCCCCCGGAGCTGAGCAACCTTTCCAACCTGGTGCAGCTCGATCTGGAGACCAACCAGCTAACGGGGGTGATTCCTAAAGAGCTGGGTAACCTTCTCCACCTCCAGGAACTCTTGCTGTCCGAAAACCAGCTGACGGGGGAGATCCCCTCAGAGATCGGCAATCTGTCCAACCTGGAAACTATCGATCTGAGCGCCAACCAGTTGTCGGAGGAGATCCCCTCGGAGCTAGGCAACCTTTCCAACCTGGTTTACCTTTCTCTAGCTCTTAACCAGCTGACGGGTCCAATTCCCTCGGAGCTGAGTAATCTGACGAACCTCAACGATGGCAATAGCCTAGGGCTAAACATTAATCAGCTTTACACGGACAGCAATACCCTTCGTGATTTCCTCAACAGTTAAGAGTGATGGCTCTTGGGAAGACAGCCAAACTTTGTTCTCCTATTTTGCCCAGTTCGGGGATGGAGAGGGACTGAGTAGCCAGATTGTTCTGTTCAATCTAAACGACCAGGCTGCGGCCACAGGAGAGATCCAGATTCTGGATGATTTTGGAGATCAGCTGAGCGTAGATCTCAACGGTGAGATGGTAAACGGGGTAGGAGATGTGAGTGTTCCGGCAGGGGGGTTACTGATTCTCCGCAGCGACGGTGAGGGAGATCTACAGACGGGATCGGTGCAAATCACCACTGATCGACACGTGGAAGGAGTGGTTATCTTTGGCGGAGAGATGGGGCTGGCGGGAGTGGGTTCCAGTGCTCAATTTACGACCGGGTTTACGGCTCCCATACTCAGTAGCGATAACCAGGGACTCAACACGGGTATCGCGATCATGAGTCTAAGTGGGCAGGATAGCTTGCTGGATCTGACTCTTCTGGACTCTGAGGGAGTGACCCTGGCTACAGCATCAGGCATATTTATGGCTCGGGGACACGATGCCTTTTTCGTGGACGAGATGTGGTGGGAGCCAATGGTTTATCTTTCTGAATTTGCAGGAACCTTGGTAATGACTAGCGAACAACCTCTGACGGGAACAGTGCTTCAGACCCTTCCGGGAGAGTTCATGACAATGCCGGTGGCTTCCTCGCAGACAGGTCAGCAGCAACTCTATTTTGCCCATTTTGCTGATGGTCTAGGATTGTTGTCCAGTCAGATTCTGCTGCTGAATCTGAGCGGGGATGAGACGGCTACGGCCCAGATCCAGCTCAGGGACGATACCGGAGCAGCCCTTACGGTTGATTTAAACGGCGAGCAGATTACTGGATCGACACAGGTACAGATTGCAGCCTCGGGACTTCAAGTACTGAATACGGACGGCGTGGGGGATCTGGTCGTTGGTTCGGTTTCGGTAACCTCGGATCAGCCACTAGCAGGTGTGATTGTTTTTAAAGGAGAGGGAATAGGTTCAGCAGGAGTGGGTAGTAGTGCTGAGTTAGCAGAAGGTTTTTTGGCACCCATGGAAACCAACATCTCCACGGCCATCCGAACTGGAGTAGCCATGATGAACTTGGAGGAAGAACAGCTTACCCTGACAGCTGATCTGCTTGACTCGGATGGGACTTTGCTCGACTCGGTCCAGTTGAGTCTGGCTTCATTGGGTCATCTGGCCATTTTTCTAGACGAGTTTGACTGGGATAACTCGATTGATCTGAACCTGTTTGAAGGTCTGCTCAGAGTGCGTAGCAATGGACGCATTTCTGCTACCGTGATCCAGACTCGCCCAGGACAATTTGCTACCATGGCCGGTGGCAGCCAAACCTCTCGATTAGGCCTCATTTGAATTCCCTGGATCCATACCTTCCAATGGATTTTGACAGATACACCTGGCTAGGCCCATAATCTGGGGTCTTTGTCAGCCGAAAAATGGGAGAAGTATGCATGCTCCAGAGTTGGAACAGTGATGGATTGCTGTAATTTGTCACAAGGAGACCCGCAGACCCATCTGCAAAATTGATCTTAGGAATATCCACGTGAAACCATGATAGTTCGGGTTCCACCTGCCAAACTTCGTTCGAGAGTCGGTATTACTACCCAGTTAAAAGAGTACCTGATCATTGGTTCGCGCAGTGCCCATATTCTAGGCAATATACTCGCTCGGAGTGGGTATGAGTTCGCTTCTTTTCGGAGAATCTTAGATTTTGCATGTGGCTGTGGAAGGACACTAAATTTCGCTCGAGAGCAAGTTTTTCCAGAACGGCTCCACGGATGTGACTCCGACTCTGAACTGGTTTCTTGGTGTCAAATGAACCTTGCAATCGGAGGCTGTTTTGTGAATGCGGCTTCCCCACCTACTGAATTTCCCGATTCCTATTTTGATTTCCTTTACTCCATATCCTTTTTCACCCACATTCCAGAACCTGCACAGAGAGCCTGGCTTTCAGAATGGAGAAGGATTGTCAAAAATGATGGCCTTGTCTTGCTTACGTTGTTGGGGAAGAGGGCTGCAAAGCGAGAATTCACTAATGTACCACCGAGTGGTTTTTCTCACGTCGTTCGGGGAACCAAATTTAATGAGCACATAACTTACCAAAGCTACGAGTACGTGCAAAGAGAATGGACTGGTCTGTTTGAGGTACTCGATTTCCAGGAAGCAGGACTGAACAATCACCAGGACGTTGTCTTGTTAGGTAGTCCGGCTTCCCAATCCCGGCGCTGTAAAATCAGTCCCCCGGTGCTCCCATCCGAGTTGATGGAAGCTTATCAGCAGCGAGAAGATTTAAGAGTAGTGTTTGATGAGTACGGTATGGGACGCCCCGACTCGGATACAGTGTGGCGAAACCTCACACTATTAGACTGGGCACTCAGCGACGGTGGATACGAAATGTCCTCTCTCCACCACCTTTCATTCGATTCCCTCTTTCAAGTGGTCGAATAAATAGTTGCGAGGTATCTTCTAAATGGAATTCTATTAGCGGTCATTTCTTTAGATATAGGCAATGTCCGTCCGTGCACCGTACATTTTACTCATTCAGCCGTCACTGTTCTGCATCGGCGTAGATTTAAGAGCTGGCGGAAAAAGAAGCATCTCGAGAAGGAGTCTCATAAGCTAGGTGGCTGATCGAGTTTACTAGGTATCCTAGGTTCGATAATGGAAGTAGTGAGAGAAATCTTCTCGCTTTTAAAGCAGGGATCAGGTGGTAAGGGGCTACTCGCATCCAACCGCCTGGTAGATTTCGTCCGGCCAGACTACCATCTCCGCCGTGGTGTCATTGTTAGGCCTGGTATTACCCATCAAATCATCAGTCGTCGAAGACCAAGAACCTATCCGGTCTTGGGACTTGATCAGGTTGTCGCCAACTTTGATCGCCATATCCCTGTATTTTTGCTCTCCGGTGAGTGTGTACAAGACTGAGGCAGCCCACCCAACCTTTCCTGCACGGCGCAGGCGGTACAGATTGTCCTTAGCCGTTTCGGCGAAACGCATATACTCCCTGGACAGGTCGAGCCACTGGTACTCATCGGTTGTCTGGTAGAGACGTGCAAGGAATGCCCCTGCGATCCCGGGGTGGAAAAAAAACTGGTCCCCCTCGGCAGCGTTCACAAGGACATATCGGATTGGATCGTCAGGGTCCGTCTCAGTATGTAGCCCCGTTGCCCTACTGTAGACTGTGTACATCTCTTCCGGATAGTTAGGCTGTGCATCCATCATTCGCTGCATCCAGTGTCCCACGCCTCGCGCAACATGGATCCTACCCGTGTATAGGGCGGCATGTCCGCACCCACTGACGACCCACAAGTCTTGCAGCGTCCTAGCCTCTCGCTCGCTGGGGCTGGAATAGAATCCGCCACTCTTGGAGTCCCAAAAGTTCAGGAGAAAGTCCATGCCCTTCTGCGACAGGTCGAACTGTCCGAGTCGGTGGGTACCGATGATTACCCAGGTGTTGTAATACGCGTAGGAATATCCCTCCGCCGCCCGAGGTCTTGGGCCGAAGTCACCCTCCGGAGTCATCCCATTATTGCGAATCCATCCGCACAGCCGGTTAGCGGCTTCGGTCTGGCCACAAACCTGGAACGCTGTAGGAACCTTGTAGTACTCTGCCACACCCTGCTCCAGATCTCCAAAGCTGCCGTCTTCTCGCAGTAGTCGTAGTAGGTATGCACAACCTCTATCTCTTGCTTCTCTGAATCGTTTCATATCCATATCTCTCATTTCAGTCGAGGATGAGCCCTCACGTTGTCTACCGTTGGTCGGTTTTTCCGTCCCAGTAACTGACGCTTCGAAGAGGATCGGAATACTCCTGTGAGGTCTTTTGGCTCGAGTGTTGGTTAGTGTAGAAAATGGGCATGCTCTTCGGTTTTATCGATGACTCGAACTTACCTATCGTTGGCTTCGAGAATGTTCGGTATCTCGGTCAGGTCACATTGGGAGGCCAATTTTACCCCGAGGATGTTGTAGCCCTCTTTCGCCAGCTGGGGGTCGGGCTCCAGCGCCACCCGCGCCGCACCCGGTTCGTGGGAGTCGTTCATGCGTAACGACAGAAAGAACTCGATGCCCTTTTTCAGGACCTACGCCCACGGTGGCGATTGCTCGTCGATGAACTCACGGTAGTTCTTGTCTACTTCCGTGTCAAACGCAAAGTGCGTCGTTGCCCCGACATGTTAAAATACCGCGTCGACCTGGCTATGGATGGTCTGCTGCAAGCGCATGTCGCCGAATTTTCCGGAGTGTCGAACGGTTTCACGTAAACGCCATCATCGCGTTGTAAACAATACGCCACTTCTTGCAAGCCACTACCTCGTGGGCCGCCTTTAACCGGTATGGGTTTCCCTTTGGGAGAGACCCTTATCTTCCTCTGTCAGGGGGGGGACTTCAGGTCGCTCTTCGGCGCGAGATGACCGGTTGCTCCTCGCTGAAGCCAAGCGAGCAGACCGTCAATACCACGAGTACACACAAGACGACTTTGATTTTACGTCTCCGTCCGTAGAGGGTGTTCCAAAACCAAGTTTGTACAGGCTATCATCACCCGAAGCCGCCCGGAGGTGTAGTGGTTGAAGTGAACAAGAACATCCAGAATCTGCTGCTGTCCTTGAACTTGATTGGTGACCCGTGTAGCCAGAGGTTCCGGACCGGGGTCATCAATCCTTTCTGTTGCCGTGCAATTGGCCGGCTACTTGGCCCTTTTTTTCCATCGGTGTTGGACGGTTAGACGAGAGACTCATGGTTTGGGAGACTATTCGATCGATGGCCGTAAACTGGACGGTTGGGTAATGTCGATGTCCTTCTATACGACATTTTTCAGCACCAATAGGAAAGAGTTGGGACGCTGGGTCTTAACCTGGTACGTCAAGAGTCTGGTAATTGATTCTATGCCGTTACCTGGCGTGGTTCTTGGTGACACCCAGATTCTTCACTAAAGTCTTTGAGTACAGACAAAACGGATCATGCTCGGAGCGACGATCAAAAAATGAAGAAAGGGTCGGAGGAAAAGCTTCTGTCAGTGCCCCGAAGCTGACCTGTCGTCAGCTTCGGGGAAAAAGATCTCAGAGGCGTGGGTAGCCTGCAGGCTAGTTCTTTTCCAGGGATGCGCAGATGATCTCCTGATCGCTTCGCGCAAAAATATGTCGGTTTGCGTAGGCCGGGTGGGACCAGTTGACGACCCGGACTTTTCTCCCGAATTCGGATCTTGAAGTCGGTTCGATGAGTCTGGTTCGGTCGATTTCCTGGTAGCCCTGTGGAGAAAATCGGGCGATGATAAGATCTCCCTTATCGTTGTTCACGAAGTAGCGATCACCGTTTCGAACGATAAAGGCAGCAACCCAGCGCCCAAACTCGGTCATCTCTAAAGTTTCCCAAATCCTCCGGCCTGTCGTGATCTCCAGGCACCTGAGGTGTCCGTAACTGCAGACACCGTAAAAATGATCACCCTGGATCACAGGAGTGGTAATCAGGGCGTGTAGGCCCTCGGTTCGATCCGGAAGCTCACTGTTGCTCGTCCCCTTCCAGAGGATCCGGGCGCCGGGTCTTTTTTCGTCAAGTTCAAGCATCATCGACCCGTGGAAGAATTGGGAGATCAGTAGGTAGGGACCATTTTTGACAGGAGTGGCCACTGTCATTCCGGAACGTACTTCGAAGGGTTGTTCCCAGTAGATCTTTCCCGTTCTAGGGTTCAGCGAGCTCACTGCTTTTGGGTGCCAAATGATCAGCTGGCGAACTCCACCCGCCTTGAAGATCAGAGGCTGGGCGTAGCCCGTTTCCCACTCAGAGGAAAGAGCCCGCCAAATCTCCCTGCCAGTCATCTTATCGAACGCTATGACCTTGGCGTCGGGTTCACCCCCCACGATGCAGATCAGCAGAGGACCGTCAACAAAGGGCGCACTGGTGACGCCCCAAACCGGGATATTAGTCCCGTAGTCCTTCACATAGTTTTTTCTCCACAGTATTGCTCCTGTTCTTGTCTTCAGACAGAGGAGTTCACCGGTAGCGCCCACCACGTAGACACGTTCACCGTCCACGGTGGGAGTGGTACGGGGCCCAGTGGCGTAGGTAGCCATGAGCATCCGATAGCTGGTGGGCCAGGTGTGCGTCCAGACCACCTGACCCGTCTTCTCGTCCAGGCAGAGAATACGCTCGGTCCCTTCCATAACATGCGTTCCTGGTTTCTCCTCATAGTCGAGAAGGAACACTCGTCCGTCAGCCACAGCGGGTCCGGCATATCCTGAACCGATTGAAGTCCTCCATTTGAAGTCAAGGCCGTTTTTGGGAAACTTTTCGAGGATCCCTTCCTCGATCCAGACCCCTTGCCGGCCTTTGCCCCTCCACTCTGGCCAGTCCTCTGCTATAAGGCTGGTCATAGCAGTCACCATGACCAGAATCAGAGCAGATGATCTACTTTCAGATTTCATCTTTTCCTTCACGGGCATCTTTCTTTTCGACAGGACTTCACTCAGAAGAATTTTGAATCTCACCGCCACCGGTAGGCTTAGATCCAGATCTGTCAAGAAGACCGCAGCTGGCGTTGCACGGGGTGCCGGTGGGATCCGGTACGGTGACTCACTCAATTCAAGGTGTACAAATTTAATCACTACACACGGAACTGTCAAGTTAATCTCGGCGGGACGACTCTAAGCCACACCTGTACCTATCCCCCTCCGCTCTTCAGTGCCCACACGTCACCTCTCTCTACTCAGGACAGATTCTGCATCAGACCGTGGGCAGAGAGTATCAAACTTGAGCCATGGAATCCGTCTGTGCGAAGTGCTGGAGTAACTATTCAGTCGGCTGGTGAATCTGGCTCATAAGGGAGTTGATCTCTTGCGGCGGTGGAGGCGTGCAGAGGGACACGACGACAATGGTCAGTAGCGTCAGAGGTGTCCCGATCAGGGCCGACGAGGTCGCCGGAATCCATGCTGCCAAAGATGTATCTCCCCAGAAGAGAGCTCCAATCGAGAGGAAAGCTCCCACCAACATCCCCGCGATGCCTCCTTCTCGGGTTGCACGTCTCCACCAGATACCCAGGACGAAAACTGGAAAAATCGTGCAGCCTGCAATGGCAAAGGCCATGGCCACAATTTGGCCAATCAGAGCCGGTGGATTCAAGGCGATTACCATGATTCCAAATCCCAGAATGACGGTACCTATCCTTGCCACCAGCACTCGTTCCTGAGGGGAGGCAGTAGGCTTGAAGAGCCCGAAGTAGAGATCATGAGCGAAAGCCGCTGAGCCTGCCATGAGTAGACCAGCTACAGTGCTGAAGGCAGCCGAGATGGCACCGGCTGCCAGCAGGCCAGCGAACCATTCAGGTAGACCTGCATTCTCTACCACGTTGATAATGATCACATCAGCAATTTCTTTACCGCCGTCAGGGTTGAGGATTTTCCCGAAGGCGGCAAAAGCAGGCGAGCTCCAATAGAGGATACCAATAAAGAACAGGCCCCATACAACCGATGTTCGAGCATCTCGGACCTTGGGAACCAGATAGAACCGCTGGATCACGTGGGGAAGACCGGCGGTGCCCACCATCAAGGTGAAGCAAAGAGCGACCCAGCTGTAGATCCCCTCGTTTCCCCAGGGGAGAACAAATTCCGGATGAGTGGACTGGAGTTGGCTTATCGCTTCTCCATATCCAACCTGCGGAACTAGATAGGAGAAGCCCATCTTCTTGGCAATGAAGAATAGCGGTAGCAGAAAGGCAGTGATAAGAACGATGTACTGGACTTGCTGGTTTCGCACTACTCCCAACATTCCGGATAGGAGTACATAGGAAAGAACTACAATGGTTCCCATAATGATGGATAGTCGATAGTCCATGCCGAAGATCCATTTGAACATTTCGCCAATTCCCTTGTACTGACCCACGGCATAGACAAAGGAGATAGCCAGAGTGATCAAGGCAGCCAAAAACCGAGCGACTTTGGAGTAGTAGCGGTCGCCGACGAAATCGGGGGCTGTAAACTTGCCGTATCTTCGGATCTGTGACGCCATCAGAACCAGTAGAAGAACGTACCCGCCAGTCCAGCCCAGGACATAGGAGAGGCCGAAGTATCCGTGGAGGTACAAGAGTCCCGCCATACCGAGGAAGCTGGCAGCACTCATCCAGTTGCTGGCAATGGACATCCCTGAGGCAAAGGGGCCGATCTTCCGGCCCGCCACCCAATATTCATCCAGGTTTCGGACACGGGTGAGGATTCCTACCACAATGAATAGAAGCAGGGTTGCAGCTAGAATCAGAGCAGGAATCGTCTTCACCTCAATGGCTTCCATGCTCATTCCCTTCTGCCTCAGAGGCGATTTCTTTCTCCGTTGAACGGAGCCGGTCGTACTTCAGGTTGAACAGAATGCAGAGCAAAATAAATGCTAGGATGGAAAACTGCCCCGTGAACCAGTAGTGGAAGGGAAAGCCTAAGAAGCGGGCGTCAGTCAGCCAACTCGAACCAAGCGGATCTCTCTGGATCAGGACCAGAAGGAATTGAAAACCGAAGACGAGAAGAAACCAGAGGAGCAGTACCAGAAAAATGATGCGGGCTAGTCCTTTAATGTACCGGCCGCTGGGACGTAATAAGTTAATCTGCATTCCTCACATCTACCTTGCAGCCAAGTTCCTCCGACCTCTCGGCGGTCAATGATCATACCCCATCCCACCTCCAATTTCTCGTCAACGATTTTCTTCTGATCTTTTCGCTGAAATCGGCCTTTGATTTCTAGATTATCAAGGCTCCCCTGTCGGAATGTGATAAGCGGATATACCTCTCTGGCTGCTGGACCAGCAAGACTTCTTGCTAGGCTGTTGTCCATCTCAAGCAGTCAATCCGGCGCTGCTATCGGAGGTGTGGAAATAGCGGAGGAGGTGAGTATTCTGCCGGCTTGAAGTAGCCCAGGGCCCCGCAGTGCCCACAATGGAAGGCGTTTTCACTCACACCGGGTTCGTGACCCGAGATCGGAATACTATATTCGCTACAGCACAGTGTTAAAAAACCTTCAGCAGTCACGTCCCAATTTGAGCGAACCGGAGCGCATTACCATCGTGTAGACACACGCGAAACCCTTCGTTGCAGCCGGACAAAAAAGTATCCAGTTGATGGAAGAGATGGTCAGGAAAGAGAAGATCAATTGAAATGACGTCAAGCGCTGATGGGTGTAGGCTGCCGATAAGAAGAACAAGGATAAACCGGCCGTTGTCCAACGGACGGGCAAGGAGGTTGTCCATGCAGACGGTATAAGAATCTCCAGCGTGGCAGCGATGGAATAAGGAAGGATACAGTGTCAGTCAGAGAATCTCCCGGGAGTTTCCTTTCTAGTCTCGTTCAATCTTTAGTTGCGGGTGGACTCGAACGGTAGTTTGGTTCCCACTGGTTGGATGAACTGAGGATGGAGGATCCGCTGATTATTGTCGGTGACCTCCTGGAAGCGAGAGGAGTCTTTGTGCCCGCTATATCTCAGCACTCCGCAGGGCCCACATGGGCCCAGCGGTAGGTTACATCCTGGGCACCATAGAGCTTGAAGTCGCCGGTGGCTCGAGCGATCTCCCACATTCCGGCAGCCATCTGTTCACACAGAGAAGGGGCACTTTTGGCCAGGTTGTATAACTCGTGAGGGTCGTTCTTCAGGTCGTAGAGCTCATCTTCATCGAAAGTGTTGAAGACATACTTGTAGTGTTCCCGCCAGAGAATACGCTGGGGGTGTAGGCCAATCTCTGGCCCTGCATCTCAGCAAAGGCCTGGGAATTCTAGCTGGCACTGTCCGGACTCAGTAGCGGGAGCAGGGATCAATCTTGGCACGAGAAGCTCCCTGCGGTCGTGAGTTCAACCAAGGTGTGAGCCAGATCGAGAAGGCTCACAACCTCTCCGATCTGTTGTCCTGACTCTACGCCGGGACCTTTTATGATGAGAGGAATCCTATAGGCCTCCTCGAAGGCAGGGATTCTCTTGAGCATGAGTTGGTGAGCGCCCATGTAGTCACCATGGTCCGCAAGAAATACGACCACTGTGTTCTCCAGCTGGTTGGAGCGCTCAATATGCCATTTTCCGAAGTAACCGGTGCGGTACCCGATCTCCTGGAGTCGACGGCTCTAAGAGGGGAATCCAGCCTTCAACTCTGCTCGATAGGGTTCCACGGTGTGGGTGGTGCATGCAGTCCACCATGCCGTGGCTGTGAGGTAGGAGGCCTGTCATGAGGCTCGTTCTGGTGGGTGAGCAGATGGGGTTGGGGGCGTAGCAGCGCAGAAAATGTGTTCCCTGGGAGGCCAGACAGTCGAGGTTGGGAGTTCTGCACGGGGAACAAAGACACAACGGTGTCAGCATGTTGCTGATTGCTCATGAGGACTAGCAGATTGGGTTGGATAGCCAGCCCTGCTGTCGGAGGATTTTCTTGAGCTGAGCCTGTCATTCGCTAACCTCGACTGGATGAGTCCACAATCATGCGAGTGGACTGTATTACTCTCCCTCAGCTTCTCCCATGTCCTGCATTAGTTGACTTAGGCAATTTGGTTTCGCGTGGGCGTGCGACGGGGCCTGGGGGCGGGGAGGGTTGGTCTAGGACGTATCATCTCTGTCGGCCTGGACGGCAAGGTTACCAACATGGTTTGTCTCTCCGTAATCCTGTTTGACACTGTCAGTACCCGTTATTCAGAGAGAAACTAAGAGCTGTGAAGATCCGCGTTTTTCATGACAAATCGGATGGGCATGCCCTGTGATTATTCTACGTCCGGACTACTTTTCCATTTCACCTGATGTTTCACATTCTTGTCATGATTTCCTTCGCAGTCATCGGTTGAGTAGCTTTCAATGACCCCTCCTAGCGCCTTGACTTTGCCCCACAAGTCCCCAACTGCAAACATCATGGTTTTCCTGAAATAGAATATCTAGCCTGCGACTTGCCGCTCTCTTTCGAGTGTCACTAAAAAGCCGAAAGCCCGATCCCTAAAGCAGGCATGACGTAGGATATCCCAATACTGTTCCCGATGTAATCGCCCAGGTAATATGTCACGTCTTTCAAGAGAACGACGTGGTATCCAGGATCCTTTTCGTTTGGTGGTGAGGTTCTAAATGCTACCAGGCAGACTCGGTAGCCAGACGCCAGTGTCGTATAAGCTTTCTTCTGCAAAGCATCCACGATCGAATCATCCTGGGAGGTACAATAAGTAAAACGCCTTAACGCCATCCGCATGACGGCAGGATCTCCAGTGTCTTCATTCAACTCTGCACACCCCTCTTTGACCAGCGCAGATCACTTGTCTCCATAGCGGATTACTAGTTCCACGTTAGTGAGCACCAGGTCGCAGGCCAGCATCGGATGGCGTTTGTTGAGGATTATCTTTACCTGGTGGAGACCCTGGGTGACCTCCGACAGGTCCAGCGAGGAGTAGAGCCACGCTGCATCTCCTACGTCAAATATCTGATACCCGAACGGGTTGCCGGCGTAGATCTCTTGTAGATGGTAGCGAGTTCGGATATTCTTCAGCTCTTTCCCATCCCAGTGCAGGTGCACCACATCTCCTCTGACCCACTGTTCAAGTCTCACGCGTAGTTCCACTCGTTTCGGAGGATCTGCCGTTAGGTTATCGGCCACATCCAATTGAATGGTTGGCCCCTTTCCAGTCAGCGTGGCCTTCAAAGCCACTGGGACGTCTCCCCAGATGCGGTCATTTTGGAAAGCTCCACGCCAGTTTCCTTCTTTTCTAACAAATCGATGAGTGGCCGCATAGATCTTGTCCGTTCCTCGAAGTGTCTGAGGTGAACCGATCTGTTGAAGCAATTCTCGCCTCGAATTTCGTCCCCCGTACCAGTTGAAGACGTAGATGCCGTTGGCCCCCAGGTTGTGGTAGTGACTGGCGACGGCCCGCACTCGCATCTTCTCTTTGGTCTCCTCGGGTTCCGGTCCGGAGAAGTGTTCAAAATCCCACGCGTCTAGCCGGGCATCGAAACCGGGATAGACGGAGGTATCGGTGCCCTGGCACAAGTCCAGGAATGCAGTCAGGTCGATGGACGGATCGGTGCGCGCACCACCCGTCGGAATCAAGATGTCCACCAGTCCCTCTTCAACCCACGTCGAAACGTCGTAGCCGATCCGGCGGCACATCTCCCAGGTGGGGGCAACCCGTGCAGCTAGGTAGAAGGGGCGGCCTCGCAGTCGGGCCAAACGGTCCGTCATTTTTCTTACGGCCCGCTGAAAATCGGTGAGCAGGTAGCGCAGCCGATATCCCTTCCCATCGGGCAGATGAAAGGCATGGCGCTGCCAGTCCAGTTCGACACCGTCCCAGTTGTAAAGAGTGCATACTTCCTGGATATGAGCCAGACGATGCTGCCGGACTTCGGGGATGGCAAAATTCCAGGAAAGGGCGAACCATTCGGAGGTCTGGTCTCCCAGTAGCCATTCAGGATGCTCGATCCGCAGCTGGGTCAACTCACTGTGGTGCAGGGCGGGCAGATCTTTGATCTGTGCCCCATCGAAATGATTGTCGTTCATCCGGACTGAGGTATACACGTGCAGTCCAAGCGCGTGGCCGTGTTGGATCACTACCCTCTGGGGATCTTCACCACGTTCGAGCATGGCCCGGATGTTCTCGGCGTGGAGGTAAGCATGGACGTTCTCATAGCGTCGTCCGTGAATGTCGCCGACCATCTCCAGAACTTTGCTCTTCCAGCGGGCCTGGTGTTCTCCGACACACCAGAAATGAGCTCCTACCTGGGTATTCTCTATTGGCCCGTAGACTTTCTCGAGAAAGTCCTCGGTAGACTGGGGGTACTCAGACAGCTTGTGGGGGAGGCCGTCTCAATTATAGATGATCCCGTAATCCGGCGGTATGGGCATAGTTGTTGTACCTCCTTTACGGGATCCTGGTGATCAAACTGATTCCTAGCATTCCCGGCGCGCAAGGATTTAGATTCCGACATCATAACATCTAAGCGATAGATTAGTCGCTGGCCGGCAACACAAGTAAGAGATGGGCGAAGCTGACGATTGACTTTCCTAACCATCTTAGTCACTATAAAAAAGTGGTTTCGCGCTTGGGCGCGGCGGCTCCAGCGGGTATGGGCGGCTCGCAGGGGGCTGGGCGGGCAGGGGACTGCCAAAGAGGGGTTTCCGCCTAGAAAAGGAGGTGATCCAGTGGAATTGAATAGTACGAGTTTGAGGAAGGTAGCGTCTCCGTAGTCGGGGATGTTTCTCAGTGGGTAGCACCCACAACGGGAGGTTTCCCTGCTCGACGGGGGACCCAGCGCTACCAACTTGAACTTCAAGTCCCCGGCCTCGGTCTGTTCCGTCGCCGGGGCTATTTTTTGAACAGATAGCCAACATCAAGCCAGTTTAGTCAACCTCCCCGGAGGGATCGTCGAGAAGGTGCGACTACAATTCCTCGGTCGACCTCGACCATGCCCTAAAGAGTCTAGAGGGCGGTTTTTACGAATAGGCCTGCTTTTCTTCACAGCAGGCGACCGGGAAGGTTATCAAAGCGGTTTTTCAGGTCCTGGGATAAAAGTTGTGTAGCGGTTACGTGGCGGATCTGTTGAAGGGGTTATCCAAGCTTCGCCCTATATCAGAAAGCCTTGGCGACAATGCGCTGGAATTAGACAGGGCCTGCATCTCACTCGTTATCCTAGTGCTCATCCGTCCAAGTTTCCCCAGGAACTAATGCACGTCCAGCGAGGCCTTCAGGTTGATCGACTATGCCAAAAAAATCATCCAGTGGTGCCAAGATATCGTCGTTTTCCTATGGCCGCACAGCACTCAGGGACCTGTTACAAGAGCAGCTTCGCACCGTAACAGCCCGGGTTCCGCTACAACGGACGGTGTTGTTCGGATCGGGGGTGTGAGGAAAGGAGACGGTTTTCAGCGATGTCGATTTACTCGTCATTTATGGGGATGCTTGCCGGGAGAACACGTGTAAGTTGGTCTGGCAACATCTGGAGCTTCTGGTAAAAAATTGGAACCGCTTATTGTTGAAGCTAGGTACCCTCCTCTGCGATCATCTCATCTAAGGTCTTTAACAGGTTGTTAGCCACTGCTTCGGCAGCCGCCTCAAGGTTGATCACCACAGCAAACAACACCTGTCGTTGAGTATCATAGGCCAACACCGCCTTGGCTCCTGGTGCGCCCCCGGTATGCCCAATCCAGGTGGTGGGGTGGTCGGAATCCGGTATCGGCATGACCATGACACCACGCCCATAACTTATCATCTGTCCGAACATGGCATAGCGCTTGGCAAAAGCATAGCTTCACAGAATCTTCAGCGATCAGCTCATCACCCAAAAAAGCCCGCAAAAAACCAACATATCCTTGGGGCTTCCGGAAATTTCACCAGCGCCGAAAGTTGTAGAAACTCTGGCAATACCATTACCACCCCCATCAAAACTCGGTACCAACGAGTCTTTCTCATCCTTGGGAATGACGACACGTACACTTGCCAATGACAAGGGTTGGACAATGCATGAGTGTACTAACTGACTAAATGACTGGCCGGTTACTTGTTCAGCAATCAATGCCAACATCACATAACCGGTATTGCTGTAGTACCAATTAGTGCCAGGACAAAATCAAATTGATGTCTCGCAGAAATCTTCAACAGCTGATCAGGTGTTGTGTGACCTTTCTTCAACCGCCATTTCTTATCAGACTGGAAGCTAAACACACCGGCTGTATGCGTCATTAACTGATTCACGGTCATAAGCTCGGCTCCGGGGTAAAGCGGTAACCACTTGGACACGCGATCATCCAGTGCCACTTGACCATCTTCAACCAGTTGTAAAATCAAGGTGGCTGTGAATAATTTGCCGACGCTTGCCCACCAAAACGGTGTATCTCCCGCACCCACTTGTGCGAGCCCAATGACCATGAACTGGACTCCACAGCGCCATGCCCCCAGCTGTCGCCTCGGTCAATGCAAACAATTCATCAAACCACGCATCTAGACGGTCAGCCATCCTCCGAGGCATTGCTACTTGCACTTGCATGTTTGTAAAGTGGTGTGGGGGCAAACTGTCCAACGTGAGGGGACCGAACTTAGCCGGACCCACATAGGGCATGCCTACTTCACATCGTTCCGGTCTCATTCCAGCGTTGATGGACATGCTCAAACAGGCTAAGCACAGTAAAAAACACCATCTAGCTCTTGCTTTATTAAATCCTTTTGTAGAAGCATTAACTAGCATCTCATCATTTTCTACATTTTCTAGCAAAAAAGAAATTGAATATCTTTTTCACAATCTAACTATACCAAACTCAATTACCTTGTAGAAAAAGGAAGGGATGGTGGACCTGCAGGGGCTCGAACCCCATGTCTACCCACAGGAGGAGACCCTGCAGCGAGCAAGCACCTTTAAGAAGAATGACAAAAGGTGGAGTGGATCTCTTCCCCTAAGGAGAACTGGTTCACCGCTTAATCTCGCAATTCGGCAAGGCAAACTTGAGCTTCCGAAGACCTTCCGTGGTTACTTGAGTACCAATCAGGTTCAGCGATCTCAGACGGGTCAGTTTGACCAGTTGTCCCAGAGACGCGTCGCTCACGTCTGCGCCAATGAGACTTAAGTGCCGCAAGTTAGACAGGGCTGTGAGATGGTGTACACCGGCGTCACTTACCTTGGGCCCGCCCAGGCCTTCAGTAGAGGTCAGGTCGAGTCTTTCCAGATCGTGCAGGCCCTTCAACTGGGCCAGCCCGACATCTGTCAGCCCCGTCAAACCCATGTTCAAGACCTTCAGCCGGGTCATTCCGTTCAACTGGGCCAGCCCTACATCGGTGATTCGAGTGCCGGAGAGGTCCAGAAGTTCGAGCTTGGTCAGTTCCCGAAGATGTTTCAAGCCAGAGTCGGTAATTGGCCTGGGAGCAAATCGAGTGCCTTTGAGACTCAACCATTGGAGGTTGGTCAAGGCCCTCAGATGGACGAGACCGGCATCCGTAACCTCTTCACAGAAATCGAGGTCCAACCCTGCCAGCATCTCCAGCGATCTCAGATGGACCAGTCCGGAATCGGTGACACCCGTGCCGGCCAGAATAAGCGTCTTCAAATTAGTCAGCGTTTTCAGGAGAGCTAGACCGTCATCCGTTAGCTCCTCGCACAGTTCCAGATTCAGGATTTCGATGTGGTTTATTTCCTTCAGTTGCTCGATTCCAGCGGGGGAGATCCTCGAGCCGCCCAGGTTAAGTTCGAGGGGAAAGCGCGCCTCTTTCAGGACCGCAAGCACCGGCTCAATGAGGGTCCCTCGATCCGTTAGGTGGCTGTTGTTGATGGAGACCGAAAGCCTGTCTTGACCGCCCTTGGGTCGAATCGGTTGATGGAGACGCCGGTGGTAATCCAAAAGACTCCCCAACCTGACCTCGGTTTCGCCGACCCGGACTCCCAACCGCTTCAATCCAGTAACCGCAGGGCCGCTTGGACTCGACAGTGTCTGGGTGACCAGTGATTTCGAAACCATCTCTTGTTTTCTGATGTCGTAGGCCAAGAGGGAATCCTTTTCGCGAAGATAGAGCTTTCCTCCAGCAACCACGGGATGGGCCCAGCTGTCTCCTCCGGAGCCGGGGGTGTTGAAAGTACCCTTTAGTCGATAGTTTTCTGGGTTAACTTCGATCAGGGCCACGAGGCCGTTTTGATAGCGAAAATAGAGATGCCCGTCAGCATAGACCACCGCAGCCGAACCGACTCCCGGTCCCCGTCGTTTCCAGCGAAGCTCACCAGTTTTTAGATCGAGGCAGGTTGGCAGGCCATTGTTGTTGCCGTGTCCCCCGTAAACGAAGTCATCGATGAGGACCACCCCACCGTGATGATTCTGAAAACTGGCTCCGCTGAGGTAATAGACCTCTCTGGCGTTGACCCCGCCTTTTCCATTGGGAATCAGCTGCAACAACACGCTGCCCGCGCTGTACCCGTTTGCGGAAAATACCAGATCGTCGCGGACTATCGGCGTCGGGATGTTGGCCGTTCCGTTAGCCACCCGGTTATAGCCCCAGAGAAAACGTCCCTTTTCCGAATCAACACCGATTAGACCGCGGCCCACCAGCTGTACGTATTGGCGAACTCCTGCCGCTTGGCTAATCACGACCGACGAAAACCCAGCGCCGTCGCGGCCCTGCGGGCCGATTTCGGGGATGGAGGCGGCCCAGATTAAAACTCCACTGTACTTGTCCAGAGCGACCAGCATCGCTTCCTTTCCGCCAGGCGTGCAAATCAGTTTCTCTCCATCAATTAGCGGAGACTCACCGTATCCCCGGCCGGACTGCATCCGACCGTCGAAGTCATCGAGAAATCTCTTCCTCCATACGATTTCTCCCGAGACCGACTTTAGGCACACCAATCTGCCGTCAGGGTCCAGTGCGTAAACCAGTTCACGGTCCACAGTGGGGGTCGAGCAGGGAGTGCGGTTAGTATGCCCTATCTGTGTTTCCCAGAGTTTCCGGCCGCTTGTCGCATCCAGTGCGATGGCGAAGACATCGTTGTTTCGTTGGCCGGTTGTGAATAATCGACCATCGGAAATGACGACACTCGAGTACCCTTCGCCTAGTCCCGATGATTGCCACATCAACTGGGGAGCACCGTTGCTCCAGCTGGACAGTAGTCCTTTCTCCGCAGAAACGGCGTCACGGTTGGGGCCTCGCCACTGAGGCCACAGCTCGACTCCTTCTGCACTGGCCCTGGTGCTACCAGCTAGTAGCTGAAAGATTAGGATCAGGGTGCCCGCTCCTCTTCTACGACCCACACGATGTGATAAGCTCCCGAAGGAATTGATATGCTTCAACATGAAGGTTATCGACTAGCCCTGCCGGCTCAATTGTCTACTCCAGCTCTGCTAGTGTACGAGGACAGGGTGAATGAAAACATAGAGAATATGTGCCTGCTCGCGGGGGGACCCCAGAATATACTCCCCCACGTCAAGACCCACAAGTCAGTGGAGATCACCAGGAAAATGTTGGCGGCGGGTATTACCGGCTTTAGGTGCGCCACACTTAATGAGTTGAACATGGTTATGGAAGCCGATGCGAAAGAAGTCATCCTTGCCTATCCACAGGTGCAGCCGATCAAGGCGAAGGCATTGTGCGAGCTGGTCGATTTGTATCGGAAGGGGCAGATCTATGCCATCGTTAGCGCTGCTGAGCATGTCAATGTGCTGGAGCGAGAGGCGGCCACGCGGAATGTAGAGATTGGGGTCATGCTCGACCTGGAGATAGGCATGCACCGGACGGGAGCTGAGTTGGAGCGGAAGGCAGAGCAACTCTACCAATCCATTGCAGCAAGTCAGCACCTTCGGCCAGCCGGATTTCACGCCTATGATGGTCACGAACACATTGTGGACAAGAGCAGACGGGAGGAGGTAGCAGAGGCGCACATCCAGGATGTTCTCGAACTTAAGGTACGGGTTGAGAAGTCCGGACTACCGGTCAGACGCATCGTCGGTGGCGGATCGTTTTCATTCCCCTACTGGGCCCAGAAAGAAGGCATGCAGGGATCTCCCGGAACCTGTATTTACGGTGACTTCGGCTACGGGGATCTGATGCCAGACATGCCCTTCCACTATGCAGCACTTGTTCGGATGCAGATCATTGATCGCGATCTCGAAGAACAGACCGTCACCACTGATCTCGGCTACAAGGCCATTTGTTCTGATCCTCCGCTTGCTCAGCGGGCACGAGTTCTCGGGTACCAGAGGGCCAGCCTTGTCGGGCACTATGAAGAACATTCCATCTTCAAATGGGATGGTGAATTACCTGCGGTGGGAACTTACCTAATGGTTGTTCCAGGCCACGTCTGTTCAACTACGGTTCGCTATCCCTGGGCCCATCAAATCGATGCGCAAGGCGAGGTAGTCGGTTGTCTTCAGCACACCGCGCGGGACCGCTAGCGCCTGCCTTTCTAACACCGGTCCGGGAGGATCACTTCAGGCTTCAGTTTGGTAACAAGGTGGTCAGCCCTTACGGATTCTCTCGGGAAGAAAAGTTGAGGGGATCGTGGTTGGGTTCGAAACTCTGGCCGTCGAGGTGGACGAAAACGGGATTGGAGATCGCTACTGGCTGATTTGTCCCTCTGCTTGGCCCCATCACTGGTCCCAGCCTGGATTCTTCCCCAATGGTGGCTACGATGATGTGCGTGTCCTGTTCTAGGCGCAGTTCGACCTCTTGCTCGAAGCGGACTACACTCTTGGAGAAGAGATTCGGGTGGCTGCTCCGGGTAAAGTTGAGTTCGGGGTGGTAACGTCCATTGAGGAGCACTTGTACTCGATCCACATCAAACCAGTTGGGACACTGTACGCGTACCCACAACCGGATCCTGCCTCCTGGAGCAATGACGTCCTCACCGGCAGTACCTTGTGGTTTTGAGCTGGTTTCCTCCGCCCGGACTCGCACCTCGAGGAAGGGACCATTGGTCATGATCAGGTTACCTCGCTCCGCAGCCCGAACCATCTCCAGAGTTTCGATCTGTTCCGGATCGTCTGCAGGGCTTTTCAGATAGTTGCGGAGCCAACCAGAGCCATGAAAGTTGAAGTGGGAATCCGTGTTGACCACACCGGGCACGCGGTGGCCCGCATTGAGGGTGCGGAGCCAGGTATGTATTCGATTCTTAACCAGGGAGCCAGGATCGGCGCCCGGCTCACGTCGGTCGGTAAACGGGGACCAGAAGATGGCAGCCGGCGGATGAATCTCGATCACATCCATGTGACTAAACATGCGGCTATAGCCTTCATCCGTCTCGCCATCATCGTCCCGGTCGAAAAAAAGGAGCTCGATGTTCGGATGATTTTGTTGGACTAGTTTTTCGCTCTTGCTGTCCCAAAGAACGAGGCGTTCGATTTGAATCTCTGGATCAGACGACGTCCAGGGTGCACCGCCATCCTGCGTGTGGGGTTTTCGGATCAGAGGGAAAGCGTTGTGGTGGTTGAGCGGGAGAGGGTTGCTGGTCAATTCAATGCCCGAGCAGGTTGCCATGCGATCTTCCACACCCAGAGCCTGGAGATGGGGGGTGTAGGTCGAAATCCGATTATGTTCCGTGCAGGGTGCAAACTCGATATGCTCGGCCAGGAGATTGAGAACGCGGCCCAGCTGGCTGGCGGTGTTGTCTCCGGATGGCGAGGAGTGGCTGTGAAAGTCGGCACTGACCCAACCCGTGGTATCAACCCGGTGCACTAGGGTGACCTCTAGCCGACTCTCTTTGCCAGAAGCGACGATGATTTCCGTGAAGACCGCATCATACTCCGGACCGTGACTGACGATGACATCGTAGCTTCCTGGTGCAAGGATCTGTTCGAAGACTCCGTTATGACTATAGTAGGTGTTGTGAACGCCGTGCTCACCCGTATCTGGCCCGAAGAAGGGGTCGGAGGTCCCGTAGCGGCCGAAAAACTGAACCTTGCACGGAATCGTTTCTCCCTGCTCGTCCCGGATCCGAGCGGTCACTCTTCCCGGTTCTGCCAGGATTACCCGATAGGGGGTGGACTGGGAGCGATCAAGCAGCATCGAGCTGGATCCCCTGGCCAGGGCCGAGACTCGCGCCACGGCCTTTCCCAGCGGCAACCGAAAGCTCAGATTACCCTCACTGTCGGTGCGGTCCCAGCCGTGCAGTTGGCCATCGAGCTCCACTTCTATGTCGGCTGCCGGCACGGGATTACCTGAAGGACTGCTGACCTGAAAGCGCACCCGTTCCTGGGGAATACTCAGTAGTGAAGCCGCCTCGGCTTTGACGCGCAGAAGACCAATCCCGGGGATTATTCTTCTCACCAACTCGTACGATTCTCCCGCAGGGAGCATGATCTGACTCTCGCCCGCCACCAGATAGGCCAGTCGTGAGGCTGAACTTCGTCGAGGCCCGGTTTCAACTTCCAGCTCATTAGCTTCAGCCAGCACTCCATATGTCTGGCCGAACCATTTGTCGTAGGTCCAGAACAGGCGAGTGTGACCTCTTGGCGATTTATCAACCGCCAGTCCATCAGCGCTGTCGTCCATCCTCAGAGAGTCGGTCAGGTTCACTTGAAGCTCAGACAGGGTCTGGTTCAGGTAACGGGTCTTGACCGCCAGCGAATTGGAGCCTTCCTCAAGATGATAACTGAGCTCGACCCTGGGAAGCTGGCCAGTAGCCTCAGAGACAAAAAACAAAGCCACCGTCTTGCCGCGTAGGCTGAGTTGGCCCAAATCGGGATCCTCCAGCTTTCGGCCCTCCGCTGCTGCTCCCAGAAACTCAAAAGTAAAGGCTTGATCACCGGGATAAAAAGCGGTGAGTTGGTCATTGCTCTCCGCCCGCAGGGTAAGATCAATCAAAGCTCCTCCCACTCCTAAGGTCGTCAGGTTGGCATTCCGATGTTCAACCGGAGAAGCGACGACTGCGACGATTCGTTCATTACGTAGCACCAAGTCACCATAGATGGCGTCGGCTTCCTTGCCTTCGGGTGCCAGCTCCTGCCAATTGTCCGGAGTAAGAACCCTCAGCTCGACTGCTCCCAAGCTGGCTACCGTGAGGAAGGTCCCGCAAAAAAAAGCGGTCCCAATCAATCGTTTCCACATCTGAAATCTCCCCTCGAAAATCAAGTCCTACTTGCCGAGACTCATCATATTAACCCGTATTCTCGCAGCTTCAAAGATCAGCCTCCTTTTTTGGGGCTCTCGGCTCGCTCTCCAGACCATCGTTTTCCCTGATCGGGAACCTACATGACACAAAGAAAAGCTTCTTTTTGAATAATCTAGCACAGCCAGGGCTCTATTTAAGCTGAAACTTTCTTACTAAAGAAGGTACGTTTCCGGTCACATTAGCCCGAAGCACAAGCGACGAGACCCTGTTTACGCTGAATTCGTGGCTCGCGATTCGGGCGGGCCGACACATCAGTTGGCCACTAAACGGGAACAAGGATCCGTGCACGGCTAGAGGCCGGGGGTACAAACTGTCCAGCAGGGACCCTTTCTTTGAATGTCAAGTTTCAGGCGACCAGCCCCGTCTCTTGAGATCGGAAGCGACTGACAAAGAAGACCACTTCATTCGTATCTCGTCAAGGGAACCAACTCCGGCATGGACACTGACTGCGAGACTACTGATCCGTAGTTTACCCAGATTTCCACGTTTTCAACAGATATGCCCCCTTGAAGTCCGCGGGGTCGGTGGTCCAGCGAGATCTCCAACAGGTTCTGACCCTTGCGAGGCCGCACCTGCTTGAGTTGAAATTCCAACCATTGACCCCGATAGGGGCCAAACTGCTCGCCAAAATCCCGCAGACAGGTTTCTTGCTCGAGGGAGTTTCCATTCAAGCGCAGCGTGAGTCGGTCGGCGCTGACCAGGTTGTAAATGTTGAGCTTGAGCTGGATCTTCCGTATGCGATCAGATGACCCCTCGATGTCGTCTGCGATGAAAAAGGGGATTGAGTAGCGTTGTTTAGCGTCCGCAGACGGGATCTCAATGGGCAAAGCAGCATAGTATCCCATCTCATCTGCAATTTTCGACCTGCGTCGCAAAACGTAGTGCTTGTTGCCCTCTTTGATGAGCTCCCGGTCCCCTAGTTCAGTCAAGGTACGGCGCTGGGCGTCTCCCAGAGGCCATCGCATGAACTGGGTGTAAAGTCCATCCACTCCTCGGAACCAATGGTTTGCCGCAGCTGCCCGCGTGATTTCCGGAGTGGCATACATTCGGATCGGAGCACCAGTGACCTCGGTTCTCACGTAGGGCTGAAGTATCCCATAGACAGCGGTGTCGACCTCATGAGCCGCTTGGATGAGCCAGTCGATTGGCATATTGGGGTCGAGCGTAAAGTCCATGTACAGCATTGGCAGCACATAATCGAGGAGGCCTTCCCTGAGCCAGGTGCGAACGTCAAGACCGCGCTCAAGACAGGTCTGCTCGGTGGGATAGACTCGTACGCCGATCGCGCCGGAGCCACCCGGCCGACGGCGCACCATCTGGGAGATCTTTCTTACGTAGTCGGTCAATACTGGCGTGTATTCGGCGACGTCTTCCTCACGGAGGGAGAATGACATCCCACCTGGAGCCGCGGCAAAGTCGAGCTCCACTCCTTCGATGTCATAGCGGGTGGCAAGTTCCTCTAGTACCGCAAACTGATGGTCGCGGACCTCAGTGTGGGCCAGACCCCTGCCCCCCGACTTGAGCTGGTGGGCCGGGTCCATACCCTCGTAGCTGCTCATTCGCAAGCTGGCGAAGAAATCCATGCCCTTTGTGTGAGCCCGGTCAATGAGCACGGTGAGTGGATCGAGGCCTCGATCGATTAGACTCTGCATGTTCTCCCACGCCCGCCAGAAGGCCGCCAATCGGAAGGCGGTTGCATGCTCTTCGTACTTAAAACGCTTGCCAACCTTTGAGGGGTAAAAGAGCCCTCCGCTAGCCACTCCGTAGATGAAAGTGTCCACCGCAGTACCCGCCACTTCATCGACGGGACGCCAGACATCCTCCAACTTCATGGGTGGCTCGAAGACGTACATATAGTAGTGGCGGGCATCATTGAAGTAGAGGGTTCTGTGCCTTCGCTTAGTGGGCTCTTTCTCTGAAGGATGAGTTGACGTTCCCCCCAGGACTGTTGTCCCAGCTGAGGAGCTAGTCATCCCACTCATGAACGATCGTCGCGTCATTCCCATTCTTTCCTCCTTTGAAAAACCAAGATGACACGGCTGACCAGGTGGGTGTCCCAAGAGCTTAACCGGATGGTTGGCTTACGCCACTAGTTTGGGGTTCTGAGGAGGCAAACCAAGCTCTTGGATAATCTTCTACAACCTCCCAATCCGGTCCGTGGACCTTCTTGGTAGGGGCTTGACAGGGCCTCCGGTCGAATTGGACAATAGCTCGGGGCCAAGCTCATCAAGTGAACCTCATGAGTTGCGTCAACTGTGCCTGAACGGAAGCCCTTTTCTAGGCTCCAATACCGGTATTTTACCGGATGTTTAACTCAACCGATCAGGATGATTGTACCTTGTCTTGTCACTCCTCTGCTGCTCCTGACCATGGCAGCGCCTGAAAAGGAGCAGGAAAAAAGAAAAGGCCCCGAGGATATCGTCGTCGTCACTGCGACCCGACTGGAACAACCCGTCTCTGAGTCCATTTCGCTAGTCAGCGTCATTCCCAGCGAAGTGCTGGAGCGGCCGTCGGCGCTTGTTCTGGACGATTATCTGCGCCGAATCCCGGGTTTTAGTCTGTTCCGCCGCTCCAGTAGTCTGGTTGCCCATCCCACTACCCAGGGAGTTTCACTCAGAGGTATTGGTCCCAGTGGGACTAGTCGCACGTTGGTTTTGTTTGACGGGATCCCCTGGAATGACCCCTTCGGAGGTTGGGTTTACTGGAATCGGATTCCTCTGCGCGCACTCGAAGCAGTGGAGGTCGTCCGCGGTGCCACCAGCCAACTGTACGGAAGTTCAGCCCTAGGCGGAACGATTCAGCTGATTCCCCGCAGGCCCAGCCCCAGGACTCTAGAAATGAGGGGCCAAGTTGGCAATCACAAATCCTATGATCTCGATTTGTTCGCCTCGGATTCATCGGGAGATTGGGGATACTTGCTAGCTGGGCGGGTGTTCGACACGGACGGATTTTTCCAAATAGATGAATCCCTTCGTGGTGGGGTCGATATCCCCGCAAGTTCGGAGTTCCAGACCTTTTTTGGCCGCGTTGTCTACAAGGACTTCCATGCTGGAGTCAATCTTTTTCGGGAGAAACGGGGCAACGGAACTCGTTTGCAAAGAAACGATTCTCGGCTGGCCCTGTTTGAAATGGGCTTAAAGCACTCCAACTGGAAATGGAGCTTCTACTCCCAGTCCGGTCTACTAAACAATACCTTTACACGAGTTATACCAGACCGTTCGACGGAATTCGTAACGGCCCGCCAAAGCTTCCCTTCCCTCGGTCACGGGAGTTCTGTTGCCTATAGGGCGACTCCAGGTTTGCTTCTTGGAGCAGACTGGAGACAGGTCAGCTGGGACGAACTTCGTCAGAATCTGTTCGGAATTTTTGCCCAGGAACTGTTTCCCATCGAGCCCAGACTTGATCTTCTCCTCGGAATTCGTCTGGACTGGTGGCAGAATCGGCAAACGCAGGCCGGCGTAAATCCGCGTTTGGGGTTCCTCTTCCGAGGGGCCGAGTGGGTCACGATGCGAGCTTCGGCCTACCGTGGCTTTCGAGCGCCCACGCTCAATGAACTCTATCGTCCCTTTCGTGTAGGAAACATATTCACGGAAGCGAATCCCGATCTGGACGAAGAGCGCCTTTTCGGAGCCGAACTAGGGGCCGATATCCATCCCGCTGGATGGCTGCTCATCCGGCTGAATGGATTCCGAAACTCATTGCGTGACCCTGTTAGCAATGTGACCCTGTCGGTTTCCCCGGACCTCATTCTTCGCCAACGGCAAAATCTTGGTCGGGCCACGATCAACGGCATCGAAACCGAAATGATCCTTCGCATCGGCGACCGTTGGAGGATCTCGGCAGCACATATATCCTTGGATGCAACGGTTCAGAGCACTGGCTTGAGGGTGGCCCAGGTGCCCCGCCATCAAGGCTCGGTTAGCTTCGATTACCTGGGTCCTTTCCGGGTCTCCGCTGAGGGTCGATGGGTGGGTGACCAGTTTGAGGACGATCGCAACCAGCTGAGCCTGGGTCGGTATTTTCTGGTCAACCTGATGCTTGTTCGGCCGCTTTCGGACCGCCTCGATCTGTTTCTCGCGGCTGAGAACCTGTTCAACAGAGAATATATGGTCAGGCGGACGCCGATTCCATCATTGGGGATCCCACTCCTGGTACGAGCCGGTATTCATTTCCGTCTTGCCCGTTAGTCCCGCTCCTCAGCAGTATTTCAGGAGAAAAATCGGACACCAATCTCATCCCGGGAGAGTTTTTTCCGGTGGGCATCAATGTCGATGCCGTGCAGGCAAGCTGCATTCTCGTCCAGGATCCTTCGCTTGATGTTCATGGAAAGCTTGACTCTGTATTCTTCAGCGTGGTCTTTTCGTCCAAACTGCGAAGACTCTGTGTGCCAATGACTCCTTACTGATGTTAATTAACTCGGTGGCGTGGATCTGCATCTGGTAGGCTAGTTTGTAGGACCAGAATTGTGGCGGAAAGCTAGCTGTCGCTGGGTTATGCTCCTGATACTCTTGGTTGAGATTCGCTATCAGATCCAGCGCCTGAGAATTTTGATCTGATCGTCTAGCAGTCGCTTGCCCGGCGGCATGGTGGATTTCTTGAGGTGGAGGCAAACCGGATACAGTCGGCTGTGTCATAGTTGGGAGGCTCCACTGCCAAACCGTTCTTGTCCCTCGCCAGAATCGATTTGCTGCGAGTACGCAGGGCGAGCCGGGACATCTTTATGGCAGTCCAATGGTGCTAAGTAATTTTTCTTAAGGATGGTGTATGCTCACTGAGAGAGATCTTCGGTGCTTCGCAGAGACGGTAGCCGCAGTAGGTAGACAATCAACTATAAAAGTTAGAATACAACGGCTCTTCAACGACTATTTCCAGAGTGGGTGTGTTGCCAGGGGAAAACAGGCTCAGGTTTAGTTTTTTTTGTCCAGATGGTACTATGCCAAGCTATAAGTAAGCAGGAACGGGGAAACGCAGGTTGCAATGGCCGCATAGACTACACGAGTGAAACTAAAACTGCAGGACACGTATTCACAGAATGGAAGTGCTGGTGTGCCGTCTGTGTCTAGGCCACCCATTCCCTCAGGAACGATCCTGAATCGCGCAGGAGGTAGCAGATGGCCGGAAGAGTAGCGCTCATTGCTGTTACACTGTTTATTGTGACTCTGACATTGGCGACGCGGGTGGTCGCGGGAGAAGCATTGTCCCAGCAAAAAAAAATGGAGCGTATCGCCATTTCGAAGCTGAAGAAGAAGCTCGATAGCGGCGAACAATTCCTCTTGATCGATGTCCGCAAGGACTGGGAGCTGGAAAAGGAGGGTGCGATTCCCGGCGCTATCCACATCTCGATGACCGAGCTTGACAAGCGGATGAAGAACATTCCCAAGAATGTGGAGCTGGTCTTCTACTGACGCGGTGGAGGGCGCGCGTCGCGCGCTGCCGAGAAATTCTTCAAAGCGGGCTACCAAGCAGGTCAATTTTGCGGCATTCGCGATTGGAAAAAAGAAGGTCAGGAAGTCGTTAAGAAGGTGGATCGGCCGACGGAAGGGTCGATCCGGCCAAATCCGTAGTTGGTTCCCAGTCGTTATATTTTCGCAAAAGGTTGATCTGTCATCAGTTCTGGCATGAGGGAAAAAACGTCACCCGATTGCTCAAAGTTTTGCATGGCAGTAGAGTTAGGGTGATTCAAAGCTAGCAATTGTTCCTCTCGCTCGAAATGAGCTAAATTTGGTATCCACTTGACTCAGGTGACCCCAAGATGTAGTATGTGGCTTCGCGGAGGATTATCCACGCGACCTGCTCGAGTTCGAGGTACGCTTCGCCAGCGAAGAGGCCTGTCGCGACTATCTGTCCGCGTTGCGCTGGCCGGAGGGTTCCCGCTGTCCGGGATGCGGGCATGAGCGGGCTTGGCCGGTGCGCAAAGTGTGGTTCGAATGCGCTCGCTGCGGGCGGCAGACGTCGGTGACCTCGGGCACGATCTTCCAAGACACACGTAATCCGCTGCGGCTGTGGTTCCGGGCGATCTGGCACGTCACTTCGCAAAAGAAGGGAATTATATACGAGAGTGACACACTCGTATAGTATAATAGGGTCTATGATTGCACAACACAAGGCCCCTGGCACAAGCTATCGCAAGGGTTTGTCCCTGCTCGATCTTATGAACTTGTTCCCCGATGAAGCCTCCGCTGAAAAGTGGTTCCAAGAGGCCCGTTGGCCGAATGGACCTTGTTGCCCTCATTGCGGATCACTCAATGTTCAAACTGGCGCGAAGCACAAGACGATGACGCATCGTTGCCGGGATTGCCCCAAGAAGTCTTTCTTCTCCCTCAAGACGGGAACCGCGATGGAAGGATCCAAGCTGCCTTACCGCACCTGGGCGATTGCCACCTATCTCGTTGCGACTAACCTTAAAGGGGTTTCCTCCATGAAGCTCCACCGAGACCTAAAGATCACCCAAAAGACAGCATGGCACCTTGCCATGCGGATTCGTGGCTCATTCAAGTTGGATGCCGACCTGTTCCAAGGCCCGGTCGAAGTGGACGAAACCTACATAGGCGGCAAGGAGAAGAACAAGCACTCCAACAAGAAGCTCCACGCCGGTCGCGGGGGAGTTGGTAAAACTCCGGTCGCCGGAGCCAAGGACCGAGAAACCAACCGGGTCAGAGCCACCGTCATTGAAGGAACTACCCAGGATGAACTAGAAGGTTTCATCCAGGATCGTGTCGAGACTGGATCCACCGTCTACACGGACGACCACGGCGGTTACAACCGGCTCTGGCTGGACTTCAACCACGCCTCTGTCCGTCACAGCGTCAGAGAGTACGTCAAGGGCCAAGCCCACACCAACGGCATCGAGTCCTTCTGGGCGCTCTTGAAGCGCGGCTACTACGGAACCTACCACCGCATGAGCCCCAAGCATCTTCAGCGTTACGTGGACGAGTTCGCCGGCCGTCACAACATGCGTCCGCTGGACACCATCGACCAGATGAAGGCCATGGTCAGGGGCATGGACGGGAAGCGGTTGCGCTACCGTGATCTGGTGTCCTAACCCCCACGGTCAGCACTCACCAGCTACAATCACCCTGATCTGTCTGGAAATTGAGCGGACAAGCACAACGTCCGCTTTTTCCTTGTGCTCCCCTCCTCCCTCCGGTTAGTATCCTCCTGGAGCAGATGGTGGCTGAGCGCACTACAAGGGTAAAAGATCAATTTGGCAAAATGGTCGAAGGCACCTTTGTCGAGGTCAGAGAATCCGTTGAGCGTTTTAGCAACGTTACGCTAGAGGACGGAACAATCCTAAGAGCTAAGTTAGTCGTAATTAAGGTTGCTCGTTTGGAAAACCAGTGGGACCAGGATGGCAACCCTGTGTATGTTGTCAACAGTCAAAACATAATCACAGTCGTCGATTCACCGCCGACACTCAAAAGAAATCCACCAGAGTCAAGCAATAATATCATCCAGTAAGATGGCTACTAGCTTGCTTCACACCAAGAGCTTTCCTCCGTCCTATAGCAGTTATCCAATACAGGTCGGTGTGACCCAGGAGTGTATTCGAATCCCGTCGGGGACGACCCCCCACATTGAGGAAAACGTTTGGACGGAAGAAACGAAATGGGAAGGGCTCCCAAAACTTCTGATTGACACAATGTCGAACGAGCTCTTTATTGGTGTCACCCCGTGCACATGGGAGACGGGGCTACCCGATCAAAATCCTGAACTGCATGACGATGCCCTGTTTATGGAGCTGAGAGAGCAATGGCGTGTGGAAAGAGGAATCACTTCTTCTCTCTCAGATATGATTGTGTGCCCCTCGTATCTGAAGATCATCGGGATGGGGGGGAAGGCCCTCCCGCTGATATTGAAGCAGTTGAAAAGCGAGGGTGATGACCCCGATCATTGGTTTACCGCTCTTCAGGCCATCACACACAAGGATCCAGTTCCGGAAGATGCCCATGGCGATACAGTGAAAATGGCTAAGGCGTGGCTTTTGTGGGCGGAACAGACGGATGCCTAGTAGTCGGTATCTCGACTACCTGCCGAAACTCAATTCTCAAAATCACTGCATCACGAGCCCGCGCAGAAATCGCTACAATTGCATCGCTTGGGCCGCGGGTTCTGACACTCAGTGGTGGTGGCCGGAAAGGAACGGTTTTTGGCCGCGGGGGGTTTCCAGAGAAATAAGCCTGCCTGCCTTTTTGGACGTATTCTTGACACTTGGGTATGAGGAGTGCCAAGACGCCGACTTGGAGGCCGGGTACGAAAAGGTGGCTCTGTTTGCCAAGCTGAACCCCAGTGGAAACCTTGAGCCTACACATGCAGCGAAGCAATTGCCCGATGGGCGATGGACGAGCAAGCTCGGACTCCTAGAAGATATTGAGCATGATGCCGTTGAAGATGTGAGTGGACCAAGTTATGGAGAACCGGTTCAGTTCATGCGACGCTCCATAAGGGTAGAAAGGAATGGAGGTATGGCTGTACGTCGTCAGCGCGAATGATTTGATGCAACGTGCCGATAGGCACGAAGTCGGCGAGGCTGGGTGAGCAGGATAAGACAGCCTTAGCGTGCATCTACGAGTATTGATCTTTCCCCAGAGACACTGCCATTCGGTATAATGAATACATTCAGCAAAGAGGAGTAACCACCATGAAGGAGAAGGGGAAGACCCACAAGAAAACCAGCCCCATCCTCAGAGTCAGACCCCGAAGCTACCAGCCCTCAAAGTCCGAGATGAACGAGGATGTCACTATCCCCACCACCCCCGAACACCTGGCGAAGTGCCTAACGCGAACGGTCAAGATTAAAGAATCAGGGTAGGATGATGCCCAACTCAGTCTGAGTCCTCTTGTCTGACGATCTCAAGATACGCCTGGAGCATCTGAAACGTCTCATGCAGGAGATCAAACGCCTCCTGTTGACGTTGGAAACTATCGGGAATCGTCCCTCCGGTCGCCTTGAACTCCGAGTCGAGGAACTTCAGGCGCTTTTGGATAGTTGCGAACAAATCGGAACGGTTATCGGCGACATGATTCGAGATCTGCCGGAGGAATCCAAACGGGTCATCCGTAGGATCGGGTTTTGATTCGTTAAGTTGCATAACCAATACCGCTTGTTACTCTCGTATATAATTCCCCAAAAGAACGGGGTCAGCGCGCTGGGTCTGCAGCGCGTTCTCGGGTTGGGCAGCTATCAAACTGCGTGGACCTGGATGCACAAGCTGCGGCGAGCGATGGTGCGTCTTGGGCGGGAGCGATTGGCGGGCGTAGTCGAGGTCGATGAGACCTATTGGGGCGCTGAGGAAGAGGGTGTGAGCGGCCGGCAGAACGAGCGTAAAGCATTGATTTCAGTAGCCGTGGAAGAGATAGGCCGCGGGCTAGGACGGATCCGCATGCAGCGCGTGCGGAACGCATCGGCGGCCAGTTTGATGCCCTTCGTGGAGGAGTTGGTCGAGCCGGGAAGCTTGGTGCACACCGACGGCTGGCTGGGCTACGAGCCGCTGGAGAAGAAGGGCTACCAGCATCGCATCGTCTTTCTGTCGGGCCGCCGCAAGCAGGCCTCGGAATTATTGCCGAGGGTGCACCAAGCGATCTCGTTGCTCAAGCGCTGGCTGCTGGGCACGCACCAAGGCGCGGTTAGCCACGAGCATCTGGACTACTACCTCGACGAGTTTGTGTTCCGCTTCAACCGGCGCAACTCACGCAGCCGGGGAAAACTCTTCTACCGCCTTGTGCAGCAGGCAGTCGCCGTGGACCCAACGCCGTATCGATCGATCGTCGCCGACTGGGACGCCGAGGCCCCGTGAGCCCAACCACAAGATGTTGGGGTTACCTGAGTCCAGTGGATACCCAATTGAGCTAATTGCCAGGCATCTTTTGCGAAGTACTCTGGCAAGACCCTGATGGCAACTTAGCGTTTCGTACTTCTTTCCTCAGTGCGTTTGTTTGTCCTAGTTTCTCCGTGATGTGGCCCACCATGCAGTCTACTCACCCAACTTGTGAAAGGGGAATTTTCCGGAATGTTAATCTTTCCCAAAGCAAAATTGCTAGATCGCTTTCAGCGCGGGCAGTCCTTCTCTTCCTGTTTTTCCTTGCCAGCATAGACCGCTGGTTTATCAAAAGTTGGGTGATCACAGGGAGGCAATCCCCACCACGTACTTGTTCAAGGGAGAGCATCGAGTAGGTTTCGAATTATGAGAAGGCCAAAGCGTTTGTGATTAACCCAGTACTCGCTACTCTAATTACCTAAAAGGCGGCAGTAGTGATAATGGCGGTGGGACATGGCTGTGGATGTTTTCGGCAACATCAATGTGGTGGCAGGTACATTCCCCATCTATTTTTCCCAATCAGATTCTCTGCAGTCTGTTGCGGTAGGATCTTGCAACGTTTTTGTTACGAAATTGAAGTCAGCAGGCTTAGCGCTGATTTATTAAACCTATCTCGGAGGCAGTGGTATTAACACCAGCGTCGAAATTATCGGCGGTAGGTGTTCCGTTTCCTATAAAACGAAATAGCACTCAATTCCGAACCTTCAGTTTCGACCCGACCCTGGCCCCACGCGGATGACTATCTGGCCGAGGCCGAGTCGCTGAGGGCGTTCCTGATGGGTGTCCACCGGGATGTAAAACTGCCCGTCAGATGCACGAACAACCCAAACTGATGACCCATCAGGTCGATGGTTTTTCTGGCTGACGTTGGCTCTCCCAAGAGCTGTCCAGGTGCTAAACTTGTAAGCGAGTCAAACGTACCGACCGCTAAATGAGATGGGGATCTACAGGAGCGGTTCGGCGAGGATAGGATGGCCCTGTCCCGCAGCTTGATCGTCGCAGAGTTGATCAGCTGTGCTTCGACGGTTGTCTAATTTAGCCAGGCAGGATCAAACGTACTTTCAATTCGCCTTTCCTAGAGCTTTCAGGGTGAACAGGGCAAGCTTGAAATCGAAGGGGGGTCGAAGCATCGCTCGAGAAAGGGTCCTATGGATGATTTGATTCACGATCTTTCCCCCGGGGCCAAAGTGCTGGACCTCGGGGCAGGCAAGGGAAGTTTTCACTATGCCTCCACGTCTGCTCAGATCATCGCCATGGATGTGACCTCTTCCTCGGGAGCGCAGGCCTGTTTTGCTCAAGTAAGGGCGCGTTCAGAGAGTATTCCACTGACAGATTCAAGCATAGACGTGGCCATCTGCAATCATTCTCTGGAGCATTTTGAAAACCTGGAGTCGGCCCTCTTAGAGCTCAACCGGGTCATCAAACCCGGTGGTCATTTGTGGGCAGCCATTCCAGACGGTTTTTCCTTTGACGACAATCTCTATCGTTTTATTTTCCACGGTGGTGGTCATGTCAACCGTTTCAGCCTACGGCTTTTTGTTCAGACCATCGAATCCAAAACTCAGCTACGCGTCCTGCGGTACAAAAAGCTTTTCAGTGGTTTTGTGTATCTCAATCCCCCAGATTGCAAGAAATTGATTGACTACCCGAAGCGCGCCCGTTTTTTAGCACGAGTCCCTCGGCCACTGTTGGAAGCGATCCTTCGATGGATGAACTATTTTGTGCGTCTCGCTGATCGGTGTTTGGGATCCAGTCTAAGTCACTACGGATGGGGAATTGTTTTTCGCTGCTTAGACCCAACCCGGTGTCCCGGACCGTCCAATCTGGATCAACTTGAGGTGATCCCTTCGGACATCAATGTCTGTTTCTCCTGTGGGGCCGGACATCCCGCTGCGACACTGCTTCCCAAGTTGAACCGCTTTCTATTTTGGAAGATTTATGAGTGTGGGAATTGTGGGAAAGAAAATCTTTTTGTTCAGTAAAAGCGGGAGTGCCGCGGTTAATTCTTTTCAGAATGAAAAGCCTAAACCTCCAATGTGAGAGTGTGCGTCACCCTGTTTTCGAAAGGGAATACTGAACCTATTCCGTCTCTCAATCTGCGGGTTTCCTTGCATGTACTGAATAGGTCTGAGGAGGGCATGCGGGAACAGAATATGTCACCAAATATTCGGCCTAGCCTACTAGGTACACTGGGCTGTGGTAGGTTGACCTGTCTCAATGGGGTTTGCGAGAATCAGGAAGAGGAGTGGTGCTCTATGCTTAAAACCCCCACCCCATCGATCGCCCTCCAGCAGGTTTGGCTGAAAACGATCCCGGACACGATTTTTGTTGTTTGTTTCTACGTATTCATGGAATGGCTTTTTTTTGCCACCAAACCTTCATTCATGTCCAGCCTAAATACCATTGAAAAACTTCGGGTGCTGGCTGGGGCGATTCTGCCGCTTCTCCTTCTCACCTTTTTGGCTGTCTCGCTTCTCTGGTTCTCGTCGAAAATTCTCCTCCCCTTTTTTCTCCATTCCTCTTGCTACACAATGCCGCTAATCCCTTCAACGGTGCTTGCTGTTTCCTTTTTCTTATTGATCGACAACTTTACCTACACGCTTTTCGGTTTCGGAATTCGCACATTGGAGAAAACTGGGAGCTGGCCCTACGCCGTTCTTTTCTTGGTTCTGCTGTCGATTTGCTACCTCTTTTTCATTAAGAGATCACAAGAAGCCGTCGGATCTCGAAAACCACTGCTGATTTGCTTGTTCATCGGGGTTTTTCTGCCCGGGATCTTGATAGTTTTCCTGGCTTTTGAACGGTCAACTGCTTTGCCAAATTCGGCCCTCTCTTCCCCGATTTCAGAACCTTCGAGGAAACCGAATATTTTCCTGGTAGGAGGAGATGGGTTAAATGCTGCCAACATGAGAGTTTATGGCTACGCAAGAAACAATACTCCGAATATCACTCGTTTCGCGGAAAACGCAGTGTTCTTCGAGAATGCTTTTGCCAATTCAGGTCATACGGGAGCATCGATTGCATCCATGTTGACTGCAAAACTACCGACTTCAACCCGTCTGATCTACCCACCGGACATTCTCAGGGGAAAGAACGCCTACCAACACCTACCCGCAATTCTGAAACAACACGGATACAGAAACGTCAGCGTCAGCATTCGCCATTACGCGGACCCCTACGATTTGAACATGCGAAATTCATTCCACTGGGCAAACGGTCGTGAGTTAAATGAATCCCAACACCTTTTGGATCTAGTGGTCTCGATGGGTTTGGGATCGGGGTACTTCATAGAGAAAATGGTGGACCGGGTCATTAGCCGAGCACTTCATATTTTGGGTTGGAGAGCCATGGATGACGCTTTCGCTGAGGTTGTCCATGTCCAACATCTCTGGCTCAAAGACGCTCAGCGTCTAGACCATTTATTCTCATTGATTGAATCGGGTGATCCCCCTTTTTTTGCTCACATCCATCTTTTGGGGACTCACGGCCCTCGATTTCGTCCGGCACGGAAAATGTTTTCTTTGGGCAAGGAGCAGGATCAAAAATGGATGTTGGAATTCTACGATGATGCAATTTTCGATTTTGACGCTCATTTTCAGAAGATCGTCGATTTTCTTGAAGAACGAGGGATCTTCGAAGACTCTCTGGTCATCCTTTATTCTGACCATGGCTTCAGCTTCCAGACGCATTTCCGCGTTCCCCTTATTATGCGTTTTCCAGACCGGAGGACGGCCCGAATTTCTAGCAATGTTCAGAATCTAGACATTGCACCGACCATTTTGGACTATCTGGGAATCTCTAAACCGGAATGGATGCAGGGGCGATCTCTTTTATCCATTTCAGGTCATCCACGGCCAATCTTTGCCGCTAAGAAACTTAGGGCATTAACTGTTGAGGGGGAACATGGATGGGAGGTGGATCTGAGCAAAACGTCCCCCCCTTTTCACAGCCTAGGTGAGGTGTCCATGGTGGTTTGCCAGAGGTGGTATAGTCTCGATCTAGCACTAGGAAAGATACTCAGCCTCGATGTGGTCGGGCATACTGAGCCTTGCCCAACTGAAAAACTCCCCTCACTCCGAGAGGCTAGGCGCTCAATCCTGAACCATTTGCAAGAGAGTGGCTATGCTGTAGACTAAGTTAGCGGCGATAGAAAGCCGGCATGGCTGTGAGCCAGCTGGTCCCGTTGATCCCGGCGGCCCAGCGCAGTGAGATCGATCCTCTTCTCTCATTCCCCACCGCTGGCTACGTATTTCTCCGGTATGTCACGGGGGAGGTAGGATGTTGTTCTGCTCTTTGCCCTCTCGATTTCGATCCATTCGGGTCGCCCCGAGTTCACTTCTTTCCACCCAGCGGAAAGATCATCCACACGCGCCGGCGATATTCCTCATAGGAGTGTCCATAAGAGCTGAGCATGTCGTCTTCTTCTAGGGAGATGCCGAGTAACATGTAAGCGGTCATAGCGATGGCAAACAACAGGTGCCCGACACTCATCTGGGGGGTGGCCCAAAAAGAAATCATTAAACCCAGCATGATGGGGTGGCGAATGTACTTGTAAAATCCCGGCTGAATAAGGGTGGGCAGGGGATACTTTTTGTTTCGGAGACAGTAGTAAACCTGCCGGAGACCGAACAGATCGAAGTGACCGATCATAACGGTTGACAGGAGAACGATCAGCCAGCCCACCCAGAAAAGTGCTTGGAGAAATAGAGCTCCCACTCCGCTACTAATATTCCAGATCATAGCCGGTAGGGGGCACCATTGCCAAAAGAGTAGGATCAGGACCAGGCTGGCAATCAACACATAGGTGCTACATTCAACCGGTTTAGGGATAAGTTTCCTCCACCATTTTTTGAAACCTGGTCTTGCCATACCGCTATGCTGAACGGAAAAGAGACCCAACAGCAGTGCATTGATGAGCAAGGCTCGCAGTGCCGGAGTCTCTGGGCCGGAATCGATGGATTTCGAAACTCTCAGGTTGCCGACGAAACCAATGAGGTATAAAAACGTTATTAAAAAGACGATGTAGGCTACGATGCCGTAGAGTAAAGCAAGGACTTTCCCCATTTATCACCCTCCTTTTTCAATCCGTTTGCAGGTCTACTCTATTCTGTCAATGAGCCGAGAAGTCGTCCAGCATGAAGCGCGGAGAGTCAAGAAAGGTCCGTAGAGTAACCCTCCGGTGCATCTTCTTGACCATCTTTTTTTCTCCAGCGTAGAATTAGGTCGAGAAGATGAGGCGACCGCCTATGTCAATCGGTATTGTGGTTTGCTGGATGAGTACCCACATTGAAATGAAGGGACCTGCACGGGTCATGGGTAGAATCCTTGTTTCTTTACTCGCTTTTGGCTCCAGTCTGGTATTGGCCCACGCTCATCTCCTTGGACATTCTGCGTTAGTCGGGAAGGCGAAGGCCTCCGTGGAGACTGGCAGTTCGTCATCGGTGGAAGGGGTGAGTGGCCAGGGAAAGATGAATTTCGGGGGTTCTGTACACCGCAGACCATCTGCCCGATGAGGCCGCTAAGGCGCTGGTCTTTGCCCATGGTGGTTTCGCCGTCGACTGTCGAGAGGAGAGAGGAGAAATTTACTTCGCACTTCCCGGGCCGGGGATTATTCGGATTAGTGCCAATCTGAAGTCGGCTCGGTTGTTGAGTACACCAGCAGTCATGAAGGACGTTAACCTACACAACACCACTCTCTGGTATTCCCCTAGCGGCACAGCCTACCTGACCTTTGCCGCTAACGCGGCTGGACAGGTCTTCACCACAAGCCTGGAAGGAAAACTCGTACACGTACTAAACGGGCCGAGCGAAGAGGATAACTTCAATCATCCTGCCGTGGACAAGTACTTTTCAGACAAAGGGAATTTCGTACCGACCGACGTAGAGGAGCTGGATGGCCTATTTTACGTGACCACAGGTTACTCGAGTTTGGATTTAGTCCTGACAGCAAGAATCTTGGGGATGGATCCGTTCAAGGTAGCCTGGCACGATCTAGCCTTCGGCGGCAGGGGGGAACAGATCTGGCCAGTTCGGTACCGGACACGTCATTACAGTGTCTCCGGGGAGCAAAGGGATCGACGTGTCTGACCGACCGAACTCGGAGATTGATCGCTTTACCCCCGACGGCCATTATTGTTCTACTCTGGAGTTACCCAAGGGGTCGTTTCCCTGCGATATCGACTATTTGGATGGATTTGGAATCGTCGGCTGCTTGCACGGGCCGGATCGAAGCAAAGGAGCTCCTATCTATATCCTCGAAGGTGACACAGTCACCTCCACCATAATGCCCAAGGAAGACCTCGGTCTGAAGAAGTTTCAACATATTCATAATGCTGTCTTGCGCGAGATTGGCGATAAGTTCTACGTCATCGTTCAGAGCTGGAATCCTGGTGAATTTACTATTTTAGAGCAGGTGCAGGAATAAGGAGAGCAGCCACTATCTACCACCTGGTAGAGATCGCTACTCACCACTGGTCCCAGCCCAGCCTTGATCCTTCCCAATCGTGGTGGCGATTAGGTTGGTGCCCTGCTCCAGAAAAAATCAGCTGATCATCTGGGCTTAAGGTTGTTCTTGTGTCTCCCCTGTTGCTGTTCCACCCACCAGATCGGCACTATTCGTCACTTTGTGTATTTCTCCTTTGACCTAAAATTTACTTGATAAGGAAGGTTTTTTCCGCCCATATTAGCCTGAAGCTTATGTTCTTTACGCGGCATGTATGACTAATCTCGTGAGCGCGTGACGGCAAGAACTCCCTCAGCTTTGCATCCAATACATGCATCGTGGCCGCGCAATTGGCTGGGGTTAGCTAGGTGGTTAGTTGATGAGGCGGACCCGCTAACCATCCATGTGATCGTGAACCGTTACTGGCAGGAGGTCTTCGGTACCGGCCTAGTCAAGATCAGCGACGATTTCGGCTCGCAAGGGAAGCCTCCGTGTAACCCTGCGCTGCTTGATTGCCTAGTAGTTGAGTTTCGTGGATCGGCTGAGATATCAAGCAATTGTTCTGCATGCTCGTGATGTCCTCCACGTATCTCCAGTCTCCACAGAAGACGGTGCTAAAGCTCGAGAAAGCCCTGGGGAATTGGCTGCTCTCTTGGGTGAGCTGGAAAGTACCTTCAACCGCTGGGGTGAAGAAGCAAAGCAGCTCGGCAAGTTCCAAAACGCGGCGCTGATGGAAAGCTGGCTTGTCGAGTGTGGTGTACGGTTTGTCCAGATTTATCACTGCAGCTAGGATTACACTCCTTCGTGCCCAAAGTGCTTCCCGCACAGGCTAGAGATGTCGACCGTGCTGCCTTGCTGGGCCCTAATTCAACATCTTAAGGAGCGAGGCCTCTTCGAAGAGACGCTCGTCATTTTGACTGGCAAGTTTGGACGCATCATCTACTCCCAGGGAAAACTGATGCCTACCGCTTACGGCCGTGACCCCCATCCACGCTGCTACAGTCTGTGGATGGCCGGCGGAGATATCCAAGGCGGTGTGGTTTACGGAGAAACGGACGACTTCTCCTACAATATGGCAAAATACCTGGTCCATATCCAGGACTTTCAGGCTACGATTCTACACCTGTTTGGCATCGATCACGAACGCTTTGCCTACAAGAATCAAGAACTGGAAGCCAAGCTGACGGGTGTCGATTCGGCGCACATGGTGAACAGAGGACTGGCGTATGAGTATCTGGTTTAGGTTACGTCCCCTTCGTGGACTCGACCAGGTTGCTCTAGCGACTGCTTCCAGGCCTGCTGCTCCCCCATTCTCTTTGCGCCCGTCACGACATCCATTGAAACGAGAACAGGTCCGCGTCCTTCAGCCAAAAACGAAGCTTCAGCGACCTAGGTTGGATAAGCTCAACCCGTCTGTCCCAGCGACATCGGTGTGCAACCGCATCACCGGTGAATGGATGCGAGTCGGACCGGGTATAACCCGGCAAAACTCCATCCTCGGAATCGCTTAGTTCGACCTGAATATAACCACCGGGACGGCATTGGGCGTTGATCTCGAGGTAGCGTCCGTCTACTGCAACTGGACGTGTTACGAGCAAACCCTCTCGCACCGAGCCCGCACGCAGGGAAACAAACCCGTTCAGGCGCAATCGGGCCAGCCCGATACCCTGTCGAATGAGTTCCGGATCTTGGGCTTCAGGAAGAGTTAGTCCTTCCCGAGCGCCGGTTATCCACCAGTCGTGATGGACGTTTGACCCCCCATAATAGAGCCACCATTCATCTCCTATTCTAATGGGTGGACATGGTGTGACCGTCATGAACTCATCCCAAGTTTCCGGATGTCCCAGGGATAAGATCGGTTGTCTCCGATTCGTACGCTGCCACTTCTTACCATCCCGGCTATACACCAGATGGGGTGTAATAACATTGTCAACGCTCTGAAATACGCCCAGTAACCCCAGCTGTAAATCACCCACTAACCAACTCACCAACCCGTAAAACGAATCGTCCAGGTTGTCCTCTTCGTCATCCGAAGTCATGATCAACGCCAGTTTCTCCCAATGGATGAAGTCGCGGCTAGCGGTTCGAAAGACACGCCTCTTGTTCAATCGCATCGAGTCCCCTGGATAGTAAGGCATTGACCAAGCAGCGGTCCGTGGGAGCTTAGGGTTCAGGGAGACTTTCCACGCGTTGGGGTGGCGTGTATTGAGGACGTACTCACTTTGTTTAACATCACAGCTGAGCACTAGGACATCGCCGAGTTTTGGACCCAGACCGCCGAAGTCCAGCTCTGTTTCCTCTATCTCCCAGTGAATACCGTCGGGCGAATAGGCTGCACGGATGGGGCTTTGGAGAATCTGAGGTGCTCCCTGGCCCATGCTGGTGGAATCCTCCATTGCCGCATCGAGTCTGATATGCTGAAAGAGCATCTTGAAACGCCTTGACTTGTCCCTCTCGAGAGGATCATCCAGTATTGTCGCTGCGTGGACACTGCCGAAGAGCTCAGGGTCATCTTTGCTGTCTCCGAGAACAATGTTGGTATCCCGACCCCCTTCTCGGATCAGGTTGAGCTCCGGTTTTTCCCACTGTCGGCCATCCTTCGAGATGGCATAACAGAGCCGACTTTTGGACACTGAAGGGTGGGTAATATCCATCTGATTGTCAGCCAAACCCTTGGCGTCAAGGATCCAATCCTCGTACCAACAGCGGAAAATCCCGGTCTCGGAATCCCGCAGGATTGACCAGGTATAATTACCGAAGTATGGGATATGTTCCCAGGGCTGGTCAGCCACCAGTAAGGGATGCCCCATCTTCTGGGGACGATGCACGACTCGGGTGAGGTCTTGGACCACTTCGATGAGCTGATTGTCAACCAGCAAGTGCAGCATCGCTTAATCTTCCCTAAAGAGATCACGGATAGAAATCGGTTTTCCGGGAGAACACGCCGGTTTTCCCCTACGCTCTGTCATGGGATAAAGCCAGCTCCAAGGTCTAGTCAGGTCGTTCCTCCCCGGGCGATGGGCTTGTGTACAGTCATTGGGAATCCGGCCTGGTCCATTATCGCTGGCCGAAAGAGGATCTCATGGAAGGAGGGTCTTTGTCCAAATTAATTGTATTTCTCGTTATCGTGATTGTGGTGGCTGTGGCCCAAGATTCGTTCCTGGCTGCAGAAGAACAGAGTCGACAGGGCAACCTCGGAATCCATCGCTCTTGCCACAAACGTCATAGTGTTTCTGGAATTGGAACACTGGAATTGTCCACAAAGATCTACTCGTACTCACTAGAACTTGCATCTAGCTATCTCTGCGCGCGAAGATAGGCAAAGGGTAATCTCGATTGAACTGTATCGTGCTTGGTTTGAAAAGAGTTCTTGTCCTCCGAACGGTAATCTGCGAAAGCCTGTTCGTTTTTGCAAGTTGCTGCGCCGATAGCATCGGTTTGCTCCGGGGACGGCCGAATGTCTGAGCAGCTGGTTTGTGCGCACCGCGACGATCCCTTGATATGGCTGCGATTGAACCGGCCCACCGCTCGCAACGCTGTCAACCTAGCCATGATCGACGACCTAGCCGAGCAGCTGGATGTGATTGAGAATGATTCCTCGATTCAGGGCGTCATCCTCACTGGAAACGGCAAAGGCTTTTGTGCCGGCAGCGACGTCAAGGAACTGGCTGGCCGCTCCGGCCAAGAGGCTGCCCGGATGGAGCTGCGCCATGCCCAGGTGATCGAGCGGCTCGCGGGCCTGCCCTGCCCCGTAGTGGCCGCCATTCACGGGTTCGCCCTCGGTGGAGGCTTGTTTCTCACACTCCACTGCGATGTTCGCATCGCCGTAGTAGAGACCACCTTCGGATTTCCCGAGGCGGCCCTTGGTTGGATCCCACCCTGGGGGCTGTCGCGGTTGGCGTCGTGGGTCGGGTCGGCTGCTGCACAACAACTCGTGCTATCCCGCGAGACGTTTGACGCGCGTAGGGCATACGAGTTGCAATTAATCGATCGGGTGGTTACTGCCAATGCTCTCGACACAATTGCCAGCGAGACGGCCAACCGGATGGGACGTCTCTCTCGCGACGCCTGGACCGAGACACGAGCCTTCTTCGCACAGTATGGCCCGGACCGTGCATCTTGGAATGAAATCGCGGCCATGGCATTTGCTCGATGCTTTGAAACCCGAATCGCCCGGGACGCTGTCGACTCATTCGTAAAGAAAGGCCGCAAACAGTAAGATTGACGTGATTGCTCGTGGAAGCATTTGCTTGAGTTTGGCTATTCGATTGCTACCTGCGTTCTATTTTCCGTGTAATTTCTCTTCGAGCAAGCTTGGATACCACTGGTCTCTTCAAGGAGATTTGGTAAACCTATTCTGGCTTCTCATGTCCAGATTGTTCCGAAACTCAACTGGCCAAATCAAAGGCTCCCCTCTTTCCCATTAGCTCAACTTCACGGGAAAGTTAGCCCGATGCACAAGCGAGGAATGTTACCTTGGACAATACTCTCCCTGTGTTCGGGCCAGCCTGTCCATCGGTTGGCTACATTGGAGGTGTATGTGTCGAAGATTATAGTCGTATCGTTAGCGGCCTATGCCACATTTCTTAGGGTATTTCCATTTTACGCGGTGGCTCTGGAAATAAAGAAATCGCTGTGAATTTTCCGGTACAGCCTGTTCTCTAGTCTAGTCCGTTCCGACCAGAATCAGCTAGTCTTCTTCACCATACGTGTGAGTTATCCACAGCGTTTTGAGGATTTAACCCACCCGGTAGTCCACCATCTTGATCTGGGCAACGTATGGTTGGGCACTAGGATGAAAAGAAATAGGAACTCCCTTTTGCGGAGGATTGTATTTTGGAAGAGAAAAAGAGGTAAAGGAACGGCTGATGAGGGGGAGCCAGAGAGGAAAGTTCAGGGTCGAACGTTATAATGAAAAAGGGAGGTGGGTAATTATGGTCAATCGAGTCATGTTGGTAGGACGTCTAGGACGGGATCCAGAAATTCGGTACACGTCCTCGGGGACACCGGTGACAAACTTTTCACTGGCCACAGACGAGGGGTGGAAGAATCAAAATGGGGAGCGGCAGACGAGAACAGAGTGGCATAATATTGTGGTCTGGAGCAAACTAGCGGAAATCTGCAACCAGTATCTGAGGAAGGGACGGCTGGTATACATTGAAGGCCGCCTTCAGACCCGAGAATGGGACGATCGTGAAGGGAGTAGGCGACGCACCACGGAAATTGTAGCTTCGGATATGCGCATGCTGGGATCTCGAAATGAAGAAGTAGGGCAAGGAGAAGTGGGGACTGTGGCCGAACCAGCGGTTCTCTCCTCAACCGCTACTGATCCTCCACCAGCCCCATTGCAGGCCAAGGAAATCACTGGAAATGTTGCAGGGAGGAGCGAAGCTAAGGAAGTTGAAATAACCAATGACGATATCCCCTTTTGACACGGCACTAGTCGTAAACTTTCTCTCAGGCGGCTCACAATCCACAAGCGATCCGTAGTCCTGATTTCTATCCGTCTCCAATTCACGGTTTGGTAGGCCACTGCTTATGGCTTTTTCTCGGAGTGATTCATTACTAGCCGCTGTCGCCCTCAAACAGCACGAATAGAACCCAAATACTATCGTGCAAGAAACCGGGCTAGGTTGGGTCAGTGCACGGGTTATGGCGTGATCCTTGGGGGGAGAGTAAGACTGGGAATAGAGGGGTTAATCTCGTCGCGGTCCGACTTGTTAGAAGTACTCGAGCCATATCACAATTTCTACTGGTCGTACCCACTAGAAACTGACTCTACCCTTCACAGACGAATTCTTGACCTTTTTCTTCCCCCTAGTACACTCGCCCCAAAAAATTCCTATTTCGTATTTCTCCTACCTCAGGATGGTATTTCGCCTATTGGTGGATGGAACCTAGGTCGTGGGCTTTTTCCCTCTATGGTTTCCCAGAGGGATTTGTTAATCGTGCTTGGACCAGTGAGACCAAGGATCTGGCATGACACACAGTCGGTGAGCGTTTGTTGGACTTGGCGATGTTACTTTTCTGGAAGCAGCATGGTCTATGGCTTGTAACTCTGGCTCCGACAAAAACACGAAGTCGGGAAGCCTCTGGCGCTTAGTTTACAGCTTAGATAAGAAACGCTTTCGGGCCTCCGGAAGCGAGCAGGAGCTGGCAGCAGCAATCCGTCGTGCTGCCGATCTGCGGATCTATACAGAATTCCGGCACAAGGAACATATCGACCGTAGTTCGAATAATCCCGAACTGGTTCAAGAGGTGGCAGACTTTCGCGTTACCTATCTGTTAGAGGACCGGTGGACTGCTGGGATCATGAATGTCCGCCAGCCGATCAGCCTCCTGGGAGACGGTTTCGGACCACGTCCTTCCATGTCCTTTTTTATGTATAATCAGAATGGTCTACAGGCCATCGCTCGCCCTTATCTGGATGGGGAGGCGGCCGAAGGGGAGTTTGGTGCCTTGCCAGTGAATGATCCCAATCCTGACCCCAACACCCATCTTTTTGACCGTTTGGATCAGGGGACCAATGCTCCTAGCCACAATTTTATCTATGATTTCGAGACGTATCGATTTTGGGTGCACGATGTCTGGGAAGAGGTCCTTTCCCATAGCGCTGACGGTACGGTGCTTGCAGGGTCAATCGAGACATTGGCAGGTGAGTTTTCCCGGGGGCGGGACGTGAAGGTAGGCATCCGCGGGTTGTGTGCGGATCTGACCCCGGATCTGACCAGAGCAGTCGATCACGAAGTCTTTGTACACGTCGGTTCCAGCTACTATTACACGGAACAAAAGCGACTCTGGGCTGGGACGCAGCCAGTTGTTCGTGTCAAACCAGCTATTCCTATGCGCTACGAAAGCAAGGGCTGGGATGCCGGCTGGCTGTTGGTACGAACCGATGGGCACGTGGCGCGTTGGCTGGTGGACCCCTATAGCTTGGAGTTTTACAAGAGTCAAAGCCGCCACGCGATCCGCTGGTTTGTTCGTTAGCGTGTCACGCATGAATCTTTCAGGCCAGGTTGTCTTTACCTTCAATATCCGACGCGACCAACACGACCTGAGTAGGTTTGTAAACGAGTCAAAGACAGTGAGCTGCTCCGTCAGCTTCGGATGATCATGCCTACCGACTCCCCCAACATCCTCCTGCTCATGACTGACAACCAGCGGCTCGACACGCTGGGCGTGATGAATCAGACTCCCTGCCGCACGCCGACCTGGGATCGGATGGCCGGGGAGGGTGTGCTGTTCGACCACCTGCGCACAACCAGTCCCGTCTGCTCGCCCGCCCGGGCGTCGATCTTCACCGGGTTGTAACCGCAACAGGCGGGGATGCCTACTGTTGGTTTTGATTACGCCGAAAACAACGACGGAAGCGGTGGCGAGGAAGCCCCGAACTTGCGCCGAGAGCCGTTCTCACAGCGTCTGCGCGAGGTGGGCTACGAAACCTTTTCTATGTCGGGAAATGGCATCTCGGTGAGCACAACATCCGACGCTGGTTTGACGCTACGTCAGCCACCGACCAGGCATTTCGCGAATACACATAGTGGTGCCGACTCCACGGACTGCCTGACGGCTAGATCTTTCACGATCCAGAGAGGGCCAAGCCTTTCCGCTCGAAGCATTACCCGCACATGAGTATCCCGCGCACGGGCGTGCTCGACCTGCCCGACGACAAGGAGCAGAATTTCTGGATCCTGAGCCATGCCATCGAGTTGCTTGAGGTCCGCCGCACTGACCAGCCGTTCTTCATGACCCTCAGCTTCGAGGGTCCCCACCCGCCGGTGGTCGTACCAGCTAAGTACTTCAACATGTACGATCCAGCTGCCATCGAACGGCCTCCAAATTTCGGCCCCACCCCCGGCGAGCCGAGTTTCCTGGACGAGAGCTATTATCGCAAACAATTCCGCGAGTTTGGAGAGAAGTTTGATCTGTGGCGTAAGTCGATCTCCGTCTACCACGGCTATGTGACCTATATCGACGAGCTTCTGAGGCGTGTTCTGGAGCGTTGCCTCGAAGTGGGTCTGCTCGACAACACGCTGCTCATCATGCTTTCAGACCACGGTGAGATGCTGGGTCAACACGGACTGAACCAGAAGATGAGCCCCTACGCGGAGAACCTACTTGTTCCCTGTATCATGCGCTGGCCGGGAGTCATCGAACCGGGTAGGCGCTGCGGGATGGACGCGAGTCTGGTTGACATCGCGCCCACTGTTCTGGCTGCTGCTGGTCTTGACCCGGGTTCCCAAGTCGAGGGTGAGTGCCTCATTGACTACCTGACTGGCAGGCGTGCCGAGCCGAGCTGTAGGGACTGTTTTGCGGGGTGGAACCAAACACCTTTCGAGAAGACCTGGCATGGTGTCGAGGACTGGCGTCTGATCGTCCGTCGTCCCTGGAAGTATGTCTTGCATGAGAATGGAGAAACAGAGCTTTTTAACCTTACCGAGGATCCATTCGAGATCAGAAATCTAGCGGGCAGTATCTTGACCCAAGCGGTCGAGACAGAGCTGGGCTGCGACCTGATCGAATGGTCGCTAAGAACGGGTGATCCGTTCGCCCACCGGGTAACAGTCAGACCGTGAGTCTGCGAGAGGCACTCTTTTGAAAGCTGATCGAACCGGAAGGTTTATTCCCCATTGTCATTGGCCTCGTTTCAATAACTCGCTCAACGACAGCTTTTCAAAGACCAGGTGAGCTTGGCTGCCTTCATAGACGATTCCGACGTGGGAAGCGTCTACGCGGGTCATGCTTGGATACCCGTTACCGCGGCCCTCGTCGAGTAGCAGCCGGTACTTCTCCGGCCAGGTGAGGCCGCCGTCAAAGCTGACTTGGATCGAGTGGTGATCACGGCCTGTCTGGGAACGTGGGTTGGCAAAGAGCAGGACGTTCTTCGGTTCTCCTTCTTCTTGGTAGTCGAAGCGTAAAAGGCTACCGTTGCAGTTGGGTTCAATCAACGATTTGCGATGCGTTTCGTGCGGCCGCCAGGTCTTGCCGAGATCGTCGGTCACCCACACCGAGCGGAATTTCGTGGGTCGGGCGGTACGAGCGTTGAGGAGAATCGATCCATCGTCCAATTGAACCGCCTGACATTCGCTGTTACCGATTGCCGAGGGGGAACTGACAGTCCAGGTGGTTCCGTGATCGCGGCTGAGGATGATCGTGGAGAACATACGGTCCTTTTCGTCCCGACCCTGGCCAGGTAGAACGAGGGTGCGTCGTGCAAGATGAGTCCTCCTTGAGGAGACGGGGCCAGGAGAATCCATTCGGCCTTTTTCAGTTGGCGAGTCATGTTCTCCGGTTTGGTCCATGTAAGACCGTCGTCCTTGGAACGCACCATGAGGAATTGGGCGCTCTTGCCGATTTCGTATCCCGGTTCGGAGCCGTCGTCGCGCCATTGATGTTTTCCGGGCTTGTCCCACATCCAGACCGCGGCGCAGAAAATCTCGCCGGTGTTCTGATCTACCAGGATGCCAGGATCGCTGCAGCCGTTTTGTTCCTGCGTTAATTTACCGTAGTTGCCCATGTCCATGATTACGCGTACCGGTTCCCAGGTCTGGCCGCCGTCCGTGCTGCGGACCAGCCCGATGTCAATATCCTCCTGCAAATCCCTTCGCTTCCGCCGTCGCATGTCGTATACACACAACAGGGTGCCCTTTGGCGTCGTGGCTAGAGCTGGGATGCGGGAGGTGTGTACACCGTCATCGTAGCGCTTACGGAGTGCGATGCCGATGTGCTTGCGGACGTCAGGTGTGTTGTCGTAGGGTGTGACTGTACCCGTCGATGCTTCGATCGCCGTACAGTGGGCGTCGACTTTGTGGGACAAGTTTGCGCCGGACCGCAGCTTGCACGAGAGCCAGAACACGTTGGTTCCCGGCTGTAACAGTTGGTGGCCGCGAAATGTCAGCTCGGCTTCCGGCTCGGACAGCGAGCCAAACGGACTTCCCGCCAGCTCAACAAAAACGTCATGTCGATCTCCAGAAAAATTGATCCCGCTTCGAATGGCGTCGAGTTTGCGCGGCTGGTTAGTGCCGGCATAGAACAACCGCAAGGACTCGATGTCTCTTAGATCATCGGTACCGCGCAAGGAAAAGGTAAACTAGATTGCATGGACGTCTAGCCAACCGACTTCAACAACCACCTGTGCCAGGGCATTAAGCTCGTTGCCAATCAGCACGGGATGAACCCGCTGTGAGGCCGTCGCCTGGATCTCGTTTAGGCGATCCACCTTGCCGTCCTTTGGAAGAGCGCAGACCGGTAGAAGAGCCACAACGAGACAACGGGTTGCTGCCTGCTTTAGCCGATGGTTCATGAAATCTCCAGTGGGTATCCCAACAGGACACGCTACTTAGTTATTATAGCAGGCTATCCTTGGGGCTGGAATCGACTTACGACTCCATCTCAACCAGCCTGAGTGTGGAGTATCGGGTTCCAGATCCAGCTCTCCGTTCTGCGTTTCACCACCCGCGGGGAAGAATGATGAGCTGGCCTGAAACTGACCCAACAGGATATTTACTGTGACGAATCTGGTACGGCGGGGCGCGATGACCCCAAGACTTCCCAGGTCGAATTGACTCTTCACCCAGATTATCTGGGGAACTCGGGTTTCGAAATCGGTCTATTGATCTGTCTGTGGAAACGCCACGGCAAGAAAATGGCAGCCGTTGTGAGTCCAAGGACCAGTCCCCACCACAGACCTTCCCCCCCCCAGTTGAGTTGAAAGCCCAACAAATATCCGCTACTCAAGCCTACAAACCAGTATGCAATCAGGGCGACAACCATGGGTGCCCGGGTATCCTTCAGGCCGCGAAGGGCACCGGCAGCGGTGACCTGGACACCGTCACAAACCTGAAAGGCCGCCGCTATGCCCAAGAGGGCAATCGTTTGGGCTACAACCTCCGTGTTGGCAGCGCTGTCGATGTCCAAGAAAAGGGAGATGATGGAGCCAGGAAGCAGCCAAAAGCAGGTAGCTGAGATCATCATGAAGCCAGCGCCGAGCCCCACGCCCACATAGCCGGCCCGGTGTGCGCCCGCTAGATCCTTCCGACCAGTAGCCTGCCCTACCCGTACGGACACCGCCAGTGAAAGGCCGAGTGGGATCATGAAGGTATAGGATGCACATTGCAGCGCAATCTGGTGGGCGGCAAGGACTGTGACACCGAACAGTCCCATCAGAAAAGTGGTGGCGGAAAAAAGACTGACTTCAAGACCCTGCATTACTCCGATGGGCCACCCAATTCGGAAGATTTCGGAGAAATTGTGCGAGTCTGGTTTACTAAAGCGATCAAACAATCGGTAGACTCTGAACTCTTCCTTGATCCAAATGAAGCAGACCATAACCAGGAACATACTCCAGAAAACGAGAGTGCTTGCCCAGCCGCAACCGGCTACTCCCAGTGCTCGAAATCCTAGCCGGCCATGTATGAAAACATAGTTGGCGCCGGCGTTGAGAACCACGCCCCCGATTGTGATCATCATGACCACCCGAGGGCGGGAGAGCCCTTGCAAGAAATGGCGGAGAACAGCAAACCAAAGAAGCGGTGGGACACCCCACATAATTGCCTCCAGGTATTCTTTCGCCAGTAGGACTGTCTGCTCCTCTTGGCCCATCCACCGTAGGAGGGATGGGCCCTTCCACATCACCAGACAGGCTGGAATGATCAGCAATGTCCCCAGCCATAAACCCTGACGTACCGCTTGTTCAACTATCGGTCGGTTACCGGACCCGTAAGCCTGTGATATAATTGGACTTAATGCGTTTAAAATTCCCAGTCCAATGACGATTTCAGGATAGAAAACGGCACTCCCCAGCGCGACGCCGGCCAGCTGTTGGTTACCGAGCCAGCCCACCATGACGGTGTCTACCAGGGACATGGACATCTCGGCAAGCTGCACCAGGATCAGTGGGGTTGCCAGTGAAATAGTTTGCTGGATTTCTTTAGCAAGCATTTTCACTCGGGTGTTCAGTTAGCCTTAGACCTTGTACTCTTGGGCTGACTAGGTTGATCGGAAACTGACTGTAAAGAATATGTTTTCGATCAGATTAGCTCGAAGCGCAAGCGAGGGACGGCACATTGGCTGAAATCTGATGCATGGTAAAACCAACACCGATCTTGTGAGTCTGTATTATCGATGGCTCGCCTGAAACATAGTTTTCATATTGACGAGGTAAATGATAGGGCCGACCGGTGTGTCTGTCCACAGGTAGTCGGATACGCAGTTTGAACATATCGGGGCTGGACGACACATCTGGCGGCTGTGACAAGGGAAAGTTCTATGCTGAGTGGTTTGGCGTTGACGAGGGGTTAGTCTAAATCTTGGAAGAAGTTTCCCTACCCAATGTACAATCTGAACATTTATTGGCATGTTGACGAATAGAAAATGAGGGGGAAAGAAATGAAAGAAACGTGGATAGGGTTAGCCACTCTGCTGTTTTTGATGGTGCCTTTTTCGGTTGTTTGCCTCAACGCAAGGACGCCTGAATTAGAGGACAGAAAGGTTTCTCCGGGTCAATCGATGGCCATTTTTGCCGGTGGTTGTTTCTGGTGTGTCGAGGCGGATTTTGAGAAGCAACAGGGTGTAATCGAAGCAGTATCTGGGTACACAGGAGGAGACGAGAAGGACCCGAGCTACAAGGATGTGTCCTCAGGGCGGACGGGCCATCTAGAGGCGGTTCAGGTCATTTACAATCCGGCAACAGTGACTTACGCGGAGCTTCTAGACAATTTCTGGCGACACATAGATCCGACGGATGCGGGTGGACAGTTCGTCGACCGTGGAAGACAGTACCGAACGGCCATTTACTATGGGAATGAAAGAGAGAAGAAACTGGCTGAAGAATCCAAAGAAAAACTAATGGGATCGGGTCTTTTTGACCGTTCCCTTGTAACAGAGATTGTCCCGGCTCAGGAGTTCTTTTGGGCGGAGGAATATCACCAGGATTATTATAAGAAAAATCCGATTCGTTACAAATTTTACCGCTTCAACTCAGGGCGCGACCAGTTTCTCAAGAAGATCTGGAAAGGCCGACATTTTCAGATCTCCGGTTCAGAAAAGTTCGAGAAGCGTGACTATCCAAGGCCTTCCAAGGACGAGCTAAAAGCGAAGTTAACCCCTCTTCAATATCAGGTGACACAAGATGAGGGAACCGAACCTGCATTCCAGAACGAATACTGGAAGAATAAGGCAGAAGGAATCTACGTGGATGTGGTGAGCGGAGAGCCACTGTTTAGCTCCATAAACAAGTACGATTCCAAGACCGGATGGCCCAGTTTTACGAAACCTCTTGAGCCGGAATATATAGTGGAGAGAAAAGACTGGAGCTTTTTTGTGGTTCGGACCGAGATTCGGAGTCGGCATGCAGACTCCCATCTTGGCCATGTGTTTCCCGACGGTCCACGACCTACGGGTTTACGCTACTGCATCAATTCAGCAGCTTTACGCTTCATCCCCAAGGAGAGACTGAAACAGGAAGGCTATGGGGATTATCTAGAACTATTCGAAGATCGCTGATCCGAGGTTGGAAATTGTTGAGTCCAGCCGGAGACCCTACTCGATAGGCTGTGAGGTTGCCAAACAGATGGTACGGTCAGCGCCAGCAGCTGTCTGGTTTACTCCTACATAGAAATGATAGTAGACCCCGTGCAACAGAACGATGGTTGGTTTGTGAGCGCCTCGTTGGTCGTAGGTGTCCGGGCCAGGCCGAAGGATCGGATTGTGGGGTGACTTAGCCCAATTCACCAAGTCGTCAGAGACCGCCAGCCGATCCTCGTAGGCGAAGGGCACGGAAAAGCGGTCATCCCGGCAGGACCCGAAGTGAAACATGTGCCATTGGCCCTCCAGCCACATGATCCACGGATCGGCCACGCTGCGCTGGTCTGATGATCCCGGAGGCCCGACCCGCAGGACAGGATTATTCGGATGGCGTTTAAGGTGTAGGAGGTCCGGTCCCGTAGCCAATCCGATCTGCTCACGCCATTCTGGCCAGACGATATTACTTCCCTCATAGGATGTGAGAGGAGGGTCTCCCCTATTCTTGGCGTTATAGAAGAGATAGTACTGCTCCCCATGCTTGAGCACAGTCGAGGCGTACAATCCCCCGGCTTCCCACGCGGCCTCCTGGTGTGGAGCTAGAATAGGATTTGAAGTCGTCTTTTCCCAGTAGAGCAGATCTTTCGAGTAGGCAATTCCTATCTTGCCGGCGCCCTGCTCGTGGCCCACTACAGGAAACCCGAGGTATGTCATCACGAATGTGCCGTTCTTTTCCTGGTATATGTAGCCCGGACCGATTGCCCCGCTGTCCCATGACACCGCAGGGCCGACGTCTATGAGCAGCCGCCGGTTCTGCCAGTTGATGAGATCCTCTGACTCAGCAACACCAATCCGCGTTCGTTGCCCGTCATACCCGGCGTAAAAAAGGTAGGCGAGGTTGTCACACAGGAGCACTTTGGGGGCGTCGACGTGGACGGAATCGAAATCTCCCGACCTGCCGGTGCAGGTGAAGATGGGATTATATGGGTATTTGAAACGCCACAGGTATTCCGGTTTTTTCTTTTCTGGAATGGCCACCGGGTGCGTCACCTTTCAGCAATGCAGTAGAGGTTTCGTTGCCCGCGTAGGTACAGATCTTCGCCGACGGCGGCAGCCGATGCGCTGAATCTGTCGTTGAGCCGGTTTCGGGACAAGACCCTGGGGCTGGCCTCGTGACTGATCACTAGTGTTGTGCCGTTGCGGTCGGTGACGTAGACGCGGTTGGCAGCTCCTACCGGCGAGGCATACACATCGAGAATTCCGTCGAGTCGAAATGGGCCGTGCTGTTCTTCGCCGGTCTTGGCGTTGACACTTGAGAGAATTCCCTGGTAGTGGCGGAGGAAGTAGAGAGAGTCGCCGTAGAGCAGCGGCGACGGCACGTACGGTGTGCGCTGCTTGCGGGTCCAGATGACCTGCTCAGTACCAGTGATGTCTCCCTGGGCGCCGTCAAGGCGTATGGCGAGCATTGCCTGTCTAGAGTAGCTGCTGGCGGCATACACGATGCCGCCAGCAGCTAGCGGCGAGGCGACCACGTTTCGTGACAGCCCTCCGCATTCCCAAATGAGGCGACCGGTTTCGAGGTCGTAGCTGCGTACACGTTTCGTGCCGCTGACAATGACCTGTGGCTTGCCGCCGTGCTCTACAACGATCGGCGTGGCCCACGAGGTGACCTCTTCTCGCTTGACCTTCCAGCGCTGTTTGCCAGTTCGTTTCTCCAAGGCAATTACACATGACTGGCCTTGGTGGTCCCAGTTGATGATCAACGTGTCGCCGTGGAGTGCCGGTGAGCTACCCTCGCCGTGCGCATGCAGGGTCTGCATTTGGCCAAGATCCTTCTCCCACTGTAGCCCACCATCCAGGTCAAGGCAGTAGAGTCCACGTGAGCCGAAGAAAGCAAACAAATGCTTGCCGTCGGTTACCGGCGAGTTGGATGCCAGGCTTCCTGTAGAATGACCGCCCTCGTGTGGGAATTCCTTGCGCACTGTCCGTCGCCAGATGATCCTGCCGTCTCGGCGGTTGACGGCGAGGACCACAAACCTCCGGTGGTGGGTAACTGGCAGACTGTCATGGGTGCCCGGAGCCTGGTCGAACATGGGTTCTGCGGGCTCACCATAAGGAACAGCCGTAGTAATTAAAATGCGGTCTCCCCAGATGATCGGAGTCGAATGTCCGCTCCCGGGTAGTGCGAGTTTCCAGCGGATATTCTTGTTCTCGCTCCATTCCACCGGGGGGTTGGCCTTAGGGGCGACGCCGGTGCCCAGTGGCCCACGCCATTGGGGCCAGTACTGTTCTGCTTCGTCATTCACGGTTTCGTTGTTGGCCGCCGCCGGCAACAGCAGCAGCCAGCTGAACGCCAGGAAACGAATCAGCACCTTTGTCATTCCGAAAGAGTCCTGGTTAGTGTTTAGCGATGGTGTAATCACTGGGCTTTGAGCCCAACAGTATATGGCTTCCAAGCTCCACTGCCGTAGAGTGTCACTGCAATCCCACACCCATTGTGCGCAGAGTATCTCACTGAAAGCGAATGGTGAAGATCAGTGGTGAGGGTGGTCATACCTTGTTCGTTCCTGACACGATGCTAACACGTATCTGTTTGGTGATGTCTGCTTAACTCAACGGGGAGGAGTATACGAAAATAAAAGTCTGGTGTTTCGACAGTTCCTAGCCTCGTTCTGTATGGTTTTTGTGGGCCTGAGCCTATTGCTTGCACCCCTTAAAGCTCGAGCGGAATCGAAGGACCCAGCGAATTTCTTCGAGCAACGTATCCGTCCCCTTTTGTCCAACCACTGTTTCACCTGCCACACAGATGCTCTCAAGGGGGGATTGCGCTTGGACTCAAGGGAGGCGATGTTGCAAGGGGGGTAACTCGGGCGTCGCTATCGTGCCCAGCGATCCAGGCCGAAATCTTCTTGTTCTGGCGGTAAGACAGACACGCGAATGCCTCAAAATGCCGCCTCAGGGGCGATTGAATCCAGAGCCAATCAAAGCACTCGAGACCTCTACGCGGACGCGGTAGCCCGATCTGCCCATCTCCGCTAAAATGATTTCCAGTGGAAAAGAGACTGCTCGGCAAGACCGGTCTGGAGGTTTCTCCCCTGGGATTCGGCGGCGCGCCGATTGCCTACCTGGGTGAGAGCGCGCGACGCACCGCCAAAATCCTCAATCTCCTGCTTGATTCAGGAGTCAACTTGATCGACGTGGCCGCCTGCTACCCGGGCTCGGAGCGCTTGGTGGCCCAGGCCATCAGCCACCGGCGCAGTGAAACAATGCTCGTCACCAAATGTGGGCACTTGGCCAGCGGTCTTAGGGGAAAAGAATGGTCGCGTGAGCTGATCAGCCGAAGTATCGAGCGCTCTCTCAGTCATCTCGAAACCGACTACATCGACATTATGTTGCTCCACTCTTGCGAATTCTAGGTTCTGGAGCGGGGTGAGGCGTTGGAGGCTCTGGTGCAGGCCCGTCAGGCAGGCAAGGTTCGCTTCCTGGGTTACTCCGGAGACAACCAAGAGGCGGCTTATGCAGCCACTTTGAAGGAGGTTGATGTGATCGAGACGTCGGTCAGCATCTGTGACCAGGCCAACATCGATCTTGTCTTACCAATAGCCTCCAAACACCAGGTGGGCGTTCTGGCCAAGCGGCCTGTGGCGAATGCTGCCTGGAGAGATCCATCTCGACAGCGCGGGTTCTACCGGAGCTACGCACAGCCCTATGTCGAGCGTTTTTCCCGCATGGGAATTGAGCCCACAGAGTTGGGTTTTGAAGGCCAACCCAACCAGGTCTGGCCACGTATTGCTCTGCTCTTTGCCTTGGCGCAACCCTGGGTTCACTGTGCTATCGTTGGGACGACCAACCCGAAAAACGCCCGTGACAACATCCAGACCTTGAATAGTTGTCTGTCTCTTCAGGCGATCGGAGCAATCCGGGAGGCCTTTGGAAGGGCCGAGTCTCGAAGCGAGGAGAAGTGGTGGGGTCTTACCTAAGAATGCCATTTTCGAAAACATAATGATGTTTGCAGATGAGTTTTGTGAGGCGAGGTCAAAACACGAGGAGGAAGGCTCTCAGTACATCGTCGTCGACGAGTAATGCTGAGATCGACCGTAATCCCCCTCTGCCCAAAGGGTGGCGGCGGGACGGGCTAGTCTCTCTGTAGCTCCTCCTCCACGATGCGCTGTTGAATCACGTTCGTCGTCGTTTCGCGGCCTGGACTCCGTCACGCTCACCACAAGCATCATCGTATTTCCAGAGTGTCACACTTTAGTGCCCCTTCCTGATTAGTCGGTCACAGAAACTCTTTTGGATGAGGTCTCCACTATACCACCTCCTTTTCCCACCCAGGGTAGGAACCGACCAGTGTGTTAGCCCGAGAAATGGATCCACTCGCGTGGCAAAGAACGACATCCCTCCTCCTATATGAAATACTGGATAGAACTCGCGCCTACTCACTCAGTGTCCGCAGGAGATCGAATTGGCACCGGCCAGACTCAGATCTTCACCTGGTAGGTGTAGAGTTGATGGTAACGGCCTTCTTTTCGGATGAGTTCGTCGTGGGTTCCCCGTTCGACAATCTGACCCTCTTCGATCACCAAAATTTGATGGGCCTGTCGGATGGTGCTGAGGCGGTGAGCAATCACTAACGCTGTGCGACCTCTCATCAAGGTTTTCAAACTTTCCTGAATATAGAGTTCGCTTTCGGCGTCGAGATTTGAGGTCGCCTCGTCCAGGATTAGGATTCTTGGATTGGCCAGCAGGGCACGAGCAATCACCACACGCTGACGCTGTCCACCCGAGAGTTTGACGCCGCGCTCACCGATGATTGCTTGAAGGCCTGTCTCAAAACGATCGGTAAACTCTTTGACATGCGCTGCCCGCACTACTTCTTCGAGCTCTTGCTCGCTGCCTTCCGGCCTGCCGAACAGTATGTTTTCTCGAATGGTTCCTCCGAAAAGGAAATCGTCCTGCAGGACTACCCCCAATTGGCTGCGATAACTTGCCAGAGTCACCTTGGATAGATCATGGCCATCGATTCTGACCGTGCCGTTGACCGGTTTGAGAAAGGAAGCGGTCAGTCCGGCTATGGTGGTCTTTCCAGACCCCGAACTGCCGACAAGTGCGGTGACGGTACCGGCAGGAGCTTCGAAACTGATTCCTTTAAGCACCGGAACCCCTTCCGAATACCCAAAGTCCACTTGTTCAAAAGAGATACCCCCTTTGAAAGTGGGAAGAGCGATGGTTCTCTGCCGATCGTCAGTCTCTTGTTCCCTGTTGAGAATCTCTTCCGTCCTGTCTAAGCCGGCGAAGGCTTCGGTAATTTGGCTCCCGATATTGCCTATTTGCACAATGGGAGCTATCAGGAATCCGAGATAAAGGGTGAATGCAAAAAAGTCTCCCAGGGTCATTTCACCCCGTATGATCTTTGAACCACCGACACCCATGATGGCGACGGCGGCCAGACCCAGCAACAGAGAGGCTGAACTGGTGACCAGGCTAGTGGCAGTCAGTGATTTTTTAACATTCTGGAAAAGCCGCTCCACCCCCAGCTCGAAGACCCCAATTTCGTGTTTTTCCGCGCTGAAGCCCTTGATTACACGAATCCCGCTTAAAGACTCTGTAAGCCGACCGGTTACCTCTGCATTGATCTGTCCACGCTCCCTGAAGATGGGACGAATGTAGCCGAAGGCTTTCAAAGAGATGACCCCGAAAGCCAGCAACGGGACGAGTACATACAGGGTCAACGAGGCGTTGATCCTGAGCAGCAGAACAAAAGCAACCACGGCAGTGAAAAATCCACCGAAGAGCTGAACCAAACCGGTTCCTACCAGATTACGCACTCCTTCCACGTCGGTCATGATTCGGGAGACCAATTCACCTGATTTGGTATTGTCAAAGTAACGAACGGGTAGGTAGATGATATGTTTTTGCACTGTGGCCCGTAGAAGAGAGATCAAATGTTGTGCTTCTACACTTAGGAGGCGGGTTAAAAAGAAGGACGTCAAGGCCTGCACGCAAATAGCGGAGGCCACCACGATAAGAATAAGCTTCAGAAGTGAGAGATCCTTCTGGCTGATGGCGTTGTCAATCAGAAACTTGCTTGAGCCGGGCAAAACCAAACCAGCCAGACGGTTGATCACGATGAGGATAAATCCCAGCAGAAGCAGCTTTCTCCTGGGCCAGACAATTGTCCTGAAGGCATGTCCCGCGGTGGTCAGTCTTTGTTTTCGGAGTGGGTTATTGGCCATTAGAGATTTTGATCTAGAATAAGCGGTTTGATCAACTGTATAAATCCAAATCAGGAGCAGACAAGCTAGCTCCAAGCACGAAATCTGAAACAAATCCTAAATCGAAAATGAAAAATATTCAAACTCTCCTCTACCCACGGTTGTCAGAGGGGCTCAGGATCTTCATGGATGCTACGTTTTGAAATTTGCTTCTTTCTTTCTCTGACATGGAACAAAATGGACTCTCGACCTTTGATATGATCCATAAGGTCAAACGACGACTTTTTCTTCGTTTTTTTTTCGCAGTGATCCTTGCCCGTGTTTACAATTGTCCCGTCTTGTGTTGAACTTTTCTTCCGATTGGCGTTGCAAGAGATTTCTAAGAATCAAGGGTCTTTGCACCAACCCGCCAAGCGTCGTCTCATGCCAGAAGATGTGCTTGCGTTCAAGAAAGTCGAAGACACTCAGATTTTCCCAGATGGATCGGAGGTGGCGTTTGTAATCGGTGATTCATTCAAATCGGACAGTAAGTGGCCAAAATCGACCATATGGGTGGTGGAGATGACCGGTAGTAATCTACGGTGGGTGACCGCCGGCCCCCGAACGGATTCACTCCCCCGCTGGTCACCAGACGGGGAGAGGTTGGCATTTCTCTCAGATCGCCTCAAGGACGGTCAGCTGCAGATTTTCTTGATCCGTCGCCATGGTGGTGAAGCGATCGCCCTCACGGATCTGCAGGGAGCGATACCCAGCCCGCGCGGACTGAACGCCTTGCGGTGGTCGCCCGATGGTCGGTCTCTGGCGTTCTTGATGGAAGATTCCGAAACCGAAGAGGAACGCCGGAAGCGAGAGGGGAAAGATGATCCGATCGAATTTGAACAGAATCCAAAGTATGTACGGCTGTGGATAGTCAACGTCGAATCAAGAGCTGTGAAATGTGTCTCGCCCGAGCACTTGCAGATTTGGGAGTTTGCCTGGAGTCCCGACTCGCTGGAGATCGTGGCCGTCGTTTCCGACCGGCCCTTCGAATGGGCATGGTATAGGAACCGGTTGGTTCGCTTTTGCCTCAGTGGGTCCGCTGAGACCATCTGGAAATCTGAACGACAAGTCGCACTCCCTGTCTGGTCACCGGACGGCACTGAAATTGCGTTCATTTCGTCCAATTGGAGTGATAGGGGTTGTGTGGCCGGAGACCTATGGGTGGTCAAGGTCGAGGGGGGCGAGGCGCAAAACTGCTCAACCGGAATCGTTGCTAGTCTAGGTTGGTTCGAGTGGACGATTGACGGGCAGGAGATGATTGCTATTGGCCACGAGCGGGGAGGAACGGGAATATGGCGCATCGATCGGAAGACCCGAAAACAAACGAGTTTGTGGTGGCGAGAGGCTGGTGTCGCTGAGACGCACTGGCCTCGTTTCTCACGCGCCCGTGATGGAACCGTGGCGCTGGCGCTTGAAAGTGCTGATCATCCCCGCGATGTATGGATAGCTCGAGCAGGATCGGACGAACTAGTCTGGAAACAGCTCACTCATCTTCATCCGCAGGCGGTTGAGATCGAAGTCGGAGAGACGAGTGGGCATGAGTGGGTGGGGGCTGATGGCTGGAAAATGCAGGGGTTGCTTATCAAGCCGGTGGGCTATGATCCCAGCCGGAGATATCCCCTGGTCATGTGGGTACATGGAGGTCCTACTGGGGTTAGCGGTGCAAACTACTATGCAGCCAAGTTCTGGAACCAATTATTTGCTAGTCAGGGTTACGCCGTGTTCCTGCCCAATTACCGGGGCTCGGTCGGCTGGGGACTGGAGTTCGCAGAGAGCAACATTGGCGACATGGGCGGGAAGGACTTCTCAGATATGCTGCTGGGTATCGATTCGTTGATCGAGGCGGGCATTGCTGACCCGGAGCGTCTGGCGGTTGCCGGTTGGTCCTATGGTGGTTATATCGCAGCCTGGGCCGGTTCACAAACGGACCGCTTTCGGGCCGCAGTCATGGGAGCTGGAATCTCCCATTGGCTCAGTTTTCATGGTAAAAGTAGCTTGTGCCAATGGGACGCAATTCACCATGCCAAGTCCCCTTATGAATCAAACGGCCGGTTCCACAAGTTTTCCCCCTTGTCCTATGCTGACAAGCTGAACACACCGACGCTCATACTCCACGGTGAGGAGGATCAGGACGTGCCGGTGGAGCAGTCGTATCTCTTCTTTCGGGCTTTGAAAGACAGGGGTGTAGCGACCGAGCTCATTGTTTACCCTCGCGAGGCCCACGCAATCATGGAACGGCGTCACCTGTTGGATATGTCGCGGCGGGTGCTTGACTGGTTGCAGCCGTATTTGGAATGTGAACCTCCGGGACGATGATCCGCATTTCTTACACGCGGTCGGGGCCATGCACTATCAAAGGGGGGGAGGAATGGAAAGAGCTTAGAACGCGGGGAACATACGCTATTGTATTCATGAAAATCACGAGTACTGCCTGAACAAGCCGGACCATTCAAGCGAGGAACGCCTCTTTTGTAGTGACCGGCACATGTGTCCACTAGCCCAAATGTGTTCAAACTACGATTCTGGAAGATGGGGGTGGACACGCTGGTCCGCCCTCACCATTCAGTGATGCGTGAAATATTTTGTAGGGATTGACCGATGTGGCGGCCCGCCCGAAAAATATTTTTTCTACCGGTCAGTTTCAGATCAGAACTGAAGGGCCCAAAATATGGAACTTGCAATCTGGAGTCGGGAGATAATACGTTACCTTATTGCCGAAATCGGATACTAAGTCTCCTTTCGGAGTGTTTCCAGCGGAGGCCTGTTGAAGATACCCCAGGTATTGACCCAGCCGATCAAAATGCTGAGTCCCAAGACGGTCAAAAGCGCAGCTGCAATCGGACCAGGTGAGGGAGCCAAAACTGAGTCGAAGGCGAAGTAGGCGAGAAGCGAGCTTGCCAGCAGAGCGATTAACACTCCTCCTACGACAGAAAAAGTTCCCAGGAAAAAATACTCGGCGGTCATGATCCTCAGGATTTGTCGTCGTGAGGCGCCGAGTGTTCGCAGCAGCACGCTCTCTTTGAGACGCTGGTAGCGACCCGCAACGATCGTCGAGGCCAGCACGATGAGCCCGGTAAAAACGCTAAATAGGGTCATGAAGCGGATGACCGACGAAACTTTGTTGAAAAGGGTCTCGATGGTATTTAAGACTAAACTCAGGTCAATGGCAGAAACCCCGGGAAATTCCTGAACCAGGCTGCGCTGGAATTCTGCGGACACTCGAGGAGAAGAGGCATGGCTTGCCAAGACGTGAGACTGGGGCGCATTCTCCAAAACGCCAGTCGGAAAGACGAAAAAGAAGTTCGTCTGGACCCTTTGCCAATCCACCCTCCGAATACTGGAGATCCGGGTCCTGATCCTCACTCCCTGGACATCGAATTCGAGCGTGTCTCCAGGGCCGATATTTAGGTTTTCCGCTATGCTTTCCTCGACTGAGATCGGCACTGGCTTGGAGCCTCCCGCCCGTTTTCCTGGCCACTTATCCGCAACAATCTTCTCTGTATCAGCTAGACTGTCTCGATAAGTGGAGCGATATTCCCTGAAAAGAGCCCATCGAGGCGCCGAGAACTTCGAATCATGGCGTATTTCTTCAACGCTTTGTCCATTAATCGCAGCCAGTCGCATAGTGACAATGGACACATCCTGCAAAACCGGTAAGTTGAAGGAAAGGAGGAGATGGGTGACGGCTTCCTTCTGGTCAGATTGAATGTCGAACAAAACCAGATTGGGTTGATCGTCTCCATGGGTGATGGAGACCTGCTTGATCAGGAGGCTGTGGGTCAGATACAAGGTGACCATTAAGAAGGTTGCCAGCCCAAGGGATAAAACCATGACAACCGTTTGATTGTGGGGACGATAGAGATTGGCCAGACCCTGGCGCCAGAGGTAGGACCAGAAGAGAGGCAGGGACTTTTTCGCCAGAACCATGAGGAGTCTTGCCAGTGTGGCGAGCAAGCCAAAAATAAAAATCAACGCTGCGAAAATACTCAAAGCCTGAGTCCAGTGTGTGTTTTGTCTAACAATGAAGACAAAGATGGTGCCAGTTAGCAGAAGGTAGACCAACCCCTGGAGGGGATCCTTTGCTCCTGAGATGTTCTCCTCATATTCGGAGCGAAGGGCCCACAGTGGGGAAACTTTACGAATTGGCAACAGGGGAAGCAGGGCAGTGAGCCAAGCAATTCCGAAGCCCACCAGGAGAGCTTCGGCCAGGGTCCCACTCGACAGAGAAAAAGGCACCTTGAAGGGCAGAAAATCCTTCAAAACGGTGGGTAAAATTACCTGCACTCCCAGTCCGAGAAGAGTTCCCAGAAGGGTTCCGATCAGCCCCATGGCTGCCGCTTGAATCAGATAGATCCAGAGGATTTTTCTGGCTGGGGCTCCCAAACAGCGTAAGGTTACGATGGTATCGGTCTTTTGTTTGATGTACAGGTGGACCGAGCTGGCAACGCCGATTCCCCCGAGCAGTAAAGCCGCCAATCCAATCAGGTTGAGGAAAAAGTCGAAATTCCGGAAAATTCTCTCCCATAGCGCCTTGCGCTGTTCTACGGTCACCGGCTGCAGTTGATGTGTGGTCAAATCCGGTCTGATTTCCTCGATCAGAGCTGCGACATCCGTCAGTTCTCCAAACTTGAAAAAGACGGTGTAATCCGCTCGGCTACCCGGTTGGATGAGTTCGGTTTCATCTAAATGGGTCATTGGTATATAGACTCGAGGGCCGATGAGGCTTCCCACGACTGCCTCACCAGGAATGCTCTTGAGTTTTCCAGCAATCCGGAAACTCGCTTCCCCTAAGCGTATGGAGTCCCCCACGCTGGCATCGAATTGAAGCATTAAGTTTTGGTCGACCAGTGCCCGCGGTCCTTTCTTGAAATCTCTGGACGCGCTTACTGGCTCGGTTTCCAGGGTTCCGTAGTAGGGGAATTCACCCTCGAGGGCTCTTACCTGTACCAACCTAGTTTTGCGGTCCTTCGGGAAAAAGGCCATGGACAGAAAACTGATCTGTCGGGAACGGACACCTGGAATCGAGTCAACCAGATTCTCGGCACCTTCCGTGAAGCGATGTTGGCTACGCAGGGCCAGGTCGGCGCCCAGCAAGAGTTTGGCCTCCCAATCCATGGCGGTGCTCAAATTGTGGCCTAGAGAATGGATGGCCACCAAGGCTGCGATACCAAAGGTAATGGGGAACAGGAATAGAAGGAGGCGTTTACGACTGGAGCGGCTATCCAGCCAGGCCATCTTCCAGACCCACAGGGAGGACTTCATCCTTTCTTGGCTGATTCAATGGGTGAGTCCGCTGAACCAGCGTGGTTTAGGTTGTCGAAAGCCACTGTTCCTCCCTTGAGACGAATGATTCGCTCCACGCATCCCGCCAACTCCTGATTGTGGGTTGCCAGAATTAAAGTCGTGTTGTTCTCTTCATTCAGTTCCAACAGCAGCTGTTGGACTAACCTGCTCGTCCCGGTGTCCAGGTTTCCGGTGGGCTCATCGGCAAAAAGAATCTTTGGATTACTGATGAAGGCGCGAGCGAGTGCGACTCGCTGTTGCTCTCCCCCCGATAGTTGTACCGGGTAGTTGTGCAAACGGTCTTCCAAGCCAACCCGCTCCAGCAGACGGCGAGCGGAGGGAAGACTGCGAGTCTCACCCCGAAGTTCGACTGGCACCATTACGTTCTCTAGCGCGCTCAGCGTGGGAATCAACTGAAAGGTTTGAAACACGAAGCCGATGTACTGATTCCGCAATTGAGCCAGTTCTTCTTCATCCAGTTCAGCGAGCGCAATGCCGTTGAAAACAACCGAGCCAGAAGTCGGTCGATCCAATCCAGCACACAGACCAAGAAGGGTTGTCTTGCCATTGCCAGAAGGGCCGACAATGGCGCAGCTAGATCCCTCCTGGATGGTAAAAGAGACGTCCTTTAACACCGTGAAGGCCTGTCCGGCGTTCTGGTAGATTTTCGTTAGATGCCGAACGCTGAGTATTGGGTTCAAATAAGACTTCTCCGCATGGCTTGGTGTCCATGTATCTTGGTTGATACAGGCAACCTCCATTGTATAATTTGTTCGGCAATATGAAAAAGCTGCTTCTCATTCCCGCTTGGATTTTGCTGTTTATTTTTCCCGAATCTTCCCTCCTAAATTCTCGGGCGGGAGCGAGCTCGCGGGTTATCCTCTTCTTGGGTGACAGTCTTACGGCAGGATATGGGCTTGATCCCGCCCAGGCTTTTCCAGCCTTGATTCAGCAGAAACTTTCGTCCTGGAATCGTTCCTTTAGGGTCATCAATGCTGGCTTGAGTGGGGAGACCTCGGCTGGAGGGCTTCGTCGCATCAATTGGTTAATGCGACAGAAATTCGATGTTCTGGTCCTTGGACTAGGTGCCAACGACGGCCTGCGAGGCATTTCCCCGGAGGTGACTAGACAGAACCTTCAGGGGATCATTGATCGAACCAAAAACAAGTATCCCAATGTGAAAGTGGTCATTGCCGGGATGCAGATACCTCCCAACCTGGGGAAGGATTACAGCGATCGTTTCAAACAGCTTTTTTTTGAGTTGGCAGAGAAAAACGAGGCCTTTCTCATCCCCTTTTTGCTGCAGGGAGTGGCGGGAAAACCGGAACTCAACTTACCCGATGGAATTCATCCAACTGCCGAGGGTCACAAGGTCGTGGCTGAGAACGTCTGGAGTGTACTCAGGTCACTTCTTGCCCGTCACACCGGGCCGTAGCGAAGCTCCTTCCGGAAATGCAATAGGCAGGATGTGAGAAAAGCGAGTCTAAGCCTTTTCTTTGAATGATGTCGGTGGCGTTTCATTCTCTTGTGCTTCAAATGGATCTCTGACCTAATCACTCAAGGGCGAGGTAGTACAAATCCTCCGTCCACACGCAGGCAGCTGCCAGTCATGTAGGAGGAGTCTTCTTCGGACACCAGAAACAAGACCGCTTTAGCCATTTCTTCGGAGGTTCCCAAGCGACCCATCAGCAGTTCCTGGCCCTGGTTTTTGATCTCCTCTTCCGTGTAATGTCGACGCTCGCCTGGCGTGTTGATCCATCCCGGTTCAAGCACATTTACACGGATCCTGTGCTGTGCCAACTCTGCGGCCCAAGTATAAGCCATGTGATTGATGGCAGCCTTGGCTCCGTTGTAGGCAGTGGAGAGTGGAAAGGGGCGGTAGGCGTGTACCGAACTTACCACGACAATGTTGCCTCCATGACCCTGTTTCACCATTTGACGGGCGGCCAGTTGGCTGCAGTGAAAGACTCCCCACAGACTCACCGCCCAAGTGTTTTCAACATCCTGGACACTCAATTCGAGGAAGGGCTTGCGAATGCTGAAAGCAGCATTGTTGACCATGATGTCGAGACGTCCAAATGTTTTTACCGTTTCCTGGATCATGGCCTCATCTCCCTTCCGGTGGGCCACGCTTCCCTCGAACAATAAGGCGCGCCTCCCAAGACTTTCAATTGCTCGTACTACTTCTCGACCTTCCTTCGGATGACTGAAAGAATTGACCATCACATCGGCTCCGTTTTTGGCCAGTTCCAGGGCAATGGCCCGGCCAATACCTCGGGACGAGCCGGTAACGATGGCGACTTTCTTCTCAAGTTTCATTGATGGTTAACCTCAATTTTTAGATGGCCGGATCCTACCATTTTCATGACAAGTTCCACCTGTGACTGGGAAGGTGGGTTGCCTCCTTATCTTATCGGTCAGGGGGTACGAGCTGATCATCTACAAGAAAAACTCCATTGTCGACAACCGAAAGACCCATGTTGCCGTCTCGACCCTTGAGCACGTACAAGCCCTCGGCTGTCCGTTGGACCTGGATCTGGACATTCTCCATGCTTGGTTGGCCGTGAATCCTCAATCCGGCCAGTATTACAATCCCGCCAAGAATGACAAAATTGAGATTGATCATTTAATCTTCTCTTTTCAGAGGGGGATTTCCTAGTAACTCTTGTAGCACTAAAGGAGGTCGTTGCCAATCCAAATGTAGGCTCGAGGTTGGATCCAGTTAACTGAGTGAACCCCAATTGCATTGCTCACCAGCACAGATCTCTGGTCGAGATAGACTCGGATAACACCCGTGGGGCGGAGTGTTTCGTGTTTAAGGTCGGCTCTTTCCTGAATGACCAACGTTTTTTCCGGTCTCGGTGATTTTCAGCGCAAAAGGCCTTACTATCTTGAGCATAGAGGAAAGCGCATCCATGCAAGTACCACCCGGTGCCTCTCTTATGTTGCTTGTGAGGACTCTTTTCCATATGGTCGAGGTCGTGGTCTTCTTAGTCTTTCTAGAGGATTTTCCCAGGGTTTCTCAGAACTGAAACGAGGATAATAATTGTTGCTGGCGACTGATGTGCGTCCGGATCGATTCGAGGGCCTGGTAGCGGTCGATTACGGGGGCGTTGCTTTGTATTTGGCAGCCATGCTGTTGCTTGGGTACTCCTTCAAAAAGCAGCAAAAGAGCAGTGAAGAGTATTTTGTGGCCAGTCGAGGGATGCCCTGGTTTGTGGTGGGTCTTAGTATCTTTGCCACGCTTCTGTCCACGGTGAGTTATCTGTAGAATCCCGGTGAAATCATCAAGCATGGTCCCGGAATACTAGGTGGTTATCTCCACCTGCCGCTTACCATCGCCGTAGTGAGTATGGTCCTGATTCCCTTTCTCATGCGATACCGATTGACTAGTGCCTATGGATATCTAGAGAAAAATTATGGCTTGAGGACGCGCCTTTTTGCGTCTTGTCTCTTTATCATCATCCGTCTTGTCTGGATGGGTATGATTGTCTTTACCGCCTCGATGGCTCTCGCCAAAATAACCAACCTGAATTTTGAAATCGTGGTTCTGGGAGTCGGCTGTATCGCCATCGTGTACACGGTGATGGGAGGGATGCGGGCGGTCATCTGGACCGATGTAGCCCAGTTTGTCATCTTATTAGCAGGGCTGATCTTCACCGTGGTCTACGTTTTTTGGGACACTGGGACTGGACCTCTCACCTGGTTTCAGGACCTAGCAGGGGCCGAAAAGGAACCCCAACCCCTGTTCAGCTTAGATCCTTATACCCGGGTGAGTCTCGTGGGGATCGCCGTTTACGGATTTTTTTGGTGGACTTGTACGGCAGGCTCTGACCAGGTGGCCATTCAGAGGTATCTCACCACCGGGTCTGTGGTGGGAGCCCGGCGCTCATTTGTCATCAACCTGATGGCCGACCTGTGTGTGGGATTTTTGCTGGCACTCTGTGGAATGGCCCTTTACTCTTACTACAAGAGTCAGCTCCCCGACAGTCCTGATCAGGTATTTGCTCACTTTATCGCGCATGGCCTTCCTCGAGGACTGGCTGGCATTGTGGTGGCAGCGCTGTTCTCCGCTGCCATGTCTAGCATGGACTCGGGCATACACGGTGTGGCAACGGTCATTACCGTGGACTTCGTTCAACGTATCCGTAAGAATACTCTTTCCCCCCAGGGAGAAGTGAAGTTAGCCCGTTTGATCACCGTGGTGACCGGAGTCTGTGCCATTGGTTTTTGCTTGTTTCTGCACAAAGTTCCAGAAGAGACTCGCGGGAACTTGTATGACATGGCTTCTCGGGTGAGTGGCTACCTTGCTGGAGCCTTGGGTGGAATATTCTTTATAGCTTTCCTAAAACTCAGGTGCAGCGGTCAGATGGTCATCGCGTCAGCACTCCTCGGAGCTGGGGTTGGCTTTTACTTGGCCCTAGGCTACTGGTTCGTGGAGCATCCCGATGTCTTCATCTATGTCGATCCGGGAAGCGGAACACAGCAGAGGAGTTGGGAGCCAAATCGAGGCGAGGAAAGCACTATCGGCTCAGATTTGAGTCGTAACCGGTACGTCTTATCTGGACCTGGGGTCAAAAAGGAGCATCTGGTTATTCGCTTTGAACGGGGCTGGAAACTCGAGAGCCTGACTTTCGATGCCTGGACGACTCTCAATGGGAATGCTCTCACATCCCCGGAAGATCTCAATCCTGACGATGTGATCCGCGTCGGCTCTCACTCACTGGTGGTTCGGAAAAAGGTCATATCCTTCATGTGGTCCCTTCCCAGTGCCTGTCTCGTTACCCTCTTTTCTGCCTTCATTTTCAGTCTCTGGACGCGCTGGAAAGTGTTTGTTGGCTAAACCAGATCCTGGCCGAGTGAGGGTGGTTTTCTCCTACTATTGGCGAGCTTTGAGGGCGAAGCGGCCACAAGTCGGTTTCGATTTAGTTCTCAGGTCTAACTTTTTGTAGGATTCGGCTGGCAGCATAGCCGGCAAAGAACAGCAGCGGCTGACTGAGCACACCAATCAAAAACGGACTCCAAGAGTAGTTGTAATGGCCCAGATCAAGAAGCGTCTGTTCCGGAAGGCGAACACCAGTCAAGGTGGCCCAGCTCGTGAAAAGAAAACACAGCAGAATGCCCGTGTAGGCTCCTGCGGTCGTCGCTCTGCGTACAGCAGTCCCAGGCTAAAAAGGCCTAGCATACCTCCCGAGGCGATGGAACTCAGTGCCACACTGTACTCAAGGAAGGATTCGATGCCGATCCACTGCTGAGCCATCCAAATGGCTATCAGGCCGGCGATTACTACTACCGCTCTGCCCAAGAACAGCTGTTGGCGGTCCGTCGATTGCGGCCAGAAACGGCAGGAAATGTCCTGTACGATCGTAGCGGCAATGGTGTTGAGGTCGGAGTCCAGACTCGACATGGCTGCCGCCAACAGCGTCGCTAGGACGAGTCCAATTAATCCGTGAGGAAGCTGGTTGGTAATAGAAGTAAGGAATAATGTCATCTTTCATCTTGAGGACTTCCTGAGGGATCGTTGTAACTGGAGCCTGGTAAAAGGCCCAAAGCAGGGCTCCCAAGAACATGAAAAGAAGCCAGACTGGGATGCAGGCCAGTACTCCTGCCAATGCCGCTCTCTGAGCCTCCCGATCACTTCGAGCCAGCAGGTAGCGCTGGACCGCTCTTTGCTCGGTTCCATAACTTTGTAATGTCAAGACGAAGCTCCCCACCAAGTACAACCAAAAGTTGTTGTCCCTCAAACTGGGCCGCAAGTTTCCCCAGCCGAATTTTCCACCAGCGCGGGCCGTCGATATCAAGTCCAGGGGGGGCATTTCGGACGCCGAGAACACCACACCCACGCACAGCAGTCCCCCTCCGACCAGTTAGGATGCTCTGTAAAACATCGGTCCGGATCACCGCTAAAATTCCGCCGATTAGCGTATAGGTCAGGGTAAAAACACCCAATAGCAAGATGACCCACCAGATGTCCCAACCTGTGACAAAGGAAACCGCTACGCAGAGGAAGTAGAAGGTAACGCTCATGTCCAGGATCGTTCTGACCACGAAGGACAAGCTGCCGTAAAGCTGAGCTGGATAGCCAAACCGCTGGCCTAAATACTCGTAGGCACTCATGTGCAATCGGTGTCGGTAGAAGACAACCAGGTAACGCCTCACTAAAAGCATCACCAAAGGCAGTGGAAGGAAGAGTGCGATATGCCACATGTCGCTTTGAAATACATTGCCGGGATGACCAACAAATGTGGCGCTGCTGATGATCGTCGCGACCAGTGAAAATCCGACTACCCAGCCCGGAAGGTTTCGACCTGCCAAAAAGTACTCCTGAGTCGATTCTTGATGGCGCGCAAAAAAGAGCCCCAGGCCGAATACGCAGCTAAGATAAAGCGACAGAATTCCGAGGTCGAGCTGAGTCATTTATCCCTGGCAACTGGAGTGGTCGATTCCGAAAAATTGTGAAACTGGACGGTGCTTCGATTGGCCTACATTCCCACTGAGAAATATGGGCTAGAACATCGCGTCCTTGTTGATCGGGTAGATCTTTCGGCCCAAGCGTTTGAACGGGATCTTCGAGAAGTCCTGAGTGAACACTCCTGAGGCGTCGACATTGAAGATTGAGCCAGCGATGGGACCGAAGCCACTGCGGAAGTGACCTGTCGATTTCACGCCAATATAGCTAAGCTGGCTACAGTCGAGGCCCAGGGTTCGGCAAAATGACAGATCGATGGGCTGTTCCCTTTGGGTAATGACCACCACGTAGATCCCTCGCTGCTTGAGTAGCACCGAATCACCATAGTTTCCCGGCAGGTGCGCAAACATTGGTCCATCGTGGACGAAATGCCCGTCACTGAGGCTAAGCACCTCGGCCTCGAGCCGCACCGGAGGCCCAGAAGAAGGGTGGCTCCTGCCTCCCACTTCTAGTGCTACCCTTTGGCCTATTCCTGCTTGCTTGGCCTTCTTCACCGCCTCTGGGTCGACCATGTAAAGAAGGGCAGCTTTCTGGAGATCACGCTTGATGAACAAGCGCAGGATCTCCGTGTTATCGCTGGGTGCTCCCCCTCCCGGATTGTCGGCTTGATCTGCTAAAATAATGGGGCGCCGGTCAGTTTTCTCTCCTTCGGCCAATGCCTCGGCCGGGGAAACCGGATCGCGTTGCCAGATATCCTTGCGCTCCCAGATCCACCTCGCTAGTTCATTGGTTTTTTCCTGGGCCCCAGCGGGATCATTGTTGGTCACCACGACCGTTGAGGCTCCGGCAATCGGGATATCAACCCACTGAAAGCCGAGTCCAAGGCTTGCAGTGAGAACACCCGCCTCTCTCTCGAGCTGGAAGACCTTCTCCAGGGCCGTGCGCATCGGTTCTTCGGCGGAAATCATCCTAGCCGCTGCCCAAAAGAGGGGAATGGGGCACCAGGCTAAGCTAGGACGAATCTCGCCGCGCACAGCGCGTATGATCATTGTCGTTGCCTCCAGTGCCCGTTCGGCCATGTCGACGTGCGGATAGGTGTCTAGGATGATCATGGCGGTGGCGTTCTCAGCCATCTGCGGTCCGATATTGCAGTGCGGGTCATGGACGGAGATCACTGGAGTCTCATGACCCACAATGTCGCGCACGTCTTTGAGGATGTCGCCATCGCCGTCGTCGAGTCCCTGAACGGAATAGGCGCCGTGAAGACTGAGCAGGACTCCGTCGAGGGGAAGCGCTTCTCGGAGAGGCTTCAGCAACAAGTCCTTGAGGGTGTTGTGGGTTTCAAGGCTGGGTTGTCCACCGGAGGGAGCGTTCATCCAGACAAGAGGGACTCCCTCGGCGCCGTGATCTCGCAGACCTCTGATGAACCCGTCAACAACCGTGTTGGTGCTTCCTGAGCGCTTGGCCAGCGCATCGGTATCTGCACCTCGGGTATTTCCAAAAAACGCGTCGAGTGGTGTCTCGACAGGCAAGAGGTTGTTACTTTCGTGCTCGATGCCACCAAAGGCGATGCGCATATATTCTCCTTGCTTCTTTTGAACTCTGTCCCTCTCCTTTTTGACTCCTGGTTGACCCAGGTCCCCAAACCTTAAATTTACAGTTCTACGCCGATATTGTCATGTTCGACTAGTATTCTGTCAATTGGTCACCTTACTCTCAAAGATGCTAACCTTGAAGCTCACCTTAACCAAGGAAGGTTTCTTGTAAAGTTGCTCCCCAGAATGAACCGGAGTGGCTAGGGGTGAGGCTCTCTGCAACTCAACCGATCGCGTTCTCCCCTCGATGCTCTAGATTGGAGATTGGCACTAGCCCAGGCTACGTCCAGATGCACCGACGGCAATAATCGGAAAACTCTATTGAAGGTGAGGCAAAACGTCCTTACACTGCATCCGTTCCAAGGTGTTTCGATGAAAACACCTTTCTCTGACGGAGGAAAACTGTGAAACCGATTGAGGAGGTATTCTCATTCTCCAGACCCCTTTTTCGAAAACGAGTGAGCTCGAGCTCAACTCGCTGCGACGAGAAGTGGACTTGCTGGGTGAGGTGGATGTCAGCGGGGCAGCCTTTCCTGGATTCTCTAGGGCATGGTGGGAGCTTTCGGAAGAGGAGATCCTGCAGGCGGCTGAGGTCATCGTGTCGGGCTGAGTGCCGGGCATGTTGGTGATTTTTAACGCCACCACCCAATCGACTTATCTAGCGGTGCGTCAGGCTCGGAGCTTTGCAGAAATGGGATGCGATGTCTCATGTGTTTCTCTCCCTTTGTGGTTTCTCCAGGATCGGAAGGGTTCACGGACTGATGGGAAGGCGGGACATGTCGTCGAGTCCCTGACAGTGTTTCGGGCTCTGCAAGAAGGATCGAGTGGACGGACATCGCCTTTTTAAAAAGCTCCTCCCCTTGCTCAATTTTGAGATGCAGACCGTAGACCTTGTCGTTGCCTTTCACAAGAGGGTGCTCCGGCAGTTGGATGTCATTGCTTGTAAGCATGGACGTGATCCCGCCATTCGGTTGGATGCGATCCAAGAAGCCGAGTTGGAGCATAACGCCCACAATCTGAGTGCTCTGAGAAAATGAGTGGGGATACTCGTCACCAACAGACCGGATATGGTCAGCTAATCCGCACCAATAGCAATTTCCGGGCACTCTGGTTCGGTCAGATTGCGAGCCTGCTCGGTGACTGGTTCAACTTCATCGCTTCGGTAGCCCTCCTAGCCCATTTGAGCCAGTCGGGGCTGGCCGTAGGGACACTGTTTGTCGTCCGGATGCTGGCGCCTTTCCTGGTTAGCCCCGCCGCGGGGGTGATTGCCGATATCTACGACCGTAAGCGGATTTTACTGCTGACCGATTTGAGCCGGGCCATTCTGGTGCTGGGGTTTCTGTTCATCCGCGAGCCAGCAGACATCTGGCTGCTGTATGTACTGACTACTGCGCAGCTGGCCATTAGTGGATTCTTTTATCCGGCACGCATCTCTCTTTTGCCGCGGGTCGTGGTCGCTAATGACATCGGGACCGCCAACGCGCTCAGCTCGGCTACCTGGTCGGTGATGCTGGCCTTGGGAGCCGCTCTGGGTGGCCTGGTTTCGGGAAGCCTTGGGATTTACCCAGCCTTTATCGTGGATTCCCTGACATTTCTGATTTCGGCTTTCTTCATCCTTCGGGTACAACTCCCGGGAGATAAAGGCCGAAATTCGTCGAGACCATCTACCCACAGCGGTCTCCATCTCTACCGGGAAGGGATAACCTACCTGGGTCGGCATGGTAGGATTCTTGCTATTTCGCTCCACAAAGCCTCTATCGCATTGTTTGCATCACTGGGATTCCAGGTTGTCCAGGTTGGTATTGCTGAAGATATCTTTCCCATGGGCCAAGCCGGTGGGATCAGCCTGGGGCTGATGTTCGCCGTAGCCGGTGTCGGCACTGGAGCGGGACCAATCCTGGCACGCCGTTATACGGGAGACCGTTCCAATTCACTCTGTCGGGCCATATTGCTGGGGTATCTGATCTGTGCCCTGGGGCTCTTTATCATTGCACCACTGTGGTCGTTTTCTCTGGTTTTGGTAGGCATCCTGCTGCGGGGAATCGGGGGGGGGATTGTCTGGGTTTTTTCCTCTCAGCTTTTGCTTCAGCTATTGCCAGATCATGTTCTGGGACGCATCCTGGGAATCGAATTCGCCATCTTTACCCTGGCTGGAGCCCTTGGGGCCATGGGAGGCGGATGGGCAGTCGACTCGCTGGGGCTTTCGGGTACAACCTGGGTCTTGGGGCTTCTTACCCTGCTACCCATGAAACTCTGGTTTCTATGGTTGTCTAGAGAGCAGTTCATCAAGGGAGGATCTGCTTAGGGCGCTCAATCAGAGCAGGTTTTCCATGGGACGGTCTGCCACTCAATCTGTCTCCAACACACCCTGCCGCTGGAGAAAAGAGAAAATAGAGTCATAGATCTTGAGCCGCTGTTCCTGGGAAAAACTGCCGTGCTTTGCTCCCGGGATGGTGACCAGCTCGTTGCTGACTCCCACCTGGGTCAGGGCCCGATGGAGACGAACTCCTTGCTGGTAGGGAACGACCGTATCTTTATCCCCGTGAATGGTCAGAATGGGAGGTAGATCTTGGCGAACATAATTCAAAGGAGAAACCCGATGAGCTAATTCCTTTCTATTTTGCAGGGCTCCAAACCAACGGACCGCATAGTCTTGGCGATGGACCCCCTCCAACAAGTCAGCGACGTCCGTAATTCCATAAAAGTTGATGATCGCACTGACCTGTAACGCTTCGTCACCGGGACACTCACTATCAAAACCTTCCTTTCGTGTGAGCATTCCCACCATTAGACTCAAATGACCCCCTGCTGAGTGTCCACTGACTACCAAACGGTCCAGGTCAAAACCGTAATTTGTGGCATTCCTGAAGATCCAACGTAAGGCACATCGGCAGTCCTCTACGGCTGCAGGAGCCAGCGAGACAGCAGCTAGTCGGTACTCGACATTGACGATATTCATACCCCTTTCAAGATAGGGGAGTATCCTTAGGAAAGTGTTCTCTTTGTTTCCTGCAATCCAACCTCCACCATGAATGTAAATGAGTGTGGGCCGTGATTGAGCTGAATCCCGAGAGATGATGATGTCCAGTTTGCATTCAAAATGGTTAGCCCGCTTGTAGATGATGTTGGAAATGACACGGTATTCTCCACCCGCCAGAATCGCCCATCTGCTCGGGGAATCCTGGCCTTGTGTGGTCACTGCGATGAGGGTGAAGGTGAGGATCCGGAGGATCGTGGGCATGATCCTTCAATTCAATGGGCTCGGAGGTCGCCTTGTCAAGATCCTTCGAGTTTTTGAACGTTGGTGGCGTAGTTCACTGGCGTTGAAAATCCTGGCGCGTTGCACAAAGATCCACGAATTTCAGAATGTGGTGACTATTTCTCGGCCGAGAGCGATGAGCAGTTCATCCGAGTATGGGGGGCCGAGTAGGGATAGGCCGACTGGCAGGCCGTTGACGCCAGCTAAAGGAAGACTGATCTGAGGCGTACCGGTGGCACTGGAAATGTGAGTCAAGGTCATGATTCGATCCAGGACTGGCTGCCGGTTTATTCGATGGTCTCTGGGAGGTGCCGGTGCGGGCGCAGTCGGCAAGCAAACGATACCGCCGTCCGCAAATAGCGGATCTAGGTGCGCCATGATAGTGTTGAGTATAGGTCTCGCAGCTTCCACTTGCGCATCTGTGATGGCCCTCGCCCGAGTGTACCGGTCGGCCACCCAGAAGCTAAGCCGCGGGTTCGCGCTTTCGATCCAATCTCGAACGGTCTGCCAGGCTTCTCGGTTGTGGAGTACCAGATACTGCGCCAGCCACTCCGCGAGACTGGTAGGAGCTAACTTTTCCGTGACAGAGTGGCCGACCATGGAGGCAATGTTTTCCACAACTGGCTTAAGCGCCCGGGAAACGGATTGGTCGGCTAGCTGGAAGGTATCTGTGGCAATAGTAAGGCGGCGGGGCCGCTGTTCCTTGATCTCACTCTGAAGTAACACGGCTCCCACACGAGCGAAAATATCCGGGTTTCGGGCAAACCAACCGATGGTGTCGAAGCTGGGCGATTGTGCTAGCATGCCGTCGACGGAGATACGGCCGTGGGTGGGGCGGAGCCCGAAGATGCCGCAGAAGCTAGCCGGGATGCGCACGGAGCCTCCGGTGTCGGAACCGAGAGCGAAATCAACCAGACCGCCTGATACTGCCGCGGCAGACCCGCAGGAAGAGCCCCCAGGAATCCGGTCGGGGGCTTGTGGGTTGGTCGGTGTGCCGTAATGAGCGTTTTCTCCAAAAACACCACGGGTCAGCTCGTCCGTAATCGTCTTGCCGACCATTGTGGCCCCAGATTCCACCAATACTTGAACCGCCCACGCCGTCTTCTGAGCCGGCTCATGGGTTGCCTTCCAGTCCGGGTTGCCACCACCGGTAACATGTCCGGCGATGTCGAAAATGTCCTTGGCCGCAAATGTGAGCCCTGCCAGCGGTCCCTCCGCTGCTCCCTCTAGATAGGCGTCTGTGTCTCGGCAAAAGGCGTTCAGAGGGTCTTCAATCGCTGGTCGAGTGGATGTCATGGCTTGGTCTTTCTGGGGTGTAAACCATCCAGGGTCAGCTAGTGTAGCCTGTGCGTCGAGAAAGAGCAAAATCATGGCCCCGTTTAGCACTGGTTTTGAGTAGGTGATTTGTGAGGCCTGAGCTTGCCAGACGAGCTGATCCTTCGATAGAATCACTGGGAAAATTAACTCGAAACGGGCCGATTGTTTGTTCGCGACCTGGGAGAGTCATGCGGCGGAGAAGATTTCCGGTTGCTACTCTGTCTTTGATGGGAGTCCTCATGGTAGACCTAGCCTGTCCTGACGATGTTCTCTTTGGGGGAAAAGGGACTCGTAGCGAAGTCCTGGGGTTGAGGGGAGTAGTGGTAGCTGGTCACTACTTGGTGGCCGATGTGGGGATGGAAATCCTGAAAAAGGGCGGCAACGCCATTGACTCGGGCTTAGCGATGGTTCTGGCGGCCTCCGTGGTTGAGTTCAACCAATATGGATTTGGAGGAGAGGTGCCAACGCTGATCTATTCCCCTCGGGAGCGGCGCGTCGTTGCTATCAACGGCAACACCCGGGCTCCCCGAGCGGCGACCATCGAGTGGTTCCGGAAACAGGACTACCAGATGATTCCCGGAGACGGATTCATGCCTGCCGGGGTTTGTGCCGTTTTGGCGGCAGTGGTGTTGATGCTGGATCGCTACGGGTCTTTGAGCTTTTCGGAAATAGTGGAAGGGGCAATCCGTCTGGCGGAAGGGTTCCCCGTCGACGAGCGGTGGCAGAAGGCGCTGGGGAAAGATGAATCCACCGGTCACTTTCATAGTGCCAAGACCTTCCGAGAGGAGTGGCCTAGCTCAGGGGCGGTCCTGCTTCACAAGGGCCGTATTCCGGAGGTAGGTGAAGTCATGCGAAATCCTGACTTGGCCTGCACTTTTCGGCGGCTTTCTGGAGCCGAAAAGGATGCTCTGGCGGACGGAGCGGAGCGGAGTTCCAGTCTACGAGCGGTTCACAATTACTTCTACCAGGGTCCTATAGCTCGAGAGATCGTCCAGTTCTCGCGGGAATTCAAGGTCCGGGACGCCGAGGGCGGATACCATACAGGGCTCCTGAGGACCGAAGACTTTGCCGATTATCAAGCCCGCGTCGAGGAGCCGTGGAGTATCGACTACCGAGGTTATAGGGTTCACAAGTGTGGACCCTGGACTCAAGGTCCGGTCTTTCTCCAACAACTCGTTCTTCTGGACGGATACGATCTGGTCTCCCTTGGGCATGGGACGGTAGACTACCTGCACCTATGGCTGGAGACGGCCAAGCTGGCCCATGCCGACAAGGAGAAATACTACGCTGATCCTCAGCTGGTCTACGTTCCCAAGCAGGGTCTGCTGTCGGAGGAATACGCGGCGGTTCGGCGCCAGCTCATTGATTGGAAGAAAGCTTCGTTAGAGCTCATTCCTGGGGATCCCTTTCCCTTCGACACCCATCCGGAGCGTCGCCCCACGGACTTATCTCTTGAGCCGGTCCAGCCCCGTCTGCGCGACCACGGAACCACCGGAGTCCGAGCAGCAGATTCCCATGGTAACATGTTCTCCGCTACTCCCAGTGGCGGCTGGTTTCCCTCCTCTCCCATCATTCCGGGCTTGGGATTTTGCCTTGGGACCCGAGTGCAAATGTTTTACCTTGAGGAGGGTTTGGCCAAGTCTTTGGCTCCCGCCAAGCAGCCTTCCAGCAGCCTGACTCCTACTCTGGTCACCAAGAACGGCCAACCCTATCTAGGATTTGGGATGCCAGGTGGGGATCTCCAGGACCAGGGAACTCTGCAGTTTTTTCTGAATGTGATTGAATTCGGGATGGGTCTCCAGGACGCCCTGGACGCGCCTAAGGTATGGACCGACCACTTTCCGAGCCTCTTTTATCCCCATGTTATCTATCCCGGCAGAGCCCACGTGGAGGGACGATTTTCCAATCTCGAGGAGATCGTTAAAGGACTTCGTGAGCGGGGTCACGAAATCGTGGTGGCCGAGCCCTGGAGCGGAGACAATACCATGGTGGTGAGGATCGATCCCAAAACGGGAACGCTGGCCGCCGCCGCCAATCCTCGTATGGTGGGCAGTACTGCCCTAGCTTGGTAGCAGATGCAGAGGAGGTGGTGCAGATGTAACGGTTGGGTTGTCCGCCTTTTCGATTGCCTTCGCTTGCCTCGAAATTGAAAGGTTTTGCCCGAGGTTTTTTGAGACTTATTGACGTCAATTTCTCTACTGGCGGTACACTTTTCCTCCCTGGACCACTACCACTGGCTCCAGATTTTGCTGAGTGACACGTACCTTCCCGTGTGCATCCACCAACTGAAACTCTCCCTGGCGCAGTTCAAAGACCACAGCATCGCCCCAGGCACTAGGCGCCAACGTGCCGATCTTGTCCGCCATCAGGATCGCTTGGGCTGGCACCGAAGTCACTTTTGCGAGTGCCTCGTCGAGGGACAGGCCGAGGTAAAGGAACTTGGTCACGACATTGGCTAGATCATGCACGGGGCCATCGAGGTTGTAGGTGTGCAGGTCGGATGAGATGGTCTGTGGTTGTACACCCTGTCTTAAGGCGGCTTCGGCCACCTCCCAGGAAAAGGAGCCAGCCCCGTGGCCTACGTCGAACAAGACGCCTTGTTCTATGGCCTTGTGCACGGAGGGACGGACTCGCCGTCCTTCGTCCAGAATGCCGCATGCCATGCCGTGAAAGCAGTGGGTCAGGATATCCCGTTCGCGCATAAGAGCGAGTATGTCATCGAGGGAGTCGCACCAGGCTGCCTGAGGGTGGACCATGATAGGCAAGCCAGCTGCATCGGCTGCTTCGCGGGCTCGCTGCAGGGGCAACATCCCAGAGCGCTGGCTGACGATCGTGTTTTTAGTTAGCCGGACCTTTACTCCTAAGATCAGATCACGATGTTGCTCGATTATCCGGCAGGCCTTGTCAACGTCAGCATATTCGGGGATTTCGAACTCGCCGATTTCCTGAGTCAACATGCCTTGAGAGGAAATGTTGAGTTCAGCCAGGATGCGTGTCGCGCTGACCTCGATCACGTACTTGCGAAAGCCTGGAAAGGTGTCGGCACCGGCGGACCCGGCATCCACAACCGTGGTGACACCCCTGGCCAGACAGGTCGGATCGGGTTCGATTCCATAATGGCTGACTCCAGGAAAGACGTGGACGTGCAGGTCGATCATTCCAGGTGCTACGATGCGGCCGCTGGCATCGAGTACTGTGCGAGCTTCCTGCTTAGGCAGATCGTCGTCGATGGCTGCAACCAGGCCGGCCGAGAAGGCCACGTCCAGCTGGGCATGGATGTTTCTGGAAGGATCGATTAGGGTTCCCCCTTTGATGAGCAAGTCGTATTTCATTCTCTGTCCTCCAAGCTTCCCATATTACCAGACTGTTCACTGGGCGCAGCCCCCTGATCTCCCCGTGACCGGTTTTGAACGATGCCGTGTTCGTCCTTTGGCACCTTGTATACAATTCTGAGCCAGTGAAGTAAGGACACAGGGATGACGGTCAAAGCACTCCTGGGAGGTGATCAGAGCACCACCGACTCGATTATCAGAGATACTTCGAGTGTCATGAAATGTCCCTGTGTTCTCCTGTCTCTTTGTATTTCTACCCTACTCACTTTGATGCTCGGGTCGGCGAGTGTCAGTTTATGACACTGGAAGTTGTAGCAGCTGATTCCCCCAGAGGGGGCCGACCCCACGCTGGCTCCTCGGGTCCTGGGCACCGCCATTTATGATCCCATCGGGCAGCAAAGCATTATCTTTGGGGGGGCGGAGTGCAAGCGTGTTCCTGACTGATCTCTGGAACTTGGATCTCGTTATAGGACTCGGGTCGAAAAGGAGTTGGGCTTGCAACTTTAGATAGCGATTTGAGATCCGCAGCGGAGAGGGACGGAGTTTGGATATTTCCGAAATGGAGCTTGCTTGTCTCTGGCCATAGCATTGGTGCTGTATTCTGTCTGTTCTTTTAAAATGAGGTCACTCCCTTAGCCTTCTGGCTTTCATAACGATAGTCCCTGACTGCGAACAAAATGATAATTCCTGTCAAGGCAGAAAAACTGGAGATGATCCAGATCACGCTGTAATCTATCGGCTGGGCATTCGGTGCGTTGATTGCTTTCACACAAAAGCCAACAAAGATCAGAGATATCGTCCGGCCCGTAGCATAGAAGATGTTCACTGCACCTGCTAATTGACCGATAATATCGTGCGTATAGTGCTCTGATATAAAGGCCTTGTGAGTGACTGACAGGAGCATGTCGCCGAAGCCGAAGAGAAAGGCCGCCAAGGTCAGACCCAATGGAGTATTCGAACTGTAGCCAATACAGCAAGCTAAAATGATGACTAAAAAGGCGATTTGGAGGACACGGTGCTTGGCGAACTTTTCGGCAGCTAGGCCTAACGGGATTCCCAGCAATAGCGAGACGAATGGCATCCATCCCCAAGAGCTACCGTACTGGTTCTCCTTGAAGTGAAGCGTTTGGGTCGCGTAGAGCACTACCCATCCCGCCACCGCGGTTCGCGTAAATGCCCAGATAAACAAGGCAAACGAAAGCCTGACGAGCATCGGCGCTCCAATAAAATCCCGGAAATAGCGAACCAGGGTCAGACGAGAGCGCGGTAAATATTCGACCGGCTTTTCTCCGAGGAAAAACGCGGTCAGCATGACGAACAAGATTTGACAGATGGCGGCACTCGCATAGAGCGGAAGACCAAAGTGGGTTCCTTGATGGGTTTGTTGATGCTCTGTTACCCAACTCATTCCAAGAAACAAGACCAGTATAAACCCAAGATTTTCAAATGTTTTCACGGTTCCGAACACAAAAGCTCGCTGCTCTGGAGGCACCAGATCGGCGAGTAGCGGCTGGTCGGAGCCATTAAGCATATCCTGAAAGAATTGCAGTGCCACAACCAATAAAACGATTTCCACGAGGGTGGTCGCGAAGGGAATTCCGACCAGGGTGAGGGCGGTAAGAGGAGCGCAGATAATCAGGAAAAATGCCCGTCGACCGACCCGGGTCCAGATCTGATCACTCCAAACACCAACCAGGGGCTGAGCGACGAAGCCAAAGGCGGGGTTTATGGCCAGGATGAGGGAGATGATGAGTGGATCTTTGGTGAAGCGGTGCAGTGTTAGCGGCAGCAGATGGACGCTGCAAGCCTCGGTGATGGAAATTCCAAAAAAGAGACTGGACAAGACAAACAGCAGTCGAACGCTGGTGCGTTCTCTGGTCGCTGGTTCAAGCAGTTGCGAGTTGCCACGTGCCTTGGACATAGTTGACTGAGCCTAAACAGGAGTCATTCAGCCTGGAGGCTGGTGATGGAGCGATGGTTCCAGCTTAGTGTTCTATTTCAGAGTCTTAACGCCAGGCGCTGAAACTGCTCGGGGGGACAACCCACTTCTCTTAGGGCACGGATTAAAAAATCATCGTAACGGTTCACCAAGCGACCATCGCCCGAAAGATCGCGGGTTTGATCAGGGTCTTCGAGAACATTAAACAGTTGGGTGGGCTCGGCAATCTGAGATTTTTGGATACCCAGCTCGTATTTCTCTTCTTTGTTGAGCAGGATGCGGCCAATCGCCCGATCCTCGTGGGGAATGTAATAATCGGTCTCCAGGCGCCGGTCGGGAACTGGGATATTCCACCAGGGGGCGGAATTCCAGGTCATTCGATAGATATACAGGGGACCATTGTCCAGGCTTTCGGGAGCCTTGAGATAGGTGTAAGTCCCGTCGGTGATCTGCATATAGGCGCCAAACCATCCATAGAGCGCATATTCACGGATCTGTTCACGCTCTCCTCGCAACAGAGGCAGGATTGACCGGCCATCCATATGCCCTCGGTCAATATCGTAGACGTCCAGCACTGTGGCAGCAATATCCACCACTGTGGTCAGGGCCTGAGAGCGTCTGGGACGGTCATCGGTTGGATCATGGATGACCAAAGGGATATGGGCAATAGTCTGATATTGGGGATAGATGCCCTTGCCCACCCACTCATGTTCTCCCAGGAAGTGCCCATGGTCGGTGGTTAGAATGATCAGTGTGTTCTCCCAAAGCCGATATTGATCCATTCGATTGAGCACCCGACCCAACCAGGTGTCGGCCATGGTGAGTTTTCCGGCATACTGGGCCTTTAAATGCTTTAACTCATCGTCGCTGTACAGATTGGGACCGTAAGTGGGCCAGAAGAACAAATCGTCGTTCCAATCGGGATCGTACATGGAGTTGTACGGTTCGCTCGAATGGAACGGTTCATGGGGGTCGAATTCGTCTACAAAAAGGAAAAAATGCTCATGTTCATGGTGGTTTTCATCCAACCAGTCGGCGGCTGCCTGGAAGGTGCGGGGAGAGGTATAGTCTTTTTCTTCCCGCATCCGCTGCATGTTGCGTTGATACCGCTCGTGGCAGTACCCTTTGACCGTTACCTGGTGGGGCTTGGTCACCCAGGGATCGCGCTCGTGACCACGAATAAACTCCCAGCCATCAAAATGGATGTGATAAGTCTCCCCACCCCGTTCGAAAAAATGATAGTGATCCGTGATGAGTTGTGACACCGTCACTCCCTGGAGGCGTTCGGGTACGGTTAGTTCGCCCGGTTCTACCGGGCCCCATGGTCGCCAGAGAAATTCTAGTTTACCGGTCCACAAATCGTGTCGAGCAGGCATGCAGGGCATCGAGCCAATGTAGTGCCGATCAAAGGTGGTCGAGCGAGCGGCCAGCCGGTCGATGTTAGGGGTTTTGACCCAGTCATTTCCATAGATCTGGAGAAAGTGGCGATTCAGCGAATCCATCAAAATGACAATGACATTCATAAGCTATGTCATCCCTTTCTGGTTCCGTTGGTAGGGCTAAATAGCGCGCTGTAGCGCACCCTCTCAAGTCTGTCAATTTGCGAAATGGAACACTCAGCTTGCCAGTCAGGTGGGGTCTTACTGTGTTACCCACTAATGCCAGGGACACAAAATCTGAATTGAGCCTCTGGTATGAGGGAGTCCACATGCATTGACATCAGATCTTATCTTGGACTCTTTTTGTTGTGCATACTTGGTCGTTGACCTTAGCCTCTTCGGGCTGAATCTTGGGTGAAACATTCGACCTTTGAAAACTTTGTCTCGGGCGAACTTGGGAATAGGGGCGACAACCTCTACGTTGTCCGCTCCGGCGGGATCGAGATGATTCACCGCTGGGACCTTAATTACGACGGCTACCTTAACCTCTTGGTCGCCAATGATCACAACGTCGTCGAAGGTGCTGACCTCTTTGGTTACTGGGGCCGAAAGGATTCTTCGCAGTCCCTTCTATCAGAGTTTACCCAGGACCTGTCTCGAATCACGCTCATCGACCAGATTCGAGAGAGATCGCGCTTACCGAGCAGGGGTGGCGGTCGATCGCTGTTAGTCGCCCTGAACAATAAAGGTTACCTTGAGATCATTTTCTGAAACATAAAGCACAATTGTACTTTCTTCAAGGATGCAATGATCTATTGGAATGGTCTGGACAGTTTCCAATCCCAGTGCCGTACAGCGCAGTGGTCTAATTCCAGCTGTGCAGCGCCGGCAGGAGGGAGGACTTGTCAAGGACCCAATGGCACATGGACCGGGTAGCGAAAAGGTGTATTCCACGATGTCAGGAGTTCGCCTGGAGATACCGGGCGGGGAAGCACTAGTTGTTGCCCGCGCTCTCCTTACGACACCGGATTGAGGGAGCACTCCGGCTCTAGAGGAGGTGGCGATCTTTTTGTATTTTGAAGATCTGGAGACTATCTTCGTTGCTCTAAAATACGTGGGAGAAAATCAGCCTTCTGCTCTTCAGGGATGATGTCCTTCTTGGGGAATGTGGCCGATCGATGTGTCGGCCGGAGGGCCGGATTTCTCCGGCCTGATAGACGTATAGACTCAGGATGTGAGTGCCTGTTAAGATGGACCTGCTGAATCATCTTAGTCCTATTGAAACTAAACGTGTGGCCCAGGATGAACCATTGGATCCCGAAGGTGGCTGGAAGCCTGGGAATGTCACTACTTGTGCTCCTGGCAGCCGGTGAGCCGGAGGGATGGATTGACCTGGATGGTGAGGTTGCACAGGGTGTTTTTTTAGGGAATTATATACGATCCTAACCAAACGGGACGGGTGGTCGGTTTGATATAATTTGGATTGTCAAAGATGTAGATCTGGCGTAGCATGGCGAACCCTTCCAATCTGTTACAATGTTTCCCATGAATCGAGAAATGAGGCTGATTTTTATGATTCTTCGCTACGCTAAGGAAAAGGCAGACGGGTCTTCTTTAAGGGCTCCCAGCTTTGAAGAATTTTCAGAGGTCCAGATTCATTACCACATTGGGCTGTGTAGTTAGGCGGGGTTCCTTCACGTTAATAGGCATAGTTTGGGATTGGATCAGGCTCCTGCTTATGAAATTTTTAATCTGACGTGGAATGGCCACGAATTCTTAACTAAGAATCGTGACTGATCCCTACCGCACTAGCTCCCTCTACTATTGACCACGCCACTCCCCAGAGCAAGGTAGGGAGCAGCCATTTATGGCTAGTCCTTGAGGTAGGCCCATTCGTCGCGCTTCTTAGGTGGGGTGTTCAGGATCGACCGCATGATGTTCTCGGGCGTGTCTGGGATGGGTTCTGGCATCGACCGCTTGACTGGTCGGCCTCGTTTCGGATTCTCCTTCGGTTCCTTTTCCTTCATCGTGTCAGAATCCATGCTCAGATACTAGCCCCGAACAGCCTCAGCGTCAACCATAGAATAGGGCTTGACACCCTTATCCCTAAGTTAGACAACCCATGAGGCAAACTCCTCTGTAAGTACATTCTGGGGTAGTGTCTCAGAGGGGGGCAGCGAAATCTGATTAGGCTGGACGGATGAAAAATGTCTATAAGACGGTTTTTGGCGAGCAGAGCCAAACACCAGAGACCAGAAAGCAACTCTTCTCTGCGGTAGAAAAGCACCTGGAAGGGCGCGCACTCGTTACCTTCTTTACGAGCTTCAAACACCTCGCCTCGATAAGCGACGCTGACTGCAACATGCTTCAAAGCGTCTTGCAGGGCCTAGACTTATCTAACGGCTTAGCGCTGATGCTTTCATCGCCCGGGGGAGACGGACTCGCTGCGGAGAGAATCGTAAATACGTGCCGCTCCTACAGTGGCACAGGAGACTATTTGGCAATCGTTCCGGGTAAGGCGAAGTCGGCTGCGACCATAATTTGCATGGGAGCGTCAAAGATCCTAATGGCCGTCTCCTCGGAACTAGGGCCAGTAGACCCACAGATAATCAAAGAAGAGAATGGGGTCCGGCGTGGCTTCTCTGCGTATGGACTAGTCCAAGGGTATGATCGCCTTTTCAAGGAAGCCGTTGTTGCGACCGGCCACCTAGAGCCGTATATCCAGCAGCTCGCCAATTATGACGACCGAGAGATCAATTCCTGCAGATCCCTAATAGCGTTGGCCGATAGTATAGCCGTGAAGGTTCTCAGTAGCGGAATGCTAAACGGTAAGACTGACGATGAGATTAAGGCTGCGATTAAGGTATTTTTAGATCCAGAAGCAGGAACTTTGGCACACGGTCGCCCTATTTTCGCCACAGAAGCAAAGGGGTGCGACCTTAAGGTAGAGGACCTAGACGTTCATAAAACTTTATGGGAAAATATGTATGAACTATATGCGCGGACGGATGGTTACGTTTCACAACACGCCTGCAAAGCTGTAGAGAGTAAGGAGGAGGCATTTTATGTCGGAATTTGAGGATTTCAGTGCATCTAAGCCTCTTGATAGGCTCAAGGGCGCTGCAGAGAATTTTGAGAGAATCTGCCGGAGAATAGGCCCATTTATGCCTATCCGTGTGGATACTCCTATACCGGAAGGGAGTGATTGGATGAGCGCGGACGAGTACGCAAAGCTGGCATTAGACAACCGTGCCCTCCGCGAGGAATCCTAGTCCTCACTAATCACCCCACCAGATCCCGATACCGCAACCGCTTCCCGTCCATGCCCTTCGCTACTGAGGCCATCTGGTCGATGGTATCCAGGGAGCGGATGTTGTGGCGACCGGAAAACTCATTGACATACCGTTGCAGGTGCTTCTCGCTCATGCGGTGATAGGTTCCGTAGTAGCCCCGCTTGAGCATGGCCCAGAAGGATTCAATGCCGTTGGTGTGGGCCTGACCCTTCACAAATTCCCTGACGCTGTGACGGACAGAGGCGTGGTTGAAATCCAGCCAGAGCCGATTGTAACCCCCGTGATCGTCTGTGTAGACGGTGGATCCGGGCTCGACACGATCCTGGATAAAGCCTTCTAGCTCATCCTGGGTAGTTCCCTGGATGACGGTGGCACTGACACGGTTGGTTTCCCGATCCTTGGCACCAGCCACCGGAGTTTTGCCAACTGGTCCGCGACCGGCATTGACCTTTTTGGAGTTTCGCTTGTTCTTCTCCTTGCCACCGATGTATGTTTCGTCTACTTCAACCGGACCTGAGAAAAGTCCCTTATCCTTTGTCCAGGATTCTCTGATTCGGTGCGCCAGATGCCAAGCGGATTTTTGGGTGATTCCGAGGTCGCGGTGTAGCTTCATACTGGAAGTACCTTTGATCCCCGTGGAGAGAAGATAGGAGGCCAGTACCCAGATCTGAGCTCCCAGATTTGAGTTCTGCATGGCCGTTCCGGTGCGGACGGAAAAGAACTTACGGCAATCCCGGCAACGATACGACATATCCGGGTGCTTGGCTCCGGTTTGAACATTCACCGATCCACAGTGAGGGCATGCAACCCCATTCGGCCAGCGTGTTTTCTCGATCCACTTCTCGGCGGTGGAATCGTCGGGGAACATCCGCATAACCTCCACTATCGACAACCCTTTTCTGTGGGATTTTCCAGGTGCTTTTTGAGCCATTCCTAATCTCCTTTTAGGAACTATTCTAACCAGTAGGGGTGACGTTTTTGACGTGTCGGAGTGAGCGAATATGATGGATGGGTTTATTCATGTGGCGGGAGTCGCTAAACAACCCCCGCCGAAAACTGCTAGATGGGCACGACCAAACCCGTCCTAGCAATTTTCACTGACTAAAAAGAGAAGCGGCCCCAGGATTAGCTTTGTCGTATAAGCATTCCGGGGCCGCTCTGCGGGGGCGGCTTGGCGCGGCTGAGGACTCCAAATCTGCCAGCCGAGGGTTCGAATCCCTCCGTCTCCACTCGCACAGTCTATTCGCCCCTCCCTGAAACAATCAAGGGCTAGGGGCGACGTTTTTGGTTAGGATCGTATATAATTCCCTTTTTTTAGGGGATGTCTCGGCCCTCTGGGCCAAGACGGTGGGGGTTCATGGCGCCGTGCTCTACGGTGCCTCCCGTGATCTTGGAAAGCTGAAAAAGTTGGAAGGATTACCAGTGCTGGCAGTAAGCTTTGATCTCCAAATCTGTTCGTTAGGTGGGTGTCGACGAGAACACTCCCATTCGGATGGGAGAGGCCACGGTACTGCCCGGAGATGTGGTTTTCGCCGATGATGAAGTTATGATCTGCTTTCCTCCTTACCTGGTCAAAAAAGTGATCCAAGAGGCGACCGGGGAGACAGACAAGAAGAATTGCGAACGAGAGTTGATCCAACAAAAAAGTACCGCTTCCGAGATCTCTCTCCTCTGAACCCAGCATTACAGGAGAAGTACGAAAAGGACGTCGAGAAAAGAGGGAGGGCGAAGCAACAGTGAAGGTGCAAGGGGATAGGAGATCGATTCATGTGGAAGACGGCTGATGCCGTGGTCATCGGGGGTGGAATCATGGGGGCCAGTACGGCCCACTTTCTAGCCAAGAAGGGCTTCGGCCGGGTCGTGTTGCTAGAGAAGAGAACCTTGGCTGCAGTGAGTACGGGCCATAGCGCAGCTGTTGTTCGGACATTTTACTCCAATTCGCTGACCATTCGGCTTGCCCTGCGTGCTTTGGAGATGTTCGAAAGGGGTCAGGAGTTCCTGGGTGGTGACTGCAGTTTTCGGCGAGTCGGATTCCTTTGTCTTCTTGAGGAAGGTGTGGTCTCTGCTGGCCGACAGGTGTTTCGGATGGAAAGGGAGCACGGCATAGAGGTGATGGAGGTCTCCCCGGAGGAGATTCGAGAGATCATGCCGCAGCTTTGCCTGGAGGGGGTGGTGAAAGGGATTCTGGAGCCACATTCAGGTTATGTGGATCCCTTGAGAACGGTGAAGAATCTGGTGGATCTGGCGAAGGAGTGGGGTCTGGCCGTTTGCGAGGGCGTGGGTGCCACAGGTATTCGCCTCGTAGGCAACCGGGTTGTCGGTGTGGAGACTGAGCAGGGCATAGTGGATACCCGGGTAGTAGTGAACGCATCGGGGCCCTGGGGTCGGTACATTGGGCTGTCGGTGGGACTGAATTATTCTGTTCGGTGGAGTCGGGAGAGTGACCTGGTATTGCGCCTGCCCTCCAATTTCAAGACCTTCCCTGTGATTTCTGATCCTAATCGGCAGATCTACCTGCGGCCGCACGGAGAGGATCAGGTCCTAGCAGGTCTGAGCTTCCCCAAGGAGGTGGAGCCGATGGATATTGACCACTACGATCCCGATCTGGACACCAGGACACACCTTCGCATTGAGCACGGTGTTTTCCAGAGGGTGCCTGCCCTCCGACGGGCCCAATACCTCATGGGGTGGGCGTCCATCTATACCATTACCGATGACTGGCACCCGATTGTGGGACCGGAGCCTAAACTGGAAGGCTATTATGCGTGCTTCGGGGGAAGCGGACACGGGTTCAAATTGGGGCCACCAATCGGCGAATCGTTGAGTGATATCATCGTCGGGACGACTCCCGCGATTGACATTCACGCCTTGCGTCCCAGTCGCTTCGTTGAAGGGGAGATTTTCACCTCAGCCTGGGGTGGCGGGGACCGGGCTTTGCCCACTGCGGATCGACAGAACACCTTCCGTCCAACTGCATATGGTCAGGCGCACCCAATGAATGTCCGTGCTCGCTTGGTCTCCCGCATAGTAAACCACCATGACTTCACCATTGACCAGCGGGTGCGCAAAGGGCAGGCCGTAGGTCCAGGTACCCATGTCTACCAGCGCCGCCTTGGTATCGCAGAGTTTTCCCCGGCTTTTCCACTGCTGATCCCAAAGTACGAGTTCACTGTTCTGCAGTAAAGAGCCGTCGGGACGCGGGGCCAGTCGAGCACGGATGGATTGCGTGTGGTAACGATCGACCCAGGCGACCACCATTTGTCCATCCGGAAGGATGGCGGGGACGGAGGGTTGCTCCCGGACTCCAAGATCCTCGGCCTGGGTCCAGGTTTTCCCTTCGTCATAGCTCAAGCGGCGCTCGAAATTCCCGTAGGTCGCTGTCTTAGTATCGTACATCCAGGTCAGGGTGAGGACGGCACCATCCGGGGTGACCACTGCTCGCTGGTCCCAATGGAAGAACCGTCCTGTCGGGTCGTGACAGATCAATGTAGGTCGGCTCCAATGCTTTCCTTGGTTGTCCGAATAAAGATAGGTGACCTTCTGATACCACCGGGACGTGTCCTTGTAGTGTTTGTTGGACTCGATGCTAAGTGCCAGATTCCCGCTGGGCAGACACAGGATCGGACTTGTTAGGCTAGGTGGTCCGATGTCCTCAGGGACATTGACCGTGTGCCAAGGCGTCCATGTTTTGCCTTGATCGGCCGATTCGGCAATGAGGATGCGTATCGGTAAGCAACCTTGGGTCTCAGGGTTGAAGAGAGGTTTCCCTGGGTAACTTTGGCGGTCAATCCACATGGCAGAGACCAGTACTCGATCGGGGGCGATTGGGGTGAGATAAGCCACCCTCACACTGCCTTGGATTCCTTCAACCTTAGCGGTAAACGGTGTACGAGGTTCACTCCAGGTCTCACCCAGGTCGGTGGAAAAGCGCAGCTCGATATTTTCATCCGGGGAATCCTTTGATGAGCCAACACTATAGGTGGCCATCAACGAACCATTCGGCAAGAGCGCTAGGGTTGGGAAGTGCGCAATGGCACGCCGAGTACCCGGCACGCCGTGGTTGAGAATCCCTTGGGCTACAACCCTCATGTGGCAAAGATATCCTGTGGTTTTCGACTGAGTCAAATCCCTCGCTTTAACTTTGAGCTAATGTCGAGTTAACTATGTGTGTCATTATGGAAATACGATAATGTTTACTGTTGGGCCTTGTGGGGCGAGGTCAAGGTGCGAGAAGGAAGGCAATGCCTGGGGACATAGTCGACAACGAGCAACACCGAGATCACCTGCAACCCACTCTACCCAAAGGGTGGTGGCGGGGAAGGCCAATCTCTTTGTTGCTTCTCCTCCACGATGTGTTGTGGCATTGCCGTTCGTCGTCGCTTCGCGATCTAGGTTCCGTCGCACTCACCAAAAGCATCATTGCATTTCCGAAATGGAACACTTAGCCTGGTGATGGGGCCTTATGGTGCTGAGCGAAGATGGCCAGGTGAGGGGAACAGATTTGTCTTGTTCTTCTTGCCCCTTTCCTTCTCTGGGTAAGTAAAGTGAGTATAATTCAGGTCGGGTCAGGTGAAGGGCGATTCGCACCTTTGTCTGGAATAAAATCTGTGGGCACCTAACTGACCCGAGAGCAAATTACTGCGAGACGACAAGCCGCTGAAGTGGATAGGTCCAGGAATGGATTCGGTTGACCAGACTTGAGGTATGGAGTCGGGGAAATCTGGTTTTTTTTGCCATGAAAAGTAACGGACAGTTATTTCCCCGTGTTGTGTGGTGTCCTGTCGTCGCTGTTTTCCTCCTCGGTGCCTGTGGACATTGGGAATCTCAAAAGACGGAAATCCTCTGGGATAGTTGGGGCGTTCCCCATATCTATGCAAGAACAACCCAGGAATTATTTCATGCATTCGGTTGGGCTCAGATGCACAGCCATGGCAATCTCATACTGCGCTCGTATGGGAAGGCGAGAGGGCGTGCAGCAGAGTACTGGGGCGCGTCATATCTTGATTCTGATCGCTACCTCCATACCATGGGAGTTCCTGAACGAAGTCGACGATGGTACCAGGCGCAATCCCCGGGATTTCGCACTCACCTTGATGCCTTTGTCCAGGGTATGAATGATTACGCGGTTGCACACAAAGAGCACATTGCGGAGGAGGTCAAGGCTGTTCTCCCTGTTGACGGCACGGACGTGCTTGCCCAGACACAGCGTGGCGTCCATCTTGCTCTGGTCGCCTTTGACGCCAAACCCGGTGTGCAGCGCTGGACTTCATCAGCTGGGTCAAATGCTTGGGCAATTGCTCCCTCCCGTTCTGAGACTGGTCGTGCTCTCTTGCTAGCCAACCCTCATTTCCCTTGGTCCTCGGATCTGTTTACGTTATACGAGGCCCAGTTTACAGCGCCTGGTGTCGACGCCTATGGGGCAGCCTTTGTTGGGTTGCCCACCTTGTCGTTTGCCTTCAATGACTATCTCGGCTGGACCCACACCGTGCCTCCTTTTGATGGGATGGATCTCTATGAACTGATCCTCAAGGATGGTGGATACCTTTGGGATGATCGAGTGGAAGCCTTCGAGACGAAGACGGTGAGCCTCAAAATAAAACAGGCCGATGGGACCATGGCGGATGAGCGATTTGAGGTACGCCATTCGATTCATGGTCCTATCCTGAACGAGAAAGGTGGGGAAGCGATTGCGGTACGCATGGTTGGATTAGACCAACCGCACATCTTGGAGCAGTGGTGGAAGATGGTGCGTGCGAAGAATCTAGGGGAGTTCGAAGCGGCAATTCAGCCGCTGGAGATCCCCATCTATACGGTGATGTATGCAGATAGGGAAGGACACATTCTGTATTCCTATGGTGGACGTGTTCCCGCTCGTGCAGCGGGGGACTCAAAATACTGGGCAGGGATGATTCCGGGCCACACTTCGTCCACCTTGTGGACAGGAACTCTTCCCTACGCCGATTTGCCACGAATCCTCGATCCGCCAAATGGTTGGCTCCAAAACACCAACGATCCTCCGTGGAGTGCCACTTTTCCGATTTTACTCAATCCCGATGATTACCCCTTACATTTTCCCCAGCTTGGAGGATTTCCATTTCGCTACGACTTTTCCATCCGCATGCTTGCGGAAGGCAAGCAGGTCACCTTTGAGCGGCTAGTTGGATACAAGTTCTCCAGTTTTGTGGGGATGGCGGACCGTATTTTGGATGATGTCGTCTCGGCTGCCCGGCAGCAGGGTGGACATCTGGCTCTGGAAGCTGCCGATGTGTTGGAAAAGTGGGATGGACAGGTCGAAGCTGAGAGTCGCGGTGCTGTTTTGTTTGCAGCCTGGTTCCAGGAGATGGGATCCTTGGAGTATATGTCTGCCTGGCGTGAAGAAACACCGCGGACACCGTCGGATGGATTAGCTGATTCTAAAAAGGTAGTTGCAGCCCTGGGCAAAGCAGCTATAAAAGTCAAAAATTGGCATGGAGCCTTGGATGTTCCCTGGGGAGAGGTATACCGGCTTCGGCATGCCCAACATGATTTTCCCTCTAGTGGTGGCCCCTCACAGTTGGGTACCTTTCACATCATTAAATTCATGGGTCCCGATCAAGATGGAAAATTCAGCTCGGTAGCCGGGGACAGCTATGTTTCCGTGGTTGAGTTCTCCAATCCGATTCGGGCTGAAACCCTGCTGAGCTACGGAAACGCTACACAGCCCTATTCAGCGCACAGAGGTGATCAGTTAAAGCTTTTGGCAGAAAAGAAACTTCGTCCCGTGTGGAGGACCCGTGCTGCCATCGAGCCACATCTGGAACGACGGGAAGTCTTTTCACAAAGTGCGGACTAGTTTTCAGAACTCGAATATGTCTGAGCAGTAAAGAGAATGAGCGACAAGATTGACTTCGGGGGGCAGGTTGTGCTTTTCATGGGAAGAGGTATGGGCTGGGCGTTTGCGACGTATCTTACCTCGTTGGGAGCTAAGGTGGTAGTTGCTGCCCAAAGCGAGGGGCAGCTGGTCGAGACGGTGCGACTCATCGAGGGCGCTGGTCGCGAGTCATCGAGATCGACGTCCCGGAACAATTGTTGTGCTCCCGGGCGGGTAGTGTCCAATATGATCGCGCGGAGACGCGGGAGGGGTCTACCCAGCGTCAGAGGGAAGGAAAGCGAAGATTAGTCAAACCTAGGGAAGCGGATGTGTCTCAGAGAAAATTGGTTGTTTTCGTTTCTCTGGTTTTGTTCTCTACCCTGATATTCAGCTATTTGTGGTGGGGAAGATTTCAGTACCACTACAGCCGCTTTCTTTTCTTCACCTATGTTTCCGCTTTGTTTGTAGTCGCTGCTAACCACGTCTACCACCGCGACACTTTTGAGACACTAGGTCTCCGGTTTGACAATCTACGGTTGGCCACGAGCTGGTACGGGGGATTTACGCTTGCCTTGGGCTCCATCATTGGGGGGCTAGGGTTGCTCAGAGGGGACCCGCGGTTGGATCGCTGGAGTGATCTCTATACCTATTTCGCTTGGGCTGCTATCCAACAATATCTACTCCAAAATTTTTTGAGGTTGCGTAGTGAGGAGCTGTTTAGTTCACCTGTGAAGCCATCCCGTCAGCTTCAAAACTCTCTCGGATCAGTTTTCACAGCGGCTGGATTGTTCGCGATCTATCACCTACCCAATTATTCCCTTGTTTGTCTGACCTTTCTTGGTGGACTCTTGTGGTGCTTTCTTTTTGTGAGGATACCCAACCTCTTTTGGGCGTGGCTATCGCAGGCCTTGTTGGGGACGGTGTTCCTACTGTTCTTCAAATACGATCTGGCGAACGAATTCCAGATTGGACATCCGGGCTATCGCTACGAGTTCTATGGAAGCGGGGTAAAAGTGGGTGCTGGCTATGATGCCCAAGGGAATCCAATCGTTGCTACTCTCCCCGGTGCCGACAAAGGAACGAAAGCTCGCGTCAGGGTATTCACTACTGAAGGGCGAAAACTGGCAGAATGGGAGGCATTTAAGGAGCTGGATTTCTCTGGAGAGATTGCCGTGGGAGATCTTGGATTTGGCCCCGGGGACGAAGTCGCAATTGCGCCCGGCCCTGGCCCAAACAATCCTGCTCTAGTGCGCATATTTGACCTTCGAGGTAATCTTCTTGGCCAGTTTCAGCCTGATGGTCTCAATTTTGGATATGGGGCCTGGCTCTCCATCCATTGTAAAAGACTATACGTTTGTCCTGGACCCGGGCCGGGACGACCCCAGCAGGTTCTCGAATTCAGTCCCCAGGGACGCTTGCTCGGGCAACGGGAATTTCGCGATCTTGGCCTGGTCAATGGACTGAGAGTTGCGGCCCTCTGTTGCACAACTGGGCTCACGGATAACCGTCTACCCGTCCATGAACCCGTAACAGGTACTCTACTGCTTTGGGCATCAGACATCTCGGTGAACCCCTCCACTATATTTGTCTATGATGCCCTCCAGGGATTGCTTCGGTCATTTGAGACCTTGACCACAGACTTCGGTGTCCAAGCCACTTTGGTCAAGCTTGCAGAAGATCGTCTTGGCCTAGGAGTGGCTCCCGGCCCTTTGCAGGGCTATCCTCCCTTGGTCCAAATCTTCGATTTGAGTGGAACAAAACTATACGATTTTTCCGCCTCTGAAGACCCGAAAAGTTGTGGTAGCAACATTGCTGCTGTCGATGTTGACGGCGACGGAAAAGATGAGCTGGTGCTTGGAGAAGGGATCGGTCCCAAGCGCCCACCGCTGGTTCGCATATGCCGGCTCAATGGCCAGTTAATTACACAGTGGAAGGCGTACGAATGAGCAGAAATCCGGCCGTGAGGCAAAGACCGTGCGGTTCAAGGCAATCAAACCTTTTCTGATCCGATTGTATCAATGCCTCGTCTACTTCCCTCCTCGCGGCCTGATCCTGTTCTGCGTCGGCTATGTCGCTTTGAGAACATCGTATCCTTACAACCACTTCAATTCACTCGACGATGCGGCGGTATTCAACAACTTCTTCTGGAACTAGGTGCATGGGAATAGTTTATTCTACAATTGTCTCGAAGGGGGGAGTCACTTCCGTCTCCACTGCTCGCTAATCCTGGACTATAGGGTTCTACGAGCGAGTGAAACGATCTGGATGGCGGCTGGAATCTGCCAGTCTTTGAGTCTACTGACACTTCATATCCCCAAGGAATACAGTGTGAGATTCAGTAACCATAGGGGTTTGGACCGGTTTTCCTGCAAGAGAGAGGTTTACGTATTTCGCCGGGAAATGTCGGGTAGCGATGTTGTCATATTCGATTACGGGAGATCCCACCCCGCTTTAACCGGTTAGTGCGAGATAGAAGGCTGTCGGCGGCTCTTGGAAGATGATGAGGCGTATCGCCTCATCATCGACAAACACGGTGTCAAGGTCTACTCTAAGAAACCGCTCCACGTGCCTTAATGAGGGCTGCACAAGTTTTAACTTCGACTGACCATCGAGTACATCACCGGGCCGAGAAAAAATCCAGAGGGGCCACTTCTGTCAGCCGATGCTTGGTGGCAAAAAGTTCAGGGCGGAGGGGTAAGAGCCGTATTCCACAATAATCTCCACGTCTTCGACCCTCAGGGGACTGACCAAGCCTTCTGCCCTTCGATTGAGTACGATCTCCAGTCGATTCTGGCCTCGACGGGGGCGCACCTTTTTTAGCTCGAATTCAAGCCACTGGCCAACATAGGGTGCGATGTGTAAGCCATAGCTCCGGAGACAGGTCTCTTCGGCTAGAGACTGTCCGTTGAGTAAAACTGTCAGCTGATCTGCCAACACGAGATCCGTAATGTTGATTTTCAGTCGAACCTGACGGATACGATCGGCTGCACCTTCGATATCGTCGGCTAGGGTGAAAGCTATGGCGTAATGTTTACCCTGCTCGGAGACAGGGATCTCCAGTGGTAAAGTAGTCTGGTAGCCCACCCTTTCGGCGGCCTCCAGGCTTCTGTTAACTCGGTAGTGCTTGCTGGCTTCCTGAACCAGATCGGGGTCACCCAGCTCCGAGAGAATCCTACGCTCGGTGTCCCCTAGGGGCCATTTGAGAAACCAGGTATACATGCCATCAGCCCCCTGATCCCAATAGTTGGAAACTGCTGCTCGCATCATGGCCGGAGTTGCCCACTCTCGGTTGTGGTGACGCCGTTGGTTCGAGCTGGAATAGGGCGAGATCATAGGGTAAACGGAGGTCTGGGTTGCGTGAGCTGACTCGATCAGCCAGTCGATGGGCATTTGGCTGTCCACGAGCATGTACCCATAGATCATGGGCACTATGTAGTCGAGTAGGCCCTCACGTAGCCAGGTGTCCACGTCCAAGCCTGCTTTTCGGTTAATGGCTTGGGTGGGATAGACACGAGCCCCAATCTGACCCGGTTCTCCCGACCGATTACGCACCATGTTCGAGACTTTTCTTACCCACTCGGTCATCACCGGCGTGTAGGTTTCCACATCCTGCTCTCTGAAATAGGCTGTGCTGAAGGCGAAATCCAATTCAACTCCTTCCGTTGGGTAATCGGTAGCGAGTTCCTGAAGTACGGCGAACTGATGATCGCGTACCTGGGGATGAGCGAAGCCCCGTCCCCCGGACTTCCCTGAGCCACCGGGATAATTCGATAGCTTGTGGGCGGGGTCTATCCCCGAGTAGCCGACTAAACGCAAACTGGCGAAAAAGTCCATCTCCTTCTGATGGGCCCGGTCGATGAGCACTCTTAACGGATCCAGACCTCGATCGATCAGGCTCTGCATGTTATGCCAGAGACGCCAGTAAGCTGCCTGCTGAAAGGCGTCGGCGTTTCTCCCATACTTAAAGCGCTTACCCACCTTGGATGGATAAAACAGGCCGTCGATCCGTGCCACACCATAGACAAAGGTATCCACAGCAGTCCCCGCTGCCTCGTCCACCGGTCTCCACGCGTCTTCCAGCTTCATGGGTGGTTCGAAGACGAATAGATAGTAGTGGCGGGCATCATTAAAGTAGATTGTGCGCTGTCTCCGACCGGTTGAACTCTTTCTGGGACTTGCAACCGCTTCTCCTGTGAGTCTTAGAGCTGCTGCTCCGGTGGTTGCTCCTTGCATGAACCTTCGTCGTGTGATGCTCATTTTTTCTCCTTCGAAAAGATTTTTTCGATCTTCGCACTGTTCTGATCACCAGTCAATGCCACCTATACACAATAGCCAGCCAGGCAATCTCTGGCCATGGATCCATGGGAGGCTCCTGGTGGAGGGTTTGGTCCTCGTTGGAAGTGGACAGATACGCGGTTTGCCAAACAGTGCAAAGGACCCCGAGTTTGAGGTTGATAATGAAATATCCTATAGAATCAATCGTTGCCTGGTTGGTATTGTTAACCTGTCCAGAAACCATCTATTAAAGGAGGCGATCCCATGTAACTCCATTTGAGCGTGCTTGCTCTACTTACTTTGACGTTGACCATGATCGCCTGCGCACCTACACAAGAGCAGGAGGGCCGACAGCTAAAGAGACGCTTCCGGCTGACCTGGGCGTACTCAATAGCCTGCGCGATGAGTTTTTCAGTGTCCACAACGCTAACGATGCAGTGAGTCCTAGTTTTAGTTCGCCTTTGACCAGTTCGCGGCCGAATTGGCATTTTCTTCAGAGGAGGCCAAGGTAGTTGCTGATCGAGCGATCGACTGGGGCAGCTATATCATCACGTTGATCTCTAAAGCGGGCTGTGATCCAATCCGGGGAATTGGTAAGTATCTCGTACTGCTTCCAGCCGGACCGGTTTGACGATTTGGTTGGGAGCCTTCGTGCACTAACCTGTATCTTTTGGGGCCGTTAGGGAGCGCTCGTCCAGATGGTGAGGTTTTCGAGATTCCTGGCCGGTCTGCGAGGGAGGAAAAGGCTCAGGAGATAACCAACAACCATCAGAAAAATGTGAGGGAGGACCCCGATCCAAAACTCGTTTGGAAGACGGTCAGCGAGATAGGGTAAATTTCCTTCACCCCATCCCGTGGTCAAAAGGACCCAACCTGCGACCAGAATTACTGTACCTAAAGTGGCGATCCAAGCCGCTCTGGTATCGACACGGACGGTCATGAATCCCAAGACGAAAAGACTCAACAGACCCGCGCTCACAACCGAGTAGCCCACCGTCTGGATGTCCATCAGAGTCTCGGTTCGCATGGAGTGAATCAGCAACGCCACGCCGATCATGATCAGGGAAAACAGGAGCGAGAACCAGCGGCCCACCCGAAGATAGTGGCTATCGCTTCGTGCAGAAGGGTGGAACCGACGGTAGAAATCGGTCGTTACGGTCGCGGCCGACGCGTTGATACTCGAATCTAGTGTCGACATAGCGGAGGCGAGTAGGCCCGCTACGACGAAGCCAGCCACCCCCGCGGGGACCTCTGTGAGAATAAAATATGGAAAGACCATTTCAGGTGCTGCGTTTTCCAGTGCCGGAGTAGGAAAGTTCTTGTAGAAGACGTAGAGTGCTGTTCCGACGAAGGAAAAATAGAGCCAGACCGGAATGATTAGGATTGTTCCCAGGACGAATCCTTGGCGCGCCTCCTTGTCGGTTCTTATGGCCAGATAGCGCTGTACCATGCTCTGGTCGGTGCATACGAGTTGAAGGAACTGGAACTGGTAAACGAGAATGATGACCCACACCGTCTTTTCATCCAGGTTCAGACCGGTGCTGCCTACCGAGAATTTACCATCCATATAAGCCTCGGTTAAGATTTGGCTTAACCCACCGGGCAAAAGTTGCGCGATGATCGGCATACATATGACCCCTCCGGCGATGAGGGCCAATCCCTGAAGGAAATCGGTGTAGATTACCGCCTGCAGCCCTCCGGCTATGGTGTAAGCAGCCACCAGAATTCCGAGGAGACAGATGACGTAGGGCAGATCCAGGCCGCTCATCCGTTGGAAGGGGAGGCTGACGGCATAGAGGATGATCCCGATGCGAAACATGTGGTAGAAGAGAAACGCGATAGCGCCGTAGACTCGCGCCCAAGTGCCGAAACGCTTTTCCAAATATTCGTAGGCTGAGCGGATATGACCATGGCGAAAAAAGGGCATGAAGACGAAATACGCGACGGCTGCAGGGATGAAGTAGAGAGCATGTGCTGGCATGAATCGCCAGTCGTCGTGAAAGGTAGAGCCCGGGAGCGCCAGAAAGGTCATCGAGCTGACTACGGTTGCCATAATGGAGACGCCAACTACCCATCCCGGCATACTACGGTTGGCCAGAAAGTAGGCGTCTGAGGAGCGCGTCCTGCGCGCGCAGTAAACACCGATGGCGACCATGACGCCTAGATTGAGGACGATCACCACCAGATCCTGCCAGCGTGCAAGATGTTCCTCGGACATTTAGGATGATCTCCTGAAAAAAACTCCGGCTGACTGTGGTAGAGCTACGTCAGAAGCTCGGGAAAATCGGGGAACTTTCTGACAATATTGTCTGTAGTCTTCACCGAAGCGCTCACCGAGTTCTTTCATCACCGTGCGGGAGGTTGATTTGGTTCGTCGACCCTGTCGCAACCGGTGTCCGTCGGCGAACATTTTTTGTTCATTTACCTGTTGGCCAGTGGAGGTTTGGCCTTCTAACCTGGAGAGGGTGGTCTGGTGCAAGTGAGAGTTGAAGGAGTTACTTCTTCCCAGATCAGGAGGACAAGACAAAGGGATCCGCTGTGCTCGGATTGGTTCTGACGGAAGCCGGATAGTTTCAGAATACCTTATTGTTGGCATGGCTGGAATAGGCAGTCATTTTTCACTATCGGATTTCCCAGTGAAAGTCCAATAAAGCCACAAGGTCAACAGGAGGGAACTGAGCAGGATGAAGGCAGGAACTAGGATGCTCCAGACCAGGCTGAAATCAGCATTCGTCATTTCTGTTCACCCGACCCCTTTTTTCTGCGACGGTAGGCCTGGTAGGCGAACAACATACCCAGAAAAGAGGCAACGTAGCCAATGGTCATACCAATCACCACACTCCAGCCTTGGTCCATTCAAGGTTCCTCCCACTGCATGATTTTTTCTAGATGCTCGAGATACTTTTTCTGGTTCGATTCGTAGGCCTTGGAAATGACCCTGAGTTTAGGGTCAATGATCCAGTACATGATACCTGCGCATATCACTCCCAGGGAAACCGTGAGGACTCCCCATAGCGGCAGCAGGAAGCACAATCCCAACCCGATCGTCAGAAATATGTAGGAGAGCGACGAAAACAGTACCGTCCAATAATCTTCTTTGGTCCATTCGTCCGCTTCCTGGGGAGTCCACTTCCTTCGAAAAGACCTCATGATTAGGCTTCCTGAGTCGCGAATGTCTTGATTAGACCTCTCTTTTCCGCCTCTTGGCGAACCGGGTTCCAAAACCCGAGTGGACGGGACTGCACGTAGTACTGAACCAGGTGATCCATATCGTCTGCCGGGGTCATCAGGGTGATGGGGACGTAGATCACTAGACCCAGCGCCATGAGCAACCAGAACTGGATATAATCAGGCAGTTGCGGCAATATACCGAAGGCTGGGAGTATCCACACGATCAACCAGCTCAATCCCAGATTTGCGATCCACGAGGATAAATAACCCCAACTATTGAACCGCCACCAGAGCACCTGTAGGATGCTGGGCAACCATACTCCGGCCGCCATAATCCAGACCGCAAATATCAGCCACTTGGTGATCTCCTCCATCATCGACCCATAAATGAAAGAGCCGAATAGGATGACCAGGGTCGAAACGCGTCCGACCCAAACCAGTTGCTCCTCACTTGCCTCCGGATTGACATAGTGGTGATAAAGATCACGGGTAGCGTAGAGTGCACCCAAGTTGAGGGTCGAGGACACAGAAGAGAGGTGAATAGCTACAATGGCGGCGAAAAAGAATCCCAGCATTCCTGGGGGCAGGTTCTCGAATCCAATTCGAAACCAGGCCATCTCGTACTCAGCGGACTCCGATATGTCGGGATACAACACAAAAAAGCCAAGGACGGCAGCTGCCCATAAAGAATTACGCATCAGAACCAGTGCTGTTCCGGCCCAAATACCGTACGAAGCATCGCGGACTGTACGCGCCGACTGGATACGCTGTGCCTCGATATACCAGTCAAAAGTAGTGCCCATGCCGAAGCCGCCTAGTAGAGCAATGAAGAGCATGGTGACAAACCAGGCCACAGGAAAGTTCCCGCTGAAAAAACCGGTGAACGCAAATGGATTCAGTCGCCACGACTGATCCATAGCGGACAGCCGCTCCACAATGCCCGATGGACCTCCTGCGACATGGATACCCCACAGTGACACAATCACGATGGCGAAAAGAGCAATAATTCCCTGCTGAAAGTCTGCGATCACGACTCCCCAATACCCGGCTACCATGACGTAGATGGTCGTGATGGAGGAAAACAAAACTAACCCGACCCAAGTCTCCCAGCCGAAAGCGTAGTGACACACCTTCCCCATGGCGATCCCTACCCAGCCCATGATGAACATTTGCATGAAGACTTGCCATCCTGCTAGCCATCCGCGTAATAACTCGCTCCCTAACCCGCTGAAACGCAGGGTCTGCCACTCGGCTTGGCTGTAAGCCAGCGAACGACGAAAAATACGGGTTGAGGTGAAGGCACTGACCGCGCACCAAGCAGAGAAGAATGTGTACCAAATTCCGGTCATGCCGTAGTGATAGATAACCCCGGAAACCCACATCGGCGTGTCGGTGGCGGTGTGAGTCGCGTAAACGGAGGAGGCGGGAAGCCACCAAGGAAGGCTCCTACCGGCCAAGAAAAAATCTGACTCGGATCTCTTGCCAAGACGGTAGAAGAGGACCCCACACAGAATCATCAAGATAAAGAACGACACAACCCATAACCAGTCTAGGAACGTGAATACCACCATCTTCTATGTCCCCATATCGTGTCGGGAGGTGCCGTAGAGATCGGACCATGATAAGTTTTTTTTTAAAAATAGGGTAGGGCTTGATTAGGGGGAGACAGAGAGTTACAGACGATCCTCAGTTCCTGTTTTTCCTTGTCGTAGTTTGCGCTGGATATTGCAAGTGCCTGCGAGTAGCCCTCAAGCGGTTTCCGGTTCCGCTGCTGAGCCTACTGCATCCCCTCTAATCACAAGCATTTTCTGGTTGAGGTGACCAGGCCCGAAGGCATCAGCCAGATGATGCAGAAACTCGAGGGGAGATTTCCCGGGTGGTATAATAGATGCGCGTTGTCATGGTGTTTTTTGGGGAAGACTGTTACCACTGCACGATAGTGGAGGATGGCTAGTATCTGCGCAACTGTATGTGATATATCGACCTGAACGTGGTGCAAGCTAGGGTGATCGATCATGTCCTTCTAAGCCTGTCAGGAGATACCGAAAACCCGCCAACAAATTATTCTGAAGAGAGTTCACGTGGTCCGACATCCGAGGCCCGATTTCTCCAGGCAAGGCAATTCATGGACTGCCGGCACCCGGAATCTCAACCCGAATCTTCCGAATGCGCCCGTCGCCGGGGCTTCGCGGTAACCCAAACACGGCCGACTCGCACAGGAACAGCGTTCGGGCGTCCGGACCGCCTAAGGAGCAGGCATAGGAGCTATAGCCCTCGACGTCGATACGGTCACGCAGCTCACCGCCTTCTGCGATTCTAAGGTAGCCGCCCGAGCTGCCATAGCGATAGTAGGGGACAGCAACCCAGATGCAGCCTTGGTCGTCGAGAGTGATGCCATCTGGCGGCACGCCGAGGTCGGCCCAGATGCGGCGCTTGCTTAAGGATCCATTGGCTGCGATATCGAATGCGGTCAGCCGGCCGGCAAGAGTTTCTGCGACAATGAGGGTTCCACCGTCCGGTGTGACTACTAGGCCATTGGCAAATGTAATCCGATTGGCGACGATCCGTGCCTGGCGTTCAGTGTCCCAGGGGGCATTCACCGCGGGCGGCTCCACGAGCACGACCTGGCCGAAACGAGGCATGTTGCCAGGCATGGGTAGCTGACCTTCGTCAAAATCAGTGTCCGGGCTACCCACGAAGGCACGGCCACGCTGATCAACCACCATGTCATTACAGACAAAGCCGGTGAGCGCCTGCAGGTTCGCGACCTCAGCTTGTACTCCGTCACGGACCGCCAGCAGTTTGCCATCCTGCATCGAGATGACCTGTAGTGTGCCGTCGGGAAGCCAACCCAGACCCGAAGGAAGATTTCTGATTTCAGCGATTGTCTCGAGGGTACCTTCGAGATCGACCGCAAAGACCTTGCCTGCCAAGATGTCCGAGAACCACAGATGTTTGTCTCGCCATCTGGGTCCCTCCGGGAACGTCAGGCTGTCTACGAGTGTTTCTGGTGTGCGTCCGTCCCTCCGTCCCATCATGTCTAAAGGGTACTAGTTCGGGAGAAGGTGTGCTAGGTGTAGAAGGGCCCTCGAAGCCCAGCTATAGCTAACAGCACCCTCCCGCGGTTTGCTCAGTGCCATCACAACGAATCAGGCGATAAGCGCAGGCTCCGGCAACAGCGTCGAGTGTGGGCCCTATCCGGATAAACCTACAAGTGTGTCACATCTTCGGCAACCAATGCGGGCCCAATTGAGCGTGCGGGACTCATGGAAGCGCCCGAGATAGGGCCAGCAAAGATGGACTCAAGCGTTGCAGTTCTCCCAATAGAAGTGTCGGCTATTTGGCCTATAGCGTGGGCGTTCGTTGCCATAGCACTGATTACGAACATCAGGAAAAAGGTTAGGACCGTTTCAAGCATCACTGATTGGCTGGAGGACCAGACGGCACAGTCATTCCCAGATTTTCAACCTCGCTGAGAATAGCCCGGAGTGCCAATGCCGCGAGTAGTGTCGCCAAAATCTGACCCGTCACGTAAAAGGGGTGTGGTTCCAGAGGAACTTTTTCACGAATGCGAATGCCAGAGTGACAGCTGGATTAAAGTGTGCGCCGGATATGTGGCCCGTTACGTAGATCATGACCATTACCACAAGGCCAAAGGTAAGCCCTATACCGACGTGGGTGACTGTTCCACCACTCATTTGATTGGCCATGATCGCCCCACATCCGGCGAATACGAGAGCAAATGTTCCCACCATCTCGGCGCTAACCTTTTGAACAAGCTGCCAAATAAGTAGCTCTGAGCCCTGACTCCAGACTAACGAGTCCTGGACACTGATTCTTGTCATGTTCCCTTGTACTTTACCGGAGAAGGAACTGAAGTATACTCGCCCGCCTGGGACCTATGCCCATGCTCTTCTCTTCACTTGGATGGAATTTTCGGAAGGACAGCCTAAGATTACGGATACCGGCTACCTGAACTCGAACAGCTCCACGTCGAAAACAGGCATTCCAGCCACGCGGCCCTTCTCTCCGTAGGCCAGGTTTGCGGGAATCCAGAAGCGCCGCTTTTCGCCCACCACCATGAGTTGCAACCCCTCGGTCCAACCTTTAATTACCCCGTTAAGCGGGAAGGAGGCCTTGCGTCCCCGCAAAACCGAGCTGTCAAACATTTTTCCGTCTGTGGTCCAACCCGTGTAATGGACAGTGACGGTGCTCGTCGTGGGCGGGTGCTCAACCCCCGTACCCTTGACCAGTACCTTGGATGCCAGGCCTGAGTCTGTCCTTTGCGCATTTTGCGGCGGACTAGCCACATCGATTGGAGCCGGAATGTCCTCGGAGGCCCAGGGAATCTGGCTAGACACCACCACAAGGGCCAGTATTATGAGTTGGTGGACGATCGCTTTCCTCATGCTTGCCCATAGTGGAAAGTAATGTTTCTCTTACGGGAACAGCGTACCCTGGAAGTGGAAATAGAGTCAACAGGGTCTTTATGTCGAATAGGGAATGAAGCACGAGGGTGACCGAGGCTAAGTTAATGGAGGAGGATGCCTGAAGGACGCTCTCCAGATCAAATGCTCCTTCCCTCAATCATGGGATATTGTGCGGACGGTCAGTCACAGCTATTCTATTGGAAGAAGCGTTGACCAACTCTTCAGAAAGCCATTTCTGTGTATGTCGAAGATCTCCATTGAAACCTGGGAGCCTATCTCGGTTGACCCATAAATTGGGTCGGAGCTTAGCCGATATATCCAATTCCCTCGGTTTGACTGGCCGGTCGAGAAATTGGGACCTTCCCTTTCTTGCACTTCTCGCCGTTCTTTTTCTTGCTCCCTTCGAGAGACTCGAGCCACTGCTGTCTGTGCCCGGGCAGAATCTAACCAATTCTGAAGCGGCCCTTCTATTGGCGCTAGCGAGTTGGATTGCCTGGTGTCTGAAGCAAGGGCGACTTCCGAGCTTCAGGACACCGCTGACTGTACCAGGACTCCTGCTTGTCCTTATAGTCGGAATATCGGCACTATTTGCAGCCCAATATCGGCCCGAGGCGTATCGATTCGCAGGTCGTTTTGGAGCCGGATTTTTAGTTTATTTCCTTGTTGTTAATGTAGTGGTTACTCGTTTTCGGGCGCTCATTGTGATGGTTGTGGTTGCTCTCTCTGCGTCAGTTGTAAGCCTGATTGGAATTCTCGAGTATGCTCGGATTTTGTTCATAGTGGGTGCGCTCGACTCTTTTCGCGTGAGCCCATTTTACATGGTAGGACAACCTCGTATTACCTCGACTTTGCAGTATCCAACCATTACGTCCATGTATCTCGAGATCGCTTTTGGATTTGTCTTAAGTCTCTTTATTTTGTTGACATGGAAGAACCGAGCTTATCTAGCTGGAGTGGTTGGCGTTCTGGTGGTGTTGATTGGTGTCTGTATCCTCTTGACGCTTACCCGGGCGGGTGCGATTCACCCTCGGATCAGTGCTCATTGCGGTCATGGGGATCTGGGGTTGGAGAAACGGATGTGGAAGGGTCATGCGAGCGCTTATGCTCAGCACATTGATTCTGGCAACGGTTTTGCTGGTACTGCTCAGCCAAGTGGGCTACCGACTGCGTTGGTTTGCCCCGGAGCAGAGAAGTTGGTATCAGGTCCAGTACAAGGTTCCGGAACAGCTCACGCTAAAGGCAAAGCACGACTACGAAATCGAGGTCACCATCACCAATACGGGCCGGATGCTGTGGTTCTCAAATGGTCTTAACCCGACTCGACTCTCGTATCATTGGTTGGATGCGGTGAAGGATGAGGTCTTGATCTTCGAGGGGCTCAAAACTGAAATTGGAAGCTCGGTGCGTCCTGGGGAGCACACAGTTCTGCGAGCTCAGATCCAAGCTCCTACTGTCCCGGGGAATATCGTTTAGCTTGGGATATGCTTCTCGAAGATCAGTTCTGGTTCAGTAACGAGTATGCACCGATGGCCTTTACAAGGGTGACGGTAGTGGCCAGCAACTTTCAAGCTCAAACCAGCGAAATCTTTACACCCCAACCTTTGCCTAGACCTAGGTTTCTTCTTGGACGGCTCGAGTTATGGCGTCTCGCTCTGAAAATGTTTATGAAGAGTCCCTTTTTAGGGGTGGGACCCGATAACTTTCGACTGTTGTACGGGAATGTGGCACGGCTTAAGGTTTGGGATCGTCGCCTTCATGCAAACAATCTGTACGTCGAGTTTTTCGTCTCTACCGGTTTGGTGGGCGGAACCCTTCTTCTTTGGCTGCTCTGGAGGGTATGTCATGTTCTTCAAAAGACTTGGAGGACTGGTGATCTCGAGAATTTTCCACTGATTCTTGGGATTTCAGCTTCTGTTTTTGCGGTCTTGCTGCAGGGTCTCTTCGATTATTTCTTCCCATTCACATCTATTTACGTGATGACCTGGGCCAGCTTTGGCTTAGCTGTTGCGTGTCGCAGGTACTAGAAAATCCGGGATATATTCGTCGTTCGGCGATGCTCAATAAGGAATAAGTAGAAGCCCCGGTGTCGCCAACAACGACAAAAGAAGCAGGCAGATTCGGGAGAAAGATCTATTTTCTGGGTGACAGCAAAGCGGACAATGATGATTGCCTGGATAAATGGTAGCCATGCGGAAAGAAGAGCATTCTCCCCAGTTCTGAATGGACAAAAGTTCTGATCGAGACAAGTGTCACTTCTTCTCAAACAGTGATTTAAGCAGCCCCTTGCGGAAATCTGATCCCCGAGCGAAGTAGCTTCCTAACAGTGAAAGGCCTTGTTCCAATCCAGGGCTTATCTGGTCAAGCAGCAATTCATCCTCTCTTCCCCAATACTGGGTGTGTAGCGTGTCCCCGCAGATGCGGTAGTACATCAGGTCGCCGGTCTTGATTCCCCTCTGTTCAAGGAAGTGGTACCACTGGGGCATCTGCTTCAAGGTGAGGCGGTAGCTCTGGCTGCTGATGATTCCCCCATCCCGAGCCTTGCGGAGATTGTTGTCGACTCCATTCAAAAACTGTGCCAGGCTCAAGTTACGCTCGAAGCTGATCTTCACCCACACATTCTCGGAACAGATTGCTATGTCAGCGATCGAATCGGCGAGTTTTTCTGAGTACCTCTGGCCACGAGCAAGAGCTTCAACCCGCTGCGCGTCTTCCCGGTTCAGACGGATCTCAAGAGTAAGAACATCAAGCTTGAAAATGGTTTTTTCCAAAAGGGTCGTCATCACCCCGTATGGCCCGGTGGATAGCTCATAGGAAGAGAGAGAGGCTCGCTTCTGAGTCCTCGAGACTTGTCCTTCGGCTCGATCACTGGGGAGAGTTGTGATGGCCACCACCACCGAGATGAGGAAGACCATCCCCGGTGTAGTGCGTTTCGTCGGATCCAGTTCCAAAACTATTCTCAAGAGCTCCGATAAAGACAGTTTACCCGTTCCTCGACTGTGCTTTCGGCTAATATGATCTGGAAAATCTCCTGCTACAACCTTTAGTTTTAAGTTACCTTACAGTAAACCGATTCACTGGGAACGGCGAGTGACACCATCTCCGAAAGGATCGAATTGATGAGGATCCACCTGACCAGGATGAGTCTGTTTTTGTTCTTCGTGGAAAACTGTACCTTAGATACCAGTTCCTTTGGCCTTTCCCCAAAGAAACATCAGCATCGCTTACCTCTTCTTTTCTCAAATCCTACCATAATTGGTGTCCTGTCCAGCAACAGATAGTCGTGAAAAAAGAAGTATGCAACGGTAGAAAAATGAAGCACCAGTAGGGATTAGATCAGCGAATGGCTCACTGACACATTGCAGCTGGACGCGGGATTACGACACTCGGATTATGCAGCATTTTGTACTTCGAGATAAATGGACTGCAGACATTAGCGAAACAGTAACGTTAGCGCATGCGGTGCTGTTTGGTATGTACGCGACCGTTACCGACCAGTTGGGGGCTATTGCAGTCGGGGCAGGCGGTGGTTGCTAGGGAGTAGAGGAAAGGGCTTGGGTAATGTGTAATATTGATCCAAACAGTTCTTGAAGCTGGTGGCGGAGTTGCTGGTTGTCCTCTTTAGTAGTGACTGAGCGTTTTCTCGGTTTGGAAGCTACCAAAATCCTTTCCACCTGACTGATCAGTCCGCCACATCCAATCGTAGAGAGTTGCTACGAGGGACTAGGAATTCCCTGCCGGTGGAAGCGAGATTGGTAGTCTACCAGGCTTGCTTGACGGCGGCTATTTTGGTAGAGGCGGGAATGGAGGCATTCAGATGTTTGGTTCTTCGTTGGAGGAAAGACTCGTCTTTTCTCCAACGGGGGGGGGGGGGGCCTTCCCTCTTAACTTGACAAGCCTATCAAGATTTACACACTATCCCAATGAGTCCTGGGTCCGGTGTCTGAGCTGGGGTATCTTTTGGGGAAAAGAAGCCGCTGAGTGGCAGGGCAGGAGAGTGGAGGGTTCTCGGCCGATGTACTCGTTCCTCATAGCTGCAGTCACAACGGTGGCCCTCACACCCGATTTCGACGGGATATTACTACCGACGACAAGCTCCCCGGCTCGAAGCAAATATGATCACTTACCCAACCTACAAGGTGGCTACAGCTCATGTAGTACCGGTTTTTCTGGACCTCGACCGCACGGTAGGCAAGACCTGCACAGTGTGCTCGGTCGATCTCCTCGATGTGCATTGACGAGTGTGTACATTGTCAGCTATCTACCCGTCTGGCTGTGTTAAAGCAATGGGACGTGTCATGGGTCAGGAAATCTCAAAAGACCGGAGGATCGAGTCGTATGAATGTCTCAGGAGGAAATGAGCAGACTTTGTTTTGTATGGCGATCATCGGAGTGGGCCGGATTTCCAAGGTGGCGATGATTCCAGCAATACGGAAGTCCCGAAGTGCCCGACTGGTTGTTTTGGGCACCAGCTCTCCCGAGAAGGCTTCGAGGCTATCAGCAACATACCATGTCGAGCGCTGTTATGCATCATATGAGGAGGCCCTTAACGATCCCTCTGTGGAAGGGGCCTATATCGGTCTTCCCAATCACCTTCACAAGGTCTGGACCCTCGAGGCTCTGGCTCGGGGTAAGCACGTACTGTGCGACAAGCCACTGGCCATGAATCTCCAAGAGGCCCAACAGATGAACACCACCGCTCGCTCCTCAGGGCTTGTCCTCATGGAAGGCTTCATGTACCGTTTTCATCCCCAGCATGCACTTGTACGCAAGCTGATTTCCTCAGGCAATATTGGGCGTGTGCGGCTTTTCGAGGCCCACTTCCACTACTTCCTAGAAGACTTGGAAAATATTCGTCTCAAATCTGAGACGGGAGGGGGGGCACTCTACGATGTGGGCTGCTACGGGATCAACAGTGCGCGCTACATTCTTGACGGAGAACCCATCCACTGCAGCGGATCGTGGAGTATTGGGAGCAAAAGTCAGGTCGACGAATTCACTCATTTCACCCTTCGTTTCAAAGAAGACCGGGTGGCTGCCATCACCTGTGGGACACACTTGGAGCGAGAGCATGCTTACGCAGTCTACGGGGACTTGGGCGTCATCCGTGTGCCCCAGGCCTATGTTCCCGGGGCAAGGAAGCCAACCCGCGTCATTGTTTCAACCGGTAAAGGAGAAAAGGAACATCGGGTTGAACCGGCCAACCAGTATGCCGAAGAGGTGGACGCTTTCGTGGCAGCCTGCCGAGGCAGGTCCGATCGCCGGATCGAAGGAGGCATGAAAAACATGGCCATTCTCGATGCCGTTCGCAGATCTTGCAAATCGGGTCGTGGAGAGCCTCTACTGAGGTAGCATTTGCCTCGGTGCGAACTTGATCCGAATCCTGTCCGGATCCATCACACACACCCTCATCCCCTGGTGTTCGGGGGGCGATATAGGCTTAGTCAAAGAGTGGTCTCCTTTCGCCTGAAATGGTCGGCAATCCGTCCACCTCTTTAGCCCATATTTCTTACATCGAGCCGCAGCGAAGTGTCGGAGGGGTGCGTTTTAACAAAGCGTTACGAGCGAAGCCTCCGCAGGAGTACTCGTGCCGTACGTCGAGGAGGCCGAGCAAGTAGGAAGCAGTCGAGACGGATGATTCCAGCGGCGCAGTAGGCGGATGTGAGAAATGTAGGCTAAAGATGGACTTTCGATGGAGAGTGCGTTGCTCCGACGTTAATTGAACTTTTGATCATGTGCAATTATCGATATTCATAGATGATTCAGGGTGAGAAGCGGGGAAGAAAAAAGAGGAAAAGGGACAATGAAAAAAAGTAAATCGATTTTCCCAGTAGTTTTAGCAGTGATGTTGATGGTCACGACGATAGCTGTTCTGGGCAGAGGTAGAGGCCGAGTTCCTGCCAGACGTGGCCCAGGCGTCAGTCGTCACGATCACCGACATCATTAGTGACCTGGATCCCAGCCGCCAAGGAAGGTAGAGAGTTGTCCCCTTAGGAGAATCCATTTTGGCTTGCTGCCGCGGGTCCATCGCGGGATCTTTGCGATCAACGAGATTTCCGATTTGGCGCCTAAGATTCGGGTGGGGCTATTTAACATCATGCAGGAAGGGGACGTGCAGATCAAAGGAGCCCCGCTCCGTCTTCCTCTGGACATCGTGTTGGCCTGCGCGACAAACCTCGAAGCCTACAACCGTTCGAGGGAGGATTATCACGCCCCTGAAAGATCAGATCGGAAATAGTGGAAGGCGTGGCTTTCTTCGGACGGCACGACAGCAGAATTGGAAAACGCTCAGGAGTCAGTCAACGTCTAGTTATTTCCTGTCGAGAGAATGTTAGCAGCAATGCGGAACACTGAGTCTTGCTGAGTAAAGAGCTCAAGGTGACCTTACGGGTCGCTGATTTCTACGCTTCCATTCCCGCCATCACCGGGAAGTTGGAACTGGAATACGAAGGGGAGATGCTAGGCGTCTCTCAGGTGCCGTTTGCCATTGATTGGATGCACGGAGTATTCTTGATCCTCGATCCCCTCACGAGAACCTTGTAATGACCCGCATGAATGCCGACATTGTCATCATCGGCGGAGGTGTCCAGGGGGCAAGTCTGGCCTTTCATCTTGCCCAGGCAAAGGCAGGGAAAGTGGTGCTGCTGGAAAAACGATTCCTAGCCTCGGGTCCAACCGGCAGGTCCGGAGCCATGATTCGACCCCTGTTTACTGAACCAGTCTATGTTCAGCTCGTGACCACCGCGACTAGAATGTTTGAAAACTGGACAGAACTGGTCGGTGGGGACGCCGGATTTGTCCAAAACGGATTCCTTCGAATCACGGAGTCATTGGATGGGGAGACCCTCGGCGGCGATCTGGAGATGATCAGGAGCGCTGGCGAGCCCTTCGAGATCTTTTCGGCGGATCAGCTTTCGGAACTGGTGCCCACTGGCGAATTCGAGGGGAATGAGAAGGGGCTTCTTTTGCCCAAGGGTGGATTCTCCGACCCAATGTTGACGACGGTCAGCCTAGCACAGGCTGCTGGACGACTAGGAGCACGGATTATCGAAGGTGTCCGGGTGACGGGCCTTGAGGTGGACGGTGGCCGTGTCCGAGCCGTCCAGACGGACCGCAGTCGAATTGAGACACGCTTGGTGGTCAACTGTGCCGGCGCTTGGAGCCGGTGCGTGGCCAGAATGGCGAAGGTTGAGCTACCCGTAGAGGTTCACCGCACGCCCACCTGTTTGTTTCGCCGGCCGGAGGAAATGGGAAACCAGGGACCCATTATCTCCGACGGGGTAAATCGCGTCTATCTGCTGGCGCTAGGGGACTCGGTTCTGCGAGTGGCCCACTTCGGTTGGGCCTCAGATCTGGCCGATCCAGACACGTTTGATGAGACGGTCCGCCCGGATCAGGTGGGAGTTTTACAGGCTGGCCTACAAAGTCGATTCTCTGTCATGCGGCGGAGTATTTGCTGGGGTGGTTTTTCCGCCCTCTACGATATGACGCCTGACGGGCATCCCATCGTTGGAAAGATAGCCGAGATCGACGGGTTTTGGTGTAACTGTGGATGGAGCGGGAACGGATTCGCCGGCGCACCGGTCGTGGGAAAGTCTTTAGCGCAGATGATTCTGGGAGAATCGTGTGACATCGACATGTCTCTCTTCACCTGGCCGCGAAGATTGGACGTTAACGCACGGGCTGATTTGCAATGGATCCATCGATAGACAATGAGTGATTTTGTCAAATCTGGATCGAACCGTTCGAATAGGGGCGTGGAGGGATGAGCGGTAGGCGTGGATTGTAGAAGTTTAGACTGAGCCACCACGGGCAGTCATGTCTGCAATGGATGAACTCGATGGACATGTCAGATGCCCAAGTGGTCTGGGGCAACTCGGGCGGTATGTGGTCCTTGCTGAAGGGCAGATTTTACAGATTACCGCCCTTGTCACGCACCCATTCAGCATAGTCATGGCTTACAGGTCAATCTCTTTGTCGCTCCTCCTCTGCGGCATTGCGTTCGTCGTCGCTCCGCGACCTGGGCTCCGTCGCGCACACCAATCCAGCTATTAGAAGTGGAGGTGAACGTCTGACTGGAGCTAACGAAGCCCCAAAGACCAAAGGAACCTCTACCAGGAATACTGGATCAGATAATTACTCCTACAAGAAGCACTGTTTTTTGCTCGGGGGAACTTGTCAGGATAGAAATGTTTAAATAAGCTGATTCTTACTATGGAACTTTCAATCTTTTTGGCAAAAGTTTTGGGACTTTACATGATCATTGTATCTTTAGCCCTCCTAGCTAATCGAAGACGTTTCCGCAGAATCCTGGAGGAATTTTCCAGGAGTTTCGCACTGATCGTTTTCTTGGGTTTGATCACGCTGGTCCTAGGACTTCTTGTGGTAGTGAGTCATAATGTTTGGAGCGCCGATTGGAGGGTGATTATTACCCTCCTTGGGTGGACGGCTTTAGCCAAGGGAGTTTTCCGTGTTCTCTTTCCCCATAAGGTGTCTCAACTAGCAAGCAAGTCCATGAAGCCTTGGTGGGTGGTTGTTGGGTTTGTTTTCACAACCGCGCTCGGGGCCTATCTGACGTATGTTGGTTTCTCGGCACAGGTCGGGTGAAAGTAGAGATCCACTAATGGACTGTTGGAATAATATCTGGACTTGTGAACGGGTAGCTAGTTCACCACTCATCTGCACGTTCCAGTAGTAGGTGAATCTCTGGTTTGACCTGGTTGGAAAAATCGGGTCGGAGAGTGTTCTTTTCTGCCCAGGATGGGTGGAGGGGAAAATTACTGAACGATTCGAAGCCCCCGGCTCCGGAAGATCTAAGCCGCTCAGGTAAAACCTCCGGAACCACAAGTAGCGGCGCGTTGCTCCGAGTTGGTCTGGGTGGGCGTTCCGCTGACTGCGAAAGTGGAAACCAGCTTTTCTATTTGCTGGCAGTTACAGGTAGGACAGGTAGTTTTGGTTGAACGGACCAAGACGATTTTCTCAAATTTCACCCCACAACGTGTGCACCGATACTCAAAGATTGGCATAGTTCAATTATACACAAGTATCGTTCTGAATGGATACGATTCCCACCCGAAGTAGGTGCAGACCGGTACAGCCACTACTCCGAGTAGAAACGGCGAACCGGTAGAGCGGGACACTGTGACATCCATTTATCTTATTCGTGCCATGGCCGCTGGTTATTACCCTGAGCACCAGCCATCTGATGATATCCAAGAGGCCAAAACCAGATGAGGTTTGTGTTCTGTGGCGGACAAAGATGCATTGTGTTGTTGAACACCACTTCGGCAGGCCGTCCCCAATCAGGTAAACCTACGGTATTCTCCACAGTCCCGCCGGTCGGACCCACAGAATCGTGAGGCATCGACTTGAAGTTGAGTTTGATCCGGCGGGAGGAAAGCCGGGGGATCAGAACCTTTTTGAAGCGGGTTGAGACAGGAGTAGATTGGTGGAAACTCTAGAGTTCCTGGATCTGACGATTATTGTCGCGTACATGGCGCTGGTTGTCGTCATCGGTCTTTACTTTTCCCGGAACGAACTAACGAGCGAGGACTTTTTTTTGGCCGGACGTAAATTGACCTGGCCACTGATCGGCGCCTCTCTTTTTGCCAGCAACATTGGGACTGAACATCTCGTGGGGTTGGCTGGTGATGCCCACAGGGTAGGGCTGGTAGTGGGTGGGTTTGAATGGATGGCGTGTTTCTGTCTCATAACACTGGGAGTCTTATTCGTTCCCCAGTATTTGCGCAGTACCATCTACACCATTCCTGAATTCCTGGAAAAGCGCTTCAGCGTCTGGGCGCGTACCGGTCTATCGGTCTTTTCTATGGCCATGATTATCATTACTAAAGTCTCCATCGCACTCTGGGCCGGTTCCTTGGTGGTGGAGTCCTTTTTCGGATGGGACGCAGGCACGGTAAGGTGGGGGATCGGAGCTTTTACTGCTCTCTATACAGCTGCAGGGGGGCTGGGAGCCGTGGTTTACACTGATGCATTACAGACGGTGATCCTGGTCAGCGGCTCGGCGGTGCTGACTTTGATCGGCTTTTCCAAGGTGGGCGGATGGTTGGGTTTGGCGGAGCTGCTTCCTGAAGGCCATCTGCACATGGTCAAGCCTCTCACGGACCCCGACTATCCGATCACAGGATTCATTTTCGGAAATTATCTTGCGGGACTTTTCTACTGGTGTATAGACCAGTCCATTGTGCAACGGGTTCTCGGGGCTCGCGATGTGGATCAGGGACGTATCGGAGCCATCTTCGGAGGCTTTCTCAAGCTCTTGCCGGTGTTCATTTTCGTCCTTCCGGGAGTGATGGCTTACGCCCTCTACCCGACCATCAAGCATGATCAGGCCTTCTCCACCCTGGTCGGTGAGCTCTTGCCTAAGGGGCTCAAGGGCCTGGTGATTGCCGGTCTTCTGGCCGCCCTCATGTCCTCCCTTGACAGCACACTCAACGCTGCCGCGACACTGGTGACACGAGATTTTGTGGTGCGATTTCGGAAATCAAAGCCCTCTCAGATGAGCCAGATCTGGATTGGAAGAATCACCATAGCCGTTGTCGTAACGGCAGGTATTCTGTGGGCACCAGTGATCGGTAAGGCAGAGACCATGTGGAAATATTTACAGGTGATTTCAGCCTATATGGGAATGCCCATGGTCGTCGCGATGTTGGTCGGCATTTTCTGGAAACGGGCCACCAACGCAGGCGCCCTGAGCGCGATGGTCTTTGGTACTGCGCTGGGCGTGGTGATGATGATCGACTCCGCTTACGAAGCCGAAGGTGGGCTCATCTCAGCTCTGCAGGCTCCCATCATGGTCTCTTTCATGCACCGGTCCCTGGTGGCCTTTCTTGCTAGCACGGCGGTTATGGTCGGGGTAAGTCTACTCACCTCTCCTCCGGCGCCCCAGCGGATTTCAGGTGTGTGCTTCAGCTGGTCAAGAGAAGCGCGTGAGGAAGAGTGGGCTCTTTGGCGGGATTATCGAACCTGGGTGGGGGTTCTAGTGGTCCTGGTGGTGAGCTGCTGGGTGATTTTCCGATGATCGTGTTGACCGATTAGCTCGGAGGAATTGGAGGCGCTGATCTCGGAAGATAATGGCGCGACGTTTGACGTAGTGTTGTAGTATCGTGCGTGGTGAGATGTCGCAGAGCATCACGGAGACTTGATGATGAACGCTGATGAAGACTACGGGTTTGACGTGACGGGGTTTCTCCACTTGCCACGGGTGCTCAGTGCCGCCGAGGTGGCGGCGTGCAATGAAGCGATCGACGCGGTGGGGCGGGACGAGAGCATGCTGCAATGGCCTGCGCCGTGGTGTGACGCGTTTCGTGAGCTGCATGAGCATCCGCTGCTGCAAGGTTATCTCGAGTCCCTGTGTGGGCCGGGCTTTGTCCTGGGCCAGCCACCGGTCATGATCGCTGATGGTCCGGCTGGCGCTGGTGGGGCGTTGCTGTCGGCGGGCGACCCCGAGTGCAATCGCCGGCTTCGCTATGTTACCGCTGACGGCACGCGGATCTGCCACGGGGTGTGTGTTGTGTGGGCGCTGGCGCCGCCGAGCGAAGAAGGAGGCCTGGTGCTGGTGCCTTGCAGCCATCTTCGCTGGTTCGAGCCGCCCGTCGAGCAGATCGACGGCGACGACGATCTGGGGATGACCGTCGATCTGCGGTTGCAGCTGGGCGACCTGCTGATCTGTGCCGCCAACACGATCCGCGGCGTGTGCAGCCGGCCGGGCCGGTTGGTCGAAAGCCAGTACATCAGCGCCACGACCATGCCTCGGGATGGCTACGATCAGATCCCGGCGCCCGCCGTCGAGAAGCCTCGATCCATCCAGGATCAGCTCGATGACGACTTTGCACCGGACCCGACGGAGCTGTGGTTCTGGGATGTGCGCGGTTACCTCGTGCTTCGCGGTGTGATGGATGAAGCCTGGCTCACCGCAGCGAACGAGGCGATCGATTACGCGATCGCGGCTCAGCCGGACCTTCCGGCCGGCCACCTCACGTTGTTTGAGGAAGTGCCCGAGGCGGTCCTTCGCGAAAATGACTGGGAGTGGCCTGAGGAAACGTCCTCGAGAATCCGTGGCGACATCAACCGCCCGCGAATCGGCGGGCTCTACGAGCTGCCCAAGCCTCATTGCGAGCCGTTTCGAAAGATGATTGCTCATCCCCCCATCGTCCAGCGGCTTAGCTGGATGCTCGGCTACGGCTTCAAGGAGAGCACCGATCCGATGGTCTGTATCTATTCCGAAAGGGACCACCGGCGGTTCCATCCATGGCCAGACTCCCGGCAGCTACGCGCTGATTAACGGCCGGCCGCGCGTCGATTATCTCAACGTCTCCTGGGCCCTGCACGACGAGCCCGCCGGGTTCGGTGACAACAGCGGCGGCTTCGTGTGCATCCCCGGTAGTCACAAGGCGTCATTCGCCATCCCGCGGCCGGAGACCACCAGCATTGATCTGCCCCAGGTCTACAAACCTGCGCTGCGGGCGGGGGATGTGCTGTTCTTCTGCAGTGTCGCGCATGGCACGACTGCCTGGCGCTGTGACTGGGAGAGGCGCACGGTCATTCAGTTCATGAGCGAACCTCACATGTCGGTTCGCCCAGCACAAGCAGACAGGCTGGCGATGGAGCAGCGACGTTCGAAATCCGGCCAACACGGCGGCGGTCATGCCGTGATGATGACGTGGCTGAGCACACTATAGCTCTTCCAACCACATGTAAGTTCGCCCATTGGGACGCACCAATCGCACCATCAGCGCCATCGGCCTGGGCTGCGCCACCTTCGGCCGGGAGATCGATGAAGATACGTCGTGGCGGGTCATGGATTACGCTGTCGAGTGTGGGGTCACGTTCTTCGATACCGCCGAATCGTACGGCGGCGGCGACGCCCGCGCCTATCGCAAGGTGCAGCTCAACGGCGACGACGTGCGGGAAACCAGCGGCGAAATGTCCTCGTCCGAACGCATCATCGTCCGCTGGCTGCGCGACCGCGACTGCCGCGACAAGGTGACCATCTGCACCAAGGTTAGCACCGGCAACGAATCGGAAAACATCGCCCGGGCGGTGCGCGATTTCCGCGAGCGGCTCAACGTGTCGTGCATCGATCTGTTCATGCTGCACACACCAAGCGACAGCGTGCCCATCGATGAATCACTGGCCGCATTGAGCGAGCAGGTCAGCGCTGGCCGGGTCAGCGCGATCGGCTGCAGCAACTTTTCCGGCGCCCAGTTGCGCGAGGTGCTGTCAGTCAGCCGCGACAACGGGTACGCCCGTTTCGAGGCGATCGAGAACAGATACAACCTGGTTGATCCGACGGTGGAGGACGATGTCTTTCCCGTCTGTGCCGACCACGAGGTCTCGTTCATCGCATTCAGTCCGCTGGGTAAGGGCTTCTTGACCGGCAAGTACACGCCCGACCGTGACAAGCTGTCGGCCGGCACGCGTTTCTACGTCATTCCCGGCAACTGCGACGTCTACTTCAACGACCGGGGCTTCGCGGTCGTTGATCGGCTGCGCGCCAGATCAACCGAGCTTGGCCTGAGGATGTCCTACCTCGCCGCCGCCTGGGCCACCGCCAGCCCGCACGTGACCTGCACCCTGTTCGGCGCCTGCAAGTTAGAGCATCTGAACAACGGCATCGCCGCGTTCAAAGCGAAAGACAAGGCCGCCTTGTTTGCCGATCGGGATTGATTTGGCCGCGTATCCCCTTCGCGCTGTACTTTCCCTACAGCGATTGGCCGGACTACACCAGGACCGCCGAGCAGTTGACCGTGATTTGCCGGGACAGGGCCGCGCACGGAATGACGTCGATGACCTTCTATCCCTGGAGCGGTCCGTTCGAGGGACCTGCCGAGCGGAAGAGGTTGATCCGCTGTCTTCCGCTGGCCAAATAGGCTGGGCTCACGCACCGCGACATCCGCTGCCCTGGGATAACTCTCGGGACATTCAAAAAGTTTCACGGATTAAAAGGGACTCTCCTGGCTTTGCATGAACTGTTTCCGGCATGGCTGACGGGCATCAATTTCACCGGTGAACAGCTTGATGGACACGGCTAACGGGACCGTGGTATAAGGGCCTGTCGAAGTCTCAGTAACATATCCGGACCAATCCATTGACTGGGAAGCTGTGCATCGCAGGCGCCGGCATCCGAGTGTGGGATGTTTACGTTCTCCACGAGCAGAAAGGCAGGACACCTGATGAGATTGTCGCGGCTTATCCACACCTCACACTCGCCAATGTCCATGCGACGCTGGCCTGCTATTGGGACAACAAAGACTTCATCGACCAGCAGATGAAAGAGTCAGATGAGTTTGTCAAACAGCTCAAAGCGACCAATGGTCCCGGTCCCCTCGCAAGGAAACTAGGCGCCATGGAATCGGGCTGTGTCATTTTTCAGCCTACGTCGTCCGATACCGGATGACGGCCTCCACGAGTGCCAGTTTGAGCGGTGCTGAGAGACGCCGCGGATTTTTGACGAGGCGGATTCGCAGGGTGTTCATCCCTTGACGCAGGGGTGGACATGTCATGCCGTATTCCACGGTGCCTGCGAGGAATCGGCCTCCGTCTCGCCGGTGCCGCTGGTTCCGATAGTTGACTAGATCGAATTCCACATGACGCCCTGGCGGCAGGTGCTGCCCGTTCAACTGAACTTCGATCTTATGCTGCGTCGTGTAGTTTTCGAAAAGCAAGCGCAGCTGAGTTTTCGCCAGAGCTCCCGCTGCCTTGCTGGAGGTCAGCGGGTCGGCAATGAGAAACTGAAGTGTCGGCCCACCCGGGGCGGGAGTTTCTTCAAGCGTTACTGGCAGCTGGACAGCAGGAATCGCCACTCCAAACGCGGCTCCATGCCCCTCCCAACTGCCCGGATTCTGGCGGCCGGTATCGATCTGGTAGCGTTTGTCCAAACGTGCGAGTTTTTCCGGGTTGCCGATTTCCTGGTACAATTGCTGCTGCCAATCGTGGGGCTGCCCATTGTAGTTAAAGAGATGCAGTCCCTGTGCACCAGCATTCCAGTAGCGCATGGCGATGGCTCTCTCGACCTCAGGGTCGCGATGGCCTCCAAAACGCAGGAACTCCAGACTCCCGAAAACCTCGCACCTAGTCCCATTTGCCACCTCCACAAACTTTTCGAAAGGCATGTCGAACGGGATAAAGCCGCCCCCAGCGATGACGATGTCTATCAGACGCTCTTTCATCCAGGTCTGGACATCCAGCCCCACACGTAGTGCATTGGCCAAGGAAGGTGGGACTCGCGCCGACAGTTCGACGCGGCGTCCTGTCGCTCGGATGGCCGCATCACGTTTGCGTTTGATCC
>OZ252113.1:545000-1935000 GCA_965248645.1 Acidobacteriota bacterium
AAAGGAGTGGACATCGTCTCTTTAAGTGCGGGCGAGCCGGATTTTGACACTCCCACCCACATCACTCAAGCGGCCGTGGCCGCTCTTCACTCAGGATTAACTCACTACGTCTCCAGCCGGGGCATACCGGATCTTCTACACGCCATCGCCTTACATTTGCAGGTGCACAATGGAATTACGGTCGATCCGGAGCGGGAGATCATTGTGACCCCCGGGGGAAAGATGGCCCTTTACATCTCCCTGGTGGGCCTGTTAGATCACGGGGATGAGGTCCTGGTTTTGGATCCTGCCTGGGTTTCCTACGATTCCATGATTCGGCTCGCCACCGGTACTCCGATTCACGTGCCCCTGGATTGGCGGGAAAACTTTCGGGTTGAGCCCGATCAAATCGAAGCATATGTTTCTCCGCGCACCAAGGCCATGATTCTCAACTCTCCCAACAACCCGACTGGGCAAGTCATCTCGACTGAAGAGTTGACGGCCATCCAGGAACTGGCCAATCGGCATGACCTCTTTATCCTCTCCGACGAGATCTACAATCGAATCGTCTATGATGGAGACTGCGTCAGTCCAGCTAGCCTTTCCGGTCTGAGTTCAAGAACCCTGACTATTAACGGTTTCTCGAAGGCCTATGCCATGACCGGCTGGCGTCTGGGCTATGTTGCGGGAAGCCAGGAACTGATCTCTCAGATTTTGCAGGTTCAGCAGCATCTGGTCACTTGTACAACGGCATTTGTGCAGAGAGCGGGGGTGGCTGGACTGGAGGGTCCAGAGGGGCCGATCGAGGCCATGATCAGGGAGTATTGCCGTCGCCGCAACTTCATTGTGGATGCACTCAGGGATTTATCTGGCGTGCGATGTGCCCGACCGGCAGGTGCTTTCTATGTTTTCCCACGTTTCGAAAAGCTGGGCCCTTCCTCACAAGAGCTGTCTCGTCGGTTACTGGAAGAGCACAGGGTGGCAGCCACGCCTGGGCTAGCCTTTGGCCAGGCGGGGGAGGGTCATCTCCGATTGTCTTTCGCCTGCTCAATGGAGAATATTGAGAAAGGAATGAAGCGGTTACGCGCATTTCTCTCGTCCTGAGAAATGGGGGTGAAAACTCGTCTTCAGGCGGATTCGTTCACCCGCAGGTACTCTGTTAGGAACCTATCTAGGCCTGCAAATCCTCAAACTCCCGCCATGGTCTCATCCTCATCAATCTCATTGGTCTCACCTCTTCACTTTCTGTTTTGCGCTGTTCGGGCTTCGCCGCCTCGATCGCGCTCACAACTATTCAAGTAAGATCGTCGACCGTGTCTGTCAAAGGAGAGACTACCAGTTTTTTCTTTTTCAGCTGCGTTGCCGAAGTGAGCACTAAGTGGATGCGAAAAACGGGGCCCTACTTGATGAGCCGAGTGTCGGAGAACTGGGCGTACCAACCGAACCAGAAGGCTCGGTGGGCGGGGATGCGGGGGAGCTTCTGGGACGCGTCCGCCTGCAGAACGAGAGCCTCCTCGCTGATTTCCCAGTTGCGTCCCTGCCGGTCCTGGACGAATCCGTCCTTGAGTTTCTTTCGGAAACGATGCTGGGCGGCCTCGTAGACTCGACTGGCTCCCTTGCGACTGGTCACCACAACCAGTTCACGGCCCGCTTCTCGGAACTCGTAGACCGGTTTTTTCTTCAAAAACCTGGAAGAGATAGCCACAGGAATCCCCTCCTCTGTCAATCCTGATTTCGGCCTTAGGGTCATGACCAGAACTTCCTCTTTGTTCTTGAGCCGTTTGTCCTGGCGGGACACCGCAAACATCAGCTGGTCGGTAGAGAAATACTGATTGTAGGCGGAGTTTTCCGAATAGTCCCGTTGATAGCCGGTTTCCAGCGACAGCACCGTGGTATCGGGATGATCTTTTTTCCACTCCTCCCAGCGGGTGGTGACGATGGGACGAAAGCGAAGCCGCAATCCCGACCCCACCAGCGGGCCGACTACCGGCTTGCCTTCCAGCGTAGACCACAGACTCTTGGATTCGTGATCGAACATCAATTTGTTCGATTGGTACAGAAATCCGCTGGTGCCGAAGGTGCGCTTCTGTCCTCCCACCTCACTCTCATAGGGAATGGCGGTTCCACACAGGGTACAGTACACCAGGGCGAGTTCAACACCGCCCAGTCGGTCCAGAACCATCTCGTGCCAGGCAATGATCCGCTTGGGATAGGCCCGGGCTTGGCCGTTGATCACCACGCCGAAGACCACGTGGGATCCCTCCATAAAATCCGCCTCCAAGGCTAGGATATGGTGGGGGTGGTCCAGGGGAGGAATGCCGTTGACCAGTACCCCGCCCCAGTCCACCTCGTCCAGCCGAATGCTGGCCGGTACATCGGGGGGGAAAAACTCTTTCATCTTGGGGTCGATGGATCCGTAGAGCAACCCCTTGAAGCGGCTGTACTCCGGGTGCGGCTCGTAGGGCAGCGACCAGGTCCACTTGCGCCAGTCCTGGTAGTCCTCGCCCCTGCGGCCGTTTCGGGCGGGAAATCGCTTCCCCGTGCGATCCTTCAGAAAATCTCCCAAGCGGTCAACGATGCGGTCCTCACCGATGTGTTTTTCGATTCGGAATAGATCCAGGATCATGGCCGCGCAACTGTCTTTCCAGGATTGCCCAATCTGTTTGAGCGCCTGCTGAGCTCTCTCCTCGTCCGGATCCAAGGCCTGTAGAAATAGCTCCACCGGTGGAGGGTTTTCCGGGTTGCCCGCGCTGATCCAATGGGGAAGGATCAGAATCAAAGTTAGAGCGGTTTTCCAAAAGATTGGAGTGTTGGTCATGTTGCCTTTTTCGATATTCTACACCACCCGGTGCCTTGAGCTAGCCGGGTTTCCAACAGTCGGAGACTCCTCTTGGCCGACATTCCTCATATCAACTTCGGATGTGAGTTCCTCTGACCTCTACATGATGAATGATCAAAACCTATCAGTCCCCCAACCTTGAATCAACCGTTCCTTCCCCATCCTTCGGCTGAAAAGGGCCTGTGATCACTGGTTTTCAAGATGCTTTTGGCAAAATCTGATAATCGGAGACACCTCTCCAGTTGCTCGATCAGAAACACTGAACGCTAAGCTGTACTCCATCTCAATCGGTCAATCCGAGACAATAGCTCGGCCCATATCTCCTGGCTTACCGCGACCTCCGCCATCTGAAATGTGACGATCCGGCTATGCCAAACTACCTTCGCTCCGATCTTGATCAGCTTAGTCAATAGGCTGCGAAGGGACCAGTGTTTGATGCTTCTAGGGAGGACCAGCCGCCGCAGGAAATTGCCCAGGTTATAGGCCAAAACGAACAGACCCAACCTCACCTGATTCGGGACAAAGCGCTGGCAGGAGAGTCGTGTCCAGTTCAACGCATACTTGCCTTCCTTGATCCACTGCTCGACGGTGCCACGCCCATTGTAAAAGTGAACCACCCCTGGAGCTTGCGCGCTCATATTGGTCACGATGAAACCGACTCTCGGAAAGAGTTCGCCGCGATGCCACTCGACCTTGGCAATCACCCGTCGAGGCCGGTCCCAACTGGCGGCTTGATAGCTGAAATCGGCAAACCAGACGACGGGTTTTCGGGGTGGACGACCCACTGGACGGGTCAGCAGGTGTTCAATCTTTTCTTGAAGCACCTGGTTGGCGGGAAGCCGGATGGCATACAAAAAGCCTTTCTTCTCCAGGTATTGATAAATCTCCGGCTTGGCGAAGGCGGCATCCCCCCGAAAGTATTTGCGGACTTTCTTCTTCTCGTAGCGAGCCACGATTGGTTCCAGTAGCTCCTTCCAGCGATCGCGCTGTGAACGTTGCCGGGGCGAAGCATTGCACCTTCGCAATCTCCGAACTGGTTAAAACAAAACAGGGGATGGTAGCAGGTGCATCCAAAATGGCCGTTGTAGGCAGAGTCTTCTTGCTCGCCATGGACCGGGCTGGCTGAACTGTCCATATCCAGAATGATTCGTCGATGAGCGGTCTTCTCCAGTGCTCGTTCCACCCATTGGCCATTGACTTCCGAAAGGGCTTTGAGGTTGTCCTTAACAGACAGCATCTGGGTCTCAAATCGACCCATTGTGTTGGCACTGGCGGCATTCTTCTTGTCGATCTTCTTTCCAGTGATCCTCCGCATAGTCGGATCCACCGATAAACGATGACCATCGTTGACATCTTCATAGCCAGCCAGGCGGCTGTATACTGATTGGCGCAGCAACGACGCGAGGTGGTGCTGGATGTTGCGCCCGGTCCGCGAATCGTCAAAAACTGAGGGTACACTATCGAATAAAGCCAACGCCTCGTCCAGGTCACGATAGGCGAGAAGTCCGGCATCCGATGTGACCTTTGCCCCATGAAATTCAAGCCTCAGACTGCCATCAAAACCAAGCTTCAAACCTTCACCCTTTGGGTTAGCCATTTCTTGCCCTCTTTCATAGATTATATCTGCTGTAATTATAATTGGTTAGGGTGATATAGGGAGGCACGATGAGTGTCCCATATGGTGAATGGGGATTCAATGAGTTTTCATCCTTCGGTTGCGGTTAGAGTGCTGGGAATATGGCTGCGGATTTTCTCGAAAAGTGCGTCGGCGGCTCCCACCAGAAGCATGAAATCGGCGCCTGCCGACAGCCACTGAACACCCTTGTCAGTCCACTTCATCAACTGAGTTGCGTTGGTGCCGATCGCAATGCCGACCGGCATTTTGGCTTGCTTTGTTTTTGCTAGAATGGTGTCGATTACCTGGAGCACTGCAGGATGGCAAGGCTCACCCATGTGACCCATCGACCCCGCTAGATCATTAGAACCAATCACAATGCTTGTCAAGCCCTCAACCGTTAGTATTTTGTCAAGGTTTTCGACTGCTTGGATGTGCTCGATCTGCACAATGCTGATCACTGTCTGGTTGGCTTCCCGGCAGAACTCGGGACCACCCAGGCGGCCGTAAGCCGAGGCTCGACGAGGACCGAACCCCCGTATTCCTTCGGGTGGATAGCGGCAGGCAGCCACAGCGCGGCGGACGTCTTCTGACGTGCGAATCATGGGTACAATGATCCCGTCTGCACCTATGTCCAGAACCGGCTTGATGAGTGCCGATCGTTCCAGGTGACTCTAACCAGCGCAGTGGTTTGGGTTCCCTTGGTGGCCATGATGTGGGCCTGAACGACTTCGAGGGAGAGGGCATTGTGCTCCATGTCGATCCAAACGAAATCCAAAGCCGGGCAGAGCACTTCGGTGAGACACGCATCGCTAAACGTTATGCTAGTGCCAAGACAAATCTTGCCCTTCTCCAATTTGTTTTTAAAAAAGGTGGCGTTTTGCATGGCTGTTCATCACTTCTTGGTCGGTTGGGTTTTTTCCTTGAGGAAGGGAGTGAGGTGATGTTGTCACCTCCGGAAAGTCAAACCACTCCAGACTCACTGGGTAAAGACCCCAGGGTTAACACAAGTAAGCAATTTTTCTCCCTTTAGCCCGTTGATCAGATTCTGTGCCGCAATTCTTGACATCTCGCGGCGGGTTTTGACACTGGCGCTAGCTATGTGGGGGACGATCAGGCAGTTTTCCAAAGTGAGCAGCAGGTCGTCTTGGGGAACCGGTTCGGGTTCGGTGACGTCCAGCCCTGCGGCGGTGATTTGTCCTTCCTTCAGCGCCCAGTAAAGCGCCCTCGGGTCCACGATCGGGCCTCGCGCTGCATTGATCAGAACCGCCGTTGACTTCATTTTTCTCAGTGCATCCTCATTGATGAGATGATAGGTGGTGTCATTCAGCACGGTGTGGAGGCTGACGAAGTCTGAGTCCCTGAGCAGGGTATCCAGATCAACAAACTGGATGGGGTAACTTCCCTCCAGATCCTTGCGGCGCTCGATGTCCGTGTAGAGTATCTTCATGTTAAATCCGAAGGCCCGTTGGGCAACTTCAAAGCCGATCCTTCCCATTCCAATGATGCCTAAGGTGCTGCCATAAACATCCTGGCCCAGGTAATGAAGAGGGTGCCAAGTTTGCCACTTCCCATTGCGTACGGCACGTGAACTTTCATCAATCCGCCTGGCGGCAGCCATCAATAAGGCGAAGGTGGCGTCTGCCGTGGTCTGGGTCAAGATCTCCGGTGTGTTCCCCACGGGGATACCGCGTCGGGTGGCTTCAGGAATGTCGATGTTGTCAAACCCTACCGCGATTTGGCTAATCACTTTTAGCTGAGGTCCGGCAATGTCCATCAGTTCCGCGTCGACTTGGTCTGTCAGCAAGCAGAGAAGCCCTGTGATCCCTCGAACCTTTTCTAGCAGAACACTTCGAAGTGGGGGAAGCTCATCTTTCCACAACTCCATTTCGGCTTCCGCTTTGATCATTTCCAGCGCCTCTGGAAATATGTGTCGGGATACGAACACCCGGGGTTTAGCCATCAATTTACTCCTTCCTCTAAAGTGGTTTGTCAGCGCTATTCTAGCGAAGCTGTCGGACTGTTTCCAGACCACCGGCCTAGCTCAGAGGATGACAGACTGTTCACCTAGCAGGTTGTTGGACTTTCGAGGTCACACGCAACAGGCATTATTAGGATGTGGGCAATCGATTTAAAACGATAGATTGAGATACTCCTGATCTGTTGTCCTCCTCGGTGTAGGCATGGTCTCCGGAAAAGCATCTGGCCTGCTTCGTAGTTGATATTTTCCTGCTGTCCCAGGCGATGGGATTTCTGAAACTAGGCCAAGTGGAGTTTGGATAGCACGAAGGTGAAAGCCAATACCTCCAAGCACAGTGCCTTGAGCTGGGAACAGATCCAAAAGCTGGAAGCGCAACTGCGAGAAGAAGTAGAAGGGTTGATGCAGCTGGCCCAGCGGGCAACCGAGTGACAGAGAACCGAAAAGGCTGAAGATGAAGCCAAAGTGGCCAGCCGGGAAACCCACCATTTACCACAAACAGAACGATGGAAAGAACCGGAGCCACCCGGGAAAAACACCGATGCGGTGGGGTAGATGAGGTGCCGGTTAAAGATCCCCGCGGGTCGAGCCATTATGGGCAGCGCACATTCGTCCCCGAGCTCGTCTTTGGGATCATCAAATCAGTGATAGGCTTTGCCCAGTTCTTTCTAAGAGGAGAGGTAGTGGTGAATGGGGAGTAAACTCTGGCCAGCACCGCCTGGAATCTGCAGAGGATGTGCAATCTCTCCTGCCACCAGCCAAAGATCGCCTTTTTCACCATCTGAAGAGATGGCCAGGTCGTTTCAGTGGCTTAATCCCCTCCCTAGATGAAAGCCTTCTTGTAGTTGGCCGTACAAAACTTTCGATCGAACGCTAAATCTCAGAAACGCCTGCAAATCAAGTCCGACAGCCTGCTAGGAAGTGGCTAGAGCACTTCGGAGATGGCCTGGCAGAGATAATCCAGGTTGGCAGTCGTGATGCCGGCCACATTGATTCGCCCAGAGCTCACCAGGTAAATTGAGTACTTGTTGCGTAAGAGGTCAACCTGCCCGCTACTCAGGCCTGTAAAGGAAAACATCCCTTGCTGGTCTTGAATGAACGAGAAGTCTCGAAGGATGCCTTTGGCTTTGAGACGTTCCACGAAGTGTCGCCGAATGCCATTGATACGCTCGCGCATGACCGCTACTTCACCCTCCCAAAGTTTGCGCAGTTCGGTGTCCTGGAGGATCTCGGTGACAATGGCAGCACCATGATTGGGAGGGCTGGAGTAATTTTTCCGGATACAGATCTTGATGTGACTGAGTGCTTTCTCGGCCGTGTCCTGGGAGTCGGCGACGAGAGTCAGCGCACCCACCCGCTCAGCGTAGAGACCAAAGTTCTTGGAGAACGAGCTGGCGATCATGAGTTCGCGTCCCGGCAGGAGAAATTGCAGAACTCCCTGTACGTCTTCTCTTAAACCCCCGGCCAGACCTTGGTAGGCCAAATCGAAGAGAGGTACCGCGCTCCGCGACTCAAGGAGCTGTGATATTTCTCGCCACTGATCAAGGGTGGGGTCGACTCCAGTCGGATTGTGACAGCACCCGTGCAGCAGGACCAGGTCATTTTTTGATAGTGTTCGAAGCGCCTTCAGCATGCTTTCATGGGTGAATCGGTTCCGGGACGACTCAAAGTAGGGGTATGTCTTTACCTGGAAACCAGCCGCATGAAAAATATTGGGATGGTTGGGCCAGGTCGGTTCACTCGTCCAGGTGGTCACTTGAGGGAATTGTGAGGCGATGAAATCGGCCGCCACTCGCAGGGCAGCGGTGCCTCCAGGAACCTGGACGGTGATCATTCTTTTATGGTAGACCGCTTCGTGGTCAGCGCCGAACAAGAAGCCTTGAACCGCCCTGGAAAATTCAGGTGATCCGTCTATGGGGAGATAACTTTTGGTGGTCTGTCGGGCCAAGACTCTTTTCTCGGCCAGTTTCACGGAGTCGAACACGGGGGCATTTCCCTGATTGTCTTTGTAGACGCCAGCGCTGAGGTTGATCTTGTCTGGATTGGAATCTCTTTTGAACGCTTCCGTCAAGCCCAGAATGGGATCTGGAGGTGCTCGGTCGAGTGTCTTAAACATCGTTCGCTTCGCTCAAATCCCCGCTGGTGAATCAGGCCAGATGTGTGCGATCGAAATCCGATTCAGAAGGATGATAAGCAATCGCACACGAGAAGAAAACCCTATTTTTGGTAGGTAGAATTGATCCGAAATTGGAGGATGCGAGAACCCGACCTTTCCACGATGAGACGGTCCGTCCCCACCCAAACCTATTTCCAGGCTCAAGCGGTGGGTGCATGTCCCTGCGGATCACGCTACAGGCAACTGAGGGTGCTTAACGGAAACGGTTCAGCTCATCGTAGATTTCAGCATGAATGAGGTCTTCGAGAGTCTCTCGCCGGCGGATAATCTGGAACCCATCGCCGTTGACCAACACCTCGGCCGCTCTGGGTCTAGAATTGTAGTTTGAAGCGAGAGAAAAGCCGTAAGCTCCTACGTCCATGAGTGCCAGGTAGTCCCCGGGTCGGAAATCAGGAAGGTGGCGATCGTGAGCAAAAAAATCGCCGCTTTCACAGATTGGTCCAACCACGTCGGCGCGGACTCGGTTTTCTTTTTTCTCCAAAGCCAGCACCTCATGGTAAGCCTGATAAAGTGAGGGCCGCATCAGATCGTTCATGGCCCCGTCTACAATCACGAAATGTTTATTTTGTTTGATCTTGTGGTTCAAAACCTGGTTGATCATCACTCCGCAATTGCCGACGATGAAACGACCCGGTTCAAAGAGTATTCTGTAATCGTCACGGTGTTTCTGCAAGAACTCGGCGTAAAGGGATAAATTTGGCAGTGGCTCTTTTTGATAGGGAATGCCGATTCCTCCTCCCACATCCAGCTGCAGCAGAGGAAATCCCTCGCTCTGGAAAGTCGAGGCCAAAGCCTTAAGCTTGAGAAAAGCATCCAAAAAGGGCTGGATGTGCAGGATTTGCGAGCCCAGGTGAAACCCTAATCCGATCAGTCGTAGCTGAGGGTTCTGGCGCAATCGTTTCAAGACTTCTTCAATCTGGTCCAGATCAATTCCGAACTTATGCTGGTTTAAGCCGGTCGCAATGTAGGGGTGAGTCTGGGCGTCGATGTCGGGATTGATGCGCAAAGACAGGGACGGGGAAAGTCTCTTTTGCCGAGTTAATTTGGCCAACCCCTCCAGCTCCTCCAGAGACTCGACATTGAGACTCAGGAGGGGTATTTCGAGCGCCATTTCCAATTCCTGAATAGTTTTCCCCACTCCACTGAAGACGATCTGGGAAGGGTCTGCGCCAATATGTTTTAAACGATAAAGTTCTCCGGCCGAAACGACATCAAATCCGCTTCCTTCTTGCGCCAGTAGGTGTAAAATGTTGAGGTTGGAATTGGCCTTGACAGCGTAGCATACCAGGGGATCCAAAGCGGCAAAGCTACGGGCGAAGAAACGGTAGTTGTTCAGGATGCCATTCTTGCTGTAGACGTAGCAGGGAGTTCCTACTTGGTGAGCGATTTCAGTCAGCGTGTGGTCTTCGCAGAAAAGTTGCCCGTTCCGGTATTGAAAAGCCTGTTCCAGCATGACTAAACTAAGCTAGAAAGGGTTGACCTGAAACTTACCTGTAAAGAAGGTCCTTCCGCATTGTTAGCCCAAGGCGCCAGCCAGGGAATCGTGTTCTAGCTGAATCCCTCGCGCTTCGCGCTAAAAAGAGAAGTTTTTCCCGGAATGATCCGGAGGCCCTTGCGGTCGGCTCATATACCGTCGAAACCGAACCGTCTATCACGGCTCAGATTGTAGCAGAAGTAGACACTCTCAAACAGGTTTTGCTAAGATCAGTGCCCGGTTCGGGGTCCGAATCGCCGTTTTTGAAGTGGACATGAGAGAAGGATTTGATGTGGTTACTGGTGGAGCAGGTTTTATCGGTTCACACATCTGCCGTAGCCTGTTGAAGGAGGGCCGAAAGGTTCGTCTAGTGGATAACTTCTTTACCGGGAAGCGACAAACTGTGGTTGATTTACTCAACCAATTTCCAGACCGTCTGGAGGTCTTCGAGCAGGGGATAAGCGATCTTGGACGTCTGACTCGAGTGTGCGCTGGAGCGGAAGTGATCTACCATCAAGCTGCTCTCCCTTCGGTTCAAAGGTCGGTAGAAAATCCTCTCGAGAGCAATAATATCAACATCGAAGGGACGCTGAAGCTTCTGCTGGCAGCCCGGGAAGCCGGGGCACGCAAGGTGGTCTTCGCCTCCAGTTCCTCCGTCTACGGGGATTCCCCCCGGCTTCCGAAACGGGAGGGAATGAAGGTGAGTCCGCAATCTCCCTACGGTATCACCAAATACGTTGGTGAGCTCTACTGCAAGGTGTTCTCGGAAATCTACGGTCTGGCAACCGTGGGGCTCCGTTATTTTAACGTTTTTGGTCCCTTCCAAGATCCCGAATCCGAATACGCCGCCGTGATCCCGCGCCTTATCACACGAATGCTGACGGGGAAGCAGCCCATTATTTTCGGTGACGGAGAACAAAGCCGGGATTTTACCTATGTGGACAATGTGGTTTGGGCCAACCTGTTGTCCGCTCAAGCTAAGACTCAGGGTATTAGTTTGAATGTTGCCTGTGGTGAGCGGTACACTTTGAATCAGCTGGTTAAGACATTGAACGCGATCTTGGGTTGTCGTATCCAACCGATCTATAAGCCGTCCCGTCCCGGCGATATTCGTCATTCTCAGGCCGACATCTCGGAAGCAAAAAAAAAGATTGGGTTTCGACCCACTGTCGGTTTTGAGGAAGGTCTTCGTCGAACGGTTGCCTGGTTTAAAGACACAATTCTGACCATTTCCTGAGGAACTGAGTTGAGATGGGGTTGCAGGAAAAGATAGAAAGTAGGAGCGCGTATATCGGCGTAATCGGTCTTGGTTACGTGGGCTTGCCTCTAGCTATGGAGTTTGTGTCGAGTGGTTTTCAGGTCCATGGAGTCGATGTTGACGAAAAGAAGATTCGAGCTCTTAGGAAAGGACAATCCTATGTTTCGGACGTCAGGGACCAGGTGCTCCAAGAGGCCCTCAATCACGGACAATTTGGTGTCCACACCAATTATCAGGTCGTTTCTCAGCTGGACTGCGTCAGTATTTGTGTTCCTACGCCTTTACGCAAAACCAGGGATCCAGATATCAGCTATATTCTAGACGCTACGCGCCAAATTCGAAAGCACATTCACAAAGACATGTTGATCGTTCTCGAAAGCACCACCTATCCGGGAACCACCGAGGAGATTCTTCTGTCCGAGCTTCAGTGCGATCATCTTAGCGTAGGCAAAGATTTCTTTGTGGCTTTTTCTCCGGAGCGAGTTGACCCCGGCAATCGAAGCTATACGACCCGAAACACGCCGAAAATTGTAGGAGGAGTCACCCCTGAATGTACGCGGATGGCAAAAATTCTTTACGATCAGGCCATAGAAAAAGTGATAGCCGTCTCCTCCGCCGCCTCGGCTGAGATGGTCAAACTGTTGGAGAATACCTTTAGGGCAGTCAACATCGGACTGGTGAATGAAATCGCCATCATGTGCGACAAGCTGGGAGTACCGGTTTGGGAAGTCATTGAGGCTGCTGCAACCAAGCCTTTTGGGTTCATGCCCTTTTACCCTGGCCCAGGTCTGGGCGGGCACTGTATCCCCATTGATCCTCTCTACCTCTCCTGGAAACTCAAGATGCTCAATTACAACGCCCGTTTTATCGAGTTGGCGAGTGAGATCAATTCCCAGATGCCGGAATACTGCGTCCAGAAGGTGATCCGTATCCTGAACAAGGATCGAAAATGCGTGAACGGTTCGAAGATCCTAATCTTGGGTGTTGCCTATAAGAAAGACATCAGCGATGTCAGGGAGTCACCGGCTCTGGACATCTTTCGTCTATTGGCCGAAGGGGGAGCGCAAGTCGAATACTGCGATCCCCATGTACCGGAAGTCAAGGTCGACAATGTGGTCCTGCGATCGGTGAAGCTGGATGCGAAAGCAATTGCCAGCTATGACGTAGTGGTGCTTCTGACCGAACACAGTGCCTTCGACTATTCGCTGATCCAGCAGTCGGCCTGCCGAATCTTCGACAGCCGGAACGCATACAAAGAGGTTTTTCCGAACGTGCTCAAGCTTTAGACTCGCCGAGGGAGTCTAACTCTATCCGTTCTCGAGTGTGTTGGGTCTTTTCCGCAAGGCCTGGTCGAGCTGGCCCTTTTGGCACTTCGCTACGGCTCGGTGTTGGTAATACTGGTTAGAGGAGTACAGATCGCCGCAGACGGTTCTATGTGGGAGAGATGGATTTGCTCACTTCTTACGGCGGCAATTGCGAGTTCGATTATATCCATCTTTGCCTCCAATGTTTTTCTAGCCGGTGCACTCTTCCTTTGGGCTGTACACTGTTGGAGGGATCGGAGACTTCACCTGGATAGCCCCCCTTTTGCTGGCTTCCTCCTCGGTTTCTTGGGTATGGTCCTTGTTTCGATTTCCTTTTCAGATGATGTGTTGACGAGTGCCGGTTATCTAAAAAAACTGGTTAAGTTTAGTTATATCTTTCTTATTTTCACCTACTTCAGCCGGGAGCAGGTTGAACTCACGCTAAAAGCGACCCTTGTGCTATTGGGTGTTAGTGCAGCCTACGGGATCTTGCAATATTATTGGTTGCTTGAGGTTGAACTGCTCAACCGCATCCGAGGCTTCATGAGTCACTGGATGACCTTTTCTGGTCAGCTGATGTTTGGCTGTGTGACTGTGGCCGGCTATCTTTTGGAAAACCTACTCCCGCAGCGAAAGCGCAAAACAGCCGCCCGAGCACAGAAAAGCGGGGAAAGCAAGGTGAACGAGATGAATCGGTCCTTCAGGTTTCTAAGGGCTCGTTTCCAGGACAGTTCGTCAGCCAATCTGAATATTTCCGATTGGCGCGTGGCCGGCTGGCTAGTTCTCCTGATTCTTTTTCTGTTTACCTTGGCTTTGACACTAACCCGAAGTGCTTGGTTGGGCACACTTGCAGGGCTGTTTCTCTTGCTGGCTTTTTGTCATTTTCGCTGGTTGGCCGGAGCTGTTTTGTTTTTTCCGTTCCTGTTGTTTCTGGCCCCGGAAAACTTTCATCAACGCCTATTGTCGGCTCTCGACCCCAGTGATCCAACCACAAGGGTTCGTCTGGAGCTACTGCAGACAGGTACGAAAATGATTGCGGCTCACCCCCTGGCTGGGGTTGGCCCCCGCATGGTGGCTCGCGTTTTTGATCAATACCGTGTCAATCACGATTTCCCCGGCTGGGCCTATCAGCATCTCCACAACGACTTCATTCAGATAGGAGCCGAAATGGGGCTGATCGCTCTGCTGCTCTGGTGCACGCTGTGGGGTCGTCTCTTCTGGGATTTCTTCCACTTTGCATTTTCCTGTCCATCTTCTTTCGCGGATTCTCGTTACCGTTACGTATCCCTCACGGCTGCGAGTGCTCTGGCGGCTTTCCTTTTCTCGGGCCTGTTTGAATATAATTTTGGAGATGCAGAAATCTTGATCCTTCTGATGTTTTTGATCACAGCCCCTTATGTTGTCAATCGAGTCCAGGGGAAAGCCTCTTAGGATCGCCATTGTTGGAACCAGGGGGATTCCAGCTAATTACGGCGGCTTCGAATCTTTTGCTGAGCAGTTGTCCATTCGTCTGGCCGAACGCGGTCATCAGGTGACGGTGTATGGACGGTCCCACTTCATCCACTCCGATTTGCGTCTATACCGCGGCGTACATATTCGTGTACTGCCCTGCATTCAGCACAAGTACCTCGAAACGGTTTCGCACACGGCTCTAACGATGTTCTTCTCCTCATGGCGACGTTATGACCTAATCCTGGTTTGTAATGCGGCCAACGCTTTTTTGTGTGGTATCCCGTGGCTAGCCGGGCAGAAGGTTGTCCTCAACGTGGACGGTGTGGAGCGTTTGAGGAGAAAATGGAACCGTTTAGGGAAGGCCTTCCATCGCCTGGGAGAGTTTCTGGCTACACAGCTTCCCGACATGGTCGTTACTGATGCCCGGGTGATACAGCAATATTATTGGGAGGAGTATTCTTTTAATTCTCGGTTCATTCCGTATGGTGCACACGTGGGGCGAGAGAAGAGTCACGAAGCTGTGAAAAAGCTCGGCCTCTCCAACAAGAAATATCTTCTCTATGTCAGTCGTCTGGAGCCTGAAAACAATGCCCATCTGGTGATTCAGGCCTATCTGGGATCGGGTATCCGGCACCCGCTGCTTGTGGTCGGTGATGCTCCTTATGGTGGTCGTTATATCCGAGAACTAAGAAAATTGAGTTCGAGGGGAAACATCTTGTTGCCCGGATCCATCTATGGCCAGGCCTACCGAGAACTACTCTCCCATAGCCTCTGCTACGTCCATGCGACCGAAGTGGGCGGAACGCACCCGGCACTGATCGAGGCCATGGGGGCGGGCTGTATTGTGCTGGTCAACGACACCCCCGAAAACCGTGAGGTGACGGGTCAAGCGGGATTGCTTTATCCTTTCAATCATCTGGAGTCGCTCAGCTTACTCATGCAGAGGGTTTGCCGCCGGCCTCGAGACTATCAGCCGCTGGGCCAGCGCGCTCAGCAGCACGTGGCTACGCGCTATAATTGGGACAACATCGTAAACGAGTACGAGGAGTTATTTTATGAACTCACGCCGGTGTAGCTCGATACTGGCTAGGGTGCCGACCGCTATCTTGGGAAACTTTGTCACCAAGATGATTCGTCAACGGCACCTGATTTGGAACTTTGTGATCCGGGATCTCAAAAAACGCTATGTAGGCTCGTTGATGGGCCTGTTTTGGTCCGTCATTCACCCGTTGGTCCTGCTTGTCAGCTACACTTTCGTATTCTCGGCTATCTTCGAGATCAGGCCGAGATCGACAGGGACGGACAGTTTTGCAGTGTTCCTCTTCTGTGCCATTTTGCCGTGGCTGTATTTTCAGGAAACCGTCATGCGTTCTTGTACTTCAGTCATTGATCACAGCAATCTCATTCGCCGTACACTCTTTCCCTCGGAAGTTCTTCCCGTGAGTATCGCGTTTTCCAATCTGGCTACCCACGTGGTCGGAATCGTGATTCTATTGGCGGTGCTGGTTTATTTGAAGGCCCTGGGTTGGGCTGCTTTGATGGTTTTGATTTACCTATTTTTACTGGTCATCTTTTCGCTCGGATTGGCTTGGTTGGTCGCCGCTCTTCAGGTTTTTCTTCGAGACACCGCTCAAATTTTATCAGTTGTGATGACCTTCTGGTTTTGGGTCACCCCGATCTTCTATCGGTTGGAGGATGTCCCTTCCCCTTTCCGCCCCTGGATTCAACTCAATCCGCTCGGTCATGTCGTACAAGGGTATCGGCTGCTACTACTCGAAAATCAGTTACCAGAGATCCGATCCACATTGACACTGCTGGTCTTTGCTGCTGCTGTCTTTCTTTGTGGAGGGCTATTCTTTCGCTACACAAAAAGGGAATTCGCCGATGTTCTGTGAGGAACCCAGGCCCGAGCTGGCGATCTATATGAAAAACCTCTCCAAGCAATACCCGATCTACAATCGTTCTGGCGGCAAGCTGCTGGAGTTGCTCTTCCTGCAGAGGAAGAAGTTTCATCGTGATTTTTGGGCTTTGCATGATCTAGATCTGGAGGTTGAACGGGGAACCGTTCTAGGGATTGTCGGCCAAAATGGATCAGGGAAAAGCACTCTTTTGCAAATCGTGACTGGTATTCTGAGGCAAACTCGGGGGGATTGCTTCGTCAACGGAACGATTTCGGCATTGCTGGAGCTAGGAGCTGGCTTCAACCTAGAATTTACCGGCCGTGAGAACATTTTCATGCATGGGGCGATCATCGGCCTCACACGACGGCAGATGGAAGAGAGGCTAGAGGATGTCTTGTCGTTCGCTGAAATCGGTGAGTTTGTTGACCAGCCGGTGAAGATCTATTCGAGTGGAATGTTCATGCGCCTGGCCTTCTCGGTTGCGATCCATGTGGATCCTGACATACTGCTGGTCGATGAAGCGCTCTCGGTGGGTGATCTGATATTTCAGCACCGCTGTATTAGCCGCATTCGCCGACTGCGTGAAGCAGGAAAAACCATTCTCTTTGTGAGCCACGATTTGCAGGCTGTGACCAGTTTTTGCGATCGGGCTATCTTGTTGGATTGCGGGAAAAAGTTGGAAGATGGGACTCCAGAGGAGGTCGTCCAGCGCTATCAGGCGCTCATTTCTGAGCGGGAGCGTAAGGCCGCTGGATCCAGCGAGCATTGGGTGGCTATTGAGCAGGACGGAACTCTCGAAAGCGTCACTACTATCCCTCATATTCATCACCGTTTTGGGCATGGCGGGGCAGAAATACTGGGTATTATTTTGCATTCCAGGGAAGGCAAGGTGCTGAATCAAGTGCGCAGCGGGGAGGAGGTCCGACTGATTGTGTCGGCTCGCCTGAATCGAGACATTGGGCATCCCATCATCGGATTCACAGTGCGCGATCGGCTGGGTGTTGAGATTACTTCATCCAACACTTCTTATGCAGGACTTCATTTACCAGCAGGAAAGGCGGGGGATGTATTCACCATCGGATTTCGCCTGTCGATCCCAGCTTTGCGTCCTGGCAGCTACTCGATTTCCCCGGCAGTGGCTGAGGGAAACATCTGGGAACATACCATCGAGGACTGGATCGATAATGCTTTCATTGTTGACGTGGTGGGTACGGGTTTGATCTATGGTTTGATGCACTGGCCGGTGAAAGTTAGTTTCAATATGTCCTAATATAAAACTGGCCCGACTGCATGTCTCACATCCGCTAGTTCGGCGCTCGCGCTGGGTGGAAAACTGGGCGACCACTGCCAAAAACTTTTTGCATTCAGTGGATGGTGGAGACGGATCGGCGTGTCCTCCCGCAGGTACCAGATGTGTCGATTGAACCTATTCAAGCACGGGAGAAGCTCGATATTCGAAGGTCAAAATCCGAAACAAATCCGAAAGTCAGATGGTTCTGGCTCGGGATCAGCCTCTTGTTTACGATTTGGGTTGGATTGATCATCCGAGCCTTTTTCTCCTGGGGAGACTGGCTCTTCCAACTCGAAAGGCTCTCCCAGGTGGCCGGGGCAAGTGGCCTGATTGCCTTGCTCCTGTTGTTTCTGAGTCTGGGTGTCGCGGCAGGTATGGGACGCTGGCTGCTGGCTCGTCTTGCCTGCTTGCGGGACATCGATTCCTTGGAGCGGAGTCTCTTCTCCACCGCCCTAGGTTTGGGCATCATTGCCTACGTGACATTCTTGGTTGGGATCCTTCAACTCTACTACGTCTGGGTTTTTAGATTTCTCCTGGTGGTGGCCACGCTGATTTTGCTTCCATTCTGGAGGAGAGCCTGGAGAGCATCTGGAGAGGCCATTTCCTATTTCCGGTCAGGAGCATCACTGAGCAAGGCAAGCTTGGGTGGGAAAATGCAATGGGGAACCAGCTTACTGCTTGGTGTGTATGGCGCCATAGCGCTGGTGGTGGCACTGAGCCCGGAGACCGAATTCGATGCTCTTAACTACCACCTGGGAATTCCTCGGCTCTACTTGGCCAATCACGGCGTCCAGGGAATTCCACACCTGTTCTATTCTAATTTCCCGCTGAGCGTGGAGATGCTTTTCACTTTCGGTTGGTTGGTTCATTCGGTGATCTTGTCAAAGCTTTTTCACTTTGCCCTGGGAGCTTTGGTGGCTGGGGCGATTGTGCTCTTCTGCCGGCGTTACTACTTGTTGCCGGTGGGGCTCCTGGCCGCCACTTTGTTTCTGGCCTCACCTATCGTTCTCTTCCTTTTCAAGACGGCCATGGTTGATTTGGGTCTGACCTTGTTTATCTTCTTGACTCTCTATGCCTATTGCCTTTGGGTTCAGTTCGGGCGCCATCAATGGCTGGTATTGAGCGCTGTTTTTTCAGGGCTGGCTTTGGCAACTAAATACACTGGGATGCTCAGCCTATTTCTGGTCACGGTGGCAACACTTTTGTTGGTCATCTGTCCCGGTTGTCTGAGCGATGGGCGAACATTGTGGGTTCGGTTGTCAGCCGCTTTCCGGTCGCTGTGCTTATATTACGTAGTCGCCAGTGTGGTCTTTGCTCCCTGGCTGCTCAAGAATTTGTTTTTGGTCGGCAATCCGATTGCGCCTTTCCTAAGTGATTTGTTTCACAACCCAAATTTCCGCTCTACCGATTACCTTGCCTGGTTGGGGGTCTTGAACGATTGGGGAGGCTATGCGGGAAGTGTCTGGGATTATCTGAGGTTCCCGTGGTTGATGACCCATCAGGCACTGTTATTCATGGGTACCCCTGGTCCGGTTTACTTGATGTTCTTTCCATTGGCCGTGCTGTTGGGGTGGCGTCAGCGGACGACTGCCTTGTTAGCATTCTGGGCGCTTCTGGGTTTTGGTTTCCTGCTGTTGGGAACCCATCAGGTCCGTTTTTACGTGCCATTGTTTCCGTTGCTTAGCATTGTCATCTCGGCTTCGCTCGTCTCCTGGTACGAAAAATCAGACTCAGGCTGCCGTCTTCTGGCTGGCGCAGTCGTTGTTCTTTTGCTGATTTTGGTGGTGTTGCAACTGCCTTATTTCACTCCGTTGTGGCAGCAGAGCACCGTGCTTAGCCTAAAACCTGCTTCCATTAAGCTCTTTGGATCTTATTCGCAGCGGGATGTTTATCGGGCCACGCGTCTTGGTGGAGAAGACAGCCTTTCGCTCTATGAATTTCTGGAGGAAAAGCTTCCCCAGAAGACCCCAATCCTAGCCCTAGCGGTTGCCTACCAAGCACTGAGTGATCATCCCATCTATATGGCACCCAATTGCTCGCCGGCGACTCAACTGACTGACGACGTCATTCAGACCAGTCTCAGAACCAACCAACTTTCGACGATACGGCTGCAAATCTCCCACAGCCAATGGCGCCGCCACTGGAAAATTCGACTCCCGGAAATCGGTGAAAAGCACTCGCTGCGATTCCATCGCCCCCGTCTCTTCTACCGGCAGGACGGAGGTCTGTTGGAGATCCATTGGTTCAAGGTACAAACCGATTGGCAGCAAGGAGAACTAGAGATTATCCTGGATCTCGGGTTGCCTCGTCGGCTGGACGAAGTCCGGCTCCTGACTCAATCGGGAAAATGGGGGCCGGAACGTCCCTTGGCTCTTCTATTCGCGGCCAAGGGAGAGAATTGGCAGGACGCGGTGTTTTCCCTGCGAGTGGAGAGGCCAGAGGGACTCAGCCTGGATCAACTGGAGGAAAAGTTTCGACATTTCAACGTTGCGCATCTCCTTTATCAGAAGCTTCCGGAGCTGGATTTCATCGATGCTTTTTTTAGCGACCGGCAGGTAAGGCGTCATTTTCCCTTGCTGGCGAGAGTCGGACAATACCGTGTTCACCGATTAGCCGACTGATGATCTTGTGGGACTGTTTAATGGCAAGAACCGGTCAACCAGAATATCTCCATATGAAGATCAACTTGTAAGCTGTGGTAGATTGGCCTGTGGAATGGATTTGAGTGCAGTCGTCGTGAATTGGAACAGTGGGGTTTACCTGGCCCGACTTCTCCACTCGCTCAGTCCTCTGCAGAGTGAGTTGAGGGAAAGCCTGATCGTCGACAATGCCTCGGAAGATGCCAGTCTGGAGGCAGCGGCCGACCAACCCGTCGAACTGCTGTGCCTGGGGAGTAATCAGGGTTTTGCCCAGGCGGCCAATCAGGGGATTGCTCGCACCAGTGCCAGCTTTGTGCTTTTGCTCAACCCCGATGTGGAAGTCAAGGTGGAGAGTGTTCGAGAGTTGTATGACATTATTCGTGACAGGCCTCAGGCAGCCATTGTTTGCGGTCCCCTGGTAGGGACAGATGGCGATCCGCAGGATGCTTTCCAGTTCCGCTCTCTCCCCGACTGGAAACAGGTGTTGATCGATGTACTTTTCATTAACGTAGTAAGGCGCTGGTTCGACAGACCGGCCGCAAAAGGTCCTTCCTCTGCCAAAGTCTTGGCTCCAGATCGAGCCATAGAGGTTGAGCAGCCGGCTGCCGCCTTCTGGATTCTGCGTAAGGAGGTCTGGGAAAAACTGGGGGGATTCGATTCCAGATTCCATCCAGCTTGGTTCGAAGACGTGGATTTTTGCAAACGATTGAGCAAGACTCATTGGAAGATTCTGTATTGCCCGGTGCAAGCTCTAGTTCATCGTGGGGGTTTGGCTCGCCACCGCTTGGGTTACTCGGCCTTCGTCGACATCTATTATCGAAACATGTTGAGATATTTCAAGAAACACCACCCGTATCCGTATCTTCTCTTATGGTTTCCGGTTCAATTCGGAAGATGGTTTCGAAAGTGGTTCCTTGCCAGATGAGGAAACCTACTTGGTTGGTTGAGTCTCAGATGAGCCTATCTCCCAGACGCTGGAGTATTCAGGAAGAAACGGGCTTCCTAGTGGTTGACTGGTGTGCCGGTCAGCCTGGGTGTGGTCATATTGCGCATCCGGACAGATGCGGGTGGGCAGGTCGGTCTTCTCCAACCATTAACCCCTCGATTTGGTTTGTGGTCATAAATTCTCATAAAATACCTAAGCAGAAGGCAGAGATAGGACACCTTTTTTCAGCCGAAAGAGGGCGGCAATCCAGGGGGGAATATGTTTAATGTCTAGGCGCCTGTGCTCTTCTGCTGTTGGGGTCTTGGTGGCACTGATGATCGGGTGTGGCGATGGCGTGTCCTCCCCACCGTCGCCACTGCTCGATCTGAGTGGCCGACGAGTGGATCCCTTGAGAGAAACCGATGCCAAGGCAATCATTTTTTTCTTTGTCCGGACCGATTGTCCAATCTCCAATCGATACGCGCCCGAGGTCCGGCGGCTGCACTGGGAATTTTCTTCCAGGGGTGCAAGATTTTACCTGGTATACGTGGATCCCCATGAATCGCCGGAGGCGATTCGCACCCACCTGAAGGAATACAACTATCCCTGCCCAGCTCTGCGCGATCCACAGCATTGTCTAGTCCGGCAAACGGGAGTCAGGGTTACACCCGAGGCAGCCGTCTTTAGGCCCGATGGAAAGATGGTTTATCGTGGGCGTATCGATAACCAGTATGTAGATTTTGGAAAGGCCCGTCCGGCGCCGACAAGGCACGATCTTCAGGAGGTGTTGGAGGCTATCCTGGCAGGTCAATCCGTCAAGCAGGCTACTACAGACGCGGTCGGCTGTTTTATCGCGGATCTTCGATGAGAATCCGACCTATCTTTTGGGGTGTCCTTGGGTTTCTGGTTTCTCTGCCGCAGGCAAGCTGTAGGGAAGAAGCAGTTCCAGCGGGGGTCTTATCGCTTTCCGACCGACACCAGACAACCCGTGCAATATCTTTGATTTTCAACAAAGACATCGCTCCTATTATCTTCGAGCAGTATTCCCTGTGCCATCATTCTGGAGTGGTGACATCTTTCTCTCTGCTCTCTTATCTAGATGAAAAAAAGTATGTCTAACAAATTCCTCAAGGTGACCTCGAAACATGTCTACTGGTCGATGCAACAGGGAGGGTGTGATAAATGGGGACTAAGCCAGTATTGATCAGCCTCGTGACCCACAATGATGGACTTTTTCTGGAACGCTGCCTTAGGTCGGTACAGGGTCAGTCTGTACCTATTCGAGTAAAAATTTTTGACAATGCCTCCCGTGACGAAACCCGTCTCGTAGCTCAACAACTGGGTATCCGGCTGTTTGCTTGCGAACAGAATTTAGGTTTCGGATGTGGGCACAACAGGAACCTGCGGGGGGAGGATTTCAAAACTGCACTTTTGCTGAACGCCGACGTCATTTTGGATCCCGATTTCTTGCCAGTCTTGCTGGCAGTGCTGGAACGGGTTGAGGGGGCGGGAATGGCAGGTGGAAAGATGTATCGAATGGACGGCAAAGGCAGGCCGCTGGTTCGTGGCCAGCTTCCGGTACTGGACAGCAGCGGCATCTTCTTCACCCCTTGCCAGCGCCACCTTGACCGGGGTAGCGAAGAAAAGGACCACGGTCAGTACGATCGTCGCCAAGTGGTCTTTGGAATCACGGGTGCTGCTCTCCTGTGTAAAAAGGCCATGCTCGAGGACGTCTCGGTTAATGGCGAGTATTTGGACGAGGATTTTTTTGCTTATCGTGAGGATGCAGATCTTGCTTGGAGAGCACAGCTGCGGGGCTGGAAAGCAGTCTACGAGCCGCGTGCAAAGGCCCTCCACCGACGGGTGGTAATTCCTCGGCGTCGCCGCCAACTTTCTCCCCACGTTAACTACCACTCTTTGAAAAACCGGTATCTAATGCGAGCGAAAAACCTAGATTCCGCGGTCCGCAAGAAGTGCTTTCCCTATCTATGGCTGAGGGATCTGTCGATATTGCTTTACGTGCTATTGCTAGAACGGACATCCCTGCCCGCCTATCGGGAAGTTTGGCGGCTGAGGGAGAAGTTTCGCAAGAAAGGGGATTGGGTGCAGCAGAACCGCCGCATCGCTCCGTCAGAGATGGCCCGCTGGTTCTCTTTTCGTCCTGTAGCTTTCGATCTCGAGTAGGTGTCCCGTTTCGGAAATCGGGCAGAGCATTCTCTCCGTTTCCAGGTTTTGGTTTTCCACCTTGACGTATTGCGCGAGTGCGCTTGCGAGGCCTCGGTAGTAACACCTTGTCAAGCCAGTCCTTCCGGTGCTTCGCTACGGCCCGGTGTGAGAAATGCAGGCTAACTAAGGGGAGAGAGGAAAGCCTTTAGTTGCTAGGTTAGGCTCGGCAGTCAAGTCCCAGGAGTCCGTGATCCCGGCCTGGATCTTCAGAGTTCCAGCGGCACCAATCATGGCGGCGTTGTCGGTGGTCAAGTCGAGTCGAGGATAATAAACGGGCAAGTCTCTCTTTTTGAAGAATACCTTACTCTTCCGGCGCAACGCGCTGTTAGAAGAGACTCCTCCCGATAGGTGAATGGAACGAGCCTCTCGGCCCTGTAGCGCTCGATCCAACTGGTCTAGCAGTTGATGGATAATTGAGTCCTGGTAGCTCGCCACCAGATCCAATAGCGGTTGGGGTATACAGCCTGGATCTTCCGTGAGGCTAGTTTCGATTGGCTGCAGGTTGTTTTGCTGGACGTGGCGCAGGGCCGCCGTTTTAATGCCGCTGAAACTGAAGGCCAAACTTCGATCGGTGAACTTGGGTAACGCAAAGGGTACGGCTCGAGGATTACCATGAGGTGCCAACCGATCGATGACTGGGCCGCCCGGATAACCCAATCCCAAGAGTTTGGCCAGTTTGTCCAGGGCCTCCCCGGCAGCGTCGTCCCGCGTTTTCGAGATTTCTCGGTAATCGTTTCTTGCCGAGACATAAAAAATGCTGGTGTGTCCTCCAGACACGACTAGAGAAAGCGCCGGAAGTTCAGCTCCAGGATGGTCTAGGAAAACAGAATGGATATGCCCTTCAAGGTGGTTGACCCCCACCAGAGGGACACCCAGTGTAAAGGCCAGACCTTTGGCGTAGGTGAGTCCAACCAGCAAGGCTCCGACCAGCCCTGGCCCCCGAGTGACCGCAATTCCGTCAATATCTTTCCAATCGAGTGATTGGCTTCGGCCTGCTTCTTCAAGGCAGCGACGAACGACAAAGCAGATGTTCTCCACGTGCTCTCGGCTAGCCAGTTCTGGGACTACCCCCCCGAAGCTGGCGTGGACCGGGATCTGAGAGGCGACAATGCTGGAGAGGATGCTGTTGCCGTTCTGAACCAATGCCGCAGCCGTTTCGTCGCAGCTCGATTCGATTCCCAGGACAATCATTGAGCCTGAGGATACCGGGTCTCTGACTCGAACAAGGCTGGGATGGATTGGTGGTAAGGGGACCTAGCGATGCCTACCTCGGTGATGATAGAGGAAACAAGGCGATTGGGGGTCATGTCGAAAGCAGGATTGGCCACAGTTACGAGACGAGGGGCTAGCGGTTGACCCTTGATCTCCGTCACTTCTTCCGCTTTTCTTTCCTCGATCGGAATATCCTCGCCGGTCAAGGTCTCCAGGTCAATGGTGGACAGTGGCGCGGCGACATAAAAGGGAATCCCATGCGCTTTGGCCAGTATGGCAACTGAGTAAGTCCCAATTTTGTTGGCGACATCGCCATTTCGAGCAATGCGGTCAGCTCCGACGATCACCGCCTGGATTTTTCCCGATTTCATGAAATATCCGGCCATGCTGTCTGTAATTAACGTACAGGGTATGTTCTCTTTCATCATCTCCCAGGCAGTTAGGCGTGTTCCTTGGAGAAAAGGGCGGGTCTCGTCAGCGAAAACCTGGATGTTCTTGCCCGTTTCTACCGCTGCTCGAATCACTCCAAGTGCTGTGCCGTAGCCGGCTGTAGCCAAGGCACCTGCGTTACAGTGGGTGAGGACCGTCATTCCGTTCGAGAATAACCTTTGGCCATGTTTACCAATCTTTCGATTGTTTTCGATGTCTTCCTGGTAAATCCTCAGCGCCTCCTCCTGGAGAATCTCCTGAATCATCTTCAGCGGGCGATGCTGGTTACTTTCGAATACCCGTTTCATTCGCTCGATTGCCCAGAAGAGATTGCGCGCGGTTGGGCGCGTCTCGTGGATGACCTGACAGATCCTGCGGAAGTGCTCTGACAGTTGTTTTTCTGAGGAAAGTTTTTTGACGCCGAGTGCAATACCCATTGCAGCGGCCACTCCGATCGCAGGAGCACCTCGAATCACCATATCCCGAATTGCCTCGGCAACCTCTTCCTCCGTTCGGTAGGTGTTGTAGATCTCCTGGGTGGGAAGTAACCGTTGATCGATCATTACCACACCCTGATCAGTCCATTCGATGGTTCGAATCATATATACCTCGTCACGAATGAACACTCGCACTTATGGGTAGACTGAATCTCATTCGTCTCATGCAGGTGGGACGAAGTATCACGAACTGACTTTTACTTGCAAGCTTTATCCACCTCCCCCCGGTGGTGTTTCAGTATTCAGGAAGAAAATTTTCTCTGTGGTAAACCGACGCGCGGGCTAGCCCGGATGTGTTCAAACTGTCCATCAGGGCAGGTGCAGGCCCAACGCCAGCGAGGGATTTGTCCAGAAAACGGTTTCCTCGCTTGCTCGTCCGATCCCTACAACTGAAAATAATCTTCTTGGTTGGTTTGAGTTTCCAGTGAGAGGAAAAAGGAAGCAGTGGTGACGATTGAGCTGTTCTGTTGCTACAATGCGCCCAGTGACTGAAGTTCGCAAGCTGCTTCCCTATGTTCGAGGCAATTTTCCTCTCCTCGCGGTGGCTCTCCTGCTGCTGGCAGCTAGCGGTGCACTGGAGACGGTTACCGTCATGTTGCTCGGCCTCATCTTTGATCAATGGTCGGCGAAGTCGGGTATGGGTGAGACCGTGGGGCTGGAAGGTAAATTTACCTACTTGCAGGATATGCTGGCTCTGGATCAGGACGGTGGCCTGGCGAGGATTGCGCTCTTTCTGCTTATCTTTTCACTTCTGAAAGGGAGTTTTCTCTACCTGTCCGAATACATGATGAGCTACTGCGGCCAGAACGTGGTGGCGAGTTTGCGGAAACACCTATATGGGCATCTCCTCGAGCAGCCTTTGGCCTTCTTTACTCAAAACCCCACCGGAAAACTGATGGCCAGAGTGATCACCGATACCGAGCGAATTCAGGAAACCGTTAGCAGGACCCTGGCCGATTTTTGTCGTCAGGTGCTTCTACTTCTTTTTTTTCTGGGTCTTGTTTTCTACCTGGATTGGATGTTGGCTCTGCTCTCGTTTCTGATTGCGCCCCTGGTCTGGTCCATCATTGTTAGGTTAGGAAAAAGGATTCGGCGGGTCAGCTGGCGCAGTCAGGAAAACCTAGCGGAACTGTCCCATGTCCTGCAGGAAACGATTTCTGGCCAAAGGATTGTTAAGGCCTTCGGCATGGAGGACTATGAGCGAAGACGCTTTCATCGCTCCACAGATCAACTAGTGGAGGTCAATCTCAAGGTGACCCGAATCGGTGCCCTGAGTTCTCCCATCATCGAGTTTATTGGATACGCATCTTTTGTACCCTTTCTGCTCTATGCCAACCATCAGATCGGTCGCGGTTTTTCACTGGGTACTTTGGTGGCCTTTGTGGTAGCGCTTTTTCGGCTTTATGAACCGGTCCGCAAGTTGTCTCGGCTACACGTGTATTTTCAGCAGACCTCGGCGTCAGCGAACCGAATATTTGAGCTTCTGGAAACCCCAGTCGAGATCGAAGATTCACCAGTTGCCTGGCCACTACCAGCCATTGAGCGTGAGATTGCTTTCAAGGACGTCTCATTTCGATATGGAGGCTCGCATGCACCTTTCGTTCTGCAGCACATCAACCTAAAGATCAAAAAGGGTGAAATCGTGGCTCTGGTCGGCAACAGCGGTGGGGGTAAGAGCAGCCTAGTTAACCTGATTCCACGCTTCTACGATGTCAGTGGTGGAAGGATCACGGTAGACGGTACGGACATTCGTGAAGTGACCTTGTCGTCGCTTCGCAGGCAAATTGCGATCGTTACTCAGAGCACCTTCTTATTCAACGACACCGTTCGAAACAACATAGCCTACGGGAGGGAAGACTGTACCCTGGAGGAGATTGTCGAGGCGGCTAGTGCGGCCTTTATGCATGATTTTATTTCCAGGCTTCCCCAAGGATACGAGACCGTCATTGGTGAGCGTGGTGAGCGGTTTTCCGGAGGCCAGCGCCAGCGAATCGCGATTGCCCGGGCCATCCTCAAGAATGCACCAATCCTGATCTTGGACGAGGCTACTTCGGCGTTGGATAGTGAGTCAGAACGTCTGGTCCAACAAGCGCTGTATAACCTCATGCAGTACTGTACTACCCTGGTGATTGCCCATCGCCTATCGACGGTTCGAATGTCTCACCGAATTGTGGTTGTGGACGAGGGCCGGATTGTCGAAAGTGGAGATCATAACAGCTTACTTCAGCGATCCGGTGTCTACCGAAAACTGTACGATCTACAGTTTTGTGAAGCGGGGGTGGCACCTTCTTAGTGGTTCAGTTCATAAACATCATCGTATTTCGAAATGAACCACTAAATGTCGGCTGGCCCGGAGGGCAGCGAGAGAATAGGCCGAAAGAGGGTCCATCGCTTGTGCTTTGGGCTAATGGGAGGGAGGGAAGTCTCTTATTGACCGGTTAAGTTTCGTAAAATTTTGTATACCGAAAGTGGCTGAGAACCGACTTGTTAATCTCCTTGGATGGATTAGTGGAATCCAAGCTCACTCGAACAGAATACGCACACAACGACCAAAATTTGGAACTTAGAGGAACCTGGAGCTCAGAACGCCACTAGGCATCAGTCGACCATGAGAAGCATGACTGGTTTCGGACACGCCCAGCGTTTCATCGAAGAGATGGACATTGTCATTGACATCAAGACAGTCAACGGCCGCTACCTAAACCTGAATCTGCGGTTGCCAAAGGAGCTGATGGATTTTGAAGGGGCAATCCGTAAGGAAATTCAGGCTCGGGTCAAGCGGGGTCGAGTGGAAGTCTACCTGAACCTGACTCTAAAGTTGGCCCAACAACATGAGTTGAATGAGCCGCTGCTCAAGAGTTATTTCATCTTGGCGGAGAAGGTGCGTGCTCTGGGAGTCAAAGGAGAGCTCGATTTAGCAACTATTGTGCAATTGCCTGGAGTTTTGATTCCCGGGCCGCTCAACGATTCTTCTGAGAAGATTCTTCGGCCGTTGCTGGAAGTTCTTCGAGCTTCGCTGGACCAAGTCATTGCCGCTCGCACTGTGGAGGGAAGAGCCCTCAAAAATGACTTGGGGAGTCGTATTGTAGCTTTGGAGAAAAGGGTGGAGGAGATTGATGGCCAATCCAGTCGTCTATCCGATTACCATCGAGAAAGGCTGCACCGGCGAATCAAGGAACTGGAGCAAGAGGATAGGGTGGATAAAAACCGGCTGGCCCAGGAGGTGCTGTTTTATGCTGAACGCTCGGATATCGCCGAGGAAATCACGCGCCTACAGAGCCACATAGCCCAATTTCATCGCTATCTGGCCCGGCCTAGGGGGGACGCTGTTGGAAGACATCTCGATTTCCTCTGTCAGGAAATGAATAGAGAAATGAACACTGTTCTCTCGAAATCTCCCCTAGTGGAAATATCCGAGATTGCCATCGAAGGGAAAGCCGAAATTGGGAAAATCCGAGAGCAGGTTCAAAATGTCGAGTAAAGGTAATCTCATTGTAATCAGCGCACCCTCTGGCTCGGGTAAAAGCACTTTGGCGCGGCGAGCTCTGCAAGAGGTTACCGGTTTGTGCTTCTCGGTTAGTCACACCACTCGAAGACCACGGGGGAATGAACGGGACAAAGTGGAGTATTTTTTCGTCTCTGAAGAGGAATTTGAGAAAAGGATCAAATCCAATGCTTTTCTAGAGTACGCCAGGGTTCACGGTCACTACTATGGAACCAGCCAAGCCTTGGTCGAGGCTCAACTGCAACAGAGGAATGATGTTTTACTGGACGTGGATGTTCAGGGGGCAATCCAGGTCAAAGAGAAGATGCCAGAAGCTCTTCTTATCTTTGTACTTCCGCCATCTTTGAAGGTGCTCGAATCGCGTTTACGCAAGCGTGGGTTGGACGAGAAAGCAGTGATTGACAAGCGGTTGCAAATGGCCAAGCAGGAGATCAACTACTACAAACACTACCAATACGTTATCATCAATGAGGCAATTGGGGATTCCATGCTGGAGCTGAAATCGATCATTCAAGCGGCTCATTGTAGTCTAAAAAACCGATTGGAGCAGACCAAAGCAATCGCTAAAACCTTCCGTGAGGCAAAATTATGATTATTAAGATTCCCAAAAGCATTGACAGCAAGTTCCGCTTTATCTTGGTGGCCGCCGAGCGAGCAAAACAGATTCAAAACGGTGCACCTCCCAAGATCGATATAGAGTCCACCCAACCCTCCCATGTGGCGATCAAAGAAACTGAAGCGGGTCTTGTTCCGTATGAAATACTCCTTGTAGAAGAGCAAGAGGAAGAGGAGGGATGAACGTAATTCTGGGCGTAAGCGGCTGCATTGCTGCCTACAAATGCGCGGTCATTCTCAGGCTGCTTCAGCAAGAGGGTTTTGACGTCTATCCGGTGATGACGCGCCATGCTCAAGAGTTCATCACCGCTCTGACGTTGGAAAAACTCTCGGGTCATCGTGTTATTTCTGATCTGTTCGGTACAGACACGGTCCTTATTGAGCACATTGCTCTCGCCCGTAAGAGCGACCTTTTCCTGGTGGCCCCGGCCACAGCAAATGTTTTGGGGAAGTTTGCTCAGGGTATTGCCGATGATTTTCTGAGTACTCTGTACCTATCGACTGTTGCTCCGGTGGTGGTTGTGCCTGCTATGAATGTGGAAATGTGGCGGCACCCGGCTACCGAGGAAAATGTGAGAGTTCTCAAAGATAGAGGGGTGGTGATAGTGGAGCCAACCGGGGGCTATTTGGCTTGCGGAGAGGTCGGAGAGGGCCGGCTGGCAGAGCCTGAAAAGGTTCTCCGAGCCGTTTGGGACACGCTGAGGCCGACGAAAAGTCTGATAGGGAAGCGGGTGCTGGTCAGTGCGGGACCCACAGTCGAAGACATCGATCCGGTGCGACTCATCTCCAATCGATCCTCCGGAAAAATGGGATATGCCTTGGCACAGGAGGCTTGGCAGCGCGGAGCTCAGGTGGTATTAATTTCCGGGCCCACTTACCTCGATTCTCCGCAAGGGGTAGAGACAGTGCAGGTTCGTGGCGCCGCTGATATGGGCGAGGCGATTTTCCCACGGTTTTCAGCAGTGGATGTGGTTCTCATGGTGGCCGCGGTCTCGGATCTAACTCCTGTCGAGCCCTCTCCTCAGAAAATCCAGAAAGAGAAGACTCAGTCCTCCCTTATTCTTAAGCCTACATTGGATATCTTGAAAGAGCTGGGAAAGCGAAAGCGAGGACAATTTCTGGTTGGATTTGTGGCCGAATCTCAAAACCTTCATCAGCACGCCACTCAGAAGCTGCAAGAGAAAAATCTCGATCTCGTGGTGGCTAACGATATCTCCCTGCCGGGACAAGGGTTTGGGGCCGACTGCAATCAAGTTCTCTTGATCGATCCCAAGGGGAGCGAGGAAGAGTCTCCAGTGCTTCCCAAGGCGAAACTAGCTAGATTTATCTGGGACAAAATCGAGGCTAGAGTGAACGTCAGATCCACTGTAGTCGGCTGAAGTATCGGACCTATTTGTCCACCTGTGGGTGGGCTTAACTGGTCAGCACATAGGCCGGCTACTGTCGTCTACCGAATTGGGGTAGGGGCGGGTTGGCCTGTCTGCTGGGCATCCGGTGTTTAGGGCATCGGGTAGCGCGGCAGCCAAACATCAAAAGGGTTTTCCCTTTCGGAGTGGATTTTCACCATCGCGCACCCTGTATTCAGGATTCGTCTCAATGTAAGTGTGGATGTTGTCGAGTGCTCTGCTGTCATCGATATTTTTGTCGTGATAGCTCCGCTGGCAGGGACTTCGACGAAACGGTGGCCACTTTTTCCCTCCGACGCCCACGTATGTGAGCGTTGCTGATCATCGCCTGGAACTACTGCCCTATCTGGGGCAGGGAGGGTGAGGGGTGCTCAATGATGGATAATGGTCCGTGGAAATGATTAGGCATAATTTGAGAGGAGTCTAACTCGCGTGAAAATTTCCTAGACAGCTTTTTCCACCACCAGTCAACCGTCCTAGCGGAATCTTGCACAGAAGTGTTTGTTAATCCTGGGACTGTGCCGAACGAGGAACTTTATCCCTATGACGCACAAGGTGACAAAGTAATGGCCCATCAGGGAGTCCTCGGAGTCTTGCAGCTATAGGTGTCTTCGAGAAGGAAGTGGCGGAGTCCTCACGAAGGCAATGACGATACGGGTTCGGTTTGTGCGGGATTGAGTTGGCCGATACACAGGTCAGCCAGCTCGTGGAATCCAGTCTAGATATAATAGTCTCTGCATGTTCACTGTTATGAAAAGGTGTGGTCTGGTTGCTCTTATTAGCCGTCCCAATGCGGGTAAGTCGATGCTTTTGAATCGGCTCATCGGCCAAAAAATTTCCATTGTCAGTGACAAACCTCAGACCACACGTTATCGGACACTGGGTATTCGGACTGAAGGCGATTGCCAAATAATCTTTGTGGACACCCCGGGGATCCATCGTCCTGGTTACCGCTTGAACGAACGCATGATGGAAACCGTATATCAGACCCTCCGCGAGGTGGACCTGGTTGTCCAGCTGGTGGACGTCTCTGAGCATTTTGGGAGGGGCGAACAATATGTACTCGATCTGGTCAAGAAGACAGAAAAACCCACCCTTCTAGTGTTAAACAAGGTGGATCTGATCAACAAAGGGAAGGTTCTTCCCATGATCGAATTTTTCCGTAAACAATATGATTACCAAGAGATCATACCTCTGTCCGCGCTCAAAGGAGATAACGTGGCTGTGCTGGTGGAGAAAATCCGTACGAACCTACCACAAGCCGATTTTTTCTATGGGCCAGAAATGATCACTGATCTGCAAGAGCGATTTCGCGTGGCGGAGCTCATTCGTGAGAAGGTGCTCGAGTACACTCGTCTGGAGCTTCCTTATGCCACGGCCGTGCTGGTAGAGCTCCTGGACGAGACCCAGAAAGAAGCCAGTTTTGTTCGCGTGGTTGCTTCAGTCATCGTGGATAAGGAGAGCCAAAAAAAGATTGTCATTGGTCGGGGAGGACGGATGATCAAGGCCATCGGTACGACGGCCCGAAAGGAGATCGAAGAGCTTTTGCAAGTTCGCAAAGTCTATTTGGATCTAAACGTCAAAGTGGTGGTCGGTTGGAGAAATCGCGAGCCGGTATTGGATCAATTGGTCATTCAGCGGTGAGTTTTCCGTCCGAGATGAGCAAAGTGTCGTCGGCCTCCGAATAGCGATCGGTCTTGCTCAAGAGGGGAAAAATCCAGGATAATAAATTCAGTTTTAGCCAAGGACGGGTGCTGAATTGCGGGTTCTATTTCGCTGGTTTCAGATTATTTGCTGTGTCCCTCTTCTGATTTTGGACTCTACCATAGCTCGGTCTCAGCCGGAGGCAAACCAGATTGTCTCCGTAAGGCTGAAGGATCGAGGGGTGGCCGTCGAAGGTCCGCTTTTCGAGCGTCTCTCAGCCGAGCGGACTGGGATTAATTTCATACACCGTTGGTCTCCCCTTCCGGAGTACGAACACCTGATCGACAACGCGACGGCCGGTGGCGGGGTCTGCCTCGGAGATTATGATTCCGATGGTCAAGTGGATCTCTATATGACGCGACCCCACGGTGGCGGCCGGCTTTACCGTAATCTGGGGAGCTTCGAGTTCCAGGATGTCACGGAGCAGGCTGGACTGGGTGACGATGGAGCCTGGAGTCTGGGAGCGACCTTCGTCGACATTGACAACGACGGCGATTTGGACCTGTACGTGTGCCGATATGATCAACCAAATCGCCTCTACATCAATCGGGGAAATGGGACCTTTCTGGAGAAGGCCCAAGCCTTCGGCCTAGATTTCAGCGGTGCTAGCATGATGATGGCTTTTGCGGACTATGACTTGGATGGCGACTTGGATGGCTACTTACTGACCAATCGCCTCGCTCCTGCTGAGCCGGTCGACATCCGGTACGAAATCCGTGACGGGGGGGCCAGAACTCTCGAGCGGGATCGAGAAGTGGGCGATGTGCTGAACAAGCCAGACGGGACGTTCAAGAGCATCATTGCTGGACAATTCGATCATCTCTATCGCAACAATGGCAACGGTACCTTTAGTGATGTTAGTGCCCAGGCTGGCATCGACGGAAATCACTTGGGACTATCCGCAACCTGGTGGGACTTTAACCACGATGGCTGGTCTGATCTCTACGTAGCCAACGATTTTTGGGGCCCCGATCATCTTTATCTCAACCATGGTAACGGTACGTTCAGCGACGTGGCCAGAGAAATGCTGCCCCACACGCCCTGGTACTCCATGGGCGCCGACGCAGCCGATATCAATAACGACGGGCTGTTCGACTTCATGAGCTCCGATATGGCCAGTACCACTCATTACAAGCAAAAGCTAACTATGGGGGACATGGAGGAGGACGGATGGTTTCTCAGCTATGCCGAGCCCCGTCAGTACATGCGTAACGCTGTCTATCTCAATACGGGTACTCATCGGTTCATGGAGATCGCCCAACTCTCCGGTTTGGCAAACACGGACTGGACTTGGACTCTTCTTTTTGGCGATCTGGACAATGATGGCTGGATTGACCTTTTTGTCTCCAACGGAATGACGCGATACTGGTTCAATACTGATCTGCGTCGCCGGGCGCACCAGGAGGGACCGCTCAACAGTGGACGCAATCCTGTCTGGATGAATAGCCCTCAGCGCCGAGAAGCGAATCTGGCTTTCCGCAATCTTGGACAGCTCGAATTCAGAAGCGTGGGGGAGGAGTGGGGATTAGACCAGGTTGGAGTTAGTTTTGGCGCGGCTATGGCCGATTTGGATCGCGATGGCGATCTGGATCTGGTAGTCAATAACTTCGAGGAACCCGTTGGTGTCTACCGCAATCGCTCCTTGGACGGTCACCGGGTGCTGATTCGGCTGAAGGGAACTTCGAGTAATCGAAATGGGGTGGGTGCGATGCTCCGCCTGCACACCACCTCAGGTATCCAGGTGCGTTATTTGACCCTTTCCCACGGTTTTTTGTCCGCTGCGGAACCCGTGGTTCACTTCGGGCTGGGAGAGCACCAACGGATTGATCGACTGACCATACAATGGCCCTCTGGTCAGACGCAAGACTTTGAAAAATTGGTGTCAGGTAGACTCTACACAATCACCGAACCGGACATCCCTGCGCTGCCAGGGCCAGCGTCCAAACGGAAGGAGCCGCTTTTCGCAGCTTCATCGGCTTTTCGCTGGGTCGATCATGTTGAGAACGACTACGACGATTACGCGCGTCAGCCTCTTTTGCCGGGGAAATTGTCCCAGTTCGGTCCAGGAGTGGCGGTGGGAGACGTCGATCGTGATGGTCGTGAAGACGTCTACATCGGTGGGGCAGCGGGTCAGCCTGGCATGTTGTATCTCAATGAGGGAGGAGGACATTTCTCCTGGGGCCCGCTGGAGCCGTTTATGGAGGACAGGGGGTACGAGGACATGGCCCCGCTTTTCTTTGATGCCGACCTGGACGGAGATGCTGACCTATACGTGGTCAGTGGCGGAGTCGAGTGTGAGGCGGGCGATGCGATATTGCGTGACCGTCTCTACCTCAATGATGGTAAAGGTCACTTCACCCGAGCTCCCGAAGGCGCCCTGCCCAATCTGCGAGACAGCGGCAGTATCGTGACAGCGGGTGACTTCGATCGGGATGGCGATCTTGACCTATTTGTCGGGAGTCGCTCCATACCTGGAGAGTACCCTCTTGTGCCGAAGAGTCGGCTGCTGCGAAACGATCAAGGGTGGTTCATCGATGTTTCGGATCAGGTGCTTGGCCTGCAGCAGACAGGGTTAGTGACCAGTGCGGTCTGGTCGGATGCCGATGCGGATGGCTGGATTGATCTGCTCGTCACCCACGAATGGGCTCCGGTCAAACTCTACCACAATGACCGCGGTAAGCTGGTGGAACGAACCAGCGAGGCTGGCTTGGAGAAAATGCGCGGCTGGTGGAACGGGATAGCGGGACGGGATCTCGACGGCGACGCTGACATGGACTATGTTGTCACCAACTTTGGGCTCAACAGCAAGTACCATGCAAGCCCGGAGAAGCCGGTCCGCTTGTACTACGGAGACTTCGAGGGCACGGGCACTATGCGTCTAGTGGAAGCCAACTACGAAGGAGACTTGCTTTATCCCGTTCGAGGCCGGAGTTGCTCCAGCAACGCTATACCAACTTTGACCGAAAAGTTTCCTACCTTCAAGCAGTTTGCGTTGGCGTCTCTGACCGATATCTACACCCCTCAGTGTTTGGCTGACGCCCAGCGGTTGGAGGCCACGGTTCTGGACTCTGGGGTATTGATCAACGATGGCCAAGGTCGTTTCGGTTTCAGGCCGCTGCCCCGGTTGGCTCAAGCGTCACCTGGATTCGGAGTTGTGCTCGAGGAAGTGGACGGCGACGGCTGGCCGGATATCTACCTGGTGCAAAACTTGTTTTCCCGCGAGCTGGAGACGGGCCATTTGGATGGTGGGGTTAGTCTGTTGTTGATGGGCCGGGGCGATGGTACCTTCAGGCCGGTTTGGCCAGATCACAGTGGGCTCGTGGTTCCAGGCGATGCCAAGGGGCTGGCCGCTGTCGACCTGAACCAGGACGGGTGGGTGGATTTCCTGGTGTCTGTCAATGATGGAGAGCTACTGGCCTTTGAGAATCAAGCTGGACGGTTAGGAAACGGCATTTTTCGAGTTCGTCTGGAAGGGCGGGCTGGTAACCTCAATGGAGTGGGATCGCGGGTGACTGTTTATTTGGAAGATGGTTCTAGCCAGACGGCAGAAGTCCAGGCGGGTGGCTCTTACCTCTCCCAGTCAAGCGGTACCCTGGTCTTCGGGTTGGGTCGAAAGGGACGGGTCAAGCGGGTTGAAGTGAGCTGGTCCGATGGGGAGCAAACGGAGATGGTTCCTCTTCCCGACCAAACTGCGGTCAGCATCCGGAAGCCGTCGAAGCGTCAGGTTTCGGGCCAGACAGATTACCAATGGGTTAAAGCCAGCCCAGGCGGGCGACGAAAGCGCACCCTTCAAGTGGGTCCTGAATATGCAGAGGCACACAATCTCCTGGGAACCAAACTGAGAGCCAAGGGCCGGTTAGATAGGGCAATCAAACACTATCGTCGGGCTCTGGAGGTCAATTCCGACTCTGTTTCAGCTCACTATAACCTTGGTTTGATCCAGCAGTCCCGCGATGATCCCTCGGGGGCAGCGGAACACTTTGAAGCAGTCCTTCGCATAGACCCTGATCAGGTTGAGGCACATTATGGTTTGGGCAGGACATTTCAGGTTCAGGGAAAGCTGGAGGAGGCCATCGATCACTATCGGGAGGTGCTGCGGATCAATCCGGACCACTTCTCCGCAGGCTACCAGCTTGGTCTGGCGCTTCAGTTACGGGGAAGGTTCAAGCAGGCGATCAGATACTATCGGCAGAGCCTGAAGATCAAACCGCAAGATGTCCAGGTCCAGCTTAATCTGGGCGGGTCGTTGGCCATGATAGGTCGGCTCGAGGAAGCGCTACAGCATTTTCGGGAAGCGGTGCGTTTGGAGCCTCGGCGGCCGGGCCCCCTCGTCAGCATGGCCTGGATTCTGGCCACCCATCCAGACGCCGATATTCGTGATGCCAGCCAGGCGATTGATCTGGCTCAGCGGGCGGACAAGCTGAACAGGAGTCAGGATCCGGTTAGCCTGGATACCTTGGCTGCGGCCTATGCGGCAGCTGGCCAGTTTGAGCGGGCCGTGGGGACAGCGCGCTCAGCGCTGGCCTTGGCCTCTGAGTCTCCAGTCCAGACGCTGGCCTTTGAGATCCGTAAGCGACTGGAACTCTACCAGCAGGCCAAACCGTACCAACAACCTGGGCCGTAGGTTTATGTCAGCCTGTTGTCGTGCACCTGTCACCCTGCGCTGATAAATTTCGTTTAGGTAGGGACATGCGAGACCTCATGAAGCAACTGAAATTCTTTGCCGACTTGGGAGTGACCCACCTGAACGTGCAGTTTCCCCAAGCCCCCGCCTCCTTGGAGGAGATTAGCGAGGAAATCGGCGATTGTGTGCGTTGCAAACTGTGTCATGGACGCACTCATATCGTTTTTGGAGTGGGCAATCCTAAAGCCGATCTGATGTTTGTCGGGGAGGCACCTGGAGCCGATGAAGATGCTCAGGGGGAACCCTTCGTGGGAAAAGCTGGCCAGCTGCTGACCCGCATCATTGAAGCGATCGATCTGACCAGAAGTCAAGTTTATATCGCCAATATCTTAAAATGCCGCCCCCCCGGTAATCGCGATCCGGAGCCGGACGAGGTGGCTATCTGCGAGAATTTTCTCTTCCAACAGATTCAGGTGATCAGGCCGAAAATCATCGTCGCTCTGGGAAGATATGCTGCCCAAACACTGCTTCGAACCGAGACACCCATTTCTCGGATGCGAGGAAAATTTTTTCAATTTAGTGACAGTCTCCTCATGCCTACCTTTCATCCCTCCTACCTGCTTCGCAATTTTGGCAGCAAACGACAGGTCTGGGAAGATATGAAGCTGGTGCGGTCCCGTTTGCAGGAGTTGGGCAGTCTATACTATAGCGGCTAGTGGTTCTCCCGCCCCAGAGGCGCAATCATACAGGGGGGAGATTTATTGTCTGTAGTGACCGACCGATGTGCGGGCTAGCCCCAACGTGTTCAACTGTCGCATTCGGGACCGATAGGTAGGACACGCAGGTCTGCCTATACTTTTAATCTGCTGGATGTTCCGAAGCACGAGCTAATTTGAATTTTTTATTGGGCTTCGAAAAGTTTCGGATTTAGAATGTCTCCCTCTGGAGGTTAGATCCACCGTGAATCGCGAGTTGATTTTTGCCCAGGTCGCGGTCCCTCTGCCTATTTTCCAAACCTTCAGCTATTGTTTACCGGACTCGATGCAAGAGCATCTTCGTCCCGGCTGTCGGGTGTGGGTCCCTTTTGGAGCTCGCCATCTGACGGGACTAGTCCTAGGCCGGCAGGAGGAAGTTAACCAACCGGAAGTGAAGTGCATCGCCGCGCTGCTGGACGAGAAGCCACTACTTTCTGCCGAGCTTCTCGAATTGAGCCGTTGGGTCGCTTCATACTATTTTGCCCCGCTGGGTGAGGCGTTGCGGGTAATGCTCCCGCCTAGACTGTGGAGTCGGCGAGGTACCCATCAGGCAAGTATGCCCGGTAAGCCGGTTTGGCCTGTCCGACGACGGATGGCGATTGTAGAGGCTACACCCACGGTCAAGCCGCTTACAGCTCGGCAGCAACAGGTTTTGCACCGCCTGCAAGAGGAACAGCTCCCGATTTGGTTTTCACAGGCAGCTGAGCGGTTCGGCTGCAGTCAAGATCTGCTGAGGCGCCTGGGGGTTGCAGGTGCGCTTCGAATTGAGAAGAAGGAGTTCTACCGTTCTCCCTGGTCTTCAACTTGTTTTATGGAGGGGTCTTTGGGAGTGAAAAAGCACCTACTTACCGTGGATCAGCGCCGAATTGTCGGTAGTATCAAAACTCACCTGGACCGTGCTCGGTTTCGGAGCGTCCTGATTCACGGGGTCACTGGGAGTGGCAAAACGGAAGTCTATCTGAACATCATTCGCCATGCGCTCGAGCAGGGCAAGTCAGCTTTGGTGTTGGTTCCCGAAATTGGGCTTACCCCGCAGATTGCACACTCCTTTCGTAGTTGGTATGGAGATCAAGTGGCCATCCTTCACAGCGCCTTATCCGAGGGTGAGCGGTTTGATCAGTGGCACCGCATTTATCGGGGAGAAGCACGAGTAGTGATTGGCACCCGATCGGCCGTTTTTGCCCCTTTGCGTCGGTTGGGAGTCATTATCGTGGATGAGGAGCAGGACGCCTCCTACAAACAGAATGAGTTGCCTCGCTATCATGCTCGGGACACTGCACTGAAGCGAGGCCACATTGAAAAAGTGGTGGTCATCCTAGGAAGTGCTACCCCGCAACTAGAAACGTTCCATCCATCCCTGAAGACTGGTCGACCCGAGCTGCAAGTACTTTCTTCTCGGATCTTAGAGCGCCCCTTACCCAGAGTGCACATTGTCGACATGGGAGTGGAGTTTCAGAAAAGGGGTAAGGCGGCTGTGATCTCGGATTTGCTCAAGACCTCCATCCAAAAACGCCTGGAGAGAAAAGAACAGGTTTTAATTTTGTTGAATCGGCGCGGATATTCCCCGGTGCTCCTGTGTCGCAGCTGTGGTTATACCGAGACCTGCCAGAATTGCAGCATTAGTCTCACTTATCACCATCGTCTGAATCGGCTTTCTTGCCATTACTGCAGTTATTTCAGGTCAGTTCCAAACCAGTGTCGACAATGTACCAGAGAATACATTTACTTTCTGGGGGAGGGTACTGAGAAGATTCAGGAGATCCTAGTTGGTTTATTTCCTCATGCTGTGATTGATCGGCTCGACGCCGACACCACCCAGCGAAAAGGGAGTCTCCCCCGTATTCTGGGCGCCTTTGCCTCGGGGCGAACCGACCTCTTGGTAGGTACCCAGATGATCGCTAAAGGACATGATTTTCCTCGGGTGACGCTCGTTGGAGCGCTGGGGGCGGACCAGGCGCTGCGGCTACCCGATTTCCGGGCTGCCGAAAAGACGTTTCAACTGTTGACCCAGGTGGCGGGCAGGGCTGGTCGGGGAGAGCATTCCGGAGAGGTCATCATCCAGACCTATTATCCCAATCATTACAGTCTAAAACATGCCTGTGCCCAGGATTTCCGCTCCTTCTTTGATCAGGAGATTCGCTTCCGGCTAAAATTTCGGTACCCTCCATTTATCGCACTGGCCAACCTGTTGGTATGGGGAAATCGGCAGGAGCGAACCCGCCGCAGGGCTGAACAACTGATGAACCTGCTACTCAAATGTCGCAATCGTTTCTCGAGCGACGCCCGCATGCGGGTGATAGGACCCGCTCCCGCTTCTAGGGAAAGGCTTAAGGGAGAGTACCGTTTTCAGATATTGATCAAGACCACCAGTCGCAGGGAACTGCGCCAGGTGCTCGAGCACATGCATAACGGCCTGCGCAGTAGTCGATTGGGTACGGGAAAAATCTCGATTGATATCGATCCCCTCAACCTGCTCTAATGAAAAACGTGCGGGCAAAAGCGCTTCCCAGGAAACAGTTCTTAGCAAGTGAGCTGCGAATCAGCTCCGATGTACTGGAACAAATGATCGATCATGCTCTTCAAGAGTACCCTCTTGAGTGCTGCGGTTTGCTTGCCGGCGACGGGAGTGAGATTGAAAATATTGTCCCCACCCGGAATCAGAAGCAAAGCTCTTGCGAATTTTTTGTCCCACCCGCAGAACTGCTGGCCTTTTTCAAACACCTGCGCCTCACCGGGAGAAGATTCATGGGAATTTACCACTCTCATCCTCATTCGGAAGCCTTGCCTTCGGCTCGGGATTTAGCCGAATTTCATTACCCAGAAGTGAGCTATTGGGTGGTCTCGGTCAAAGGCAGGACGCCGGTAGTGCACTCCTTCCGATGTTCGGGGGAGTACTTTAAAGAGGTCGAGTTTGAGGTCATGGTACGTATCCGCAATCGCTGTGGAAGAGAATAATGACCATTGATGTCTTTGCCCATGTTCGGGGTTGGGCACCTCCGGAACTGATGGGGTTGCTCGACCAACTGGTGCTGCTTTTTCCGGAACAACTCAAAACCAGCCTAAAACAGGTAATCGACACGTTACCCAGAGAGGGAGATCACCTGTACAGAATCCTGGAATTAGTGCGTGGGCAGTGGAAGGATATTCAGTTTAAGGAGCGGGTTCGGATTGCCGTGGTGGGACCGTCCGGGACCGGGAAAACTTCACTGGTCAAAGCGATGTCGCGCTGGCAAGCAGAGCCGGAGGTATCTATTTTCCCAATCATCGATGTCCAGGGACTGGAAGAGTTTCTGGGTTACCAAACCAGGTGGAGGTTGCCCGCTGAGCTTCAAGAATCCGATGTGATCTTATTGGTTTTGGACGGCCGCTATGAGTTATCTGAGTCGACAGTTCAGATGCATGAGCGGCTGCGTGATTCGGACAAGCCCGTTTTGGTTCTGCTCAACAAGATGGATCTAGTAGAGAGTCCCAGTGAGGTAATGCGGGCAGCCAGAAATCGTCTGAAGACCAGTGTGTCTGGAACCTCGGGCGGTGAATGGGAGAGCATCGAAAAGCTACTCAAAGCCATTGTTGTTGCCAACCCGAGGACACTCTATCCACTGGCTCAGCAGTTTGCCGACTTTCGTCGGGCCCTTTGCCAGAGAGTGGTGACCCAGTCAGCGATTGCCGCTCTGCTGGTGGCGGCTGTACCCATTCCTGTGAGTGACTTGTTGCCGCTGATTGCTATTCAGACTGCCATGATTCTGAAGATTGGCCGGGCCTTCGGATGTCCTATTACCCGCGACAGGGCTCGTGAACTGTTGCCGATTCTGGCGGCTGGGGTCTTGGTTCGGAAGGGGAGTCATCGCCTTCGTCTTCTTTTTCCCGGACAGCAAAGCTTCATAGCGGTCTCCATCGCCGGACTCTGGACCTGGACGCTGGGGCAGGCTGCTTTAGGCTATTTTGAAAAAATGGCCCGCTTTTTGGAAAACAAACCAGTTGTCGGTGTGGGCCGGGATACCTTTTCGGGCAGCGAGTAAAGCGATGAAGGCTGGAGTGAAGTTCGATTATGGCGAAGCGATTTGAGCGGGAGAAGGAGACCTCCTCGCTGCGGTTGGCCTTGGCTATCACTGCGACTTTCCTTTTGGTTGAGTTCCTGGGAGGACTCTGGACCAACAGTTTAGCCCTGTTGGCCGACGCGGGGCACATGCTGACTGATGCCGGTGCTCTTGCCCTAAGCCTCTTCGCCGTCCGCTTTGCTCACCGTCCGGCCACACCGGAAAAGACCTACGGTTATTTCCGAGTAGAGATTCTGGCGGCCTTGGTCAATGGGGCCCTTCTTCTGCTGATTGCCTTTTTCATCTTCTACGAAGCCTACCAACGCCTGCGGGAACCGGAAGTGATCAAGGGCCTGCAAATGCTGGCTATTGCCAGCCTGGGGCTGGCGGCGAATCTGCTCTGTGCCTGGATCCTGTACGAAAGTCATCGTCATAATCTAAACGTGAAAGGGGCTTTTTTGCATGTCGTAGGCGATGTCCTGGGCTCGATCGGTGCCATGGTCGCCGGAGTAGCGATGATTATCTGGGGAGCCTATTGGGCCGATCCTGCTGTGAGCGTCTTGGTGGCCATTCTCATTCTGGTTAGTTCCTGGAGGTTAGTCAAAGACTCGGTCCTGGTTCTCCTGGAGGGGACTCCGACTCATGTCAATTGGATGCTAATGAAACAAGAGCTCTGTGAGGTTTCTGGTGTGGTTTCTGTTCACGATCTGCATGTCTGGACGCTGACCTCCGGGGTGCATGCCATGACATGTCACGCCGTGGTCAAAGGAGAGAAGGATCGCCACCAAATCTTGGAAGAGTTAAGCGCCGTTTCTCGAAAACGTTTCAAGATCCATCACACTACCATCCAGGTGGAGGAAGAAGACATCTGCAAGGAGGAAAATAGCTTCTGCCACTAGTTCGAGTCTGTGGTCGGGGCGGATATATTGGTCGGCTACGCTATTTTAAGAGGGTGGTTGACGCTGGTAGCCAAAAAAATAGATGATACAAGAGGCCTATGGAGAGCGGGAAGAGTGGCCTTCAAGTGTGGGGTGAGGCGGTTCGCAAGGACGTCTATGAGGACCTATTGAATCGTTATGAAAGAATTCTGGTCTATGCCGGTCAGCTGCAGGAAAAGGTTGGCCAGCAAAAACTATTGGGGGTGCAAAACGATTCACTGGAAAAGCAGAACGAGCGGCTGAAAAGGCGGATTGCCAATGAAGAATCCTATACGAAACTTCTGGAAAACGCCTTGCACGGGCTTGGAATTCTAAAAAGGCGGGCGGACGATTGACTAAAGAACTCCGTAACAAAGACGGGTGAGCACCGACCGGTGTGTTGGCCGGATCGGTTGGATCCGAATGCGGCGGGCATCAAAAGGCTCTCTCCAACAATTTGAATCAAACAAAGGGGGAAAATCCAGCTTTTTGGATTTCTGAGATCTATAGATGACCACGCTGAAATCAATAACTCACAGTGTTTCAGTCAGATACCTGAAGATACCTGGTAAGCGACCGAATGGGCATGAGAATTGCTTAACCCCACCCCGTGGATAGTATTACGTGTCATGCCCTCACGGGCTTTGTTATTGCTAATCTCAAACCTAAATTGAGGAGAAACATGAGAAAGCTGACTACTACTTTAATTCTGACGAGTGTAGCGTTGCTGCTGGTCTCGACAGCGACGGCGCAAAGTCCGCTCGGTTCCATCATAGGAACCGTGAAGGATGAGACGGGCGGCGTCATGCCTGGGGTCGAGTGCACTAGCACCGATAAGACCAGGGGGTATACCCGCACGGACATCACCAACGACGCGGGTGACTATGAGATCGATCTGCTACTCAAGGGCTTCTATTCGCTGACCTGCGAGCTAGCGGGATTCAAGACGATCACCCAACCGACCATCCAGCTGGATCTGCGCGAATTGAAGCGCATCGACTTGGTGATGACGATCGGTGAGGTGACCGAGCAGGTGACGGTCACCGACGCGGCACCCGTGGTGGCCAGTGAAACTAACGAGCTGCAGGTCAACAGCCTGAGCCGGAAGATGATTGATCTCATGTTTGGCAGTGGTGATTCCATGGGAATGCACCTCCCGTATTTTGGGGCCAAACAATCGGCGGTTGTCACCTATGGCGAAGCCAGCGCTCACGCGGCAGGAGGCATGGGCGGCCTGGGTTCAGCCCGTGTGGATGGCATGGACATGCTGGTTCAGCAAACGCCTTTGATGCCAGAGGCGCTTGCGGAAATCAACATAAACTATGCGGGGGCCAAAGCTGATGTATCCTCCCAGCTAGTCATGGACGGCTCTCTGGTTTCGGGAGAAAATCGGCCGCATGCCAGGCTCGCATACATCATACGCAACCCGGGGCTGGACTCTTTAGGACCTACGGGTGGTGTTCGTGCGGGTCAAACCTCGACCAAGGTTCGGCACTGGGACTTGTCGGGTCCCGTATATATCCCCGGGGTCTATGATGGCCGTGACCGCAGTTTCTGGTGGATCGGTTTTAACAAAAGCTCGAGTATAAATCCGCCCACGGGTCGCTGTTGCGAGTTTATTCCTCCCCCGGCTTGGCGGGATGGAGATTTCTCCGGAGTTCCCGGCAGGCAGTTTACTAGTGGAGAGCTGATCGATCCGCTCACGGGGTCAGCCTTTCCCGGCAACATCATTCCCGCGAACCGGATCCAGCAGTTTGCCAATGTGATCAACAAGGACTATATCCCGGCACCCAACTACGGGCCGGGCAAGGACGATCCTCACTTTATCGGGCTCAACTACAGCATCGCCCTTGGGGGTTCTCCCATGAACGCCTTTAGCGGTGGCAGTCCCCGCACGGAGAACATGAAGTTTGATCACCGGGTCACCGAGAATGATCAGGTTGGTTACACCCTGATCAGAAACGGGAACGCGGGTGGTTGGAACTTTGACGGCTATGGGCTGTGGGTGATCGAGCAGTTCGGCAGAAATGACTGGAATACCGGGTATTGGACCCATGCCTTCTCGCCCTCGACGTTGAATGAAATTCGCATGGGGACAAGCCATGGTGTGGATGGATGGGGGACGGTCCGTGATCGCAAAGCCTTCCTAGGCTGGGCACCTCGTTTGAACCAGGGAGGCTTTACGATTTTGAAGGAGCTGGGTATTGATTGGAAGCCGGACATCGCAGACGGCACCCGGCCGTCCAACGGCCTGCCCAAGTTCTGTATCGGAGGTGCGACCCGGTTTGAAGCCGGCCAGAATGTTAAGCTTCCGTTCTGCGCTACTGGAGGTAATGAGGACGAGGCGGACATCAATCGCTTCATATCGCATTTCATCGACAATCTGAGCATTCGCCAAGGCAACCACTCCTGGAAGATGGGGTTTGAGGCCCATATGCGCAATGAAGGCATCCAGATCAGCCATGCCTTTGGTGAATTCATCTACGATGGTCGCTTTACCGGATTTGCTTTCGGAGATTTTCTGCTGGGCTTACCGGGCACGGCAGATGTGGCCACTCCTTCTCCCTTTACCACTACTGAGGCTCGTCGGTTTGCTCTGTACCTGATGGATGACTGGAAGGTGAGACCTGACTTGACACTCGAGTTGGGTATACGTATGGAGCACCACTTGTCACCCCGCGAACGAGACTGGAAGATGCTGAACTTCCACCGCGAGACGGGTCAACTTGTAGTTCCTAATGATTTCGCTCTGGCCCAGGTTAGCCCACTTTTTCCCATGGGCAGTGGTCCGGGTCAGATCCCCGTAGTTAGGGCGCAAGACGTGGGGCTTGCACAGATGATGCGCAAACATCCGCAGCCGATCTGGTACCCGCGTGTAGGAATCGCGTGGCGGCCCTTTGACAACGCCAGGACAGTGGTTCGTGCCGGTGCCGGCATGTTCGTGGCCCCGACCTCGGGCAACCGTATGGGGCTGTCTGCGGCTAGAGGTCTTCCCTACGTGATGGCGTCGATTCTAGACAACGCCTTGAATGCCGACGGGTCGACATTGTTTACCCAAAACAGGCCAGTGATTCAGGCAGCGGAGGGAGCCGTTGGTCCTCCTCCCGGAATGGTCGTAACGGGGATAAATACGAATTTCCCCTTTCCGTGGCAGACCAGCTGGAACCTGACCATTGAGCAGGAGCTTTTCCCCAATACGGCGGGAAGAATCAGTTACCTGGGTACCAAAGTGACTCAGATGCCCTACAGGACTGATGCCACTAAGCCGGTGGCTCAGGGACTCTTGCCCTATCGTGGTGATTGTTCCTCACAGCCGGCAGGCAGCTGTGTAGGTCCATTCTACCCGCTGTACGCTCGAGTCAATTTTTCTGAGACGGGAGGGAATCAGACCCATCATGGACTGGAGCTGGAAATGCATCGGCGCTTTGCTGCTGGAGTCGAATTTATGGTCGACTATTACTGGCAGCGGACCTTGGTGGATGTCCGAGACAGCTCGAACATGCATGGCGGCTTCAGCCAGGGTGATTTCATCGAAGATCCCCGCAATCGGGCTCGAGACAAAGGGCTTAGCCGGCACAACGTTCCGCATCGCCTGACCATCAACAATATCGTGCAGTTGCCCTTCGGTCGAGGCATGAGGTGGGATTTTGGTGGCAACAGGATCTTTGATGCGATGCTGGGCGGTTGGGAGACGCTGGGCTTCTGGACCTATTTCGCGCCGTACTACTTCTCTCCGGTGTGGGGTGGAACGGACTGGACCAATACCAACACCTTTACCTTGCGTCCGAACGCCTTTTGCCAGGGTAACCTCAAGGAGAAACAGGTCGATAAGTTCTTCCGACCGGAATGCTTCGCTGCAGGTACCGCAGGTCAATACGGGAACGCGGGAGTGGCTATTTTTGAAGGTGTGCCAACGTCCTTTCTGGGTACGGTTGAAATGGGAATCTTTAAGACTTTCACGTTGGCTGATATCATCAGCGAAGAAGGGCTTAGATTTCGGATTGGAGCGGAGCTGCTGAATCCCTTCAATCACCCGTACTTGGCGACTCGTTCATCGCGAAACAACACGCAGGTTGTTAATAGTCCAACTGCGGCTTCGACAATGATGACCGGTCGACGTAATATTCGCTTTCAGCTTCGGCTGGAGTTTTAGTCGGCTGAGAGTGTCCTAGAGGGCTCTCGAAAGCGGGAGCGACCCAAAAGAGGTCGCTCCCGCTTTTTTTTTGCCAGGACGCCATTGTAGTATTCAATTAATGACGGAAATGGACTGGTGAGTGCGTCCGGAAGTGGGCGAATCGAGACATCGGTTGGTCATTACAAGGTAGAGTTAAAGACAAGAGATTATCATAGGTGAAAAATGTGGTATTTGGTTAGGCTAGCCTTCGCCGGAATAGTTCTGGTGAGTACCGTTTTCGGACGCGAGTTTCCTTGTTTTACTGATGTGACGTCTCGAGTAGGGATCGATTTTCAACACGTCGGAGGGAGCCTGGAGAAACGTATCTTGGTTGAGGAAATGAGTGGTGGTGTCGTCTTTTTCGATTACGATCAGGATGATCGGTTGGACCTATATCTGGTGAACGGTACAACGCTTAATCACTATAGGGGCAGAGCGGGTAGCGAAGAAACTGTACTGTCAAATCGCCTGTATCAAAACCAAGGGGAGAAAAGTTTCGTGGACGTGACCGAAGAATCTGGCGCAGGGGATACAAGTTGGGGCATGGGTGCCTGCGCGGGCGATTATGATAACGATGGAGATGTGGATCTGTATGTGACCAACTATGGTCCCAATGTGCTGTATCAGAACAATGGGGACGGTACTTTTTTCAAGGCCACGGAGCTGGCTAGGGTGGGTGATCCAGGGTGGGGAACAGGATGCGCGTTCGGGGACTACGATCGAGATGGTTGGCTCGATTTATACCTTGCCAACTATGCTGAGATAGACTTGGAGGCTCCTCCTCAACCGTGCCACTATTACGAAGGGCTGAAGGCTCCGTGTTCTCCCAAGGGGCTTCCTGGACAGAGCGATCGGCTCTACCGGAATCGAGGGGATGGGACCTTCGAAGATGTTTCGGAGAAATCTGGAATAGGGGACGACTATTACGGTTTTGGGGTCACATTTGCCGATTTTAATGATGACGGTTTTCCCGACGTATTCGTGGCAAACGACGTCACTCCAAACTTGCTCTACTTCAACCAGGGAAACGGGACTTTCAAAGAAGTAGGTATCCGGTCAGGGGCAGCTTTAAGTCTAGACGGGGTTTCCCAGGCCGGTATGGGTATCGCGGTGGCGGATTATGACAACGACGGTCTTTCGGACATTTATGTGACCCATTTCTCAGGTGACTACAGCACCTTGTATCATAATGATGGAAGGGGATTTTTTTCCGATGTCACGGTCAAGACAGGTCTGGCTCAGCTCTCCATGCCGTTTGTGAGCTGGGGGACCGGCTTTTTTGATTTCGATAACGATGGTTTCAAGGATCTCTTTGTTGCCAGTGGTCACGTTGTGCCAAATGTCGGCTCCGCTGTTCCGGGTTTGGCCTACGCTCAGCGAAGTCAGATCCTGAGGAATGTGGGAGGGCAAAGGTTCGAAGAAGTTTTGTCTCCGTGGTGCCAGGGTAGCAATCTTGAGAAGGTGAGCCGGGGTACCGCTTTTGGGGATTACGACAACGACGGAGACGTGGATATTCTAGTGTCTAACCTGGACGATCAGCCTACTTTACTGAGGAATGATGGAGGAAATCAAAACGGGTTTCTCCAGGTTCGCGTATTGACCGAGGCTGGTCCAAGGGACGCGATAGGAGCAAAGATCACAGTACGTACGGAACTAAAGGAGCAAACTCGTCAGATTCTCAGCGGCGCCAGCTATCTTTCACAGAGTGATTTTCGGGCTCACTTCGGGTTGGGAGAGGAGAAGAGTGTGGACCTGTGGATTCGTTGGCCCAATGGTCGGGAGGAACGCTGGGTTAATCTCGAAGCCAATCGGCTGGTTGTGTTGCGTCAGGGTGAAGGACAATCGGTGGAGGACACCCATCAGCAAGGTACTCGAGAGACGGCTAAGGGAAACAGTACTCTATACCAGGACTGACCTTCACCTTGGTAGCTGCTCAGTCAGTGGGAAGCCGGGCCAAAATACAGGGGAGCTCGGGGTGCAGTACAGGGCTTTTTATGGATAGATGGTTCTTTTCTTAGTAAGCTCGGTAGTCTTCACGTTTATAGTGATTTATTTTGGTGCGGCTTCCTCCCACTACTTCCATGCTTATTTTCTTACCGCCACTGCTCGAGCCTTTTTCCCAGTTGTGGGTTCTGTTGGACATTTATCAACGGATAAAGGGTGATACTGAAATTAGGGGTCTTTTGCTTTGGTGAGTTTGCTGTATTTGTCATGAGTACGACGTGCTGGTAACTTGGAAATGGGTTCGGAAAGCCCAACTGAATATCTTTTTTTCAAACTCTAGCCTTGCTGGTGCAGGTGATGACCTGTCAGTTGCTCTATGGAATGGTAAGCCCTTCTCTGGCAGTAGATCTGGTCCAAAACTTTGGAGGTATTTTAATGGGTGTTTTTCTCAGGTAGCCTTGCAGAGCATCAACCTTCACTAGTTTCTGTTGGGAATCTCGCCTTAATCTTTCGGTGTTGTTTTACAATTTGTCTATTTTCTAGCCCTTGTGGTTTTGCTTATATGCTATGGGAGTACGAACCAATGTGGCGAGTGAAACTGGTTGAGGACCCGCAGATTGCTCGGGTCAATAAGAAATCGTAGGGGGTCATGAAACTCTGCTTGTTCCCAGATGAGCTAGCTGACATATAGGTCGGTTTATGGTCGCTGGTGGGACGTTTTTATTTCGAGGCCTTGATCCTCTGTGAGGACAAAGAACACGTCTACTTCAAGGTCCTGGAATTCCTCCAGCAAGCCGCTGGGCCAGCGGATCTGAAGGCGCTTGATCCGGTTGGCCTTACCCAGCCCAAAATGAAGGCGAGAGTCGTTGTGGGAGAGATAGCTACCGCCGCTACGTACCTCCGCCACCTGTACCCCGTGGTTGGTCTCAGCCACGACACGGGCCCCTATAGCGTCCCGATTGCTTCTGGTTCCCACTAGATGCAGGGTGACCCAGTGGTTGTTGTTTTCCACTTCATTGCGGAGGAGTGTGGGGCGGTCATTGAGGTTGACGATCGCCACGTCCAGGTCCCCGTCGTTGTCGTAATCTCCAAAGGCGGCTCCACGGCTCGACTTTGCAATCGAAAGATCATCTAGTTTGATCTCCTGGAAACGCCCGTTCCCTAGGTTTCTGTACAGCTGATTAGGCTGAACAAAGGTTGAACCCAGCGCATAATGATCGATATCCGGGTAAAGATGTCCGTTGGCCAAAAAAATATCGAGGAGGCCGTCGTTGTCAAAGTCCACGAAACCGGTTCCCCAGCCGAGATAAGGAAGCGAGGATGCCTTCAGATCGGCGATGGAGGTGCTGTCAGAAAAGATCCCATTGCCGTGATTCTGGTAAAGCGTATTGTAGTCTTGGGAAAAATTGGTGACAAAGAGGTCAAAATATCCGTCTCCGTTGTAATCTCCCGCATCCACGCCCATACTAGCTTGTTCCTTTGCATTCTCACTCAGAGAGGCTCCGGAGAACAGCGCTACTTCAGAGAATGTTCCGTCACGATTGTTGTGGAACAATAGGTTCGGAGTGGAGTCGTTTGCCACGTAGATGTCTAGCCAGCCATCGTTGTCCAGGTCGCTGAAGATGACTCCGAAACCATAGTAGCCGGGATCATGAATGCCAGCCGTTTCGGTCACATCGGTAAAGGTTCCGTCCCCGTTGTTGCGATATAGAGCATCGGGCTCCCCTTCCAGACCCCTCGGTCCGCAGACCACATCCATTCCCATGTAGCGACACAGGGAATTGGCACCCGGTTTAGGGATTTTTTCCTTGTCGAAGACAAGGTAGTTTGCGACGTAGAGATCGACGTCTCCATCCCGATCATAGTCGGCAAAGGCACAATTGGTGCTCCAGCGAGGGTCGCCGACCCCGGCCTGATGGGTCATGTCCTGAAAACTCCCATCTCCCTTGTTACGGAAGAGTGTATTGGGTCCATAGGCTGTGATGTAAATGTCCTGAAAGCTGTCGTTGTCATAGTCGGCCACACAAACACCCATTCCCCAGCCTTTTTTTTGCAGTCCGCTGTGAGGGGTCACGTCGTTAAAGCGGCTTTTCCCAGAATTTTGGTAGAGGGCGAGGAGGAGATCATTTCCTTGCCGGACGTCTTCGAGAGTGGAGCCGTTGACAATAGCCAGATCCATGTCGCTATCGTTGTCGTAGTCGAAAAAGGCAGCCCCGTTTCCATTAACCTCCAGAATGTAGTTTTTTCTGGGTCCTCCACATACGTTGAGCAGGGTCACGCCTGCTTCTTCTGCAACATCCGTGAACCTTATTGAGGTCGAGGCCAGGACAAAACCGCTATGTACTCCCAGCATCAGTCCCAAAAGTGTAACGAAGATCAATGTTCTCGTCTGAGGTTTTCCTTTCCAATTCATGGTGACACTTAGTCCTGCTGGGTCGGCTCGCTCAAATCAGATATAAGTATATCCCACCGGTTCCGTCGGTGGGTAAGTGGTAGGGGAAGATCTATGTGTCCCCCCGTGTGAAAGGGATGCTAAGATCCGGCTCGACACACCAATAGGCCCCTGGCTACAGATTGCTTGCTTTGCTGCTATAATGACCATATATTTGCCTGCCGAGTCTGAGCCTAATGAGTAGAGCTAATTGAATACCCGTGTTGAGATGCGGCTGGGAAGAGAGGAAAACAGCATGAGCCTTGGAAGAAGGAGAAGAACAGTCTTCTGTTCGGTTGGTTTTCCCATCTGGCTGTTTCTCACCTGCTTTGCTTACCCCTTCGCTGCCGGATCCTCCCAAACAGAGGCGCTGGGCCAGGTAGAACAACTGATTCGATCGAGCCAATGGAATCAGGCAGACATTCAGGTACGAAGGTTAATCCAGCAGAACCCGGAGTTGGCTAAGGCACACTACCTATTCGGCTTTGTCTCAGGGTACCGAAACAACTATTTTCAGGCGATCGAGTCTCTGCAGAAAGCTGTGAGTATGGAGCCGGATAACCCTGTCTATGACCTGGCATTAGCATTCGCCTTTTGGGATGTAGGGAACTTTCATGCCTATGAAGCGCAGTTGAAGCGGGTTTTGGAATCGTACCCGGAGATAGGTGAGGCTCGCTACCAGCTAGCCCATCTCTACTATACTCAAAAGAAGGATTCAGCTGCAAAGCGGGAGGCCAAAGAAGCGCTGCGATTAAATCCAAAACATCTCCAGAGTTGTCTATTGCTGGGGGAACTTTACTATATGGCCAGTAACTTTGAGGCCTCTCTCGAGATGTACAACAAGGCTCTCGAGATCCAGCCCATTGAGGAAGCCTACTATGGATTGGCCAGTATCTACAGCTTGAACCCTGGGAGATATGACCTAGCTATTGGAAGTCTGCAGAAAATATTGGAGCAAGAACCGCGAAATCTAAGAGCTCTTTCCCTGTTAGCAACCGTGTATTCACAGGTGAGCGATGATGAAAAGGCCGGCGAGACCTACCGCCAGATCTTACGAGTCGATCCAAAATCTCAGAAGGCCTTGCTGGGTCTGGGACGTTTGCTCGTCAGGGCGGGAAAGGACGAGGAAGGCTCTCAATACCTAGAGAGAGAGGAGAAATTGCGCCGGCAAAAGCGCCAGCAGGAAGATCGGAAGTCCATAGCCCGGGAGGCGCTCCTGCGGGCCGACAATCTGGCTAAGCGAGATCGATTTCCAGAGGCTTTTGAGAAGACGGAAGAGACGCTGGCGTTGGAGCCCGAGAATGCCGATGCTTGGGCACTTCGAGCCAGGATTCTTCTCCACCAGAGGCGGCTGTCTCAGGCACTGGAGTCGATTCAACGAGCGATTCAATACAGTCCTTCCTTTGCCCCCCACTACCAGCTTCTTGGTCTAGTGCGAAACGCCCAGGCAAAGTATGAGGATGCGCGAGTGGCCTTTGAAAAGGCCTTAGTTCTCGATCCTCAGATGCATGAGGCTGCCAGCCTCATTGAAGCATTAAAGAAGAGATGAAAATGAGAAGTTGGTCCCTTTCTGTGGTTGTTTTGAATCTGATGTTTCTTTGGTTGGGGAATGCCAATGTTCTAGGTCAAATACCCGAGGCGGAGCGTCACTTTCAAGCGGCCAAGAATTACCAGGAGCAGCGGAGATATCTAGAAGCGGTGGCCGAGTATCGGGAGGTTCTGCGATTGCAACCCAAACGTGAGCAAGGAGTCATATCCCTGGCTTTACTGTTGACTCAGATGGGCCTGAGAGAGGAAGCGCAGGAGCTTTGTCACCAACACTTGCGACTTCATCCCGAGCTGTTCAAGCTCCACTTGACCTTGGCTTCTCTACTCATTCCACACGAGCGCTATGACGAGGCAAGCCGAGAAATCCAATCCTTTCTCGACAAAACAACAGGGAAGATCCCAAAAGATGATTCTGTACGTATCTATGGTCTTTATCTAGAGGGGATCACCCTGATAGCTAAGCAAGAACCAGAAAAGGGAGAGGCACGGCTTTTGGAGGTGGTGAAGTTCAATCCTGAACACATGGAGGCTCATCGAGAGCTGGGAGAATTGTACAGCCAGAGCAAGGGGACCTATGAGCAGGCAGTCCGTCACTTTTATAGGGCCCTGGAGGTGGGACCCGATGACGCGGTCACTCATCAAAGGTTGGGAAAAGCCCTCCTCAACGTGGATAGAGATCAGGAAGCCATCGAACATCTTCAAAAATCGGTCGAGTTGTCTCCAACGCCACAGGCCTATTTTCATCTTGGGACAGCCTACCGCAAGCGAGGAGACGAGGAAAAAGTCAAGGAGATGCTGTCCCGTTTCCGGACCTTGGATTTGGAGCAGAAAAGCGAAAGAGAACGACGAAACAAGGCGGTAAGACTTTTCCTTGAGGGGCAAAAACACGTTTCCCAGGGAGAATTCAACCAGGCGCTAGCGGTTTTTCAGGAGTGTCGAGAACTGGCCCCGAAACGAAGTCAGTTGGACTATATTTTCCCTCCAGATCGGGCACTTTTCGGGCTTGCCTTCGCCCACCTCCGAAAGGGGAATCTCCAGAAGGCTCAGAGGAACATTGAAAAGGCGATTGAACTTTATCCCTACGATTCCAGTTATCATGAAATGTATGCGACATCTCTGGTAGCGGCAGGCAACTACGCCATTGCCATCCCGAAGATGGAGAGGGCGATCCAACTTAGTCCCACCAAGCACACCTATCACAACGATCTTGGGAACCTTTTTTTCCAGGTTGAGGAGTACCAAAAATCGGTTTCTGCGTACCGTCAAGCTGCGGAATTAGAGCCTCACAATCCCTTCTACCATTTGAATCTCTCCTCAGCGCTAGCCAAGGTGGGAGAGGAGCAGGAGAGTCAAAAGGAAAAGGAACTTTACCGGAAGCTGATGACAGAGGGTCAGAACTAAGTGTTTCTTTTTGGATGGTCCTTGCTGCTCTTCCTGCCTTTTCTGTGTTGGCGTACTGCAACGATGTTCTGGCCCGACCAAGCCGCTCTTGAGTTTGTGGATGTGAGTCACGAAGCGGGAATCGATTTCCTCCACATCAACGGATTTACCACCCGCAAGTATCTGGTGGAGATCATGGGTTCGGGGTGCGCGTTCTTGGATTACGACGGTGATGGATGGCTCGACCTTTTTCTGGTCAATGGTGGGCGAGTACCGGGTTTTCGCCATGATGGCGTGATTGAGCACGCGCTTTACCGGAATTTGGGTAATGGGAGCTTCCAAAATACTAGCCGGAAAGCGGGTATTGGGGAAAGTAGTTACTACGGTATGGGGGTGGCGGTGGGAGATGTGGACAACGACGGATGGGAGGACCTTTACCTTACCTATTTTGGAGGTCCCAATCAGCTTTACCGGAATAACCGAGATGGAACCTTTACCGACCTAACCCAGAAAGCAGGAGTTGGTGGACCGGGTGGCTGGAGCACGAGTGCCGCTTTTTTCGACTATGACAACGACGGATTTCTCGATCTGTACGTCTGTCGCTACCTGGATTTCGACTATCGAATCCATCGCGATTGCCTGAGACAGGAGCATCATGTGTACTGTCCTCCCAAGGAGTACGAAGGAATCCCGGATCTGCTCTTTCAGAACAACCGGAATGGAACCTTCACCGATGTTAGCACCCAAAGCGGAATTGCCTCGCCGGTGGGTAAAGGTTTGGGAGTCATGGGAGTCGATTTGGACGAGGATGGGCGATTGGAGATTTATGTGGCCAACGATACCAATCCTAATTTCCTCTTTGTCAATAATGGTGATGGGACCTTCAAAGAAGTCGGCCTAGTGGTGGGTGTTGCGCTGGACGAGAACGGGAAGACTCAGTCTGGGATGGGAATTGGCTGCGCCGACTACGACCAGGACAGCCTTTTTGATTTGGCGGTCACCAATTTAGCTACAGAATATTTAGCACTTTACCGAAATCGTGGCGATCTGGCTTTCGAAGATGTGAGCTCCCAAGCGGATCTAAAGCGTCCCAGCAGCAAGTACACGGGATTTGGGGTGGGTTTTTTCGACTTCGACAATGATGCTGATCAGGATCTTTTCGTGGTCAACGGTCACGTTGACAATCTCGTTCACCTCTATTTACCGGGAATCTTTTTCGAGCAACCTAAACTCCTTTTCGAAAATCGGGGAGGCCGATTTTGGGAGGTCTCAGCAACCCATGGGAAGGTGCTATTGGAGCCCGACTTGAGTCGGGGACTGGCCTTTGGAGACTACGACAACGATGGCGATGTTGATGTGCTGGTCTCTAATTGTGGCTCCAGGCCCCTGCTCCTTCGCAATGAGGGAGGTAACCGCAAGCGCTGGTTGAGCATTCGCTTGAAGGGAACCAGGAGCAACCGAAGTGGCATCGGCTCAATCCTTCGGGTGAACACCCGTAAGGGGGTACAAAAATTCCAGCTGGTGGGTGGAGGAAGCTATCTGGGAAGCAGCGCTTCGAGGGTCCATGCAGGTCTCGGAGAAGAGGAGTGGGTAGACAGCTTAGAGATTCGCTGGCCCAGCGGAACTGTGGATCGACTGGGACCTTTCAAGGCCAACCAATTTCTCGTTCTAAAAGAAGGGCAAGCTCAAGAGCTGGTTCCAAAAAGTTAAACCGCCGCTGGCAGACAGGGATGGCATTCTAGTTCTTTGTCCCTCAATCAGATTCATTGATCGAGCCGACACCTTGGGTTATGCAGTGATAGACCGTGGGAGCCGACCGGCGTGTGGCCTGCGAAAGGCTGTGCACCTACATGATCCCTTTGCAGTTCAACTCCACTTGCAGTCGACTGGTGTCCATTGTAAGCTAGGTTATGTACTTCGTAGGGGTTATTCCGGTCCGTTATGCTTCCACCCGACTTCGGGGAAAACCACTAATTGAAATAGCAGGAAAGACCTTGATCCAATGGGTCTATGAAAGGGCTATCCAGGCGTCACGACTGGCGGAGGTTATTGTGGCCACAGATGATGGTCGGATTTCAGAGGCGGTGCAGAACTTTGGGGGAAGGGTAGTAATGACTAGAGGGGACCACCTGAGCGGCACAGATCGGGTGGCCGAGGTCGCTGAACAGATTGAGGGGGACGTCTTTGTTAATATCCAAGGGGATGAGCCGCTGATTTCCCCAGAAACCATCGAGGCAGTCTGCAGTCCTTTCGAGGAAGACTCAACCCTGGGCATGACCACCGCACGGGTAGAAATCCGGAATCCCTCTGAAGCCCAGGATCCGCACATAGTCAAGGTGGTAGTGGATGGAGAGGAGCGGGCCATGTATTTCTCTCGTTCTGCCATACCCTATTCTCAAGGCCTTTCAGCTACTTACTTCAAGCACCTGGGGATCTACGGATTCAGACGCCAGGTGTTGTTAAACTTATCGCGCTTGAAGCCCTCCCAACTGGAGGGCATCGAAAAGCTAGAGCAGCTAAGGTTCCTGGAAAACGGTATCCCCATTTGGGTGGTTCAAGTCTCTGAAGACAGTATCTGTATCGATACTCAGGAGGATCTCGAGCGTGTCAGACCTTTGTTGGAAAATGCCAGTAGCTCGCACTCGCAGAAAGTCGAGCCTAGACGGAAAATCAAGGGAGTGTGATGACCACCAAGTATGTTTTTGTAACGGGAGGAGTACTGAGTTCACTGGGTAAAGGGCTAGCTTCGGCCTCGATTGGATGTCTTTTGGAAAGCCGTGGATTTCGGGTTAACGTCTTGAAGTTGGACCCTTATATCAACGTCGATCCGGGAACGATGAGTCCCTTCCAACACGGGGAGGTCTTTGTTACCGATGATGGGGCAGAAACGGACTTAGATCTTGGCCACTATGAACGGTTTACCCGAGCCCGGCTAACCCGGAACAACAATTCCACCACTGGAAAGATCTATCAGACCGTTATAGAGAAGGAGCGTCGAGGGGACTATCTAGGAAAGACGGTCCAGGTGATTCCGCACATTACCAATGAAATCAAGGCTACCATCAAGCGGCTTGCCGACGATGTTGATGTGGTCATCGTGGAGATCGGAGGGACGGTGGGTGACATTGAAAGTCTACCCTTCCTCGAGGCGATTCGCCAGATGCACAACGAGGTTGGTAAAGGCAACTCGATCTTCGTGCACCTCACGCTGGTTCCCTACATTGACACCTCGGGGGAACTGAAAACTAAACCCACTCAACACTCGGTCAAAGAGCTACGCGCAATTGGTATTCAACCCGATGTATTGCTGTGTCGTACCGATCGCATCCTGCCCAATGAGATCAAGGATAAGATTGCCCTATTTTGTAACCTCCCTTCCCAGGCGGTCATCACGGCCAAGGATGTCCGGAGTGTGTATGAGGTCCCCTTGGTGCTTCACGGCGAGGGTTTGGACGCCATGATCTTCCGTCTGCTTGAGTTGCCCGATCATCCGAGCGATTTGATCCATTGGGAGAATTTGGTCGAGGTGATTTACCATCCCCTCCGTGAGGTGACGGTGGGGGTTGTCGGGAAATACATTGAGTATGCAGACTCGTACAAGAGTCTCAAGGAAGCCTTGCTCCACGGTGGGCTTTCTGGCCGAACCAAAGTTAACCTCCAGTGGATTGAATCCGAGGGTCTGGTGGGTGACGATTGGGAAGAAAAACTCAAAGAGGTACACTGTATCTTGGTCCCCGGTGGATTTGGTCCCCGTGGGATTGAGGGAATGATTCGAGCTATTCAGTATGCCCGCGTCCATAGGGTTCCCTTCTTTGGGATCTGTTTGGGAATGCAGTGCGCCGTAATCGAGTTTGCACGGAATGTCTGCGACCTAGAAGCTCATAGTTCGGAGTTTGAACCGTCCGGTCCTCACCGAGTCATTTATAAGCTGCGTGAACTTTTGGGTGTTGAGGAGATGGGTGGAACCATGCGGCTGGGAGCTTATCCTTGTATTTTGGAAGCGGGTTCTATGGCCTATCGCAGCTATCAAGAGAAAGAAATTTCAGAGCGCCATCGCCACCGTTATGAGTTCAATCGAGAATATGAAGAGATTCTCACCAGCTACGGTTTGAAGATCACGGGCAATTCACCGGACGGGAGTTTTGTTGAAATCGTGGAGATCAGCAATCATCCCTGGTTCCTAGGTTGTCAATTTCATCCCGAGTTCAAGTCGAAACCTCTCCATCCTCACCCACTTTTCACCAGTTTTGTGGAAGCCTCCTCGGCCTATAGGTTACACAGCGAGCAAGAGAAAAAAGAACGGGTTCCCTTACGTGTGGGCTAGGTTGTCCTCGATCGGTGCGTGCCTGTAGACTCGTGTTTGCGGGTGCTAGGAAACGCACACAGATAGGCTGCGGGGTACGGTTGCTATGTCTTCTACTCGCGTCCTTCGATTTCGGAACTGGAAGTTGGGAGGTAACCATCTCTTCTTTCTGATCGCTGGGCCTTGTGTAATCGAAAGCGAACAACATTGTCGGGACATGGCTGCTCAATTGAAAGAGATCACGGCTGAGCTGGCGATACCCTACATTTTCAAAGCTTCCTACGACAAAGCCAATCGAACGTCTATTAACTCCTACCGGGGGCCTGGTCTAGTGAAGGGTCTAGAGATTCTGGGCCGTGTTCGCCAAGATGTCGGCGTTCCGGTTCTCTCCGATGTGCACGATGTGCTGCAGGTGAGAGAGGCTGCTCACATATTGGATGTACTGCAGATTCCTGCCTTTCTGTCACGCCAAACGGATTTGGTGGTTGCGGCGGCTTCTACGGGAAAGATGGTAAATATCAAGAAGGGCCAGTTTCTTGCACCATGGGATGTCCAAAATATTTTGGAAAAGGCTCGTTCAGTCGGTGCAACTCGACTCTTGGTCACGGAGCGGGGCGTTTCCTTTGGCTATAATCATCTTGTGGTGGACTTCAAATCGCTTCCCATCCTACGAAGCTTCGGATTTCCTGTCATTTTCGATGCTACCCACAGCGTTCAGCTTCCGGGTGGAGGTGGCAAGTCCAGTTCGGGGCAGGCCGAGTTTATTCCCTATCTGGCTCGAGCTGCTTTAGCAGTGGGCATTGATGGTCTTTTCATGGAGGTGCACAATCACGTCGAGCGGGCTTTAAGCGACGGGGATAACGCCTTGTCCATTAACCAACTGAGAGGTCTCTTGGTCACTCTCAAGCGAATCGATCGGGTGGTTAAACAGGATACATTGAGCGAATGAGTAGCTCCAAAGATCGCATTCAATGGGTTGGAAAACAAGTCGATCGGACTGCGCACGTTCAGCTGGTGGGGGACTCGACTTCCTCTCGCTCGCAGGAGACGGGTCGCCACGTCCTTCGGGTCGAGGCTGAAGCCATTAACCAGCTCATATCTAGAATTGACGAATCCTTCGATCAGGCCGTGGATCTGATGGCCAATTGCAAAGGGAGAGTAGTGACTACGGGGGTGGGGAAATCCGGGATCGTTTGTAAAAAGGTAGCGGCTACCTTGGCCAGTACTGGAACACCCGCCTTCTTTCTTCACCCGGCCGAGGCTGTTCACGGAGACCTGGGTATGGTGGTTCCAGGCGATGTGGTCCTGGCGCTCTCCAATAGTGGAGAAACCGAAGAAATACTCAGACTGCTGGAAACCATTAAGCGTAAGAACATTATTTTGATTTCTATGGTAGGAAGAGTGAACTCGAGTCTGGCCCGCAGTTCTGATGTGGTGCTGGCGGTGGGTGTTGAACGGGAAGCCTGCCTATTCAATTTGACACCTACGGCCTCGACGACGACGGCACTGGCTTTGGGAGATGCTTTGGCGATTGCGCTTTCGGAGAAAAAAGGGTTCGGTAGGGAAGAATTCGCTCGGCTCCATCCAGGAGGTGGTTTAGGAAAGCGGCTGGTTCGAGTGGCAGATCTGATGCATGGAGAGGAACAGATTCCCAAGGTCACTGTGAATACTCCCTTGGACGAGGTTATTTACGAAATGTCCCGTAAGGGTCTGGGGGTCACCAGCGTGGTGGAAGAAGGAGACCACCTGGTCGGGGTGATCTCCGATGGAGACTTGAGGCGGTTGCTACAGCGGGAACGGGAAGGAGTACTTTCCCGTACGGCCGGTGAGTGTATGACCCCAGAACCCATCACCATTGGACAAGATGAGTTTGCAGAGGTCGCGCTGCATCGTTTGGAGCAGGGGAAGATCACCTCGTTGATGGTGACCGACGTGGGCGGAACTATTGTCGGTGTAATACATCTGCACGATCTCTGGGGAACGGAGATATTTTGAGGGGTGTGGGTATAGACCAGGGGCGAACCTGTGTGTTCGCCCTCATGTAACGGGATGCTAGGAGTTTCCGCTCACAATGAGCCCGAACCGCAAGTGAGGGACGCTTCGTGAGCCAAATCCCTCGCTGCCTAGCCCGCATGGTTATTCTTGAAGCGCTTGAGCTATCCGCTGGACGCCTCTGCCAAAAGCCATTTGGTCAGCAAGAAGGCTGATGACGAGAAAATCTTCTTCCCCGAAACCGTAGAAATCTCCAGGATGGGTCAAGGTGTGGTAGTGGTCTAAGAGCTTTAGACTCCACTCCTCAGCTGAGCGTGTTCGAGGTAGACGAATGACCTCGTACCATCCACCCTCCACTCTCAGGCAAGTAGCGGATGAGGGGCTGAGTCGTTGCTTTAGGACGTCCAAATTACACTCGATTCGTTCCTGAATCTGCTTTTGAATCTGCTTTCCTAGCTCCAGCAGCCGGGGAACGGCGTGCTGAACTGGAGTAGCCACAGACAGAAACGTATCTGAGAGGATTTCCAGCTTATCGAGGGCTTCTTGCTTTCTTATCCAAGGTCCTCTGACCAGGATCCAACTCATTTTCAGCTGCGGAAGCCCCGCTATCTTGGAAAGCCCATTAAGCACAAAAACTAAAATGTCTTGTTCTTCCAAAAGGTTCAACTGGGCACCCTCCAGGTCTAGAACATAGTCGAAAAAGACTTCATCACAGAGGATAGGGAGCTGGTGAAGGCGGCAGATTTTCTGTAAGTATTCCCACTCGCTTGCCTTCAAGAAGGACCCCGTAGGGTGGTTCGGATGGACTAAGATGATTGCTCGGCTTCGAGGTATGATGCATTTTCCCAGCTGAGGGAGATCCAACTGCCAGCCATCGTCATAAAAAAGCGGGTAAGGGACTGTGTTGAGCGATTCAGCGCTGGCGAGAAAGTCAAAAAGAGGGTAGCCGGGACAAGGCACAAGCACTTCGTCTCCACAATTGGCTAGTAGTTTGAAAAGGTAGGAGTATGCCTCACTGGTGCTACAAGTCAGCATAATATCCTGGTAAGGGACTACATGGCCTCTTCTTTCGTAGTATCTTGCAACCGCTTCTCGGGCCTGTTGAAGACCAAGGGGAGTGGGCGAGTAATGCAACGATCCGGGATCGGAAATAGCGGCCAAAATCTCTTCCTTTGGGTAGGTAAATCCGCTCTGAGTCGGGTTGGATTGGACTAGATCAATGATTTCAACTCCTCGAAGCCTTTTGTCCTCCAGTAAGCGCGTGAGCTTATTTTTGTCATGCAGATAGGCCAACCGCTTGGAAAACACCAATCTATTGTACGACGACGGTAGGGAAAAAAGGGCCTGGAAGTGTCTATAAATGATTAGATGAAGTTTTCAGCACCGCTTCCATTTCCACCGGAGGTAAGTTCGATCGGTGTGTCGGGCCGATCAATGAATCCAATCGCTCAGGTAGAGAACAACATTTCTCCTCCCTCCTTCAATACCGACGGATTGGCCTTGGTAACCCCGAATCTCGTCCCCTTTCTTTGTGATGCTATCTCTTTCAGGCCCAAGGGAGTCAAATTCAGGTATTTCCAGAGGAGTTGTTCGCAGTAAGACGTGGCAACTGAAAAAATCTTTCGAGAAGCGCTCAAATAAAAGATGCAGCGCTCGCGTGTGGATTATCTACTGTGCGGCTTGAAACTCTGATGACTCCAGACGGCGGTTGATCTCGGAGTAACTCTCTGCATTCACCTGGCCTGCTGGATCAATCTGATTCATCAGATTGATCTGAGTGTTCGGTCTGAGTTCAGAAGCGATCCATTGCAGAATGGCACGTGGGTCGCAGGCACCCAGACGCTTCGGCAGGGACGCTATCAGGTCACCGTTACCAATTAAGCCCACTTGAGCTTGGATTACCTAGGTTGCTTAGTTTGTTAGAACCTTATCCGCAAGCCCCCCCAGATACCTATTGTTGCACCTGGACCCAGGAATCGCGGGTCTTCTTTTCCTGGAGATTTGGCAAGATCCACTGCGACCTGAGCCAGGGCACCAATGGTTTCATAGTTGTGATCGAAAAGATTATTCACGATCACGAAAGCTTCAAGGTTGTCGTTGATCGGGTAACTTGAGCGTAGGTTGACGATGCCGTAACCGTCGACCTCAATCTGATCGTTGCCTTCGTCGCCCAGGAAGATCTGGCTCGACACGAGGATCGATTCAAACGCAACGTTCCAACTGCGGATGATCGGGTAAGAGACCCCCAACTTCGCCGTGTGCAAGGGAACACCGGGAAGGCGATCTCCGGGTTCTACCCTCAGTTCGCCTTTCTCACTCGCTGCGTCGTTGATCTCCCGGTCACTGGGAAGCGTCAGGGTTGATTCAAATGTTGCCCGAACAAAGCCATAATTAACGTACCAGTCGAATCGACCGTCTCGTCTGTTCAGGCTGAACTCGGCACCCCGGCGCAGGGTCCTGCCTGAATTTTGGAAGAAACCGGTCCCAATTAGATCAGGAGAAGCGACAAAGATGATGTCATCGACGTTGCGTGTACCAAAAGCGGCGATCGACCAATGGACCAAGCGTCTATGTTCATCGACGCCCAAGCGCCCGCGAGCGCCGATTTCGACCGAACGCGAGATGACTTGATCCAGGGGCGGATCAGATATGAAAGCGTTGGGTACTCGGCAAGGCTTTTCCGGATTAGCACAGCTTAGCTCTGCTGCATTCGGGGAGCGATTCGCTTCACTGTAGCTGACATAGCCGGTGATCTGGTCCGCAAATGGATAGGTCAGGCCGATGGCCGGATTGAAGCGGTTGAATACATGATTACCATCGAGGTCAGAACCTAAGTTATCAAAAATCTTAATGCGCGCATGGTTGTAGCGGCCGGCCAGCGTGAGATGGAGCCGGCGGATAAGGGAAAGGGTGTCGCTGATGTAGATACCGTAGAGGCGATTCTGGGAGAAGAGATTGGTGTTGAACTCGTCGTTAAGAGCTTCTTCGAACTCACCAATGAAGATCCCGGTGGGATTGACCGTTCGATCCGGCGTCAAACTCCCGATTTCTGTGTTGCTTGCGAAGTCGATATCGGCGAAATCGACCGAGCCACCCAGCAAAAATAAACTCTCCAGGCCAAATAGCTTCTCCTGGTAAGTGCCCTGTAGTGAGGCGCCGTAAGAGTGGGCGGTGGTAATGGTTCGATTGAACACTCCATCCCCTGCGGCGTCACTTGCGGTGACGAAGTCCCCTGTTACAATATTAATGATGGACGCTCCTTGACCCTCTGCACAGAGTGTATCTGCTGGTGCAACTGTGAGTCTGACCTTGGAGTCACACACCTCAAACTCCCCCTCATCTCCGTTGAGGGTCTTCCGATCGATATTGCGATAATAGGCGTTGCTTTGGACTGAAAAGTTTTGTGTTACGAAGTAGTTAGCACGTGTCTGTAAGAAGGCCAGCTCGTTTCTGGTATTGTCAGGGAAAGTGAATACGGCTTGACGATTCGTCGCTAGGAGCTCGATGGGTGCCAGGCCATTTCCGTTCAGGTCGGTGTTGGTGTAGAGGAGACTACCACCCAGGTCGAAATGCTTGTCCCGGTAGTTTAGGTCCCCGAAAGCCTGCACCAAATCCGAGTGGGATTCGTCGCGCCATCCGTCCTCTCCGAATCCAGCTAGACCGAGATAGGCACCCAAATTACCAATTTGCGTACCGTACTGACCCGTCATATTGTAGCGGCCAAACGAACCTCCGTAGGCCTCGGCTTGGGCCCCTTGGAAGGTAAAGCCGTTCTTCATTTCTAGTCCGATTGCTCCGCCAAGCGCGTTTAGGCCATAGACCGGATTGGCACCGGGAATGATTTGTACGGTCTGGATAGCGAAGTCGGGGATCAGGTCAAACTGAACCGTGTCTCCGAAGGCCTCGTTGATCCGCACGCCGTTCTGGTAAACAGCGATGCCTTGTGGGAGCCCTAGAAGTGGTGAGGCGGTGAACCCGCGCAAACGGAGATCCTGCTGGAAAGGATTGGTCGTGGCGTCGTTTACAGTGACGTTGCCGAGCTTCTGATTCAACAGACCACTCAGCGAAAGTGCTTTTCTCTTCCCGATCTCCTGGTGCGTGATGGTCTGCACATTTGCCGGTACACGGTCCTTTTTCACACCGCTGCCAAGAACCGGAGAAATATCAATGACTTCGATGGTGAAATTCGGTTTTTCCGGCTTCTCCGATTCTTCACGCTGCGCCACTGCAGGTGTGAGTAGCCCCACCAGTACCACTGGCAATGAGAGCAGACCTCCTCTCACGTATCTACCGGGGCATAAAAGTTCTCGAAATTGAGCCACGGAAGTGGATCCCAAATGTCTCTCTCTTGGCCAAAAAGAGTTCTAGCTATCGACGGACGATGGCATGTGAGAAACCTCGTAGTGATTCCTTCAGCGTCCCAGTCTGAACTTGATTCCCCCCATCAGTGTGCGTGGCAGTCCGGGTCGTGCACCTGCGGGTCGGCGGGCCACGATGTATTCCTCGTCCGTCAGATTGCGTAGGCCGAGAAAGAGCGTTGTGCGCCTCTCTTCAACCATCAAGTCGTATTCTCCAGACAGGTTGAAGACGAGATAAGAATTTGTGGTCTGTGAGGCAGCGAGGGGACCTTGGCTGGCCTTTGTACGCATCCGGCTGACAGAATTTGCCTCCAGGTTCAAGCGCCAACGTGTTTTCTCCAAACCGACGCTTGTGTAGAACTGGTGCCTCGGCAGGTAGGGAAGCTGATCTCTGGCCACGACATTTCCCCAGGGCTCAAATTGACTTTCAAAGCTCTCACTGAACTCTGCATCAGCCAAGGTGTAAGCAAAGCCTACTGGAATATGGAGGCTCGAAGTAAGAGCCTGGCCCAAGTCGAAGGACCCGGAGGCTTCTAGTCCGACGACCTCGGCTTTTCCACCGTTGAAAAGATCACCCTCGCCGGTTCCTCCCCAAGCCAACGTATCCGCCCCTAGCAAGTTATCATAATCGTTGATGAAACCTGCTACAGAGAGGCTCGAAAGATGGTTTCGTATACGAAACCCGAATTCATAATTAAGGCTTTCTTCTGCTTTCGTGTTTTCGGTCGATCCAGGACTCGGTGGGGAAAAACCTCTGTGTACACCTCCAAAAAGACCCAGGGTCGGATTCAAATTAAACCTTACTCCGACACCGGGAATAAAGATGTTCATACCATTCTTACGGACCCTGTTCGGGGTGCTGCGGTTTGGATCGTTCTTAGAAAAGTCCATTCGAACGAGGTTTATGTTTTCGTATCTGATCCCAGGAATGAGGCTCCACCTGCCCCACCGAATTCTATCCTGGATAAACAGCGCAGAGGCCTTTGCATCATTGATGCGATTGGCCTGGCTGCCGAGAGCTCCTTTGGTGGTAGGATTCATGGAGCCATTGACCATCTGGAACCCGTCTTCGTGTTGAAATCGATCTTCCTGGTCCTGGTGATAGCGAAAGCCCATTTCAAGGCTGTTCTGAGTGCCTCCTTTGTCAAGGTGAATACCGACGACTGTTTGAATTCCATGAGAATAGTATTCACGGTTGTTGGCCCGCACGCTGAGTGTATCAACATCGCTGTCTGCACCCTTCACAATGGCTAATTGAGTCGAATATTTCTCCGGTTCATCCAGGACTTTTCCAATGTTTATGCCGGATACACTCTGTAGTTTGTACCAGTTTCGCTCGAAGTTGTTTCGGTAAACAATCGTTGTCACATCAACGTTCTTGCCAGGCACGATGAAGTAGCGTACCTGGTACTGCTCGTGATTTGATTGGAAGACGTCCTGCTGAGAACCACGATAGCGGCGGAAGGGGTTTCTTGCGAAGTCAGCATCCGTCAAGCCCAGATAAGTCTCGTCCGAGATCTGTTTGGTGTTCCCTAACTTGAACTCTAGTTCCTGATAGATGCGGGAATCTCTGTCACTGTTGATTCGGAACTTCGCCAGGTAATCGCCAATATAAAAACCGGTTTCTCCGCCGCCGTCGAGCTGTTTAAAGCCGTTAGTGACAATCTGGTAGGTCTCAACAAGCCAGCCGATATTCTTGTAGGAGTCGCCGAGATTGAGGTGGAGTTTTCGGGTACTGTCGCCCCCGAGAGCCAAATTCCCCTGCGAGCTCAGATCGTCGGGTATGCTGGTGGATATAAGGTTTAAAGCACCGCCAGTCGTCCGGGGACCATACTTGATCTGACTCGAACCTTTGCGCACCTCGATGGCCTCCATGCGCCCTGTGATTGGGAAGTAGTAAGCTGACGGCGCTGCGTAGGGGGCGGGTGCAATGAGTACCCCGTCTTCCATGAGCGTGATCTTGGAACTTCGTTCAGCGCCGGTCCCCCGCATGCCAATATTGGGTCGAAGGCCATAACCGTCTTCTTCCTGGATGTTGACACCCGGAACCTGTCGCAGGAAGTGATGGACATCGTCGTAAGCCAGCTTGTGCCGATCCAACTGCTCCTTGTCGATGTAATGGGCAGAGCCCGGTATCTCACTTATTCCGGAAGGATCTCCGATAACCATCACACGCTCATGGATGACCGACTTTGAAGCGAGCGGGAGTGTGATTTCGATCTCATGGTCCTCGTTGGGAGATAAGAAGAGCTTCTTGGTGACAGTCTCGAAGTACTTCTTTTCTGTGCTAAGAACGTAGGAAGCAGCCTTTAATTCATCAAACCAAAAGGTTCCGGATTGGTCCGTTGTCACACTTTGGTCAGCGCCTCTCTCTTCCGTCCTTAACCTAACCGTGACTTCACTGATCGTTTCGCCGCGCACGTCCAATACTCGCCCTGAAATAGACCCACGCTGTGGAAACTCAGCTGCCAGCCCTGCTACGGTAAGAGTTACCAAGATGACGACGAAAACACGACAACTCCGATCTACACCCACACCGTGGTCTCCCCTTTTTAGACGCGAGCACGCTTTGAGTTTGTAGGTCCCACAGTTATCCCGACGAAAAATTCGTTATTGACATTGAAATTGAAAATCGATTTCAGGAAGAAACTCTAGAGAGGGTTTCGTTCTTTGTCAAGAAAAAAGTTGTAAGAAGAAGCCCTTTTCAAAGTAACGGCGGTAGGGAACTTAGGAAGGCATCATGCCTGTGTGAGCACTTGTCCGATGTGATCTATGCCCCTAACGTTTGATCTCCTCTAGATTGGTGGATTGTTTTCCCCAGCAGGTCTTCCCCTCCTATCTTTTCGTCCTTCAGCTCTCTCAGAATGGGGCTTGTTGCCCAGCCCTGTTCCCTCTGATGCCGTCGTTTCTTGCCTATTGCTACCTGACTTTTCCGAGTCCGTTTTCTCCCACTTCTGTGGCGAAGGCAGCATCAACTGGGTTGTGCTATACTCCATAGATCAGGGATGACCATGTGGTAGGAAAAACTCTTTATGGGCGGGAGTAATTCAGCGGTAGAATGTCAGCTTCCCAAGCTGGACGTCGCGGGTTCGAGTCCCGTCTCCCGCTCCAACTGTTGTAGTAACTGAGAGCGATCCAGTGAGGTCCTTGGGAACAGTTTGTCAGCATTAAGTAGCAAGGAGCCTCGATTCGGTCTTGGTCAAAACCTTCTTTCTGGCTTGGGCTGAGGATGAGTTGTACACGTTCATTGACGCCCACATTCAGTAAGAGCACAGTTTAGAAATCCTTTCCCCAGCAGGTTCCAGTTGTGTCCGCGACCAAAACTTACATTCTGTTTGGAAGCACACGAGTAGATGCCCAATTGTCGGGATACCAGATCGGTTTCGTTAGCGGAAGTATTGTCAAGAATCTTTACTCGAATGGGGGACACTGGGGCTGCACCGACCTGAGGTAGTGTTCCAGCAAGCATTCATCGTTGTGGGTTTTCCAGACTGATCAATACTGGCTGGATCCCCATTCCTTACGGTTTACCCAGCTGGTCAAGCATCTCAAGCGTTTTTTGTAGATTGGTCTGTGCAGCTGCTAGGTCGGGATCAATCTCCAAGGCACGCCTCAAATGGTGGACCGCCTGGTCCAACTTTCCCAAAGTGCGCAAGGAGACGCCAAGGTTCATGTGGGCTGGAGCATAATCTGGGTCAATTCTCAAGGCCAAGCGAAAGTATTTGATGGAGTTCTCGACGTGGCCCTGGGATCCCAGCAGAATGCCCAGGTTGACCTGTGCCACTACAGTCTCGGGCTGCAGGCGTAGTACCTTCCGATAGTGGTCCAGCGCCTCCTTCAGTTGTCCCTGGACTTGGAGAAGAATCGCCAAATTGAGATGGATTTCCACGTTTTCAGGATCCAGTCGCGCCGCTATGGAATAGTGTTCAGTCGCCTCCTTCAGCTGGCCCCGCTTCTCAAGCATATTCGCGAGTTTGGCGTGGGCGATACTGCTTTGCGGCTGCAACCTGGCCACTTCCCGAAAGTGAAACTCGGCTTCCTCACTCCGGCCTAGGAAGAGTAAGCCGTCGCCCATAGCATTGTGGCCCCTGAAGTCGGTAGGTTCTTCAGCCAGAGCCTTTTTCTGCCTCTTCAGGCCAGCCAGGATCTGGTAGCGGCGAAAATCCTTTTCAAGTTCATTTTTGTTACTCGGCAGGACCTGGACGGCGAGTTCCCCCATTTCATCCGTTGACTGCTCGCCGTAGAGAACGCGCTTGGGAGGATTACTGGGGTTGCGGGCGTTGTTTACAGAATTGTCATAGCGATAGCGCATTCCGATGCGGGTTCCCTTGGGAAGGTAGACGGGGTCAACATACCGATACTCATCTTGCCAGTTGAAATCCCATTCTTTGATGTGAATGAGGATTTTCTGTTCTCCCTCAGGAAGGAGGGCATAGCCCAGCATCTCTCTACACAGATAGTGCGCGTGAGGGAACACGCCAAGGACTTCCACGTCGACTGGAAGAACATACTCTTCCTGGATCGTGTAGTCCTGTACTCCCGGCGGAATGTCGATGTCTCGTGATGCGAGGAGGAAGGAAAACGGGAATCTAGTGGGAGGGTCGTTACTGAAATAGAGGGCTATGCTTGATTGAATGACTTCGTCCTTGCCTGTGGCAGGCATATGCAACTGGAGAATTAGGTCGGTGCCTGGGTCGAGGCGCCACGCGATCCCCTCATCCCCAGGATAGGGCACCTTCCCGGGCGTCCAGCCCAGGTACTGTCCATCCGGATTCTCGGCAAATGGACCCAGTCCGAGTGTTCCATTTCGCATGCCGTCAAACCCAGGCTGGGCGTCTTCTGCGTCAAATTGGCTCGATTTATGGAAGCGGTCGATTTCCATAACGGCATGGTGGACAATCTTTGGGTTTCCAGGCTTGAGGTCCACGGCCTTGACGTAGCGAGTATGGGTCACACCAAGGGGGATGATGAAATTCCTCCACGTGTCACGCGGTGAAGCGATTTTCAGGTAGGACTCGGGCATTTGGACCACCAGATCGGGCGTTCCCAGTTGCCAACCGCTGGGCCAACTCGGTGTCTGCGGCAAGGCATCCCTATCGCCTTCAATGGCACCCTGCTGGATCCATCGTTTAATCGACTGGATCTCGGACTGGTGAAGCCTTCGCTCGCCGATAAACTGGTGCTCACTTGGTTCGGGAAGCCAAGGTGGCATATAGCGACTTTCGGTCACTTGGGCGATTTGTTGAGCACGCCTTTTAACATCGAAGTAAGAGAGCAGGGGGAAGGGTGCTGTACCTCTAGGACGATGGCATGGGGAACACTGCTCGAAGATGATGGGAGCGATGTCTTGGTTGAAAGTCAAAGATTCTTCGCGGCTCACCAGGTTTTGGTCGGAAGCCGATAGAACCGCTTCTGGAACTGCTTCTTCCCTACAGCTTGCCTGCGGCAGAGAAACCAGAAACCCAAGGACACCCCAAAAGATAGGTCGGATTCTCATCGAAGATCCGCGATAAAACAGCCGACCGCGTCTGTAGTAGCCTGCTTGACGGATTGACCTGCCAGGATAGCCTCCAACACCTCCTGAAGATCGCGCCTTGTCGGCGCCGGACGGGCCTTTCCAAAATCTACATACTGGTTATCGATACGCCCACGATAAACCATCTTTCCATCGGGCCTAAAGACGGCTGCCTCGGGTGTAACCCTGACTCCCGTTTGCCGGACTAGACAATGCTGTGGATCGCGCAGAGCTGGGCAGGGATAGTTGTATTCCTTCAGGTGGGTGCGAATCGCCTCCGGCGATTCATGGGGATCCACGTATACCAGGTAAAATCTTGCACCCCTGGAAGAAAATTCCCAGTGCAGCCGCCGGACCTCGGGCGCGTATCGATTGGAGATTGGACAATCGGTCCGGACAAAGAAAAAAATGATTGCCTTGGCATCGGTTTCTCTCAAGGGATCCACTCGTCGGCCACTCAGATCGAGCAGTGGCGACGGTGGGGAGGACACGCCATCGCCACACCCGATCATCAGTGCCACCAAGACCCCAACAGCAGAAGAGCACAGGCGCCTAGACATTAAACATATTCCCCCCTGGATTGCCGCCCTCTTTCGGCTGAAAAAAGGTGTCCTATCTCTGCCTTCTGCTTAGGTATTTTATGAGAATTTATGACCACAAACCAAATCGAGGGGTTAATGGTTGGGGGAGGACCAGCGTATCTACACACAAGTTCCCGGATGCGTCGGTTGAACAAATCTAGGCTGGCCGATACATCAGCCGGCCACTAACCAGAATTATTTTTTCCTGAATGGAACCCACAAGATCTCACTGAAAGAGCCAGGATGGGGAGCCTATCTTCCAGTCCAGATGTATACTTTCTGAAAAACTGACCCGCTCGACTTGATTTAACCTTTGAGACAGGGATCCTCCTGGTTGTATCAGCGCAGGAGATTAACAGTCCGATTGTCAATTTTACACCAAATAAACCCAAGCACCATATTCTATTTTCCAGTTTTTCATTCCCGACTGTGGAAAATGCGATTACAGTCAGCATGGCAGTATCCGGCTGGCCTACGCATCAAAACCATCCAGAACAAAACCCCTTCTGGGCCAAGCACATCCACCGCGATATAGCCGCTATAGCAGTTCACGTTTAACTCCAGAATCATGGTTTTTCTCAGCGGCAACTCATGGGTGACCAATTGGCCTTCCCGAATGTGCCCGGTTTCCAGACTCACCCATCCGTCCCTACGGATCGTCGCCAGTCCGATCGCCTCCCGAGACCGCTGGCCGGAAGCGTGCTTGGTACTTACGCCGCGGTAGAAAACGAGCAGTCGATCTCCTTCCGGGATGGGCGGGTTGAGGGTGGGATTCGTCATGTGAGAATCCCAGGTACCTTCTCCACCGAGAGGGAGCACCGGTCTGCACAGATCCCACCCTCTTCCAGGAAAGCCCATCTTCACTGTAGGCCAGCTGGGTTTCCAATCGCTCCGTGAAATGTTACGAATCGATTGAGAATGGATTAGCGCTGAGTTAGCAAAACTATTTGTGTTGGATGAACACTTGGCGTCACGGAAAACTGACTCATGGTTTTGCTCCATGCTTGGCATGAGTAAGGAGCTGTTCGAGCTTCTTGGTGACGGCCTGCTCCAGGATTATGCTCGCCTCCCCGAAACAGATGAAGTAGTGTCCCTCGTTCATCAGCTTGCGCCCGTTGCCAATGGCCCACATCGGTTTTCCGGCCCGTTCCGCAGCCGACCGCAGGGCACTCCACGCCTTGTTCTGTTTTGGATGGTCAGGCTCGAAACAGATACCCAGCCGGGCCGAGAGATCGAACGGCCCGATGCCGAGGGCCGTGACCAGATTATGGTGGGCAATAGCATCGGCGTTGCGGATGCCATCGGGGCTCTCAACTTGGGCGATGACGATGAAATGATCCTCCACAACCGATTTGAAGCTTGCGTAGTTGTACTGCCGAAGCCAGCGGTTGCCAGGACCACCTGGGCGCCGCTCACCTCGTGGAGGCATATACACTCCTTTCTGTGCGTCTTCTAGCTGTTCCAGGCGTTCCACCATCGGCAGCAGCAGGCCGCAGCAACCCAAATCGACTGCCTTCATCACCTTTGCGGTATCGGTGCTTTGAGGGCGAACGAATATTGGGATGCCGGCCAAGCGACCCATCCGACACGCATCAGCCATGAGCGTTCCGCCATGGTCGAGATGCTCGTCATCGATGATCAGGTAGTCGAGTCCTGTGTGGATCGCCATCTCGATGGCGTCGAGCCAAAGGTGGTAGGTGAGCAGCAGTCCGAGGACCGGTTCGTGACGATCGAGCTTCTCTTTCAACTTTCGGGCTGGTTCCATAGATCAGTTCCTGGAGCGGGCGTAGCCCGCAATTCTTGATTTTCAATTGTTGAACACGTGAAGCTGTCTAGGTTGCTGATGCGAATAATCCATCGTCAGTTGATATTTCCCATTTGACCTTTGCCCAGCTCTGTTGGCAGTCCACTCGAGTATGAGTATAACGCTTTCCCCGGCAATTCTCCCGAAAAAGTTGTGTGGAAGACATTGATCGATACGGCTTTGTCGGTCTTAAGCTGTATCGCTTCTACGCGGCTGATGAGGTGAACTGCCGGATCACGGACATGTTGCCTGAAGCAATTGTTGAGGTGGCTCAGGAAAGAGAGATCACCGTCATGATGCGTCTGTGAAGAAAGGAGGGTATCGCCGACGAGCAGAATATCGCAGACCTGCTGTACCTGTGTCAAAAAAATACCCGGCAGTGCGCTGGGATCTGGCCCACATGGCTCGCAGCTCAATCGCCTGGCCATTGGAGCGGTCGGTTGAGCGCATCTGGGGACGTCCCCAATTTCTGGTATGACTTCTCCTCCGTCATGCATACCGACGTGTTCATAACTGCCTTTCGCAATTTTCGACTCGATCCTATCATGTTCGGTAGCGATCTTCCCTGCGATCTGAGTCGTGGCTCGATGATCAGCTTCGGTTACGGCTGGGAGCAGATTTGGGAGCACCAGCTAGCGGAAATGGATATCACACACCGCGACCCGCGGCCCACGCATTCTGTCTACAAGACACTACGCGCTGCCCGACGGGAGATGTATTTAGAGAGTTTCGACTCCGGTCAGATGGAGAATCTCTTCTACCGAAATGCTTACAGGTTCGTCCATCGCACCGACCCAATTGCCTAGGCTCTTCGCGTCCAGGCCACTCAAATTGAGCTTAAATCTTGAAAATGATGTCTCAGCGGAATGCTCAACAAGGGGATAAACAAAACCTTTTTACTGTGACATAATCCCTTCTCTGACCCCCAGCTGGTTTTGGCATCAAGCCCGGAGTATTAATCGGCTGTACTTTTACACGACGCCAGCTGATACGAGTTCTCTAGGATGCACAAGTAGAGTCATCCGGAGAAAAGTAGAAACTGATTGCGATTCTTCCTGTCCATCACGCGCAGGGCGCATCGCCGAGCTGGATCCGCTCTGAAGGTGGCCTGTCCGCTGAAGAGCACGGAGACGAAATATGATTGTCGCGGTTGGAATGTTGCACCAGGAGACCAATACCTTTAATCGTTGTGTGACCCGTATTGACGACCTGGACGTCTGTGTTGGAAATGATGTACTTGACTGCTGGCGCGGAAAGGGAATGGGACTGGCTGGGGGGATCGAAGTACTCGAGTCGAAAGGTATGCAGCTACGTGGACTATTGGCCGCCACCGGAGCGAGTGGTGGTTGTTTGGGCAGCGACGATTGCGAGCAGATCATTCACCGGATGGTGGACGGAGCGTTGAAGGCACGCCCGGATGCCATCTATCTCGATCTGCATGGCGCACTTGTTGGACAATCTGTTCCTGACGTCACGGGGACCATGTTGCGACGGCTTGTCGAGGAGCTAGGCCGAGACATTCCGATCGCTGCTAGTCTTGACTGTCACGCGAATCTCACCAAGGATATCGTATCGAATCTGGACGTCATGGTGGGGTTTAAGACATGGCCGCATGAGGACTATTGGGAGACTGGCTCTCACGCTGCCGAGATTTTCTCACGGAGCCTAAAAGGTGAGATTCAACCAGCATTGCGGGTTGTAACCATGCCTATGATTCAAGCTCCGGAGAACTCCGATTTCAGCCGCGGACCCATGGCATCGCTGGTATCGCAATTGGCAGACAGGCAAGATCGTCAAGAAATTCTCGACGGTACGTTGTTTCCTACTCAACCGTGGATGGACATTCCTGGTCTCTGTTCGTCAGTCTCGGTAATGACCGATGGTGACGGCCCAGCCGCCGAGAAGATCGCTTGCCAGGTCGCGCAAGCATGGTGGGCAAAGCGAAAGGAGTTCGTGCCGACTCTGTTCAAACCGTTGGATGCAGTAAAAAGGGCGCTTGAAGAATCGGTTCCTACGGTGATGATCAGTGAGTCGGCTGACTCGATCAACTCGGGTTCTAGTGGTGATAACCCAGAATTGCTGCGTGCACTTGTGAAAAATGGCGGCGAGGCAAAGGCACTAGTCTTTTTGTGCGACCCGGCACTTCTGGATCAGATCCTCGGCTATAACTCTGGGAGTGATGTGCAAGTCGTGTTTGGTAAGGATTGTGATGGTCGTTTTGCGACACCGTTTCCTGCGATGGCGGTGGTTGAAGGTTATGTGCCCGGCAAGTTCCGCTCAGAGGGAAAGTACTTTACTGGTTTGGAGCAGGATATGGGTGGCGCAGCGATCCTACGGATTCGAAACATCCATGTCCTTGTAGGTCGCAGACCGGTCATGTGCAGCGAACCGAATCTATATCGTTGTGCAAATCTTGAACCTGCGGACTACAAGATCGTGGGAATCAAAAGTCCTGGCTCGTTTAGGCCAAATTTCGCATCCATCTCCACGACCGTCCTTCATCTGGACATGGCGGGCGCGAGTAGCCCTCATCTGGTGTCCATGCCGTGGAGAAGCGTCGGACGTCCATTGTTCCCTTTGGATGAGGATACTCCCTACACCCCGATCTGCATATCGGGCAAGAGCAGATAGCGTCTAATGCACCTAGATACTTTGAGATAACAATTTTTCAAATGGCTCACTAAACAGTAGATTTCCAATAGGGAAAAAAACGGACCTTTCAGGTCGATACATCGGTGGGATTTAATCTCTGGATTAGGGGAGTCGCCCGAGACGGAGCTAATACCATTTGGCCTTGTTAACCACGTTTCGTAGGGTTTTCCCTTGGACAAAACGGTGGAGGTTTTCGAGCAATAAGCCGAGGTGTCGTTCTGCGATTCGGAGCGAGTTCCCTGCTACATGTGGCGTAATAATAACATTTCCCATTCTCCAAAGTGGGTGGTCTCTGGGTAAAGGCTCGATTTCAAAGACGTCGAGTCCAGCACCCGCAATCTCCCCCTTTTTGAGGGCCGTAGTGAGGTCCGTCAAATCCACAACTACCCCACGACCTATGTTGATCAGATAGGCAGTGCGTTTCATTTGTTGGAACTGTTCGCGACAGAACAGCTTGAAGGTTTCAGGAGTATGGGGGGCACTAATGACGACGAAATCACTCTTGCTGAGTAGGTCTGGCAGCCGATTTGGTTTCCAGATGGCGCGCACGCCTTTCGGGGCAACCGTCCGAAGCGGATCGATTGCAACCACTTGCATGTCAAAGGACAGAGCACGCCGAGCAATTTCTAATCCTATATTTCCCAACCCAACAATGCCGACTGTCCTGTCAGCCAAGTGCAGGTGTGCTCGTTCGATCGCGGACACCCTTCCTCCTCCAACCGCGAAGGATGAACGTGCATCTTCAGACCCGACTGCTTCCCAACAAGCCTCCAACTGGTTACGGATGTAAACATGAAAATTGCGTGCAAAGCAAATGATATAGCCGAAGACATGATCAGCAATCACATCGGAAAACAACCCCCGCATGTTGGTCAGTACGCAAGCGTGCCGCACCAGTTCTGGAAAGATATAGTGCTCGAGGCTGGCTGTTGGAGCCTGAACCCAACTCAGCTTTTGGGCAGCAGCCAACATTGGAAGGGTGATCTTTCCAAAAAATGCATCGGCCTCACCAATCTCTTCCAACACCTCGGTTTCCCGCTGGGCGTTGACAACTTGCATCTCACCAGCCTCGGTGAGAATTTTGTCTAACCGTTCAGGATCCACAGGTGGATGGATTACCAATTTCATGCTTGTCCTCGAGTGAGATATATCTCTGACTCTCCTTGACATTACGTGCTTAACCTCTCTCCTGTCAACATGGTGCGAGTGCTTCAAACTCACCAGAGTCAAGAACTTGAAGGAGCCGCTTTTTGACGAGCTGCTGTTTTCGCTGGAACTTGCTTGTTGTCAAGTCTGGGCTTTGGGAAGTTTTCTTAGTTTTATCAGGGGGATTTTCAAACACGCAGCAGACTTAGTCGATGAATTGACTACCAGCAAGGAAGAAAATATCACTAAAAATTAGCTATTGAAGATTGAGAGTGAGTTCTAAAGCAAAGTTCTCGAATACAAAACCAAGCTAATGGAGGCGCAGTCATCAGTCATTAAGGCCGAGGCTACGGAGCATGGCTGCAGAGGCATTGGCATTTGATCACGATGTTGACATTTTTGGCATTGGTTGTTCTGGATAATTTCAACCTGACTGGCATGGGGGTTACCAGTCAGACACCTGGACACTGCTGCAGATCTAGCTTGAAGGCTATGTAGTCAGAAGATCGGCAGAGAGAATAACCCCTGATTTTGCAGATTGGAAGAAGCAGGAAGAAGCAAAGGGCTAGTTAAGTTAAATTAGAGTAAACGAGCCGTGCATCGCACCGCCGAACTTTTACGAAGTGGACCTACAGATCTTGCTGATCAATCTATTGCATCGAATCCGTAGAGGAAGACTCGCTGTAGGTAAAATTTGACTTTCACTGCTTTTTTCGGAGCAACGGTTCCGCCTTTCCAGGTCACCTGCATTCTGTGCTGGTCAACTTGTATCGGGTTGCAGTCGCTTCTTGAAAATCCGGGCAAAGGGTTGTTTTCTCCATCCAACAGTTCTACTAGTAATTGACCATCTTTTCGAGTCACAATATTGACCAGCAGTTTCTTTCCGGTGAGACGGTTGGGCTTTGTAGTAGCAGTTCCCTGGTAGGGACCGCCTGAAGCTGTTGTCAACGCCCACAATCGGCTTGCGTCATCAACGGTTGCGCGGCAAAGTGCGCCATAGGTTGACAACGCGCCGGGATTTTTGTTCAGCAGTTCTCCTCGAGCTATTAAAGAGTTCCATCGTTTAGATTTGAACAAATCACCATGGAGACCTTGTGAACCACTGTAGTAAATTTGTAATTTGTTTCCATCCATTACTGGCACTCTAAAAGGCCAAATCATGCCACCACCATAATCACCCAAAGAGCCATTACGCAACATTGGTTTTCTTGCTGGCCGCCACCAGTTTACCCCGTCCCGAGAAGCGGCCCACTGTACATCGATGGTCTGAGTCAGATTATGATACACTGTAAGCGTGGCGATGTAGCCGCCCGGATACTCGATGGGACTTAGCTCCATAAATTGTGTATCAGCCGGGTCACGCCAATCCGGAGTCATGACAAAACGCGCCGGATCACTCCAGTTGTGGATCCCGTCGGCACTGGTGCGCATTGCTATCAGACGTGTAGTACCTCGAGCAACATCGTACGGGACTAGACCTCCAGGGAAGGCAGGTATCTCATATTTATGATAGCTGATATGCTTTTCCCCTGAGAATTCATAGAGATAACAGGAGTCATTGGTTTCAAGTGTGAATGGTCCTGCGAGTTGGTTCCAGTCCGTTCCATTTTTTGAGTGATACTTATATAATCCTCTTTTCCCTTCTTCTGCACTAAAGGCTACCATTTCGTAAGGCCATTCGCGGTCAGGGGAAATAGTGACAGAAGGATACGAGCTGGGGATGTCTATCAGTATGTTGGTATGTCTGTATCCTTCCCAGCTTACGACAGAGAGTTTCGGCCTCTCCCAATGGACCCCGTCATGACTTTCTAGGTAGGCGATTCTCTTGTTTTCGGGCCAGATACCATCGGCTCTTGGATGACTAACAGATATTGCCGAATGCCACGCTTTCCACAACCCATCGATGGGGTCAACCAGTACCGTTCCCTCGGCCATTATACCGCCAGAATCCCAGGGCATTGCAGGCTCGAGTAGCGGATTTTCCGGGTCTGGATTTGGTAGTTCAATACGCCAGGCAACGTTCTCCATTTCCTCAAAGTCATTGGCCATCAAGAAGGGTAAAAAGTCTTCTGTCCCCTCTGTCGGAGCAGCACGAGCAGAAGGGGTGTCCATGAAGCCCGTGATTACCAAAGCTAGCATTAGTATGGCCCAGAATTTTTTGCTGAAGATAACTAACGTACTCAAAAAGCGGATTTTCCTCATCATCAATCGGGAAGTTAACCGAATGCGCTGAATCCTGGGGAGAATTTGGCGCAAAGCAAAAGGCCCCAAGTGATCTTTAGAAGCGCGGCCTCAAAGCTTAAGCTAATCTTTCGACCACTCCCGCAGCCGGTTATTTTGGGCCGCTTGGAGCCAGCAGTAATTCTGGTTCTGGTCAATGATTGTGTCAAGTATTTTTTGCGAGCAGGAGTTTAGGGGACTATAAAAAAGAGCCTTTGATGGCCGAAATAGGATAGGTGTCTGAGTCTACTACTAGAACAGAGCATTGATACATCCTTTCCAGGGATGATTTCTTTGTGTCGGCCTCACATTTTCTGCGACCAGCGTTTCTCAACCAAGCCTACAAAGGGTCGGAGGCTTTCACGTTCAGCTTCTGGGAAATAGAGTCCGTAGCGAGGTGAAGCACGGCAGTGAACGAATCCTATTAGCCGGACCAACTGTTCCGTTAGTCGGAACTCCACTTTCAACTGGCCGCTAATTCCTATAGAGAGGGAACAGATGCTCCAGTAAATTAAATCAGTATGCCGGAGGGGTTAATATCCAATGTTTCTATGTAAAGAATGTATTTGTAATGTATTGTGACCATGAATCGAAGTCCAACATCTTTGAGTACAGGTATAAATCCTAACGTATGTCTCTTTACTTAGCGGGTCCCAGAAAGGAATTGAGGGCGGTCGCTGTGACGAGTTCAAAGCTTTCTATGTAACGATAGGAGCCTATGACATAGTTGCCATTTGTGAAGCTCCAGACGATGCAGAAATTGAAAACTTTGTGTTTTCAGTGAGTGTCCAGGGTAGTGTGCGAATCAAGAGCTCGCGGGTCTTTTACAGAGTGGAAATACCGGGAGATTATCATCTCGATTAGGTAAAACCCATTGAGGGAGTAGATGCTTGATGACTACTGGGGCAGGTGGAAAACCAGGAAGTTGCTAGGTACAGCGGTAGGCCTAGTGGTTTCCTGGAGTTTGGGAAGACTGCATCCTTCGCTGATGCTTCAGGCAGCTCGACACATTGGGCGGCCACTACAAACTGGTAACCGTTGGACCTCTGTGATATTCAACAGAGATCGCAGGATAACGTTAACTGTCGGTGCATCGTGGGGAGGAGCCACAAAGAGATTGGCCTGTCGATCCAGTATTTAGCCAGAGCAATGACCAAAGTCATGTTGTCCTGTTGCCAAGCTGCGAAGCCTTGCACTGAGCCGATGATGGTTTCAATGAGCTGTGCCACCGGGGAATGACGAGCTCTTTTCAGTACGCCCACGAGCCGGTGCTGACCAAACTCCTCTGCGGCTTGGTGGGCTGCTTTAGTGATATCGTCTGTCAACGTCACCAACGTGTCTCGGGGAGCGAGTTCAACTTCTATTGAATCACAGACTTCAGATTCCCGAGGAGACCACCTCGAAATCCTTCACCATTTGAAGCGAACCGGTGCCATCGACTCGGACTTCCACCACCAGACGATACCTTCCCAGGCTGAGCTGACTCAAGGAAAGCCGGGCATTGACATTCCCCCCGTTTCCGGCACTTGTCTCAAACTCCTTCCAGGGACCTTCGAAAACTGTCTCCTGCTTCTGGTTGAAAATCAGAATCCGATAGCTGGCTGGGTGAAACAGCTCCTCCATTTCTAACCTACCATGCAGGTAGAGGGTCTCCTGACGGGTGAACTTGCCTTCAATGCGGGGGACTAGAACTCGATTCCCCACCTCTAAAGGGTTCGTCACCATGGTCACTTGCTTTCCTCTCTTGATCCGGTATCCGGATTGGGCATCAGGCTTTTTCTATCTGGATGCCAAAACTAGGGAGCTGGGCCGGATAAGACCTGGGACAGGTAGATTCAGGGAGTGCACGATCCGAGAGATGAGACCGGATCGGTTATCCCTGAGGAGAGCCACTAGCTGATACCGGTCAGGATCCAGAACCAGAAGATTCTGGTAAATGAAACGGGTTTCTTGCTCTTTGTGGCTGAGACTTCGGATCTCAATCCGGTCCCTGACTCCGGCACGGGTCACATCTCGGAGATCCCGGGCCAGGATGATTATCTCCAGATTTAGGTTGTCCGTATCGGACAAGAGGCGGATCTCTGACTGGTCGAAAGACAGGAGGACAGGAACCCGATAGTGGCCCGCCGGTTGGGGAAAGTACTCGGCCGAGATCCGCACCGGGAAGTCAAGCCGAGGAAAACCCTCCAGCAGGGTCTGAAGAAGTTTGAACTCCCGCTCGGGACCACTCAGGCTCCGGTAAGGTTTATCGACATAGTAGCCCTGCCGGTAGGCCAGGACGGCTCGGACAATGCGAGTATTCACCTCGATTTTCCGAAAACGCCCGTCACTAGTCGGAGCGGGGTAGAATAGCCGATCAGATAATAATGGCTGGAGTCTTCCTGAGCCTTGAGGAAGATCTTCGAAAGATCATTGTCGTCGACCAGGACCGCGCCCCCTGTGTTCACCGCCAAGGTGAAAAGCCCTTGCCGCGACTGGGTCAGGTTGGCCAGCTCATTAAGATTTCCCCCTGCCGCTAAAGATTCCGCTGGACCTTCCTGACCGGTGGGCACCCCCTCCCGGAGAGAGGGCGACCAGGCCCCTAGCGTCCACCGAATAGATGCTGATGTTCGCCCGGTTGCATAGATCCGTGGTCCAGCGTAGCTGATCGTCGTTTTCGATTCCCCGACTATCGAGGCCAGTGGAAAAGTAGAGGAGAGCCTTGCGCCCAGGCACATCGCGGAAGGCCTCTGCCACGGCCTGGATGGCGCTAAGCTGGTAGTTGGTCTCAAAGAGGGCAAACTCGGTTTCGTCCGCTAAAAACTCTGCATCAACCTCCTCTTCCACATCCCCCTCCGGAAGTGAAATCTCCAGTTCCCGTTCCCGCTGAGATAGGCGTCCCAGCACCCGACCCAGTTTCTCTCGATCGGAGGTGAAGTCAACTAGAAGCTCCAGGCCCTGGTCAAAGGACAGAACTGCAACCGCATCCTCGGGGGTGAACTGCTTGTCCAAGAACCCGGCGGCCGCCACTTGCATCATCCGAGAATCCTGGACAGTGGCTCCAGAGAAATTAAATAGCAAAATCAGGTATCGCTTCTCTGGGGTGATCAGTTCGCTGGAAACTTCCTCAACCGTGAGGTCTGGGATCCTGTCCCTCACCGTTCCTGGCTTGGACATCCCTTGTGCTAGGTGGAAGTTCAGAGGCAAGGAAATCTCACGGAAGTAAGTGATCTCTTGGAGTACACCCTCCTCTAGAACAGTAAAATCTTCTACCGTCAGCCCACTCACGGGACGACCGTCCGGATCTGTCACTCGTATATCCATCAGAATCAGATTCGTCTTGACTCGGAAGCGGACGGCCGGTCCCTGAGCAAACACCGAGAACAGGAAGCAGACCAGCAGGAGACCAGCAACAGCAACTTTTTCGGGTAGACCCCTGGACCACATTGCTTACACCCTCCCTACTGCGGCTAATGGTCCGACTTCAGAAATGAAAAGTTGAAATCTGGAACCTGAGAGAATACACCACTGCATTTCTGGCATTGGACCTAGAACATAAACCGAAATTGGATCCGGACTCGGCGCATCTGGCCCGTCGAGATGACCTGGCCAAAACCCCTGGAATTCACAACCGTGTTTAGACCCGTGTAGTTCACATGATTCAGGAGATTGGTCGCTTCTGCCAAAATGAGCAGCCGCTGTCCCTCTGAGCTGAGAGGAATGGACCGGTCCAGGTTCAGATTGACAGTCCAAGACCCAGGACCCTCAATGGTATTGCGTCCGACGTTTCCAAAGATGCCCGGCTCGGGAAGTCTGAAAGCGGCGGTGTTGAACCAGGCCTCGCTGGTGCGCAGAGAGGACGGTAGCTGAATGGCTGCTCCGGTCACACTGGCGCGTTCGCTGGCCTGGGAAGCGCTTCCACTGTTGTTAATCTGATTTCCCAGTATGCGGGCAGTATAGGGGCTTCCACTGTTGGCTGCTAGGCGACCGGTTAGGAACCAGTTACTGAAGAGAGATCGGAATAGGCCTTCTCCGCGGAACCACTGATGTCTATCACCCAAAGGCAGTTCCCAGAACCACTCCAACTGCAACCGGTGCCTCTGGTCCAGTGTGGATCGACCTCGTTCCGAAGCCAGGTCGTCGTCGTTCTGGGCAACCACCCGCCTCCCGCCAAGGAGGGCAGCAGCATTGTCCAGTGACTTACCGAATTCGTAGCGAACACTGGAGGTGAAACCCGATCTAACCCGGCGTAGAGCCAGCACTTGAAAGCCGTGGTAGTTAGATGACGCTCCGGGGGTCAGAAACAGAAACTGGGACGTGTTTTTGATCCGCTGCTGCCCGTTCCGAACCCGGTTGGGAGCCCGCAACAGTTCTAGTCCGGTTCCTCGTGAGCCGGCGTATCCCAGACTCAGAAAGAAGTTTCGAGGCAAAGCTTGCTGTAACGAGAGATTCCAGGTCTGTACAGTGGCCAGACGGAAATGGAGATCAACCGCGTAAGTGTTCGGAAACTCCTCTGCCAACTGATCGGAAAAGCCGATTCAATAGGTAGAAAATTGTCTTCTGTGGCAGTCTCCTGAATGGCGAATCCGAAAGGAGGCTGCGAAATTAGCTCCCGAGCAAAGGCATCGTAGGCTTCATGAGGATAAAACACACCGTAGTTGGCCCGCAGAACACTGGTCCTCTGTCCCGATCTCAGGCGATAGGCCAGAGCTAGTCGCGGAGCCAGGTTGTTTCGGTCGCTTTGGACCAGGGCCCGGGGAAAGAGACCGGAGAAAGACCCTTGACTGCCCGGAACTACCGTCTCGGCAGCGCTGAATCCAGGACCTACATCCAGGTTGGCAATCCGGTCGTAGCGTTCCATCCAGGGATCCAGGTACTGGTAGCGGATTCCCCACTGAAGAGTAAGACGGGAATGGACTCTCCAGTTGTCGTTAAAAAAGAAGCTGTACTCTCGCCTCCGAAGATAGTGATCGCTGTTTCCGTACTGAATCCGACTACTCTGGGCCAAGCCCAACAAGAAATCCGCCAAATCGTAGCCAGTACCAACCATGGGCATACCCCTCTGATAGGTACTAGTAGCGACCCCTGCGAAGACAAGAGTACCGGTGCCCTCCGGATTGCTAAGCAGATTCCAGCGATTCCATCCTACTTCTCCTCCGATCCGGAAATGATGCCCTCTCCAGGTCACCTGCAGGGAATCGTTAAACGTGTTTTCTTCCCGCGCGATCAAGGAAGAGCTTCCATCGTTCAGGCTTGTGTAATTGGTAAACTCTACAGTCGGCAAACCGTAGTCAATGGGAGCTAAGGAAGTGTTGGAGATTCCTAGCTCGGCGCTTACATTCCTCTGGAAGGCAAAGGGGTTGACATTGCGGCTTCGATTCCGGTTCCACCCGACCCGGATGGTGTGGAGAACCACTCCTCCAAGGGTCTGGCTCAAAGATAGGAAAAGGTTTTGCTGCAGTCCGTTACGACGTCTAGTCAGACCGGGAAAGACGTGAAAGCTGTCCCCATCGGTCCGATTCAAGTTGTAGCCACCCATCAAACGAAAGGATTCGGTGAAGGAGTGAAAGATGCGTGTATTGACTCGATTCCGGGCACTCTCAAACGTCTGCTGATTCAGGAAATTCAGAAAGGGATCATCTCGGTTAGGGAGGGGAAGGTAGGCCAGAAGTTCCAGAGCCGTGGAGTTAATCTGTTGTGGGAGGATGACCGAGTCTGAGTAGGGCTGTCCCGAGAAAGGATCGTAAATCCGGACCGGATTCCCTGTCAACGGGCCAGAAGGATATACTGTCTGTGAAAAGTCTCCCTGCCGCTCCAGTCCAGTCGGAACCGAGGCGTACTGGCTCCCCAGTTGCTCCCCCCAGTTGGTGCTGAAATTCGCAAAGAAAAAGGGAGCACGACGCCCGAAAAAGGGAGATCCAGTTGCGGAGCCGGTGCGCAACAAGGGACCTCCTACAGCCACCCCCGTGGTCCAGGATAGGTAGCCGGGATCGGGAGTCTCACTGCCGTCTAGGGAGTAAGGCTTGGCATCCAGGGTCGAGTTGGAAAGACCTGTAGAGACACTACCCTGAATTCGGTTGGCCCGGGTACCAGCGATTCGCGCTCCTCGCAACCCTCCCCGGCCGAGCGACCCTCTACCGAGAACCCGACGCATGACCTCGCCTTCACTCATCCGGATCTGGGAACTCCCGCGTAGCGAACCACCCTCGATCAGCACCTCCTCCAGTGCCTTCCCTCCAAGTTCCTGCTCTACTCCTCTCCGGGACGAACCGATGCGGATCTCCTCGAAGGGGTCCTCCTCAAGAGGTGCTTTCCTGCGCTGAGTCCGCCTGCCGGGGAATCCTACGGAAGCTTCTACGTTGAAAAAGGTCTCTTCAAACTCCAGTCCCCACTGGTAGTTTGTTCACCTGGTGGAAACTTCGACCTGAATTCCGCTGAAGTCTCCTCTTGCACCTCCTCCGAAGCCGCCTCCGCTAAGGTTCACCGTTTGGGACCTCGGTAAGGTAAACTGGTGATCCTCATCCCACTCCAGGTTAAGAGTCAGACGGGCGTCACGGATGAAAACGCCCATCGAAAAGCGCAGCTGGACGCGGACGGGCATGGCAGAATCTTGCTCAACCCACAGTCGGGCCTCCTTGACTTGCAGGCCCTTGATCTTAGGTCGTGTCTTGATCTCCACCATGCCGGCCAGACTTCCGGCTGAGGGGCCCACGATTTCCGCGTCCCTGAAAAATTCACTGGCGGTGAGTAAGTCCCGTCCCTGGAGCTGGGGGGTGAGGTCTGCCCATCGTCCAAATCTTCCCCTAGGACGGCCAGAATCCTCAGGCTGACCGTTGCGCCGCAGGCTCAACACGTCTCTTCGAAACTTCTCAGAATTACCCAGATACTGAAGCTCGCGAGCGTCGAACTGTTGCCTACCGAAGGGAGTGTCCACCAAGATTTGGCTCTCCACCTCTACCGAATAGTTGAGCAGAAACTCCTTTCTCACCTCCAGTGCTCCGGCCACACGCTCTAGAAATTCGTCGCCAGCCTGGGCTCTCCCCAGATTGAGGAAGAAGCAACCAATAAAGATTAAGAAGCGATTACAGCGTGTGACCTGAATAGTAGGTTCCCTCGAAGAAAAGATTTATTCCCGATCGAAGACCAGTCTGATCTCCGTTTTACCTCTATGGGGTACCCACTGGACTCAGGTAACCACAACATCTTGTGGTTGGGCTCACGGGGCCTCGGCGTCCCAGTCGGCGACGATCGATCGATACGGCGTTGGGTCCACGGCGACTGCCTGCTGCACAAGGCGGTAGAAGAGTTTTCCCCGGCTGCGTGAGTTGCGCCGGTTGAAGCGGAACACAAACTCGTCGAGGTAGTAGTCCAGATGCTCGTGGCTAACCGCGCCTTGGTGCGTGCCCAGCAGCCAGCGCTTGAGCAACGAGATCGCTTGGTGCACCCTCGGCAATAATTCCGAGGCCTGCTTGCGGCGGCCCGACAGAAAGACGATGCGATGCTGGTAGCCCTTCTTCTCCAGCGGCTCGTAGCCCAGCCAGCCGTCGGTGTGCACCAAGCTTCCCGGCTCGACCGACTCCTCCACGAAGGGCATCAAACTGGCCGCCGATGCGTTCCGCAAGCGCTGCATGCGGATCCGTCCTAGCCCGCGGCCTCTCCCTTCCGCGGCTACTGCAATCAAGTCTTTACGCTCGTTCTGCCGGCCGCTCACACCCTCTTCCTCAGCGCCCCAATAGGTCTCATCGACCTCGACTACGCCCGCCAATCGCTCCCGCCCAGGACGCACCATCGCTCGCCGCAGCTTGTGCATCCAGGTCCACGCAGTTTGATAGCTGCCCAACCCGAGAACGCGCTGCAGACCCAGCGCGCTGACCCCGTTCTTTTGCGAAGTGACGTGCCAGATCGCCCGGAACCACAGCCGCAGCGGCTTACGTGTGTCTTGGAAGATCGTGCCCGAGGGCACCGACGTCTGCCGCCCGCAGCGAGCGCATTCGAACCACACTTTGCGCACCGGCCAAGCCCGCTCATGCCCGCATCCCGGACAGCGGAAACCCTCCGGCCAGCGCAACGCGGACAGATAGTCGCGACAGGCCTCTTCGCTGGCGAAGCGTACCTCGAACTCGAGCAGGTCGCGTGGATAATCCTCCACGAAGGCACATACTACATCTTGGGGTCACCTGAGTCAAGTGGATATCCAATTTACCTCTTTGTGTTTTACGCTTGATCTGTCGAGTCAAGGTCTTCCCGTCTTCGGAAAGGCTCCAGCGTTGCTCCTCCTCAACCTTCCTGTGGCCACGGGGAGTCACGCGTTTCTGAATATGCCGGACCAGCAGATCACTGCCTTTTCACCAGGCTTCCGCCGTACCCTTTCCACGAAAAGACGACATCTCCTGAGGACCGGCTCCGGGCTTGAGCAAAAGCTCCTGCGACTCCCCCTGCTCACCCCGTTCCTGCACGACTTTGAAGACACCTTCTTCCAGGGACACTGTCATCCGGCTGATCAGACCTCTGCTAGGACCATGGAGTCTGTATCCTCCAGCTCGACTTCCTCCCCGAACTCCCATGGGGAAAGGCATATCTCTCTTGTCCAGGTTAAGAATCCAAGTGCCGGAAAGGTCGGGTTGATCCTCACCCCCCATCCCAGCGACCTGAGTAGCAATAACAATAGAAGCCAATGTCAACAGCCCCACCAATTGTCTGTGACAAGCCATAAAAGTCCTTCCCCCCCAATGAATTGAGAACCGGTTGCCCGCACGACCGGCAAGGCCTGACCAGTTAGTCACTTACTACGCAGGAAATATAAGTTTGTTTCATTGAGACGGCCGGAACCAGTATGTCTCACACTGGCTCCCTCACCCCCTCTAAATTGCTTTCTGATTCTTGACGTTGGCTGATTTACCCAGTACCAGAAAGGTCGGTTCCATTTAACATTGATGGAGAAAAAGGCCAGAAAGAATTCACCTACAGTTCCCACTGTTCATTAGAAGAGTAGATCAATGTCACACCATCTGGCCGCATTAAATCGGTCTCTCCAGCCAGTCATTTTCGGGTTCCCTGCTCTAAGAAGTTTGCAACTGGGTCCCTCGCCTAGCTCCTCCTCCTTTTTTTAACAGCTCTTCTCTCTGGTTCGATAGCCACTGTCGGGACTCTCAGGCTATGGACTATCGACTTACTGGATCTTGTCGCAATGTCCTCCGGAAGCTTCCAGCCAGGAAGATTTTCTATCGTAGTCCTCTTTTCCAACTCAACCACAAATGAACTACGGTACTTCGAGGTGGGCATATTGGACAGTCCACCACCGATTATAATAACAATGTGGGGTTTAGTGTGACTTTGAAATTGTGTAATTTTAGTCTCGATAATAAAGTATCCCCCAGAAACAAATTCCGACTGAGATCTGAGTATAAGTCATAGGCCATGACCACTTGTGGAATCGACTATTTCTTTGCTGTATGAGAACAAACAACTTGTGCGAGGCCAAGAGCTCCGAGTCCGTACCCAAGAAGGTATTGGACTGGACACTTCGAAAATATCCACCCCAGCGTGCCTGTGTTGACCAGACTAACCCGGGATAAAGCACTCTGGTCGAAAGCACTGATTGATCGTCAGGTCTTGGAGATCGCCCTGGCAGAAGACATCCGGACGCAGGGTCAAGGTATTGGTATTAGTCCAGTTCGAGCCATTCCACACTAGCGCAAACTAGAACTGGTAAAACCAGGTCCAGAAATCCAGCGTCTCCCAGTCACCCAGTATCGCATCAAAGATGCAGTGGGCACCAAAATCCCAACGCATGACTCGACTAAAGAGCAACTACCAGATGTTGTTGATGGTTAGACGATACGAAACGTCGTGCCGATTAATCCCTTTTTCCCGGACCCGGTTGCGGGGATCTGCGATGAAATATCCTCTGCTGGAGCCGCTGGTGGATGTCCGAGCTGTCTCGGACATCCACCAGCGGGTTTCTTTCTTCATCTTGAACTAACTAGTCGGCTTTTTGGAAATCACTCGACCTCGGTAGAGATCAGGGAATTGGCAACAAGAAGTTGCTTCTGCAAAAAGCATAGTCAATCTCGAAATCGTGTCAAATATTTTGGGGACAGAGCACAGTTAAAAGTCTCCCACGGCTTGAACCACAAGTCAGTGAAGTGACCCATCAGCGTGGAAGGTGACATTGACGGGGGTAATCCGTACGGGTAGGATAACTCAAAATGCAGTCCACATCAGGCGTCATCGAAGCGATTTCTGATGTTCAAGAGAGTGGGGGTTGCCCCTGCCAGAGGCTAGAAGAAGGGAAAATCCTCTTCTTTTCTGACATTCCCTTTGCCATCTCCAGCCAGGATTTAGATTTTTTGCGGCAGCAGCGACAAACAAACACCAAGTTGCATAAGAACATCGCTTATCGTCCTCGTGAGGATCGAATCACCGGGACAACTACCGCGGAACACGGACAGGCCGATATACTACTGAGGATTATGCGCTCCTATTCTCAGCAGGTCAGCTCCTTCCTAGCGGACCTGCTAAAGCCCTACTCATGGCAGCTAGACTATGCCAGTTTTCGTCCGCTTCAGGAAAAGGGACGAACCCTGCGAACGCGGGCTAGAAATGATCTACTCCATGTGGATAACTTTCCCACTCGGCCGGCCAATGGTAATCGCATTTTGCGCTTTTTCACCAACATCAACCCTTCCCAGCCTCGGAAATGGATCATTACCCAACCCTTCGAGACCCTGGTCCATCGCTGGGCAGGAAGCCTCGCCTTGCCCTATCCGCGGCCGCTTTGTGGCTGGGAGAAAATCAGATATCTGGCTTTGAGACGCTTGCGAGCGATGGGTTTCCCCGTCGCGGCACGGCCTCCTTATGATGAATTTATGTTACGCATGCACCACGTGATGAAAGAAGACAGCGGATTTCAGAAAGATTGCCCTAAGATTCACCTCCAGTTTCCTCCTGACAGCTGCTGGATGGTCTTTACAGACAGCGTTTCTCATGCCGCTCTTTCCGGACAGTATGCACTTGAACAAACACTCCTAGTCTCTTGGAACACCCTGGTTCTCCCGGAAAAGTCACCACTCAAAATATTGGAGAGATTGAGCGGTTCCTCCCCTCTCGTTGATTCTTCGCTGAAGTTCCATCGCGGATAGACGTGATCAATTAAAGCTCATAAGTCCTTTACGATGTGCTCGTGCAACACGTCACAGATTCTGAGCCACGGAAACGTGAGGAACTGTTGTCATTTGAAATGTAGGGCAATCCAGCTGAATTTGGATAAGCGCTTCGCTAATATCAACGGGCTCAAATAGTATTGGCCAGAGGATTCCTCTTTCAGATAACTCCAGAGGGACTTGATCACAGACACGAGTGGGGAACATCCGAACTTCTTTTTGGGGATGCATCCCAGGCACAGAGCAGAGGCCCAAGGAGAATCTGTCTGACCGACCTCAACCAGTGCTCCACGGTGTTATCCTCTCTAACTGGCCCCAAAACGAACAAAACCTCTCACAATCTGCCTTAAATACTCGCTCTGTGGGACATACAGACTAGGAGGGGATAACCCCGAATGAATCCAACCGTAGAAGTGATTTCTAGTCGTTTGACTATTTTTTGAAGGGGACCCAGCATCGCAAAACAGATGTTGCCTGCTTTGGCAGGACCTATACCGCCATGAGAAGCGGCTCGCATTCATTTTCTCCGCCACTTTTTCTTATATATCGCTTCCAGTCCACAAGGATTAGACCTTCGATGGCGATTGAGTTCAGCATTGAAGGAAGCCGAACTTTGCCCAATTATCTCTGGCCTCATATCTCGCATTACATTTCTTTGTGCAAATTATTTTCCAGGTTCTCCAATTCATTTTCTATTTGCTGACAAATTGCCGCGTACTTCTCTCGGGGAAGGTCTTGGCTTACTTGAATCGGATTTCCAAAAGCTACGTAAATCTTGCTAAAAGGTTTGGGAATTCTAAATTCATCCCAACTCTTTTTGAAAAACCAGTATCTTTGTGGCAACACCATGAGAGGTAAGATCGGTGTACGGGTTTTCTTGGCCATTTCCACAATTCCCCTCTTGGTTTTATGCGCCGGACCTCTGGGTCCATCTAAAGTCACTGCTCCAGGCAGGCCATCGTGAATCAGATTAACCATGTGATCCATGGCCCGGACTCCTCCTTTTGAGGAGCTGCCTCGCACCGGAGTAAACCCGAAATACCTGGCCACCCCCGAGACAATCTCTCCATCTTTGGAGCCACTGATAAGGGCAGCATAAGCTTGCCCCTTATGGGCACAAATTGTGGCAAAAATATTTTGGTGCCAAAAACCATAGATGTAGTTGTTATTGCGAGAGAGAGACTGGGCTATTTCTCTATTATTTTTTCCTCTAAAGCTATAACGGTAGGTCAGGTTCAAGCCCATAGCCATGGTTGTCAGGACGAAAACGGAAACTCCTTGTAGCATTAAGTAAACGTTATCGGTATCTGCTTCAATTGGCAATGGTGTCCAGATCATGTACTCCGATTGGCAGCAGGTCGGAACCCTGTCTAATGGTTCCTATGATGAATTGTATTACGGAGTTCATCTACTTTTCCTATGATGGATAGGCATCGTTGGTACAGCGAAAAGGCTTAGCCAATTCGCCATTGGGAACTGTAATATTTGGTGCATAACCCCTCTGCGCCCAGCCGCTTTTTCAGCTGGGCACGATCCCCACTCCTCACTCAGAATCTAGATCGTTATTTACCCATACATACTGTTTGCGGACAGCTCTGGACATATTCGTAACAGAATTACTCACACAGCCCACTAGCTGTACCTGCTCAGCCCCTACTCGTGGAAGTTGGACTATGTTACACTCCCTCGGCTTTCTCAAGGTGCTCCGCGCAGTATGTCGCCTGGACCATCAGTCTCAAGTCTTTTCAGGACAGCGTTTGAACGTCTTACCAAGCCCACCAAAGTGATGGTTGGCATGTGGAGGCATCGAACCGGAAAATAGAAGCTTAGCCTCGTGAGTCCTACATTGCAGCCTTTGTTCTCCATTTCCGATTACGTTGTGCTGGTTGCCTATCTCCTTCTTATCGTGGGGATCGGTGTATCAGTCGGGAGGGGACAAAAGAACACCGAAGAGTATTTTCTAGCAGGGCGGTCGATGGGTTGGTTCCCAATAGGCATCTCCACCCTTACTAGCCTGTACAGTGCCATCAGTTTTATGGGATCGCCTTCTGAATACTTTACTCACGGTCTACTTCTTTACGTGGGAGTTTTTTCGATACTCCCAACAGCCCTGGTGGTCATGTACGTTTTCATGCCCTTCTACCACCGTCTCCAAGTCTATACTGCATATGAGTATTTGGAAGAACGTTTTGACGTGAGTGTGCGCGCACTATCCAGCGGTATTTTTGTATTTTGGAGAATTCTCTGGATGGCGACTGCGATCTATGTTCCCTCCCTGGTGTTGAATACGGTCACGGGTCTTCCCCTGCTGGAAATGGTCCTGGTGGTGGGAGTGATCTCGACCCTTTACACCGTGGTTGGAGGGATGCGGGCTGTAATCTGGACTGATGTCTCTCAATTTTTTGTCTTATTCGGAGGTTCAGCATTGGCCCTGTGGGTCATTAGCAGTCAATCGGGCAGCTTTTCTGTCATGTGGTCAATCGCTGAGCAAGGAGGAAGAACTCGTCTTCTGGAATGGTCTTTGGACCCGACCATGAGGGCTACTACCTGGGCTGCCTTCATCGGCTCCCTAGTATCTAGTCTGGGAATGTTTGGAGCCGACCAGGTCAGCGTTCAGAGATATCTTGCAGCCAAGTCCCTTCGCGTGATGCAGAGGTCCTTTATCTTGAATGCAGTGGCCGGTTTAGCAGTAGGGATCATGATGGTGTGGGTTGGACTTGGGCTCTTCTCTTTCTATACCGTGAGTCCGGACCAACTACCGGAATCCATCAATGGTGACAAGGTCTTCCCCTACTTCATCGCTACCCAGATGCCGCTAGGGTGGAAGGGAATGATGATTGCCGCCATTATGGCCGCTGCCATGTCTTCCATTGATTCGGGTCTCAATTCCAGCACCACAGCTATCATAACGGATTTCTTCAAACGATTTCGCTGGAACGCGAGTAGGTTATTGTCCAGTTTTTCCCATGGTCTGTCGGTTGACTCAGCCTCCCAAGAGCTGAAGCTTTCCCGATGGCTAACACTCCTGTTAGGAGTAGTGATCACCTTTCTGGCATGCTTTGTGGGAAGGCTCGGATCTATTATGGAGATCGCCAACAAGCTGGTGAACAGCTTTGCCGGACCCATGATTGGGGTTTTCCTGCTAGGTATGCTAACACGTAAGACGGGGGCCAAAGGAGCCTTTCTGGGCCTCCTAGCTGGCAGTGTGGCCACCAGCTACGTGATCTTCTTTTCGGGTGTTTCCTTTCTTTGGTACGGCGCAATCGGGATGGGAGTCACGCTCCTGTCTGGGTGGGGAATTAGCGTCTTGTTGGATAGCTCGGGGACGGATCGTTCGGACCTGGTCTTTCATTTATTTCGCTCGTGAAAGACAATGGTACGTTAAAATTCCCATTGAGATACAAGAGAGTTTGGGTAACCCATATTGAAGCCCATAGAGTAGACTACTTCGGGAGGAATGAACAAGAATGAGCCAAGCAACCATCGACTATCGCAACTGTGATCGAGAAATCTGGGAGGAGGAACTGGAGGACTTTGTCCCTGACCGGATCTTTGATGCACACATCCATTTCTTCTGGCAGGCAAACCTAGAAACGTCCAGCCAGCCAACTGTGACCTGGGAGGACGCAGGCTTGTCCACCATAAATGCCTGGGCTAACGTCCTTTATCCAAGGCGTCGCATGCAATACCTTACTTTGGGAATGCCTCACCAGGATATCAATGTCGCTAAACATGTGCGATCGGTGAAACAAGAAATCGAAGGCGTTCCCGGCATCCGGCACCATCGCCTGGTGACCCCCTCGTGTAAGATCAAGGACATCGAGCGCGATCTCCAGCACTCTCAGTTCACTGGCCTTAAGCCCTACCGCACCTTTTCGGTTAGCGGGGACATCCAGCAGTGTCGTATCCACGAATTTCTACCCCACCAGCAGATGGAGTTGGCCAACCATCACGGTCTCTGGGTGACCATGCACCTCTCCCGCCAGCATGGCTGCGCTGATCACCACAACCTCGATGACCTGGAAGACTACACCAGCCACCGCTATCCCAAGATCAAGTGGATTCTGGCCCATTGTGCTCGCAGCTTTACCTACTGGCCTATCCGTCATGCCGTGGAGAGATTGCGCGACCTGCCCAACATTCATTACGACACTTCGGCTGTCACCGATGTGCGGCCCTACATAACCTTGCTGACTAAAGAGGATCCGAAACGCATCTTTTGGGGCTCGGATGGTGTGGATGCAGCCTTCTTCCACGGTCACTACGCCGCGCTGGGACGTTCCTGGCAACACCTCGATGCCGATCAGAGTGGCCTTCAATTCCTACACTGCGACGGCCGGCCTATTCTCTCGGTGTACGAACAACTCCTTTCTCTCAAGCACGCAGCAGAGATTGCCCAGCTTTCTCGTCACCAGATTGAGGGAATCTTTTGGCACAATGCGGTGACCGCACTCGGACTCGGGCAGGATGAAAGAGCTACAAATGACTGAGAAAACTGGCCAGTAGACAGACTTGTAGCTCAATTGGGCTCCCACCCATTCAAGCCAGACCCTTTCTTGGATTAGTGGCCGACTAATGTGTCGTGCAGCCTGACCCATCCCATCTACTGATCGTGCCACCGGGTGGGCGGACAAACTGCTTCAGTCTTTTTCCTTTGGAGCAGAATACCCTTTGCGTGCTCTGACTCGTACCTTGGGCAAGTCAACTTTTACGTTGATTTTTCGAAACTTACCATCACGCTTGGGATTTGTGGAGACGTAACTGATGCTGTAGAGACTACGCATTTCTTCAGCGATCTGTGCGAACGCAGCTCCCAGGTTGTGTAGATTTCCTGCTGCTTTGAAACGTCTACCTCCGGAGACCTCAGCCAACCGAGACATATAGAGATCGTGCGTGGTGGTAGTCGGTTTCCATCTGTCGGCGATCCCTTGGGCTTGGGATAGGGGTAGGTAGAGGGACACCGCCTGGTATACCAATTGGTCCAGGATTCCTACCGGGGATAGTACCTGGAGTCCCCGGGTAAGAGCGTGGTCGTCTCAGAACATCGGTCTGAGTGTTGAAGACAATGGTGTAAATGGGGTATCCACTGGACTCAGGTAACCCCAACATCTTGTGGTTGGGCTCACGGGGCCTCGGCGTCCCAGTCGGCGACGATCGATCGATACGGCGTTGGGTCCACGGCGACTGCCTGCTGCACAAGGCGGTAGAAGAGTTTTCCCCGGCTGCGTGAGTTGCGCCGGTTGAAGCGGAACACAAACTCGTCGAGGTAGTAGTCCAGATGCTCGTGGCTAACCGCGCCTTGGTGCGTGCCCAGCAGCCAGCGCTTGAGCAACGAGATCGCTTGGTGCACCCTCTCGGCAATAATTCCGAGGCCTGCTTGCGGCGGCCCGACAGAAAGACGATGCGATGCTGGTAGCCCTTCTTCTCCAGCGGCTCGTAGCCCAGCCAGCCGTCGGTGTGCACCAAGCTTCCCGGCTCGACCGACTCCTCCACGAAGGGCATCAAACTGGCCGCCGATGCGTTCCGCAAGCGCTGCATGCGGATCCGTCCTAGCCCGCGGCCTCTCTCTTCCGCGGCTACTGAAATCAAGACTTTTCGCTCGTTCTGCCGGCCGCTCACACCCTCTTCCTCAGCGCCCCAATAGGTCTCATCGATCTCGACTACGCCCGCCAATCGCTCCCGCCCCGGACGCACCATCGCTCGCCGCAGCTTGTGCATCCAGGTCCACGCAGTTTGATAGCTGTCCAACCCGAGAACGCGCTGCAGACCCAGCGCGCTGACCCCGTTCTTTTGCGAAGTGACGTGCCAGATCGCCCGGAACCACAGCCGCAGCGGCTTACGTGTGTCTTGGAAGATCGTGCCCGAGGTCACCGACGTCTGCCGCCCGCAGCGAGCGCATTCGAACCACACTTTGCGCACCGGCCAAGTCCGCTCATGCCCGCATCCCGGACAGCGGAAACCCTCCGGCCAGCGCAACGCGGACAGATAGTCGCGACAGGCCTCTTCGCTGGCGAAGCGTACCTCGAACTCGAGCAGGTCGCGTGGATAATCCTCCACGAAGGCACATACTACATCTTGGGGTCACCTGAGTAAAGTGGATACCAAATTGGTGTAAATTGCGACATCAACCTCCTCAGCCACTCGGATCGTTTCCCCTGATGAGGGATGTTCGGCTAGTCGTATCAACGCCGTCGGAGAAGAGAACCATTACCTTTCTTAGAGGCTGCTTCTTGAGTTCTTGTAACCCAAGGTAAACGGCTTCAAAGAGTTGAGTACTTTTCCCAGTGCGAGTCTGTTTGACTGCTCGCTCGGCTCTATTTTTATGGCGTGTGAAATCAGTTTCTAGATAGACCTCATCGGCGAAGGAGAGTACCATGATCTCATCGTCGGGGTGAATTTGGTTCAGAAACTCTATGGCCGAGTTTTGAATCTGGGCAAGCTTACCAAAGGTACTGTAACTAGTATCCAGTAGCGGAGCCACGCTAAAGGGAGCATCGACGGGGAAAAAGTGAGAGATCTCTTGTTCTATCCCATCTTCGAAGACTCGGAAATTCCTTTGGCTTAAACCGCTTATAGGTGTCCCCTCCTAGTCAGTTACAAGTGTGCTAACCATGACCGTACTGACTTCGACTCTTAGCGCCTCGGGTCGCTGAGAAGAATGGTCCGATTGAGGTTCCGAGCTCGACAAGCACAGGATGCCTGAAAGAAAGATCAGACGGGGACACTGTCTTATTTTCACCATCTTTTTCCTTCCGTACCCCCGATTATGTGATGTGCATTTGCTCTAGTTGTGTCAGTGAGGGAGAGTCTTCGAGAGGGGAGAGCAGACTGTCCCCTGTTTCCTTGGGCTAGCAGGCCAGCGAATCCAATCGGTCGTTACTGGACCATGCCTCGCGTGGTAGCCGGGAGATCGGCTCGTCACTCGATCTTTTGGGAGGGTATGGCCGAAAGGATACGTCCATCGTCGCTGTAGAAAAGTTCAATACTTGTCAAGGGCTGATCCGACAACACCTTAACGGTTCCGCCAAGCAATTCTCCGGCGTCAGGGAAAAGGTCGGAAATTAACCCGATGAGCCGATTTCCCGGCTCGAGAGTCACCGGTTCCGTAGCCCGAACCAGTTGTGAATCTGGCTGCCGCAATTCGAGTGTCAGCTGGGCGGTTTGGTCGCCTGGATTTGCGATTGCCAGGCCAGTCGAAACCCCTAGACCTTGAGCCACGTGTGGAAACACCGCCCGCGAGTGCTGTACGGGTTGTAAAGGAACCGCGCTTAAGGCCTCGCCGCCAAAAGTCCGAATCTCCGCCGAGCCAAGAAGTCCCGGAACATCACCCCTCACATCGATCCAGCCGGACTGCAGTTCACCGGCATCTTGGAGTCCGAAAAGCTCGATGACACTAGTTCGCAAGGACTCTCCGTTCTTCAATTCCACCGAAACAGGTTGACTAATTGTTTCCCCATCGTCTGATCTGAGCGATATCACAATTTGTATGGGACCTTCCTCGACTACCTCTTTTCCCTCTTCGAAAACTCCGATGGGGGGAACGTTGGGTGGATTGATCAGCTTGAGAATGGTATCGGTACCAGCGAAGGCAACGAAATGAGGTATGGTGAAGTGGGTGGTCTTGTCGTTCATGGGCTGGGCCTCGAGTACAGCCATTCTCTTGGCGTCGGAGAATCGCTCGAAGGCGACAAAATCACTCCCAAAGATCCTGATGTAGCCATCAGTAAAGTTTACCAGTGGGCACCCTGATTGGGTGAGGTTTATCGTAACAGTGTCTAGAACATCTCCAGTGCTCCGATTCAGCAGGAAAAAGGTCATCCCATCCGTTATGAACGCTACGGTCGACCGGGCTCCTAGTGCTTCTCCGGTGGTCATCACGGTTCCATCTGGGGAGTTGACCCGAACCTCGACTTCTAAAGCAACTAGGTTGGTGTCCCATCTGAGGGTTGTCTGGCCGAGTTCAGTTCCATAGCAATCCTGAATCGGATTAGGGTTGGCGACGATGACAGGGTATGGGCAGCCCAATTCCGTGAAGTTTGTGGTAACGGTATCCAAAAGATCTCCGGTGGATCGATCCAGAAGGTAGAAAACCATCCCATCTGTTACCCAAAGACCGGTTTCCGCTTCTCCACTTCTACCTCCCACGGCGAAAAGCCGTCCATCAATGGAATTGACTCGAATTTCCAATTCTTCAGCTTCGATTTGTCTTGTGAAGATGCGTTTGAGATCCCATCCGAGGGTTGTCTGGCCGAACCTTTCTCCCTCGCACACGGGGATCGGGTTAGGATTAGCGGTAATTGCGAAAGTGTAGTCTACAGGAGGCCTGCCGTCAAACAGAGGTCTGTAGCTCGTCGGGTCGTCGGGATCTCCAGCAACCTGGAAGGTAGAGCGACTCTGGTCGGGAACTGATCGCAAGGCGCTAGAAAGTAGGTTTCCGGATGAGTCGAAAAGCTGGAATTGGAGAGAGGCCGTCGTATAGTTTGGATTGACGACCTCAATCTGGGTAGAGAATCCGTCCTTGATGCGTACCTCCGGAAAAACAGCTAACCGCATTGGGTCGGAAGATATGGACCCGCCGTCGAGCCTGTTGAGTTCTCCATCAAAGCTAAGAAAAACTCCTGACAGCGTAGGCTTGTCGGCCTCCAGATCGACCCACCCATCAAAGTTGCGAAACGGTTGGGGCTGTAGGAAGTTAGCAGTGAAACTAATTTGTTCATTGGGCTGCAGGATCCTAGTTTGTGAAAGTAGACAATCTCCCGGGCTGAAGGTCACCTCAACACTATCCAGCACCTCTCCACTAGTTTGATCTAGGAGGAGAAAGACCATGCCATCGGTTACCCAAAGACCGGTCTGCTGAAATCCAGTGGGTCCTCCATGGAGAAAAATTCTTCCCTCAGTCGAGTGGATTCGAATCTCCGCCTCATCTGTAACGCCGTCAGTATTCCAGGAGATCTCTGTTCGGCCAAAGCTTTCATCACAAATCTGGATCGGGTTAGGACTGGCCCGAATGATGGGAGGAGAGCAACCTGACGTGGTGAAGTTGATGACAACGAAATCCAGCACTTCTCCTGTGGCTTGATCCAGTAGAAAAAAGGCCATCCCATCTGTGATCGAAGGGTCAGTTTGCAGTGATCCGATGGGTCCTCCAACGGCAAAGAGTTCTCCGTTCTTCGAGTCAACTCGAATTTCGACTTCGTCGATTTGCAGCTTGTCTGTGGTCAAGGATGTGATATCCCAAGAGAGGATTGCCTGGCCAAATTCCCCGTCGCACACTTCAATCGGATTCGGATGAGCGAGGATCACAAAAACACTGTCTACTACAGCCGGATCATTGAACTCACCAAAGGCGGAGAAAATAACTTCGGTATCCTCATCGCCGAAGTTATTGACCGTGACATCAGTAAAGAATCTCTCTGCTGCCGGAATGATCTCGGGTTTCTCCATCTTATCGGGACTTTCAATCGTTTCAGCGTTCTGGGCCATTAACTGAGGGGCGGTAAACCCGAAGCTCGGTTTGAACAATTCGACGCTGTTGGCATTGAAGTCAACAGTTGCAATGATCTGCTGGTCAGGAGAAATCGATACAGTGAGAGGAGCAGAGGCGAGCAGGAGGGTAAACTCATCCTCAATAATCTTTTCAACTCCTCCCCCGATCTCAAGCAGGTTGAAGAGCGCACCGGTAGCTGGCCGGAAGGCCATCAAAAGGTCATTCAGAGGAGAGGCCACGTACATCACACCGGTATTCGTGAAGGCCGGGCGTGTGGTGGGGGCGAACTCGAAAAAGGGCTCTTGTGTGCACTGCATGGCCTGGGAGTTGATCTCGATCGCGCAGATACTCCTATTCGTCAGGATGATGAAAAATCTTCCATCCGGTGTCGCGTAGGAGCCTCCGGAAGCGCCAAATCCTAGGTTGAGGTTATCCAACAGTTCTCCGGTTTCTACATCGATCAACAAGGCTCGGGACAAAACTCCTAGATTCTCACCAATGGCGGCAAACTTTCCGTCCGGGGAGAAAGCGACATTGTTGCCGGCCGTATAGTCGTAGGAGACTTCATCCGCGGTGAAGGAAAGGCTTTTGCGAATCTGAAAGGTCTGGGTGTCGACGATCTGAATCGAATCCGGAATTTCAGTCTTCAAAATTAAAGTGGAACCCACTAGAACCACACCGAAAAAACTACCATCGTGGGACATGGTGATTGAGGTGGGTCTTGTCCCTCCGGTCACAGCGATTCGGGCATCAGTTTCGGAAGCATTATTGACATTAAATTGAATAATTTCGTCAGTGCCTGAGGAAGAGATGAACCCCGAAGAACTGTCGGGACTGAAAACAATATTGTTTAAGAGGGAGAAGTGCGTGTTTTGCAAGTCAATGTTTTGAACTTCCAAAGTTTCAACGTCAATGATCGAGATGGTACCCATGGGGGCCCCATCATCGCTGGAGAGTTCAGACAGGTTTTCGAGCCAGAAAATACAGGGGACCGCGACCTTTCGCCCATCCGGAGTCATGGTGAGCTGCGTGGGATTGCTTCGAACCTCCACGAGCTGGATAATGTCTCCAGAGCGGGCATTGAAGACGGCCACTTTGTTACTGGACGGGAAACTGACGAAGGCCCTGGACGAATCCGGTGAAAAAACCACGCTGGGAGCAAAGTTTAGATCAGAGCCCCCAAGGCTTCTGGAGACAGGTATTTGGTTGACATCAAAAGCTAGATCTCCACTGATCTCTTCGGCGTCGAAGCGACCGACCAAACGCTGGGAGAACAGCGACGAGAGAATGCAACCCAGCGAGAGAATCAGAACGACTGGGTGAAAACGGAAATAAGACATCATTTTTCTATGCTTACGCTCAAATGGACTATGAGGAGAAAAAGTCCTCTTCAAAATGCAACGGAACTTTATCCCCGGAAATGGGCAGTGTCAAGGGAATGGAGCCGGTTCAAGATTTCCCCTCTCCGCAATAGATGCAGATTGCCTTTCTCGAGGTCGAAAACGGAGACAAGATAGCTGATCTAAAACTTGCCTGTAGAGAAAACTATTTTGGTCATATTCGCCCGACGCACAAGCCAGGGAGCCTGTTTCGGCTGAGTCCCTAACTCGCGCTTCGGGCTGGTCGACAGATTCGGTCGGCTAAGTCTATAAGGGAAGCTTCTCTTCCCGGTAATACATCGCGGGTGGGGGAGGCGCTGTCCGATGAATAATCCCCCTAGAAGACTGGTTCGTCGAAACCTCGCGGTTCTCCAGGGGACCCACGTCGTCTGCCTCTCTGGTGGCGCAGCTCCCGCCACTTGTCGAGCTGTTCGGGTGTGAGCAGTGCTCGAAATGATTCGTGAAAGGTTCGACGTGTCTCGCCAATCCGTCTCCGCAAATCCCGGCCTTCGATCACCAGTTCTCCCACGTAGAGAGCTCCAGGATCCTCCTGATCAAGTTCATTTTTTAAACTTTCTCTCATTTCTCTGGTCTGGTCTAGGAGGGGCTCCAGCGCTGCCCTGTGCTCCTGCTTTAATTGACCAACCTCGTTCCTCTGAGCTTCGGTTAACCCTATCTGTTCCAAAACTCTCGGGGGAGGGAGTAGACGATCGTGTCCCCGACCCTTGGGCCCGAATTCACCGTGTGGACCACCTCTAGGGCCAGCAAGGCCAAAGCTCACCAGGGCACCAGCCGTAATCATTGCAATCCAAAACCAGTTTGTGTTGTTTTTCATTTCTATTCTCCTTTGAGTTTGGCCCTGTCCCAAAGCCGTTATCATTCCACCTCTCGCTCTTATAGAACGGATTAGCTGCCAAAATGTTTCAGGAAAACTCACTTCATCGCGTGATTTCCGTTAATATTCTGGATGGACAGCCTTAATAAGCCGAAGTAGAATTAACCAAAAATGTTCTCCAAAGCGATGAGTTTTTTCCCCGTGTTCGATTGTGGTCTGTTAACAGTTGTGATGCTGATGTTATGTCCCTGGGCCAGCGGGGAAGTAGTCCAGGTGCGAATTCGAAAGAACGTGATGATGCCTGCGCGGGACGGTATTCGGCTGGCTACCGACGTCTATCTGCCGGACGGTGACAAGCTTTCCCCTGGGCCGTTTCCGACTATTTTGATCCGGACCCCGTACAACAAAACTCGCGTCGTGGAAACGGCTGAGTTTTTCACCACTCAGGGCTATGCCGTTGCCGTGCAAGACGTCCGAGGCAGATTCGCGTCGGAGGGAGAGTTTTACATCTACGTGAACGAAGGTATGGACGGATACGACACGGTCCAATGGCTAGCTCAGCAGTCGTGGTGCAATGGCGGCGTGGGTACCTACGGGGGGTCCTATCTGGCGGCGACACAGAATGCACTGGCTGTCCTCAGGCCACCTCCTTTGCGTACCATGTTCGTCATGGTTGGCACAGCGAACTATGTTGAAGACGGTGCGGGACGCGGCGGAGCTTTTGCGCTTTTGCACAATTTGACCTATGGCTTCCGGCTGGCCTATACCGGTAAGTCAGCCAGGCAAGACGATCCCGAAGAGGGCGAGGTGGAAACGACTGCTGGCAGAGCGCTGCGCCAAGCCTATTCCCAGCTGGCAGATTGGTTGAAAGCGGCGCCCCTAAAAAACAATTCACCATTGAGGTGGGTACCTTTGTACGCTAAGTGGTATGCGGACTGGAGAGGTCACCCCACTTATGACGATTACTGGAAAAGGAACGGTTACAACTTTGAGGAGTACTACGCAGAATTCCCGGACATTCCGATTTGCTTTATTGGGGGCTGGTACGACATCTTCAAACGTGGCACGCTGAAGAACTTCACGGGGCTCAATGACGGTAAGTTATACGTGCGCTTGCTGATGGGTCCCTGGACTCACTCAACCGGAAAAACTTTTTCCGGTGACGTCGATTTCGGCCCGGAAGCGAAGATGAACATGAAGCGGAAAGCTGCTCGCTGGTTCAATCAGTTCCTGAAAGGGCAGGACGAAGGCATCGATCGGGAGCCGGCGGTCCAATACTTCCTGATGAGTAGGGGGGACACGACCAAGAACAAGGATGGTCGTTTGCAAAGCGGTGGTCAGTGGAAGACTGCTGATCGCTGGCCACCCAAGGGCTTTATCGACCAGAAGTTTTACCTGCAGGCTGACCAGAGTTTGCAGACCTCGGTCTGCCGTTCCTCGCCGAATAGCCACTTTGAGTTTGACCCGCACGATCCGGTGCCGACAATCGGCGGCAACATCGATTCGGGCAAGCACCTGGTCCGGCGAGGCGCACAGAATCAGATACCGATCGAAAGCGACTTTGCCGCCCGCAACCAACTTCCACTCTCAGCGAGACACGATGTGCTCTCATTCGAAACACCGCCGCTTGAGCAGGATGTCGAGGTAACAGGGCCAATGAGAGTTGAGCTATGGGTTTCTTCGACGGTTAAGGATACGGACTTTACCGCTAAGCTGATCGATGTTCATCCACCGTCGAAGGATTATCCCCGTGGCTACGCGATGAACCTGGAAGACGGCATCCTGCGGATGCGTTTCCGCAACTCCCGTGAGCGGGAAGAATTGATGCGGCCTGGTACCGTCTACAAGATCACAATAGAGCTTTGGGCTACAGCCAACCTGTTTCGTAAGGGAAGCAGGATTCGGCTGGACATCTCCAGCAGCAACTTTCCATTGTACGACATTAATCCCAACACTGGCGAACCGCTGGGAAAGCACACGAAGACCATCACGGCCCTGAACACGATTTATCACAACCCGGAGCATCCATCTTGTCTGGTACTGCCAGTGCGCGACAACGAGGTTGATCGATAAACACATTCCAGCAACACTTTATCCACTCTTTACCTCCCGGTGGCGATCCTCTTCTGAGAGTGGAAGTGGACACCAGGCACCGTTGAGAGCATGGGGGGCATGAAGGGCGAGAATTGCCTCTAGCGTATGGACGGCCTGCTCGGCCGGATAAGTAAGGGATTTTCTGCTGCCCAGCCAATCCACGATCTCGGAGACTGCGACATCCATCCCCGAAGGGGAGGTAGGTGGTTTGGGACAGGTTTCCGTACGGCCATCCCAGTACTCCAAGAGGAAGCCCATTTTGAAGAGACCAGCGATGGCTCGGCCTTTGGTTCCATTCACAATGATCCGAAATGGGCTGGTAGCGTAATCTGCCGCGTCGACTACCACCATCCCACCGTCCTGAAGGCGCATCAGGGCCCAGCCTCCTGGATCTCGAAAGGCTGGGCCGCGGCAGTCTGGTTTGCCAGCTAGGTCGAGTGTGCCGGATACCGCTTCAATCCGGGTACCGGTCAGCATCAGGGTTGCATCAAGCGCGTGCGTGCCTACATTTCCCAGTCGTCCCCCGCCCCACTGGAGGTAGACGGAAGTCAATTCACCTAGCTTGCCGTCGGCGATGTAGTTGCACAACCGCCGGTAGTTACGATCAAAACTCCGATTATGATTGATGACCAGGAGCGTGTCGGCTTTTTCACATGCTCGAATCATCTGTTCCGCGTCGGGTAAGCGAGTGGCGATGGGCTTTTCACAGTAGACCACCGGTACGCCGTGATCGGCGCAACCAATGGTAATCTCAGCGTGTGCGGGTGAGTAAGTAGCCACGCTGACGATGTCGAGTTCTTCCTCAACTAACATCTGTTTCCAGTCAGAATAAGTTGTTGCTCCCGTACGCTGGGAGAACCGCTTTCGACGGCCTTGGTCACGGCTGCTGCCGGCCACAAGATCGATCTGCGGATGTCCGCTGAGTGCTTGTTGGTGCGTGCCATCGAGACTGCTCAATTTTTGGGAATTATATACGAGAGTAACAAGCGGTATTGGTTATGCAACTTAACGAATCAAAACCCGATCCTACGGATGACCCGTTTGGATTCCTCCGGCAGATCTCGAATCATGTCGCCGATAACCGTTCCGATTTGTTCGCAACTATCCAAAAGCGCCTGAAGTTCCTCGACTCGGAGTTCAAGGCGACCGGAGGGACGATTCCCGATAGTTTCCAACGTCAACAGGAGGCGTTTGATCTCCTGCATGAGACGTTTCAGATGCTCCAGGCGTATCTTGAGATCGTCAGACAAGAGGACTCAGACTGAGTTGGGCATCATCCTACCCTGATTCTTTAATCTTGACCGTTCGCGTTAGGCACTTCGCCAGGTGTTCGGGGGTGGTGGGGATAGTGACATCCTCGTTCATCTCGGACTTTGAGGGCTGGTAGCTTCGGGGTCTGACTCTGAGGATGGGGCTGGTTTTCTTGTGGGTCTTCCCCTTCTCCTTCATGGTGGTTACTCCTCTTTGCTGAATGTATTCATTATACCGAATGGCAGTGTCTCTGGGGAAAGATCAATACTCGTAGATGCACGCTAAGGCTGTCTTATCCTGCTCACCCAGCCTCGCCGACTTCGTGCCTATCGGCACGTTGCATCAAATCATTCGCGCTGACGACGTACAGCCATACCTCCATTCCTTTCTACCCTTATGGAGCGTCGCATGAACTGAACCGGTTCTCCATAACTTGGTCCACTCACATCTTCAACGGCATCATGCTCAATATCTTCTAGGAGTCCGAGCTTGCTCGTCCATCGCCCATCGGGCAATTGCTTCGCTGCATGTGTAGGCTCAAGGTTTCCACTGGGGTTCAGCTTGGCAAACAGAGCCACCTTTTCGTACCCGGCCTCCAAGTCGGCGTCTTGGCACTCCTCATACCCAAGTGTCAAGAATACGTCCAAAAAGGCAGGCAGGCTTATTTCTCTGGAAACCCCCCGCGGCCAAAAACCGTTCCTTTCCGGCCACCACCACTGAGTGTCAGAACCCGCGGCCCAAGCGATGCAATTGTAGCGATTTCTGCGCGGGCTCGTGATGCAGTGATTTTGAGAATTGAGTTTCGGCAGGTAGTCGAGATACCGACTACTAGGCATCCGTCTGTTCCGCCCACAAAAGCCACGCCTTAGCCATTTTCACTGTATCGCCATGGGCATCTTCCGGAACTGGATCCTTGTGTGTGATGGCCTGAAGAGCGGTAAACCAATGATCGGGGTCATCACCCTCGCTTTTCAACTGCTTCAATATCAGCGGGAGGGCCTTCCCCCCCATCCCGATGATCTTCAGATACGAGGGGCACACAATCATATCTGAGAGAGAAGAAGTGATTCCTCTTTCCACACGCCATTGCTCTCTCAGCTCCATAAACAGGGCATCGTCATGCAGTTCAGGATTTTGATCGGGTAGCCCCGTCTCCCATGTGCACGGGGTGACACCAATAAAGAGCTCGTTCGACATTGTGTCAATCAGAAGTTTTGGGAGCCCTTCCCATTTCGTTTCTTCCGTCCAAACGTTTTCCTCAATGTGGGGGGTCGTCCCCGACGGGATTCGAATACACTCCTGGGTCACACCGACCTGTATTGGATAACTGCTATAGGACGGAGGAAAGCTCTTGGTGTGAAGCAAGCTAGTAGCCATCTTACTGGATGATATTATTGCTTGACTCTGGTGGATTTCTTTTGAGTGTCGGCGGTGAATCGACGACTGTGATTATGTTTTGACTGTTGACAACATACACAGGGTTGCCATCCTGGTCCCACTGGTTTTCCAAACGAGCAACCTTAATTACGACTAACTTAGCTCTTAGGATTGTTCCGTCCTCTAGCGTAACGTTGCTAAAACGCTCAACGGATTCTCTGACCTCGACAAAGGTGCCTTCGACCATTTTGCCAAATTGATCTTTTACCCTTGTAGTGCGCTCAGCCACCATCTGCTCCAGGAGGATACTAACCGGAGGGAGGAGGGGAGCACAAGGAAAAAGCGGACGTTGTGCTTGTCCGCTCAATTTCCAGACAGATCAGGGTGATTGTAGCTGGTGAGTGCTGACCGTGGGGGTTAGGACACCAGATCACGGTAGCGCAACCGCTTCCCGTCCATGCCCCTGACCATGGCCTTCATCTGGTCGATGGTGTCCAGCGGACGCATGTTGTGACGGCCGGCGAACTCGTCCACGTAACGCTGAAGATGCTTGGGGCTCATGCGGTGGTAGGTTCCGTAGTAGCCGCGCTTCAAGAGCGCCCAGAAGGACTCGATGCCGTTGGTGTGGGCTTGGCCCTTGACGTACTCTCTGACGCTGTGACGGACAGAGGCGTGGTTGAAGTCCAGCCAGAGCCGGTTGTAACCGCCGTGGTCGTCCGTGTAGACGGTGGATCCAGTCTCGACACGATCCTGGATGAAACCTTCTAGTTCATCCTGGGTAGTTCCTTCAATGACGGTGGCTCTGACCCGGTTGGTTTCTCGGTCCTTGGCTCCGGCGACCGGAGTTTTACCAACTCCCCCGCGACCGGCGTGGAGCTTCTTGTTGGAGTGCTTGTTCTTCTCCTTGCCGCCTATGTAGGTTTCGTCCACTTCGACCGGGCCTTGGAACAGGTCGGCATCCAACTTGAATGAGCCACGAATCCGCATGGCAAGGTGCCATGCTGTCTTTTGGGTGATCTTTAGGTCTCGGTGGAGCTTCATGGAGGAAACCCCTTTAAGGTTAGTCGCAACGAGATAGGTGGCAATCGCCCAGGTGCGGTAAGGCAGCTTGGATCCTTCCATCGCGGTTCCCGTCTTGAGGGAGAAGAAAGACTTCTTGGGGCAATCCCGGCAACGATGCGTCATCGTCTTGTGCTTCGCGCCAGTTTGAACATTGAGTGATCCGCAATGAGGGCAACAAGGTCCATTCGGCCAACGGGCCTCTTGGAACCACTTTTCAGCGGAGGCTTCATCGGGGAACAAGTTCATAAGATCGAGCAGGGACAAACCCTTGCGATAGCTTGTGCCAGGGGCCTTGTGTTGTGCAATCATAGACCCTATTATACTATACGAGTGTGTCACTCTCGTATATAATTCCCCTGTCTAAGTTTTTCGGGAAGAGCGTCGTAGGCTGCAAACATGCTGGCGAATTCGGTCTGTCCGCCTTCAGGTGGGGTCTCACGGCAATGAAACAGTGACCCCATGCTGGGCTCAGGGTCATAGGAGAGATCCGAGTGGAAATGGAGTGCCCCGCCGTAAGCTCCAATATGGCGTCCATTCTCGACCACATTGGAGATGACGAAGATCTCTGGAGATCCCGGGACCTGGTACTGTTCCAACACGTGGATGTGGAGTTCGCCGAACTTTCGGCTAAAGGTAACCAGCTGTTGAGGAGCAATATCCTGATCCCGAAAGAGCAGTAGCGAGTGGGCCACTAGAGCCTGATCAATTTGGCGATAATCCACTTTGTTGACCGGTTTCGACAGGTCTATCCCGTGTACTCGCGCTCCCAAGTGTTCACTCAATGGCGTGAAGTGGATGCTCTGCACGGTTTGTCTTGACTGCGACATACCCAGCTCGTTGAGCTAATTATAGTGTGCAGGAGGTAATTTAAGCTAGATAGGGTCTTCTCGCTTGCATTTCAGGCTCAGACCAAAAAAACGTTGTTTGATAGGGGTAAGTTTTATACGAGTGTGTATGAGCAGTCTGACTTGTCGATTGGCATCAATTTTGGGGGACTTTCCGACCAAACTGAAATACCATGGATGGAGGCCTAGTTCTGGCATTTAGGAATGGACCATACGGGTAGTCTACCGCTTGCAACGATTATGGATTAATTGACCCGGCCTTGATTGTGGGGGAGCCCATCGGAAGGAGGAATAGCATGTTGCGGATCACCGTGCGTGACATAGGTTCAATGAAGCGCAAGGGCGAAAAGGTGCCGATGATTACTGCATATGACTACACAGGTGCTCAACTGGCTGAAGCTGCGGGCTTTCCCTTAGTGCTGGTAGGGGATACTCTGGGAATGGTCGTGTTTGGCCATGAGACCACAATTCCAGTGTCTATGGAGGATATGCTTTCCCATGCTCGAGCAGTAGCCAGGGGTACTGTTCGGGCCCTAGTAGTAATGGACCTTCCATTCATGAGCTATCAGGTAAGTGCAGAAGAGGGTCTTCGGAGTGCTGGTCGAGCCTTTAAAGAGGGTGCGGTGCAGGCCGTGAAACTAGAAGGTGGCGAGCGCGTGGCCAAGACGGTCAGGTGCATGGTGGAAGCAGGTATGCCAACCATGGGTCATATCGGACTGACGCCCCAGTCGGTGTATGCTTTTGGTGGCTACCGGTCAAGAGGGCGGGTAAAAGAAGAAGCACTGGAGTTAGTACAGGATGCCCAGGTGCTCGAGGAGGCAGGGGCTTTCGCTTTGGTGCTTGAACTCATTCCCGGATCCTTGGCTCGGCTCATTACCAGACGGCTTGGCATTCCCACCATAGGAATCGGTTCCGGTCCACACTGCGATGGCCAGGTCCAGGTGTTCCACGATGTCCTAGGCCTTTTCACAGATTTTGTCCCGAAGCACACGCGGCCCTATGTTGACGGATTTAAGATATTCGAGAATGCCTTGAAGCAATGTGGGGAAGACATACGTTCTGGCTCCTTTCCATCGGAGAGTGAGAGTCTGTCGATGGATGAGTCTCTGATCGAAGAACTAGAGGCTGCTCTTGGCTAGGTTGAAGTATGCGCGTCGTAGAGACGGTGAAGCAGATGAGGGAGGTGGTAAGAGCAGCAAGACGGCCTCTGGGCCTAGTGCCCACGATGGGGGCTCTACACGAGGGGCATCTTTCCCTGGTGAGGAGGGCTCGTCAGGAGAATGACGTCTTGATGGTGAGTATCTTTGTCAATCCCTCTCAATTCGGTCCCCAGGAAGACTTTGCCAACTACCCACGTAATCTGGAGCACGATCTAGCTTTGCTAAGCCGGGAGGACGTGGACCTAGTATTCGCTCCTTCACAAAAGGAGATGTACCCGCCAGGATTTGACACAGGAGTTGAGTTGAACCGACTTGGGATGATTCTGGAGGGGAGATTTAGGCCGGGGCATTTCCGGGGTGTGGCTACTGTGGTCCTCAAGCTTCTCAATATCTGTCGTCCAGACCGGGCCTACTTCGGCCGGAAGGATGCTCAGCAGTCCGTCGTGGTGCGCCGTACGGTAGAAGACCTGAACCTCGAGGTCGAGATTGTGATCCTTGATACGGTTCGCGAGCCCGATGGTCTGGCGGTAAGTAGTCGAAACGTGTACCTCAATCGGGAAGAGCGCCGCACTGCCACAGTCCTCAGCCAGGCACTCTTTGGTATTCGAAAACTGTGGGAGCAAGGCCTGACGGATGCTAGCCACCTCAGGCGACGTGCTCGAAAGACTCTTGAAGCAGAGCCACTAGTGGTGAAGATTGACTATATCAGTATCGCAGATGCTGAAACTCTAGATGAGCTAAACTTCTTAGAGCGACCTGCGATTGTGTCCGCTGCGGTAAGAATAGGGCGGGTACGGCTCATTGATAATATTCTTCTCGAACCTCTCGACACGTCTTGACGGCTACCAGTTGACCCTCGTGACCCTTGTCCACGCATGGGAATAAGCCAGTTCTGCTAAAGTTAGAAATGTGAGCTGCTCGTTTTGACGGATTATCGCGGAGTCGGTTCAGCGGAGCCCGATACGAAGGCCTGTCTCTGGCTGAAAGGCAGATCAGTGCTGTTCCCAGCAGCGCTTGGTCACTATCTCGAGTTTTCGCGATGACAGAACCCTCCAAGGTAGTGATCTTATCATAGCTCATCGCGCAGGCGACGGATGACGATTTCTAGTTCTTCATCCTCCAAATTGGTGGGGTCAACGGCTAGTTCGTCAGGGTTTCCCAATGAGCTGAGATGAATAGGCGGATCGCCCTTGGCCATGGTGTCAAGGATCTGGTCTCTACTCTTCCCGCTCCAGTCTGTAGTGAACCTGATGACCGCTGTGGGAACGAGGTAGTCCCAGGGATCGTGTTGTACGGACACCTGAAGACCTGGTACCTTGGCTAGGGCACGAACGACCTGCCGCATCATCTGCGTGTAGCGCTCATTCTCCGCCCCTTCGTCTTCCTCCAGAAAAATGTGAAGGGCGGTGAGAAGTCCCATGATCTCTTCCTTGGCTACCTTCATACTTCTTCCGATGAACTGGTTCGGCGCGGCGTTGGCCGTAGCAGCCTCGATCAGGTCAGCGCGGCCCACTAGGATTCCCGATCCTTGTGGTCCTCGTACTCCCTTTCCGCCGCTCATAATGACCAGGTCTGCTCCCTCCCGGATGTACCTTCGTAAATTGTCCCTGGGAGGCAAAGTAGAGGCTGCATCGACGATGACCGGAACGCCGCGCGAGTGGGCGATCTCGCACACCTGTGGCAGAGGGATGGATCGCCGTGACACAAAGGCCGTAAAGAGGTAGGCAACGGCAGCCGTTTGCTCGGTAAAAGCAGCCTTCAGCTGCCAGGGATAACATCGACGGCCATCTCCGATCTCAACGAACTTTGCCCCGGTTGCCGTGTAGAGTTGGTCGTAGGCAAAGCGGTGGGTCTTGTGGATGATGATTTCGTTTTTCATGCCTGTGGTATCTGGAAGGCGCACCATCTTAGCCGGATCTTTTCCGGCCAGCACGGTTGCCGCCTGCAGGACGAGACCTCCACCCGCTCCGCTAGTGACCAATCCGGCCTTGGCACCGGTCATCCGAGCAAGGATCTTGCTGGCCTGCCGGTTGAGCTCGTTAAGTTCGACCATCACTGAGGCCGTCTTTTGCATAACTTCCATGACCTCAGGTCGGATCCTGGTACCGCCGTACTGGGTGGTAGTGCCTGAAGCGGTAATGATCGGTGTGACGCCGATGGAGCGATAGAGCTCTGTGCCGTCTAGTGATAAGTCCATTGCTCACCTCGACCCAAGTGGTGGTGGCCAAGCCCCTCGCTGGTTTGACTTAGAGTAAGGCGAGCCGGGCTTCCGATTCCGGTTGGGGCCTTGGTCCCTCTCCACATTGAGTCCCAATTTTACTTTATACTTTTTTCTTGAGGGATGATGATAAACGATTACATCGTAAATGTAATAGACCCTCGCAAGAGCAACCGTAGAAACAGGCCAGTCTTGGAACAGAAGTCTTCGAAGGAAGTCTACAGATTTCCCTGGGTAGGTTAGCCATCACAGCAGCTCTGCGCAAGGCAGCCTAGCTGGACAATCTCCTGGTAGATGGCCGTGGAGGTGGCGACCAAATCCATTCCTCTCAACGGCTAGGTGACACAGGCGTAAAGACGAGAGAAACGAATGGTTCAGACCAGGGCACCTCAGAGAGTCCCTATGGAGGTTTGACTCTCTCCCAGCAGGAGCTGCGTCAAACTCAAGGCAGCACGGGCCACCCGTGCATTGGAAAGATATCACTACAGGGTAAATAAAGCGGGACTTGCCAGATAGCTAGACGTTAGTGGCAGGAGGACAGGATCCAGCCTGAAGTCCAGTGTAAACTATCTTTTTCGGGCCAGATAGAGGTCCATTGGCGTAGCTGGAAGGAATACGTATCCTCACAAGAAACGTCTATAAGCGGACGGCTAGAAGATAGATGAGACCATACAGTTTGTCAGGTTACCCATGAGTTCAAAGAGTGGTTGTGAGCATACAGCAGCGGCACTATCTAACGAGCAGGTGCTCCTTTACTCGTTCTAGTGTGACTGTTATCCTGCGATTACTATTTGGATGTCTCGAAAGTGAAAGGAGGAGATCGGGGGTTGGGAGGTTAGATTGACCTTGAATAGAAGAAGGGAGAAAGAAGGCCTGTCCGTTGCTCTGGCACTGATATTGTTGGTGACCCTGTCTGGTGAAGGGGCCTGTTTCGGACAGCTTACGGAGTGGTCGATGCCTCGTTCACCAGTCACCTTTCCGTTGCTCGGTGGCACGGTTCCAGAGTTGGCTAGAGGGAAGTTTCTGGTAGCTAGTGGACGGCTTAGAGATACCAACTTTTCGAAAACCGTAGTTCTGCTGGTCGACTACAATCGGGATGGTGCTATGGGCTTGGTCATTAATCGGCCGACTGAGGTGAAACTATCGCGGGCACTCCCTCAGTTAGAAGCACTCAAGCAGAGACCTGACATTGTTTATCTCGGAGGACCGGTTGCTGCAGGCCGGGTCTGGATGCTTGTCCGTTCGGGTCGTCAACCTGAGAGGTCTCGGCGCGTCTTTGGAGACGTACATATCAGCTCCAGCCTGGGGTTACTCCGCCAGATCATCGAGGCGGAAGGAGAGAGATTTCGTGTCTATGCCGGTCATGTGGGCTGGGCTCCTGGACAGCTCGATCGAGAAGTGGCCAGCGGAGGATGGCACGTCTTAGAGGCCAATACCGAAACTATTTTTGACAAGGTGGCTGCAGAGATCTGGCCCGAACTCATTTTTTGGAATTCTCTTCAGGATCGGCAGGCTTCAGTGCCCGTGAAGCTGACTGACCCAAGCGGTTTACTCGCCTCACTCCAACGGATTAACCTTCTGCTTTCCGGTTTCGTGATTGAAGGGACTTCTTAGGAGGAGCTACGAATGAATATCATTCTCATTATCATCGATATCTTGCGGCAAGACCACGTAGGCTGATATGGGAACGACTGGATTCGGACACCCTATCTGGATTTGCTGACCCAGGAGTCCGTTCGTTTTCCCCTTGCCTATCCCGACATCCTGCCGACACTCCCTGCTCGACGCTCGCTTTACACGGGCATGCGGCTCCTTCCCCCCAGAAGTCACACTCCGCTGAAGGGAGACTTCTCGGGAGCACCTGGATGGGGGCCGGTTTTCGAATCTCAGGACACGGTTCTGGAATTGCTAGAGCAAGCCAGATATCGTACTGCCCTAATCACAGACACACACCATCAGTTTAAACCCTCGAAGAACTTTCATCGAGGCTTTGATCAGTGGACATGGATTCGAGGCCAAGAGGCGCATCCCTATCGTTAGGGACCAACCCCGGACGAGAGTACGGTCAGTCGTCACATCCCGGCGGATGTCCGGGATGAAAGACGAATCCGGTTTCTCAAACAATACTTGACCAATGTCGCTGAGCGAAAAAAAAGAAGAAGATTACTTTGCTCTCCAGGTCTTTCGTTCAGCAGTTACTTGGCTGGAGAAAAATCGGGAGGCAAGTAAGTTTTTTCTCGTCGTTGACTCCTTCGATCCTCACGAACCATGGGACCCACCTGCCTACTATCGCCGGATGTATGCACCCGACGAAGAAGGGGTTGCTGACATGATCTTTTCCCCCTATGGACTAGCTAACCGAGGGAGAATTGAAGCGAATGCGGGCAAACTACGCAGGTGAGGTCACCATGGTAGACCGTTGGCTGGGGTACTTTATATGGGGTACTTTATAGAGTCGGTTGCCCACCTTGGTCTGAAGGAAAACACACTGCTCATCCTTGTATCTGACCATGGACACTGCCTAGGGGAGCAGGGTTTGGTCTCGAAACAAGGACATCCTATGTCCAGAGAAGTGGCCGATCTGTGCCTACTGATCCACCATCCAAGTGGTGCAGAGGCTACAATAGTCTGCGATTCCTTCGTCTACCATCACGACTTGCCCGCGACAATACTTGCCTTTGCGGGCGTGGAACCGAAGCAGCCGCTGGACGGCCAGAACCTGTGGCCACTGGTAAGAGGACAAGGGAGATTCCAGAGGAAACATATTACCGTGGGGTGGGTCCCTTCATGATGGTTCGCGACCACCGATACTGGTACAACGCTTTTCTATGGGGCGAGGCGCCACTACTGTACGCTCTTGATAAGGATCCTCGGCTGACGAACAACATCGCAGCTAATCAGCCTGAGTTGTGCCGACAACTGCACAGACTTGGGCTAAAGGACGTGGGAGCTGAAATCCCCGAGTATCTGAAAACTATGGCCAGTGCTCGTGAGCCCGGTTGCACACCCTTAGGACAGTAGGGGGAAGAGTTGCCTAAGCGTCAGCGAGGGATTCCTTCGAAACATGGTATCTCCGCTCGTATTTTGGGCGAATACGACCGCGAAAAATCTTCTTTGTGGGGTAGTTTTAGGTCAGGCAGAAACTAACGGTGTTGCTACATCAATGTAGCCATTAGCCTGGATCAACCGATCATCTTGAATCCGATGGGAGAGCGTGATGGAGAAGTGCCATAGGGGAGTGCTAGTTCCGCTACTCGACAGGTGAACCAGCCCTTTCGAGAGTTTTGTGTTTTCCGGCTACTGCTCAATCGGGCGTTGGCCTAGTGACCTGTGGCATCCTGGGGTCGGTGAGAGAGTCGTTTGCCTGCTGCAGATCGTCTTCCTCCTCCCACCGGTTCAATAAATCCGATACCCTCGGGTTCGTTGGATCAGTCTGCAGATAGAGCCGTAAGTTCTGAACTGCTTCCGTGTTCTGTCCCAATCCATGGTATGCCTGGGCCAGTACCAGGCGCGCCCGCGGAACGGGCTCCAATTGGAGAGATCGCTTAAGAGGTAGTTTGGCCAGGTAGAATTGATTGACAGAAAAGTAAGCCAAACCGAGCCGATAGAAACATTGTGAGCATGACGGGTCCAGTTGGGTAGCTCGGCGGAGATGGGGTAGAGCCCGGAGAGGCTGGCCAAGCTCCAGATAAATCCCTCCCAGGTTAGAGTAAGACTCCACCGCTTCTTTGTCGATCGATAAGGCCTTTTCGAACATCTCCACCGACTTGTCTTTGTTCCCCAATTGGTAGTAGTAAACTCCAAGGTTGTGGTGGGCTTCGAAGTAATCCGGAGCGATCTTGATGGCCTTTTGCGAATGGTTGACAGCCGACTTGTAATTTCCATTTCTTGCCTTTTTCTGGGCTTTCTTTAACTCTTTTATGGCTTTTCTGGGAATCGATAGGGACTGGATCTGTATCGTAGGCTCCTGGTTCGGAACCTCTTCAGCCGACTGGACGAATGGGATTAGGAGCATGGAAACTGTTACCTCTTCGGTAGCTAGAAGCTGGACCCTCATCTTGTTGGGGTGAAATCCCTCCGCTTCTGCACGGAGGATGTACTCTCCGGAGAGTACATTGCTAAAGCTAAAGCTTTCTCCGTGTGTGGAGGTGTGGGCAACTTCTTTGCCGTCAAGGTATATTAGCGTTACTACCACCAACCCTTGAGGATCGGATCCATGAAAAAAACTAATCTGACCCTTAATTCGGTGTTGAACTTCCCTTATGTATTGTCCCCAAAGCAAACTCTGGCAGTTGCAGCAAAGAAGGACCAAGACGAGAAGGAAGATCTTGTTTTTATCGAAGGTCATTGAAAATCTACAACTTAGAATATCATCAAACCTTCGAGGAGGCCAATTTTTTTCGATCCTGGAAATGTTTTGAGCTGCCCAGGATAGCATCCTTCAGTCAGCCTGGTGCCACTAAGCATCAGGTAATTGTAGGGGCGGACCGGCGTGTCTACCTAGATCTGATCCGGATGCACCGCTTGAACATATAAGGGCTGGCCGACAATCTGGTCAGCTCTTATAAAAGAGGAGTTTCTCGCCCGTATGGTCCAGTGCGGCTGGGTGCTACACTAAACTGAAACTATCCAAAGAGGAAGGGCTTTTCCAGGCACGTTAGCCCGAAGCGTAAGCGAGGAGACCAAATTTCCGCTGAATCCCTCGCTGGCGCTTTGGGCTAACGTGAAAAGACAAATCTCTTCCCGGATGGTGTGGACTGAATGGATCGCGGCTGGTTGACACTCCAGAAGCCCTCTCTAGAAGTCCTGGACTTAATTGGGGAATTATATACGATAGTACCCAAAAACGTCACCCATGGGTACTATAATAGTACTCATGAATAAGCACAAAGCACCTGGGAAGAGCCACCGCAAAGGGCTTTCAGTAAAAGCGTTCTTCAAGATGTTCCCAGATGATTCTACGGCTGAGAAGTGGTTTGTCGGGCAACGGTGGCCGAATGGGATTGCCTGCCCTCATTGCGGATCGGTGAATGTCCAGACCGGAGCCAAGCATCCCACCATGCCCTACCGATGCCGAGACTGCCGCAAGCGTTTCAGTGCCAAGACAGGAACCGCTATGGAGGGGTCTAACCTTGGGTTCCAGACCTGGGTTATCGCCATGTACCTCCTTAGCACTGGAATCAAAGGCGTATCCAGTATGAAGCTGCACCGAGACCTGGGGATCACTCAAAAAACAGCCTGGTTTATCGGCCATAGGCTCAGAGAATCCTGGACAAAGGATAAGGGACTTTTATCGGGTCCGGTTGAAGTGGACGAAACCTACATCGGTGGCAAGGAGAAGAACAAGCGAAACTCCAAAAAGCTCAATGCCGGACGTGGAGCCGTTGGGAAAACTCCGGTGGCTGGTGCCAAGGATCGGGAAACCAACAGGGTGAGCGCCACCGTCATCCAGGGAACCACCCAGGAGGAACTTGAAGGCTTTATCCAGGATCGTGTAGAGCCTGGGTCAACGGTCTACACAGACGACCATGGCGGCTACAATCGGCTATGGCTGGATTTCGAACATAGTTCCGTCCGACACAGCGTCAGAGAGTACGTCAAGGGCCAGGCCCACACCAACGGCATTGAGTCCTTCTGGGCGCTCTTGAAACGGGGCTACTACGGAACCTATCACTGCATGAGCGAGAAGCACCTTCAACGGTATGTGGATGAGTTCTCAGGCCGCCACAACATCCGATCCTTGGATACCATCGACCAGATGAAGGCCATGGTCAAGGGTATGGACGGGAAAAGGTTGCGGTATCGGGATTTGATCGACTAACCTCTACCCCTTGATTTATCTGGAATGATCGTCTAGGTTGTTATCGATGTAAAGGTTGTGCAGTAAACGGACCAGATGCAAGGGGACAACGTCGCTACCCCTCTGGCGTCCCTCTTTTTCCCTTCTCTGCATTCTCTTTGCCCTCTTGCGCCTTACCTTTTCTGCGGCTTTTAGGATTTCCCCCCCCATTGTTTTTCTTCTCCTCCTGTTCCTCATCGAATGAAATATTTGCCTCAGAGGTATAATAGAAATGAAATGGACTGCTTTTGAAACTTCGATGACCGAACCGCCTAAATTCTTTACCTAGCTTGCGTATAGTCTCTTTTGGAACCTCCACATTTTCGAACAACTCCCGTGCTTCACGTCTATCAATCACAAAACCATGTGAAGGATAGTCAGTCAACAAAGCGGGAATCGTGCCTTGTTTCAGATTGAATTTGCCAAGCCTCTCACCGTATTCTGCAGCAATCCCCATGAGTCTCTCTACTTCTCCGAGACGCATTGGATCAATTTGGGCGTAGATTGAGCGAATCAATCCGGAGGTTATATTCGCTGCATTTTCGACTGCGGTACGAGTAGTCAATGATATTGTCGGATCGCTCCGAAGTTGCTCAAAATGCTCTTTAAACAGGCTCTTGGACCACCGTTCCAAACTGGTTAGCGCTTGTGATGGTGTCAATCCGGAATCTCTTTCCATAGGTTCATCTGGCCTCCGAATCTGAATGTCTAGTGGTCCCAGTTCAGCGTAGTCCGAAAGCACTAGGTGTGTTGCACCAAGTGCGACCAATGTTCCGGCACTAGAACAAAAACTATCAACAAATAGAAAGAATTTACGGTCGGACTTTTCAAGATCGCCATTCCCTTCCTTTCTGGTTTCCAGTCCGTACTCCCGCTGTATTGCCCGAGCCATCCGGTAAGCGGCATCGGGATCACCACCTAAAGTGGTCATGAAAATCATTATATTTTTCTTTATTCTTACGCACGCGTAAGCTCTGTATAACACCGTCGTCAAACGGGCGACGGATCGCCCCAAAATAACAGTAGAGGTCGGTATCCGGATATTCGTCTTCAAACCTTTCTGTGAACGACTTGCCCTCATCAGTCATTTTTCTTTTGCCAACACCGCAGACTAACAGAAGTCTACCAGTTTTCAAAATGCTTGGGAGAAAAGTCTGTTCAGGCAAAGCTCTTTCTGGTGGAGAAAGGCGGCGGCTCAAGCCAAGAGGTTCCGGTTTTCGTCCAGAAACTCGTGGCCTTTCCAGGTCAAGTGACGAATCGTGTGTTGGGGTGGGTCACCGACCTCGGGTATAATCTGGGAATGGGGGAAACACACCATGAAGGAGAAGCGGAACGCTAAGCCCAAGAAAGCCCGATACACCCGCTGGGCCTCCAGCAAGCACCATCCCACCAAGGCTGACCTAGAGAAGGATCTGAGCATTCCTGACTCCACCCCTGAAAAGCTGGCAAGGGCGGTTAGCAACTACGATCCTAGGAAGCCCAACTTGGGAGGATAATTCCTCTTAGGGGTCAGACTAGAACTCTACTTTAAAAGGAGCCCATAATGGCACGCTACTACGTGAACAAGAACGCGCAATCGAACGGAGATCATGAGGTCCATACGACAGGATGCGCATGGCTTCCGGACGTTGAAAACCGAATCTATCTCGGTGATTTTCTTTCATGCCACTCGGCAGTTACTGAAGCTCGAAAACACTATACGAAGGTGAACGGCTGCTATTTTTGTGCTAACGCCTGTCACACCACCTGATCGGCATCGTCAGAGATTACAAGTGTCCTTCCATCCTCCAGGTCGATTCTACCAGGCATCTTCTCATGCCCGCAACAACTAGCGACGGTATGGATCCCACCGGCATTCAATGCCGCGACGATTTGGTGAATGCAGAAGTCAATACATTGGACGCGTCCGTTGATCGGCATGCAGACCTGATTTTTGAAGGTTCTTTTACCTCCAGGATGGTCGCAATGTTGACAGGGAGTTTTCTCCTCTAGTCCGTCCATGTTAGGGTACTACCGTATATAATTCCCCTTAATTGAGAGGGGAGTGTTTCTTACTTTTCTGGTTACCAGTTCGTGTATGAGCCATCCCGACGGCGCCAGTGCGGTGCCTCCCAGTATTCGAAGGGATGGTCGGACATGGCTTTCTCGTCAAATTCCACTCCCAGGCCTGGCCCTTGTGGGAGAGGGAAGTGATCATCTTTAAGCTCCATACTTACGGGAAAGAGGTCCGGCGGGCAATGCCTGGCGGTCCAGTTGTATTCCAACAGCGAGAAGTTCGGGATCGCGGTGCAAAAGTGGACCGCGGCCGCAGTGGATACCGGACCGAGTGGATTGTGCGGCATAACATCGATGTAGTGGGCTTCGGCCATCCCAGCCACCTTACGAGCAGCGGTAAAACCGCCCACGTTGCACACATCGAGGCGCACATAGTTAACAAGCCCGCGTTCGATAAAAGGCGCAAAGGTATAAATACTTGAGAATTCCTCGCCGATCGCAAACGGTGTGCGCGTCATGGAACGCAGGGCCGCATAGGCATCAGGGTTCTCCGATCGGATTGGCTCTTCCAGGAACATCAGGTCGATATCCTCAATTAGGTGACAGAACTTGGCGGCCTCCGCCACGCTGAGCCGGTGGTGAAAGTCGACGGCCAGGCGTAGACTCGGTCCGACCTGCTTGCGGACCGCGTGCAGTTGATCAGCTGTCCACTGGGCAGACTCCCAGGGTTCGTAGACGCCATCTTGAAGTTGATCGAAATCAGCCTGAGGCATCTCCGGAGCGAAACGAACCGTTCCCCAACCCTTTTCCGCCAGATCTTGAGCCCGTTCGGCCCAGTTGGAACCCTCGCCACCTATCCCGTCTACGAAACAAGTTACCCGGCTGCGCGAAACACCACCCAATAACTGCCACACCGGAGTACTGAGATGTTTACCGAGAATGTCCCAGAGGGCAACGTCGATCGCTGAGGCAGCCGCTGAAATGATCGTTCCACCCTCGAAGTACTGACCTCGGTACAGCATTTGGTGGATATCTTCGATCCGGCGTGGGTCTTGTCCGAGGAGAAAATGGCGGAAGTGGTCGATCATGCCCCCCAAGGCACGTTCGCGGCCGACAATTCCAGCCTCGCCCAGCCCGTAAATGCCAGCATCCGTCTCGACCCGGACAATGAAATTGCAGCGCGTTTCAATCTTGGGTGCGAAGTATTTGATGTCCGTTATTTTCATTGGTCCAATCTTGAGTAGACTTTGTGTCCCATTTCATAAAAATGATGGCAAGACTTCTTTGCTGATAAAGCCTAGCAGTTGTCGTTCTTTTTCGGCAGGACACATAGATGTTTTCTACCGCCTGCCATCAGACGATCCCGACTCCGAAGTCTCGAGCGTCCCGCTTTGTTTCCCACTGAGTGTAGACAACATGGGACGACCGGTGTGTCGGACCGATCAACGAATCCAATCGAGAAGAACAGCATCATTCCTCCTTCTGGATGCGCTGTGAGGCATTGTATTCCCTAAATGGAACACTCATTAAGGGATTGTAGCATAGAGAAGGAAACGGTCCGATGGAGTAGGAATGGGATGAAAAATACATGTTAGATAGTGGGGTGAAGCCTGCTGCCAAAGGAGGTTTCGAGTGCTGCGGCTGCATGGAGCAGGGTAGGTTCAGCGAAGTGGCCGGCGACGAGTTGTACCCCAATCGGTAGACCGTTTCGGTCCAGCCCAGAGGGCACCGATATGGCGGGCGATCCGCTCAAGCCAAAGGTAACGGTGATGCTACCAACGTGTCCGGGTGTGACGGTCTGTCCATCGACGATTAGTCTGCTGATATTGTGCAAATGTGCTGGAATAGGGGCAGTTGGACAAAGAAGTAGGTCGTGCTGAGAGAAGAATTGCACCAGGTCTCGCGAAAATAGCTCTATTTTCTTCAAGGCCTCCAGGTACTGGCAAAGCGACGGGGACGGGGAGTCCAGCAGAGCCCTAATGGGAGCAGACAATTCTTTTTCTCGCCCTTTGATGAGAGGTCTAAAATAGTGTTTGGCTTCCGCTACCAACAGGACGTTTGCTACCGAAATGGGCTGATTTTCTTCCCAGTTAAATGTGACTGGTTCGACCCGGAATCCCATAGCAGCCAGTGACACGGTTGCCTTTCTGACCTGTGCTTGCACTTCCTTGGAGACTGGAGAAAAGGGGCCTTCGGCGAACCATCCGACTCGCAATGGAGGCAGTGTGTCAATTAAGTCCGGCAGGGGTGTTTTCGGTGGCGGGATCGAGTAGGGATCCATCTTGTCCGGGCCGACAAGATGGAAAGGACCAGGGCGGCATCTTGCACCGTCCTGGTGATAGGTCCTACGTGCATATATTGCGACATCAGGTCCGGCCAGGAACCGGTCAGTGGAATGCGTCCGTGAGTCGGTTTGAATCCCACAAGTCCACAATAGTGTGCTGGGAGCCTGTTTGACCCTCCTAGATCGGTACCTATGCCCAGGGGTGAGAGACCGGCCGAGATGGCGGCTGCTTCTCCTCCACTTGATCCTCCCGGTGTTCGACCGATTTGCCAGGGATTCTCAGTTGGTCCAAAGATACGATTCGAGGTCTCTGACCACAGCGAAAACTCTGGAAGGTTGGTTTTTCCCAAGAGGATTCCCCCGGCCTTCTTCAATCGGTTGACGGCGGTAGCGTCCGTGGTGGGGATGTGGTAAAGAAAGATTCGAGAACCTCTGGTCGTTCTCACTCCCTCGGTGTCAAAGCAGTCCTTGGCGGTAAACGGTACTCCGTGTAAGGGCCCCCAAATCTCGCCTCGCATCATCGCCCTTTCGGCTTTTTCCGCCCGGTGGAGAGCTTTCTGGTCCGGTGTTACCAAGGCGTTAATCTTGGAGTTGATCGCCTCAATCCGCTCGAGATGTGCTTTGACCACCTCTACTGGAGAAATGTCCCTGGACCGAATGCGCTTGGCCAACGTGGTGGCGTCGCTGTAACAAATCTCCTCACTTTTCATTGCTGTAGTGGCGTTTTCTGATCGCATTGTCTGGCGAGTGATTGCTAAAAGGCCGGGAAGAGCAGTTGGAGCTGTAACTGTTGTTGCCAGTGTTCTCTTCAGAAATTCCCGTCGGTTCTCCATGCAGGATCCTAGCGCTAAGTCCTGTGGTTTAGTTATTTATGGATATACTCGCAGTCTTTCAGTACAGAGAATCCATTGGAAAATATGAACCGTACGCTGGGCGATCCTACCTTCAAGGACTGAAGGCGTCAAGGTAGCCCTTGGGAGAAAAGAAGGAGGCGAAAGAATTCGGCGACCGTTTTTTTATGCTAAACTCTGCAGGGCATTTTTCTTCTAAGTGCTCTATTTTCGGACATACGGTGATGTTCGAGTGGGGGTAGGACGGACTGACCTGCTATTTTACGCGGCCAAAGAGGCTGGGGCCGGGAGATTTATCTATATCTCGAGTCTGAACGTCTACAGTGTACATTATCCGAGAGTCGGGGAGTTTATACGGGATAGCGATGAGACACTCGCCAATGGTCACTATGGGACCATCAAGTGGCTGGCGGAGGGACTGTGTCGCTACTATGCTTTGCGTAAGGGTGTATCCAGCAGTGGTGCTGAGGCTAAACAGCGTGATCGTTCCCAAGATCTGGTAGCCCAGGGCAGGGACTTGGGGCGCGAGGATTCACCAAATGGATCCCACGTTAGCCGGGACTATGCTTGCACCCGGGTCCATATTGATGATGTGGTGCGCGCCATTCGTTTCGCGCTTGAAAAGGAGATTTTACTGTGGGGTAGATGTTTGATCTCGGGAGCGAATCTGGAGAAGCACTATGACACGGGTATCGCCGAGGAACTGATCGGGTTCCGAGCCAGGTATGGATTTTCCGTCGGGAAGATGTATCGCGACGGGGTGGAGATGGATCGGACCAATGGTGGCTGAGAGCTGATCAGAATTTCTGGGACTTGTGAAGAGGTTGAAAGGACTTGAAGAAAATGGGAGAAGGTTGGAGGTCTGGATGAAGGTTTTCATGGGAATGATTGTTTTTGGAGTGTTTTCAGGAACTTTTTCGGGGGGGACCGAAGAGGAAAGTCAACCACCAACCGCTTTGGAATCCGAGGGGAGCCAGGCAATTGGGCAGATTGAGGAGGTCGGTGGGGGTGTCCGGAAAATCGCCTCGAACGACGAGCGGTGGGAGGTGGATTTTCATCTCCAAGGGTTCTCGTTGAATCCCGACGATCAACTCGCGCATCTGAAGGATCTGAGAAATGTTGCTTATCTTCACTTGGGAAATACGAGTGTTACTGACCGAGGAATGGCACAATTGGCAGGTCTGACCACCCTGACTAGACTCCATCTTGAGAAGACTAAAATTTCCGATGCTGGACTGGAGTATCTAAAGAATCTACACAATCTGTCGTACCTCAACCTTTACGGTACGGCGATTACGGACGCCGGACTAGTTCACCTGGAAAGCTTGACGAATCTTAAGAAGCTTTACTTGTGGCAGACTCAGGTGACCAATACAGGAGTGAAGAAACTTCAGCAAGCGCTTCCGAGCCTGGACATCAATCGAGGCTGGGAAGTTGCCGACCAGTGAGACTGGATTCGGTTGCTGAGCGCAGTTGACGGGGATTGTCAGTGCCTAGTAAATCAGAATCTCCGTTCCTATAGAGATCATCTTAGCGAGTTTCTCTGTCTCTTAGTTGAACATTCGAATGCACCCATTGCTCGAGTATTCCCCGATCGGTTCAGGCTCATTGGTACCATGAATGACCATTTTGGAAGAGTCGAGTGAGATCTAAGTATTTCAAAATCGGTTCTCTAGATGATCTGCCGGAACTGAATTGCGAAAGTCATGGGGGGACCCAGGCAATTTGCGTTACCCTGAAATGGCCTATGGGTGTCGTGTGTTTTCCTCCTTTTCCGTTTGCTACTTGGTATTCCTTGACGGTTACATCGTTAACCTAGATCCTCAGAAGCTTGGTTTCCGTGTGCACGAGAATCTTTATAGAGCTTCCTAGCAGTCTCAAATGCTCCCCCACAAGCAGAAGATTTAGGATGGGTTTGAGTACTCAATGAAATGTGGAGTCAGGCCGTGACTGTGTGCGACTTTCAGCAAGGTGTCGCCGCTTTGTACGAGTAATCAACCCACCGATCCTCGAACTCAACTGCAAATTATTTTCTGTTCGGTCGGTCGGAATACATAGACTTGTCTTTAGGATGATTGCCGGTGTAATAGCTTGAAATGGTGTCAAGGATAGCCTTCTCGAATTGATCACGAACAATCTATATCTCCCCTCCTTCTGGGATTAAGTAACGCCTTTAATCAATGCCTTTGGCTCTGAATAGCACCGAATCGTGGAAGTGATGCGTGTGTACATCTATTTTCTCACAGGAGCTAAAGAGTCCCGATATGGAGCACAGTTCAGAACCATTTCCCAGTGCTTTTGACTTCTGCTGAAACATTTTGAACTAGAAATCATCAGAAAGTAAGGAGAGTAAGGAATCAGCTACTTCATTACTCTCTAATGCTCCTCTTTTATCCGGTGAGCTCGGGCTCCGTTGGTCGGGCTCACCTCGTCTCGGCTGGGTTTACCAAAGAAGGTCGATCAGTCGTGGATCGGTGGAGCTGATCTCGAGCAGACTTCAACCCTTCATGGACTATTTCCCAGCCTCAATCGGCGAATAAGCCTTCGCGCATCCGTCGACAGCGATCGGCATGGATGGGACGGTCAGCCAGATTGGTGCGTTCCAGCGGATTATTGTTCAAGTTGAACAGCTTCAACTTCTATATCCTTCCAAGACTGGTCATGCGCTAGTTGCATGGCGCTCGACACGGCGCATAATCGCCGATGCTGCCATAGTGGGCGTGTCGGACCGTACCGCTATATCTATAGAACGATACTGGACATCTATTCGCGGTGAGCAGGAGCTGAATCCTGAGAGGTCAGCACCGTACTCAGATCTGCACCATCCAGGCCCTCGGGAATCGGAAGTCCTGCCAGCGTACAAGGTCGTCGGGAACAGGGCCAAGAGCAATGTTATCTGGACAAGGAGTTGGAAGTAAAATTCAGTCGAGACAGATGATTTCGGTGATGCAGTAAGCAGGCTGTGAGAAATGTGGTTAAGAGAGGAAAGTTGGCTTTAAGAGCCTAAAAAAAAAGCCTTTCTTTTGCTATACTTTGTGACTGACAGGCGGCGTACCCAAGTGGCTAAGGGAGAGGTCTGCAAAACCTTTATTCGTCGGTTCGATTCCGACCGCCGCCTCCACTCACCTTTCTAACCAGTTGGAAGAGAAGGATGTTAGAGGAATCCATTTGGGAGCTTCTTTGAGCAAGAGCCATGTCGGGGGTAGTATCGTCTCCCCTGTGGGCCGTTTTATGCTCTGGAGATGCTCAGCAGATTGCGTCTCGCCCCAGTTCAGAAGACCTATCTCCGTACAACTGACTAGCATTTAGGGACGATCTTTGCGACCTCGGAAAGAGTCCAATGGGTGGTTAGACCATCTCTCACTACAAGATTCTGGAAAAGATCGGCCAAGGCGGTATGGGACAGTCTTGCTGGTCCCAGGGTACCACCTGGTAGGGCGCAGCTCTGTTTGGACTTTTGGCTACACGCTCTACTGGGAGCGGTAGTTGGTGAACTGCATGTCGATATCGAAATCGCGATCCTTCAAGATAGCCATCACCTCCTGCAGTGTATCCCGGACCTTACTCGTGACACGGATCTGATCATCGTTTATTGCTGACTGCACTTTGAGCTTGGTACCCTTGATGATCTTGACAATTTCCCGTGCCTTTTCGATCGGAATTCCCTGCTGTAGGGTCACTGTCTGGCGCACGCTTCCCTTGGCTGACGGCTCGATCTTACCGTGGGTCAGTGCCTTGAGCGAGACGCCGCGCCGCGCGAGTTTCTGCTGGACGATCTGATCCACAGCCTGGAGCCTGAACTCGTCGGCCGATACGAGAACCAGTTTTCCTTCGTGCTTGTCGAACTCGACATTCGAACTACTTCCTTTGAAATCAAATCTCTGGTGAATCTCCTTGGATGCCTGGTTGACCGCATTGGTGACCTCAGCGAAGTCCACCTGAGAGACTATGTCAAATGAGTTTTGTTTAGCCATCTGTAGAGACTATCAAAAAAAGACTCTGCTGGTTGCCTATGGTGGGTTCCAGGTACCCACCTTGACAGGTCTATGCCGCTAAGGCATTGATGTTCCAACTGTCCGAGTATTTACAGATGAGTATCTCGAATAGTGGCGGGTCAACAACCGCCTCCCCGATGTTAAGGAGCAGAAGATGGTGTCGATGGTATGGCCTGTGAAACGCTGACGATTCAGTTCCTCGTGGATCTGAAAGACCTTGATTGGTCCCCTACGCTAGAGGATCTGAAGGATTTTCAACGCGGGTCGAGTTGGTTGTGGAAGAGTGGACTTACTCACTTCTTGTCGTGCGCGGGATGCCTACACGGAGTCGATTGCTATCTTTAAGAACATTTCCTTATTTCTAACTAAAAAGAGAATGGACATGGGTAGCCTGCTTTTCTCGGGGTTTATCTTCGTCGATGACGTGCTCAGATATCGTCTTCATCCTCGCACCTTGATCTTGCTGGGAAAGTTCCTACTGCAAACATCATCGTATTTCCAGATCGGAACACTGATATTGGCCGCAGCCTATTCAGCTTCAATGACATAGTGTGCAATGGAGAGCAGCATTATCTTCATGTCAAGGTTAAAAGCACTCGGACCCGGGAGAAGAAAAAGGACCTCACTCTTCCACGTCGAGTCCTGGCGGTATTGGGGGCTACATAGATGTAGTTTTCCTAACGTAAATCACGGAGAAATTTCTCTAAATACAGTTGAGACTTTTTTCTAAACATTTTATCCTGAATCTGAGGCTGATCCTCCTCTAGAGTTGCGTGGCGCAAAGGATTCCTATCAAACACTTTGGAAATCTGCAAGCCATAGTCTGTCTCGATGATCCCACTGATTTGTCCTGACTCTAAGTCAAAAACCACTCTTTCCACAGATTCATGCCTCGAACCTTTTTTTGAAAGCACCGATCCTTGGGGCTGGTCCAGCCGGTCGTTGTCTAGTGGAGGTGTTAAGATGCGAGGGCAGGCAAGTTCGTGTTGCCGCGCGAAGTGGTCAAGCAGGGGTATCGGAGGGTATTCGGGTGGATGTTGCCAATGATTGCTTTGTCCCACAGCTTCTGGGCATGGTTTAAGCCCCCTTGGACTAGATAGGGCTCCTGTGGGGTCAAGTCCTACCTTGGCAGTATTGATTTTCCATGTTTCTATTTTGTCCTGCTTCCTGGTCAGTCCCACCCCCAGTCGCGCTAGACCATTTAATTGAGAAACTTCTCTTTTGTAGGGTCTGACCAATGTAGTAGGACAGCCTCCCACATCCCGTTATCCGCGGACGGACACAGCAGTCAGCCCCTATACAATTGATCCATACTATGTGAAAAACGTGGTCAGGTTAAGTTTCAGGTCAGGAAACGGAAAGAGATAAGTGTCAAGCCGTTTGTAAGTTAGAGGTAATAGGATTTGAGGGGGGGTAGGCGTTTGCTTTCGGGTTTCGTGTCAGTGGATTTTTGGCCATGATAGACTAAACTTTAAAAAGGAGAGAACTATGAGCTCTTTGACTACTAGCTTCTCACTGATCGGGGTTGGTGTGCTGGCTGCCTCTGGTTGTTTTCAAGGGTCCACAGAGCTTCAATACCTTAACTCACCCGGACGTAGTGACCATCTACCCTACAGCGATGGGGTTCTCGTTGAAGGAACGCTTTACTTGGCGGGCAGTATCGGAATTGATCCCAAAACGGGTGTCCCACCTTCCGATATCCAAGAAGAGATACGGATGGTCCTGGACGGGATGAAGCTACGGCTCGAAATGGTTGGAATGACCATGAACGATCTTGTCTCGGTACAAGTTTTCTGTCCGGACCTCTCACTCTACTCCGAGTTTAACGCAATTTATCGAACCTATTTCACGGATCACTTTCCCGCTAGAGCCTTTATTGGTTCAGGTCCACTGCTGCTGAACGGTCATTTCGAAGTAACGGGTATAGCTGTGAAGCGTTAGAAGAGCCATTTCTGACGTAGTGCTTTCCACTTCAAGACCCGTGCGAGCGGAATCATTCCTCTTATAGGAGGGGACACTGAGTTTAGCTCTCGATGGCTCAACCTCCTGCGGTTCGGAAGGCCTTGAGGTCTTGGCTGGGAACTCCTTGAGAGGGGAAAGTACTTCCTCGTTTTCGCTCAGAACCTGATAGAGCCGATCGGCAATGAGTTAGTATCCTCTCGGGTTTGGGTGTTTGTCTCAGGTCGCCAGTTGAACCGATCGAAAATGTCGAACATTTTTTTGAGAGCATCGAAGACGGCGGTATTCGGTGTTATCCCCAGATCTCGTCCCCCTTTGGTTTGCAAGAGCTCACGGACCGTTATAATTGCTTGCCCTCCAATTGATCTTTTGAGACGAATTGACTTCTCCTCGACTTAGCTATCGTTCTGCTCCTGCATTTCTGAGCAATGCAGTCACCATCGCGTCGTCGTTACCAACAGCAATCCTCAAGGCCGTGAATCCATCACTGCTCTTCACGTCTACGTCCGCACCGTGAGTCAAAAGGACTTTTACCGTATCGGCATGTTCCTTGACAGCGGCATACATGAGGGCGGTCCAACCCTTATTCCCTCTGGTATTGACCTCTGCGCCCTCCGCGATGAGGGCTTCGACCGCATCGGCGTGGCCTTCATTTGAGGCCAACATCAAGACGGTCCAACCATCTCGGGTCTTGGTGTTCACATCCGCTTTCTTGGCGAGCAGGGCTTGAACGATGTTGGTGTGGCCGTTCATGGCTGCTTGCATCAAGGCGGTTCTCCCTTGACGGGTTCGCACATCCACTTTTGCACCTTTGGCGATCAAAATCTCAACGATCTCGAGGTGACCTCGCGAGGCGGCATGCATCAGGGCCACCGATCCATCCTTGGTTTTGCGATTCACCTTAGCCCCGCTTTCCAGTAGGACATTTAAAGTGTCCACGTGGCCATTGGATGCTGCGTGCATCAAGGCAGTGGCTTCCTCATTGCTAGTTGCGTTCACGTCGGCACCATTGTCCAGTAGGGCTCGTACCGTCTCGGTATGGCCTCCTTCTGTCGCCAGCATCAGAGCTGTCCAGCCATCGTTATCCCCGTCGTTTAGCCAAAGAGGCAAAGACAGTGGCCAAAGTTCCTTACCTTTTTCTATCAGAGTTCCTAACGTTTCCGTGTAGCCCTTTCCGGCAGCCCACATCAAAGCGGTTTTTCCGCGATTGTCTTTGAGAGTAGCGTCGGCTCCTTTTCCCAGCAATGCGTTGACGATTTTAGTCTGTCCTTTCCCTGACGCCCAGGACAGAGCCGGAGAGCCATCATGGGTTTTCGTGTTGGCGTCTGCACCGTTTTCCAGCAAAGTTTGGACCGTATCCAGGTGGCCTTCACCGACAGCCGTAATTAAGGCTTGAGAGCCTTGATCCCCGCTTGCCTCCGCACCATTTTTCAGCAACAGGTGCACAGTATCGGTATGACCTTTCCCAGCGGCCCAGATCAACGCTGTTCTTCCCAGGGAGTTTTCTCCGTTGACATCTACCCCCTTTTTCAACAAGGTTTGGACCGTGCCAGTGTGACCTCCTTCTGCAGCCAGCATCAAGGCTGTCGTACCATTCGCGTCTTCTGCATTGATCTGGGCTCCTTTTGCGATGAGGGCATCTACTACACTCGTGTGTCCACCTTGTGCAGCTACGAGCAAGACCGTTTTTCCATTGTCGGTTTTGGCGCTCGCATCGGCGCCTTCCTGTAGTAACGATTGAACGCTTGCGGTGTTACCTCTCCTTGTTGCTTCGACCAACTGTTGGTTGAGATCAGCAGCACAGTCAGCGAGCAGGATCAAGGGGAGGGTAAGCACCGTATAGACCATTTTACGGATCCGATCCATGATGTGACCTCCTTGGTCTCGGTTCCTGCGGCCATGGGAGGACTCCCCCCCAACAGATCTTTTCTCCCGTGGTTTTTAGAACCCATTGTGCTATGGATTGTTTCGAATTATCTAGCCATGTTATCAGTCCAATAGATGGATTAAAAGAGGGGAAACAAGACTTGTATCTGTGTTGCCGATTTTCCAGTCGATAGATTTGAACGAAAGAGATTTTCCTTCAGGCGGAGGTTCAGAGCGATGCTGCGTTCACCGTTTGACTGGGTGGTGGACAGAACTCGCAGAGGAAGAGGCTCCGCCCTCTAGCCCACGACCTGCAACACGGCTTCAACCAGGTTCTTAGCTCCACAGACGAATCAGTGGTAAAAGAGCTAGCGACCTTGGCTCTAAAGCTTTGAAGACTGGTCTAACACGTTGGTGTCGTTTCCCGCTGCATTGCGACCCTCCACGTGAGCAACAGCCAGCACGAACGTCTTCAATCGACATACCGCTACGTGCGGTGGGCAAGCCGTCACACCGATCCTTCAATTCGTCGATGTAAATGCGGGTCGGGTAAGGTCCAGGTCATTTTCTATCGCCTCGGCATTTGGATGCGATTAATTAGTACCGCGACGAGGATCACTAGACCACGAACGACATTCTGCCAGTAGATGGGTACGTTGAGCAGAGTCAGGCCATTAATGATCACTCCGATGAAGAGAACCCCGACGAGGGTGCCTCGAACACTTCCGATTCCTCCGCTTAGACTGGTTCCGCCAATGATGACTGCCGCGATAACGTCCAACTCCCAGCCCTGAGCTGCTGTGGGGCTGCCTGACATGATGCGAGCTGATAGCACAATCCCACTCAGTGCAGCCAACGCACCTGTGATAGCGAGTATGAATATGCGAACCTGGTTTACATTTGCGCCCGACAATCTAGTGGCCTCTGCGTTTGCGCCTACTGCATAGACCAGCCGTCCGAACGACGTATAGTTCATCAAGAAGTGGACCACTGCAAAGGTAACCATCAACAAGATTGCAGGAAAAGGAATGCCCACCACATATTCACCGCCAAGAAAGTTGTACCATTGCTGGAAGGGAGCGATGGAAAATCCACTGGTAACCATCAAGGCGGCACCTTTTAAACCAGTAAGCAAGGCAAGAGTCGTGATGAAGCTGGGCACTTCAAAGAGGGTGCGGAGAAGCCCCGTGAATGTTCCAATGGAAAATCCCATCGCCAATGTAACAAGTAGGCCGAAGGGGATCGGCAGGCCGTACTCGGTCATATAGGCCATTAGACAACCTGAAAAAACAACGGCGGATCCGACGCTGAGGTCGATTTCTCCGGCTATAATGACCATGGTCATTCCAAAGGCAATCACTCCTTGCATGGAAACTGATCGCAAGACGTTCAGAAGGTTAGTCACGGAAAGGAAGTTGGGGGCAGTAAAGGCAAGAATAAGGTACAGGCAGGCCAAGAGAAGCTCCATTATGCCCCGCCTTGCTGCAAGCTCCGATGGCCGAATTGCCACGATTCTCAATTCCCCATGCTTAAGGCCAGTAGTTTCTCGACCTGGAAACCCTCGGCACGTCGTACTTCATCGACAATTCGGCCTTCCCGCATGACCAGTAAACGGTGGCAAACGCCAACCAATTCTTCCAGTTCACTTGACACGAAGATCGAGCTAATACCACCTCGACTCAAGGACCAAATGATCTGAAAGATCTGTTGCTTGGAATAGAGGTCGATTCCACGCGTAGGTTCATCCAAAAGCATGATCCTGGGTCGTGTATTTAGCCAATTTCCCAGGACAACCTTTTGTTGGTTACCTCCACTGAGCGAGGAGACGGGCAGTTCCATATTGGAAACAGCAATATCGAGCTTGTCCACCATTTTTTGGGCGACGGCACGCTCACGGCTCTTCCAAATGATGCCCCTGAATGAAATTCTTGTCCGGCCGGCGAGGCATATGTTTTCCCTCACGCTGAGCATTTCAATGAGTCCCACTTCTTTGCGATTTTCCGGGACGAAGCCGACACCCAGTTTTTTCATTTTTGCGGGACTGGGGTTGGTAACCACCTGCTGATCGAGGACAACCTCACCTTCGTCAAAGGGCTCGTCCCCAAAAATTGACCGCAACAGCTCTGTTCTTCCAGAACCTACCATGCCGGCGATGCCCAGGACTTCTCCCTCGTACAATTGGAATGTAACATTCTGAAAAACACTTCGCCGGCTGAGCTTCCGAACCTCCATCACCGGTTTACATTGCACCTCCAGCTCGGGTGGTCTCGTTTTTCGTATCACTCCTCCAAACATCATTTTAGCCATGTTGTCGACCGTGGCCAGATCGATTCCCATGGTCCCCACCAACTCTCCGTCTCGTAACACCGAGACCGTATTGGAAATTTCCTTCAACTCCTGCAAACGGTGTGAGATGTAAATGATAGCTACGCCTTTCTGGCTAAGCTTCCTCATCAAGTTGAACAGGTTTTTCGACTCAAAATGGGTGAGCGGCAGAAGTAGGTTCGTCTAGTATAAGTACGGAGGGACACCAGGACATGGATTTGGCGATTTCCACTATCTACTGCTGTGCCATGCCCAACTTCCACACCTCTCTCCCGACATCGATACGGATGTGCAGGTTGGCCAAGACCTCTTTTGCTTTCTCAAAGACCTTCGGCCAATCGATCATAATGCCGCCGAACTGGTTTTTCTTGGGTAGACGGCCAAATAGGATGTTCTCGCCTACCGTCAATTCGGGCACTAGACTGAGATCCTGGTAAACGGTAGCGATGCCATTTTGAAAAGCCTGGTCCGGACGGCGTATTTGAACTTCCTGGCCATTCAACAGGACTTTTCCCTGTGTAGGCTGAGTTGCTCCCGATAGGATCTTAACGAGAGTGCTCTTTCCAGCGCCATTCTTGCCGATCAAGGCATGAACCTTCCCAGCTTCAAACCGGAGCGAAATGCCTTTTAGGGCCACCGTTCCAGGGTATTCTTTTCGGATATTTACGACTTCAAGTATCGGGTTGTCCATTTCGTCAACCGGCTAACTTTCGAAGCCGATCTTGATACTCCCTCACCTTCTTCGGTTGTGTTCTGGGGAACAACGTGACTGGTAGGTGGATCTCTTTTTCAACGGACTCTCTCCTCAAGATCTTAACCGCAGCTTCAACCGCCATGAATCCCATCTCGAAAGGTTGTTGTCCAGTTATTGCTTGAAGTATATTGTCTTTTGCTAGCAGGAAGTTTCCCAGTTGTTCGCTGATGTCGGTGCCAAAAACCACCACGTTTCCAGATCATCCTGAGTTACGAACCCCGGTGACAGCACCCACTGTACCTCCTTCATTGGAGGCCCAAAAGACATTGACCTCCGGATAAGCGGTCAGAATGTTTTCCGTGACGTCGGTTGCCTGAGAGGAAAGCCAGGCATCCTGCCTGGCTACGATTTCTACATCTGGCATGTCTTGGACTGACTCTATGAAACCTTCGGATCGCATGCTGCATTGTTCTGGTGCCCCGCCAATGCACTCAATCATAGCCAACTTGGCCCTGCCACCCAGTGTCTCTTGAATGTATTGTCTCACCGCTCTTCCAGTAGTGAGACCCAGTTCGCGCTGGTCTGTTTCAATGAACGATGTGGCAAGATCATTCTCTACAGTGGTGTTGTAGGTGACGATATGTATGCCTTTCTGGTGGGCCTTTTCAGACCAGGAATCGAGCCTTTAAGGCTATACGGGGAGAGGACAATCGCGTCCACCTGGTGGACAATATAGGTGTCGATGAGCCTGATCTCGCGGTCCAGTGAGTTGGAGCTGTTCCCGAAAAAGAGGTCCACATCGTATTTCTTCGCCCCGGCCTGCATGCCGAACTCTACTTGCCTAAAAAATTGATCATCCTGAAATATGATGCCTGCTATTCTCAACCGGTGTGTGTTTTCGTTGGATACTTGACATCCGAGATGAGTTGTCAAGGCGATCAGGAGATAGACCGAGATGGTGGAGCGGAAATCTTGGCAACGTAGTCTTCTCCTTTTCATTGCTTCCATCCTCCCATTTTTCTTTAGCTGGCGAGTTGCCTGCTTGAGCCAATTACTCGGAGGCCCTTTCGTACCATGGACTCAACTTTCAGGAAGTATCCCCGGCTTTGGTAGCAAGAAAATGAAAGGGATGGCTAGGAGGAGAATGACTGCGCTGGAAAAGAAGGCAAAGTGCAAGCCGAAATGATCCCCTAACAAGCCCAATGTTAAAGCGGCCAAGGGACGGGCCAGAAAGGTCATGGATAAGAATAGGCCGTTGGCCATGGCCCTGCGATCGGGTAGATGCTCTTGGACCATTGCCAACATGACTGGTCCCGTGGAGAGCCCGACAAAACCCAGGGAGAACAAAACGGGAATCAGTTGCCAGCCAGTTGTTCTTAAGAATACGAGCATCAAGATGCACGAACCACTGATGGACACCAATAACACCGGTTGGCGGCCTGTCCAGTCGCTTAGTGTACCGCCGATCAGTGCTCCCCCTATTCCGGCTAACTCCCATAAAGAGAGGGAAGCACCTGCTAGCCAGAGACTCGCTCCTTCCTTACTCAGGAAGGTGGGTAGGTATAATGTCAAGGCGGTTAACATCATTTGCCGAGGGATTACGATGCCGAGTAGGGGGACAAACAAACGCTGAAGTGCCCTGAGGGAAATTCTCAGGTTCTGGGCTTTTGGAATGTCCGTAGGTGTCTTGTGAAGCCGCAAGTACAAGGCGAGAGAAGCTAGCCATCCGAATACCATCACCGGATAAGAATGCTCCAGAGTCCAGGTGTAGACTGCCCACACGGCAAGAAGTGGTCCCACCGTACGACCCATTTCGCCACCGGCCATGAAGAAGCTCATCCCCTTCCCAAGCTGCTTGCCGGAAATGCGACTAATCATGGCCGGCGCCGGCGCGTGAAAGGTAGCTACACTTATCCCGGCTCCAAGCAGAAGAGTGGTCAACATTAGGTAGTTTGGGGCCAGGCCGATTAGGCTCATCAGAGTGGCGGTGACCGCTGGGGCCAAAATCACTAAATAACGAAGGTTTACCCTGTCGGCCAGATAACCGATGAAAGGATTGAGTAGACCCGGTACCTGCACCAGGCTCCACAGAGCTCCTGCCAGCGTCAAGGATAAAGATAGCTTTTTGATCAGCAGCGGGAGTAGGGGAGCTACGAAGGACGAGTAGGTATCGTGAACACAGTGCCCTCCTACAATGGTTAGAATCTGTTCGGTCTGGAATCTGTCCTTAGTGGGTTCACTTGTGACCATGAGCGATAATACTGGTTTGCTGCTCTATTTCCATTAGAAACTCCAAATTTTCAGTGGTAAAGAGATTGTTCAGAACATATTCTAACCTGTGAGTTATTCAAAAATGAGTGGACAAAGTATTGTTGGGTTCTTGATTCTCCTCATTATCACTTGGGGGCTCAGTGAGAACCGCTGGCTGGTCCGGCTAAGGACGCTGTTGTCCGGTGTTGTGCTCCAAATGGTTTTGGCGCTGATCTTTCTCAAACACCCTGGCAGCACCGGTTTGTTACTGGTCTTGAATTCCTGGGTATTATTGCTTCAAAGGGCGACAGAGGCAGGAACTGTGTTCGTGTTTGGATATCTGGGCGGAGGTGAGGTGCCTTTTGAGGTGCAAAGCCCAGGCGGCAGTTTTATTTTGGCTTTCCGTGCGCTACCCCTCATTTTGATCGTCAGTGCGTTGACCTCACTGTTTTTCTACTGGAATATTCTTCCCCCGATTGTCCGAGTCTGTGCCTGGGCTTTGCAAAGAACCATGAATATCGGTGGAGCGGTGGGCTTGGGAGCGGCGGCCAACATCTTTGTGGGTATGATCGAAGCTCCTCTGTTGGTAAGGCCCTATCTGAAAAACATGACCCGCAGTGAGCTATTCGCGGTCATGACCTGTGGAATGGCGACCATTGCCGGTACCGTCATGATTCTCTATGCCACTGTTCTGGACTCTACTATTCCGAATGTCCTTGGTCACCTCTTGGCCGCCTCGATCATTAGCGCACCCGCCGCGCTCACTGTCGCGCATGTGATGATTCCGGAAACCCAACCTAGGACAGAGGCAAGACTGGTGGCACCCCAGGTAGCGGACGGTCCCATGGATGCTGTTAGTAAGGGGACTTTGGAAGGGGTCAGACTGCTTCTGAACATTGTTGCGATGCTGGTGGTCTTGGTGGCTCTGGTGAATCTAGTCAATGAATGTCTAGCTTTTCTCCCATCCATTGACGGCGAACCAGTCGCCTTAGAACGGCTCCTGGGATATTGTTTGGCTCCGATGGCCTGGTTGCTGGGACTTCCTTGGAGCGAGGCCCGTGTGGCTGGGTCCCTGATGGGCACAAAGACGATTCTCAATGAACTGATTGCCTATCTGGAAATGGCGAGCTTACCGGAAAGCGCTTTGAGCCATCGCAGTCGATTGATTATGACGTATGCTCTATGTGGATTTGCCAATTTTGGCAGTTTGGGGATTATGATCGGTGGGATGGGGACACTGATTCCTGAACGACGCCGCGAAATTGTGGCTCTAGGCTCTCGCTCGATTGTGGGAGGTCTGCTGGCTACGCTAATGACTGGTGCCGTGGTGGGCATCTTTTACTAATTTGAGAAGGGTGTGGCTGGGATGGCTTTGACTACCAGGAAATCTCCCTGTTTGGGATTGCAAGTGGCTAGATTTTCAGGTATCTCAATTGTAAGGTGTTCACTTGACTGTCACCGATTTAACTCACTCTTATTCCCAGCAGGCGGAACCGAATGAGCATTTGGCGTTGGGCTGACTATTTTTGTAAAACTCCATCCCAATATCAGATCACCCTGGGAGAAGGCGACACGCCACTCGTGCGATCGCGCCGTATTGGTCCAGGTGTGGGGCTCGATAACCTATACTTCAAACTGGAAACCACCAATCCGACCGGATCATACAAGGATCGCTTTGCGGCAGTGGCAATCGCGGACATGCTTGCCCATGGCAAAACGAGGTCCGTAGGGACATCCAGTGGAAACACGGGGTCCGCGGTTGCCGCCTACTGCGCCGCTTCTGGGCTGACCTGTGAGATTGCCATTGTTGAAACCGCCCCTAGCGGAAAACTGAAACAGATGCTGGTCTACGGTGCCCAGATCTACAGGGTCAAAGGAATGGGTATTACCGCTGAAGAGTCGGAGCTAGCTACCGAACAATTGAACACAAAGGCAAACCGTCCAGATACAAAACTCCAGATCAGCGCCTTTCTGTTCAGCCCTGAGGGAATGGCAGGAGTACAAACGATAGCTTATGAACTAGCTGAACAGATAGAAGCAGTTGACAGCGTGTTTGTACCTGCAGGTGGTGGTGGGTTAACCTTGGCTATCGCTCGTGGGTTTGTTGATTTGGTCCAGCGTGGCCAAATTGGCACAAGCCCTGCCATCCATTGTGTGCAACCTGTCGGCAACAACACGATGGCTGGATCCCTACGCGAGGGCCGTGACGAAGGACAGCCTGTAGAATGTACGTCAGAGATTAGTGGGTTGCAGGTAGGCGCGGTGTATGATGCTCCTCACGTCATTCGGCTCTGCCGGGCATCAGGCGGGACGGGCTACCTGGTCGAGGACCATGCCGTCTGGACGGTGCAAAGACGCCTGGCTCGTGAAGAAGGTATCTTTTGCGAACCAGCTGGTGCCGTTGCCCTGACCGGTGTGATCGACGCAGTAACAAGTCAGGAAGTTGCCCCCAAAGATCACATTGTCTGTGTCGTCACCGGGGTCGGTTTCAAGGATCCACTCTCGGTGGAACGCATGATTGTCAACCAGAGATGTCCACTGATTGACCCATCGGAAATATTGAAACAGTAATTTATTTTTCTTGGATTTAGGGCTCTATTTTGGAAATCCGATGATTTATTCTCAGATTCCAGATTTTGATTTTTCATTTCTGCAAGGAGATCTCGACTTTCCATGATCTTAGAGCTAATAGGGGTCTTTTGAGGTGGCGATCATCTGGTGTTTTGAAGAGATAGCGACTTGGAAGAGAGGCGAAAGGGTCTTGGGGCGAGCTTGAGATCACCACTGTTTTGTCAGAACAGCACAAAACAACAAGAACCCGGACTTGGAAACTTGGAACCTCGAGTGTGGGAGCATATGTTACTATCTCGGTGGAGTGGGGCGCTTAAGCTCCGACAATATCAAGCGGAACATAGGTTTTCCACTGACCACGAGTGAAGTCGGGAAAATCGACCAGGCAACTTTTGTTTGCCACTGAGTGTTGGGTTAACTCAGAAACAGCACTCATGGCTGCAGCATCGTAAACGTCCATGTCCGTTGGGGTTCCCTCTCGCAGACATTGAATCAAGCGCAAGTCTTCAAGATAGTCCATGCCACCATGTCCGGCTCCCTTGGCTATCTCGCCCTGGGATCTCCACAGAGGATGCTCGTAGTCCTCAAGGTAGTTCTCTAAGGGTTCCCATTCATGCTCTGGGCTTCTGCCCTCCAGGTAGATTCTACCTGGATAGCCCTGAAAAATACCCTGGGTGCCTTGTACGAGATTAATGCGACTGTAAGGTCTGGGCAAGTTAGTGTCATGGCTGAGAAATATTGTTTGGCCCATGGCTGTATGAATAAGGCTGACATTCACATCACCAAGGGAATATCGCTCTTTCCGTTGAGGGCTGTCCGGAGGAAAATGCTTCTCAGCATAAAGATATAGACCTTTCGACTGACTGCTCATAGAGACCAGATAATCGAACTGGTTTCCCCGGTTAATGTTCAAACACTGGGCTAGCGGCCCCAGTCCATGGGTTGGATACAGATTTCCATTACGTTTGATCGAGTGATTCCGCCGCCACAATCCCTCGCCTTCTGAACTAAACTTGACTGCACGTAGGTCGTGTAGATAACCTGCCTCAGCGTGAACGATCTCTCCCAAGGCCCCTCTGCGAACCATGTTCAAGACCATCATCTCGCTACGCCCGTAGTTACAATTTTCCATCATAATACAGTGTTTACAGTGCTTTTCTGCCGTTTCTACCAACTCCCAACACTCATCAACGGTTACCGCGGCCGGTACTTCGGTGGCGGCTTGTTTACCTGTCTTCATGGCTGCTACACAAACGGGTGTGTGCCATCTCCACGGTGTAGCCGTATAGACCAAGTCGAGATCTTCCTCTTCACACATCCTTTTAAAGTCCATTTCACCACGGAAATAACCAGTGGGTTTTGATTGACCAGCTGCTTGAACCCAGTCCTGTATCCTAGCGACTTTTTCCTCTACGATGTCACAAACTGCCTGGACTTCCACGCCTTCAATTCTCAGCAGATTCTTGATGTGAGAAGAGCCCATCCCTCCTACTCCGACAAAGCCGACCCGAACCCGCTCCATCGCCGATGCCACAAAAGGTCTGTCGGGTGCGGGTCCAAGTATTCTCTCTCTATCCTGGAAGCCCGAAAGGCCTAACCTGCCAACAGCTCTTCCCAGGCCGGCAGTCAACCCCATGTTCATAAAGTTCCGGCGATTCAGTACAGTGTGGTCATGTTTAGATTCTCTTTCAGGGCTCATTTCACCTTTCTCCTGGGTGGTGAGTCTAAACGATTTTCCGGTCCGACAAAATAGCCGCTTTGATGGAGACAGTAGGTGGAAGCTTTTCTGGTAGACTGGACGTCCTCTGTGAAGCCACTAAGACGGGCGAGTTCGAGGAGGCTGACCGAGCACAACGCAGTCAAAACGGATGATTCCGGCGATGAAGTAGTCAAGATGTGAGAAATGCGGACTAGAGATCTATCCCCATGTTCAGAAGTGGAAGGGGACTCCCCAGGAGCACGGAGAACGACGATCTTCCCGGTTTTATCCGGAGTTTGGCAGAATTAGAGGGAGTTCTATTGCGGCCTGCTCAGGCGGGCGGGCTCGAGACATTCGATAATCACCGTCTCCCGAGTTTTCCCTGGGGATCTCTAGTAATACCACAAAAGTCAACCCATTCAGTCCCTAATTCGGTTCAGTTGGGTAGCCAGCGGAGATAGAAACGCAGCCAGTTGCCGTAAAAAGTATTGTCGATATCCCTATCGCTGTAGCGCCGTTGGGCCAATAATCCTACCAGTTTTTGTAGATCCGCGGTGGTTCTCAAGTCACGGGGCATATGATTGGTGCCGCCCATGGCACTCCCGATAGCGGCGTGTTGGGTATTTCCCGCGAGTTGGCAGATATGGTCGATGTGGGCAACTACCGCGCTAAGATCTAGGTTTTCCGGAGTCGATTTTCCGATCACCCAACCCGGCACGAGCATCCAGGCATCCATCACTGCACCGATCACCGCGCCACGTTCGATGGGGAGTTTGAGCTGGTGATCGGAGAACTGGCGGTCACCCGGAACCAGAGCTCTGCAGTTCGTGTGGCTGGCTAGTACGGGCCCTCCAAAGTGGTCGAGCGCCTGGTAGAAACTCTCATCCGACAGGTGGGTTACATCGAGAATCATGCCGATCCGTTCGAATTCTTTGAGTAGTTCGAGTCCCTGCTGGGTGAGGGGGCCGCTGGTTCCGCACCGGCTGCATAGGAGCTCTTACCGAAGTGCGCGAGCATCACGGTGTGCAAGCCATCTCGCCACTAAGCCTCGGCTTGCAATGGTTCCACGATGGGGTCAGCGCATTCCATGGCCAGGATACCGCCAATGGGGAGACTTTGGGTATTGCGCTCTTGCCAGCTTCGACAATGCGCCTGCAAATCGCTGGTAGTACAGATGATGGTCATTTCCCGTTGCTGATTAAGCAGACGGTAGTAGGCCAACTGCCCCTGAGCACTAGCATAGGCCATATCTCGTGTGCCGTAGTCGAGGTCGACCAGCCGATGGGCCTTCCACGGGCTGCACTTGGCGGTTCGCTCGGGCTGCCAATGAGGTCACGCAAACGGCCACTCGAGCTCGCCGCATCTCAGGTAAGCTGTTGGCGGCGCAGCCCCGATCATGCGTGTCCACCATACCTGCTTCACGCCGATTAATCTTGCCGACTGATTCCGTCTGATCACGGTTGTAGGCCAGCGCAAATCAAGCTAAATCCGTGTGTCCGTCAAAAAATTAGTTTCATCTTGGAGAATGGAACACTGGGCTTGAGCGAGAACTTGCACGTTCACAGTTGCCTGAAGTGTTCAGGGAAGAAGAGGAGCTAACTCAATGATTCGGCCTCGCTTTACCTCCACTTCAATTGATTGAACACGTCGGCTAGACTGCATTTTAACAGAAATCCAGTCTCGCTCACTTTCCCAGACACGCGCATTTGGGTCTGGTGGATCCTTGACCACGGCCTTTGCTGAAGGGTATTTGTTTTCGATCAGGGTGCAGTAGGCACGGAAAAACTCTTGAGCATCTTGCCCTGTATCCCAGATTGAGTGCAAAACAAGGCTGATTCGCCCGTCGGTGCTCCGATAGAGTTCGACCCTATCCCCACCCCATCCCTGCGATCCACGGCGTGCCGTCTCTTCTTCAATGAACTGCTTTAGGGTCTGGTAGGTGGTAAATTCTCCCAACACATTGACATAAACCCGCTCCCATGCCCCAGGCATAGGTTGGGGTAGCTGTTCATCTGGAATAAAAGTTGGCTCATCTCGGTGGTGCATGTATTTCTTGGGATGCATAATCTGTTCAGAGGATTGTGGTAAATTCGAATACAATTCAACCATCTTTTCCCAAGGATGTTCGTGACGGAAGACTTGAATGAAGTTAGTGCCATAGGTGTATGGGAAGAGTAAGGATTCGCGAAGATACTCTGGAGCGCTTGCAAAAACTTGGAACTGACTTTTCAGAATCTGAGCATGTCTCCGATTTAACTCGAGGACGTCAGGGATTTCCAAGAAACTTCCTCCTTCTGCTTGTAAGATATAGTCCAGCATGATAGCCACGCTTTCCCCCTCAATGACTGCGTTTTGAGCCAGAGTCGCATCATCATTGCCCTCGATTCTTTCCAGAAATAACGACAAATCAAAGTATTGGTCCTGCAGTGCGTGGGTTAGCTCGTGAGCCATGATCGGTTTTTGGATGTCGACCGGGATCCAGTCGGCAAGATAAAAAGTATGGCTGTAAGGGTCATAGTAGCCCGCCACCTGTTCGGTGAGCAACTCAAGCACGAAATCACGCAGAACAAGATCTTCGGGGATGAGCCCCAGTTTGATCAGCACCTTTTGCTCAAGAGCCATCTGGTCGGGAAGGTATTCTTTGTCAAGTCGCTCGATAAGATAGGCCTTGATCTGCTCTCTTGTCTTGACGCCTGTTAGGACTGTTGCTTTGGCTTCCAGTTGGCGCAATTGGCACACTTTTGCCAGGACTTCATTCGCCGATCTGATTAGATCGGCGTTCGGCTGTGCCTGGATTAGGCTTGTGAGACAGAATATAAAAGCAAATCCCAAGGGCTGAACCGGGAGAGGCCAACGTCGATCTGTTCGGCTCCGGTTATTTGATCTAGTCGGCATGTATTTTCATAGAACGATTCTCTTATCTCCCACTCGCCGGGTAGTTTTCTCCCGATCCAGGAATTCCAAAAACGGAATGGCATACTTGCGACTGACGTTCAGGAGATTTTTGAATTCAGCCACTGTGAACGTTTGTCCTCTAGGGATGGATTTTATCAGTTTATCTTTCAAGAGCTTGAGTTGATGGGCGGGGAGAGCAAGATCACTGCTGATTCGGATCAATTCATTTTGTTGCAATAAGAAATAGTAGATGTTCCGTGCCTCCTCCGGCGGACAGGCTAACCTGCGGAAAAGTTCATTCTGAGTTGGGGGTTGCCAAGGATTTTCATCCATGACTCTAAGAATTTCCTCTTGGATCCTTTGTTGAGATGGACTCAATTCAACTTGTCGTCCGTAGAGCGACACCGTACTGGCACTCACCTGAATCTTTCTCTCGTTCGCCAACAGGCTCAGCACAAACTGGAAATAGAAATGACTTCCCCTTTTCAGGAACCGCTTTTTTAATTCCTCCCGTGACACTCCGATAGAGAGATGCTTGGCGGAGTGGAAGGCGGCTAGAAAACTCAAGATTCGTTTCTTTAGCTCGTCCAGATCGGGTCGGTGCACTGCCAGTTGCGGCTCCTGATTGACTAGAACTGTGCAGTCGAGACCGACAAGGATTTCCAACAAGTATTCTTCTAAGAATCCGGTCCGGGCCACCAGCTGGCGGAGATCGATGCCCACGTATCCACTCAATTTGACCAAGTATTCTACTAACCTGGCGTTCATGGTCGGGGTTTCCAACTCCGCACTTTTCTGTAGCTTCCTCAATTCAGCCACTACATTGGGCATATCTTTTTTTGCATGTTTAACAGGGGAATTATCGAGTATTGTACCTCCACCGATCGTGGTTACGGGTGAGTAAGAGCGCAAAATGAAGCGATCTGCTGGGCACCATAACCCTGGAGTGTCTAGCCGGAGCTGAACCAGAGCGCTGTGGCCTGCTTTTAGCTCGATTCCTTCTAGAAGATAGACTCGGCCGACCCACTCACCACTGCCGTGATGAAGTCGAACCGGGCTACGAGTCTTCAGGAGACGAGGAGCGCTATCTAGTAATCGCAGGGCTGCATCGAACATGAAGGAAGGATGGAAGGTATGAGGACGAGAAAGGACCGTGCCCCTTTGCAAGTCTAGTTTTTCTAGACCGCTCACGTTTAAGGCTGTCCTTTGACCCTTCTTGGCCAAATCCATCCTCTCGTTGAAAATCTCAATTCCTCTGATCTTCCCCGTCTTGATCGAAGGGTAGGCTTGTACCATCTGATTCTTGTTCAATTGGCCTGAGCAGGGCGTGCCGGTGACAATTGTTCCGAAGCCTCGCATGGTAAACACTCGGTCAATTGGAAGGCGAAACACTCGAGTTATGTGCTGGCTAGAAGATATCTTCGACCCGATTCTTTCACATTCCTTGAATAAAGCGGTTTTTAGCTCGTTCAAGCCTTCGCCGGCTAGGCTATCGACTGCTATGATCGGTGCGTTTTCCAAGAAACTTCCCTCGATGAGTTCCCGCGTCTCCTGCTCAACTACCCAAAGGAGTTCTGATTCCACCTCTCTCTTCTTACTGAGAACCACCACTCCGCCGCTGATCTTTAGGAGTTTGCAAATCTCGAAATGTTCGCGTGTCTGAGGCATGATCGACTCGTCCACGGCGATCACCAGCAAGACCAAGTGAATGCCTCCTATGCCTGCCAGCATGTTTTTCACAAATTTTTCGTGTCCCGGAACATCGATGAATCCAAGCCGATAGGAACCCAAGGTCATGTGGGCAAAGCCGATGTCGATGGTGATTCCTCGTCGCTTTTCTTCCTGTAGCCGATCGGTGTCGATGCCAGTCAATGCTTTGATAAGAGTAGTCTTACCATGGTCGATGTGTCCAGCGGTACCGATGATCAGTTCCTTCACCAGACCATTGTAAATCAGAAGAGCGAAAACTTTGACACGTTTGAACAAACGTCAGTAAAATATGGCTCTTCACCCGCTCTCTAAGAAAGATGTTAGATAATTTATCCTCTAGATTCCAAAAAATCCTTCGTGATCTCAGGGGTGAGGGTCGTATCTCGGAGCGGCATCTCAAGGAGTCGCTGAGGGAAATTCGCATAGCCCTTTTAGAAGCGGATGTCCATTTCATGGTGGTGAAGGAGTTTATCACTCGGATTAGAGCTAAAGCGTTGGGGCAGGAGGTTGTTCAAAGTCTCAGTCCAGGCCAACAGGTGATCAAAATCGTACGCGATGAACTGATAGGACTTCTCGGGGGAAATCCAGCGAGTCTAGATTTCTCAAAGGTACCCCCTACAGTGATCTTGTTGGTTGGTCTACAGGGAAGCGGCAAGACCACCACCACCGGAAAGTTGGCGCTATGGTTGAGCAGACAGGGACACCGTCCCTTTATGGTTTCCACCGATGTTTATCGCCCCGCAGCCATGAAACAGTTAGCGGTCATTGGGCAAGAGATCAACATGCCCGTTCTCCCAGAACAAGAGAGTGCGGATCCGGAGGATCTAGCTAAACGGGCTTTCCAACACTGTCGTAGTGGGGGTTTCGATGTTCTGTTGATTGATACGGCCGGTCGCTTACACGTTAACAAAGGGCTCATGGAAGAATTGGAGCGTATGCAATCTAGTCTCAGACCAAGAGAGATTCTCTTGGTGGCAGATGCGATGACCGGGCAGGATGCAGTCAGATCGGCATCAGACTTTAACCGTTGTCTGGACTTGTCAGGCGTTATTTTGACCAAAATGGATGGCGACGCTCGCGGAGGAGCGGCTCTGTCAATCAAGAGCGTCACTGGCAAACCGATCAAGTTCACCGGTATCGGTGAGAAGTACGATGCTTTGGAAGTGTTCCATCCGAACAGAATGGCTGGGCGAATTCTAGGCATGGGCGACGTGCTCAGTTTGATTGAAAAAAGCGAAGAGGCCATTGACCAGGTTAAGGCTCGAAAGATGTTGGAGAAAATTAGACAGCACGAGTTTACCCTGGAGGATTTTCGCGACCAGTTAAGGCAGATTCGTCGTCTTGGTCCTCTTGACCAAATCCTAGGAATGCTTCCTCAGCGTGGCCCCTTTAGAGCCTTGGAGAAGATTCAGGTGGACGACAGGACGTTAGTTCATGCCGAAGCGGTTATCAACTCGATGACCCGGGATGAGAGGGTCAATCACAAACTCATCAACGGGGCTCGTCGGAGGAGAATCGCCTTGGGGAGTGGTCAACCCGTCTCTGAAGTAAACCGGTTTCTCAAGCGGTATGTAGAAGCTAAACAGATGATGAATAAGCTTGGTAAAGTTTTTTTAACAAAAGGTTAGGGAAAATCCACTTTTTGATCTGAGTGCCTTTTGGTAAGATAGCGGGTCATATTTCAGGAGGAGTTTACTTTGCTGAGAATTCGCTTGAGTCGCCATGGGGCAAAAAAAGATCCTCACTACCGAATCGTCGTTGCCGAGAAGAGTAGTCCTCGGGATGGACGATTTTTGGAAACGGTGGGGTACTACAACCCTGCTTTGAAACCCGTTCGGTTACAACTGGATCTGGTCCGCATAGAATTTTGGCTGGCGCGGGGTGCACAACCCTCCGACACGGTGAAAACTTTGATGAATCGTGTCAAGCAGCAGGACTAATTGCGACAGGTAGGTCCGCCTCATCGATTCTTGTAATGGGGTGGCTCAGTCAGACGGGAAACGGGCACGTGATCTGTACGGGAAGGATGCTCGGAATGTTCAGTTCACAGGAGGTGGTATGAGGGAGCTAACTGAAATGATAGCGAAAGCGTTAGTGGACAGTCCTGAAGAAGTCAAGGTGGCTGAAGTTGAAGGTGAACAAACCACGGTGCTTGAATTGAGAGTGGCTCAGGCTGATCTTGGTAAGGTCATTGGGAAACAAGGTCGGACAGCTCGTGCTATCCGAACCCTTTTGGGAGCGGCGGGAATGAAACTTCGGAAAAGATTCGTTCTGGAGATCCTGGAGTAGTTGGATCGCTTTGTTGCTATTGCCCAGATTGTCAAGATCCGCGGTATTCGAGGCGAAGTTTCGGCGGAGATATTAACGGACTTTCCGCAGCGCTTCGCTTCTGTGAAAGAAGTTCAAGTGGTTTGTTCCAAAAGTCAATTTCAGGGGGAACTCGAGCGCTACTGGTTTCATAAAGGTCGGATTATTCTTAAGTTTAGGGGTTTCAATAGCCCTGAAGCAGTGAGCCAGCTGATCGGTGGAGAGGTTAATATTCCTCAATCTCAGCGGTTCCGTTTACCAAAAGGCAGTTTTTATGACTCGGATCTGGTGGGCTGCTTAGTGCTCGAGGGTCAGAAAAGGCTGGGCACGGTGGCTGCAATTTTTAGAACTGGATACCTGGGCTCCAATTTAGTGGTTCGCACCTCGAGAGGGGAAGAGTTTATGATTCCATGGGTGCGTAAATTTGTTCTTCAAGTGGACATCAGGAATAAGACTCTCAGGGTCAAGTTACCACCTGGATTGGTCGACTTTTCCTGAGTGAGAGCAGGGAGAAGAGTTTTTAGATCCCGACATCAGACAATTCTAACTTAGCTGTTCGCTTGTTCTACCCGGTATGCAGATCGGAATTATCACAATTTTCCCCAGTCTCTTCCGGGGGGTATTTGATTCTGGGATCATTCAGCAAGCTCAAAAAAAAAGATTGTTGACTATTGAGGTAAGTGATCTGCGGGAATTTAGTGATGACAAACACCGTAGTGTTGATGATCGACCCTATGGTGGTGGAGCGGGGATGATTCTAAGGCCTCAGCCTATCTTTCAGGCGGTGGAGAGCTGTAAGGGGCGGTTTCCCGGCTGTGCTCATGTGATACTGCTGACGCCTCAGGGACGCCGCTTTGATCAGGCTAAAGCCAAGGAGTTGTCGTTAAAACGCTATCTGATCCTCATTTGTGGACGTTACGAGGGAGTTGATCAACGGGTTGCCGATCATCTGGTGGATGAGAAAATCTCGATTGGGGACTATGTTTTGTCCGGGGGGGAGTTTCCAGCTTTGGTAGTGATTGACGCGGTTTCGAGGCTTATCCCTGGTGCAGTTGGTGAAGGGAGTTCGGTATTGATGGAGTCCTTTATGGATGGGCTTTTGGATTATCCTCACTACACTCGACCAGCGGAATTCCGAGGCTGGAAAGTGCCCGAGGTGTTGCTTTCAGGGAACCATCGTAGCATTGAGCTCTGGAGAAGTGAGGAGTCCTTGAAGCGAACTCGGGAGAAAAGGCCAGATTTACTGGAGGGAAGCAATCCATGAAATGGGGGTAGATATTTTATATCTTGGGTTACCCCAGAAGACTGAGGTGTTTTATGAAATGGATGGAGCAGGTGGAACAAAAGTATACGAGTAAGGAAATTCCAGAATTTTCCCCGGGGGATATGGTCCGGATTAACATCAAGATTCAGGAGGGAAATCGGTCGCGGATACAAGCTTTCGAGGGGGTGGTGATCGCCCTGAAAAGGAAAGGGGTTCGTTCGACCGTTACCGTGCGCAAGGTTTCTTTCGGCTACGGTGTCGAAAGAATTTTCCCCTTGTACTCACCACTGATTGAAAGCATTGAGAGAATAAGGCGAGGGCGGGTTCGACGAGCTAAACTCTATTATTTACGAGAGCTCAAAGGAAAAGCTGCCCGCATCAAGGAGATTCGATAGGGTGAAGGAAAGGCCAAGGGATGGCGAGCAAGATTCTTTTCTTTATTTACGTTGCCTACTGCTTCGAGGTGGGGATTTTTCTCATTATTTTCCCCTGGATGAATCTATGGGAGCAAAATCCCCTACTGTACCGTTACCCTGATCTCAAGCTAATTTTCTTAAACGGATTTTTCCGGGGAGGTGTGTCGGGTTTGGGTGTGGCCAATTTGATTCTGGGAGGCTGGGAAGTTGCCCAATTTCCGCGATATTCTCAGAAAGCGTAGACTGCAGCCCCTGTTGCTTTACGGTATCTCCGGTCGTCGAAGTTTTCCGGGGCTGAATCCGATGGATTATTTGGAACTACTTTTTCAGACACCTGCAGACATTTTGCAGTGGCGCGAGAAAGATCTCGACTCCGGGTCTAACTTTCCATTCGTCCGCAGAGGAGTTGAATTAGGACAGCAATCAGGCAAGCTGTTCTTAGTAAATTCGATCGTGGAGCTTGCTATTCAGGCAGGAGCGGACGGCGCCCATTTGACTTCGGAGCAGAGTCTCATAGAAGCCAGACAGGTTATGAACATTGGTTCCAGAAAACATTTTTTTCTTGGGAAATCTGTTCATTCTGTTGAAGAGGCGGAGCTTGCAGCAAGAGAAGGAGCCGATTATGTCATGCTTGGGCCCATTTTTCCTCCTCTTTCCAAAGAGTCGGTTTTCAAACCCTTGGGTTTGCCTGTCCTACGGGAAGCAACCGGCAAGATCGCTGTCCCAGTTTTTGCAGTGGGAGGTATCGAAAAAGGGAATTTGGGGAAGGTTTTGGAAACCCGGGCTATGGGTGCAGCGGGCATCAGCTGGTTATCTTGTGAGTTAAGGGAACTGATGCACGAACGGAACCCAAGTCGGATTCCTCACACCTAACCAAAGGGAGAGTCCCAACCATTACTTCGACAGTCCTTTTAGACCGAATTGTGTGCCCTTCCGGGCGATCGTGGAGGTGTTCTCGGCTTTCAGCACCTCTTGGTAAAGTTCCTCATCCTGCGTTTCAATTGCGAAATTCTTGATGGCTGATAATTGAGGAAGCATTTCGTCAATGCTCTTCTGAAGTGTTTCCAGGGCTTTGCGGATTCTCTTCTCTGGAGCCGCGCTGGAAAGGGATTTTTCATCAATCTTAATCATGATCCCATCGATGGCCCGCTCGTAAGCGTGCATTATGTCCCAATAAGTGTGGAGTTCCAGCGGGTTTTCGTCTGTGGTCTCCCAGCTTTTGTTATGCATTCGTCGCCGGATTTTGGAAAGTCGTCGTTCGGCGATTGTGAGAAAAATCTGAACGCGTTTGGTCAGCTCTTGGTTCTCTTGAAGCTCAATGAATTCCTCTTCGGTAAAGCGGTCCCCGAAAGGTCGGGAGTTCTGCTGGAGTGGTTTTCGCAGGAGAAAACTGAAGGTAGGTTCATCGACCTGGTCGATCGGCCTCGAGTGAGAAGTTCGGCGTGGCATCAGAGGAAGTCCAAAGATACCGATCAATAGCTGGTTTCTGAAAGCTTCTAATTTTCTGGCGGTCAGTTCGAACTCGGCTCGGAATGGGAAGGGAACAGACCGTTTCAAATTTCCAATCGTCTCGACCAGCTTGCGAAGGAGGATTTCAAGTTTCTTGATTTCTCGAGATCTCAAATCCTTGGGGTTCTTGACCTGAGAGGCTTCCTGGATAGCGTAGTGGACGAGCGAACGCACTTCTGCCATCAGTTCCACGGCTTGATCAACGTGTCTTTGCTTCAAATAGCGCTCCAAAAGCCTCACTCTTCGATCCAGGATCAATCGAAAAAGGTCCATTCGATCAGGGTATTTGCATTTTCTTTGGTGTCGGTTCCACTCCGAGGGCGAGAGAAGATTCTGCAAGGGAGGACGCTGTGGTTTCTCCTCAGGTAAGGGAGGGAAGAGACTTGCTGAGGCCAGGAGGGCAATAAAGGCAAGATCCATGGCTACATTCTTTCCGGCACTTCAATCCCCAACAGGTCCAAGGCTTTTTCAAGACCCCGACGCGCTGTGTCGGTCACCAGCAAATAGAAACGTTTTTTGTCTCCATCTTTTTCCGAGAGGATATGGTGTCTATGATAAAAGAGGTTAAACAGACGAGCTAAAGTGAAGGCTTGTTTGGTTAAACAGGACATCTCCAGCGTGCGCAGCGACTGGTCGATTGCCTCATCCAGCCGCGCTGTTTCCAAAAGTAATCCCCACACCTCGTTGTTGTTGACTAGCTGAGGGATAGGATATGATTGCTTCCAAACTTTCTTGGGCTCCTCGGTCGCCGAAAGCCAATTCAATCCCCTTTCCGACTCCAACTTGCGGAAAATGTTGTTGGCTCGTACCACCGAGTATTGGAGATAGGGCCCAGTTTCTCCTTCGAAGTTCAGAACCTCCGAGAAATCGAAGGCAATGACCGAGGTACGGGAGTATTTAAGCAGGAAATAGCGAAGAGCCCCAACCGCAATCTGCTGGGCGATAAGGGTGCGCTTTTCCGGAGATAATGCTTTTTGGCGGCGGTTAACTTCTAGGATCGATTTTTCGATCAACTTGTCGATGAGGTCATCTGCCCTTACTCCCAACCCCTTGCGTCCCGAAACCTCCAGGTAGGGTTTTTTTTGTTCCTCGTCAGACAGTGCAATATGCAGTTCTCGGCAGCAGTCGGGAGACAAGGCTACCATTTCGTACGAAAAGTGGGTGGACTGCTCCGCTTGCAGATGAAAGCCGAGACTTCGTACACCCTCGGTCACGATTCGCTGCAGGTAAGCTTGCCGAACGTCAATCACATTGTAGACCTTTTTTCCACCCCCGAACTTTGGCTCGTCCTGGTGGTAGGGCTGGGTGGTAGTCGTCCAGGCAACCGTTCCATCTAAGTAGCGATAGAAGGGCCGATAATGAAACGTTTTTTGCAGTAAGCCAAACTTCCACAACTGGTAAGCGATGTCTTTTCCAACGTAAGTCACCGTTCCGTCACTGCGGACAATGACTTTTTCTTCGCCCGGCTGACCATCTTGTCCATCCAGCTGAAAGATCCAGCAACCACGGTTGGGTCCATCGTTTGCAAACAGGATTACTCTCTGTTTTCTTAGTTGTTGGAACGCCTCATGCCAGAATTTCAGCTGTAGAATCTCACTCTCTCGAGGGAGGACGTCATAGCGAACTCCGACGCGCAGCATGGTGTCCAGATGGGCCCGGACGATGCGCATCGAGATGTGCTCGGCTAAATCGGCTATCTCGTTTCCCCCCTGTTCAATTTTTTTCAAGACCTGACTGCGGTATCGGAGGCGGGACTCGTTTCGTGTGTACCAATTAGAAACCTCCGCGTACAAGTCCCAACAGTAGTAGTCAAAGCGGTGATCGATTGCCTTGATCTGAGGGAGGGAAAGCCGCCTCAAGTAGCGGAAGCCTACCACGACGTCAGCCACTTGTAGGCCGGTGTTGTCGATGTAGTTCTGAACCTCCACCCAATGGCTGCGGGAACGTAGTAGTCTTGCAAAGGTGTCTCCCAGAACGGCATTTCGCAGATGCCCAATGTGAGCTGCCTTATTTGGGTTGATATTCGTATGTTCGACGATGATTTTGTCTTTCCCACCGACCAGTATATCCGATTCCTCGCCTGGAGCTGAGGAGATGGGAGACCCCGTCAGCCACTCGTACAGATCGTGGAAAAAAGGACCGCGCTTGAAAAAGACGTTGACATAGCCAGCGCCCGCTGCTTCCAAGCGTTCGACCTGAGGAGGAGGGGCAACCTTTTCGACTACTTCTTGGGCGATCAGTTGAGGCGCCCGGTGCAGAATCTTTGCCAATTCAAAAGGGAAGGGAAAGGCCAAATCTCCCATTTCGAGGTAGGGCGGAGGTTCCACGGTCAGCCGCGAGTGCAGATGCAAGCCGAAGTGTTGCTGGATAAAATCTCTCAAGTGTTTCTCCGTGGACTCAATTCGCTCAAGGAGCATCGTGTTTAAATGATAGCAAAGCGCGATCTAGCGGACGAACTTTCGGACGAACATTTGCTAGCAATGGGGTATCCACTGGACTCAGGTAACCCCAACATCTTGTGGTTGGGCTCACGGGGCCTCGGCGTCCCAGTCGGCGACGATCGATCGATACGGCGTTGGGTCCACGGCGACTGCCTGCTGCACAAGGCGGTAGAAGAGTTTTCCCCGGCTGCGTGAGTTGCGCCGGTTGAAGCGGAACACAAACTCGTCGAGGTAGTAGTCCAGATGCTCGTGGCTAACCGCGCCTTGGTGCGTGCCCAGCAGCCAGCGCTTGAGCAACGAGATCGCTTGGTGCACCCTCGGCAATAATTCCGAGGCCTGCTTGCGGCGGCCTGACAGAAAGACGATGCGATGCTGGTAGCCCTTCTTCTCCAGCGGCTCGTAGCCCAGCCAGCCGTCGGTGTGCACCAAGCTTCCCGGCTCGACCGACTCCTCCACGAAGGGCATCAAACTGGCCGCCGATGCGTTCCGCAAGCGCTGCATGCGGATCCGTCCTAGTCCGCGGACTCTCTCTTCCGCGGCTACTGCAATCAAGTCTTTACGCTCGGTCTGCCGGCCGCTCACACCCTCTTCCTCAGCGCCCCAATAGGTCTCATCGACCTCGACTACGCCCGCCAATCGCTCCCGCCCCGGACGCACCATCGTTCGCCGCAGCTTGTGCATCCAGGTCCACGCAGTTTGATAGCTGCCCAACCCGAGAACGCGCTGCAGACCCAGCGCGCTGACCCCGTTCTTTTGCGAAGTGACGTGCCAGATCGCCCGGAACCACAGCCGCAGCGGCTTACGTGTGTCTTGGAAGATCGTGCCCGAGGTCACCGACGTCTGCCGCCCGCAGCGAGCGCATTCGAACCACACTTTGCGCACCGGCCAAGCCCGCTCATGCCCGCATCCCGGACAGCGGAAACCCTCCGGCCAGCGCAACGCGGACAGATAGTCGCGACAGGCCTCTTCGCTGGCGAAGCGTACCTCGAACTCGAGCAGGTTGCGTGGATAATCCTCCACGAAGGCACATACTACATCTTGGGGTCACCTGAGTAAAGTGGATACCACAGTGCTAGCATTTGTCAGCCTAGCGTTCCGGGGACAGCGACGATAGGGGATTGAAGAGTAGCGGAGGTTGGAGGAGAGCCTGGAGGGCACGCAATGGAAAAGTCATGAGTATTGCGGGTGGGATTCTGTACGGTGGTAGGCGATCTTAGTCCCCATTGGTCAAGTAGCCCAACGCTCCAAATATTTTCTCAGGTGTTTTCTCAGCAAGTCCGAATAAACCTGGAATTCTTTGCCGATGAGCACCTCTTCAATAGCTCTGACCTCGATCCAAAGCTAAACCGAACGTTATGAAAACCTAATCATCTGGGCCACTTTGAGGAGTCTGAAAATTTCCTGTGGCGCTCTTTTTAGCTGCAGAGAAAATAGAGTTCCAGCAGTTACTCTAATATGAGTTTAGCCTGCATTAACGGTGTCACAGAAGGTGTATTTATCAAGACGTCATGGGGACCGATACCTTTTTCGGATGGGTGGCTTTGCCTGTTTTTTTTCCAGCCATTTCCGCGAAAGTTGGTTTTCCTTTCGAGAGTTTACCCACCCGGAAAAATTGTGATGCTGGCTTCTCCTTTCCTTAAGAAACTCTGGCGCCAGAGACAATCGCATAAGACAAGGTTTTTTAAATATGTGAGTTAGGTTTGTGGAACATGCCTCATACTTAGCGGATGTCAAGCAATCCGGTTACAGAAAGTCCAGCAACCAGAGGAACTGTGGTTGCCATGGTTTAGAGTAGCGTGAGTTGGGAATCTCCAGTATATTCATTAGCCCCCGCGTAAAGGATCAGACAACATGGCTCGTTTGCTGCTTTGGGCTCTTGCAAACCGGGAAGCGATAGAGAGAACAGATAGAAAGAGTCACACGCGATGTTAGGCAGTGATGAATAGTAGGATCCTCTATTTTGATCCCTTCAACGGCGTTGCTGGGAACATGATCTTGGGGGCTTTGGTAGATCTAGGTCTGCCCATTGATCACCTAAGGCGGGAGCTCGACAAGTTGGAGCTCGGTGGTTTCCAGCTAATGGCGAAAAGGGTTAAACGGCTAGGGATCCAAGGGACGTGGGTTCAGGTTAGAGCAGGTGAAGGGACAGAGGTGGTTGTCCAAGATCGACATGATCACTCCCACCCCCGTGGGTTCCAGCATATTCGGCAGCTTATTGAACAGAGCAGTTTGGACGCCTGGGTCAAGGAAAAGTCTGTCGGTATCTTCGAGCGACTGGGCCAAGCTGAAGCCAAGGTGCATCAAGTGTCCCTGGAGAAGATTCATTTTCATGAGGTAGGGGCGCTGGACGCTATAATCGATATTGTGGGAGCTTGTGTTGGGTTCAGATTTTTTGACATTGATTGCTTTTTCACTGCTCCTTTGAATCTCGGGGGGGGGACAGTGAGCTTTTCGCACGGTAGCTGGCCAGTACCGGCTCCGGCGACAGCTGAGTTGATCAAAGGGTTCCCTTCCTTTTTAGGGAGAATAGAGGGAGAGTTAACTACGCCGACAGGGGCTGCGGTGGTGACGACTCTGTCCAAAGAGGGTCTCCCGCCCCTGTGCCGTTATGAGAAGTGGGGATTTGGCGCAGGAGACAAAGAGATTTCAGGCATTCCGAATGTGCTAAGATTGGCACTCTGCGCCAGCCTAGAAATGGGGGATATGGCAGAGGAGGTCCGGACTAGTACCCAGCAGGCCCCCGCCCAGGGGGAGGATATCGTTGTTCTTCTTGAGGCCAGTATTGACGACATGGATGCCGAAACGCTGGGGCATTTCCTGGAGCTGGCCTTGAGAAAAGGTGCTCTCGACATCTACTACACGCCCCTTCACATGAAAAAGAGTCGACCCGGTCTTTTACTCTCTCTTCTTTGCCGCGACCAGGACCGGGAACGGATGGCGGAATTAGTTTTTCAAGAAACAACTACTTTGGGTATACGCTGGAGTCCCTGGAGACGATGGGTGTTGGAACGGGATGTGAAGGAGGTGGAGACGGAGTATGGGCTGATAAGAGTGAAAATTGGTCGTTTCCGAGGGCGGATCATCAATGTAGCTCCAGAATATGAAGATTTGAGGTTGGTTGCCGAAAGGGTAAACCTCCCCTTGAAGGTACTTCGGCAGAAGGTAATGGAGAAAATTCCCCACAACTATGACTAAAACATTTTATCTGACCACCCCACTATATTACGTCAATGGGATACCCCATGTGGGCCATCTCTACACTACGGTGATCGCCGATGCCATCGCCCGTTATGCTCGAATGGGTAGGCCTCAGGTCTGCGCTCTGACCGGTACCGATGAACACGGGTTAAAGATCGAAAGAGCGTCTCATGAGCAGAGAATGACAGCTAGGCAATTGACTGACACCTACGCGTCTGCTTTCAAGAAGACCTGGGAGAAACTCAGTCTAGATTTCGACGAGTTTATTCGAACGACCGAGAAGAGACATCACAAGGCAGTGAAGGAACTTTTTCTCAAAATCCAAAAGAACGGCTTTGTCTATTTAGGTCAGTACAGCGGCTACTATTGTGTCAATTGCGAGGCCTACGTATCTGAGAAAAGGGAGACCTGTCCTGATTGTGGTCGAGCCACCGAGTTTATGACTGAAGAGAGCTACTTTTTCAAGCTTTCGGCTTTTCGGGACAAACTCTTGGGTTTCTACCACGATAACCCAGATTTCATCATCCCCTCGACGCGGATGAACGAAGTGGTTAGCTTTGTCCGGGGAGGACTAAAGGATCTTAGCATTAGCCGAACATCTTTCACCTGGGGTATCCCCGTTCCTGGCAACGAAAAACACATTTTCTATGTTTGGTTTGATGCACTAGCTGGGTACCTATCTGGGGTGGGCTATGGAACGCGGCCCCAGGTTTTTGATAACCATTGGCCCGCCGACGTTCAGCTGATCGGGAAAGACATTCTGCGTTTTCACGCTGTCTATTGGCCTGCGTTTCTCATGGCTGCGGAACTGGAGCCTCCACGTAAGCTTCTCGTCAACGGATGGTGGACCGTCAACGGGGAGAAAATGTCGAAATCGCGCGGAAATTTCACCAGTGTGCAGGAACTCATCAACCTTTTTGAACCCGATCATCTAAGATATTTTTTACTGCGAGAGATCCCTCTGGGAGCCGACGGAGACTTTTCTTACAAGACCCTACTAACTCGAGTCAATAGTGACTTGGCGAATGATCTTGGCAACCTAGTCAGTCGCACTCTCAAGATGGTTCAGAGTTATTTTGGGGGGATAGTTCCTGAGTGTGGGGAGAGCGAAGTCCGTGATGAGGAGCTAAAACAATTTTCCGTCGAGACCATCGGATTGTATCGGAAGGCCTTCGATGCCCTGCAACTCAATAAGGCACTAGAAAACGTATGGGAACTCATTTCCCTGGCCAATAAGTACATTGTAGCGAATGAGCCGTGGGTGTTGGCGCGAGAGCCGGAGCAGAGGCAACGTTTGGGGACAATTCTCTACACCTTGGCTGAGGTTCTCCGTATCATTGCTGTATTATTGCAACCCGTTGTTCCAGCTGGAGCAAAGTCAATTCTGAGACAACTTGGTCTTGCCGAACCTGCGCATGTTGAAAGCATCATCTCATTGAAGTGGGGAGCATTGAAAGAGGGTTCATCGATCGGAGAGATTCGGCCCGTTTATCCGAGGCTTGATAAGAAGAAGTTTCTACTCCATGCGAAGTCTTTTCGCCAAAAAGCAGGAGATGTGGACACAGTCAAAGACCACCTGGAAACCAGCCAGGAGAGAATCACGATCAATGATTTTCACAAAGTGGATATGAGGGTTGGCCGAATCATTTCTGCCAAACGTCTAGCTAGATCGGAAAAGCTCCTCAGACTCAAGGTGGACATCGGGACCGAAATTCGTCAGGTGGTCGCTGGTATTGGAAAAGAGTATTCCATGGAAGATTTACTAGGACGATTAGTGGTAGTTGTAGCCAACCTGAAACCTGCCAAAATTATGGGAGTGGAGTCTAATGGGATGATCGTGGCCGCTTCAGACAGCGGCAGTGTGGTTTTGACCACCTTCGTCGAGCCAGTCACTTTGGGCGCAGTCTTGAAGTAATGTTTATCGATTCGCATGCCCATCTCGATTCCGCTGTCTTTTCTGGAGAGCTATCCGAGATACTTGACCGGGCCCGTCGAGCTGAGGTCAACAAGATCCTGACTATTGGTTGTTTGGGGCCGGACCAAAACACCATCTCAAGGATACTGGCGTTGGTTGAGAGTCGTCCGAACCTTTACGCTGCCTTCGGTGTGCATCCTCACGATGCCCGCTTCTTCTCTGAAGATTTGGGGAAGACAATCCTCCAGTCGATGAATCATCCCAAGGTCTTGGGATGGGGCGAGATCGGGTTGGACTTTCACTATGAGCATTCCCCACGGGAAAAGCAATATCACGCCTTTCGCCGGCAGCTCCAATTAGCACTGGAGGCTGACAAGCCGGTAATCATCCATTCTAGAGAGGCTGAAGCGGAGACCTGTTGCATTTTGGAGGAGGAATTCTCAGGTCGGACAGGAGTACTTCACTGTTTTACGGGTCAGTTGGAAATTGCCCAGCGCTGTTTACAGCTTGATTTTTACCTCGGATTGGGAGGGACACTGACTTTCAAAAAGTCTCAGGAGCTCAGACAGACTGCAAGTCAGATTCCTGGTGATCGACTGCTCATAGAAACTGACTCGCCTTACCTGGCGCCTGTGCCTTATCGGGGAAAGCGCAATGAGCCCGCTTTTCTCACCCAAATAGCCGAAATCCTGGCCAGGATTCGAGGGACAACCGGGGAGAAAATTGGACTAGAGACAAGCCGCAACTTTGCAAATCTTTTTGCAATCGAACACTAGTTTTCCGGTTCATTCACTACAGTAGCGTAGGCTATCTGCGTTCCGTGCGCGCTCTCCTTGTTCTCAGTCGCTTCTGGAAAACCGGGATTCTTATCCACCCATTTGGTGCCACGTCTGCACTGCTATGTAAGTGGAGCAAGTTGAGATTTGACGTAGGAAAGACTAGGGCTTGATGCCACATATTTGGTCAGAGACGACCGCACATGCGAGAGCTCCAACCACTGGCGAGGTAATGCGGGGTGGGAAGGTTTGTTGGATGGATGTAGTTTTTATCGCATTTCCGGAATAGAAGACTGAGGGATTGCCTGGATCGGTTCTACCCTTATTCAGAGCTGGTTGTCTCCTGCACAGTCGATTGGTATAGTAACGCGGAAAATGAGAGCAACACCAGCGATCTTCCTTTCTCCCAAGGCGGTTTATCGACTTGTCGGATGCGATCTACAGAAGGTGGAAAAGGACCTGAGGGAAATTGCTACCTCTTCAATCCGTCTGGTGGACGATGTAAATCAGTACTTACACAGTGGGGGTGGGAAGCGCCTACGTCCGGCGCTTTTGCTACTGGTCGCGAAATTGTGTGGGTTCGAGGACCGCCCGGCCATCCGTTTGGGTGCTGTTGTGGAACTGATCCACGTGGCAACTTTGGTCCACGATGACATAATCGACAATGCGAAGTTACGACGGGGACAGCCATCCGTCAATGCGAGATGGGGAAATCAGGTCACGGTATTGATGGGAGACTGGCTGTACATGACCTCTTTTCGTACCGCCTTGGAGTTGCGCAACTTTCAGGTCTTGGATTTGCTGATTGATATTACTCGGAAAATGGTCGCGGGTGAATTGATGCAACTGGAGCAGCACAACCGAGTGGATATCTCAGTAGACGAGTATCTTGCGATATGTTCGCGTAAAACCGCCTATCTCTTCTCCGGCTGCAGTCGCCTGGGAGGGATCTTGGGGCAGGCAGAGCCGGGCGAGCTTAAAAAGTTAGCCCTTTATGGTCGTTCCTTAGGAATGGCTTTTCAGCTCATCGATGATCTGTTGGACTACACATCTGAAGAGGCCGTACTCGGTAAGCCAGTTTTGAAGGATTTAGAGGAGGGGAAGATAACACTTCCGATTATCCACTTGATGCAGCGCGCAGACGAGGCCGAGTGCGAGTTCATTCGTAACATGGTTCGAACTCAGAACTTTAGTGAGGACAATAAAAAGAGAGTGATCCATCTGGCGAAAGCGTATAGAACTCTGGACGATTTGGAGAAGCTGGCGAATCAGTATGCAGAAGAAGCTAGAATGAGCCTGCTCGATTTCCAGGATTCCATCTACCGTGATGCATTACTGCAACTACCAAAATTTGTAGTGGGACGAAAAAAATAGTTTCTACTGCATCGCTGAAAATGACCCTGGTTGCTCTGAGTCCGGTCGGCCTCTGCAGCGCGATTGTGCGGGTAGGTTCTCTCGGGGAGGCCTCGCGTCGCAACTTCCTGTCAACGTGGTTCTTGCCTGGCAACGGCCCAGTTTGAGAGAGGCAGGCTAGTTGATCTGGTGAGCGCGAGGAGTGATGTCTTCCACCAGGATTCCATCCTTTGCATCAAGTTGCTTCTCTTCTCCTACCCGAGTCTGGCGCGCTAAATACTCCGAGGACTCGGAGCTTTTTTCAAAGTCTTCTAGCGGCATTCCCTCTAGGATTTTCTTCATAAAAGTGACCCAGATGGGAAGGGCCAAGGTGGCTCCGTAAACTTTTTCTCCGAGAGATTTTTTCTCGTCGTAGCCGGCCCAAACCCCAGTGGTGATTCTAGGAGTGAAACCGACAAACCAGCTGTCCGTAGAATCGTTCGTGGTGCCGGTTTTTCCGCCGACGGGACGGTTCAATTCACGAGCACGCCAAGCCGTACCCATTTCGACTACACTTTGCAGCAGATAAAGCATCTTTCCGGCGATTTCGGGTGAGATTGCCTCCTGAACCTCATCCTGCTGATGTTCCTCAAGGATTACCCCGTTGTAGTCCTCTACCCGGCTGATGAAATAAGGCTTAGCTCGAAGGCCGTTGTTGGCGAAGGCGGTGAAAGCAGAGGTGATTTCCTCCAGGGTCAGTTCTACAGCACCCAGAGCAACAGAGAGATAGGGGGGGAAATTGTGTTGCAGGCCAAAACGTAAGGCGACTTCGATGACTTTCTCAATTCCTAAAGCGTGAGCGAGCCGGATAGTGGGTACGTTTCGGGACTTGGCCAAGGCTTCTCGGACGCGGATCAATCCCTTGAATTCTCCATCTGAATTAACCGGTGCGTAGGAACGGCCCAAACTGTCGGTGAAATTGACCGGGCTGTCGAGGACGAAATCGAAAGGAGAGTAGCCGGCTTCCATGGCCGCTACATAAGTGAACGGCTTAAAAACCGAACCGGGTTGGCGCAAAGCTTGAGTAGCCCGATTGAACTTGCTGTAACGAAAATCGAAACCGCCCACCATCGCCCGAATGGCGCCGGTCTTGTTCTCAATGGTGATCATCGCTCCCTGGACTTCAGGGATCTGATCCAGCGTGGCCTCAATGACCTTTTCTCCTCGGTCAATTTTCTGAATCGAGAATACTGCGACGTCACCAGGAATGAACACTCGGTCCAACCGCTTTTCCCCAGTCCATTCAATATCGTCCGGTTCGATCAGAGCACTGTAGCTTCCGAGTCTAACCTGAGCCTTCTTCGCTTCCACTTGAGTGACAAGACCAGGGATCATTTGACCTTCATAAAAAATCTGGCGCCAGTCGGGATGGAAATAGCGGTTTAGCTTCTTACCCTGTTCGAAAATATTCTCCACTGGACCTTTCCACGCTCGGTCGAAGTCCTTGAGGCCCTTTCGCAGTGTTTTCCGGGCCGCGACTTGGACGTCATAGTCGAGTGTTGTGTAAATCTTGAGTCCCCCCTTCCAGATGGTTTCTGTCGGGTAGCTCTGCTCTAGATGTTGTCTGACCTTCTCGACCAAATAGGGAGCTGGGCCTTGTTCGTAGTTCTTCCCCTGCGCTAGGAGAGGTTCAGCCAGACTTTCTTTGAGCACGGCTTGATCGATGTAACCCTCTTGATGCATTCGGCGCAAAACGTAGTCGCGTCGCATTAGGGCTCGTTGAGGATGGTTGATCGGAGAATATTCCCCTGGGCGTTGGATAAGCCCTGCTAATACGGCGCTTTCCGTTACTCTGAGTTGGTCGAGTGGCTTGTGGAAATAGAAGTCGGCAGCAGCAGAAATGCCGTAAATGCCGTGGCCCATGTAAATCTGGTTACAGTACAAGGTGAAAATCTGTTCTTTGGAAAAGTTCTTTTCAATGGACAGAGCATAAAGCACATCTTTAATTTTTCGTTCCCAAGTTTTCTCGGGACTAGTGAACCTAAGTTTGCTTAACTGCATGGTGAGAGTCGAAGCCCCTGCTCTTTGCCGATGTAAAATGTCTTTGATAGCGGTGACCACCACCCGCCGAAAATCAATTCCCGAGTGCCTAAAGAAATTGGCGTCTTCCCCGGCGAGAATGGAATTCTTTACGACTTGTGGGATCTGTTCATAAGAGATCAGCATGCGTTTTTCCAGGGCAAATTGACCCAGGACTCGATGATCCTCGGAATACACATAGGAGACGATATTGGGGCGCACTTTCTGCAGTTCCTTGACGTGAGGCAAGTCGATAGCGTAGCCAAAGATCAATCCTCCTAGCCAACCCAAAACGGCCACCGCGACGGCGAGACCAGCGTAGCTGGTCCAAAACAGATAATTTCGGTTTGATCCGAGAAGGGAAAGTCGGTCTGAGACCATCGGTCTTATTTTATTGGACGACCACTTTTGCCAGCTTTCTCATGAATAGTGGTTAGCTTCAGAATTTCGTAATGCTTTGTTCCACGTGGGGTGTGGGTTTTGACCTCGTCCCCCTCTTGGTGCCCCATCAGGCTTTGCCCTATGGGTGAGCTAGTGGAAATGAGGCCCTCATTGACGTTAGATTCTTCACTGGTCACCAATCGGTATGTGACTTCCTGGCCCGTGTCTAGGTCCAGCACTACTATGGTCGAGCCATAGGAAACCTGATCTGAAGGGATCTTGTTGAGGTTGACTAGTGAGAGCTTAGCGAGGCGAGCTCGAAGCTGCCCGATTCGGGCCTCGAGGTAGGATTGTCGTTCTTTGGCCGTCTGATACTCAGCATTCTCGCGGAGGTCGCCCATCTCTAGCGCTCTCCTCAAGCTCTTCGGAAGTTCTTCCCTTAGCTCTCGTTCCATCTCTCGAATCTGGTCTTCTAATTTCTTTCTAACAATTTTCAAAAATACACCACCTCGCTGGCGAAACGCAGCAACCCACCGGGACAAATCCTGAAATAAAGGGTTCCCAATACCATTATAACAATGACGAGGTGGGTCAGTGTGCGTAGGGTAAAGAGTTTCGTTTCTGCTACTGGTTCTTTGGTCAAGACGATCGCTCCCAAGATGGCCACCAGAATGAGAATGGAAGTTGCTTCGAAGGGAGGAAGGTTACTCCTGAAAACGAGGATGGTCAATGGCCTCTGTCTCTCCTCTGGCTAAAGTCAGCTGTGCATCCGATTCCTTAATGTTCTTCAGTCTGCTGGAGGGGAAGATCTCTGACTAAGGGTCGAGCAGATATGACAAAAAAAGAAGAGGGCCATGGTGGCTCCGGCATCCACAATGATCTGAACAGCCGAGATGAATTAGGCCCCCAGTTGAGAGAAGAGGCCGGCCATCGATCCCAAGCAGACCATGAGCGCGAGGACCCTGTAAACCGAGTGTCGCTGCAGAACAACTACTAAGGTGGTTGTTGTAGCAAGCGCACTTAGAACATAGAAAGATAACTCTGTCCACGTGTAAGATATGAGTATTCAAGTGTTTTCTATTATAAGTAGGCAGTAGAACTTTGTTGGACAGTCAGGGTGATATCAAGGATTGCTAGGGAGCAGATGACAACTGGTCAGCCAGCTGCCCCTCGAGAGAGAAGTTGTCGGGCAAAATGCCTGGCGATCGATGACTTTCGCTTCCCGGTTAGGCTTGCAGTCAGTATTCTTGCGAGTTATGATTGTGGTGTTAACCTCGGACGGTAGACGATTGGGTTGACTGAAGAATGTGGTTTTTCCTGGCCGGTTCGTTCTAGGCTTAAAGCCAGCCACACGTATGGATGTGCGATTCGGCCATGGCCGAAGCAATTGAGATAATTCTCAACGGAAACAGAACCAGTATTCCAAGGCACTGGACTGTTCATGACCTGGTCACGGATTTGGGGCTGGAGCCGAAACAGATTGCGGTGGAGATCAATCAGGAGATTGTGAAGCGGCCGGAATGGGTCCGGCGGGAAATAGAAAAGGGAGATCTGGTGGAATTTGCCCATTTTGTAGGTGGGGGTGAGAAGAAGGAACATGTCCGATAACTTGTCGATTTCAGGTAGGGAGTTTCGCTCCCGTCTTATTGTAGGAACTGGAAAATATTCCAGCTTTCAAGTCATGCGGCAGGCTCTGGAAGCAAGTGGAGCCGAGTTGGTCACGGTGGCAGTCCGTCGAGTTAATCTGAGGGACAAATCGACTGAATCTCTCTTAGACCATATTGATCGCAGCCGGTTCACACTGTTGCCGAATACGGCAGGCTGCTATACTGCCGCTGACGCCGTTCGATATGCAAGGCTAGGTCGAGAGGCTGGCTTATCAGATTTGGTAAAGCTGGAAGTAATCGGGGATGAGCGAACCTTGTTTCCCGATAACGAAGCGCTTTTGGAGGCGACTAGAATGCTGGTTGCCGAAGGTTTCGTGGTTCTTCCTTATACCAACGATGATCCGATCATCTGTAGGAAGCTCGAAGATGCTGGAGCGGCTGCGGTAATGCCACTCGGTGCCCCGATTGGGTCCGGGCTGGGAATTCAAAACCCCAATAATATCCTCATTATCCTGGAATCGGCATCTGTTCCCATTATTGTTGACGCAGGGGTAGGCACCGCATCCGACGCCACCATCGCCATGGAGCTGGGGGTGGGTGGTGTCCTCATGAATACCGGGATTGCAGGTTCTAGGGATCCGGTGGTGATGGCTCGGGCCATGAGATTGGCGGTCGACTCTGGACGTCTGGCTTATCTGGCCGGCCGGATCCCCAAGAAACTCTACGCTACAGCCAGCAGTCCATGGGAAGGTGTGTTGAGCTAGATTCGGTAAGAAGCCCTGCGGACTCACCCACTGTAAATCCAGAAGAATCTCACCACGAGGGCTGTATGAAAACGGTCAGGGTGGATCTCGGTCGAAGAAGCTACGATGTCTTAATCGGCTCCGGAATGTTTGCGCGGATATCCCGTTTTTTCTCGACCTATGGGATTGGACGCAGACTCTTTCTGGTTTCAAATCGCCCAGTATTTCAACTGTTTGGTGAAGCTATTCTGGAACAGTTACGGAAAGCCGCTTTTGAAGTCACTGAAATTTTGATTCCCGACGGGGAAGAGCATAAGAACTTGGAAACGGTACAAAAAGTTTATACATCTCTGGTCGACAGAAAGGCGGATAGGAGCTCGACTCTGGTGGCTATAGGGGGTGGGGTCGTCGGAGACATTGGAGGTTTTGTCGCCGCAACCTTCCTGCGCGGTATTTCTTACCTTCAAATCCCAACTACCTTGCTTTCGCAGGTAGATAGCTCGGTGGGCGGAAAAACGGGTGTCAATCTCTCTTCCGGGAAAAACCTAATCGGGTCCTTTTATCAACCTCACCTGGTCTGCGTCGACACCGACACTTTAGCCACGTTGCCGACTCGAGAATTCCAATCGGGTCTCTACGAGGTGCTGAAATATGGTTTGATCTATGATCGAACGTTTTTTGAATATTTCGAAAGACGCCTGATAGACATCCAGCAGCGTAAGTCTAAAGTCCTGGTGGAGGTGATCAGTCGCTGTTGTGAGATTAAGGGTGAAGTGATCTCGAAGGATGAGGGGGAGAAGGACTTACGGAGGATACTCAATTTCGGACACACATTTGGTCATGCGTTGGAGGCGGCGGTCGGTTTTCGGGGGTTGACCCATGGAGAAGCCATAGCCTATGGGATGCTAGCAGCCACGAGTTTGTCCCATCAACAGGGTCTCCTAGACGTCTCCACCCGTGATCGCATTATCCGCTGTATTCGTCGAGTCGGTAAGCTTCCCTCGATCCATTCAATAGGGGCTCGGATTGTCCGGGAGGCTATGCAGCGTGACAAGAAATGCCAAAATGGTCGAGTGGTCTTCGTTTTACTGCAAGACATAGGAAAGACTTCTTTCCGTGACAACATCCAGGAACAGACGTTGAATGAGATGTGTGAGCAACTAACACTGAATGTCCAGAAAGGGAACGCTTTTTGAGCGTTTTATGGATAAGGAGTCGACGAAAATTCGGAACATGTTCGGGTTGATAGCCCATCGATACGACCTGCTCAACCACCTGCTTTCTTTATCAGTTGACCGTTATTGGAGACGCACGACCAGTCGAAAATTGGCTCGCTGGATGCCGGATGACCCCTTGATCTTGGACTTGTGTACGGGCACCGGTGATCTGGCGTTGACTTTGGCCGCTCGCGGGAGAATTATTGGATGTGATTTCTGCCATTCTATGTTGGTTTTGGGGATTCGCAAAGCTCGAAAAAAAGGATTGAAAGATAAAGTGCGTTTTGTGGAAGGGGATGTTTTGCAACTTCCTTTTTCCACTGGCTATTTTGACGCCGTAACCATTGCCTTTGGTTTGAGAAATCTTGAGGACTACCGTGTAGGTCTGCGAGAAATTTGTCGAGTGCTACGTGACCAAGGGGTATTTGCCCTTCTCGAGTTCTCGATGCCCCAAGCTCCTATCTTTCGCCAAGTCTATGCTTTTTACTTTGTGCGAGTACTGCCCCGCCTGGGAGAATGGCTGTCAGGGCAGCGAGGACCCTACTCTTATCTTTCTCAGTCCGTGATGGATTTCCCGGATCCGAACCAGATGGATCAGATGATCGAAGAGGCTGGATTTGGGGAAGTACGCCATTACGGTCTCACGGGAGGGGTCGCCACACTATATCTGAGCCGAAAAAAGGCCTGGAAGTAGTGATCTGAAAGCTCACGGAGAAGGGTTTTCGTTGTGCGATTGAGTTCCCTGTACCGTCTAATGCCTGGCTGGTCCTCCGGGTTGGCGGACGGGGCGGGTCACAATCCTGCTGCGAGGACGTATCCTTGCCATATAGGATGCTCTGTCTGGCCTATTGGACCATTTTGGGAACCAAAACCATCCTAACTCTGGGTGGGTGGGGATATGTAGTAGCTCTACCCAGAGCAGGGCGGTCATAAACTATCCTTGTCGACCCAGACATTCCCAGAGACAGGGGGAGTGACCTAAAACCTACCTGACCCATCCAAATTGGACATCCAAACTCCCCCCACCCAAATGAATGAGCAACCCATTGAGTCTCCCCGTCGGGCGGGAAGACCATTCTTTCGTTCCCTCCATCACTAAATACCTCAAGGTGGTCTCCAAAGTGCTTTTAGAAGGGAGATCCAAAAGCGCCTGGTATTTTCTCTCGCCTAAATATCGTCCGGTCGCGCTTTCCCATGGAGGGTGAGGAGCCCTGGCCTCGAATTTGATGTCCAGAGCGATGCGGAAGTGAGCCCAGCAGTTGCTACTGGAGGCTAGGTCTTGAAAGGGAAACTATCGAGATGCCAGGTCGGTTCCCTCCGTTGATGGAGAGCTGATCATATTGCCATTGGAATTCTCCGGTGTCTCCGAAGAGCATCAGGGGACTGGAGAGAAAAAATAGTTTCCTCTTGAACCCTGGTTTCCACCAGATCGACATCGTTGAGTATGTTCGGCAGGAAGGGATCCCTGATTCGGTTAGGGACTATACCCAGGCTTCTGACTAAAACGATACCATCTTTGTCGATGTCCAGTCTTTCTTCTCGATTGGTTGAAAAACATAGGAAGAAGCATCCATCTCCTTAGGCTCCACCTCTCAGGACACAATCAACAGCAAGAGAAAAGGAAGCTAGAACCGCCTTCTCTCTTTTCTGTCTCCTTCCCACCAGTGCTACTCATGCTGAAACCCGAATTTACAAAGTCGTGGCTACCAGTTGGATCGAGCTTATCTTTCCAGATCGCTCTGTTCTCTGAATGTTTGACTGAATTCGAAACGTCTAATCTCGCTGACGGGGTCGGAAAAAATGTGGATACTCACTGACTTCTGAGGCTGGATCAAGAGTTTTTCTGCCCATTCAATAATGGTGATGTCCTGGCCTACTAGGATCTCGTCGAGCCCGATGGAGTAGAGGTCTCTCAGACTCTCTAAACGATAGAGATCTATGTGGTGGATGGGTCCCCATCGACCCGTATATTCATTGACTAGAGTAAAGGTAGGGCTGTGTACAACAGAGGGGTCGTCTACTCCCATCCCCCGCACTAATCCACGCGTTAAGACCGTTTTTCCCGAGCCAAGTTCTCCAAAAAGGAGGATGGCAAAGGGTGGCCTGAGCTGCTGACCAATTCGTCGGCCAATGGTCAGTGTCTCTTCCTCACTATGGGAGTAATAGACCTCCATAGGGCTTCAATTTCCAGGCACAGTTTTCCGGTTTTGATATCTCACGATAAGCAGATCCCAGGTGACGGATTACGTCGCCAGCGATCAGAGCTTCAGAACTCGATTCGCAGACAGCCAGATCGCCTGCTAAAGCGTGTAGATAGACTCCTAAACTAACCGCCTTTGTAATATCCTGAGGTTGGGTCACCTTCCGAGCGGCAAAGAGGCCGATCACGGAAGTGAGCACTCCGGTTAACACATCGCCCATGCCGGCAGTGGCCATGCCCGGGTTACCTTTGGCGCAAACAAAGACTTGACCAGAGGGTGAGGCGACCAGCGTCCGAAACGTTTTGAGCACTACCCAGAGCCCATGTTTTCGAGCGAATTGGCGGGAGAGTTCTACCTTACGAGCCAAAACTTCTCGGATTGGTAGCCCAGTTAGACGAGAGAATTCGCCCGGATGAGGAGTGATGATCAAGGGAGCTTGATGTTGATTGGCAAGCAAATGGGACTGACCGGCAAAAGCGTTTAAAGCATCTGCGTCAAGGACCAAGGGAATCCGAGCGTTTTGGACCAGCTGGTGTACAAAACAGACCGTTTCCTCGTCCGTAGTGAGGCCCGGTCCTAAACCCGCGGCATCTTTGTCCTGCAAGGAATTGAGCACCGGAGTAGCGGCTTTGGCGGAAAAGGTTCCGCCAGCTGTTCCGGGAAATCCCTGGGTCATAATTTCGGGTTGTGAGGAAGCAACGAGTTGCTGTATGAGGTCTGGTGTATAACCGGTCACCAGTCCGGCGCCGGCTCTTAGGGCTGCGTGGGAGCTCAAAACCGCTGCTCCGGCCTTTCCTTGACTTCCGGAAATAATCGCTACATGACCAAAGTTTCCCTTGTGAGAGCTCGTTGGTCGGGGGAGCAGAGAGGAATAAGCCTGCTGCGGACTAATCAACTCCAAGTAGAAATCTGGTCTATCCAGCAGTTTGGCTGGAGTGCCAATCGGAGCAAGGTGTAACTCACCAATAGCTGCTTGGTTCTCATTGAGAATATGGGCTAGCTTGAATGCCGTAAAAGTCACTGTTGCATTGGCTCGAACCGTTTGTACCCCACCCTGTACAGAGTCAGAAAACATGCCTGAAGGAATGTCTACTGACAGTACGAAGGCGAAGCTCGAGTTAATGGAGGACACCACTTCGGAATAGAGTCCATCCAGGGGTTTGTTGATGCCGGTTCCAAGGATGGCATCGATGATGATGTTGAAATCGCGCAATCGTGCAGAGATTTCAGTCCACTGGCTGGACGAGGTGACCTCTTGGACCCGTTGGCCTGATCTGAAGTAGATATCCAAATTGGTTCGGGCGTCTCCCGAAATCTGGGCAGCAGAGCCCAGCAGATAGACGTCTGGAGTTATGCCGCGCTGAATGAGCTGACGAGCCAGGGCAATTCCGTCCCCGCCATTGTTACCCTTTCCGCAGATGACAGCGATTCGCTGTCGGTTCAAGTGTGTGAAACGATCCATGAGGATCGAAAAAAGATTCATCGCTGCGTTTTCCATCAACAATAAGCTTGGCAGGCCCACCGCTTCCACGGTCAAGCGATCAATTTCCCTCATTTGCTGGGCTGTCAGGATCTTTGTAACCATGATCTTGGTTGCATCGTCGACTTGAGCAGAGGAGCTCTATTTGAAATAATCGAAGGGAGTTTTCATCAAAGCAGTTGGGAACGTTATCAGAGATGACTTGTGAAATAAAGTTCTGAGCTCAGTTTGTGATTTTAGGTGTACAATAGGGAGCACAATGACGTGGGAGGCTTGGGATGAGAGGAGTGGCTAAAAAGACCGGGGTTGTATTTTTGGCGGTGGCGTTGCTCATCTCTTTCGGTTATGCCGGCCGCAAGCATGCGGACGTTGGCGAAATTGGCAACCGAAAAATCAACGGCAAGGTCGCTGGGATCTTCCCGAATTTTATCTCACTAGAGCGAGAAATCCAGATGGGTGCTCAATATGCCCAAATGTTCGAGCAGACGGCGCGTCTTGTGGATGATCCTGTAGTTTTCGAATACGTTGACCGTCTCGGTCAAGAAATTGTGAAACGCTCCGATGCCAAGGTACCTTTTGTCATTCACGTAGTCGATACAGATGAGGTCAATGCCTTTGCTCTCCCGGGTGGCTATTTCTTCATCAACAAGGGGCTCATTCTGGAATCTGAGAGTGAGGCCGAACTAGCGGGTGTCATGGCCCATGAAATCGCCCACGTTACTGCGCGCCATGCTACAGAAAGAATGACCAAAGCTCAGCTCTTGCAATTTGCTGCACTGCCGGCATTATTTGTGGGCGGATATTGGGCTCAGATGGGGATCTATCAAGGTCTAGGAATGGGGATGTCGTTGGCTGTCTTAGGAATTACTAGGAAAGCGGAAGCGGAAGCTGACCAGTTAGGTGCCCAGTATCTTTGGAATACAGGCATTGACCCTAACGGATTTGTAAGCTTTTTTGAAAAACTTCAAGCCAAGGAGAAGAATAAGCCGGGTATGTTCAAGAGCTTCTGGCGCACTCATCCTTCGGTCGAGAGCCGCATCGAAAAGGTTCAACAGGAAATCTCGTATCTTCCCACCAAGGAAGAATACATAGTTAACACTTCCGAGTTCGACCGGGTTAAGGATCGCCTGATTGCAATTGATAATCAGAAATTGGTCCCTGGAGCCTCAGGAGCCAAGGGCAGTGTCAAGCGACCTACTCTGAAGCGCAAGACGAGCGGTGACCGGACCGAAAGAAGAAAGCCCACGCTCAAGAAGGAGCGACCCACTCTGAAGCGAGGGGAAGAGTCCCCCCAAGACTAGATCACGGGTTAGGTGCCTTTCAACCCTTCGGGGCGCAAGTTTCTTTAGTTTCCAATGAACTGCATGGTTCCCCCTTGGGTGGTGGGTCCGGTCCATAGATTGCTGCGGTTACCTCAGTCGTGTCGTGTCGGTCTCCTTGATGCCACTCGACGGGGCGGGGTTGACTCACCTCTCTTCGTGTTGAAACAGTTTTTCCTTTCTACTCGTATTTTGCACGGTGGAAGTTGCTATGACAACCAGTTTAGTTGGAGGGACTACTATGCGTATTGCAGCTTTGAGAATGGGTACATCGGTCGTACTCTCTTTTGCATTAGGGGCTCACTTTCTTTCCTCGGATAGCAGGGCATTTGAAGGTCCTTTCACGTTCTCGCAAGGGGATTCCTTGGTCGCAACGGAAAGGGAATTTTCGAGACCTGAGTCCTACGTGGAACGAGTTCGACGAGAAGGGGCCTTCCTGGAATTAACCCTCAATGATGCGATCAAACTTGCTTTGAGCAACAATCTCGAGATTACCATCGAAAACTACAATGAGGAAATTCATCGCCAGAGAATGGTTGGGACCAAGGGTTTTTATGACCCAGTTCTCAACTTCACCGTGGGTTGGAATTCCCTCACCATTCCAACCACCAGTGTTCTCGATGCGGGTAGAGGCATTGCTGAACGCTCCAGTGATAATTTTGCTTGGAATTCTGCCCTGGAACAAAACTTCCCGGGAGGCGGTTCATTCAATGTCGGTTTTGACAACCAGCGCTTTTCAAGCAATAGCACCTTTAGTTTCATTAATCCACGTTTTGGTTCGGACTTCGCCATCAGTCTTCGACAGCCTCTCTGGCGGGGCTTTAAACGAACTGAAACTGATCGCCAACTCAAGCTAGTCAACCTAGATTCTCAGATCAATGATAGTCAGTTTGAGCAGCGGGTGTCGGAAATTGTCCAAGAGGCACAGAATCAGTATTGGGAGCTGGTTTTTTCCATCGCAAACCATGAGACGAGGCGTCACTCCGTGGAACTAGCCATTATTCAGCACCAGAACAACCAGAAGCGGGTCCGAATCGGGGTGGCGGCCCCGATTGAGATCACGTCGTCTCACGCTGAGGTTGCCAGCCGCGAGCAAGAGATGATTCAGTCTGAGGTAGACATCATCCGGGCTCAGAATGGACTGAAGCGGCTACTGGCTCCCGATCCAAAAGCCAGTATTTGGAACCTAGTCTTGATTTCCATCGACCGTCCCCAATCCCAGGAGGTTAGGATCACTCTTGAAGAAGCCATCGAAACAGCCATCTCGAGGCGGCAGGAATTGGAGCAGGTCAGACTCGAAATCGAGCGAAATGAGGTCGATCGGAGTTTCTATCAAAAGGAGGGGAAACCAAGGATTGATCTGAGGGCCGATTTTGGTTCTCGGGGCGCGTCAGGGCGAGTGTTCAGCGGTGTCGGAGGGTTCTTCGGTGGAACCGGGGTGCCGGAGGTGGACGAGAATAACCCTTCCTTTGGCAACTTAACGAAAGCATGGGGTCAGACCTTCGGTTTTGATTTCACCAACTGGGGGATTTTTGCAGACGTACGAATCCCTTTGCGTGATCGTAGTAATGCTGCCCAATTGGCCCAGGTCGCCATCCGGGAACGCCAGCTGCTGAGCCGCTTAAAAGATCAACAACAAATGGTTATTGTGGATGTTCGCAACGCCTTTGAAAGTATCGTCACCCAGAAGAAACGATCGGAAGCGGCACGTCTGGCAGGCCGGCTCTCAGAAGAGCAGTTGGAGGGGGAAAACAAGCGCTTCCAAGCGGGTTTGTCCACCAATTTTGAGGTATTGCGCTTTCAGCGAGATTTGGTCCAGGCTGTCTCGCAGGAGCTTCGGGCCGAGATTGACTATCAATTAGCGTTGGTTTCGCTCCAGAAAGCAATGTACATGATTACGGACGCTAATGACATTCGGATTGCCCGCCGGGATGGGAGGCGTCATTGACAGGGTCTGGTTTTCTCTGGTGCTCCGATCAATTGACGGACCGCCTCTGGGTTGGGTCTGTCGACCAATGATTCCCCCATTGGTGCGCCCAAAACACTTTTTGTGTCTACCGCGTCTGATCAAGCAAGAACACTGGTTGCTTGGGTTAGGTAAACGGTTATTTGTGCCAGCAGTCTACCGGTGAGTCCGTCAAGCTACATTTTTCTGTATGACCGTCAATCATGGCTTCGTCGTAGGTCTGGGCTTGGTGCTAGGCAGTTTCCTGAGCGTTTGTATCCACCGAATCCCACGTAGTTTATCGGTGGTGAAACCCCGTTCCCATTGTCCACACTGTGGCCATTACATACGCCTCTGGGAAAATATTCCCCTTCTCAGTTACCTTTTTCTTGGTGGCAAATGCAGTATGTGCCGAGAACAGATAGGTTGGGTTTACCCCGTCGTCGAAGTTTTGACTGCTGTCCTCTGCTTTGCTCTCTTCTCCAAGTATGGGCTCAGCCTTATTTTTCTGGTAAATACAGTTTTTTTTAGCCTGCTGCTGGCATTGATTTTTGTGGATCTTTACGCGCGAATCCTACCAAACAGTCTAACCTTAGGGGGAATGGTATTTGGCTTTTTGACCTCTCCTTTGCAGTCAAAAGAATTCTTTCTGGCGGATGCGTCACTGAGTGGACTATCGAGTCTGATGGCCCAATATCTTCAGTCGCTCCTGGGGGCGTTTGTTGGAAGTGGGCTGCTCTGGTTGGTGGCCAAGTTGTATCTAAAAATCAGGAGAAGAGAAGGGATGGGATTTGGGGATATTAAGATGATGGCCATGGTGGGAGTTTTCTTGGGATGGCACTATGCTCTATTGACGATCTTTCTGGGATCATTTTTGGGAGCACTGGTGGGTTCGGCATTTATTTTGGTCTTTCGCAAAGGGATCCGCTACGAACTTCCTTTTGGCACTTTCCTGGGCATAGGGGCGATCGTGAGTACTCTATGGGGGGAAGATTTACTGACTTGGTATCTGGCCGTAGGTACAGATATTCCTTTCACAGATTGCTGACCACGACCGTTATAGGTAGAAAAAATCGTTTAACCAAAGGAGAAACGCCTGATGAAGGGGAAATTTTAGCTAGGAGTTATCGCAGGCTACCTGCATGCTTTTTCTAGGGCTGACCCTATGGGGAACAGCTGGAAAAAGAAAATCGGAAGCGACCTTGGAGCAGCTTGACGGTCTTCTTGGAATCGTTTTGGCTACTGCGGAGTGGATTCTAGAGTTTCGCCAGAAAAATGGTTCCTTCAAACGTATCGAGCATCTGATGGACGTGCGTGGAATTAGGGAGCGGAAGTTCTTGAGCCTCAGGGGTAGGGTTACTGTGAGGGGGAGAGCATCAAGTAGCCAGCCCACACCGCTGTTATCGTGGATCGAAGGCAACAGGGGCCCGGATATGACCTGGCGGGGATAGAGAGCTGGCAACCAAATAGAGAATCTTGTAGATTGTCAGTTGTCCTCCCGTAGGTGGATGCGTCAATGTGGTCGTGATGAGCGATCTGACAGAAGCCGTGGCGGAGAGGCCAGTTAGGAGATCTGGTGACAAGTCGTACTGCCTCATGAAGGTAGAGTGTTTAGATTATCGGAGGATTCCCCAGCAGAACAAACTCTTCTTGGACTATCTTTACCACTTCGACCGGGTTTCCTCCCTATACAACTCGGCTCATTTGGGTCTGGACCAGCTCAAACAGCGAGCTGAGTCTGTGCTCAAAGACCCTCCTCAGTATCCCCGTCAGCAACTTACTCGGCAGCTCTTGAACTTCAATAGAACGGTCGGTGCCAGCAGGGCTGTCACCGAGAACATCGCCAAGCTCAAGTCACCCCGAACGCTTGCTGTGGTCACCGGTCATCAGCTGGGTTTGCTGGGTGGACCTGCCTTGTCAGTTTATAAGGCAGCAACGGCGGTGCGTTTGGCTCAGTTGTTGGGGGAAGAAGGTTACCCCACTGTACCAGTGTTCTGGTTAGCTTCCGATGATTCCGATTTTCAAGAGATACGCAACACCTGTTTTTTTGATGCTGAGGGTAGTTTGTTGCAGCTGAGCTATCCTGGACTTCAGCTGGCTAAAGAGCAGATGGTCGGAACGATTCCTTTAGAATCGATTGGCGGTTGTCTTGAAAGATTGGAGAAAGAAGGAGCTAAAGGGGATTATCGCGATCTGCTGTCACGAATATTTAGCCGATCCTACCGTCCTCAAGACAGTTTTCGGCTAGGCTGGGCCAGGTGGTTGTCCTCACTGTTTCGAGACTTTGGGCTCATTCTTTTCGATCCGCTTCTGACAGGCTATAAGGTTGGGCTTTACTCGGCCTTTCAGCTGGCGATTGAGAAGCGCCAGGCCCTGATCCAGGAGTTGCAGGTGAGAGGGGATTTTCTGCAGGAAAATGGGTTTGATCCTCAGGTTCAAGTGAGCGAATCGGAGACCTTTTTGTTTCTTGTGGAAGGGGAGAAACGGTTTAAGTTTAGATATCAGGAAGGATTTTTTCGGGCCAACAATCGGCATCTGATCCGTTTTAGTCGAGAGCAATTGTGCGAGCAAGTGCGACAAGCCCCCGAGAGTCTAGCCCCCAATGTCCTGTTAAGACCCATTGTTCAGGACCATCTTTTCCCAACCGTAGTTTACGTCGGAGGACCCTCAGAAGTCGCTTATTTTAGCCAGGTTAGCTCCATTAGTCCTTTTTGGAATCGTGAGGTGGCGATTTTCCCTCGGGTAAGCGTGACGCTAGTGGATCGTAAAGCACAACGCTTGTTGAAAAAGTATGATCTGAGTGTAGCTGAAGTGTGGAAATCCAAGCCAAGCGACGTTACTCGAAAGATCTTGGCTAGGGTGGGAACTAGGAAAGTTCTAGAAGATTTTGACAATTTGCACCGGACCTTAGACAAGCGGTTACTCACTCTTCGCCGGGAGATCGAGAAAGCAGATCCCCCCGTGGCCGAAATGTTGGAGCGAGCCAAACGAAAAATTTTCTACCAAGTCGATAAGGTACAAAATCGTTTCGTGAGCAACCATCGCAACTTCAGTTCTGACTTTGACCGTCACTTAGATTACCTTTATTCTCACCTTTATCCACAGGGAAAGTTGCAGGAACGGGTGATCAATTTCAATCAATTCTTGCTCGAGGAAGGCCTGCAGTTGGTGGATCAGATCGTCCAAGAGATTCGTCCCTTTTGCAAAGCTCACCAGGTTGTCTATGTATGAGTCAGTGGATGTTCTGGCCATCGGTTCCCATCCTGATGATGTAGAGTTGGGCTGTGGAGGAACCCTTCTCCAACTGAAGTCCAGAGGATACCGAGTGGGAGTGTTGGATCTGACCCGCGGTGAGCTGGGTAGCCGAGGAACTGCGCAAATCCGACAGCAGGAAGCTCAACGAGCCGCCCAAATACTAGGTCTGGAGTTTCGGGGTAATTTATGGCTGAAGGATGGAAATATCCTGGTGGACGAAGTAAGTCGTCTAAAACTTATCCAGGTTATTCGGCAATGCTGCCCCGAATTGGTCATTACCCACTCCCGAGTGGGCCATCCTGACCATGGTCACACGGCTAGACTGGTGGAAGAGGCGGTCCACCAGTCCGGACTAGTGCGCATCGAAACGGGCCAAGAGAGGTTTCGTCCAGAAAGGATCGCCTATTGGCTGGTGTTTAACCAAAAAGAAAGGCCTCAGGTGGTGGTGGATGTCTCTAATTTTTACGAGCAGAAGGAAATGGCTCTTCGAGCTTTTGTATCACAGTTGTATAATCGGGATTCACAAGACCCAGAAAACTATTTAAGCCACCCCGAATTTTTGGGCCGGGTCAGGAATTTTCATGGCTATTTGGGAACCTTGGCGGGGTGCCGTTTTGGAGAAGGGTTTTTACTGTCACGTATCCCGAAGATCGACGATTTAGCCCGCTGCTGAATTCTCCCGAGGTCAACTTGGCCGAGGTGGGTAGCCTCTGGATCTTGGGAGAAAACTCTTTATTAAGCTCGCCTTTGCAGCGGTTCGCCAAGCCCAGCGAAAGAAAGGCAGGCTAGACTTTTCCCTCTCGGGAGCCTAGCTTCATAAGCGATGTTTCACAACCAGTATCGGTTTTATTCCAATCTGCTCTTGGTTGCCGATGGAATCTCTGGTTTGATCGCTCTCATCGTAAGTTACTATCTGCGCTACCATTTAGTCGATTTTTCCCCATTCTGGGTCGAACGGTATTTTAGCCCAAAGCTGCTTCCGTCCAGTGATTATTTCTTTTATTTCATGGTGTTTTCTCCCCTCTGGATTGTTCTTCTGCGTATTACTCAAGACTATTCGGGAGTAATGCGCTTACCAATGCGACTGCAAGCAGCTCGAGTCCTCAAGTTTGTGGTTGCAACGGGGTTTCTAATGGGTTTTTTTTCCTATAGCTTCAAGCTGATTGTCAGTCGGCCCGTATTTTTCGCATTCCTGGCGTCCACTGGTTTTATTCTGGTTTTCAATCGAGTGATTCTTTATTGGGTCTTGCGTCGCCGCAACGTCAATGAGTATAGCCAGATCAAGATCCTCCTGGTAGGTACCGACGAACATGCTCATCGTGTGGGCCAACAGTTGGAGCGCTTTAAGATCTGGGGCTATCACGTGATTGGTTATCTTCGCCATCTAGAAGGTCCAGATGGTTTTCCTGGAATGGAAGTCCTGGGTTCTTTGCGGGACCTTCCTCAATTGCTAGAGACTGGTCTGGTGGTCGACGAAATTATCTTTATCGGGACTCACAAGGAGAATCTAGGCAGTTTCGAGGAGTTGATTCAGTTATGCGAAGATCTAGGGATCCGCACCCGTGTCGCTGGTGACTTTTTTCCGACTTCTATCGCCAAGGTTTCACTGGAGTTTCTCGAGAACCTGCCTCTGATTACTTTTTCTACTTCACCCGAGCATGGGATGGCTATTGTTGCTAAGCGTGTGGTCGATTTTGCGGTGGCGGTGACTTTGCTTGTTCTCTTAGCACCGTTGATGCTGCTGACCCTGATGATGATCAAATTCACGTCGCCGGGAACAGTTTTGTACAGACAGACTCGCTGTGGTTTGTATGGGCGACAGTTTACTCTGTTCAAGTTTCGCACCATGGTTGAGGGAGCTGAAGACAAGCTGTGGGAGATCAAACATCTCAATGAGATGAGCGGACCAGTTTTCAAGATGCGCGATGACCCCCGTGTAACCTCGTTGGGACGGTTCTTGAGGAAATTCAGTATTGATGAATTACCGCAGCTCTGGAATGTTATCAAAGGGGAAATGAGTATCGTTGGCCCGCGGGCTCCCCTACTCGAGGAAGTGAGATATTACTCGACAAAGCAAAGACGACGCTTGAGTGTTAAACCCGGCATCACCTGTTTGTGGCAGATTTCTGGTCGTAGTGAAATTGATTTCCAGCAATGGATGGAGCTGGATCTTCGATATATCGACCACTGGTCTTTTTGGTTAGACATCCAGATCATCCTTCGGACTATCCCTGCAGTTCTTGCTGCCCGGGGGGCCCGTTAAATTTAGGTCAAACTATTGGCATCCGCGCCGGAACATTCAGGCAAGAAATTACTTTCTGGTAGTGGCCAACTAATGTGTCGGTCAGTGAGAAGTACCAGCCAGGGAATTGGCCGACGAGGCACACTTTGCTTGTGTGCTTCCTAGCGGTGTGTCCCTGTAAGTATGTTTAATAATAGGTTCTCCCTCTAGAATAGAATAGTTGCATTTGCTAATATTTATCGCAACAGGAGGAAGGCATGTGCAAATCGGTCGAAAAGTAAGTTGAAAGTGTCGAAAAGAGCAACCCCTTTCGCATGGACAGCGACGGCTGATTCAATCCTTGGGACGCCACACTAGAAGGCCGATCAGTAGAATGGTTTAGGAGAGACTGTTGGATCAAAAAGGAAAAAACTGATCAAATTAAGCGTGTTGATAGGTCTAAAGGGGTTAGAATCCATTGACAGTTCATCTCAAAATAGTTTGCTACTCCTAAATTTCTGCTACGTAGATTCCTAGACTAGTTCCGTATTTCTCATTTCCTGTCTACTGCATCGCCGTAATCATCCGTCTTGACTGTGTTATGCTTGCTGGGCCTCCTCGACGGACTACAAGAGTATGTCTGCGGGAGCTTCGGTGGCAACGCTTTGTCGGGTAGGCCGTTCTGGCATTTCTCTCCGGTCCGGTGTGAGAAATGCATCATCTAGTTTTCTATCCGATTTAATTCCGAGTAATAATTCCCAGGGGTCTTTGCGATCATTATCCACGGCTAGCCCTCATAAGAAAATCACCGTTTCAAAACAAGATCAAGTCGAGTTTTGTTCTTGGTTGTGTCATCGCAACACCCCACACAGCCGAGCTATCCAGGCTCGCAGGGAAGGATAGCCGCGCAAGCTGATGTCGCGGTGCATCAGATTTACTAAGTCTGGAAGGCAGCTGATCTGAGGTCTAACCGTATCCAGACCTTCAAGATCAGCAACGATCCCCTCTTTGCCGAAAAAAGTAGTCGATGTCTTTAGCTTGCACCTGGACCCTCCCGACAACGTTGTTGTTTTCTCCGTCAATGAAAAGACTGAAGTTCAGGAACTGGACCTCAACTTCTATTGTCGATGTGTTCCGGTTAGATCGAGCGCCAAACCCACGATTACAAACACTACGCCACGGCTAGCCGTACGCTGCCTTCGATGTGTCCAGTGGTCAAATGGTGGGGCGTATCACTTGGCGCCATGAAATCCGTCGTTACATCGTGTACATAATCAGGAACTAGCCAAGCCCTTTTGCTGGACCAAGGGTTGCTGCTTCAATCCTGTGCAAAGTTGAAAAGCCAATAAAGAGTAATGTTATTAACTCCAACTCTACTCAAACAATATATTAGTCTTGGGTGTGAGACTTGTGAGAGAGCTGCTCTCGATATTGGAGCTGGTAAAGCTTGTAATAGATTCCCCGTTCCTTGAGGAGCTGCTGATGGGAACCCTCCTCCTTGATCGCACCTTTGTGCACGACGATAATGCGATCGCAGTTTTGAATCGTCGAAAGGCGGTGGGCGACAATCAGACAGGTGCGACTCCTCATTAACTCTTCCACTGCGTCCTGGATCAGGAGCTCTGTCTCTGTGTCAACTGAGGAGGTTGCCTCATCCAGGATTAAGATCCTCGGATCAAGGACAAGGGCTCGGGCGAAAGATATGAGCTGGCGTTGGCCGACTGAGAGAGATCCGCCTCTTTCGGAAACAGCCGTAGCATAAGCTCCGGGGAGTCGTTCAACGAAGGGATGAGCGTGAACCCTGCGAGCAGCCTCTTCGACCTGATGACGAGTAATCGGGTGTTCCCACAAGCGGATATTTTCGTCAACGCTTCCACTAAACAGGAATACATCTTGAAGTACAACGGCCATTGCCTGCCGCAGTTGGTGTAAATCGAGTTCACAAATGTCATGCCCGTCGATGCGGATTTCTCCCCGCTGCACATCGTAAAAGCGGCAGAGCAAGTTGATCATCGTCGTTTTTCCCGAGCCGGTGGCTCCCACGATGGCGACTTTTTCTCCTGGGTTGATATGAAAGCTGATATTTTTTAGAAGTGGCTCCTCTTTCTTGTAACCAAACCACACCTGGAGAAATTCGATTTCTCCCCTCACTTGAGCGAGTCGCACGGGGCGTCTGGAAGGAAAAATTTCCGGTTTGGTGTCGAGCAGTTTAAAAATACGTTCGGAACTCGCCATGGCGCTCTGCAGAATGTTAAATTTCTCACTGAGATCGCTAATTGGTTTGTAAAATCGCTCGGAATACTGAATGAAGGCTACCACGGCGCCAAGACTCAGGGTTGCATCCAGAACCTGGTTGCCTCCGTACCAGAGGATGAGACCGATGGCCAGCGCGCTGATCACATTGACGACCGGATAAAAGACCGCGTAGTAGAAAATGGATTGCAGATTAGCCTGGAGGTGCTCTGTATTACGCTCATCAAATTGTTGGAATTTCCGTTTTTCCTGGACAAATATTTGAACCACAGACATCCCAACAATGTTTTCCTGTAGGAAGGCGCTGATCTTGGCAATACAGGCCCGCACCCAACGATAAGAGGAGCGAACTTTGACCTTGAAGATTGCGGCGGCAAGAAAAAGCAGCGGGATGACAGAAAAACTGACCAAGGCTAGTTTCCAATCTAAGGCCACCATGATTGTGACAATCCCTGCAAGCAAGAAAACGTCTCCAAAGATACTAACCACACCAGCCGTGAACAGTTCGTTGAGTACATCGACATCGGTTGTTATTCGGGTGATGACTCGACCCACGGGGTTTTTGTCGAAATAGGCGATATCAAGTTTCTGGATATGGGAGAAAATGGCCATTCGCAAGTCGTACATGACTTTTTGCCCCGTCCAGTTCATCAGGTAAGTCTGGGCAGAAGAAAAGACAAACTGTGAGAGGAGAGAGAATAGGAACAATAGAGCGATCCAATCAAGTCCTTCCAAATCGCCATTGGGAAGGTATTGGTCAATTGCCATCTTGGTCAAATAGGGTCCCACCAGCTGCAACCCAGAGACGATGAGCAACAAGCAGACGGAAAGGGTGACCACCCATCGGTAGGGAGAAAGGTATTGCAGCAGGCGACGCGCCAGCCGAGCGTCATAGACTCTTCCAATAACTTCTTCCTCGTGGTGTTGGCTCATTTCACTCCTAGTTCTTCTCTCAGGAGTTGCTTTTTATAGAGCTGAGCATATTGGCCGCTCAACTCCAGAAGCCGATTGTGGCTACCCCGCTCCACTATCACCCCGTCTTCCAGTACTAGAATTTGGTCCGCCGTCTTTATTGTGGAAATTCGGTGAGAAATTAGAATGGTAGTTCGATCTGCCAATTCCTGGGACAAGTTTTGCAATATGCGATTCTCCGTGTAGGTGTCCACGCCAGAAAGCGCGTCGTCCAAAATCAAGATCTTCGGGTTAATGAGGAGGGCACGGCTGATCGCAATTCGCTGCTTCTGTCCTCCAGACAGGGTAATTCCGCGCTCTCCCACAAAGGTTTCTAATCTGCGGGGAAACTCTTGAATTTCGGGCCAGATATGACTTACCGTTGCAACCTCTTGAATCCTTTTCAAACTGGCTGAAAAACTTCCGAAGGCTATGTTTTCCCTGATTGTCTCCGAGAAGAGAAAGGTTTCCTGGGGGATGTAACCGATGGCTCTACGCAATGTGGACAAGGGGATTTTGTTGATGTCGACACCGTCGATAAAGATTGCCTCGTCCGGAACGGTATAGAGTCGGCACAGCAAATTTGCCAGGGTGGATTTTCCACTGCCTGTGCCTCCTACAATGGCCACAGTCTGACCGGCGCAAACCCGGAACGAAATGCCTTCGAGAACTCGCCTCCCATTGTAAGAGAAGTTAAGGTCCTTCACGGTAATGTCCCCATTCAGCTCGGAGAGGGAAACCGGATGTTCGTCTCGGATTTTGGGTTCGGCGGTCAAGATGTGGTTGAGTCGCCCCATTGAGGCCGACCCACGCTCGAAAATGTTGATGACCCAACCTAAGGCAATCGTCGGCCAAGTGAGCATACTCAGATAGGCCATGAAGCGAAATAGATCGCCCAGCGTGAAGGAGCCCTGTATTACCAGTCGGCCGCCATACCAGAGAATGACAACCGAGGAGAAACCTAAGAGTAAGGGGAGCAGAGGGTAAAAGATGCCCCAGATTTTGACCAAGGAGAGGCTTCTTCGAATGTATTCGTCGTTTGCTTTTCGAAAGCGCCGAATGAAGGCTTTCCCCTGGTCATATGCGCGAGCTACACGGACACCGGAAACATTTTCCTGGACCATCGTGGTCAGGGTGGAAAGCTGCTCTTGAATCTTTTCGAAGCGCAGGTGAATGCGTTTGCCAAAATACTTCACACTTGAAGAGACGAGGACCAATGGCAATAGAGTTAAGATGGATAGTTGAAGGTTGATTGTGATGAGGAGTGGGATTGTGAACAAGGCTGTGAAAAGCGCGTTGATCGAGTACATGATGCCAGGTCCTAATACCATTCTAACGGCACTGAGATCGTTCGTTGCTCGCGACAGAATGTCTCCCGTGGGATAGCGATGGTAGAATTCTGGAGAGAGTGCCTGGAGGTGGGCAAAGACATCGTTTCGAAGGTCGTACTCGATGTATCTCGAGGCACCGATCAGGATACGTCTCATCAGGTAGCGAAAGATTCCCTCGAGTAGGCTCACGCCGACGATCGCCCCGGCACAATAGAGCAACAGTTTTCGACTAATCTCACCATCGAAGCGGTCCACAGCATAGCCGAAAATCCAGGGCCAACTGACCGCTGCGACATTGGTTAGCGCTACCATTAAACTTCCCGTGAGGATCTGTCTCCGGTATTTTCGCAAATACGAAAGCAAATTCAGCAGAGGTCGTTTCCGAGGATCTGATCGCACGAGTCTACTCATCGGAGTCTTTGAGGTAGGCAAGTTCCGTGCTGTTTTCGTCCAAGAAAAGGATTTTGTATCCATAGAGAGCTGGGGAATTTTTCCCGTAGCGCAGTCGGAAGTTCCCGGATGTTCCAGGTGCAATTGTGGGAGGATGTACGGGGACCAGAACTTGGTCTACAATTTGACGTTCGTCAGAGCAGATTTCAATCAGGGCGTTGATCCTGCTGAGAGGTCTTCCTGTGTGATTTGAAACCTTTCCCTGCAGGGAAAACCCCTCACGAGAACGCCGAGCATCCAGTGAAGTGAGTCGTAGAGGTGTCCATTGCCAGCGATGTTCCATGGAAAAGTTTTCAAAAAACGAAATGGGCGTGAAGGTAGTGACCAGGAAAAAGAACACTACAAAAACCCCCGAAAAAAGCAGAGCATGCACCACCATGCTCTGCTGGTTTGCAGATGGAATTTGCTCTCTGGGTGGCTGCGTAAGACTCAAAGTCAGCAATTGCTCTCTAAGCTTGGTCCCAAGTTGCTTCCGATAACGGCCCAAACGGTTCCTTTGGGCGTGGAGTCGAAAGTCAATCAACAGCAGGAGTATCACGAAGAAAAATAAGAATGCCCACAACGAGTATTCCAAAGCCTGATTCAATATCTTGAGTACTTCTTGATTCATAGAATAAAGCGCTTGTTTGAGTGCTAACTCCTTTGATCCATGTAGCGTGGAATTTCAGGTTGGGGAGAAACAGAGGCTATAGAGGGGATCTCTCTGGCCCAACTCCCCGGGGCACCTTTTCAGAATTTGGACGATAGGTGGGCTCTCTGCCCTTCTCCAAGGAGAAATCAGGGCCCAAGAGAGCTTGGCCAAAGGTGGTCAGAAGATCTTCCTCGAGTCGGCCATTACTGGACACTTTGTCCCAGGTCTCCGAGCCTAAAAAGTTTCGCTTTAGGGCTTGAATGTTCGCGTCCACTGTCACTAATGTTCTGCTCGGTTCCACCAATTCTATACGAATTTCGTATTGATATTTCACGAGAACCCAGTCCTCATCAATCAGCTTGGGCTTATTGCCAATTTTTGCCAGATGGTTTTCGGTGAGCGGTCCTGAAATGTATTCCCGAAACTCGGTGAGAATAAAGCCCTGACCACGGTTCTTGCGAAGTAGTTTTAGATCGGCCTGTCTGATCACCTCTAACATCTGGTCCCAGGCGGCTTCAAAAGGGTAATGAAGCGGCAGCGGAGGAGGAAGGGCGTGTTTCGTCTTTTGGGGCATTACCGAAGATGAAAGTCCAAGAAGCAAGAGAAGGCACACGCCACAAGGCTTCCAAGATACCATCATTCTAGTCTAAAACATTTGGCCGATATTGTGCGAGTGTGATAAAGGCAGGGATGTGGATAGATTGGGTTGGACGAGCGGGTTTACCAAAGGGGGTACGCTTCAGGAATTTCACCGTTGGTACTTAGACACGGCTCGGGAGTGATCTATATAGGTACTTGAGAATAAGTGACTTCCGTCATTTTTAGACACGAAGTATAGGTAGTCTACAGAGGCCGGATAGAGGGCTGCATCGATCGACTTCAATCCAGGATTGGCGATAGGACCTGGAGGCAAACCTGGATAAAGATAAGTATTGTATGGAGAATTGAAATTTAGGTCGCTTTGATGAATAATTCCGTCATGTTCCTGAACGAGTTTTACGGCATAAACGACGGTGGGATCGCAAGAAAGCTTAAAATTTCGGCGCAACCGGTTATGAAAAACTGCTGAAATGAGCTGACGTTCCTCGTCTCGAGCGGCTTCCTTTTCAATCAAGGAAGCTAAAGTGACGACTTCCCTGGGGGACAAACCTAGCTTTGCGGCACGCTGGTCTCGATCAGAGGTCCAAATCCTCTTGAAGTGAGTGACCATCAGTTCTACGATTTCCCTTGCGCTCATTCCCCGTGTTAGGAAATAGGTTTCAGGGAAAAGGTAACCTTCTAGATTCTTCGCTAGTGGATCGAGATTACTGATCACTTGAGTGGCCCTCAAGGCCGTCTGATATCGATCCCTCCTACCAAAATCCTTACTCACTAATTGAGCCGTGATTTCATTCATGGTGAGGCCTTCCGGGACCATTATGCGATGGTGATGGATATGTCCGTGCCGAAGTTTCTCGGCTACTTCTACTATGCTTGCCGGCCGGTGGAATCTATACTCACCCGCCCTGAGAGAAGCATTGAGAAGCCCTAGTCGAGCATAGGCCTTGAACAAGCGAGCCGAGGTAATGACGCCATGTGATTCAAGGGTTTCTGCTATCTGAGGAAGACTATAACCTGGTCGGATAAAGACCAACTTTTCTTGTCCGAAGAATCCCTGATACGGACGGTGAAGAAGGACTGAAAACCAGATCAGCATTCCGACTCCAGCTCCTACAAGAACCCCAACGGAGAGCAAGATGAGGTGAGTTCTAGTTATAGTCAGTCGATTTCGTTTAGATACCATCTGAGGATCACTGCGGCGGAAAACTCATGACGTCTCTTTTTTCGCTCCACCTGTGGTAGGTCTATTTCAGCCATCAATTGCTCGGCCTCTTTAGTCGATAAACGTTCCTCTGCCCACTCGACCGGGAGACAGGACCCCAACCTCTTAGCCAAAGGTTCGATTGCCTTGAGAACCACACTGGGGGTTCCGCCCAAGTGGTGAGGCCTTCCGATAATTAGCCTATCCACTTGATACTGGTGAATCAATTCTAAGATTTGTTTAACGTCTCGCCAGAGGTTGCTGCGGGGCAGGGTAGTCAGCGGACGGGCCGTTATCTTTAGAGGATCGGTAATGGCAACCCCAATCGTTTTGGAGCCCACATCCAATGCCATCCATCGGCCCGAACGGGCCCCAGAATCTTCCATCAGTTTCTCTTGTTGGGTTCTCCTTCTCTTGTTGACCTTTCCCGCCTGGGCTATAATCTTAGCGCGCGTCGGTGTAGTAAGAGCGTACTTACAGAAGGTGGTAAGTGTCTAAACTAAAGCTGATCGTCATGTTTTTCTCCGCTCTAATCGTGGTCTATGGCCTCGTGGGTCGAGTGGTGGATGAAGTTTCTGCTCGGGAGGACATCTACCGGGACCTCTCTGCTTTTACAGAAGTGGTCAATAGGGTACGCGAGGATTACGTTGAGGAGCCAGACCTTGAAAGGGCCATGCGAGGGGCCTTGCTGGGTATGATGGAGGCTCTTGATCCGTACTCGAGTTTTGTCGATCGGGACAGTTACCAACAGCTTGTCTCGTCGTCGGGTGTGTCGGGATCGCTGGGAATTGTGCTTTCTAGGCGCTACGGCTATCCCTATATAGTGTCTGTGGTTTCGGGAAGTCCCGCGGATCGCGAAGGTTTTCGAACGGGAGACCTTCTGGAATCCATCGACGGGAAAGCTACAATGGGAATGAGCTTGTGGGAGGCTGAGCGTTGGTTGTCTGGACCGGTGGGCAGTAGTGTAGAACTGCGTGTGATTCGTGCGAGGAGAGCGCAGCCGTCCGAGGTCAAATTGTTTAGAGAGCAGCTTCTTCCTCAGGAAGTCACGGCGCGGATTATTGAAGATGGAATTGGGCTGTTGCGAATACCCCACCTTGGTGAAGGAACTGCAGAGGCGGCATTGACTAAACTAGAAATGCTTCGCTTAGCTGGTGCACGTGGGTTAATGATTGACGTTCGAGGGACCGCTGTGGGAATTCTTGCGGAAGCTGTTAAGATCTGTGATCTATTCCTGTCGAAGGGGAAGGAGATGGTTCGGGTGAGCAAGCGTGATGGTGAAGAAGAAATTTTTTTGAGCGAGAAAGAGCCCTCCTTGGTCAATGTGCCCCTCGTCCTTCTTGTAAATGGGGGCACGAGCGGCTCGGCCGAAGTGTTAGCGGCGGCCCTCCAGGATCATGGTATGGGGAAGGTGGTAGGGCAAAAAACCAATGGGAATGGATCCGTCCAGGCCCGTTTTCCCCTTGAGGACGGTTCAGTGTTGTTCATCTCTGATCGTATTTACTACCGTTCTACGGGAGAGCCTATCCAAGCCCGGGAATTGAAGAGGTCAGGAATAACTCCAGATGTGCGCTCACCTCATGGGGATTTTGTCACCAACTTTTATTATGAGAATAGTTCAGAAGATTTGGAATCGGGTCCAAGCGAAGAATTCTATCGAAAGCTTAACCAAGCGATCGACAACGAGCAACTTAGGATTGGTTTGGAACATCTCCATGATCTCATACTAGAAAAGGTTGCTTGAAATAACAATGTTTAACCACACATGAGGAGGTGAGATGAACAAAGCGGAATTAGTAGATGCCATTGCGCAAGATGTGCATATCACTAAAACCCAGGCTCAGGCGGCAGTGGATTCCCTGATCCGCAACGTTATAGGGCAGCTGAAGCAAGGTCAGCGAGTGACTCTAATTGGTTTCGGGAGTTTTTCGTCCTCGCAGAGAGCGGCACGTCAGGGACGCAACCCCCAAACGGGAAGCCCGATCAGAATCCCGGCCAGGAAAGTGGTCAAGTTTGTTCCGGGCAAGCCCTTGAAGGACGCGATTCAATAAAGGATTGAAGACGACAAACGAAGAGAAGGACAATGGACAGCTGCTAGCCGGGCCTAAGCCCATCGTCCGTTGTTTTAGACTGGCCGTGATATGGCCCAGAGGTGTAGGTGCGTAGCTCAGGGGGAGAGCGCTTCCTTGACGCGGAAGGGGTCAGCGGTTCAAATCCGCTCGCACCTACCATTTCTATTTTCCGATCAGGTGTAAGGTGTCGAAGTTGGGGGAGTTTAAGGCTATATCCAGAGATGGGACCATCTATCAGGTGGATGATTGGGAAGAAGCCTTGCAGATCCTGAGACACTCCACTTCCCATTTGTTGGCCTTGGCGGTTACTCAACTTTATTCCGAGGTACGTCTGGGAATTGGCCCTCCGACCAGCGAGGGTTTCTATTACGATTTCCAAGCCGCTCACCGGTTCAACCAAGAGGGCCTGCATGAGATTGAAGAAAAGATGATGGAACTTAAGCAGCAGGATCTTGCCTTCCAGCCCTCGATTGTCAGCAAAGAGAAGGCTCTTGAATTCTTCCGCATCAGGGGAGATCGGCTAAAGACTGAACTCATTGAAGAGAGAGATGGGCAGGTGCTTTCCTGCTACCAACTCGGCGAGTTGGTAGATTTTTGTACAGGTCCCCATGTCCTTTCGACGTCCCAGCTGGGGGTCTTCAAGTTACTCTCCATCGCAGGCTCCTATTGGAAAGGAGATGAGCGTCGTGAGTCGTTGCAGCGGATCTATGGGACCGCCTTCTTTACGGACAAGGAACTTGATGGTTATCTGCAAAACTTAGAAGAGGCAAAAAAGCGAGACCATAGACGCTTAGGAAAAGAGCTTGACCTATTTTCCGTGCAGGAAGCGGTTGGCCCCGGTTTGATTTTCTGGCACCCCAAAGGGGCCAAGGTGCGAAGTCTAATTGAGGAATTTCTCCGCCATGAGCTTGAGCGGAGTGGCTATGAATTTGTCTATACTCCGCACATCGCCAAGAGCGATTTGTGGAAGGTCTCAGGGCACTACGACTATTTTCTCCAAAATATGTATACTTTTTCTGTTGACGATGAAGAATATGTACTCAAACCCATGAACTGCCCGGGACACATTCTAATTTACCAGTCGAACAAGAGGAGTTATCGTGATTTGCCGCTGCGCATAGCGGAATATGGTACTGTCTACCGTTATGAGAAATCGGGAACGCTGCACGGTATGCTTAGGGTGCGTGGATTTACTCAAGATGATGCTCATATTTTCTGTCGGCCTGACCAGGTTCTGGATGAGGTCGTACGGACTCTAGATCTGGCTGAAAGCATCCTGAAAAGCTTTGGCTTTGACCGCTATACTGTGGCGCTTTCGGTGTGGGATTCTACCCGGCCGGAAAGCTACGCAGGAGAAGAGGAGGACTGGGAGAGGGCCGAGGAAGTATTGGTTGAGGCTCTCAAGAAAAAGGGTTGGGAGTACCATCAGTGCAAGGGCGAGGCAGCCTTTTATGGGCCGAAGATTGATGTGCATCTGATCGACGTCTTGGGCCGGTCCTGGCAGTTGAGCACGTTCCAGTTCGATTTTAGTCTTCCGGCTCGTTTTCATGTAACTTATGTGGGACCCGACTCAAAGGACCACCAGGTCATTATGATTCATCGCGTATTTCTGGGTTCAATGGAGCGTTTTATGGGAATCTTGCTTGAGCATTATGGCGGTGCTTTTCCCGTCTGGTTGGCACCGGTTCAGGCTGTGGTGATCCCAGTGAGCGAAAAGCATCATGACTATGCTCGTCTAGTCAAACACAGGCTGACACAAGAATCAGTTCGAATAAGATCAGACTTGAGAAACGAAAAAGTAGGTTACAAAATCCGCGAGGCACAACTAAATAAAACGCCTTATATGCTTATCGTGGGTGATCGAGAACTGGAGAAGGAGACCGTGTCGGTCCGAAACCGCTTTGAAGGAGATCAAGGGGCTATTAAGATACCCGTGTTCGCAAGAAGAATCCGAGAATCGGTTCGAACTAAGGCGGTCAGGCCGTGATGACGAATGGGGGAGCGAGGCCCACCCCGAAGAGATTTTCAGTGGGGATTGGCGCAGGCGACTAAAGGAGAGACCACATTGGACACAACCCGAGTAAACAGACGGATCAGGGCTCGTGAGATTCGGGTGATTGATGAAGAGGGGACTCAGTTGGGGGTGATGGTTCCTCAGCAAGCCTTTGTTTTAGCTCAGGAAAGAGATCTGGACTTGGTTGAGGTCGCTCCGACTGCCCAACCTCCTGTTTGCCGGATCATGGATTACGGCAAATACATGTACCAGCAAAGCAAGAAAGCACAAGAGGCCAAGAAACATCAAAAGATCATGCATGTTAAAGAGGTAAAGTTTCGGCCTAAGATCGATCAACATGATTATGAGTTTAAGAAAAATCACATTATTCGCTTCCTTAAGGGAGAAAATAAGGTAAAGGCCACTGTAATGTTTCGGGGTAGGGAGATTACTCATGCAAACATTGGGAAGCAAATCCTGGACCGCTTAGAAAAGGAATTAGGTGGACTGGCTCAGGTGGAGAGGCGTCCTAAGCTTGAAGGCTATAATATGACGATGATTTTAACCCCGCGGAAATAGTCTCTCGACAGGTTTCCTCCTTGAGTTAGAACTTCGGTGAAGCATATGAAGTTAAAGACCAAGCGAGCGGCGGCCAAACGCTTTAAAGTGACCGGTTCTGGGAAAATTATGCGCCGACATAGCCATCACAGTCATATTTTGACGAAGAAATCACCCCGTCGGAAAAGAGGTCTCAGAGGACCGGCGCTGGTTTCTGCTAGCGATGAGAAACGCGTCAAAAAGATGCTCAATCTGGGATAGGTATCGAATCAATGCCTCGGGTAAGACGTGGTAAGAAACGACTTCAGCGGCGGAAAAAGATTCTCCGGTTGACTAGGGGATACTGGGGGACAAAAAGCAAACTGCACCGAGCTGCCAAAGAGCAGGCGATTAAGTCGCTTGCCTATGCCTACCGCGATCGACGACAAAAGAAGAGGAACTTTCGCCGTTTGTGGATCATTCGCATTAACGCAGCCGCCAAACAACACCACTTGTCCTATGGTGAGTTCATCTTCGGCTTAAGAAAGGCAGGTGTGGTTCTGAATCGAAAGGTGTTAGCGGATATCGCGGTTCGGGATCCCGAGAGCTTTCAGAAGCTTGCCGTAACCGCGCAGGAAGCCGTGAAGTAGTCTTCCGCCCTGATCCTCTTTCTCCAAAAACAATGGAATCCTCTCAGAGAGAACCACATCCCTTGTGGAAACAGTTTGAGAGACAGCTAGAATCGGTCTCCAATCCAGAGGGTTTGACCGAACTTCGAGATCGCTATCTGAGCCGGCAACGGGGCCTGATCAGTCGCGAGCTAAAAAAATTGGGAGGGTTGCCTCCCCGCCACCGATCCGTGGCCGGGAAGGTGCTCAATGAGTTAAAGGTTCGCGTTGAGGAGGCGCTTGACCACCAGGCTCAGCTGATGGAAGAGGAGCATCTCTCAAGGCTTGAAGCAGAAAGAACCGATATCACCCTACCGGGCTATGGGTTTCCCAGAGGGGGGATACACCCTTTACGTCGACTGCGCACCGAACTGGAGGAGATTGCCGTCCGACTCGGCTTTCGCGTGCTTTCCGGTCCCGAGGTTGAACTCGACTACTATAACTTTGAGGCTTTGAATCTTCCCAAAGGGCATCCGGCTCGAGAAGCACAAGATACCCTTTACATCACGGAAAATCTCCTGCTGCGCACTCATACCTCTCCCGTCCAGATCCGAACCATGGAGAGACAGAAACCGCCAATTCGTGTGGTAGTACCTGGGAAAGTTTTTCGCCGCGATGCCGTCGATGCCACGCACAGCCCAATGTTCCATCAGTTCGAAGGACTAGTGGTGGATGAGGGGATTACGTTAGCCGATCTAAAAGGGACGCTGGAGGTCTTTTTGAGAGAGTTGTTTTCGTCCACCATCCGGGTGCGGTTCCGCCCTAGCTACTTTCCCTTTGTAGAGCCCGGTGCCGAGGTCGATATCGGTTGTATATTTTGCTCTGGGGGCGGTTGTCGTATGTGCAAGGGGAGTGGTTGGATCGAGATCATGGGGGCTGGTATGGTTCATCCCAGAGTCTTTGAAAGGGTTGGCTACGACCCTGAAAAGTACACTGGATTTGCATGGGGAATGGGAATCGACAGGATCGCTATCTTAAAGTATCGGGTGGAAGATATGCGTATGTTTTTTGAAAATGATGTCCGTTTCCTCCGTCAGTTCTGAGCTGAACTTTCCCTATGAAGAAGTTTTTTTTCGCTCATACTAGCCCGAAGCGCAAGCGAGGGGATCCGAGACAAGGGTGATGAAGATTAATTATCAGTGGTTGCGTGATTTCATCGATGGGGGCCATTTGCCTACGGACAGTAGGGAAGTAGCCAACGCCTTAACCATGATCGGTCTAGCCGTGGAGGGAATTAGTTCTTGGGGGCAGGATATGATCTTCGACCTCGATGTGACCAGCAACCGTCCTGACTGTCTCAATCACCTGGGTGTGGCGAGAGAATTAGCAGCGCGGTTCAGGCTAAAGTTGAAAAAACCCTATCACCCAGCGCCGGAGGTTCAGAAAGAGCAGATAGCTTTTCCCTTGCCAAGGAATCTCGTGATTGTAGAAGAGGCCGAGATATGTCCTCGCTACGCTGCGCGTGTCCTGAAGGGAGTCCAGGTGGGGGAGTCACCCGACTGGTTGAAATCACGACTGGAGTCGATCGGCCAGAGGCCTGTGAATAACATCGTTGACATAACCAATTACGTGATCTTCGAGTTGGGACATCCGCTGCATGCATTTGACTATGAGAAATTGAGTGAACATCGTGTCGTGGTGAGGGCGGCTAGGGCCGGCGAGAAACTGAGGACACTGGATCAGGTAGAACGAGAGCTCGAGACTTCCATGTTGGTTATTTGTGACGCCCGAGCACCGATAGCTCTGGGCGGAATCATGGGAGGGCTGCGGACCGAGATCTCGTCGTCGACTCGGACCATTTTCTTGGAAAGTGCTTACTTTAGAGCTTCTTCGATTCGCAATACTTCCAGGAGATTAGGCATCCGGACAGAGGCCTCATTTCGATTTGAGCGGGGGGCTGATCCTGAAGCAGTGGTGCAGGCCCTGAACCGTGCTTGTTGCTTGATTGAAGAGATTGCAGGAGGCTGCTGCGTCGGCTCCCTTGTAGATCAATATCCGAATTCACAACCTTCTCTGGAAGTGAATCTCCGGCAACGAAGGATGCAGCAGGTGATGGGTATCGTGATTGCTCCCTCTTTAGTCGAGGATGTGTTTAGTCGTCTTGAATTTGAGATCTGCAGCCGGAAGACAGGGGCATGGCGCCTTCGTGTGCCCAGTTTCCGTGTCGATGTAAAGATCGAGGAAGATTTAGTTGAGGAAGTTGCTCGCCATTACGGGTACGACCAGATCAAGAGCACCTATCCTCCACCGTCTCTCCCGGGACACTTTTTACCGACTGAAAGCCACAATCGACTCTTGACGAAGACCCTCGAGGGAATGGGTTTCTTTGAAGTGGTTAATTATGTTTTTACCAATCTCTCTCGGGAAACTCATTTCTGGGGCGCTCTACCGAAAATGATACCGATTGCTAATCCACTAAGCGAAGAAGGTACCCATCTTCGAACCAGTCTGGTTCCCGGACTCGTCGAATCACTGCGACGAAACCTAAATTACGGCACTAAAGATGTGAGATTGTTTGAATTTGGCAAAGTCTTTCTTCCGGATCCCTCAGGGGTTCTGGAAGACCTTCAGGAGGTGCCTCGCTTGGGATTAATCGCGACGGGAGCTTTTTACGACCCCTTTTGGAGCTCAGTTCGAGACATTTTTGAGTTTTACCATTTCAAGGGGGTGATCGAGGCATTACTCGCGGCCTTGAATCTAGGAGGGGACTTTCTAAAGGCTTCCGACGTTTCTTTTTTGCACCCGGGTGCAGGTTCCGCCGTGGTCTGTCAAGGCCAGTCCTTGGGTGTAGGGGGGGAACTCCACCCGAAGCTTTGTAACAGCCATAAATTTTTGCAAAAAGTGTTTGTGGCCGAGTTGTGCTTGGAGCGACTACTCGCTCAAGATCTAGCCGAGCCGCTGTACCAAAGCCCGGAGCGGTTCCCTTTTGTTGAGCAGGATCTCTCTTTTATGGTTGACAGGAAGAGTGAATACGCTAAAATAGTGTCTGCTGTGAAAGCGTTGAGTATCGGTGAGTTACAGGGAGTTAAACTCATCGATCTGTATCAAGGATCGGAGCTTTCTAAGGGTAAGATTAGTTTGACGTTACGTCTAACCTTCGTGGACCCGGAACGGACCTTAACTCAAGATATAGTCAATGAGTGTACGGGGCGAGTGTTTTCCGTGTTGAAGTCAAGATTCGCTGCCGAAGTACGCTCCCCTGAAAGCTGAGGAGGCAGTTCGTGCCAGAGGCCGTATTTCTCCGACTAGAAAGTTCGTTGATTGAAGTTGTTCAGTTTTTAAGGCGTCTGCAAAACGAGAACGAGAATCTTCAACAGGAAATCCGAAAACTAAAGAAAGAGGTGGAGGAACTCACTAAACACAACCAGGCTGAAAGCCAAGTTATTGAGGGTTTTGAGAACGACCGTCTTAGGATTCGGGCGCGGGTGGAGAGATTGCTGGCCAGCATTTCCACCCTAGGGGAACCGATGAGGGAATCGAGTGTGTTAGGTTAAGTATCAATGGGTGACGGTTCAGAGCACATTACAACGGTGACCATCAACAATCAGACTTATCGTGTGCGTAGTGCGGGAGACCCAGACTATGTTCACCGGTTGGCATCTTACGTGAACGGGCGCATGAGAGAGGTGTCTGGACAGACCCAGACTGTGGATACTCTGAGGGTGGCTATTTTGACGGCCCTAAACATCGCGGACGACTATTTTTCCACTCAGCGCGAGTTGGCGGCTCTCGAAGAAGTGGTTTCCCAAAAGAGCACCAAGATGATTGACTTGTTAGAGCCTTTTTTGGGTTCCTCGTCATCTTGACTGCCTTCCTTGGCGCGGGTACACTTTCTTGCCCCTGCTTTGCTCGCGATGGTGAGTGAGATTGAGCCAACACTATTTTAACGGGGACTCGGGTCCTATCATTGTGAGCGATCCCTTTCCGTGGGATTACCTAATTTGATAGGCAGAGTTCCCACTTGCTTCGGCAGGTTCAATCTCGTGCGCCACACGACATAGCGGGGGGAGATATCCCGTCCTGTGGCGTTCCTTCCGGAACGACCTCAAACGAATTGAAGGCCTGTATCTCTAATAACACAGGGGCGTGGTTTCCGTGCGGCCGTGGAGAGAATGTGGGCTAAGCTAAACCACACACACCGGAGGGAGTGTATGTCTGAAATAGTGGCCATGAGTCTTGTGGCACTATTGGTGGCCACCGCGATTATTGTCTGGTATGTCGTAAAAACTCAGCTGGTGGACCGGCGTATCGCAGAGTCTTTGAAAAAGGCACAAGAAATCGAGGAATCATCCCGCAGGGACGGAGAAAGGTTGAAGAAGGAGAAGCTCCTCGAGGCCAAAGATCAGATCTTCAGTTGGCGTTCAGAAGCGGAAAGGGAGGCACAAGAACAGAGAAAACAGTTCAATGCGACGGAGCGCCGGTTGTCTAACAAAGAAGGTGACGTACAGGCTAAAGAAAGGACTTTGCTCCAGCTGGAAAAGGAATTAAATAATAGTTCTCAGCGGTTAACCGCGCTCGAAGGAGTTCTAAATGAATCCAAGCAGGAGGTGCAGGAGCTGATTGCCGAGCACACCCGGAAGCTGGAGTTAATAGCCGGTATGACTTCCGAAGAGGCAAAGGGTGTGGTGATTAAATCGGTAGAAAAGCAAGCCCAGCATGATGCTGCCCTGTTGGCTAAACGGATCGAGGAAGAGGCGCGTGAGAAGGCTGATCGGGAAGCTCGAAAAATCATTATCCAAGCCATTCAGCGATGTGCCGCTGAACATGTGGTGGAGTCAACTGTTTCAGTGGTTGACCTTCCGTCGGACGATATGAAGGGTCGGATCATTGGGAGAGAAGGACGAAATATTCGGGCTTTAGAGCAAGCCACAGGTGTGGATTTGATTGTAGATGATACCCCGGAGGCCGTTATTCTTTCAGGATTTGATCCTCTGCGACGCGAGGTAGCCAAGCTGTCGATCGAGAGTCTGATCAAGGACGGACGGATTCACCCAGCTCGAATTGAAGAGGTCGTGCGGAAGATACAAAGAGAAATGGAAACGAGACTGCTCGAGGAGGGTGAGCAGGTGGCTGTTGAACTGGGAATCCACGACTTTCCTCCAGAAATTCTGCGTCTTTCGGGTCGACTGAAGTACCGAACTAGCTATGGTCAGAATGTTCTCTACCACAGCCGAGAAGTTGCTTATCTGGCTGGTATTATGGCTTGTGAGTTGGGTGCTGATGTGTCGGTTTGCAAACGAGCTGGATTGATTCACGACATTGGAAAGGCAGTGGATCGGGATATGGAAGGAACCCATCTGCAGTTGGGGGTGGAGCTGGCTCGAAAGTGCGGTGAGAGCCCGGAGGTAATTCACGCCATGGAAGCGCATCATTTCGACGTTGAGTTTCGCACCTTGGAGGCGGTGCTGGTCCAGGTCGCCGATGCGCTCTCGGCGGCACGCCCTGGAGCACGTCGGGAGGTGCTGGAAAATTATGTCAAGCGATTGGAAAACCTGGAGACTCTTGCCAGTTCCTTCTCCGGTGTGGCTAAAGCTTTTGCTCTTCAGGCCGGAAGAGAAGTCCGCATCATTGTGGAAAGTAGTAAGGTTTCTGATGAGGAGGCCTTTTGGCTTACTAAAGATATCGCAAGGAAGATCGAGAGAGAGCTACAGTATCCCGGGCAAATTCGGGTCACTCTGATTCGCGAGATGAGGGTGGTAGACTACGCTAAATAGTCGGGTTGAAACGGGGTAGTTAGGGAAATGAAAATTCTGTTTGTGGGGGATGTGGTGGGCCGGGGGGGAAGGCAGATCTTGCGTGAGCGGCTTCGCGAAGTCCAAAACAAACATCAAATTGACTTTACAATCGTCAACGTTGAAAACGCCGCAGGTGGTTTTGGGATTACTGCCTCTATTGGCAGGCAGATTTTCGACTATGGTGCGGATGTGATGACTTCGGGAAACCACATTTGGGATAAGAAAGAAGTATTGGATTATTTTGCCCAGGAACCACGCCTGCTGAGGCCGGGAAACTATCCTCCGGGAGTTCCCGGTAACTTTGAATACGTCGGATTGACGGACCGAGGAGAAACCGTGGCGGTGGTGAATCTACAGGGACGGGTCTTTATGCCTATTATCGATTGTCCGTTCCGAGTGGCGGAAAGGGAAATTCGAAAGTTGGTGGATCGAACGCAGGTGATTGTGGTGGATTTTCATGCCGAGGCCACTTCTGAAAAGATGGCTTTTGGCTGGTTTTTAGACGGACAAGTTTCAGCTGTTATTGGCACCCACACTCATGTTCCGACAGCCGATGCCCGGGTCTTACCGAAGGGGACTGCCTATGTTTCGGATGTGGGCATGACTGGTTCCTACGAATCGGTGATTGGTATGCAGGTGGACGGTTCGCTGTCGCGTTTTCTCACTGGGTTACCCTCCCGTTTTCAAGTAGCTAATCAGGCTCCCCGGCTCGCCTCTGTCATCGTGGAAGTCGACGAGTCTACTGGTGCGGCACAGTCGATTCAGCGCCTTGATTTAGCGTCCCGGAGCTTGGATGATGCATAAAGTACTTTTCTTAAATATTGGCCCGTATACGAGTTTTCTAGCTGACTGATCACTTCTGGTGGACCCTGGCCAATGATTTGTCCCCCGCGATCTCCTCCTTTTGGGCCCAAGTCGATTATCCAGTCAGCACATTTCATCACATCCAAGTTGTGCTCGATCACCACCAGGGAAGCACCTTTAGCAATGAGTCGATCAAAGGCGCGAAGCAGCTTGCTAACATCATCAAAATGCAGGCCAGTGGTCGGTTCGTCAAAAATGAAAAGGGGATGATTGGAGGTTTTTCTTGAAAGGTAGGAAGCGAGCTTGATCCGTTGGGCTTCTCCACCTGAGAGCTTGGTCGCGGGCTGTCCCAGACGAAGGTAGCCCAGGCCGACTTCTTCGAGTACTTTCAGTTTCCTCACTAACCTGGGGTGTGCCTTGAAACAGCACAGTGCCTGCTTGACTGTCATCTCAAGTACTTCGGCAATGTTTTTCCCGTTGTAGGTCAGCTCCAGGATCTTCTTCTTGAAGCGACTCCCTTTACAGTCTTCACATTCCAACTCAACGTCAGCCAGGAACTGCATTTCGACCACTATCGTTCCTGATCCTGCGCAGGTTTCACACCTTCCTCCAGGAACATTGAAGGAGAAATCTCCCGGTGCTAGATTCCGGGAATGTGACTGTCGTAGTGAGGCAAAGATCCGACGGATGTCGTCAAATGCCTTGATATAGGTCACAGGGTTGGATCGGGGTGTGCGCCCAATGGGAGACTGATCCACCATCAAGGTTTCGCTGATTTGATCGGATCCTTCGATGGAGTCACATTCTCCAACCTCCTCCTTCCACTTCCCTTTTAGTCTCTTGAGACCGGCATACAGAACATCGCGAATCAACGTTGATTTACCGGAACCAGAAACTCCTGTAACACAGACAAAAACTCCCAGAGGAATTTGAACCGTGAGGTTTTTAAGATTGTGTTGGCGGGCTCCATTCAGGGTTAAGTGCTGGCCCAAAACGGGACGACGGAACGTCGGCTTTGCGATCTCCAACTCCTGACGGAGATATTTACCAGTGAGGGAGCGTCGGTTAGATAGCAGTGAAGTCAGGTCACCATTGTGGATCACTTCCCCTCCTGACTCACCAGATCCTGGGCCGAGGTCGATCACCCGATCCGCGGACTCGATTATTTCCTTGTCGTGTTCGACCACTACAATGGTATTTCCCAGTTTTCGGAGCTCTTTGAGGATTTCGATCAGGCGATGTCCGTCACAGGGATGAAGGCCAATTGAGGGTTCGTCCAGGATATAAAGGGTACCCACTAAAGAGGAGCTCAGAGAAGCGGCTAATTGAATGCGTTGGATCTCTCCCACGCTCAGTGTGGAGGTAAGCCGGTCTAGCGTCAGATAGGACAGTCCAACCTTAAGCAGAAACTCGATCCGTTGACGGATTTCCGTGAGCACCTTGCCGGCCACAGTTTGCTGAGTAGGGCGGAGTCTGAGCTGGGAGAAGAACGTCTGCAGGTCAGGAATGGAGAAGGCAGTCAGTTGAGTCAATCGATGGCCTTCCAGATAGACGTCCCTGGCTTCCTGGCAGAGGCGCTCGCCGTTGCAGTCCGGGCATAGGGTGTAGCTTCGATACCGGCTGATGAAAATACGAACGTGCATCTTGTACTTCTTGCGTTCCAGGGAGTGAAAAAAGCCCTTTACTCCGGGAAACGGTCCGTCTCCGTCCCAGATTTTGTGGCGTACAGATGCTGGAAGTGTGTCAAAGGAGCGATCTAAAGAAATATTCTGCTCTTGCGCATAGTCGATCAGCCGTCTCTGGAAGTACCGATAACGCGGTTTGGTGAACGGGTCGATAGGGCCCTCACGGATGGTCTTACTGGGGTTGGGAATAACGAGTTGAGGATCCAGACTGATTGTGTTTCCAAAGCCTTGGCAGGTGGGGCAGGCACCGTACGGGTTATTGAAAGAGAAGAGCCTTGGCTCGGGGCTCCGATAGGGGATGTTGCAATACTGACACTCAAAACGCTCCGTAAATCTCAGCCTTTTCCTGTAAGCGGGGGGCGAGCCGCTGGCCAGCACTTCGATTTGGGCCACGCCATTGCCTTCGCCGTAGCAGATTTCCAGCGAATCGGTCAACCGCTCTCGGACTTTTTCCCCAATGACCAGACGATCTATCAAAAGGTGTGCATTCTGCAGTTCTTCCAGGCAGTTGGGCTGGTATTCCGGAAGCTTTCGCAGTAATGGTCTGGAATTCTCGGTGACTATGAGTCGGGTAAAGCCTTTCTTCAGAATATTTTTCAGCATTTCGTCGAGAGAAACTATCTTATCTGGATTGGCCTGTCCGAGATCCAAGTGGCTGTCTCGGAAAGGAAAAGTAACGTGGATTTTAGTACCTTCGGGTAGGTGAAGGACCTTTGCGACTATTCCGTCTATGCTATCTGACCGTATCTCCCTTCCACACTTATGGCAGACGATGGTACCTAATCGAGCGTAAAGCAAGCGAAGATAATCGTAGATTTCAGTTACCGTGCCCACAGTGGAGCGTGGTGTTCGTGCGGTATTCTTCTGGCGGATAGCAATAGCCGGACTCACACCGACGATGTCACGTACAAGAGGTTTATTGATTCGCTCGAGGAATTGTCGAGCATAGGCGGACAGGGATTCCACGTAACGCCGCTGTCCTTCAGCGTAGAGCGTGTCGAAAGCCAGACTGGACTTTCCGGATCCACTAACTCCCGTCACAACGGTGAAACGGTTGATCGGGATTTCCACATCGATATTCTTTAAATTGTTCTGTCTCGCCCCCAGAATCTGAATGGAGCCGGGGATTTTCCGCTCAAACATTTCGAACAATCAGTCTAACATGTGAAAATATCTGCAGTGGCCTGCTGTCAACTTATTTCCACAGGCATGTTATAGTAACTCTTAGTGAAGATTACAGCAGTGGTTCCTCGTTTGGCTCTTCCCGGCGGCCTGGTTCAGGTAGAAATGGAAGGTTGCACTGATCCTCTCCAGGTTCAGGTGGAGGTAGGTGGAGTGGCAGCAGAAATCCCGGGTGCCTCTTCCCGCAGCCTAACGATCATGGTTCCCGATCAAGGCAAAGACGGCTTACTCGTGCGCAGCCTCAAGGAGGAAGCTTGTTCTAAGCTTCGAGTCGGCCGTCTTCTAGCTTCTGAGCTTCATACGGTGGCCAATCCGGTGGTCGATTCAATGGGAAACATCTATGTGACCTACAGTGGAGCGCGAGGAGAAAAGGTTTCCTCTAGTGTTTTTGTTGTCTATACGGATGGAAGCAAACATCCGTTTTTGGCAGATATTACTAACCCCACCGGATTAGCTATTGGTCCCGATGATTGTCTCTACATCTCGAGCCGCCACACCGGAGCTATCTATCGATCGAGTTTTGATAAACAGGTGGAGCAGTATATCGATGGTTTAGGGCAGGCAACGGGTTTGGTTTTCGACTCGAAGGGGAACCTGCTGGTGGGTGACCGGAGTGGAATCATTTACAAGGTCACTCCTGAATCTGAGGTCTCCGTGCTGTGCGAGTTGGAACCCAGTGTATCAGCCTACCATTTTGCCATCGATGAGGAGGACATCCTCTACGCGACCGGCCCGACCCTTGCTACCCAGGATTGCATTCACCGGATCTCTCCAGATGGATCTCTCCAGATCTTATTCAAGGGTTTTGGCCGTCCTCAGGGTCTCGCTTTTGACCCAGAGGGTCATCTGCAAGTGGTAGCTTCGTATCGTGGGCGAAAAGGTCTCTATACGTTAAGAGAAGGCAGTCCAAAACTGACCGTTTCTGGACCTATGTTAGTTGGAATTGCCTACAGTCGGGACAAAAGCAAACTTTATCTAGTAGATAATCAAAGGATGTATGAGCTGCCTATGGATACCCGTTGCTAACCTGTTTTGCTCACACTTTCCTGATCCTGTGGCTGCTGGCATCCTCCTTTTTGGCTGTGCTGTGCTTCTTCCAGCTTGCAGAGGAACTGTACCGATGTGGGGCCATGTTCACAGCGTCTTACCAGGTTAGTTTTCCTGATACTCAGCTACGGTTCTCCCTGTGAGCAACGAGCTATGATTGTGTCTTAAGGGAGGGGAAAGTGTCTTTCCGAATCCTGTCTCGAGACCAGATGAGTCGCGCTCGGTGCGGAGTCTTAGAGACAGTCCATGGCAGCGTGAAAACCCCAGTTTTTATGCCCGTTGGAACAGCTGGCGCCGTGAAGGCTCTACCTCACGAGTTTCTCGAAGGGTTGAATGTGGATATTATCCTTTCAAACACCTACCACCTCCATCTCCGTCCAGGGGAGACCATCATTCGTGATCTGGGAGGTCTTCACCGTTTCATGGCATGGAAGCGTGCCATTCTGACTGACAGTGGTGGTTATCAAGTTTTCAGCCATCATGGTCTCCGGAAAATCAGTGAAGAAGGGGTGGAATTCCGGTCTTACCTAGATGGAAGTCTCCATTTCTTTTCCCCAGAAAAATCAATTGAAATACAGTTGGCACTTGGTTCAGACATCATCACTGTCTTCGACGAGTGCATCCCTTATCCTGTGACTCACCAGGTGGCGCGCAGTTCGATGCGCCGATCCCTGCGCTGGGCAGAGCGGTGTAAGAATGTCTCCCGAAACGGTAAGGAAGCCTTGTTTGGGATTGTCCAGGGGAGTGTCTTCTTGGATTTGAGAAAGGAGAGCCTAGAGCGTCTCTGTAATATAGGTTTTTCCGGTTTTGCCCTGGGGGGCTTCAGCTTGGGTGAACCAAAACCTCTGATGTACGAATTGATCGAAAGGCTAGGCCCTTTAATGCCTGAAAGTCAACCACGCTATCTTATGGGTGTGGGAACTCCTCTCGATTTGTTTATTTGCGTGAGGAACGGTATTGATATGTTTGACTGCGTGTTGCCCACACGTAACGCGCGTAATGGGACACTTTATACCTCACAAGGAAAGATGAACATAAAGAACGCACGCTACCAAGATGATGCATGTCCACCAGATCCAAACTGCGGCTGTTTGGTGTGTCGCCGTTATAGTCGAGCCTATCTTCGACATCTCTTCATGGCGGGGGAAATCCTCTCGGCTACCCTGAACACTCACCACAACCTCCATTTTTATCTTGAGTTGATGCGCGAAATTCGAGAGAGTATCTCTCTCAGCACTATGGTAGAGCTAGAAAAGAGATTTTTTCATTTTTCTAAAAACTATACCGAGGAAGAGTGAGTTTGGTATACTCGAGTCGCTGAAGATCACCCATGATTGACTTGGTTTTGGCACAGACGAGCTCTCCTCCGGGTGGAAGCTCTATAGTGGGGTTTCTTCCACTAGTTCTCATAATCCTCATCTTCTATCTGTTGATTTATCGTCCCATGCGACGCAGGCAAAAGAACCTGGAGATTCTGGTCACCAACTTGAAGAATGGAGACAAAGTGGTTACGAACAGCGGAATCTACGGTACCATTACGGGTTTGAGAGAGAACACAGTGCTGCTGAAGGTGGCCGATCAGGTGAAAATTGAGATAGGTAAGAGTGCGATTGCCTCTTTGCAAGTGCCGTCCAAGGGTGCCCCTGACAAATAGAGCCACAGCCTCCCAATTTCCCAAGGAAGAGTGATGAGAAATCTACAATATAGAATGCTGGTGATCCTTGTGGTTCTTGTACTGAGTATTGTGTTAGCCTACCCGCCTTCGGAGAAGATCAAGCTTGGTCTAGATTTGCGGGGCGGAATTCACCTGGTGCTTCAGGTGCCTTACGACAAGGCGATTGAAAGCGAGGTCGGGCAATTTCGTGATCGGATCGAGGCGGACCTGGAGGAGAAGGAGGTTATTTTCACTGATGCGATTAACCGTGGTCTGAAAATCCAGATTTCTGGGGTGTCACACGACCAGACTGCAGAGGTTGAAGACTACTTAGGCACCTATCGAGGGAGCTGGAATCATCGATCCGAGTTTACAGATGAGGGGGTGGATTTTGTTCTTGAGATGGCGGGGGCCTATTACAAGCTGTTGGCTAACCAGATGGTCAGGCAGGCCAGGGCGATCATTCAGAATCGCGTTGATCAATACGGTGTAGCGGAACCGACAATCGTCGTGTACGGAAGCGGAGACATTCAGGACCAGATTATCGTAGAACTGCCCGGTGTAGATGATCCCAATCGGGTGATCAAGTCCATCACCACTGAAGCCAAGTTGGAGCTGAAACTAGTGCACCCAGTAAAGGGAGGGCCCTATCCCAGCCGCGAAGTGGCGAGGCAGGCCTTTAGTGGTGTGCTTCCTTCCGATTATGAAGTTCTTCCTTATAGCAATCCCGATGAAACCGATGGCACTGCCTACATGGTGGTGCGCAGGGCTCCTTCCATCACCGGAAAACAGCTTAAGAACGCCCGCCGATCTGAGGATTCCTTTTCAGGCCGTTCTCAAGTGTTGTTTTTTCTGAATTCCGAGGGGGTGAAACGATTTACCCGAACCACGGCGCAAAACGTTGGTAACCGGCTTGCCATTGTCCTCGACGAGCGGATTCGCTCGGCACCCAATATCAGTGAGCGAATTTCCTCAGAGTCCGCTCAAATCACTGGAGCTTTTACACTAGAGCAGGCCGAGGATCTAGCCCTGATTCTTCGTTCGGGAGCTCTTCCGGCTCGACTGCGGGTGTTGGAAAACCGTACAGTGGGGCCTTCGCTAGGGATTGACTCAATCAGGAAGGGGATACAGGCATCAGCCTTGGGCTTGACTCTGGTTGTTTTTGGGATGCTAGTTGTCTACAGATTTTCTGGCTTCAACGCTATCTTTTGTCTGGCACTCAATCTCCTCATTCTGATGGGAGCGCTGGCCTGGTTTCGGGCTACCCTCACCCTTCCGGGAATTGCTGGGATTATCTTGATCATCGGTATGGCAGTGGATGCCAACATCCTGATATTTGAAAGAATCAAGGAAGAACTCAGTCTTGGTAAGACCGTCAGAAGTGCGGTGGATGCTGGCTTTGGACGGGTCTTTACAACAATTATCGATACCAACATCACCACTCTAGTGGCCGCTCTGTTTCTTTTTCAGTTTGGAACCGGTCCCATTCGTGGGTTTGCCGTGACTCTAGCGGTGGGGTTGGTAGCCAATATTTTTACGGCTACCTTTGTATCGAGGACCGTCTTTAGCCTGTTTTTGCAGCAAAAAAAAGCAGTTAAAATTTCAATTTAACCTGGAACAAAGCTACTTTCTGTAAGGACTAAGTTAGGTAGTAAGAGTATGGAGATTGTCAGGCAGCCGAAAATTGAATGGTTGGCCATGAAGTGGATATTCCTGGCCTTCTCCTTCGTGTTGGTACTACTGAGCACCCTATGGATGGTTCTGAACGGCCTAAATCTTGGCGTGGACTTTACAGGAGGTACACTTGTCTACGTTAAGTTCAAAGAGGTTCCACAATTCGACCGCATTCGGAAAAGTCTAACCGACGGAGGGATCAAGGCGGAGGAGTTGACCCGCTTTGATGCTCCTTCGAAATACCAGATTCAGATCCGCATAGGTTACATTGAGGATGAGGACGAGCAGGATTTGGGTCTCGAAGCTAACCGTATCTTTGATATTCTGTCTCGGGAGTATGATCAAGCCCAGATCAAGGCTGGTAGATTGGACCTCAATAATATTTCGAAGAGCCAACTTTCCCGACGACTGCAAGAGTTGGAACCGAAGAACCTGGGGGAAGAGCAGTCGATTACTGGACTTGAAGAGTCCTATAGCGAGGCAGGAACTCGTGTGGTCGATTATCGGGACGGGCAGGGCGGAATTGTAGCAAGTTTTTCAGAGTTAAGCGGGCTCACACTCTCACCAGTCATAATCAAGACCCTTGAGAAAAACTTTTACCTGGGAAGTTTTACGATTATCAGTGTCGAAAATGTGGGACCCAAGGTAGGGCAGGAACTGCAGGAACGTGCTCGGGATGCGATCATTTTTTCTTTGATTGGAATGTTAATTTACATAGCGATTCGTTTTCGCCCCATATACGGGTTGGCAGCCATCCTAGCCCTGTTTCACGATGTGTTTATTACGGTTGGGATTTTCTCGATGGCCGGCAAGGAAATAACGCTAACCGTCATTGCCGCCCTGTTGACCTTGGTCGGGTATTCCCTAAACGACACGATCGTCGTGTTTGACCGGGTTCGGGAAAATTCCAAACTGATGCGTCAGAGTGATTTAACAACCCTGATCAATACCAGCATCAACCAGACGCTGAACCGAACTATTTTGACCTCAACAATGACCTTTTTGGCCGTGTTTTCCCTTTACGTTTTGGGTGGTCAGGTACTAAATGGATTCTCTTTTATTTTGGTTATTGGTATAGCCATAGGAACCTATTCTTCGATCGCGGTTGCCAGTCCCATTGTGTTTTGGTGGCAGACATACTTAGAGAGGAGAAAAGCCAAAGTGTAAAAGCATTGTTGGATGATAACTGGTGACACTACAATATCATACATGAGGAGATTAAATCTTGACTCCCGGGTGAGAGTAGAAGTAAGATCAGCCCTTGTGGCGTCTCAGTTGAGTTCCACACGGTGCGGCGGTGTAGGCGCGTGCATAGGAAGGAGAGGGCAGGATGTTTGACAATCTCATTGAATCAGCGCCAAATCGGCAGAGAGCCTCGAGGAGTACCTTCCTTGTTTCTTTGATTGTACATGGGGTAGTGCTCATGGTTATGGTGGTCATTCCACTGATTTATTACCAGGCGCTGCCTCAGCAGGAACTGCTCACATTCTTAGTGGCACCACCACCACCACCACCGCCTCCCCCTCCCCCACCTCCTCCTCCCTCCCAGACCGTTGTTCGACCAAGGGTACAGGTGGTTAAATTAGATCCTTCTCAATTCATGGCTCCCACCGAAGTTCCGAAGGAGATTCCTATCCCCACAGATGATATTCCCCTTATTTCCAGTGTCCTTGGAGTCCAGGGGGGAATCCCTGGCGGAGTGCCTGGAGGAGTGGTGGGCGGAATACCCGGAGGAGTGGTGGGTGGAGTGCTGGGTGGTGTACCCTCGGCGGCTCCGATCCCCCCCCCGCCCCCCAAGAGAAAAAAGAAGCCGATTCGGGTCGGAGGCAGTGTGCAGTCTTCTAAGCTTATTGACCGTGTGGAGCCAACATACCCTGAAATGGCTAAGCGGGCTAGAGTGCAAGGGATCGTCTTGCTTCAGATTACCGTCGACGAGCAAGGCAATGTGTCGGAAGTTAAGCTTATCAGAGGTCACCCATTGCTTAATCGAGAAGCCATCGATGCTGTTAGTCGGTGGAAGTATTCTCCTACTTTACTCAATGGTGAGCCAGTACAGGTTATTGCCACGGTTACAGTGAACTTCGTACTTCGGTAATTAGGAGAAGTGCGTGGTGATTGGAAAGAAGGTGATCTTTCTCTTGGAGGCTTAGGCAATGGATGTAGGTTTTCTGCAGATGTGGGAACAGATGGGGCTTCTCGCCAAAGCGGTGGTGGTCATGCTTGGTATCATGTCCGTTTGGTCAATTGGCGTCATGATTGAGCGCTATTTCACGTATCGAGCAGCGCGGCGGCAGTCTCGCGAGTTTGCTCCCGCAGTCGCCGAAGCGCTGGGAAACGGGAATATTCAAGAAGCCATTGAGCTCGCCGATCAAAGCAAGAAAAGTCATTTGGCTAAGGTGGTGGCGGCGGGTTTGCAGGAATTCCAGGCCCATGAGGATTTAAGCTCTATTCCAGGGGAGACCGTTGAAGCATCTCGCAGGGCGCTTCAGAGAGCAACCGCCATAGGAGTAGAAGAGTTTAAGCGCGGTCTCGGCGGTCTAGCCACCATCGGAAGCACGGCTCCCTTTGTTGGGCTCTTTGGCACAACGGTGGGGATCATCAACGCCTTTACGGGTATGAGCAAGGCTGAAGATACTGGTATTTCCGCAGTAGCTGGTGGCATTGCGGAAGCATTAGTCGCGACGGCGTTTGGTCTTTTTGTGGCCGTTCCAGCGGTGTGGATGTACAATTATTTCACTGGTAAGATTGAATCCTTTATCGTTGAAATGGACAACTCCTCTTCCGAATTGATCGACTATTTTCTGAAGCGGAGGGCGGGAAAGCATGGCGTTCAGTAGTGGTGGAGGTGCAAGTGTCAGTGGGGTAAACTCGGAAATCAATGTCACCCCAATGGCTGATATCATGCTGGTTCTCTTGATTATCTTCATGATCACTGCACCACTTCTTCAGGACGGAATCTACATCAATAAGGCCAAAGCCATTCATGCTCGGGAGAATCCGGGAATTGAAGCGGAAGATGTCACTACCGTGACCGTGACCCGAGATGGAACAATCTATGTGAATGATCAAGAAGTACCTAATGATCTGATCGTTGAACGGATTATTGAAGGCGTGAGCCAGGCTCCGGACAAGCCACTATTTGTGAGGGCGGATGTGGTCGCACCTTATGGACGGGTGGTCGACGTTGTGGATAAGGCTCGGGACTCGGGAGTGGAACGGATTGGTCTAATAGTCGATCGTCAAACTGTAGAAGGGAGGCGATAATTATGGCCATGGTAGTCGGTACTAGAGGGCTGAAGGCGGAAATTAACGTCACCCCTTACGTCGATATCTTGTTGGTGTTGCTGATAATTTTCATGGTTATTCAGCCACACACACAGTATGACTTGGAAGCCCGAGTTCCTGACAAACCTCCCGAAGATATACCGGAAGATGTGATCATCCAGTCAGATGCCATTGTGGTTTCGATTGCGGGTGGTTCGCTTACGATTAACCAGGACCCGGTACTGCTGAGTCAGTTGGGGCCACGGCTTTTCGATATCTACAGCGCCCGTGCCAACAAGAATCTGTTCATCCAGGGGGACAAAGGATTACCGTTTGGTGATGTGGTCAACATTATTGACATTGCCAAGGGTGCAGGGGTCGGAGATGTTGGACTCTTGACGGAGTGATATCGGACATCCGAAGCCTCCTGAATCAATCTCAGGGGCAAATCTAAATGCTTAAGAGGAAGTTTTTGGTCCTCGCGATTGTTCTTATGCTGCTGGTAATGGTGGGGTATCTTGTCTGGAATTCGGGAATAATTACGCGACTTCAAGCTCGGGATCACCTCAATAAGGGAGTGAAGGCCTATGAAGTACAGAGATATGTGGAAGCCGAGCAGCAGTTTAAAGATTCCATCCAGCTTGACCCAGATTTGACGACAGCCTTGTTGTATTTGGCCACTACTTATCGACAACGATACAGCCCTGGGGATTCCGATGAGAAAAATATACAGGCAGCCCAGTTGGCGATTTTAACCTTCGAAGAAGTACTCAGCAAGGTATCAGAAGACCCAGGCCTTCAGCTGAATGCCATTGCCAACATTGCCGGTATTTATTTTCATCTGGAGGAATTTGACAAGGCCAAGCAGTGGCACAAAAAGCGATTGGAAGTTGATCCCTCAAATCCTGAACCTCTTTATGGTATTGGAACCATCAACTGGCAGCTGTCCAATGGAAAAACCGGAGTAAATGGAAGTAATGTTGGGAATCTGGACGATGAAGAAAAGCAGCGGATTGATGGGTTAGCGGAAGAAGGGATTGAGGCCTTAAAGAGGGCTTTGGAGATTAATCCCAGGTACACCGAGGCGATGTCCTATTTAAACCTTTTGTACCGAGAAAAGGCCTATCTCAGTTCCGAGACGGAAGAAAAGGATAGGTGGGAGCGAGAAGCCGACAAACTTTCCTTGCAAGCCATGGAAGTTCGACGCGAACTGGAACGGGAAGAGGAACAAGCCAGGCGGGAAGTTTTTAGTGGTCAAGATGGAGACTGAACACTAAGTGGTTAGACCTGTATCTGGATCGTGTGGGTTCTGTGCCTTCCTATTTGCCTAGATTACCTCCTGTTTGGAAGGAGAAATTCATTCTTTAACAGGCTATTCCCCGCCAGCTGATCTTCACTCGCATTTCCCAGAGTGGTCGATGCAGGGGGCAGAGTGTGGGAGGTGCGAGTCAAGCAAGCGCTTCCGCTGCGGCTTCTATCTGTCCTTAGCCTGACTCATCCCTTCAGGTTTGCTCTCTATCCGCTCCAGGTTCAAGAATAGAAGAGAGAAAATGACAGAATTTGAAAAGTGTGTTTAAAAGGGCCATGATTCGATTTGATGATCTAGAATCGAAGGTCTTACAGTATCATCCGAGAGCCGATCTAAAGCTTCTCCGAAAAGCTTACGACTTCTCGGCCCGGGAACATGAAGGCCAGGTGCGCCAATCGGGAGAACCCTACCTTTCTCATCCTTTGGAAGTTGCTCATATTTTAGCGGAGATGAAACTTGACGTTGCTTGTATCTGTGTGGGCTTACTTCATGATGTGGTGGAAGATACCCTAGTCTCCAACGAAAAGATTCAGGAGCAGTTTGGTGAGGATCTAGCTCACATTGTGGATGGATTGACCAAGATCAGCAAGATCCGGTTTTCCTCGAAACAAGAAAGACAAGCAGAAAATTTCCGTAAGTTACTGATGGCCATGGTAGACGATATACGGGTCATTCTGGTTAAGCTTGCTGATCGGTTACACAACATGCGCACTCTGGAACATCTGCTTCCAGGAAAGCGCCGAGCAATTGCTCAGGAAACGTTGGATGTCTATGCCCCAATAGCTCATCGGCTAGGAATGGCCAAGATTCGCGGTGAATTAGAGGATCGGGCCTTTAGATACCTGGATCCCGTGGCCTATGAAAATATCTTGGCACAAGTGAAAAGGAAACAGATCGCTAGTAACGAACTGATCCCGCAGCTCGCTGGGACAATGGAGCATGAGCTTAAAGAGGCTGGGATCGAGGCCAAGATTGAAAATCGCATCAAGCGCATCTATAGCATTCATCAGAAAATGAAACGACAGAAGGTGGACCTCTCTCAGGTGTTTGATTTCATTGCTATTCGGGTTTTAGTGCCTACGGTGAGGGATTGTTATACAGTTCTGGGAATTCTGCATAATATTTGGCGTCCCGTTCCTGGTCGCATCAAGGATTTTATCGCGATGGCTCGGCAGAACATGTATCAATCGCTGCACACCACTGTCGTGGCTCACAATGGACAGTCCTTCGAGATTCAAATCCGGACATACGATATGCATCGGGTAGCCGAAGAGGGGATAGCGGCCCACTGGAAGTATAAGGAGGGAAATCTCTCGCAGGACAAAGAGGATAAGCGTTTCCAGTGGTTGCGACATCTACTGCAGTGGCAGCATGGTGTCAAGGATCCTCAGCAGTTCCTCAGCAGTTTGAAAATCGATCTTTACCCAGAGGAGGTCTACACCTTTACCCCCAAGGGAGAAGTGATCACCTTATCCCGCGGCGCCACTCCCGTTGACTTTGCCTACGCCATTCATACCGCGGTGGGTCACAGATGTGTCGGAGCCAAGATCAATGGGCGAATTGTCCCATTGAAATCTCGGCTTAGCAACGGTGAAATGGTGGAAATCCTCACCTCTAAAGAGGGTTTTCCTAGCCCTGACTGGCTCAAATTTGTGCGAACCCCCAAGGCCCGTAGCAATATTCGCCGGTGGGTCAACACGCGACAAAGAGAAAAGGCAATCTCACTCGGCGAGAAGCTACTTGAGAAGGAAGCACGAAAATTTAAGTTGAATCTAAAGAACTACGCAGACAGCTTTGAGATGCTCTTGCCAGAATTTAGAGTTTCTAAGATGGAGGATCTATTTGCGAGTCTCGGTTTTGGGAGGATCGCTGCCCGGAACGTCCTCAGGCAGCTGGATCCCGAAAAAACTCGGGTCGAAGTACCGGGAAATCTCGGTTCCAGTTTGACTGAAGCCATCAGGAGGACTTTTCGGGGAGCGGACAGTACCATTCGGGTCAGTGGTTACGATGATATCTTGGTTTACCGAGCCAAATGCTGTAATCCCATTCGGGGGGAAGAGATCATCGGTTATATCACCATAGGACGTGGCATCTCGGTTCATTCAATCAACTGCTCCAACCTGCTAATTCTTAATCCTGATCGAAAGGTAGAGGTGCAATGGACCTCAGATTCCGGAAAAGCGACCTATCCAGTGAGGCTTCAGATCAATACCGACGACCGGACTGGCGTCATTGCGGACGTTACTTCGGCTATTTCGGGAATCAACACGAATATTGTCAACATGGAGGGACAGACCGTTGACAATCGTTATGGTCTGATTGAAGTAACGGTTGAGATTATGGACACAGACCACCTAGAAAAAATCATGAATTTTATCAAAGGGGTAAGTGGGGTCAGACAGGTTGAGCGGTCTAGGAGCCGGATTCAGGTCCACAAATGAGATCCGGGAAAAACCCCTGTTGGATTTTTAATCCAACAGGGGTTTTTGAACTTTCCCCGACTTTAGACATTGAGTGCACACTGTGACCTTTTGAGTGGTCCCATTGATCATGGCACGAACGCGCTGCAGGTTAGGATTCCAGCGTCTCTTCGTCAAGTTATGGGCGTGCGAGATTCGATGTCCAAAGAGGGGTCCCTTGCCACAAATCTCGCAAACTCTTGCCATCGATAGCCACTTTCCTGGAAGCTACTTTTTAGCATCTTAGATCCGTGCCGTCAATGCCTACTTGCCAAGTGATCCGAGTTTCCCAAGGCAGGACTAGCTGCAGGCTATCTAGAATAGGTCCGCGGTCCTAACATAGAGAGCGGACTCGGTTGTGGGGTGGGTCATGCGGAGTTGCTTGAATCTAGCCTATTTGGTATCCACTTTACTCAGGTGACCCCAAGATGTAGTATGTGCCTTCGTGGAGGATTATCCACGCGACCTGCTCGAGTTCGAGGTACGCTTCGCCAGCGAAGAGGCCTGTCGCGACTATCTGTCCGCGTTGCGCTGGCCGGAGGGTTTCCGCTGTCCGGGATGCGGGCATGGGCGGGCTTGGCCGGTGCGCAAAGTGTGGTTCGAATGCGCTCGCTGCGGGCGGCAGACGTCGGTGACCTCGGGCACGATCTTCCAAGACACACGTAAGCCGCTGCGGCTGTGGTTCCGGGCGATCTGGCACGTCACTTCGCAAAAGAACGGGGTCAGCGCGCTGGGTCTGCAGCGCGTTCTCGGGTTGGGCAGCTATCAAACTGCGTGGACCTGGATGCACAAGCTGCGGCGAGCGATGGTGCGTCCGGGGCGGGAGCGATTGGCGGGCGTAGTCGAGGTCGATGAGACCTATTGGGGCGCTGAGGAAGAGGGTGTGAGCGGACGGCAGAACGAGCGTAAAGCATTGATTTCAGTATCCGCGGAAGAGAGAGGCCGCGGGCTAGGACGGATCCGCATGCAGCGCGTGCGGAACGCATCGGCGGCCAGTTTGATGCCCTTCGTGGAGGAGTCGGTCGAGCCGGGAAGCTTGGTGCACACCGACGGCTGGCTGGGCTACGAGCCGCTGGAGAAGAAGGGCTACCAGCATCGCATCGTCTTTCTGTCGGGCCGCCGCAAGCAGGCCTCGGAATTATTGCCGAGGGTGCACCAAGCGATCTCGTTGCTCAAGCGCTGGCTGCTGGGCACGCACCAAGGCGCGGTTAGCCACGAGCATCTGGACTACTACCTCGACGAGTTTGTGTTCCGCTTCAACCGGCGCAACTCACGCAGCCGGGGAAAACTCTTCTACCGCCTTGTGCAGCAGGCAGTCGCCGTGGACCCAACGCCGTATCGATCGATCGTCGCCGACTGGGACGCCGAGGCCCCGTGAGCCCAACCACAAGATGTTGTGGTTACCTGAGTCCAGTGGATACCCTATTCCAGCCTTTACAGGAGCCTCTCTCGGATTTCGGTGGCAACAGGTTTGGCTAGCCGGCATGGACCTCTTCCTTAGAAGCCACTGTTTGATAAGGGGTTCTCTGTTATGAGGAAGAGATAACTTCCGAGTTTGAGTAGTTTCTCAGCGAGATGGTGAAAGGTGTCACGGAGAAGTCGGTCGCAGGCGCCAAGTGCTCCCGGTCTCTGAACCGCGAATGTAGAACAATGATGTCGGAAAAGCCATCGGAAAAAGGTATGGCTGAAGATTTTCTTTGAAGTGCCAGGGTGTGCAGTTTTTCGTCTTGTCACCATCTGATCCAGCCAAGGCAGGCCCTTTTCCGGCCAAGGTCTACGGATCGGAGGCTCTTGCAGGATCGAATAGATTTTTTGAAACTTCCTCCGATCTGTATCCTAGGATGGAGAATTGTTGTATTTTCCCGAAGCGTTAATAGGTCCAACCAGAGCGTGGAGTTGATGTTGTGCGATGGTTGTACAAATGCTGAGTATTGCAAGGATATTTTCCAATTTGTCCTACCTGGACGGCTCTGATCTATGGGTAGATGATTGAGCTAAACCCCTTGTTTAGGTACCATAGTTCCCGAGGAGGATGCGGTTTTGATTGAGGGGGTGAGGATCAAGGAGTTGATCACCCACAGCGACGAGCGTGGGTTTGTTCGCGAGCTCATTCGCGTCAATGACGACTTTTTTACTGAAGGATTTGGCCAGTGGAACCACTCTGTTTTGCACACTGGGGTGGTCAAGGCCTGGCATATTCACCAGCGACAGGTGGATTGGTGGTATGTGGGTGGTGGGGTACTGAAGTTGGTTCTCTATGACACTCGGAAGCACTCCCCAACATTGGGTCAAATAATGGAATTTCAGCTGGGCGACAATCGGTCATCCTGTGTCGCACGTATTCCTCCGGGAGTAGCTCATGGTTGTAGGTGTTTGAGCGGACCAGCTCATTTATTCTATGTGACGTCACAAGTATACGATTCTGAGGATGAAGGTCGGATCCCACACGACGATCCGAAAATCGGTTACGATTGGTTGCGAGGCCCGCCCATTAAGTGACCCTTTTCATGGCAGCTTCAGTCCCTCCAGATCGACGGAAAAAACGAGACGTACAGCGTCCCTATTCCTGTTTCTGATTGGCCTGATAATTTTTCAAGTTTCTGTCATGGCAGCCGACACAAAGCAGTATACGACGGCTATTCATTGTCCACTCTTGTTTTAGCAATTGCCGCTACGATGTGTTGGAGCTGGCTCGCTTGGCTCATGAGAGAAATTTTGGCGTTCTGGTTACTCATCGACTCGTTCTTGACTACTATTAGCTGGAAGATTTGGTCTCTGGAGCGCATTTCCTTCACCGGGATTAATGAAATGGTCCGATTTGAGACTTTCCGATTCTCTTCTGATCAAGCCTGTTCCGTCTATCGGTGATGTCCATCAGCGAGGCACAGTGGGGATGCATACCCGAGATGGTGTCAGGTGTTGGATAAGAGAGGTCAACGTCTTGTTTGAGAACGGTACGCTTGGAACCAGAACAAGCTATTGTAGCAAGATACTGGCTGCCCCAAGTATATCCTTGGTTTGATCGTTTTGTACAAAAGCGACTACTCCCAGATTCTGACGGTTAATCGTATAGGTTGAGGGTGGGAACTTAGCTCTGCTTTCCCTCAAGATTTTCCACATAGTGGGTGAGTTGGGCATCTAATTGGTTGAGATCCTGACTGATCTCGCACTTAAAAATATCCTTCTCATCAGCGATGATCCTGATGCCCTCGACACCCCCAATGAAGTTTCTCACCACCTGTTTGTGTAAATGTAACCCGTTGGCTCCCGTGTAGTGAACAGTTCTTTCCACAAGCGCCACTCGCAGATGAAGCTCATCATTCGGCGAGTCAAAGCCGAGTGTGATCTGAATGTTGGCTTGTACCAGATCCTTTTCCCGCCAAGCTTTTCCTCTGACCTCCAAGCGCGGGCTCTGCTGCAGTTGTCGGTTAATGTGGTTCCTATAGGTTGTAAAGAAGGCTTCGGTTTGGCTGGCTGGACCCCCTCCAACCTGCTTATCTAATCCTCCAAAAAAGGCTTGAGGTGTGGATTGGACAAAGTAGTAGCGAGTTCGAGCTAAAGAATCAGGATTGGTCATGGGGTCAGATCGAGGAATAGGCAGATGGTATTCTAAAACCTGGACGGCACCATGGGGATAGTGCTCTGCCAGCCGTTGGAAGGCGTAGTTGGCGGCCTGACAAGGATGACACTCTGAGCCTGTGAACAGTTCAGCCAAAACCACTTTTCCACTCCAGATCCCTTGGTACTGTCCCACTTCAAAAACTGGTCGTTTCTTAGTGTATTCACGGTCGATTCGTTCATGAAGACCTCCCAGTGAACCGTGGATGCTCTGATAAATGGTTTCCAATTTCTGTTGGATTTCTTGTCTTCCATTGTTCACATAGGCCTTGAGGTAATACTCGGTAGCTTCTGAGTGTCGCTCCTGAGCTTCCAAAACCTGTCCCAGATGGAATAGGATCGTGCCGTTTCCCGGAGCAATGTCCAAAGCCTGTTTGAAGAATTGTCCCGCTTTCGCCAGATCTCCCTGTTCAAAAAGGACCTGGCCTAGGGTGTCCACAAAGCTTGCTTCGGTAGCCGAACCGGGTGTGGTGCCTTTGATCGATTCTTGTGCACAGGTTTCAGCCAGGTCTAACAATCGCTTTTCCCTCGCCAGAGAGCGGGCAATATTGTTTAAAGCCCTGGAACGGTTCGAAGCTGTCTCAACCGTTTTGTCTGCCGCTTCTCTTATCTTCTGGTCTTCAGTGCCAAGACTGAGAAGGGCTGTAAAAATTTGAAACTGAGCTGTTCCTCTAAACCTACTCTCAGGGTGGTTGTGGATGAATGTCTCTAACGCCAGGATCCGTTTTTCCATATTCTGGATTCGCATTGCTTTGCGATAACCCTCAAGATTCTCGCGTTCTTGAGGTTTCCGCTTATGAATAGATTGAAGCTTGGTGGGTTTAGCCGAAAAAGGCCGATCAAAAAGTCTCGGTCCGGTGATCGTTCCTCGGATGATCTGATTTTTGAGGACACCTTGAAAGATGACAGGTTGTTCCCCCGAGTTGAGGGTCAGGGTTATGGAATTTGGCCCCAAGTCAAGCTTTTTGATCGATACCTCGGCGCTGCTACTGAGCAGATTAGCCGTTGGAGTACGACCTGTGGTTGTGATTTGGAGGATGAACAGAGGCACTTTAGTCTCTGAGTCCATCAGAGCCTGGAAAATCCAACGTCCGTCGAAGGGACCGGGTTGACCGAGTGCAAATAGAGCTGTTAGCTGGGCCAAGCCAATAAGGGCCAACTTTCTCATCCTGGAGATTAAGTCTATCATGGGAGGACCTCTTGCCCGGTGGTTTCCCAAAAGAGGGCGCCTGGCTGCCCCACTGTTGAGTCTAACGGGCTATCGGTTCAAGTCTTCAAGAAAAAAAATGAGAACTGGTTTCCGTATTGGTCACAGGTCACTCAGTTCATATCCTCCGGTGATTATATTGACTCTCAAGAAGCCACTTCCTAGCAGGCTGTCGGACTTGACTTGCAGGCGTTTCTGAGATTTAGCGTTCGATCGAAAGTTTTGTACGGCCAACTACAAGAAGGCTTTCATCTAGGGAGGGGATTAAGCCACTGAAACGACCTGGCCATCTCTTCAGATGGTGAAAAAGGCGATCTTTGGCTGGTGGCAGGAGAGATTGCACATCCTCTGCAGATTCCAGGCGGTGCTGGCCAGAGTTTACTCCCCATTCACCACTACCTCTCCTCTTAGAAAGAACTGGGCAAAGCCTATCACTGATTTGATGATCCCAAAGACGAGCTCGGGGACGAATGTGCGCTGCCCATAATGGCTCGACCCGCGGGGATCTTTAACCGGCACCTCATCTACCCCACCGCATCGGTGTTTTTCCCGGGTGGCTCCGGTTCTTTCCATCGTTCTGTTTGTGGTAAATGGTGGGTTTCCCGGCTGGCCACTTTGGCTTCATCTTCAGCCTTTTCGGTTCTCTGTCACTCGGTTGCCCGCTGGGCCAGCTGCATCAACCCTTCTACTTCTTCTCGCAGTTGCGCTTCCAGCTTTTGGATCTGTTCCCAGCTCAAGGCACTGTGCTTGGAGGTATTGGCTTTCACCTTCGTGCTATCCAAACTCCACTTGGCCTAGTTTCAGAAATCCCATCGCCTGGGACAGCAGGAAAATATCAACTACGAAGCAGGCCAGATGCTTTTCCGGAGACCATGCCTACACCGAGGAGGACAACAGATCAGGAGTATCTCAATCTATCGTTTTAAATCGATTGCCCACATCCTAATAATGCCTGTTGCGTGTGACCTCGAAAGTCCAACAACCTGCTAGGGTAGACAAAAGGTAAAGATAATATGCATGGAGGTACCCTACATGCTAAGGAATCAGTCTGTTGCAGTTACGTGCAGGAAAGTCACAACCTCCCCACCTTCGGCAAGCGTGTGCTCCCTGTGACCCTGCTGGTGAAAAGCGATCTAGTCACAACTTAAAAACTAAGATGTTCTGCTGAGGTGCTGTCGTTATTTCTGGTCCTTGTTCGGAAATATAAACATTAATTTCGTTGCGGACACCGAAGTCTTGAAGGTAGATCCCCGGTTCGATCGTACAGACGACACCTTCAATCACCTGACGGGTATCGTGAGTCTCTAGATTGTCAAAGTTGACTCCGTTTCCGTGGGCATGTTGTCCTAGATTATGTCCGGTTCGATGAATAAAAAACTGTTCGTATCCCGCTTGTCGAATCACCGCTCTAGCAGCGTCATCTACCTCCCAACCCTGGATGGAGGTTCCCGCCTCCATTCGCTCTCGCAAAAACTGCACTGCTCGATCGCGAGCCTGACGCACCACTTCAAAAACTTCTTGAATTTTACTGGGCACCTTTGGTCCCAGAAAAGCTGTCCAGGTGATGTCGGCGTAGACGCCATTTCCGTGACGGGTTTTGGCCCACAGGTCGATGAGCAGAAAATCTCCTTGACGAATTGCTGCATGCTTTGCTTTGGTGGGCTGATAGTGAGGATTAGAACTATTCTCATTGACAGCGACAGTGGGAGGAAAATCGGTCTCTAGCCCGTTTTTTTTAAAGTGATCCAAGATAAAACTCTGGAGGAATAGTTCACTCGTCTCGCCCTGAACCAAGATTCGGTTCGCTGTCTCCTCAAAAGCAGCTTTGACGATTGCAGTCAGCTTGTGAGCTGCAATTCGATGCTGTCGTAGCTCAGACGGGTTCAAGACGGCCTCGAAACGCTGAATGAGATCAGCTGAGGAAACCAATTCTGTGTCGCAGGAGCGAATCAACTCTGCCGTCCCGGCATCCACACGAGAAATGTAGGGAATGGTGTTGTTTGGGGAGTACTGCATAGCAACCGAAGTCACATCGTGCAAAATAGTGTCGAGTCGCGAAACTAACTGACTCCATTCAAGGTAGATCTCCTTTCGTCCCGGTAGGTGATCAAGTTGGCAAGACTCAATTTGGTGAACAAGTTTGACCGGTTTACCGCGAGCCGGGACCAAATAGAACCAACGCCGGGTGGCGTGATACCGGGAGCCAAACTGAAGGATCCGGAGAGCGATGGGGTCTAAATCTCGAAAGCCGTAAAAGAGCCAGGCCGGGGTGTTGGAGTTGTGGAGAGTGCGTTGAATCTTGGAAACCAACTCGGTTTGTTCCTTCATTCTGAGACCAGTTGGTAGCTTCCCAGTATCGTTGCGCGGACTTTACAAGACAGAGCCTGTGGATCTAATTTTTGATACTCCACGAATTCGATTGGAGGATGAATGATCATCTGCATGATCCCAGGAGAAATAATGAGGGAACCTCTCGGTAGCCTGAGATGTGCTTGCCTAATTGTCACAGGAACAATCGGTGCCTGGGCTTGGCGGGCTAGCAAAAAAGCTCCTCGTTTGAAGGGCGCGATGTGTCCCCAGGTTCGCCCGCCTTCAGGATACACGACGAAGGACATTCCCAGACGGATCCTATCTGCCACGGCGTGGTAAGCACGAAGAGTTTGGCGAGGATAATGGGGATCTACGGCGATGTTGCCCGAACGCTTGAGGTGCCAGCCCAAGAAAGGCCACCGGAAGAGGGAAGCCTTGGCGACAAATCGAAAATCAAAGGGTAAGCACGCCAGGAAGGCCCAGTGATCAAATATGCTGAGGTGGTTGGCAGCAAAGACGTAACCTCGATTCAGGTCCAACTGGTCCAGGTTCTGAACTTGGACCTGAACGCGGGAGAGCAGTAGAATCACGCGGCTCCAGATGCGAGCGCATCTGTGCTGAAGCTTTCCTGTTCCGTCAAAGAGGGAGAATATCAAACTTACCGTAGCCAGTAGCGCTGTCAGGAAAAGGATCACTGGGACCCGCCAGGCGGCATTTAACCTGTTGAGTACAGTCATCGCATCCATACTAGTGGAGAGATTAAGTAGGAATCAAGATTGGTCGCTGTGAATGCAATGGCCAAGACACTAGCATAGCGAGAGGAGTCGACCCTTTTTGTTGGAGAGCAGGAGAGTTGCGATAGGAAAGAGCTGATTTCTATCTAACAGGCTCCATCTAAATTAGTTATCCAGCGGATCACGGAAGGCAACACGATCTGCTAAGATACTCATCGTGGCTGAGAAAGTCTATCTCATAGATGGGATGTCTCACATTTACCGGGCCTATCATGCAATTCAAGGTCTAAGCAATGAAGTGGGTCTTCGTACCAATGCTATTTATGGTTTCACCAATATGCTACGCAAGTTGATTAGAGAAGAGACTCCCGGATATGTCGGCGTAGCCATTGACCTGTCTGGACCGACTGTGCGGCATGAGCAATATAAAGACTATAAGGCCACGCGTCGTCCTATGCCGGAAGACCTGGCTGAACAGATTCCCTATATTCTTCAGGTGTGCCAAGTTTTGAGAATACCGGTCCTCTCCTTTCAGGGGTATGAAGCCGATGATGTTATTGGAACTCTAGCTGTTCAGGCGGTAGCTCAAGGTCTGGAGGTGGTAATTGTCACCATCGACAAGGACATGTTTCAGTTGGTGAGCGATAGAATTTCGATTTTGGATACTCGCACCATTACTCGTCTCAATCCGCAAAAAGTAGCCGAAAAATTTGGCGTAAAACCGGAGCAAGTGGTCGATGTCCTCAGCCTGATGGGGGACTCTTCGGACAACATTCCCGGTGCCCCGGGGATCGGAGAGAAGGGGGCTCGACAGCTGATTCAAGCCTATGGCAGTCTGGACAATCTCCTCGCCCATAGCGAGGAGGTTTCCCGCAAAACCTACCGGGAAAGTTTGCAAAAAAATGGGGAACTCATTCGGCAAAGTCAGCATCTACTGACCATTTTTAAGGATTTACCACTCCAGTTGAACCTGCAAGATCTGCGACTCTCGGAACCAGATCATGAAGCGGCTCAAAACCTTTTTACGCAGTTGGAGTTTACTAGTCTGCTCAAGGAGTTCTTGCCTGCCCGGAAGGCTCCTCGAATCAAATATAGCAGTTTGGAAGGAGCTCCTGAACTCCAGAAATTAGCTTGTCGATTAGAGGGGAAAAGAGCCGCCTTAGCTCTGGATTTCAGCGAAAGCTATTTAGAAGGGCCGCTACGGGGAATCTCGATCAGTGTTGATTCTCAAGAAGCTTTTTACCTGTCGCAAAAAGTGCTGGAAAGCCGGGAGAAGCAAGTGGCACTGCTGCTGGAAAAACCGAGACAGTGGGTTGTCCATGATCTCAAACCTCTGTACTTTTTCGCTGGCCGCCGAAGGTGGGTCATCGATCAAGAGTGTCTGGATAGTATGTTAATGGCCTATCTAATGACCCCTAATGAGAACAACTTTTCCCTGGAATTCTTGGGTCAGAAATACCTCCAGCATGGTATTCTCCAAAGGCAGGGTGAAAAGGACAAACTGTCTAAAAGTGAACAGATTGATGCCTTCTGTGAGCGAGCCGTTGTGACTCTGCAGCTTAGTGAGGTGTTGAACTCGCACTTGCAGGAAAAAAACTTGGACCGTTTACTGCGTGAAATCGAACTTCCTTTGGTGCAGGTGTTGGCGGCTATGGAGAAGCAGGGCGTGAAGGTGGACTGTAACTGTTTGCGAGCGATGTCGCAGCAGATGGAACAGGAAGTCGGCTTGCTCACTCGCAGAATCTATGACTTAGCTGGTGAAGAATTTAACATCAATTCGCCGCGCCAGCTGGCCAATGTCCTATCTGAGAAGCTGAATCTTCCGCTAGCCAAAAAGACCCGTAAAGCGGGTCATTACGCTACCGGGATTGCCGTTTTGGATGAGTTGGCGGAAAGTTACGAGATTGCCCGTCTGATTTTGGATTATCGGGAGCTAAGCAAGCTGAAGAATACCTATTTAGACATATTTCCTCAGCTGGTCAATGCTGGGACCGGGAGGATTCACACCTGCTACAATCAAATGGTCGCAGCCACCGGGCGTTTGTCTTCTAGCAATCCAAATCTTCAGAATATACCCATTAAAAGCAAGCTGGGCAGAAAAATACGGCGTGCTTTTATCACCGAGCCCGGATACCAGATCTTGGCAGCCGATTATTCTCAGATCGAATTGCGTGTCATGGCCCATTTATCTGGGGATCAAGCCTTGATCACATCATTCTGCCGAGGAGAGGATATTCATGGAAGAACAGGACGAGAAGTATTTGGTAATACTACGGTTATGGATCCTCATGAGCTTCGACGCCGGGCCAAGGCAATCAACTTCGGGATCATGTATGGTCTAAGCGCCTTCGGTTTAGCACAGAGCTTGAAGATTGATCGGCAGCAAGCCCAAGATTTTATCGATCATTATTTCTTGAAATACCGTGGGGTTAAGAACTGGATTGACCATACCCTCCAGCTAGCCCGTGAAAAAGGGTATGTCCGGACGTTACTGGGGCGCATTCGTCAGATCCCCGAAATCCACAGCAGGAATTGGAATCTGAGGAACTTCGGTGAACGCACGGCGATCAATGCTCCTATTCAAGGGACCGCTGCCGATCTCATTAAGAAAGCCATGGTGACCATTTATCAAGAAATGTTGGATCGAAAACTGCAGAGCAAGATGATCATGCAAGTGCACGATGAGCTCGTCTTTGAAGTGGAGGACTCTGAAGTGGAGTTGATGAAGTTTCTCGTGCGAGAAAAAATGGAACATGCAGCTGATTTGTTGGTGCCACTCTCTGTTGATCTTGCAGTGGGCAAGTCCTGGTTTGAAGCCAAGTAGCAGCGCCCTTTGAGGGCGCTGCTACACCTAGGGCTGCGAATGCACCTGGGGTAAGCCAGGGAGGCGGTTGTCGGCTTCTGGTTGACCTTTTGGAACACAAGCAACTCCTTCATCGTCTTACAGTGTAGGTTAGGAGGATGGGCAATCCTGCTTCTTGTTTTGACGGGACATTAGTCTTTGGCGACAATGCGCTTGTTTCCGCTTATCTGGAAGGAAACGAGGATGCTTTTGAAATCCTAGTGAATCGTTATCAGCATAAACTCGTCGCCTATGTCTATCATTTAGTTCACGATTACGAAGCCGCCGTTGATTTAGCTCAGGAGGCTTTCATCCGGGTCCATCGAAGTGCCTGCCGTTACGAGGAAAAATATCAATTCTCAACCTGGATCTACCGTATTGCCACGAATTTGGCTATCGATGAATTGCGTCGCCGGGAACGCAAGAACCGTTTCCTTTTTCACTACGTTGTGTCCTTTGTCCAGTCGAGTGGGAAGAATCTACTGGCCGATACCCGACGGTGTCCAGAGAAGACACTAGATCGCAAGGAAAGACTGCAAAGGCTTCAGGTCGCAATCGACTCACTGCCGAAAAGGTATCGACTTGCTTTTATCCTCAGAGAAGTTCAAGAATTTTCCTATCAGGACACGGGTCGAATCTTGGGGGTTTCGGTCGGCACAGTGAAATCGAGAATCCACCGAGCGAAGAAACTGCTACGCGATAAATTGGCAGGACTTTTGTGAAGTGTCAACGCATTGAAAAACGGTTGCTACAGGATCTGTGTTCGGCGACCCGAGGGGAGGTGAAAGCTCATCTCAATCACTGTCGGGGCTGTGAGCGAATCTATCGCGAACTCGTGTCCATCCAGGAACTCAGTACTGACTTTTCTGCTAAGATCCAGGCTCCAGAGGACTTTTTCTCGCGGATCCTGTCGGCGTCGGATAAACGAGGCAGATGGCAGATGAGTCGCAGGCCAGTTTTGGTAGCCTTGGTTTTTACTTCACTTTGGTTAGGGCATTGGTGGCTGGAAGGAGAAGAGGAGAGCTTGAAGCAAAGCACTGGTACCGATTCGTTTGCTTCGGTGCAGGAACAGGGATATTGGAGGGTTTACGATAAGGAACTAGGAGTCAATCTCCACGCCTCTCGGGTGGAGATTGATCTCGACAACCAGTCAAAATATGTGGACGTCATTCTCGAAAACCCTTCTCGGCAGCGGTACATTCTGCGTCTTCCCCTCCAGATCGAGGTCCGACAAAGAGAACTGAACAAGGATTTTTATCAGACTGTTATGAGCTACTGATCAAGTAGGAGATAAGGATTGAGGGTAATTGAGAATCGCAAAAGTGGGCGTGTGCTTGAGGAAGGAATTCGTTTCTTTTTCTTGTGGCTCCTTGGTGGCGTTTTGACCTGTGGGCAGCCAGGAGTGGAGTCTTCTTTGGTTCGGGTGCATCTCAATCGCCAGTTTTCGGGGGTCTTTTTCGGGAGCTTTTTCATCCCCCAAACACAAGTTTCTGAAGTGGTGGAGTTCAGCGGAGTGGTGGCTAGCCGGGAGGGCGAGGTCGTGTTCTATGTTGGCCAATATTGGCCTGAGTTGGGAAAACCTGGTACCAATCTGGCCGTCGAAACGTCCGACCAAGAGCGATACACGGGTCGACTGATCGGTGTCGACGAAAGGGTCGCTATAGCTGTTCTGCACTGTCCATCCGTGAGAATGCGAGGACCTGGATTGGAGAAGCCCTTGGAAGGTCGTCTTGCGCATTTACGGGTAGCCAATTATGAAAGAACGGGTTGGAAGATGGTTCCCCTGTCCCTGGTCAAACGGAAGGAACAGACTAGACTGCCGCAATGGGAAGTTCAGTTGCGACCCGCTTCTCCAAGGAGTCAGGCTTTGCCCAAGGAAGGTAGTTTTGTTCTGAGCAGAGAAGGTAAGCTGGTCGGGCTCGTCACAGACTCCAAGCCATATCCTTTCACTCGGGAGATCCAAGTACTTCGGGTGTTGCCGGCACCGGTGATTCTCTCGTCGCTGAAGCGAATCGTTAAAGAGCAAGGGAATATCCGATCAGCCTGGTTAGGAGTGATTCCTGAGACGACTTCTTCGGGTCGGGTAAGGTTGCGAAGTGTGGTCTCCGGAAGTCCGGCCGAACAGGCCGGTCTGAAAAAGGGAGACTTGATTCTCCGAATGGATGACAACGAGCTGAGAAGGGTAGCTGATTTCATTTGGGGAATCCGCTGGAAAAGCTCGGGTCAGAAGGTCAGTTTGGTGATTGAGCGAGAGGACTATCTGGAAAATATTGTGGCACTTCTTACCGAACGACAGGATCGTCTTCCCAAAGTTGCTTGGGAGATTGAAGTGCCTCACCGCTGGGAGAAGGGGAAGGGCGTAGGCCACAGGTTGCGCGTTTCACGGAAGGTAATGTCTTTACCATTAGAGTTGGGATTCTTGCTGGATACTTTGACTCCCGAGTTAGTCCAGTCCGTTGGCTGTCCCCGAGATTGTGGGCTTTTAGTGAGGTCGGTTCGAGCCAACAGCCTAGCTCGAGAGCTGGGCTTCCAATCTGGGGATGTCCTCACTCAGGTCAATGGTTGTGACCTGTCTTCGGACACCGACATTGAACATTTGTTGCACTCGCAGCGAGATGAAACGCTGGTCATTCGATTTCTACGTAAGGGACGTCTCCATACCTTAGAGCTTGCCCTGCCCTGATGTAGGGCAGGTTGACGTTACAGGTTTTTTTCTGGCTCTAATGGCCTGAGAGTGCCAGTAAGGTGCTGGAGTCGATGCATTCTTTCTCCCTGAATGATCCGGACGCGGAGGGTTGGTCTTGTGGTTCGGAAACGGCTCCTTTTTTAACCCGAATGACTGGTCCCTTTAACAAAAAGCCTGATCCATGGAACACATTGTTGTCCGAGGCGCACGCCAACACAATCTAAAAAACATCGACTTAGATATTCCTCGAGACAAGTTGACAGTCATAACCGGCTTGAGCGGCTCGGGTAAGTCCAGTTTGGCCTTTGATACGCTCTACGCAGAAGGGCAGAGGCGCTACATCGAGTCATTTTCCACCTACGCGCGTCAGTTTCTTGAGCAGATGGAGAAACCCGAGGTGGATTCAATCCAAGGGTTGTCCCCCGCCATCTCTATCCAGCAAAAGACAAGCAGCAGAAATATTCGGTCTACTGTGGGGACTATTACCGAGGTTTATGACTACTTACGCTTGCTCTTTTCCAGTATTGGTGTTTCCCATTGCCCACAATGTGACAAACCGATTACCCGACAGTCTGTGGATCAAATTGTGGAGCAGATTTTTCAACTACCCATTGACAGTCGGGTGATGATCCTGGCTCCAGTTGTCCGAGAACGCAAAGGAGAGTTCAAGAAGTTATTCCTACGCTATCACAAACAAGGTTATTTACGGGCTCGAGTCGATGGTTCAATCGTGAATCTCGAAGACCAATCCAAACTTGATAGGCGAAGAAATCATACGGTGGAAGTTATCGTGGATCGAATTTTGGTTCGGAGGGAAATACGTGAGCGAATTGAGAGCTCTTTGAGCGAGGCGATTCGACTGACTAACGGATTGGTGAGAGTGTCTGTCGTTGGGGGGAGAGAAATTCTATTTTCAGAACGCAGGGCTTGTGTAGATTGTGGTATCAGTGTGCCTAACCTCGAGCCCAGGAGTTTCTCTTTCAATAGTCGATTTGGAGCCTGCCCGGTATGCAACGGCCTCGGGATCGAGCTGGAAGTCGACCTCGATCGGCTGGTCGAGAATCCGGAAGCCTCGCTAGAGAGGTTGGAACTGGCTATGAGTGGAAAGAACTTCCTCTATTTCTTTCAAGAATCACTGCGGGCTTTATTGCACCATTTTGGTGTGGATCCGGGAACGACTTTCCAGCACTACCCTGGGCCACTGATCAAGACCCTTCGACGTGGCATGGAGCAGCCCATCCAATACTCCTACGGAGGTTATGTTTACGGTTCTCGGTTCGAGGGGCTGGACCAATGGTTTACTCATAGAGTACAGACGACCAGTAGTAACAAACGCCGACAGCAGCTTTTGAGTTTCATGAAGGAGGGAATTTGTAATGGCTGTGAAGGTACTCGTCTTAGGCCAGAGAGTCACGCCGTCCGGATCAACGGTCGATCTATCTCTGGTTACTGTCAAATGCCGTTAGGAGAGTGCTTGAAGGCTCTAGACAGGGTGCAGCTCTCTCAGAGAAGTAAAGCCATCGCTGGGCCAATTCTAGAGGAAATTCGGAATAGATTGCGCTTTATGCTCGATGTGGGCCTCTCATACCTTACGTTGGATCGTAGTGCACTTTCGCTGTCCGGAGGAGAAGGACAGCGAATCCGTCTTGCAACCCAGGTGGGGTCACGTCTTCGTGGCGTCCTCTACGTATTGGACGAACCCTCGATTGGGTTACACGCTAGGGACACTCGCGATCTCTTGGACACCCTTCTAAAGCTGCGCGACTTAGGAAACACGATTATTGTAGTAGAACATGACGAGGCGACCATTCGAGAGGCTGACTACGTCGTGGATCTCGGGCCTGGTGCCGGAAGCGATGGGGGCAAGGTCATCGCGAAGGGAAGTATCTCCCAAATCCTCGATCATCCACTTTCGATTACGGGCAGCTATCTGAGGAGAAGTCGCCAGATCGCCCTTCCGGCACAGCGTCGGCGAGGTAACGGGAAAATGATCAAAATTTTTGGTGTGCGCCACAACAATCTGAAGAACATTCGTGTGTCATTTCCCTTGGGTACGCTGATCGCGGTTACGGGAGTTTCTGGTTCAGGCAAGTCCTCTCTGGTGGATGAGGTTCTCTATCGAGCACTTTTGCGTCATCTATATGGTTCTCTGGTGGAGCCCGGTTTGCACCGTAGCATTTCTGGACTGGAGCATGTCGACAAGGTCATTCGAATCGATCAGTCTCCTATTGGCCGCACACCGCGCTCTAACCCTGCGACCTACACGGGTCTTTTTTCTCCTATTCGTGAGTTGTTCGCGTTATTACCGGAGTCGCGGGTTAGAGGTTATCAGCCAGGCCGATTTAGCTTCAACGTGAAAGGAGGACGTTGCGAGGTATGCCGGGGAGATGGAATGAGGAAGATTGAGATGAATTTTCTTCCTGACGTCTATGTGATGTGCGAAGCTTGTCAGGGGGCTCGCTATAATCACGAGACTCTTTCGATTAAATACAAAGGGTACACTGTGGCTGATATCCTGGACATGACCGTCGAGGAAGCCTACCCTCTTCTGCAGAACATCCCTCGCATTCAAGCCAAGCTCCATACCTTGCAAGCTGTAGGACTAAGCTACCTCAAGCTGGGCCAGTCCGCCACCAGCCTTTCCGGTGGCGAAGCCCAAAGGGTCAAGTTGTCACGAGAACTGGGAAAACGCTCGACTGGTAAGACCCTTTACATTTTGGACGAGCCCACAACAGGGTTGCATTTTGAAGACGTCAAGAAACTGCTTGACATTCTCAGCAACCTCGTCGATCTTGGCAACTCTGTGATCGTTATTGAACACAATCTTGAAGTGATTAAATGTGCGGATTGGATGATTGACTTGGGGCCCGAAGGAGGTCATGAGGGTGGACGAGTGGTGGTCAGTGGTCCCCCCGAAAAAGTGGTTCGATCCAGGAAATCATATACTGGCTTAGCCTTGAAAAAGGTGCTCGAGGGCTTCCCAGAGACTACCTGAATACACATCTTCGAGTAGGCGTGTAGAATGTAATGACCACTGGCCAGCATCCGAAAGTGAGTGATCGCATCCCCGATGTGAGTGAACCGAGGACGACGTTGTGTCCAGGTACAAGCAATTTGAAGTTGCCCGACTAAAGGACTATTCGCTTCAATCCCGTCCAAGCAAGATCCGCATCGCGGATTTTGCTAAACCTCTAAAACAGAACAGCATTTTTCATTTTGCCGAGTCTCTTCCCGACATCCTGGCAGCCCGGGAACTGCGTGATCTAGCTGGCCGGATTCGGCTAGCTCGGGCGAGAAGACGGGCGATCATTTGGGGGTTTGGGGGTCATGTCATCAAAGTAGGGCTGGCTCCCATACTGATTGATCTTCTAGAGCGAGGATTTGTGACTGCTCTGGCCACCAATGGAAGCGGAATGATTCATGATTTTGAAATTGGTTGGGCTGGCCACACCTCTGAGGACGTGGATCAAGCCTTAAAGGGGGGTAACTTCGGAATGGCCCGTGAAACCGCTGAGTTGATCAGTCAGGCCATTCGCAGTGGGTCCGGCCAGAACCAGGGCATCGGCGAAGCGGTTGGTGAGTTTTTGGATCAGAGCAAGCTCCAATATCCGGATTTCTCTTTGTTGCTCCAGGCCTATCGGAAAAACTTTCCAGTTACTGTCCACGTAGCGATTGGTACAGATACCTTCCACAACCACCCCGCTGTCTCTGGAGAAGCTCTAGGCAAGGGGTCCCAGATCGATTTTCGTATTTTCACTCATCAGATATTGCAACTGCACGATGGGGGAGTTTACTTAAATCTCGGTTCAGCCGTGATTCTCCCCGAGGTGTTTATAAAAGCAGTATCTTTGATCCGCAACTCCGGGAAGAAGCTTGAGAATTTCACGACCGCCAATCTGGACTTCATCCAGCACTATCGACCACTACAGAATGTAGTCAGACGTCCAGTGCAAGGCTCAGGCAAGGGAATTGCTCTTACCGGTCACCACGAGATAATGGTGCCGCTACTGGCCGGTCTGCTGCTTTATGGATAGGGTTGTTCAGGCTAGGGCTAGGATTACTTGCCAACAAACGCAACAGTGGTTCTACGGCTCCTCGGGGTTTTGTGAGATATTGCGGGGTTAATCTGTGGGCGTACTCCACTTCATCCAGCCTGGGGAGCACGCCCTGAATTTGTCATTCTACTGACGAATCATGAGACTATTTCTCCCCTGAGGATGGTCCAGGAGGCAATTACTAGACCCCTTGGACAGGATTGATCAGAGAGTGTTGTCAGTCGGTGACCATTTTTCCATCCAACAGTCTGGCCACCAGCTTGGGGTCATTGGTCGGGAGGGCACACACATAGTTCTCGCAGATATAGGCTGTAGCTTTACCGTTGATCGGACGCAGCCGTTTCAGGATCTTCAGGCTCGAGCCCAGCCGCTGCGCTGCCGGACTTTGGTCAGCGAGAAGAACAATCTTATTGGGAAGAAAACGCTGATGAACTTGACGAAGGATGGCTTTGGTATCTTCTGAATCGCGATCGCCGGCAATGAGAATTTGTTTCGGTTTTTTTAAGTAATAGTTCAGTGCGACCACCATTTGAGGCATAGCCTGAGGTGTTTCGAGTAGCCTTTTTTCGAAGGCTCGAATGGACTTCTCTGCCAGCTCTCTCCACTCGTTGTTGTTCGCCATCTGAGAGATACGGAGCAAATTCAATGTCGAAATTTAGTTGGGGGAGGGCTCGGCGCCGTCGTGGTCCTCTTTGCTTCGGAGCAGGATGGAAGAGTCCTCTGCACTGGTGTTGAAGAACCCCCCTCTGTCCTGATCCCAGAATAGATCGTTTTGAATTTCTGTGAGATCCAGGGCCTGGGTCAGCCAACGTCCTTCGAGGGTGGTCTCGTAGAGGTCGAGGAGAGCTTGAATAAAGAAAGCGTAATCGGAGAGAAAACCATCGATTACACTTTCCCCCAAGCGATAACGTCTCTTCAATCGCCTGGAGGGAGCGTCGTACAGGTTGTCCAGCACAAATGCAGCAGCCCTCTCAGCAGCTCTCAAGTAGTCCTTTCTCTGGAGCACCTGATAGCCTTTTGCAAAGGCCGATATCATCAGCCCATTCCATGCGGTTAAAATCTTATCGTCTTGGCTGGGTCTGGGCCGTTGACCGCGCAGGCTGAAAAGTTTTTGCCGAGCGAAGCGCAGGATTTTCTCTACTTCATTGACTGTCTTTCCGAATTTCTCCGCTGTTTGATTCAGGGTAGACGATACATGAAGGATGTTCTTGTTGGTAAATTATTTGAAAGGGTCGTGTGTTACGTTGCCCTCTTTGCGAACCGCATAATGGTAATTGAAGAGCGTGGCTTCGTGTGCTCCGAGTGCGTTCTTCACCTCCTCCTCCGTCCAGACGTAAAAGGCGCCTTCCACATGCTCCTCGAGATGTTCGTGACTGACCGAACTGTCTGCATCCTCGGCCGAACAGAAGCCCCCACTGTCAGTCGTCATGTCGCGTAGCACATAGGATAGAGTGTCTCCGGCAACCTGGGCGAACAAGGATTCTCCTGTGATCTGGTAAGCTTCTAGATAAGAGGTGGCAAGCTGGGCTTGGTCATAGAGCATCTTTTCGAAATGGGGAAGATGCCAGACCGAGTCGGTGGAATAGCGATGAAACCCTCCTCCCAGGTGGTCATGAATTCCTCCTAGGGCCATGTTTTCCAAAGTAGTTCGGACCATCTCCGGAGCCCCCTTTGCTCCGTAGTCGGCGTAGTAGCGGAGCAGGAAATTGAAGTTGACCGGTCGTGGAAATTTCGGAGCTCGACCAAATCCCCCATCCTTCCGGTCGTAGGTTTGGACGTACCATTGATAGGTTCGAGCTAAAAGATCCTGTCCCAGTTCCAGTTTGCCCTCCCCTTCCATTTTGACGAGTTTTCTTAATACCGCCGTAATTTTCGAGGCATTAGCCAAGATGACGGACCGGTTCGTTCGCCACTCTTGGGAAATTTTCAACAAGAGCTCCTTGAACCCTCGTCGACTGTCTCTTTCCTGGGGAGGGAAATAGGTGCCACCAAAAAAGGGTTCGAGCTGCGGGGTCAGAAAAACAGAGAGGGGCCACCCCCCAGTCCCCGTAGTAGCCTGGACGAATGTCATATAGACTCGGTCCACATCCGGTCTCTCCTCGCGGTCAACCTTGATGCTGATGAAGCTCGTGTTCAGGATCGTTGCAATGGCGGCATTCGAAAAAGATTCCCGTTCCATCACATGGCACCAATGACAGGTGGAATAGCCGATGGAGAGAAAGATGGGCTTGTTTTCAGAGAGGGCTTTTTGAAAGGCTTCTTCTCCCCAAGGATACCAGTCCACTGGATTGTGTGCGTGCTGAAGTAGATAGGGGCTCTTTTCTCTAATCAGCCGATTGGCCCTTTGGTCAGCTTCTCCTCTCCCTTGTTGCTCAGGAGATGATTGCTCGTTGCAGACTGCTTGTTCACCACGGGGGTTCGCCTCAAGCAGAGATGATTTTAGCGTCACTGCCGTGATGAGAAGTGGAACACCAAGAATACATAAGAATCTGGCTCTGGATCGCATCAGTTTTCAGGCCCTACTAATCTAGTTTATCGCAGAGGTTATCTTTCTTTCTAGGAAACTGTGGCGAGTGCGACCAAGCCAAGGGCGTCTGGTGACGATGAAGGCGATGGTCCGGTGAATCGTGGAGGATGAGCGACAGAAAGATTGACCTCACCACTTTTGGACAGAGGGGGAGATCTTGGCGTTAGCCGTTGTTGACGCCGCATCCGGGTATCGCCCCTTCTCGCGCCTTAATCGCGCTGCGCAAGATCCAACTTCCAACGTCATCGTATTTCTGAAAGGTGGGTTAGCGCTATACTTCTTCCGTTCACCCAAATGGCTTGGACATAATACCTATAGGGGAGCTCCGGTTAGCCGGAAAGAGATCTTTGCTTTGATTTTTGGCGGTGCTCGAGGAGTTTGGTGAGGGTGTGCTTTACTTGACGGCGCGTATCGTCGAGGCTGCCAGAATTGTCGATCACATAATCGATGTGTTTCATCTTTTCTTTTACCGGCATCTGGCTCCGAATTTTCCGTAGGGCTTCTGCTTGTGAGATTTGATCGCGAAGGATCAGTCGTTGGAGCTGAGTGTTCGAAGGACAATAGACCCCAACTACGCAGTCGTATCTACGGTAGGAACCGGTCTCGACCATTAAGGCTGCGTCTACCATGACGATCTGTGGCTGTTGGTCGTCGCTTCGGCGCTCTAGCTCAGAAATACGTCGCTGTTCCTCTTCAAGGATGTAGGGGTGAACAATTCGGTTCAATTTCCGAAGCCGTTCTTGGTCGGAAAACACGATCCTGGAAAGCTTCCCTCGATCGATAGAACCATCCTTTCGCAGGATGCTGTCCCCGAATTCCTTGACCATCTTCTGATGGCCTGGATTGCCTCTTCGTATCACCTGGTGAGCGATCTGATCAGCGTCGATGGTGTGAACACCCAGTTTACAAAACTCTTTGAGTGTCTGCGTTTTACCGCAAGCGATACTACTGGTTAGACCGACCTTCAGCATGAGATGAGTACCATCACTTCGGGCTAGAATCGGAATATGACCCAGTTGCTCCAACAGGGAACTTCAGTTTTGGGGGAAACGCGAAACTTGAACGGGTTCCAAGCCTTAAGATTCTCCCATAGTTCGCGAGTCATGGGGCCCAACAGCTGGTGATTACCTTCAATTTCATAGGTGCCAGCCACATGGTGATTCCCAGTTGCGATATCGTATTCGATCAGGTAGGTAATGTCCTTGCTCCCAGTCCAATCAAACAGAACCATTCCGGTGTAGATATAATAGTTTAACTTCTGCTGGTTTCCCGGTGTTATGATCAGGGGGCACCGTCGTGTCTTAGCGGCTGAAAACGTTTGCGAGCGGTTCGGAAAGATCTCATCGTGCAAGAGGCTACATTCGCTCAGCCAGTTATCGAGTGCTTGCTGAAGTCGAAGGGCAGTCCCGCGTTTTTTATGGAAGATGTTCCGTCTTTCCAATGGATCCCTTCCTAGATGGTAGAGTTCCCTTGTAGAGATGTACTTATATTTTCCCATTCGCACTGCCCGTATCCAAAGGTGTTCCCTTTCCTGAGTAGTCTGGTTGCCCCCAATCACGGATTCAAAGAAAAGAGGACCTCGGGCGGATCCTGTGAGCAGGTCACGCCCCTGAATATAACCAGGGATCTCGATCTCGAATAAGCGCAGGATGGTGGGGAATAGGTCGGTCTGGTTAACGGGATGGGACACACGGTTCAAAGCTGGAATCTTACCTGGCCAAGAGAGGATCAAAGGGATACGAATGTGCTCCTCATAGAGCCTGGCTTCAAGAGAGGTCGAAGCATGACCGATGAACCCGTGATCCAAGAGTTCCTCTCCGTGATCAGCGCTTAAAATAACCAAGGTATCCTTTAGAATGTTTTTCTCGGAGAGGATCTTCAGCGTCTTTCCGAATAAGCTATCCACGAGTCGGAGCTCGGCCTCGTAGAGCCGGTTGAGGAGCGGACGATCCTCAGGGGAAAACCAGGTTGACCCCTGAGGTACTATGGCACCTGTCATCATGGCGTTAAGGCCAGGAGATTTTAGCAATACCTGTTTTGGAGCTGGAAGATCGGCGAGAGGTGGATTGTAAGGTTGGTGCAGTATCGTAGTGTGGTACCAAACGAAAAAAGGAGCTTGGTCAACCCCCACCCTCTCTTTCAGCCAGTTGACAAGTTCATCTCCCGGCTGGGAGCCGAAATACTGACGTTGGATGGTGGAGAGTCCCACGTGTTGGTAATAAGGGGCAAAGGTAAAAAAATTCAGGTTAGGAACTTGGTAACCGCGGGTCTTGAAAACTTTTGGGAGTGTGAGTAGGTCAGGAGATTCCATGTGATCGCGGTTGTTCACCTGGTGGGTGGGTGGATCTAGGCCGCTTAAAATGGAGAGGATCCCAGGTGCTATCCAGGCTGTTGTGTGCTGTACGCTTTTTCGAAAATGATTCCCGTTTTTGCCCAGGCATCGATGTGGGGTAGTCGTGGAGAGGGGATACCCATAGCAGCTCAATCGGTCGGCTCGGCAGGAATCAATGGTAAATAAGAGTATATTGCGGGCTGAGGCTGGGCTGGTTATTAGTGCTAGCAACAGGATAAGAATCGGATGCTTCATGAAAGCGAGTCAAACTTTGTCCGTTAATCCCACACATCCATTGACGAGGCAGGTCCTGATGATAGCATGATGGATGAGCCTATGGCCGGTTTTTATCTCGGCGTTTACCATTTTGTGCCGGAGTTTCTGAAACGGCGCATCAATCCCCTCGAATATGCGATTCAGGATTTCGTTCGCTCGGCCTGTTCCGTGGGCCGAGAAGTAGTTCTGGACGCTGGAGCTGGAGAAGGCCGATTCGCTCCCTATTTCGCGACTGATTTGTACGTCGCTCTGGACTCGGCTGTGGGTGCGGGGAACTGGGATTATTCTAGGTTGGATATTCAAGCAGATCTGGTTTCTATTCCCCTGGTGTCGGCTTCCGTTAACACCGCTATGAACATTCAAGTATTAGAGCATGTTACCCATCCTGAATTGGTTCTGAAGGAAATCTATCGGGTTCTAAAGCCGGGTGGGAGACTCTATCTAACGGCCCCACAAGGCTGGCATGAACATCAGATTCCCCATGACTACTTCCGGTTTACACAGTTTTCTTTGCAACTACTTCTCAGATCTGCAGGTTTTCGAAAGGTTCGCGTTGAGCCCATGGGGGGATATTTCCACTATCTTGGACACCGTCTCACCTATGTACCGAAAATACTCTTCTTTGAACGAGGATGGGCTCTCCGAGCCTTATTTCTTCCCCTGGAATGGCTCATTCTGTTGCTCTGTTGTTTTTTGGGGCCGATTGCTTGCTACTATCTGGATGAGTTGGATCGAGAGAGGTACTTTACACTCTGCTACCGATGTCTAGCCATTAAGTGAAACTGTGCCACTAAGAGCTAACCGAGAGCCGATTTGCTTGCAACGCTAACCAGCCCAATGGTATCTTATACATAGGAGGGGGCGATCTGGATTCGACGGAAGTAGTTGAAGTAGTGGATGCATGTCGAGGTGCCACACCCTCGTTAATCAGTGGCACAAAAGATAACTGGCAACAAACAGTTACCACTCGCAGCATAACTAAAAATGCTGCCGTTTTTCCTGGCTGGCCCGCGGGCTGGGTGAGACGTCGAGCTAGCGGGCTCTGCGACATTCTGGTTATCTCAGCCGAGTGTTGTGAGCGTATTTTTGAGGTACGGACCCAGGTGGTTTACCAGTTTCCTGAGCCTGTGGGACGAATCCTTCAAACTGGCTAAGCATGTAGATTCTGCTGCTGAAGGTTTCCGGACGTGGGTTCGATTCCCACCGCCTCCACCACTCTCGTTCAGGAAGATCCACAATTGACACTTACTGTTCCTATCGCAAGGGTCCTGGGCGAGGGTTGGAACTTGCGGATCGATACCCCCCTCAAGTATAGTTCTGAGTTTGACTTAGAATCTCCGTTGTCGGATTCCAAGCCCCAATGATCTTCCGTTGGAAATTGTTTCTAGCCTATATTTTCGTTCTTACTCTTCCCTTCCTTATTGTTCCTCCTGTGGACGGAAAGATGGCTGCAAGGGGTTTACTTGAACCTCATTCGGACTCAACTAGAACAACAGGTCCAGCTCTTGGTTCCTCTACTGGACCCTGCAGATCCTCATCTAGATGGACGGGTGAACCTGGCCAGCCAGAATGTTCCCCATCGTCTAACGATCATCGATGGAAGAGGGCGAGTGTTAGCGGATTCCTCTTTTTCCCAACGCCAGCTGGAAGGCATGGAGAATCATCTGAATCGGGAGGAGATCGTGGAGGCTGCAGAGAAAGGAGTAGGCAGCAGCCTGCGGTACAGCACCAGCGTGGAGGACGAGTTGCTCTATGTTGCGCTGCCGTTTCCCGATGGTGGAGGATTTCTTCGAGTCGCGACTCCCTTGACCGATGTCCGGGCAGTGGCTGCCGATCTGAGGTCTCCGCTAGTCTATCGATTTTTGGTATTGGTGGCCGTGTGGGATTGATTTTTAGCCTCTGGATATCAGCCCGTCTTGATCGCCGTATTGGGCGTCTGGATTAGGCCGCTCAGCAGATGGCCGAAGGCAAGTTTGGGTTGTCCGTTCCGGTTCAATCAAAGGGTGAGTTGGGCCGATTGGCTGATAGTATGGAAAGGATGTCTCTTCGGCTCGGACAACAGCTCCACAGGACACTAGCCCTCTAGAAAATTTACAGAAAATCAATATTTCCTCTATCTAAACTTTAAATTACCTAGCTATCTTTGGAACCCTTCGAAGCCTGAAAATGGCTTTAGTGGCGAAGCTGAGGGTGCGGAAGTGAGAAGAAGCATAATCACCGTCTTGACAGTCAGTTTGATTAGTTCTGTTTTGTCTCTATCGGCTCAATCGACTCAGTCGGATTCGCTTCGACAACGTGTGGAGAAACTGGAGAAGAGGGAGGAAAAACTAGAACAGCTTTTGAGCCAGTTCAGGAACGACCCTCAACGGGTGTCCACTTCGACGAATCCCCGTCACCAAGAGAAGGGAGGCAAAGAAATTTCCCAACCGGCAGATCCGAAGACGTTTCGAGTCTACTGGAAAGACGGGATACGACTCGATTTGAATGACCAGCAGGTACGATTGCAACTGGGCGGCAGGACTATGAACGATTGGGCGTTCCTCTCCGGGGATCCGGAACTGGAACAGAGGCTGGGCCCTTTGAAGAATGGAGTGGAGTTTCGGCAAGTTCGTCTCCACGTCATGGGGGAGGTTGACCAAAGGATGGAGTTTTCAGCCGAGTACGATTTCGCCGGAGGCCAGGCTAAATTCAAGGATGTTTATGCGGGGTTACGGAGACTACCAGGGATCGGGAAGTTTCTGCTGGGACATTTTAAAGAACCCTTTAGTCTGGACGAGCTGACCAGCAGCCGATTCATCACTTTCTTGGAGCGTTCTCTGGCGAGTGCGTTTGTTCCCTCGCGAAACACGGGAGCAATGGTTCAAAACACCTTCCTCAATCAGCAGCTTAATTGGGCTGGCGGGGTATTTCGAAATAGCGGCTCGTTTGGCGGCAGCAGCGGAGACGATAATTACAGTTTCACCACTCGTCTTACCGGTCTTCCCTGGTATGAGGGCGGTGGTCAACGACTTCTTCATTTGGGGCTTGCTTACAGTCACCGGAATCAGCAGGATGACCTCCTTCATATCCGTGAGCGTCCTGAAGCCCACTTGGCGCAGCGCTTCGTCAATACGGGTCAGATCAGAGCTCCCAAGCAAGATTTATTGGGTCTGGAAGCGGCGTTGGTAGTAGGTCCATGGTCCTTACAAGGAGAGTTAATCCAATCCTTTGTCGACTCGGAGAATGAGGTGAATCCGACATTCTCAGGATTATACGTACAGGGAAGTTATTTCTTAAGTGGTGAGTATCGTCGCTACAAACAATCTTCGGCGGCCTTTGATCGCGTGCGTCCTGCGACCCGCTTCGGAAGAGAAGACGGTGGGGTAGGAGCCTGGGAAGTGGCAGTCCGATATTCCCGGTTAGACTTAACCGATCAAGCCATCCAAGGGGGTGAGCTAAACAATTTCACACTAGGTCTGAACTGGTATCTCAATCCCAACGTTCGAGTAATGTGGAATTATGTGTTATCGAAGCTCCATTCAGTCGGGGATGCCAACATTCTTCAGACGAGATTTCAGTTTGACTTTTAGAACACTCAACACAAGGAGAAAAAATCATGAAGAGGGAACCTTTGAGTAGGATTTCCACCAGCGCCATCCTTCTGTTTTCCTCTACTTTGGGAGTGCTTGTAGGTTTTCTGGAGACGTCGATATCAAGGGGTTTACCGGGTGGGTTCAGATCGATGGATCGAGTACGATTTTTCCCATCACCGAGACGGTAGACGAGGAATTCCGGGTGGGTAGCCCGAAAGTGCGTGTTACCGTGGGCCTCTTGGGTACAGGCGGAGGCTTCAAGAAATTCATCCGAGGGGGGATCGACATTTACGACGCCTTCCGGCCCATTAAACCCTCCGATATTATAGGCAACCGAGCCAATCGGCATTGGGTTCATCGAGCTACCGGTCGCCTACGATGGTTTGTCTGTGGTCGTGAATCCAGCTAATGACTGGTGTAATTCCCTAACGGTCAAGGCACTACAGAGACTATGGCGGCCGGAGGCTCAAGCAAGGATCACGCTTTGGAATCAGGTTCGAACCGGTTGGTCTCAACGGGAAATCCATCTCTTTGGTCCCAGCATCGATTCTGGGACCTACGCTTTATCGCCACGGCTTTGAAAATCGTTAAGGATCTGGAGCACATCGGGAATATGGCCGTGGATATTGCTGAGCGGGTTCTAGCGATCTCCCGGGAAGTTCCGGTTAACCGTGGATCTGCCAGCTATGGCGAGGGCCACTCAGAAGATGCTTAACAATTCGTTAGATGCCTTTGTCAACCGGGACGTGGCATTGGCTCGCCAGGTGGTCCGAGATGATGACCTGGTGGATGATCTCCACGAGCGAGTAATTGGCGAGTTGATCGATCATATGATCGGGAAACGCAGTAGAATCTCCCAGGCCATTCATCTGATCTATCTCACAAAGTACCTGGAGCGTATCGGTGACCATATCTTCAATATAGACGAGATGGTAGTTTTTATGGGCGAGGGGGAAGATATCCGCCACTTGGAGAAAGTGAAAGGTTTGCTTCAACGTAAAGGGGACTCAGACTCCCACTGAGTTTCTAGCAGGAGAAGGTCGTGGGGGTCTATATTGTGCCGAAGGGTCGCCTTTTGGAGTTTTTGACGAGCTACTTGATTTCATCTCACTGGTCACTGCCCGGTGGGTAAGCCTCTCTAGTCCTCTCCCACCTATGGTCTCTTGACAGCCTGAAGTTCCACCCCATATACTCCTCCCGGCGCGTTTCCGGCAGAGTTTGGGGTAGTTGGATGCGAAAAAGGGGGGGAGAGTATAGAGTTATCGTTGCGCACGACCGGGGTGGTGTCTGTAAATACGTCTTGCCTCGGGAGTTGATCCTTGCCTCAGGAATTATTGGTCTAGTTCTGACCATATCTTTCATTTTATCCGGGCTTCACTACTTTCACATGTGGAAGACGACTGCTGATTACCGGGGTCTTCGGGTTGAAGCGGACAACCTACTCAGGGAGAACGAAAAGTTCCGAGTGATCGCGAAACAGACGTCTGACCAGCTTGCTACCCTTGAGATAACCGCTGAAAAGCTCAAGATCCTTTCCGGTCTGGACCAGGAAGGACTGGGTGGAAGAGGTGGTCCTTCCGATTCGGTCAACCCGGTTCTGAACCTTAGTCACGAGAATCTCTACAAACATTTTAAGTCCTTAGACAGTAAGAGCATCGATTTGCTGACTAAGCTCAGACAGTTGCAAGATTATTATTCCACCCGCAGCCTTCTCTTGGCGGCTACACCCTCGCTTATGCCGGTTAATGGATATCCCTCAGCCGGTTACGGTTACCGGAGCGATCCCATCACGGGCCAGAGAGACTTTCATCAGGGTATCGATATCTCTGCGCCTTACGGTAACAAGGTTGTGGCGGCTGCTGACGGATTGGCCACCTTTGCCGGTCGGCTTTACTCGTATGGCAATATGGTCAGGTTGCAGCACAAGTTCGGCCTCTCTACCCGCTATGGTCATTTGGCTCGGATAATCGTAAAGGCGGGACAGAGGGTGATGAAGGGTGACATCATCGGCTATGTTGGTAGTAGCGGTCGCACCACCGGACCCCACCTTCACTATGAAGTACGGTTGGGTAGGCGAGCTCTAAATCCCCTGCGTTTTTTTGGCAACGTAGACTGACCTGCAAGGGCAGTATTCCTCTCTTGAATGATCTAGTGCGGCGGGGGGCGGTATTAGCCTGACATTAACTCTACAAAGATAAGGTTTCCCCCCGGCTATATTAGCCCGAAGCACAAGCGCGAAATTCTGTGTTGGTTTGATCTCTGGCCGGCATTTTAGGCTAAGCTGCTTTCCCGGAGGGTTGTTGTCCTGTAATGACTTGATTAGACTTTTCAATGAGGGTGTGCATCTGATTGGCAAAAGGGGAAGGATGGAGAGAAGCGATGAGTATCTTCTGGAGTTAGCTCTGGGTGGCGATGGAGCTTGCTTTGGTGAGCTGATCGGACGTTGGCAGCAAAAGATCTACGGATTCATCTATCGGTATGTAGGGAGCAGGGAGGACGCTCGTGACTTGACGCAGGACACTTTCACCAAAGCCTACCAGAATTTGGAGCATCTTTCTGACCCAAGACGCTTCTCCTCGTGGCTGTACAAAATCGCACTTAACGAGTGTCGAATGCGGTTTCGGCGCAGCCGCAACGTACAGCCAGTTCCTCTCCAGGACTCTGTTCAAGCGAAGTGGGCCGAGGTCGAAGGAAGCACGCCGGAAAAGGTGTTGGTTGCGAAGGAGACGACACGAGTCTTGAGAGAAGCCTTTTGGGACCTGCCCGAGGAACAGAGAGCGGTGATTGTGATGAAAGAGTACGAAGGGCTGAAGTTTCGTGAGATCGCGACAATGTTGGGGGTGCCTTTGTCCACCGTGAAATCCCGCATGTACCTTGGGTTGAAAACCCTCAGAAAGTTGATGGAGCAAAAGCTATGATGTGCGAACAGAGTCACCAAAAGATGATTGATGTGCTCTACGGTGAAGAATTGAATCCTCGTTTCTGCTTTGAATTCTTCCGACACCTAGATCATTGTACAGATTGTAATCGAGAGTACTTAGGGCTCATCGAGACGCGGGAAAATTTAGCCGAATGGAACATTGAGAAAGTGGAGGAACCGAATCAACTCTGGGCCAATATTCTAGTCTCCTTAAAAAGAACTTACACAAGTTCCTTGTGGTCCTATGTGTCTCGGGTCGCGGCAGGTGTTCTGATTCTTTTGGGAGGGCTCGCCATCCTACAGTCGGTGAGGAGTTGGGGAGGACAGGATCGAGTGGTGTCCGAACAGCGACTCACCGAGACGGTCAATGACATGATTGTTGCACGTCAGCAGGAAGAACGTCGGCTTGTTGGGATGATGTTGGTAGCGTTGAAGGAGGATCTAGAAGTGCAGCATCATGGGGACTTGCAACAGATCAACGAGTTTCTGGACCACTTGCAGCAGCGCTACATCAATCTTCTGGAGGAACATAATCAGAATCTGCTGATCTCGCACCGGCAGTAAGGAGGAAATCATGGGAAAGGAGCTAAACACTAGGCTCATTTTGTCTCTGGTTTTGTTCGTGTCCCTGAGTGGAGTATGGAGCCAGGGCCAACACAAGCGTTTGAACTTGGAGCTGGTTCGGCGAGACACCCAAGTTTTCGAAAGCATCATGAATGAGGTTCTAGAACAGAATTTCACGACTCCTTTTGCCATCAGTGCCAGCCCTAAAGGGACCTATTTGCAAGACTATGGGATTATTTTTTCTTTTCAACTCAACATCAATCGAGGCACAATCCGTTTACCATATGGTGAATTCAAAGCAACCAAAGCAATAGCCCGCCGCAGTAAGGAAGAGCAGATTCTCCTCCTCAACGAAACGATGATCCGCTGTATGGCGGATTACGGAAATACCATTAAGCAGCTAGGAGGCCAAGATCGGATTTCAATCAGCGCGCATGTTCAGGATCGCAATGAGCTTGACCGATCAAGAGACACGGTTGTGGTGGTATTTACAGTTTCTAGGGACGATATCGATCTCTTTGCGTTGAAGAAGATCTCCTTTAGAGATTTTAAAGACCGGGTGAGCGTGGTGAAATACTAAAGGACCGATTACCGACCTGGGAGAAGCGTAAAGGAGGTTGGGTTTAAAGATGATTACGGTGGCAGAGCTCACGGGAAAGAACTTTTTAGGGCAAGAATTGGTCGAAAAGGGGGTCATTTCAGAAGAGGAACTGGCGACTGCCTTGAATCTCCAGAAACAGTCTCGTGAGCGGATTAGTAAGTTGCTCGTAGATATTGGTGCCCTTTCGGAGAGCGAAATGGTCAAACAGCTAGCTCAACATTTTGAAATTCCCTACGTGACTTCGGCTGATTTTCCACAAGTACCGGTTGTTGAAAATACTTTTTCCGTGAAGTTTATGAGGGAGTGCAGATTTATCCCAATCCAGGTGATTGAGGATAAGCTAGTGCTGGCTATGGCCGACCCGCTGGATCGCATCACGATCGATGCAATCCGTCTCTATACCCGTCATCAGAGCGTCGAAGGAGTGTTGGCACCGGAGAGTGAAATTCTTGACACGATTGAAAAATTCTATGGTAATCAGGCTTCCAGTCTAGGACGCATTGTGGAGAGCATTGAGGAGGGAGAGAGCGATTCGCTAGGCGATGAAAGTGAAGACGTCGAGCATCTCAAAGATCTTGCTTCTGAAGCACCCGTGATTCGTTTGGTCAATCTGATTATCTCTCGCGCAGTTGAATCTCGGGCCTCGGATATCCACATCGAACCCTTCGAGCGTGATCTCAAAGTTCGCTACCGAGTCGATGGCATCCTTTACGATGTAGAGTCGCCACCGAAAAGACTGCGCGCTGCCATCATTTCTCGAATCAAAATCATGGCCAAATTAAACATAGCGGAGCGAAGGATTCCTCAGGACGGACGCATTAAGATGAAGGTGCTCGGCAAGGAACTCGACCTCCGAGTGTCCACCCTTCCAACGCTGTATGGTGAAAGCGTAGTCATGCGGATTCTGGACAAAAGTAATGCTCAAATCTACGAACTGGAGAAACTTGGGTTTTCATCTCAAATGTATCAGAAGTTTCAAAGTCTGATTCTACGCCCCTATGGAATCATTATGGTTACAGGTCCAACTGGTAGTGGTAAGACCACCACTCTTTATGGGGCCTTGACTCAAATTAACTTGCCGGATAAGAAAATTATCACCATCGAAGACCCAGTGGAGTATCAGATTAACGGAATCAATCAAATTCATGTCAACCCTCAGATTGGACTCACCTTTGCGGCCGGACTACGCTCGATCGTTCGCCAAGACCCTGATGTAGTTATGGTCGGTGAAATGCGCGATCTCGAAACGGCTGAAATCGGTATAAGAGCTGCGTTGACCGGGCATTTAGTTTTTAGCACCTTGCACACTAACGATGCTCCGAGTGCCATTGCTCGCATGGTGGACATGGGTGTCGAGGACTATTTGTTGGCCTCTTCAATTTTGGGAATTCTTGCCCAGCGATTGGTTCGTGTGATTTGTCCTAACTGCAGGCAAGAGCAGGAGGTCGAGTGTGAACTCTTGCAGGAGATCGGATTCCCTAGGCCAGGAGAGGCAGCCATGTATGAAGGTAAAGGCTGTCAGGAGTGTGGTCAGACCGGGTATCGGGGAAGGATAGGAATTTTCGAGTTGATGCTCATCGATGATGAGATTCGTCGTTTGACCATCTCCAACGCCGACGCATCTCGGTTGAGAAAAACCGCAGTCGAAAATGGAATGGTCACTTTGCGGCAGGATGGATTTGATAAAATAAGACAAGGCGTGACCACTATTTCAGAGGTCTTGAGAGTAACTCAGGACTTCTAGACGTGGATCGCAGGGTCTGAGAAGCCCCCGCGCAATCAGAAATGGCTTTCTTCCACTACAGAGCAGTAACCCCAGGTGGGAAAGTGACTGAAGGGACTCTGGAAGCGGTCGACAAGAGCACTGCTATGGTCCAACTTGAGGAGCAAGGCCAGTTGCCAATCAAGGTGCTGTCGAGTGATGCGGGAGATGGACAAATATGGGGGTTTCAGCTTCCTTGGAAGCGAAAGCGGGTTCGGCAGCAAGATCTCTTGGTGTTCACTCAGGAGCTTTCGACGTTGGTCAGTGCCGGTTTGCCCTTGGACCGGAGCCTGAGGATCTTGCCCGAACTGACCGAAAACGCATATCTAGCTGAGATTATTCAAGAAATACTTAGGGAGATTAAAGGGGGGAAATCTTTGTCGGAAGCATTGGGATTGCATCCGCAAGTTTTTCCAAAGATTTACGTCAACATGATCAGAGCGGGAGAGATGGGGGGAGCCCTCGACAATATCTTGGAACGCTTGCAAGAATACCTGGAAAACGTTGAAGAGCTGAAAAACTACCTTCTTTCTTCGCTGATTTATCCGGCGATTCTCTCATTTGTGGGTGTGGCATCAATCGTCATCATGGTGACATTTGTAATTCCCAAGTTTGCAGATATCTTCGACAATGCCGGAGCACCGATTCCCTTGCCGATGAAGATTATGTTGGGGATCAGCTCGATCATCACTGGCTATTGGTGGATTTTTCTGCTGGTCGGAGTGGGAGTCTGGTACTGGATTGGACGTGTGTTGAAAACCCCACAGGGGCGTTTGCAGTGGGATCGTAGATTGCTGGAAGTGCCGGTTCTAGGGTCGGTGTTTCAGAAGATGGAAGTCAGTCGTCTTAGCCGGACGATGGGGACGCTCTTAAACAGCTCGGTGCCACTCATCGAGTCGATCAATATCGTTCGAGACGTCGTCGGAAATCAGGCCATCGCATCAGCTATGGAGACTGTCAAGGCTGGGGTAAAAAAAGGAGAAGGTTTGGCCACCCCTATTAGGGAGGCAGAAATTTTCCCACCGTTTGCAATGCATCTGTTGCAGGTTGGGGAGGAAACGGGTCGCTTGGATACGATGCTCTTGCAGATCGCCGACGTCTATGATCGGGAGCTGAGGACCGCTTTGAAAAGACTAATCGCGTTCTTTGAACCTGTCATCATTCTGATTATGGGACTGATCATAGGACTGATCGTGGTCTCGATGCTCTATTCCATCTTTAGTATCAATGATGTTCCCCTCTAAGGCAGGCCGTAGAGGTCCATGTCGGAAATAGGAATATGTTTATAGTCGGGTTTTGTGTGGCGAGATCAAGGCACGAGGGGAAGGTGATGGCCAGGTGCATCGTCGAGGACGAGAAACGCCGAAATTGTCCGCAAACTCCATCTTCCCGGAGGGTAGGGGTGGGACGGGCCAATCTCTTGGTGGTTTTTTCTCCACGATGCACTCCAGGCATCGCGTTCGTTGTCGCTTCGCAATCTTGGCTCGGTCGCGCTCGCTACAAACTTTATCGTACTTCCGAAATGGAGCATTTAGCTAAAGCCAGGAAAAAAGCAGGGGAGGGAAGTGAACAATGAATCGGTACGACCAGAAAAGAAGAAGAGGATTTTCCTTGATTGAGCTAATTGTAGTCTTGGTCATTCTGGGGTTGCTAGCGACGGTTGTCGGACCTAAAGTGATGGAGCGTTTGGGGAAAGGGAAGAGTGAAATTGCCAAGATCCAGATTAGCCAGTTGGGTTCAGCCTTGGGACTGTTCCGCTTCGATGTGGGACGATATCCGACCAGTTCCGAGGGCCTGCATGCCTTGATCGAAGATCCAGGCATGCAGAGTTGGAGTGGATCGTATGTGGACAAGAAGACCCTTCCCAAGGATCCCTGGGGCCGAGATTATCGGTATCGCGCACCAGGCCAGTATGGCGAATACGACCTTTGGAGTTTGGGTGCAGACGGTCAGGAGGGCGGCCAAGAGGACAGTGCTGATATCACCTCTTGGTAGGTTCAGGAAGGCACCTCTCGGTTTCAGTCTGCTAGAACTGATTGCGGTCCTGATTGTGATGGCTGCAGCGACAGCCATCATCCTTCCTTCTTTCCAGGGAGGTCTGAAGAACCTGGAACTGGAGACCAGCGGACGCGATCTAGTTACCCTTATGAAATATGCGCGTTCTCAGGCGATTACACAGCAGAAGGTTTTCCGGGTTTTTTTGTTTCCGAAGGAAGGTGAAAGGGCTCACTACGTGTTTGCCACCGCATTCGGGGAGCAAATCAAGAAGCAGCATTTACCCGAGGGGATATCCTTGAGCGCTGAGAAGGGGCGATTTCCCGTGAGAATAGGTTTTTACCCCAATGGTAGAAGCTCGGGAGCCAGTTTCATTTTGACCAGTTCGACGGGAAGACAGATGCGCGTGGCAGTGGATCCTATCACTGGGCTGGCAAAGGTGGTGAAGGGGAATCACTTAGAACGCTAAGTGATTCATTTGAGGATGGCACACCAAGGCAATGAGAAGTTGTTCAGATTCAGGATTTACCCTGCTTGAAATTGTGGTTACGGTGGCTATCTTAGGAATCGGAATGGTGGCTGCTATGCAGATTTTCTCTTCCGGACTGAGGAATCTGGACCGAATCGAGTTGGCCCACCGGGCGATGAATCACGCGGAAAATCTAATGAGTGAAATTCTCAGCGATGAGACTGTCCGCCAGCCGGCCGATTTGAGCGGGAATCTGGACGAAGAATTCAGCTATACCGCGGTGGTGGACTATTGGGAGGAGGAGAAGCCGCAGTTTTCGATTGAGGTGGCCACCCTACCCATCTACTTGTTAAGCGTGCAAGTTGAAGTTAACTCCAAGAATGATCCTTACGGAAAAGTGTACCGCACGGTTTCCCTGAAGGCAATTTCTGAGCAACTTGTTGCCAGTGAAAGTCCTGCCGATACCATTCAGCAGCTATTTGGAACCCGTTGAACCAACTAATCACAATGGCCCTTTCCCCTTTCCACCCTGCAATGGCTGATTCTCCCCTTGGCCAACCAGCGAGGATCAGTATTCGACCTTCGCCGGTGCCTGGGTTCACCTTATTGGAAATGATCGTAGTGCTTACGATTTTAGGGCTGATGGCAGGGGTGATCTTCTCGTCCTTTCGCCTAGCTTTGAACAGTTATCTCAAGGGTCAGGAACGGATCGAGGTCCAGGCCCGCCAGCGGATACTGATAGACCAAATCCGACGCCAGGTTGGTTCGCTGTTTCCGTTGCTGCCAACGGCTGCTTTTCTCAAAGGAAAAGCAGGGGAAGTGCTTCAGTGGGAAGACGGGGACCTTCTAATGATGTCTCAGAGTCCCCTCTTTCTTGGAACTCCCGAAGGGATGACCTTCGTGACCGTGGTGCCGCTGATCCTGGAAGAGAACCCAGGTTTGAGCGTCGTGAGTTATGGGCTTTCAGAGGACGAATGGGGGAAGTACTACCTGGGCGCAATGGAAACTCGTTTCACCGGTTTAAGCAGTTTTGTGCTGATGGCGAGTTTTCCGCCTGGCAAGCCCGTGTCTCTCATTGATAGCGTTGCCAGTTTGCGGTTCGAGTATTATGGCTATGACTCAACTCAACAAATCTACGAGTGGTTTGATTCCTGGAACGGAGAAGAAATGTTTTCCATCCCTTCGGCGATTCGAATCAATTACAATGACCGGCATCTTACCATGGAAGTGAACGCGGACTTTTTAGGAGCATTCCAGGGTGGCCTGCCGCACGTAACTCGCCAATGAAGTATCAGGAAACCAAGGGAGCCATTCTGATCTTGGTCCTGTGGATTATTCTGGCAATTGGTCTATTGGCACTGTCCTTTTCAGCTGCTATTCGGACCGAAGTCAACGCAGCTCGTAATGTTGTTGATCAGAAACAGAGCTATTACATGGCCAGGGCTGGCATCGATTTTACGATCTACAAGTTGATCGAATTCCAGACAGCATTCGCTCAAATCCAACAACAACAAGATCAGGGCATCGGGACCATTCCAGAAGTTTTACTGGGCTCGGTGAACCTCAGCCTGGGCAATGGTGGCGCCGAGGTGCAAATCATCGACGAGACCGGAAAGATTAATCTCAACCTGGCTTCTGGCCACCTGATCTATAACCTGCTCATAATGGTAGGGATTGATCCCGAGGAAGCCGGCATCATTACCGATTCCATTGAGGATTGGCGGGATCCGGACGATTTATATCGTCCAAATGGTGCGGAGAGTGACTATTATCAGTCCTTGAGCGATCCCCATTTGGCTAAGAATGGTCCATTGGATGTTCCTGAAGAACTCCTTCTGGTGCGAGGGGTCACAGCCGAATACTACTATGGCCGCAAGGGAGTCATGCAAACTGGAGAAAGAGTAGAGTTCTACGGATTACAAAACTATTTTACAACCTTTACAGCTTTGAATCGTATTAATGTGAACTCTGCCCCTATCCCGGTTCTGGCGGCCATCCCAGGCTTGGATTATGAGCCGGCCCTACAGATCGATGCCCTAAGGCAGGGAGCACCAATCACTAACCCTGCAGAAATCATAGAGAGAATTCCGGGAATTCCCACGGAGGTACTGGGTTTTCTTTCGACGCAACGCTCAAAGGTCTTTACTTTGCTGAGCCGGGGAAAGATGAAGGGCTCGGACGCGACAACCCGAATCCGATGTGTTGCTGAGGTCGATATGACAAAAACGAAAGGCTATTCTGTCTTATATTGGAATGAAGCGGATATAGAACTTTAGGAAGTAGGGTAGATCCTATCTGTACTTCCTGGGCGAGCATATGTTCAATTTTGATTACGCCTTGGGTATTGAGATTCGTTCCGAGGAGTTGGTCCTAGCCGCAGTCAGAAAGCGTCTTCAAGGCTTCGAACTGAAGCACTACGGCGTCATCGAGGGATATAGAGAATTGAGCCCTCCGCAACTCAAAAACCAGATCCAAGAGCACTTAGGAAAAAATGGAATCAGTCAGGGTAACATCATTGTGGGACTGCCGCGGGAATCGGTGATCGTACGCCATATCGAACTCCCTCTGGAGGTTGAGGAAAATCTCGATCAAGTGGTGCGTTTCCAGATCGAACGATTTGAGCCGAGCGAAGAAGAACGGTCCTATTATGATTATATCGTCCTGGAGCGAGATGAAGAGGCGAACACGATCCTGCTACAAATCATTATGGTTCCTCGAAGCGTGCTGGATCAATACCTGAGCCAGTTCCGCGAGGTGGGTCTTAAGCCGTCGGCGATTCGAGTCTCTGGCATCGCGATGTCATCCCTTTTCGAAATCCATGCTGATGGCTATCCGAAAAAAGAAACCTGCGTGATCTTTTCACTCCATCCGGATGCTGTTGAAATGGTCGCCATCGCGGGGCTCAACAGGTCATTCTCGGAGAAACTCGTGGCTTTGCCAGAGGATTACAATGTCGAGCGGCTGAGCTGCCAGCTGGGGACATTTCTTTCTCGGTTGGATCTTCCCAATCAGGGTGTGGCCAAAATCTATCTCACCGGATCCGAAGCACAGAGCTTTCTCGATCAATTTCTCAGCCGATTCTCCGATTGTGAGTTGCTGACGGATAAGCTTCGAATCCGATCCAGGAGTAGACCAGATCTGAATGTATTAGCTCCGTCGATTGGCCTGGCAATTTCAGCCGTCAATAAGTCCTTGCCCAACAGTTTCAACCTAATTCCCCTAGAGCAGCGCATTAAGGGGGAGAGGCCCAGTTTGCTGCCCACTTTCTGTTTGGTGGGAATGCTGATCTTGATGACGCTGGCTCTGGGAATCAGAGGCTTTGTCCAACGCGGTAGACTTTTGGATCAGGTGGATACCGAGATTGCAAAACTGGCTCCGCACGTGGAGCGACTGAATACGCTCCAGGACCAGCTAGAACAAAACCAGGCCCGGTTGGGTGAACTGGCAGGCTTTATGAAGGGGAGTCAGAAGGTATTGCGAGTTCTCAAGGAGATCACGGAAGCCATTCCGGAAGACACATATTTGCAAAACTTGGTGATCCAGAAGGATCGCGTAAATATCACTGGCTATTCAGATGCGGCATCGTCCTTACTGCCAATCTTGCTGAAGTCGAGGCATCTGAAGGATGTCGAATCCCGCTACATCACCCCGGTTCGAAAGATTGGCAAAGAGCGCTTTAATTTCGAAGCCGTGGTCAAGGAGTAGCGGACAATGGGAGAGCATCTTCGGAGAAACGGGAGAGAGAGATGAGGAGATTGTCCAGGCGTGAAAGACTGCTTCTGATTGTTGGAGGAATAACCCTAGTTTCCCTGCTGGTCACCTCCTACGTCATTCTACCTTTCTATGAAGCCCAGTCTCGGCAAGTGGGCGAGCTCGAGCTAAAGAACAAACTTGTGCAGCGGTCATTCCAAAAAATCCAGCAGCAGAACAATTTTGAAGTACAGCTAGCTGAAGTGGAGCAGAGGCTCGAGAAATACCGCCAAAAGTTGTTGGATCATCAGGACCCAAAAGTTGCCCGAATTCAGCTAGAAGAGGTGGTGCGTGATCTGGCGGCTCAACATGATATTAAGGTCACGCGGAGCAATCCTTTGCCAGAGAAAAAAGTAGGCGATCACTATGTCAAAATCGCGCTTCAGATCAATCTGGAAGCCGATATGGGGGAGCTGACCAATTTCCTCTATGCGATTTCTACTTATGCTAAGTTCCTGCTGGTGGAAGAATTTTCCCTCAGCACATACAAGGTTCGGAACAAGATTCGTGTTCGTCCCCGGCTCAACATCTCCAGTTACATTAGGCTTTCTTGAGGAGTATGGCATCGATATGGGGTATAGGCTATGACCAGGGCACTGCTGCTTAATTTCGTTCTGTTCGCTGGTGTCGTTCTTCTGGCCCAGCATTTGATGTCGGTCTGGCAGACGTTCGATCAAAGCAACCAGGTTGAAGACCTCCTTACACGGCTTCCTAACGCGAACCAGGAATCTACAGAAAGGATGCCTTCCGAGGAAATCTCGCAGGCTCTTCCTGAATTTATGGTGATTGCCGACCGGAATCTCTTTTTACCGGAAAGGCGGTCTGAGGAGGAGAAAACTGTAGAGATGGAAACCACTGCTCCTTCTTTGCCCAAGAAGCCTGATTTGAGCGCGGTTTACATGGTAGGGGACAAGCTTTATGCAATGCTTACGGTGTACGGAGGAAAGCGGAACAAGGGGGAGTCACGCGTCGTCGGACTCGGAGATCAGGTCCAGGGTTACGTGGTGAGTGAAATCCGGGATACCACCCTGACCTTGAGCTGGAATTCCGAAGAAGTACTCATTGATATGGCGGATGTCTCTAACTCCCAACAAGCTCGCTCCGCTGCTGGCAAGATTTTTCCGGTCACGGTGGTCACTATAGGGGCGGCCGCACAGGCGGTCCAGGTCACTACGGCTACAGAGACAGCGGCTAAACAAGAAAAGCGCACGGTCCAGGTTGGGGCGGTTGGCACCCAGCAACGACCAGGGTCAGCAGGTTCTCGGGGTTTGTCGCAGGCTGGTTCCGGACGGGCTGGCCTAGGTGGCCAACGAGGTCGGGGTCGACGAGGACTAGGTTCTGGTCGAGGCAGGCGCATGGGAGGGGCTGGTGGCTCATCCGGGATCGTGGGGACTTCGAATCGTCGTACGCGTGGTATGTCCTTTCCTCCCAACGCACCACTGCATTCCAACCAGTAGGAAGGACATATGGGCCTGTTGTCGATCCAGAAAGTCAAGAGGAGGGGGTTTTTGATCCTAGGTTTTCTTTTCTATATCGTGTGTTCAACCTTCGGTTCCGTGGCTACCGAATTTGTGTTTTACCAGGCGGCGGAAACCACTGGAGGAGATGCTCCGGTCCCGCAGCCACAAGAGACGCTCCCGGCAGTAGTAGGAATGCCATCATCGCCAGGCTATCGCGGTCGGCAGCCATCCCGGGACGCAAAGCCTTCCAAGACGGTGAAGGATGAGTCGGGGCGAAGGAAGATTGAGGATAGCAAGGAAGATAATTCAGTCGAAGAGGGAGAGAACGGTGGACGGAGTACTAAACCCCTGTTATCTATCCCGGTTGCCGGAAAGATGGATCGTTCAAACACAATTGGAGAACTGCGCTTCAACAACGCTCCCATCACCACGGTCATCAAATTCATCATGGATGAACTCAAATATCCCTATGTCATAGACTCGCAGGTGAGCGGGACGGTCAATCTTTTTACGGCAGGGGAAATCCCAAGAGATCAGCTCTTTGAGATCTTGGAACGCATCCTCAAGATGAACGGGTATGCCATTGTCAAACAAGATGAATTCTATATTATCCTGCCGTTCCCACAGAGTACCAAGATTCCTCATCGTCAAATCCTGGTGAAATCTAAGATCGGTTCAAAGAACGGTAAAGTCAATGAGGAAAGAAAAGATGAAAAAAAAGGCAAAGAGCAGCAGGCGAAGCCAGCGATTGTAAAGGAGTCGGGGTCACAAGCGGAGACCTCGCATCGAGAGACCGTCACTCAGCAATCTGAAGGTTCGGGTCCAGTTGCCCCGCAGATGAGTACCCAGTCGGATCCTTCGATTAAGCAAGTCAGTCGGTCGGAAGAGGGGCCTCAATGGGAGGAGACACATCCAGTTGGTCAGGAACAGGGGGTAATTACCTACATCATTCCCCTTCACTATGTTCCCGCCACCGACATGGTAGCTATGGTCAAGGTGTTCGCTTCCGATGGAGCCAACATCGTAAACTTTGAGTCGGCCAATATTATCCTGATCACCGATTACTGGAAGAATATTGAACAAGCGCTAAACTTGATTAGGCTATTGGATACACAGTACTTTGAGATCAACACCGTAGATTTGATTTCGATTCGCTACAATCAGGCTAAAGATGTAGCTGAAGATCTTGGAATGGTCTTTGCGCCTGGGGGGAAAACGGCTGGGGTACGGATCGTGGCCATCGAGCGGTTGAACAGCATCCTAATCGTTACCCGTTCACCCTCAGTCCTTCAGGAAGTCAAGAAATGGCTCGATCGGCTCGATGCGCCTTCCACGCGCTCGAACGTCAAGACCTATGTCTACGAAGTGGAGAAAAATACGGCCCAAAATATTGCCGAGGTGCTGGCCCAACTCTATCAGGACGGCATGGGTCTTCCATCCACGGAAACTGGTGAAGGACAGGAAGGTCAGCAACAGCGTGCTCCGATTCGTCCCACTCAGGAAGCTAGCTTTTCTCCATTTCAGGGACGAGGCCAGAGATTGGGGCCAAGCCTGGCGGGCCGGCGTATGAGCGAGCAAGGCGTTCGTTCCGTAGTAGCTGGCGACGTCAAAATCGTTGTCAACGAATTTAACAATTCTCTTATTCTTCAGGCGACCGAGGCCGATTATCAGTTCCTCCTTCAGACCATCCAGCTGCTAGACGTACTTCCTCGTCAGGTTCTCATCGAGGCGAAGATTTATTCGGTCGAACTTCGCGATGATCTGAGTTTCGGAGTGGCTGCGTTCTTGGCAGGGAGAAAGATTGGAGATGAGGTTCTCCCTGCTACCATCGGGCAGATCTCGGCTCCCACCGAGGGTGGGCCGGGAGGAGTTTTTACGATGGCCAGTCGAGCTGCGATGGGCCTTTCGCGCGAGTTCGAGTCGGTGATTAACGCGCTGCGTTCCCACACCAATGTGCAAATGGTGGAAGCCCCGCGCCTACTTGCCGTCGATGGTATGCAGGCACAGATCAACGTGGGGGCGGAAGTCCCGGTCACCACCGCGTCTTTTGGGGACCCACTCCGCTCGGGGACTGCATCGAATTTTGTCAACTCGATTCAGTTTCGTCCCACGGGAACCACTTTGCTAATCCTTCCCCGGACCACCGCCAGCGGGATTGTGACCCTGGATCTGGCAATCGAGGTCAGTTCGGCTACTGGTACTTCGTTGACGCCGACAATCAGCCGGAATTTTGTGACCACTTCTTTGATTGTCGAGGATGGTCAGACCGTTGCTATTGCTGGAATTATAAGCGACCAGTTTGACAAGGGAAGGAGCCGCATTCCTATTTTAGGTGACATACCGGTGCTGGGTCATCTATTTGGGCAGACGTCCCGGACCAAACGGCGCTTCGAATTGATCTTCTTGATCACCCCTCATGTCATTCGCAGTCTTCCAACCGCCGCCGAATTGACATTGGATTTCCGTCGATCGATGCGCAGCGCCTTCGATTTCATTCAAGAACATGAAGCTGAGGAAGAAGGAATTATTCAGCAGAGGAGAGAGAAGGATCTGTTACGGGAAGAAGACAAAGAGCAGCAATAAAAGAAAGAACGATTACCGTGGGGCTGCGAATTCCTGTGCTTGACGGTAGGTCTCGATCGCTTGGATCAAGTGTTTTTGATCCTTGAAAATCTTGCCTTTGAGCATGAGAAGCGAAAACTTGTTCTCAGCGTTTTCAGTGTAGGACAGGGTTTCATCGACAATTTGATGCGCTAGGGAGTATTGCTTGAGATGCAGGCATTCTTGGGCAACTAGCCAAGCCTCCAGCACCAGCAGCCTCTCTTTTTCTCCCCTAAATCCAAGCTGCAGAATCTTCTTGAACTCGGAAAGAATATGGGCCACCTGGGGACACTCCGCAGAGTGGCCTTTGTACGCCTCTGCCGCTAAATTTGCTAGCCAAACAAAAATGATTTCGTGCTGGCTTGCGGCCATCTGGAGTTTCGCGACTTCTTCTGAGGCGCTAGACACATGTGGTGACAAGAACTCCTCCCCAAACAGACCCACGGTGAACGCGGGAAAGAGCACCAAGAATCGACACATTTTTCTCATTGCAGATCCCTCCGTGCGATGAAGGGATTACCACGCTTCGGTTGATCCAACGTAAAGAACGGAGTGTGTAATTCCAACTCATTCCAGAAAGGATTTCCCTGGGCCGGTAAGGAGTAGGACTCAAGCTCCGCCAGCAGGTATGCTTCAACTCTGTCCTGCAGTGTACTTTGTACAAGCGCCGCCGACAGGAGAAAGAGAAGCACCAGCCCCGTCAAAATGTAGCGGAATTCAGTCCAGTAGAACAGACGCACCCAAGCCCGGATTCCAGGCGGGCACGCCAGCTCCGACGCGGGCCGGGTGAGATGCTCAATCTGTTGCCAGATTTCGTGAGGCGGTTCCAACTGGAGGTCACCGGCTCGTAACCAGTCGGCCAATTCCATCTGCTCTTGATAGAATCGCCCACATGAGGCGCAAGATGATAGATGCTTCTGAACTTCAGCAACCAACCTAGGCTCCAGGTTGCCGTCTGACCAAGCCGTTATGTGAAGCCTGAGATTGCGACAGCTCATGATTTGTTTCTTACGTAGTCATTGAGGATCGCTTTTGCCATCAGCCTGGCTCGGTAAATATCTGTTTTCACGGACAGTAAAGAACGCCCGACGATCTTGGTGATGTCGGCGTAGCTGAATTTCTGAAACACGGCCAACACGAAAACATCTCTATATTTAGGCGGCATGGCCTTCAAAGCGCGTCCGATAACCTCATTCAACTCCTCAGACAAAACCTGCCTTTCCGGATCTAGCTGAGGAGAATTATGGGTCAAGAAGTTGTGATAGATGATCTCCTCGTCATCCAGGGATACCTCACTGGTTTTTTGAGAGCGACGTAACTTCTGATAGACTTCATTGCGAGCGATCCGGTAAAGCCAAAATCTAAACTGAGCACGTTCTCGAAGATTGTGCAGCTCACTGTGAACCTTTAGAAACGCTTCCTGGGTCAGATCCTCAGCGTCCTGTGCTGACCCAACCAAGCGCCAAATGAAATTGTATATTTGCCTTGAGAAAAGCCGATAGAGCTTGTGAAAAGCTTCAGCAGAACCCTCTTGAGCCTGCCGTACTGTTTCCTTGAGCTCGTTAGAACTGATTTTTGTGGGCATCGAACAGGACCGGCCAAGCCTACCTACCTGTACGCCCTGCCGCGACGCCTATAAAAGTAGCAGTCTCCTCAACTCAAAGCAAATGTAAAAGATGAGGAAACAACCAGAAAGTTGCAGTTGGTGGCAGCTCCTTCCTTTTGTCTGAGTTATCCTTACTGAGCGGTAGGACCGCTATCAAGTAACTCAAATTAAAGAGATCGGCTGTTGGGTTGTCCGGTATTGGCGTCTTTACTTTCAGCTCAGTATCCTGTATCAAGTAAAGCGTGTTGCTAAGGTGACACGTGGTTTTGAAAGGGGGGCTAGGGGGGAGAGTAAGAGCGGATGACGGGGTGGCAAGTGGGGAAGCTTGTAGGTTCCTTGGTCGTTCTGGTTCTTGTCCTTTCTTTTCCCTCTCTGGATTCCCGGCAGCCCGGGCTGCAGCCGTTTTCAGGCAATCCAATAAGTCAAGGCGCGGTCCTGCGTCCAAGCCCAGGTCGGAATGACCCTTCGGTCCGGCAAGCCCTAAAGAGAGGACTGGAAAATTCTGGGCTTGTGCTCGAGTCTGAGGGGGAAGCTGGATCGGTCAGTCGTTTGGGCGATCTGGATCCTCTGGTGGCTCGCACCGATGCGAGCCACCAGGCAGTTCTCCCAGTAGTGCGGCCCAGACCCCGTCGATTCAGTTCGGTTCCGTCTCCTGGGCAGAAGCCAACGGGTAACGCAAGAATCTTTTCCCGAGGTGACTTTGAACAGATCTTCCAAGCGGAGTTACTTCAGCTCGAGCAGCGTTATCAGATGACCTTTCTCAATTTGCGAGGGGATCTGTTTTTTGGTCTGTCTGCGAGTTCGAATAACCCTTTCGAGGAAGTACTCGAAAGGGTTATTCCTTCACTGACGTCCGGCAGTGAGGAGGTTTCGCCTCCTGAAGAGCTGGCTACTCTTCCCCCCGAGGAGATTGGGTTGACTGGTCCAGCCCCGGAACCGGGGGCTGGAAATGTGGAAGACAGCCCCGATCCTGAGTACGATTTATTGCTGGCCGGAGCCCTGACCGAGGACAAAAATGTTGTAATTGTGCGGGCGGTACGCGATGAAGATGGGGGAATTACCTTGGAGGATTCATCCCGTCTCTGGCTGCCGTCACCGGCGCTCGTAGCCAGCAAGCTCTTGACCTTTGAAAGTGGTGAGCAGGTAGTCACTACCGATCTTGACCAGGATGGGGTGGTGGACCTTGTGGTTTCCAGTTGGACCTTTTTGGGTACCATGGTGGAGTCCTTCATTCAGTATCCCGGAGGCTTCGTGCGTGAAGCTTCTGGATTTCTTCCTCAGCAGTTGGTCCAGAACTTTGCGGTGTTTGATTTTGACAGCGACTGGCAATCTGAAATCGCTTTCATCATCCGGAAGAACCCTCATCTCGTTGTGTATGAACGTCGAGGTGATCAGATTCAATATCGCAACGAACTGGTGCTTCCTATCAAGCCTGCATTAGTGATCGGTTCCAAGCTGTCCGGATTGTCCAATATCCCTCAACTTCACGTGTTTAGCGCTCCCCTGGATCGGGTTGTTTCCCTGATGGTCAACGGTCCAGGAGGGGGGCCTCTCGTGATCAATCTCCAGACACCGCTCACGTCGTTGAGAACCCTCAGGCCTGCTATGAATAACCTTCCATCAGAGATGTGGATTTTTGAGGATGATCACCAGTTTGCGTTGGGTGAGAGAACCGAGCAGGAACTTATCTTTTACGGGAGATTTGGTATCCACTTGACTCAGGTGACCCCAAGATGTAGTATGTGCCTTCGTGGAGGATTATCCACGCGACCTGCTCGAGTTCGAGGTACGCTTCGCCAGCGAAGGGGCCTGTCGCGACTATCTGTCCGCGTTGCGCTGGCCGGAGGGTTTCCGCTGTCCGGGATGCGGGCATGAGCGGGCTTGGCCGGTGCGCAAAGTGTGGTTCGAATGCGCTCGCTGCGGGCGGCAGACGTCGGTGACCTCGGGCACGATCTTCCAAGACACACGTAAGCCGCTGCGGCTGTAGTTCCGGGCGATCTGGCACGTCACTTCGCAAAAGAACGGGGTCAGCGCGCTGGGTCTGCAGCGCGTTCTCGGGTTGGGCAGCTATCAAACTGCGTGGACCTGGATGCACAATCTGCGGCGAGCGATGGTGCGTCCGGGGCGGGAGCGATTGGCGGGCGTAGTCGAGGTCGATGAGACCTATTGGGGCGCTGAGGAAGAGGGTGTGAGCGGCCGGCAGAACGAGCGTAAAGACTTTATTTCAGTAGCCGCGGAAGAGAGAGGCCGCGGGCTAGGACGGATCCGCATGCAGCGCGTGCGGAACGCATCGGCGGCCAGTTTGATGCCCTTCGTGGAGGAGTCGGTCGAGCCGGGAAGCTTGGTGCACACCGACGGCTGGCTGGGCTACGAGCCGCTGGAGAAGAAGGGCTACCAGCATCGCATCGTCTTTCTGTCGGGCCGCCGCAAGCAGGCCTCGGAATTATTGCCGAGGGTGCACCAAGCGATCTCGTTGCTCAAGCGCTGGCTGCTGGGCACGTACCAAGGCGCGGTTAGCCACGAGCATCTGGACTACTACCTCGACGAGTTTGTGTTCCGCTTCAACCGGCGCAACTCACGCAGCCGGGGAAAACTCTTCTACCGCCTTGTGCAGCAGGCAGTCGCCGTGGACCCAACGCCGTATCGATCGATCGTCGCCGACTGGGACGCCGAGGCCCCGTGAGCCCAACCACAAGATGTTGGGGTTACCTGAGTCCAGTGGATACCCCATTACGGGAGTTTTGATATTGGAACTAAGGTTCCTCTTTTGATCCTTGGAGACTATTTTGGGCGGGATTCTCGCCAATTGGTTGTCTTGCCTTAGTGTTTCATTCCAGAAATAGGGTGATGTACTCTCTCAGCTTCCAGGATTTGGCGTTTGACTCGGTGTGTGCTCGTCGCCGGGTATTGCCTTTCTCACATTCGCCTCAAAAGCCGTCTTCTTCGTGAGACTTGGCTCAGCGGTAGGGAGGATCGGCAGACACAACTTTCTTGCTAGAGAAGTATTTTTTCTACCAAAGGTGGAGCACATTAACCTAGTCGCTTGATTGAACCTGCGTGTTCTGGAAAGGGGGCACTAAGGTACCCAAGGGCCTATTATGGGATGGGTCTAGGGAATAGTTTAAGTTTTCCCTTATATTCGGAGCAAAGTGTGAGTGACCTGCCCCCACGAACGAGTCCACCCTCTAAGTTAGACTCGGAGCCATTTGAAGTGCCCTGCACGGGATAGAACTGAACTCCTGAGACCTAGGTAGTTTGGCCTCTGGTGCCGGCGGCCGATAGGCCAAGGCGCTGTGAGGCCGGATCTGATTGTAATCCCTTCGCCAGCGTTCTACCAACACCTTGGCTTCCCCAAGCGTGTCGAAGATCTCCATGTTCAGCAGCTCATCCCGTAGTTTCCCGTTGAAACTCTCAATGTACCCATTCTCCCAGGGGCTGCCCGGCTCGATGTACAAGGTCCTTACCCCAACAGCCTGCAGCCAGTCCCGGACCGCCTGTGCCGTAAACTCTGATCCGTTATCGGACCGGATAAACTCAGGCACTCCCCGATCAACGAATAACTCCGCCAACCGGTCCAACACGTCTTGGTGATTCATCTGCCGTTTCACATCAATGGCGAGGCACTCTCTGGTGTACTCATCCAGGATCGTCAATAGTCGAAAGTCTCGCCCATCATGGGTCCGTTCATGCACGAAATCATAGCTCCAGACGTGGTTTTTGCGAGCCGCTCGTAACCGAACACAGGAACCGTCATTAAGCCACAGTCTCCTTCGTTTCGGCTGTCTGGACGGGACTTTCAGCCCTTCTTGTCTCCACAGCCTCTCCACCCGCTTAGGATTCACCTTCCACCCTTCCCCATGAAGTATCGCCGTGACCCGCCGGTAGCCATAACGCCCGTATTGCGTAGCCAACTCCACCATCCGGGCCACCAATCGGGCCTCATCATCGGGAATTTGCCTTTCCCTTCGCTGGGTCGATCGAACCTGTCCCAGCACTTGGCAGGCCCGACGTTCGGAGACTCGCTCTGCTCCTAATCGCTCTCGTACCCACATCACCGCTCGTCTCCTGTTCGCCGGGCCTAGAAGTTTCCCGAGGACACTTCCTTCAGGATCTGCTTGTCCAAAGACAGATCCGCCACCAGCTTCTTCAACCGGGTATTCTCCTTCTCCAACACCTTCAACCTATTGGCCTGGTCCAACCGGAGCCCTCCATACTCTTTGCGCCACCGGTAGTAGGTCTGCTCGCTCACCCCCATCTGCTTCGACACCTGTCCCGCCCTCTGTCCTTGGGCCAGACCCACCTCTGCCTCACGCAGCTTCATGATGATCTGTTCTGCCCTAAACCGCTTCCCTGCCATCCTTGCCTCCTTCCTAAACCGGAAATCCTAACATTCAAACTGGACTCGTTTTAGGGGGTAAGGGCAGCAGTGTTTTCTTTACCTCATGGTTCACCACTTTTTTGAACGGGAACCCGTTGACTGAATCACCAGATTGTGGGCAACGCTTATCCTTTTTTGCGCGAGTCTGCCACGACCCACCAAAGCGCGTCCTTTGCAGCTTTTTTGGCCCAATACGAAGAGATTGACAAAGATTTAAAAAGTCGTATCACGGTGGTTTTAAGATAGGAAAAGACAGAGAAAAGATCCTCGATCCCTGTGATGTACAACTATGTTAGCCTGGGCGCGCGCTAGTTGTTCGGGCTGAGTGAAGAAGAAATCCAAGGCCTGCGGTTAGGCAAGAAGCTGATTCCTCAATTTACCTCTTCCCTCTGAGCCGGGCAGAGGGGGGGAGGCTGGAAGAGCGGATTCCCCAATAAAAACCGATGCTCCAGCTGAAGAGCCCTAGCAAGAGCAGAGGCAAGAAGAGTAGAGCTCGCAGACCTTCTCGTCGGTCGCTTTGAAAAATTCGTCGCAGAATTCGAACAATTCGGTATAAAGGGATTCCCAAACTCAAAATCTGCATCCGGGTCAACCAGGAACCGCTTCCCCGGTAGCTTCTTCGATAACGACCACTCCAATAGCCAAGGTCTCGTAGGTGAACTCTCACCGATGCTCCATTGCACCGGTGTTCATGCAGGATCCTAGTTTCGGATACGAAATGGATTTTACCTCTCGACTTTTGGGAGAGGATCAGATACTCCGCCATTGCAAACGTTTCGCAGAAGCCGTCTCCAGATAGGAAGTCCTGACGTCGAATGAGAAGATTTGAACTAGAAAGTAGAGTTCGAGGGCCGGAAGGGAGGTGGGGCAGGAACTCGGAGAATTCAATCCAGTGGAGCACCCGGCTCCAGGGCAGTGGATTCGAATTGGCCACTGCCGCTCCAACTATTTGGGTGTTGTCCCTGTTGGTTAAGACCGCGACGAGGGTGTCAAGCCAGTTTGGCTCGACAACTACATCGGCATCGAGGAAAGCCAAAAGTTGCCCCCGACTCTGCTTAACGCCCCGGTTTCTAGCTTGGCCGGGAAACAGTCTTGCTGGCGAGACGATGACCTGTACCGTCGGGTATCGCTCTTGGATCTAGCAGCCGGTAGCGTCGCCTGATGAATCGACTACCAGGACCTCAAAGCTATGGGCCGTTTGTTGTACCAGAATTGAATCCAGCGTGAGGTGAATAGTGGCTTTGCTTTGGTAGCAGGGCACCACAAAGCTTACTGCCGGATCCGATGTCTTCATCGATTTTTCGCTGCCTCCTGTCTCCAGCGTCCGCTGACGAGATCTATGAGTGATGGAAACCTTCCCGAACCGCACGCCCGATCGTAGCTGCTTTCCTCCAGCGCAGCAAAATCAGATTGTAGAGAAGACTCAATGCTAATGTCATAAAGTAGTAACTCCAGCGACCAGGACTGGCTCGATGCTTTCTCAAAAAATAGATGGCATTGCGTCTAATCCAGAAGACTTTCTTTAAGGGGGAGTCGAGTGTTCCATAGCCACTTCGGTGATAGATGTGGGTAAAGGGACAGTAGTAGATCGGGAGGCCCTTTTGTGCTGCTCGATGAAGAAAATCGGCCTCTTCTTGGTACATGAAAAAGGCGGGATCAAAAAGGCCTATACTCTCGAAGATCTGGCGGTGAACGAGTAAAGCACATCCCAATAGGAGTTCCACCTTGAGGGTGGTGTTCCATCTTTTCCTGTTCGGGGCTCCTCGACCGTGATAGTGGGCCAGTACATGGCTCCAGGTCAACTTTCCCCAGGCCATATCCAGTCGCAGGGCAAAAGTACTGAAGCACCTTTGGTCCGTAAATACCGGGCCCGGTTTCCTCGGCAAACTGAACTAGCTGTCTCACCGCCGTCGGAGCCAGGACCACATCGCAATTCAATAAAAAAAAGTAGTCGGGACAAACTACAGAAGAGAACCATTTTGGGACCGATGAACGAGTCAACCCAGTGCCCCGGTCGTTGGGCAGCTGGATTGTTTGCTGTGGGTTGCCTACGGTTTCAGCCAGGAGAGGTTGGACGGCAGCATTGATAGCCCCACCATAACCCACATTTTGCGCTAATTTTAGGAGTTGGGAGGTTTCGGGAACCATCCCTTGTGAACCATCGGTGGAGGCATTGTCCACCACCAGAATATCCAGGTTTAGATAATCGCTCTTTTGCAAACTGGCTAGCGTTTCAGGCAGAATGTGTCGGCCATTCCAATTGACACAAACAGCTAGCACTTTCTTATTAGCTGACATAACTGCCGGGTAGAAATCACTCGGCCTTTTCGAATTGCGAGACGCTTCTTGATTGCCCGAGGGGTTTCTAGCAGTCCAGCGCCCATTCCCCGCAAGAAGGAACCAAAAAAACCGACCTTGGTGAGATGGAAGAGGGCACTTCTCATCCATCCGTAAATCAGGAATGGAAGGTGTCGAAAAGGCTGGTAGCTGACCATCAGTTGCCAGCGATTTCGAGTGATCCAATAGACTCGATTAGGAGAGTAGAAAGACTCCCGGACCAGGGGGTAAGGAAGGAGGTAAGCAGACTTCATGACCGAGGATTCCCTCATCTGATTTTTCCTGAAACCGCTGACTGAGGGCCTATCTTGTATTGGGGAGGCTGGCGGAAGGGTGAACTCGCGATGAGGATCAGAAGCGGCTTCTATATGATAGACGATTGCGTCGCAAAGGTAGAGGCAAGGTCGGCCAGCTACCTGGGCCCGGAGGCTAAAATCTATATCTTCGAGATACATAAAAAAGTTTTCGTCGAACAGCCCGATCTCATCCAGGAGAGCTCGTCGGTAAAAGGCTGCTGCAGCGCTGGCTCCCAGAGTGGGTTCGTTTGAAGAAAAGCGGTCGATAGATTTACCCAGGCCCCTTTTGTAAGGCAGGCCGCGGCGGTTGTAGCAGTCCCCAGCACTATCGAGTCGGTCCGGTTGGAAATACTGGATGATCTTGGACGCGAAAAAGCAGTAATCGGGATATTCCAGCAGGGCTTTCAGTCCCGCTTCGACCCAGCGCGCATCGGCTTCGGTGTCATTATTCAGAAGGGCTAGAAATTCCGTGGACGAATTTTGAATACCGATATTGACAGCGCTGGAAAAGCCCAGATTTTCCCGCAGGTTGAGATAACCGAAGTGGGGGAATTTAGTTTTCATCATTTTTTCGGTGGAATCGGTCGAACCATTGTCGATAACCATTATGGGACAGCACACGGTTTGTCTCTGCAGAGAATTCAAACAGTTCCGCAGCAGCTCCCGCTGATTCCAGGTAGGGATGATCACCGTAAGTTGATCTTCTCCATCCCCGCGCGATCGGGTCAGTTTCCTTCTTGGCAAGCTTTCAGAATTCCTAAATTGTAGTGGTAGCTCATCAGGTCAGGGTAGTATCGGCTCAGGTTGGGCCATGTTCGTCTTTCCGTCAAGCAACAAAGCCGGGTCAAGAGGGTCATCTTTAAGTGTTTGAGGGCCGTGTAGCGAGGAATGTGTACTAGGTTCAAGAAGCCCGCCATTTCAGGGTGTTTCTGACAGAATCTCCAAGCCGAATAGCCGACCTTCCACTGCCGTTGGACAAAGGAGGACAAGGAAGTGAGGTGATAGTGATGGGCAATGGCTTTCGGGTTGTAAGTGAGGCGCATACCTCGTTTTTTCAAGCGTAGGCTTAATTCGATATCTTCCCATCCATATTCAGTAAATGTTTCGTCAAAACCGCCCACTTCCCAGAAAAACCGACGGCAAATCGACAGATTGCTGGTGTAAAAAAAGTTGAACGGAACGTCCTCAGGATCTTTGATCAAGGAAAACCCAAATTGCCATCCCTGTTCACCGATATACTCCATGAACCGAGTTCTTTCATAATTTGGAGCCCAGGTTGTGTATCCGATCACCACTTGCCGAGGGTCTGAGGTTGTCCTGCCGACCCGATGTTGGGCCAGGAGGTCCGCAGCAGGAACCGTATCGTCTCCTAGAAAGACGAGATAGGTGCTATTGGCATTTCTGGACCCCAGGTTGCGTGCGGCCCCCTGTTTTTGATTCGGCTGGTAAAGATTCCGCAATCGAACGGGGTAGTCTGCGCGCATTTCTTCGATTACCTCTGCCGTCTCGTCGCTGGAGCCGTCGTTAACCACGACTACCTCATAGGAATCGTCTTTCGCCCCCCACTCCCCAGATCGACTCGCGGGCCATTTCGGATCCTGGTCGAGAGTCTGGCACTCAGGCCGTTGTCTTTGATTCCAGCCTTGAGGAGCACTAGATTTCGGGTCAGGGGAACAATCTATTTGAGACTCCAAGATGCTTTGACCTTTGAGCGCCTCCAGTGTTTTAGCCAGTAGTGGTGCCCGGTTGTAGGTGGGAATAACGACGCTAAATTCCACGCTCAATGTACTCCAGAAATCGGTGCCAGGCCGTATTGAATCCCTCTTTGCGCCAGGTACGAAGAAACTGAGCTGGACGATTTCTTGAAGGAGACGGTGGATGTATCAGGGCTTGGCTCCCGATCCATTGCCAGCCTTTCAGCTGAGCTTGCAAGTCCCTGATTTTCCTCTCAAACAAGGGAGCTAGTGGTTCGCATGGCCGTGAACCGTGGCCCATGTCGAACAGAGATGCTAAATCCAGTAGATGTAAATACTGGCTCTCCTCCTCCTGGTAGAGGGGGTGGTCCACAATGGAACGGAATGGATCAACGAAGAGATTGAGGATCTCACTATCGCGACGTTTCCGCGATTGTTGGATCTTCCGTCTCTTTTGTAGGATCTGGGGCATGGATTGGAGAATATCATCCAACGACACCAGATGGTTCAGGGAGTCGAGGATTCGAAACTGGACCTCTGGTTCGCAATCTCGTAGGCGTCTTCGAGTATGAGCCCAAAGGTAGAAGCTCTCCTTTTCCACTCCGGAGAAGAGAATAGCCCGCTTGATGGCCAAGATGATGGCCAGAGGCAAGATTTTGCGAAAGGTTTCTTCCTCGTAGTTCTTGAGTATGGTCAGTAGCGCGTTCCGGTGCATCAAGTAGCGCATCTTTTCATTCTCGTGCGTTTTAAACGTCCCGTGTCCCCTATGGTAAACAATGGACTCGGGCGCAAAGGCCACTTCATAGCCGGTGATCCAGAGCCGCCAACCAAGGTCTACATCTTCGTAGATTGCGAAATAGTCTTCGTCAAAGCCACCCAATCGCAAGAAGATTTCCCGGTCGATGAGCATGGCTCCGCCGCAGGGAAAAAGGATCTTGTTATCGGAGGAAACATCCTTGAGTAATGTGCCGATGTCACGCTGGAGGGCATAACCAAGATATTGCAAGGACGATCCATTGAAAGCGATATGTTCTCCTCGCCAGTCCAGAATACGTGAGGCAAGACAGGGCACTCTGTCATTCAAATAGTGACCTGCCCCCACGAACGAGTCCACCCTCTAAGTTAGACTCGGAGCCATTTGAAGTGCCCTGCACGGGATAGAACTGAACTCCTGAGACCTAGGTAGTTTGGCCTCTGGTGCCGGCGGCCGATAGGCCAAGGCGCTGTGAGGCCGGATCTGATTGTAATCCCTTCGCCAGCGTTCTACCAACACCTTGGCTTCCCCAAGCGTGTCGAAGATCTCCATGTTCAGCAGCTCATCCCGTAGTTTCCCGTTGAAACTCTCAATGTACCCATTCTCCCAGGGGCTGCCCGGCTCGATGTACAAGGTCCTTACCCCAACAGTCTGCAGCCAGTCCCGGACCGCCTGTGCCGTAAACTCTGATCCGTTATCGGACCGGACAAACTCAGGCACTCCCCGATCAACGAATAACTCCGCCAACCGGTCCAACACGTCTTGGTGATTCATCTGCCGTTTCACATCAATGGCGAGGCACTCTCTGGTGTACTCATCCAGGATCGTCAATAGCCGAAAGGCTCGCCCATCATGGGTCCGTTCATGCACGAAATCATAGCTCCAGACGTGGTTTTTGCGAGCCGCTCGTAACCGAACACAGGAACCGTCATTAAGCCACAGTCTCCTTCGTTTCGGCTGTCTGGACGGGACTTTCAGCCCTTCTTGTCTCCACAGCCTCTCCACCCGCTTAGGATTCACCTTCCACCCTTCCCCATGAAGTATCGCCGTGACCCGCCGGTAGCCATAACGCCCGTATTGCGTAGCCAACTCCACCATCTGGGCCACCAATCGGGCCTCATCATCGGGAATTTGCCTTTCCCTTCGCTGGGTCGATCGAACCTGTCCCAGCACTTGGCAGGCCCGGCGTTCGGAGACTCGCTCTGCTCCTAATCGCTCTCGTACCCACATCACCGCTCGTCTCCTGTTCGCCGGGCCTAGAAGTTTCCCGAGGACACTTCCTTCAGGATCTGCTTGTCCAAAGACAGATCCGCCACCAGCTTCTTCAACCGGGTATTCTCCTTCTCCAACACCTTCAACCTCTTGGCCTGGTCCAACCGGAGCCCTCCATACTCTTTGCGCCACCGGTAGTAGGTCTGCTCGCTCACCCCCATCTGCTTCGACACCTGTCCCACCCTCTGTCCTTGGGCCAGACCCACCTCTGCCTCACGCAGCTTCATGATGATCTGTTCTGCCCTAAACCGCTTCCCTGCCATCCTTGCCTCCTTCCTAAACCGGAAATCCTAACATTCAAACTGGACTCGTTTTAGGGGGCAAGGTCACACTCGTATCGATCTCCTAACGGAATGTAGGCGATCTTCTTGATTGTAAACCTCCCGCGCTTCGTGATGCCTCGAGTGCCTATTGCGATTGCCGCTTCTTCGGTCACGGTTACTAGCATGATGCCGCAGAAGGGCATTGTCAGAGGAAACTGGCTTGAGTCGGTGAGATGCGGCTTGTAGTGTTTTTGGATGAAGAACCCATTTCGCTATTTCAAGACCTCGCCCGAGATCATCCGCCTGGCAGTGATGATGTATGTTCGCTTCCCACTGTCGCTACGCAATGTCGAGGACCTTCTCCACGAGCGCGGGATCGAGGTGAGCCACGAGACGATCCGGTTCTGGTGGACCCGTTTTGGCCCGATCTTTGCCGCCGAGATCCGCAAGAAGCGGATGGATCGAATGCGCGCGTTTTCGGGTTGGCGGTGGCACCTCGATGAGATGTTCGTGAAGATCAACGGCGAAGGCCATTACCTTTGGCGAGCCGTCGACCAGGAAGGCGAGGTGCTTGAGGACTTTGTATCGAAGAAGAGAGACCGCGAAGCCGCTTTGAAATTCCTCAGGACATTAATGAAGCGCTACGTCAGGCCGGATGCGATCATCACTGATCGGCTGAGGTCTTACCGTGTGGCGTTGCGCGAACTGGGCGGATCCGGTCTGCACAAGCCGGCCGCTGGCTGAACAATCGTGCGGAGAATTCACACCTGCCGTTCCGGCGACGAGAACACGCCATGCTCCGTTTCAGGCGGATGCAAAGCCTCCAGAAATTCGCCACCGTTCATTCTTCCGTTTACAATCACTTCAACCAGGCACGACACCTCTGCTCACGGGACAATTTCAAGCTCAACCGCGCCGCCGCACTCGCCGAGTGGCGTCAGCTCGGGGCGGCCTAATTCCCTGTCGTCGGTGGAGAACTCAGTCCTTGCGACTTTCCTCTGACAGTGCCAGTGCTTGAGACGCGCACCGCCATCTTTGATCCTGTGGAGAAGACACAGCGCATAATTGATCATACATCTCGAACTGTCATCCTGGACAATAACCCGTTTAAAGATCCGATTCGATCACTTGGTCCCCGGCAGTGGCCCTCCTCCATGAGGAGGGCCACATACTTGCGAAGGACTTGTGTGGTTCAGCCGATACTAGGAGGGAACACCACCGGGGAGATTTGGCGTGACGAAGATACCAACTTCACGATGTACATGCGGGTAGAAATCCCCACATCGGAAGGAACACAAGTCAAAACGCTGGAAACGACCGAGTTCATCACCAATGTTGCTCCCGACCCTACCCTCTTTGAAGTACCTGATCTGGAAGGGTATATAGTATCCGACAGGAGATAGTTAAGCGTTTGATTTAGCAGCAACATATCTGCTCCCCTGTAAACTCGGCTACACTAGTGAAGGCCTTGGAGAACGCCTGCTACCCCATAGCGGACTCGGCAGAACTCAAGATTGTTCAGGTCAAGATTGGTCGCAGACGCGCCACCCCCAACTTTTGACAATAGCTCCAAAATCACTGCGGAGTTCTTACTCCACTGTAACTTGCCGAGTGGCCGTCGTTATCTTATTGGCCGGAAACTGACGTACTACTACGATGAGATTGTATTTTCCTGGTGGAGCATCTGCTTCCACTCTAGGCGCTAGATCCGGGCGTTGAGCTAAGAGTTCACGCCCTAGCCGCCCTTCAGTCTTTAGTTGCTGAAACCAATCCGAGACATGGATGTCGACCGGGAATTTTCGTGCAAAGGCTAGCTTGCCCCCTGCCCACTTCCCTTGACTGTCAACCAGAACACCGAATATCTCCACCAGACACTGGTATCGATGGTCCTCAAAGTTGAAGATTATGCCGGGCGAGGGAATAAAGAATTTGACCTCAATCTTACCTGAACCCACCGAGACATCTATCTGTAAGGGAAAGTGTTGGAACAGTTCAGGGAATTTCAGTGCGTTGAGCAGATCGGTTTGGAGGAGAGAGTCTTCGTCCGTTTCGATGTACTCTTTGCGAGAACGTACGTTTAGTTTCGAGCGGGTTACTTCCACCTCAATTCGATGAATCTTGCCCTTTTTTCTCTTAGTGGTGGGAACATAGCCGATAAGATAATACTCCTTCGTATCCAGATAGGCTCTCTCCAGTCCCTTGCTAAGATCATTATCATTGACAAAACTAAGGCCTCCGGAGTCGGAAGATAGACTGCGTAGAAAATCCTGGGGAGCCGTGACATCTGCAGCGAGGCGTAGTCCATACTCAGGATCCAGCGACCCCTGCCGCCTCGCATCTCCCCATCCTGATGATTTCAGTCCCCGAACATCGACGCTGTAAACGGATACTTGCGAGCGGTTCGCTCGATCGGTCAGGAAATGCAAGGCATCACGGATATCTCCTCTGTGCACTAACTTCCCACTGCGACCTGTAAAAGCCTCGACACGATTCCACCCCAAGACGCGCCTAATAATGTTTTCCAGATACTCCTCAGGATTTAGAGGATACCCTGCCGAGTAATACACAATGTGTTTTCTCCCAGGCAGGGAGCGGAGATGACCGATAAGGGCTGAAATCGCGTCACGCGTGTGTCCAACACTCACTCGCAGGTTACCCAGAAATTGTTCTGCGCGTGCGCGCACTTGTTCAGGTGCTGAAAAGATTGATGCGATTGAGCCACCGGTAACAATCCTTTCTGCCTCTTCATTGAATTCAGTAAAGCTTGTCTTAGGTCGAAGTTCTGGTTGAATACCCTCTACTGCCTTGATGAGTTTGGAGGAATCGCTGGTGAAGGACTGATCAATGGTCAGCCCATGTCTAATACTGGCAATCATTACCCGGTCATTCGGGGTTAGCTGGGACCGCATAAAATTGACAATGAAGTCTTTGGCGCGGTCAAGGTCAAGAGGATCCACCGTGTTCAAATCGAGCAGAATAACCAGCGACGTACCCGAAGCCGAGTCCGTCATGTGGCTCTGCCCTGGTGCTAGGGGATCCAAGGCCATCGCGCGTTCTAGCCGGAGGTCTTTTGCTTTCTTTTGTCTTTCTTGCTTGCCCACGAGTCGGAAAAACGAGATTTTCTGCTTCTTTCCATCTTCGTATACTGAAACCTCGCTCAGCGTGAGATTTCGGACGAACTCTCCATCCTGATCGGTAACGATTAAATCCACCACAACCAAGTCAGACTTGATGTGGAAAGAAGGGAGTTCTTGAGTCCGAGCCAGAAGACTAGAAATGAGTGGGAGCAGTAATAGCAATTGGATCATGGCTTTTTCAACGGAAATTATATACTTGACGCTATAGCGTCAAGTATATAATTTCCAACTAATTTCCTGGTTACAGGAGCATTTTCTCCTGGAGTTCAGGGTGAGCCCACCGAGCAGGAAGTCTACTGTTGGCCTCCAGAACAAGACGGCACAGGGGTTTAAGAGTTCACTAGCATTCAGACGCTCTCAACTTGTGGACTTGCCCCGGTTTGGTGGACAGTTCTTAGTTTGAGTTTTTCAACTAGTCGCAGTAGGCGTTGTGGGAACTGTGGGAGTCGCGTAGTAGCTTCCAAGCGGCTGTGGGAATCGCGCAGCGATTTCCATGGTCTGGTCAGTTTCCACAACGGCTGACGGTACTGTCAAGTTAACCGATTTGAGGACCTGCTCAGCTCCCTGGACACTCCCTAAGTTGTTGATTCTAAGTTCGATTGTCGACCGGTTTCGCCTCCAAAACACGAGAATTCTACTTAACTTGACAGTACCTCTACGGGCGCGGGGAGCTTTGGCACAAGGAAATTGAGAGCTTCTCCCACTCGGTGTTCGTGTACGGAAGGATCCTATAACCTCACCGAGCGACGAGTACGTGGCACGGGTGCGCTTGCGCTCCAAGCACTCCAGGATCTGGTCGATCATCGCCGCCGCCCTACAGCTGGGAATCTGCGACGCAGGCGCTCTGCCCGTTCCCTCACCGTGAACGGGATAACGCACTCGTTCACCGGGTCCCACCTCCCGATGACATCGATCGCTGACGCAGGCTCGGGGAAATTCTCGCGGTTGAACGTCTTTGTAGTAGTTCTCGCCGCGGAAGCTACGCTCGTCTTGGCTTGGTCGACGACGGCCCTGGCAGTTGCCTGCAACTGGCCAGCCACCATCCGCGCGATGTCTGACAAGCTCACATTCGACATCAGCTTGCCGACCACCACGCCCGCAACCAGGCCTACCAGCAACGCCAGTCCGGCTGGGCCTCCAGCCATCGACGTCAGCGCCACGGCCCCGAGCGTAGTCACCGCGGTGGCGGTGCCGCAGGCCAGCCCATCGGCTACATCTCCGAGTCGCCCCTCGGATCTGGCCTCGGAAAACGCCTTTGCCAGGCAAACCACCGTCACGATCAGCAGCAGTGGGTTCGCGCTCAACGCAGCTGCCAAGCCCATCCCGCCGGCGAGACGGCTGAACTGCTCGGCGTCCGCACGGCTCCACATCAACGTGACCGCCAGCACGCCGATCGCGCTGCCGAGAACCTCGGCCGCCTCGAAGCTGTTCAAGTCGTAGAACCAGCTTTTGGGGATGCCGAACTCCGACCTCATGAAGGCGCTCGTCTGGTCATACGCCGCTTTGTCCCAGCTCGCGAGCGGCAGCCCCTTCGGGGTCGTGACGTCCCGAAACAGGCCCTGCATATAGCCGAATGCCACCTCGGCAATAGAGTCATCCGGCGATGCGCCGCGGGCGGCCTGGAGCGCGCCCGAGAGCGTGTGGCCGCCGTCGAACAGCCGGTGGTTCCCGCCTCCGATGGACGTCGCCAAGTACTTGGCGTCCATCGCCTTGTCGTAGATCGTCGCCGGACCCTTAGCGAGCGATGCCATTGCCGAGTTCAGATCAATCGACAGCGCACTGGCAAGCGCGCCCTGGGACAGGTTCGAGAGGGTGACGGCCTTCTCCCGCGCCGACTTCGCCGCCAGACCAGCACCGTGACGCGCCGAATCGGCAACTCGCTTGGAAGCTTTGATGACGCTGCCCGCGGTTCGCCGGCAGCCGAGGTCTTTCATGAGTCGATCCGGGTCTCTTACGCGTCTCTGCCGCCCGCCTCTACGTTGGTCAATGGTCATTGTAGCACCTCCACGGGAATTGTCAGAGCACGCCCAATCTCGCGGATGGGCCCAAAGGTCAACTAAATCGCAATCCGCTCAACTTCATCCAGAGCAATCTCATCCTGCCGCCGGTCGTAGAGCTTTGTCGTGCGCGGCGACTCGTGGTTGGCGATGTGCTGCGCGGCTTCGAGCGTGCCCTTGTTCTTCAAGGTAGGCGGTAATCCCGGTCGCCCGGAACGTGTGGTTTCCGATCCGGGTCTTGATGCCAGTGCCGCGCGTCCTCCGCTGGATCATGCGGTAGGCGTCCTGCTGCCACAGGGCCCTGCCGGTGAGCGCGCCCGTCTTGCCCACCGCCGTCTGGAACAAAGGCGCGTCCGGATCTCCCGCGAGGCCGGCGGCGGCGATGTATTTGTCGAGGTACTGCTCCAGACTGTGGTGACAAGGAACCGCATGCTCCTTGCCGCCTTTCTCGTGCAGGCGCACCTAGCCGCGGCGGCCCTGTACGAAGTAGTCGCGGACCTTCATCTGCAGCATAGCGCCCACGCGGGCGAAGGTGTAGACCATCGCACCGATCAGCGCCCGGTCACGCAGACCGACCAGCGACGGTTGCTCGGACGAGGTTCCGTCCTGGCTCTTCGTCCTTCGGACGGTCTTGGTGCTGTCGAGCAGCTCACGGGCCTCCTCGGCCGTCAGCACCGGCGTTTTTCCCTTCTTGACGACGTATTTTGGGCCGCGCACGGCGTGGGCCGGATTTACGTCGAGGACGTGGCCGGGTACCAGCCAGTCGAAGAGCATGCGCAGCGCAGCCAGGGACTGCTTGACCGTGGGCGGCGAAAACTCGCCCTGGAGGTCCTTCACAAAGGCAGCGACATGGAAGGGCTGCACGTCGGCGAGCTGGCGGATGCCGTGAGTGTCGCACCACTCCGCGAAGCCCCGTGTGGCGTTCAGGTACGCCTTGCGTGTGTGGCGGTTGTTGATCTGGGCGGTGAAAAACTCGAGGACGCGCTTCGCGGCCTTGGGCGTTGGCGTGAACAGAGGCGCGGGCTGAAGCTCCCGGCTCGGGGAGACGAGGATGTCGGTGGACGGGGCGAGCAGTGCATCTTTGGTGACCATAAAGTGTGATAAAGGACGTTATCACACTCTAAAATAGATCGGCCAGGACATGCACATGTCGTCCCGGGTCCTGGTACGTTTTCCGGACGACATGAGGCTGGATCGGAGGGTCAGACTCCGCCCTCCTCCCGGAGGGGCGAGAGCTTTCGTTAGCGGCGATTACGGATCGCAGGCCTGGTAGTCCGAGGCCATGCACGCCCGTGCCAGTTCAGTCGCACGGCTGATCTCGGCGCGGGTCATGTCACGCTCAAGCTCGTCCCGCCTCTCCCGGGCGTCTGCCCTCCCGTTTGCCCAGCAATGTTGAGCCACATGTCCGCGAGCACAGAGTCCTTGAGGACGCCCTCGCCGAAGGCTTAATTGACCCCGAGGAGGTACTGCGCAGTGGCGTCACCCTGCTCAGGGTACTTCGAATTGGAATAGGTAAGCTGCCCAACAAAGCCGTTTTGTCCGCGTCGTTCACTCGTGTCCGCAGATTTTGTCATTCATGCAGTACCCAGTAGAAATCTGTCTCAATTCATTGAAAATCTGACTCAACTGGATCTCGATTGTTCTAGATTGGGCCTGCACCACGGCAGGCTGTACGAACGGAACAATAGCGTTCAAAAAAAGGCCCATCGCAATCAGGGCGAGCAATACTTTCGTTGTTCTGTCGGTCGTCATTGCATTTTCCTTTCCGCTTTGCGGTCGTCGTTGGTTGTTAGGTGCTGTCAAGTTAACCGATTTGTGGATCTACTCAGCGCCATGGACACACCTTAAATTGTTGATTCTAAGCTCGATTTCCGACCGATTTCGCTTCCAAACCCCGGGAATTCTACTTAACTTGACAGTACCTCGGCGGGAGTACGAGTTGAGGGTGGGAACGATCCATGGGATAGCACGGAAGCTGGGAGTACACCGGCGGGTGGTGCAAGAGGCGATAGTTCAAACGGTTCCGCCTCGAATTGGAATTTCCGATCAGAAAAGGGTGGCTTAGTTGTTACCCCTCAGCAGGGATAGGCCCAGCGCACCGGAAAGCAGCGGTAACGCGGCGTTTATGAACCCCCACAACAGGGAGGCGGTATCCGTACCCACTGCGGTATAAGCGGGACTCAGAAGGTTGAACCAGTTCCAGAAGAACAGGATGCCCACAAACAGGAAACCGTAGAACAGCGTGTTGGCTGCCAAAAACTCGCAGGTAATCGGCGCGCCGTCTTCAAGGTCAACGCCTCTTTTTCGGACGTAGCCAAATATCACGCCCAGCACGATCGCCGCCGCCTGGAACGGGTCAATGATGCTCCAGATCGGGCTGTCCGGACTGGCTTCGGTGGAAACGTAATACAGCGGTTCGACAACGGTGTGAACTGCGACCACAACCCCAACGACGATGAGAACTACACCGGCGATTCTTCTGAGCATATCCATAAGTCCCTGCTCCCCCTTCAGTGTTGCCCATTCTGCATCTCCTGTTGATCCACGTCGAGACTCTGCTCGGCAATCACCACCAACAGGAGCTACTGGGGTTCATACCCAGTATCAGTTTCCCCCGCACATGCGGGAAGCAAGGTAACGAAGGTGCGTTAAAGGGCCACTTTGCGCCGTTTTTGTCCAAATTCCGCTCATGCCAAGAATTCAGGCGTGGGTTTTCGATTCGTGTTGAGCAAACAGTTTGTTGATGTAAGCACTCACGTCATCTTCCGTTAATCGGGCCGGTAAGTCTTCACCCTTCAGATCATCTTCCCCAGTGAGCATCGAAAGAACCTCCTCGCGGTCCCAGTCAGGGGCTTGCCCGTTGTAGATTGCACAGACAAACGGCGGAAGTAGTCCCTGCAGGATGGATACTCGATCAGCGAGTCTTTTCTCTTCTTTGGTCATGGTACTGTCAAGTTAACCGATTTGTGGACCTATTCAGCTCCCTGGACACTCCATAAGTTGGTGATTCTAAGTTCGAGCGCCGAACGATTTCGACTCCAAAACCCGAGAACTCTACTTAACTTGACAGTACCAGTTCGAGCGCTACAACCATCGCCAGTATCACGAATCGCTCGACAATCTTATAGCATCCGGGACGTCCTCGCACCGCACCAGGGGTTGCTAGTTCGCGAATCGAGTTAACGATTCGGCTCGAATACGAATTCCGGCATGATCACTTCCCATGTGTCACATTTCATAGCGTCTTGATACTCTGGCTTCGATTCGTCGCGGTTCCTTCCTATCGCGGCGAATACTGTGGCCGACCGGCACCGTGTTCCAGCCGGCGGTTTGAAGTTTTGAGCGAGCCGTCCCACCGTTTGGCCCACGCGATCCAGTAACTCCCAGCGTCCCTGTCGGCCGATCCGCACTTCCAGTGGATCGCCAGGCACCAATGATCCTATCGCTTTGTGGGTCGGATCATTGGCACATCGCCGTCCAGCGAAACCGAGGTCCACATCTTGAGGAGTGGTCCGGACGTGACGGTACTCGATCTCCACGGCACTCGGCGGAAGTACGGCCGCGTCGCGTCGTATCGTAGAGCGATGGCCAACCAACTCATCCTGAAGCCTGCGAGAGCCATCGAACCGCGTGAGCGTGAGCGTCTGCCGGGCCCGCGTCATGGCCACATAGTAGAGCCGCCGCGGTGCGTCCAGGTCTTCGCCGCTTCCGACGCGGTTCCAGTCACCGTCGAGTACGGCTACGTGGTCGAACTCCAGTCCTTTGGCGCGGTGGGCAGTGAGCAGCAACAATGCTTGTTGGCGACGACGGATTTCCCGGCCCCATTCCGCGAGCCATTCGATGAAGTGCTCGACCGGAGTTTCCCTGCTACCAGTCTCCAACCCATGCTCTTCAACAGCTTGCCGCAGCAAGTCGTGCCAGGGATTGGAGGGACGTTTTTCGACCCAACCCCGGAGTGTGGCAGTGTCGACGATGCGGAGGGGCCGTTCGCGCAGCCATTTGACGAACGTGCGGATCTCCCGCAGGCGCCAGAAGCCCGGAATTTCCTCGTCCCCCATCTGGGCCGGAATTTCGTTCGACACGCAGAACGCGCGTACGGGGACCAAGTATTCCCACTCACGTGCGATCACCGCGCAACGCGACCAATCCCAATTGGGCGCGAGCGCGGCAAGACGCAACAGTTCCGCCATACAGCCCCGCGCCTGAAGGATGGGATCGCGACCAACCGGCAGGATTTGCACCCGGCCACGGGACACCGGGTCCAGCTCTCCCCACATGCCCCCCGGTGGGTCCTTCGCACGCGCCCGGTCGATACGAATCGCATACCCGGCCTTCATCCGCTTCAGCGCAGGCTCGATGATCGCATTGGCTGCGGCCACAATATGGCCGGTGGAACGGTAGTTTGCAATCAGATAGGTGGGCTTGGGTCCATAGTCCGTCTCGAAACGACGGATGAACTCGACCGAGGCACCGTTGAAAGCATAGATGTTCTGATCGTCGTCTCCGACCGCGAACACAGTGAGCTTGCTGGCATCGTCTTCCAGAGTCCGTCCCGCCAGGGCCGCTATCAATTCATACTGTTCAGACCCGATATCCTGGTACTCGTCCACCAGTATCCAACGGAAGCCCGCCAGCAAACGTTCGCGGCGCTCGTCCGCCTCCTCCGGAGGCAGGCCTTTCCCTCGAAGCAACTCGATCGCCTCGCGGAGCACCGCCCGGAACATTTCATCGCCGGGGCGCTCCGCCCGCCCCGTGAAGCTGGCCCCAGCTAGCCGCATGGCGAGTGCGTGACAGGTGAGCACAGTTACCCCCCGGGCGTCATCGCCGATCAACTCCTTGAGCCGGCGGCGAATATCGACCGCCGCGTGCCGGTTATAAGCCAGGGCGAGAATACCGCGAGCGTTCTCTCGCCGTGCTCGTATCAGGTAGGCGATGCGGTGCACCAGCACACGCGTCTTACCTGAACCGGGTCCGGCGAGCACCAGCGCGTTGGTCTGTTCCCGGTCGTCGGCTACGATGCGCTGTTGGACCGAGTTCTTCAGGCTCTCGACGATGGCACGCCATGATTCAGGTGTCGTCTCGCGACCGAGCTCCTTGTCCCGTCCTGGAAGCCAACGTGCAAGAAACTCATCCTCTTTTAACGTGAAGTAGTCCATCGCAAGCCGCAGTGCCTCGCTCATGGCAGCAAGGCCACGCTCGGCGAACTCCACCATAACGTGGATCTGTAGCACCTGACCCTGGTAATGGAGGGCAAGGGGCTCGAAGTCCGCCTTGGAGAAACCGCTCCGCGCCCGATGCCCCAGGTGAATGGTCATGGCCGGGCGGAACACCGCCAAACCCTTGTTGAGGCGGATCACCTCCTGCTCGTGCAGCCACAACAGCGCCCTGTCCAGAAGTTTGTCGGGTTTCCGCACGTTGCTCTTCAAAAACAAATCGGATTCGATCGTTTGCAACAGCTTCCCGAGTGTGGTCTCGGCCAGCAGGTCCATGCCTCGGCTCCCGGGCGGCAGGCAGGCAAGCAGATGCTCCAGCAGACGCCTGGCCGCCCCCCGCCGTATCCTAGCGGTCTCTTCAAGCGCCCTCCACTCGCGCCGCAGCGTTACACGCACTGTCTCCGCATCTTGCTTTCGCACCGTCAGGCTGCCGGCGGCGCCATCTTCGCCGCGCCCGTCATAAGCGATGCCGCGAACGATGCGCCACAGCCGCTCGGGTAGTGGATCCGTCAGTTCCTGATCCCTCAGCACCTGAGCAGCGATGCGCAAATGCAGCGACGATGTCTCGCCTTTGCAGAGTTCAGGAGCTGCCTCCCGCATGTGGTCGATGAGGGCGGTTTCCAGCGCCTCCGCTTCTTTAAGCCGCTTCAGGGAGGTGCGTTCCACGCCGGCGTGGACGCAAGCGGTCAGCACAGTGTCGTTGCTGGCGATGCCGAACCGCTCCAGATCGTACAAGGCACCGCGCACAGCCTCGGGACTTAATCCCGAAACTTCCATCAATTCGTCCGTGGTGACGCCCTGGTCCGCAAAGCCGAACCAACGCTTCAGTTCCTTGCGAGCATCGTGTCGTTCTCGGCACCAATCGCAGGCGGGGCCGGTACAGGCGATATCCCGCAGCCGCCGCACAAGTTGTCCGGCTTCGGGAAACTGGTAGCGTACCCAAGCGGGCATGACCGAGTTGCCGCCGGCCACCGAAAGCCACGCTAACGCATAGGCCAGCGCCCAACCCTGCTCTCTCACCTTTCTCAATACCTCCTGCCCGTGGGTCACGCAGGCGGTACCTTCTGCTCGCCGTGCTATCGCCGAGCGGGCATCGGCGTCCGAAGGTCGTCGCGAATGCCGAAGTTCGGAAAAGAAATCGTCCAGAGCGCGATCCACGCACTCAGGCTCCGGGGTGCATAGCCAGTGCCAGGCTGTCAGTAGATCCGGCGGCATGCCTTTCAGGGCTCTCTGCTGGTCACCGAAAACCTCCAGGGCAAGACGGGAGTCGAGTTCTGGGTCGTTTATACGCCCGCGCTTGAGTCCGCCGTCCTGATAGTGCTTGACGAGGTGATGATAAGGATTGCTCGGAAAGGCGAGCGGGCTGAGACGCAGCGTATCCACTGCTGGTAGCTTCAACAGGCGCAGATCCGGTTTAGCAGCCGACAGATGGGGTAGGTCGAAGGCAATCAGATTGTGACCCAGAATGAACGACGCGCCGTTGGCGAGATCGTCGAGCTTCGCCAACGCCGCCACTAGACCGCCGCCAGAATGCACCAAGCGGTGACCAGTATCCCCCCGTACCGCACCGATGCCATGAATGCGGCCGGACTCCCTGCTTACCTCCAGATCCAGGGAGATGCAACAAGGTGAGAAGATTTTACCCTCGCCGGTGTTAGACACATTCAATATTGATCATTGACCCAGACCTGATCAACTCCCCCTCATGACTGAAATACGCCGACTCACAGATTGAGGCGGCCTCCGATAATCGGACCGGTTGTGAACAAGAACAGAATGGCATGGATCACTCAATGAATCATCGGCTTGTCCCCGGTGACCGTCGAAAGCATCTGTCGACGCGCTTGCTTGCAGGCAAGAACGACGGCATGAAGCTCCTTCTCCGCGATACCAGAGAGTTCTTGCACGTTTTTGAGCTCCCCGTCAGATCCTCCTCCGGCCCAGGTGATGCCGTTTCTCTCTCCAGGAGGTCGACGGCCCCGCGCATCATGGCGTTGATCTCGCCAAGATTGTTCAGGGCTTCGTTGGCCCGCTGGGTAAGATCGATAGCCTTCTCGGCGCCGAACAGACCCTCGATGAAACCTTCCAGTTCTTCTGTGCGGGTGCGGCACAGGCGACGGGGTCATCCGGCTTCGCCTTGACGGCCACTCTCGTCAAACGGAACGGCTTAGTTTCCGATTGATGCTTCACTAATTCGTTCCAGAGGCTCATCAAGGCCTCGAATAACTCGTCGGCAGCAGAGGCATCGTCGAACTCCGGCAGGTTGCCTCCCCAGAGCCCCTCTATGGTTCGGAAGGGCGCTACTCCAAGTGTAGGCGTGACTATGTCACCGAGGAAACGAGTACGTACGACATGGAATGACGTCGGACAGGCGTAACGGTCTAATAGAGCGCGGATGCGCCCGTCGTCGGCATATGTGAGGGCACGTTTCTTCATACCTGATCTGCAGCACGAATATCTCATCAATCATACTGGAACTCTATTATTGATTGGTCCACTTGACGGGAAGCATGCGTACCCGCCACTCACGGCCCAATTTATTATTTTACTCCAGCGGGAGGAATCGTAACTACCTAAAGAAATGGGTATATAATCCCCCATTCTGAAACGCAGGGTGTTACACGTGAAATAGGTATACAGCATGCTTCCATTGAGATAGTTGCGATAGCGACTATGAACCCGGACTACAATTCACTAGTCAGATTCGTTCAGGAGCAATTTACGGACGGGCTCGCGTTGGTGGTCGGATCGGGGCTTTCCGCCGCTGAGGGGATTCCGGGTATGGACGTTCTTGCGAAGCATCTTATCAACTGCGAAGGCTCCGTACCGAAGACCGATTCGGCCTTGTGGTCTCAAGTCAAGAAGGTCATTGAGGGAGGTGAAGGATTGGAGGCTGCATTGATACGGCACTCCCCAACCGAGACACTTGAGGACTGGATCATGGAAAAAACGATCGGCCTTGTCATGCCGCATGAACGCGAAGTCGTGACCGCAGTGCTCGGAGGGAAGTGCGTTCTTCGCTTGACTAGCTTCTTAGACAATGTGCTGAAACCAGCGACTGGATTGCCTATCTTGACAACCAACTACGACCGGCTGATAGAGGTTGCCTGCGAGATGGCAGGGTTACACGTGGATACCACAGCCATCGGACACTATGCGGGCACGTTCGACCACGACCGAAGCTTCATGGCATCATGCCGAGGTATCACAAAGCGCGGAAAGACCACAGGCTTGGACCACCTTCCGCGTGCGGTCGTCTTGAAGCCACATGGAAGCTTTGACTGGTACAGGGTGGGCAACGACGCTCGCCGCTGCAGTTTGGATTTGGATCTAGTGGGCGAGCGGTTAATTATTCCACCCGGTCTCAACAAATACAAAGCGGGGTACAGTACGCCCTTCGACAAGCACCGCGAGTTAGCTAACAATTACCTCAAGCAAGCCAGGCAGTTGCTGATTCTTGGTTACGGCTTCAATGACGATCACTTGCAAACGCACCTTGTAAAACAAATCCAGAAGGGCACGCCCACGTTGATTCTGAACCGATCGATAAACGACAAGATTAAGAATCTGGTAAATAAATAGCCGTGCTGCGTTTGCCTTTCAGAACGGCCGAAATCAGCCGGGTACATAATGACGACAATAGAACACGAAATCGAGAATGACGGGTCCAATCTGTGGGATCTTGGCATTCTCACGAAGGAGTTACTAACATGAGCGAAACACCTGCTCTTACTTTCAATCAATCCAGCCGACTCGGCAAAGTTGTTTCCGTAGACACAAGTCGCGTGCTCATCGCAGTAGAAGACGCAGTGCTCCTACCTCGTGCCGCAGTTGGAAGCCTGGTCGCAATCCAGGGGACAACAGCGCAGGAGTTCCTGATCGGTATGACCGAACGGGTAACCCGACAATTGAGTGAACAAACAGCGCAACCTGATCCAATGCAGCCTACAACCCTTGCAGTTGAAGTCGTGCCGGACGATGTTCTCCGAGCCGTCCTAGTTGGCACATACCGCAGCATTGAGGGCACTGTACGTAATCGATTCAAGCGTGGCGCTGACTCATTTCCGCAGATAGATAGGGATTGCTTCCTCGTCGAGGGTAACAATCTTCAACGGTTTATGAGCTTACTCGGTGCGGAGTTGGAGGAAAAGCAAAGACTCGAACTAGGGCATTTCGTCATTGATAAATCCGCTGTCGCGATCGCCAATGGTGACAGGTTCTTCCAAAGACACGCGGCAATACTAGGCAGTACGGGTTCCGGCAAGAGTTGCGCTGTGTCGTTAATCTTAGAGCGAGCGAGCGCTCGTAAGTACGCAAATCTAGTTGTGTTCGACATGCACGGCGAGTATGCCTCCCTGGCAGATCCACCCGAATCAGAAGGGCGGAGTACTCCTTCGGCGATCGCAGATTCGTACAAGATAGCGGGTCCAGGTGATCTCGATGCGCCTTCCGGCAACACTCTCTTCTTGCCATATTGGCTCCTGAATCGCGAAGAAATGCTTTCGATGATCTTGGACCGCAGTGATCATAACGCGCCCAATCAGTCATCGCGGTTCACGTTTGACCTGCCCCCACGAACGAGTCCACCCTCTAAGTTAGACTCGGAGCCATTTGAAGTGCCCTGCACGGGATAGAACTGAACTCCTGAGACCTAGGTAGTTTGGCCTCTGGTGCCGGCGGCCGATAGGCCAAGGCGCTGTGAGGCCGGATCTGATTGTAATCCCTTCGCCAGCGTTCTACCAACACCTTGGCTTCCCCAAGCGTGTCGAAGATCTCCATGTTCAGCAGCTCATCCCGTAGTTTCCCGTTGAAACTCTCAATGTACCCATTCTCCCAGGGGCTGCCCGGCTCGATGTACAAGGTCCTTACCCCAACAGCCTGCAGCCAGTCCCGGACCGCCTGTGCCGTAAACTCTGATCCGTTATCGGACCGGATAAACTCAGGCACTCCCCGATCAACGAATAACTCCGCCAACCGGTCCAACACGTCTTGGTGATTCATCTGCCGTTTCACATCAATGGCGAGGCACTCTCTGGTGTACTCATCCAGGATCGTCAATAGCCGAAAGGCTCGCCCATCATGGGTCCGTTCATGCACGAAATCATAGCTCCAGACGTGGTTTTTGCGAGCCGCTCGTAACCGAACACAGGAACCGTCATTAAGCCACAGTCTCCTTCGTTTCGGCTGTCTGGACGGGACTTTCAGCCCTTCTTGTCTCCACAGCCTCTCCACCCGCTTAGGATTCACACCTTCCACCCTTCCCCATGAAGTATCGCCGTGACCCGCCGGTAGCCATAACGCCCGTATTGCGTAGCCAACTCCACCATCCTGGCCACCAATCGGGCCTCATCATCGGGAATTTGCCTTTCCCTTCGCTGGGTCGATCGAACCTGTCCCAGCACTTGGCAGGCCCGACGTTCGGAGACTCGCTCTGCTCCTAATCGCTCTCGTACCCACATCACCGCTCGTCTCCTGTTCGCCGGGCCTAGAAGTTTCCCGAGGACACTTCCTTCAGGATCTGCTTGTCCAAAGACAGATCCGCCACCAGCTTCTTCAACCGGGTATTCTCCTTCTCCAACACCTTCAACCTATTGGCCTGGTCCAACCGGAGCCCTCCATACTCTTTGCGCCACCGGTAGTAGGTCTGCTCGCTCACCCCCATCTGCTTCGACACCTGTCCCACCCTCTGTCCTTGGGCCAGACCCACCTCTGCCTCACGCAGCTTCATGATGATCTGTTCTGCCCTAAACCGCTTCCCTGCCATCCTTGCCTCCTTCCTAAACCGGAAATCCTAACATTCAAACTGGACTCGTTTTAGGGGGCAAGGGCACGTTGCACGTCCGGAAGTTGAAAGAGGCCACACTCATCCGAGAAAGGAAGGAAGACGTCAAAGCAACCTTTACTGTTGATTCGCCAATTCCGTATGCGTTGACGGATCTAATTAAAAAGCTCCACCATGATGATACGGCGAAGGGAGTTGGTAAAAACAATAAGCCGGTGAAGGGTGAATGGGAAGGCCGGCTTACACGCTTTCTCTCTCGTTTGGAGGCAAAGGCAGCGGATCGCCGGTACGGATTCATGTTCAATCCTCCGGACGTTGCATTGAAGTACGACTGGTTGGCGATGCAGATGAAGAAGTTGCTTGCTCCGGACGAGGAAAAACCCGGAATTAAAGTAGTGGATTTCTCTGAGGTGCCTTCGGATGTGCTCCCGGTCGTCACGGGCGTGTTCGCACGACTTCTATACGACGTACAGTTTTGGATGCAACCGGAAAAGCGAACACCTTTCGTGTTCGTGTGCGACGAAGCACATCTCTACTTGCCGGTGCATGCAGATGCAGATGCAGTCGAGAAACAAGCCCTTTACTCGTTCGAACGCATTGCCAAAGAGGGCAGAAAATATGGTGTCTCCCTGCTGGTCGTGAGCCAGCGGCCGTCTGACGTGAGCCGCACCATTTTGAGTCAGTGCAACAACTTTCTTGTTCTGCGCCTGACAAACGATCAAGATCAGAACGTTGTCCATCGCCTTATGCCAGACTCCTTTGCTGGTGTCCTCGACGCATTACCCCTTCTTGATACTGGGGAGGCCTTCTTACTTGGCGATGCGATTCTTCTGCCAGCACGAGTCAAATTGAAGTTTCCAGCCATCGAGCCGCTGAGTCAAACGCGGAATTTTTGGCAGGAGTGGGGAGAAAAGGCATCGGATTCCACCGCAGTTCAGGAAGCAGTTGAGACACTTCGTCGACAGTCGCGTTCAGCTGGAAATCTTGCGTGAAGCGAGATGGCGCAGTTGCTGGATAGATATTGGCCTCAAGGCGTCAATCCAAAATAATCCGTAGCCCGGCGACACTTTGCTCGGCGACAGGCGGAGACAGTGGGATCGCACCCGGCGGCTCAGAGAATCGTTATCTGACCGCTCGACCGTCTCCAATCGGGACTGCCGTTCGATTATCGAGGTGAGCCTCTGGATCCTGCGGATGTTTCCAATCCTGGTTGGATCCCTTCTTCGGTCGCTTCCGATCCAATCGTGCCCGATCCTCTCGAGTCGGCGTCTCGATCCCCAATACCTGAGCCAGCTGCGTCAGAAACTCCTCGTAGCTCGAACTCGGTGACGGCGAGCACTCTACCGCTGGGGGTCATCAGGCTGATCGCTTCCGACAGGGACACGAATCCAACATCGAGTGCGTTCAGTTCCTGGAGCGTATTAACTAGATCCACCAGCGTCCCGCAAAGCTTGCACCACCACTTGGCGTTCCGGATTCTGGTCAAAGCTGCTCACCCGGACCTAGCCGATATGATGGCCGGGCATCCAGTCTGTCAGGAAGAACTCTATAACCCTGGATGGGATGTGTCCATCAATTCGAATGAGAACTCTATTCTGACGCCTTAGCGCCCCGTCCCTGACGTTAGGCTAGGGTATGCCTCAACTGGACAGAGCAAGATAAGGCGGGGCATGCTTACCGGCTAATAGTGTATGATAGGTGTATGTCACGCACCAATGTGAATATCGACGATGAGGCGTGCGCGGAGGTCATGCGCCGTTACCACCTAGCGACAAAGCGCGAGGCGGTTAATTTTGCACTTCGGTCCCTTGCGGCGGAACCTTTCGGCGTCGAGGAAGCCCGGCGCCTTCGTGGTTCGGGTTGGGAAGGTGACCTGGGCGAGTTACGGACCAGCCGATCGGCGTGATTCTGATTGATACGTCTGCATGGATTGAATTTCTCCGAGACACCGGTTCAGCAACCTGCAATCGCGTCGAGGCACTGCTCGAAAGTGAGATCGCGATCTGCGATGCGATTCGGATGGAAGTGCTCGCCGGCGCGCGCGACGAACGCCATCTGCATAACCTCCGTCGGCTGCTCGCACGGACGACCGTTTTCCCACGGGTCCGAGGCACTACGACGATGCAGCCGCTCTCTATCGCCTCTGTCGCCAGGAAGGGGAAACCGTTCGCAAGTTGATCGATTGTCTCATCGGCGCTGTCGCCATTGGCGCCGATGTGCCCGTTCTTCATAACGATGAAGATTTCGACGTTCTCGCGCGTCATACGGATCTGAAAATTGCCACATGATGAAGAACCCCGCGTGGCAGCCATAAGCTATTCTGTGGCTAACAGAGCATAAAACCGCCCCCATGCTGGCAGGTGCGCCAATTGTGCGACAGGACCACCCTTTCCCGCCCTCGCCGGTGTTAGGACCGGTCAAGAAGGGAACCAAAGCCAACGGTTCAAAAATACCCCAGGGTGAGGAGTGGACGCACCGGTAGGTGGCGGATGGGCATCCGAAAAAAGAAAAGACTAGTATGATTAGCTGGGGGAACGAAGCTGATCAAGGTCTCATATGAGTACAGCTTCGACGACCCCTTCTCCCGAAAGTGTGCTCCTGGTTCAATGCTGTCATCTTCCCCAGTTCTTCTACCTTGCCGAGAAGCTGCGACAGCGCAACCCTGAATGGATCCTCTCAGCTCTCGTTACCGACCGGCCACACGTCCGTTTCTACCTGGAACTGTTCCCACCCTTCGACCATCTTTTCTTCTTCGATAAGAAGTTGCCCGAGATGCCGGGTGCGTTCGATCAGATCCTGTTCCCACTTTTGAACCGCGGCTATTTGCGTATCAAGAGAGCCGCCCGCCAGCTTCCGGGGATCGCGTATGAAATCGATTACCAAGGAGAACGTCGAGCCTTGAAGCTGGGGACCTTGGTTCGGTCGTTTGCCGCGCCCCTTCACAGGCCTTCTGAAGAATTTGTTCAGTACCTGGAAGATTTTCCGCATAGACCTCTGGGAGAAAAAATCCTCGTTGTCGAAACCTGTCATCGGTCGCTGGCCGACTCGAGTGAAGAGAAATGGGGCCGCCTGATTCCTGATCAGGCCGAGGTCACCAGGATCTCTGTTTCGACAGAAGGGCGAGGCTGGAGAACTTTACGCCGACAGAGTTTCGACAGCGGGGTGGTCTTTTTCTCAGGTGAGAAAGGATTCGCTAATCTGAAGCTGCTTCCCTTCCTCCTAGGGATTCCCAAGATCCTGGTAGTTAACGAGCATGGCGACCACTTCTATGCCACCTATCGCAGTCTTCTGCGATTTCTATGGGGGCGCGTCTGGCAGGGAGCCCCATTGCCGAAACCATCCCCTCGCATTCTGGTGATACAGACCGAAAGCCCGACCTACGTCAGGCGCGCGATCAAAGTTTTGAGAAAGCAGGAAATGTTCCCCCGATCACGGATCTGCCTTTTGTGCCGGAAGGAAGACGCCGACAGGTTCCGGAATGTATCGAGCCTGGAAAGTGTTTTGACCTACTCCCGTCGGAAGGTTGGGAGCAACGTGGGATTGTGGAGGGATCTGAAGGGGTTCGACGCGGTTGCGGCTGTCTTTTCGGGAAGGGGTGTTTTTCGGAAGCAGAAGCTGCTGTATTTTCTGCTCCCCATTCGCCATCATTTAGCTTTCAATGCCCGATCGGATTGCTATCGCCTGACACCCCGGACCCTTTTCTGGACGCTTCGCAAGGATCCCTCCTTTTTCGCAGCCGAGAAGCAACCTGTCTCTCCCATTCTATTTCTTCTCACGGACAGGGACTCCAGGGCCCGCAAGGCCATCGAGAAGCTTCAAGACCCCAAGGTAGTCTCCCCTCAACCCATCTGGGTCTTCTGTCGCGAGGACAAGCGCTCTTTCTACCAGGCCCTGCCCGGGGTAGAAAAGGTTCGGACCTATGCTCCAGGGCGGACCTGGGAAAACCTGAAGGCGGTTCTGGCCCTGGCCCGCTCCCGAGTAGAAGTCGTCTCCTCGATCTTCTCTCCCCACCCTGCTTTCCGGCTGCAGAAACTGCTATTTGTGCTCCTGCCGGCGAGACATCGACTGGCCTTCAACCAGGAGGATCTCAATTGCTACTATCTGAAGGGCAGTCACGATCGCAGCGGCCAGCCTTCAGTCTGGGGAACGTTGCTCCGCGTGCTGCTCACGCGAAGCCGGCGTGGCGTCCGCCCCACGTTGTTTTTTCCCACTGCGGAAGATTCCAAAGCTGTAGAGGCCATCGAAAGGCTTCAAGACCCCAAGGTTGCCGCTAAATCGATTGTGGTCTTCTGCAGAGAGGACAAGCGACCTGTATACGAGGATCTTCCCACCGTCGAAGCAGTCTGGACATACGCTTCAGGTAGCAGTTTAAGGCATCTGAGGACGTGGGTGAGGCTGCTGCGAACCAGAGTGGATCTGGTTTGTGCCATCTTCACCGGTCGGCCGATCTTCCGCTTGCAGAAGTTCCTGTTTCTCACCTTACGTGCCCGGAATCGGCTGGTCTTCAACGAGGACCTCAACTGCTACATGCTAAGAGGCAACCTGGGCCGGTTTCTGCAACCCCAGGGAGGACATCGGGAGCTGGATCATTCGGCTCTGAAACTCATTGTGCGGAAGGTCCTCAAAGGGTTTCTGTTTGTCCCCAGATTTCTGTACCTGATCCTCTGGGCAGCTGTTGTCACCATGAGAGCGAGGCACCGTATTTCCCAAGAAAGGAGACGCTAACATCCTTCGCCAGATTGCTGATTGACGCTGGACCGAAATGGCTCCGGGGGCCGATGCGGGAGTCGAAGACTGGATCTCGGCGCATTCGCCCCGGGGCCGCTGTGGTAGAACTGCAGACCCCGGGGGGCTAGTTGCGGCTCAAACCCCTAAAAGGGACTCAGTGTTCTCTATCGGGCCGTCTACCATCCACGCCCACTCGGGGTGCTCGCAGTTGTCAAAATATCTGACGACATCGTTGCGGAATTCTTCCAAGGCCTCGATCCGGCGTGTGTTTTCCCATATAGAAATATTCCTGTATGAATTCATAGTGGTCGGTCGGTCAACCTTAGCATCGTCTCAACTGCGTAAGATGGCCCATCAAAACCACTCCTGTCACACACTCGGCGAGGATCCGCGCCCAAGGGGGCTCCGTTTTCGTAGCCGAAAGACCTGCGGCTTCAAGTCCTTGACCGCTTCTTTCGAGCCGCTGCACTTGCTCCTGCAATGTGCCGACCCGCCCGGCCTGCTGCTCCATCTCCGCCTCGTACTGCTTCGACAGCGCGGTTAAGGCGTTTGTCAACTGCTGTTCTAACTCGGTCATAAAGCTCCTTCACTCGCGCGATAGCAGAAGCGTAGGCTGTCCTTGCACTTTCCAGGGCCAATTTTTGCCGAGCGGGGTCCCGTTGGGAAGCACCATGGACCTCGCCCCGTCCTCCGCCTCGTGGAGCCCCACGCCCCACGTCTGCGCCCGAAGCTGATCGAGCCGTGTCTGCTCCCGCTCGACCTGGCGAGTCAACGCGGCCCGCCTCTGGATGAGGTTTTGGATGTTGTTGGCATACCACCGCGTCAGGCCCCAGCTCCCGCCGCCTCGATCTCTATTCGGTCCTGCTCGATCTTCTGTTGCAGCCGAGCCATCAAGTCGCCCACGTTGGAAGTCTTGCTCATAGATCGCTCCTTTCAGCCGCCACCTGCCGCCGCTCTCGGGGTCCGCCGCTGTGATGTAGTCCTTGCCTTGGCGCGTCACCTCAAGGTTCGCTTCCCGCAAGGCCAAGACCATTGATGCGCGATCCGAGACGGTCCCGGTTTCGATGCGCTGGCTCAGGTAGTCGGTAATCAGCCTCCGAGGGTCTTTCTCCGCCGCCATGGCGCGGCCGGTCGACGTGGTCAAGTCGAACGCCTCGGTGAGCGACACGAAGGCGACGTCGAGCTCTTGGAGTTCTCGGAGAGTGAGCATCAGGTCGCTGAGCGAGCGGCCCCACCGATCCAGCCGCTGGGAATTCGCGAAAGCCCTGCTTGGCCTTCAACGTGGAACGGCTCGTCTCCTTTGCGCCTTTTCAGATCAATCGGTCCGAGGCCGTTCATCCGGTTCAGGCGCGCGGGTCATCCTCGGCAATACCGGACAGCACAACCGGAGCACGATCAGGGAATTCGGCCACCAGCGACAGGGTTCCACCCATCGCCTCTACCGTTTTCCGGAGTGTGGACAACAGAAGATTACTGCGCTTCTCAAGCCGCGAGACGCTGTCCTGGGTGATCCCCAGCTTTTTAGCTATGCGGACCTGCGTGAGCTTACGGGTGTGCCTCAGTTCACGTAAGGTCATCTCCTCGGCCATCAGATCGGCAGCCCGGGCTTCGACCTTCTTTCGTTGGTCAGGATTCAGCTTCTTGATTTTGTCGTCTATATTCACAGCCATGATTGCTTCCCTTCCTTCTTCAGGCGGGCCAGGTGCGCCTCGAAACGGTCATCGGCCTTGCGGATCAGCCTGCGGTAGAATCGCTTTTCGCTGACGCCCGATTTATCCCCCGCAACAAGTAGGATCGCCTTGCGCTTCGTGTCGAAGGCAAAGACTACTCTCCATTCGCCGTCGGCCGCATTGAACCGCAGTTCCTTCATGTTCGCGTGGCGTGAGTCGTTCAGCGTGTCAACTCGCGGCCGGCCCAATTGCGGTCCGAACTGCGGCAGAAGGCGCTTTAACGCAAGAATTTCCGTCCGCACATTCTCGTGCAATTCGTCAAACTCCGGCTCAAACTCATCGTCAATCTCAACAACCCGACCCACCTCTTTATAATATGGTACGCAATACATATGTTGTCAACACCCTGTTCAGCCATCTCATCGGGTGAGTTCCATACCGGTGTGGTACTAGTGTGGTACAATAAGGGCCTGGATGATTATTCTAATCGGAGGAGAGCAGGGCGGAACCGGGAAGTCTACGATAGCCACCAACTTGGCGGCTTACCTAGCTAACCGCAGTGACGATGTGGTTCTTCTGGATGCTGACTCCCAAGCTACCGCTAAGCGGTGGGTTGAGCGGCGGAATAACTCCCATCTCGAGCTTTCCAGAGTGCACTGTGTTCAGAAGACCGGAGATATTTTCGAAACCATCCGGGATCTGTCCACCCGCTACCAACAAGTGATCATTGATGCTGGCGGTCGTGACTCGGAGGAACTCCGTTCGGCGATGGTTGCCGCCCAAAAGCTATATACCCCGCTGAAGGCTTCCCAGCCAGACCTTTCGACCACCATGAATATAAATCAGCTCGTAAAACTCGCCCGTGGACTCAACCCCAATCTCAAGGTCTACGCGGTAATTTCCATGGCCCCTACCCATCCCGCCCTCACTGAAGCTGAAGAGGCCCACGAACTCCTTATGGAGCTTCCCGAAATCGAACTCTCTAGGGTTTTTATCCGCGAACGCAAGGTTTTCCGGGATGCCATGGTGGAAGGGAAAGAGGTAATCGAGTGCAAGAACAGAAAGGCCAAAGCTGAGATCCAGCTCTTGGCTGAGGAGATCTACGATGACTAAACGGCAAAGATTCCAACTTCCAAAGGAGAACAAGGTCTCAGCAGTTGACCCAGAAAAGGTCGCGGCGTTTGTTCAAGGGACCCTCCACGAAGGGTCCCCCGATTTACCCTGGGGCAGCCTGGACCCGAAAGCCAAACCGACGAGTGGTATCAACCTAAGATTGAATGAGTACCAACTTGCATTACTGCGCTTTGTAGCGGAGCACGAGGATCGAAGCCAACAACAGGTAACCAAACGTATGTTGGTGCCGTCCCTGGAAGCTAGGGCGCAAGAGATAGTGGATGACCAAACTTCCGGGTGAGGCATAGACCCCATCTTAGTACCGTACTGGTGTGGTACTGTACTAATGTGGTACTGCCATCCTGCGGAGGAGCTGGCTAAATCCTCCCGCTCCGCTTATTTCACAAACGCTAAATGCGCACCAACCACCGCAAACCCTTCTCCAGTTCTTGCTTGATCTCTGTTGACTCACCATACCTGTGACCTGAGAACAACTGGTTGAGTTGCAGACGATGAGTATCCCTGTCTTGTCTGGGGGATATGGGAGGATGTAAGCTATGGAGTGTAAACGAGACGGGTTGGCTTCCATCGGGGAAGCCCTCTCCAGCCTAGACGGGCCGGGGAAGAAAACCCTCCAGACTTCTCCCCAGTCGCGGCACCACTTCACCCAGGCCGACCAGGTGAACACGCTAGTCGGGGCCAGCGAAGCGGACCCCGATTTGGGATTCATGGCGCGGCTGTTGGCGCTGTGCAGCCTGCCCCGCACCAACCCCGGCGACCGGCACCAGTACGAGCGAGTAAATGGTCCCTTCCGACTGACTCTGAGCCGAACGGGACGACACAAGCTCCCCTATGGCAGTCTCCCGCGCTTGCTGCTGGCCTGGGTTTTCACCGAGGCCGTGCAAACCAAAAGCCGCGAGTTGGTCCTGGGAAACTCGCTGGCGCAGTTCATGCGAACGCTGGGCATCTACAACAGCGGTGGCCATCCGCAGACGCGGCTCCGCAATCAGATGAAACGATTGTTTAGCGCTTCAATCTCACTGGCCTACGAGAGTGGCAATGATGAGGTCAGCATTCGCTCACCTATCACCGATCACAGCGAGTTCTGGTGGAACGAGCGCCGACCTGACGAGCGTTCGTTGTGGCAAAGCAAGGTCGAGTTGGGCGAGAAGCTTTTCCAAGAGATCATTCGCCATCCCGTGCCGCTCAACATGAATACGCTCAGAGCGCTTAGGCGGTCTCCACTCGGCTTGGATCTCTACCTGTGGCTGGTCTACGGGACGTTCTCGCTGAAGGGTCCGAAGCCGCTGTCCTGGGCACGGCTTTACCAGCAGTTCGGCGCGGACCCGGCAAAGGCCGAAGATAGGCGCGTCGTTGACAACTTCCGGACGAAATGCCTACGGGAGTTGATGAAGATCAAAACGGCCTGGCCGGGCCTGAAGTACCGGATCGAGCGGGGCCGACGTGGAGAGAAGAGCGGAGCATTGGTTCTCTTGCCGTCCAAGCCTTCGATCCCCCGCCTAAAGCTCGTCCAGTAACCCCCAGGATCTCCCAAAGAGCGACGAACGAGGGCCAGCAGTCCCCCTTTTTACTCTTTAGTAGCTCTGCCGGAGCCGTACAGGACCTCTGAGGGCTGTTTCCACAGATCGCTGTGATTCCAGGCAGTTATCCACGGTCAAACAGGAAGACAAACAAGTAATAAGACAAATAAAAGACTATAAGTAGTAAGAGCGGCTACTCCTGTGGACAAATCAACCGGAGAACGGGAACCCAGAACGAGATCACAGGCGACGGAGAGCTAACGCCCCCAGCAAGATACGATAAGTGCCTTCAGGAAACTCCGCAGGGATCACGGCGGAGAACGAGACCGTGGATCGGACGGAGCAGGTGCTCCGCATGTGAGCCTCGACCCCCCGAAGGAGACCAGGTAGGGGCGGACGTTGCAGCAGGAAATCAAGAGGAGCAACACCGCACTACGGACCAATGATCGAACAGTGCTGGCCGAGTACGGGGGATTCAACGCGGCGATGAAAAAGGGCGCGGAAACTCGAGAGTCTCCCGGAGGTACGAGTAACGGAAAGGGTCTCGCTTGATGACCTGCTCGACGTGGCGGGCCACCGTTGTTTCCGCTCCAGAGGAAACCGGATGAAAGAGTGGGAAAACCGGGAGTTTTGGATACGACAAACGACCGCCCTTCTCGCGATGTCTATCAATAGATATCTTTATATTTCTTTGTATTACCATTACCGTGCGCGTCCGCCGCTCCTCCTTGCCTAGCCGCGGCCTCGCCTACGGGGTTTCTTCGGGTGGGGCAGAATCTGGACCCCACCTGAACCAAACGAATCAAGGGTCGTCTTTACCCTTGATCAGACCCCACAGGACCGGATAATTTTAATAGGAAGATAGCAAGAGTTTTTGTTGCACAAAAACTCTTGCCAGGGGGCGATCCCACTGGACCCCTTGAGGAGCGGGGAGGGAAACCATGGCGAGGCCACGGCTAGGCGAGGAGGAGCGGCGGACGCGCACGATCGGCGTGCGGGTGACGGAGGCCGAGGAAGCAGAACTGCGGGAGCGAGCCCAAGCCGCGCGCCTCTCCATGGGAGCCTACCTGCGTCGCCGGGCGCTGGGTCAGCGGGTACGGAGCGCGATTGAGCTGCGGCTGGGAGCGGCGGAGATGCGGGAGCTGAACCGGATCGGGGTGAATCTGAATCAGATGGCGCGGACGCTCAACTCGGGAGCCGTGTCGTCGCCGGCAGAGACCCAGGAGGCGGTCGAGCGGGTAGGGGAGCTGGTGGCTAAGTTGCTGGCCGGGGAGAGGGAGTGATGGTGGTCAAGATGTCCTCGCCGGGGCGCTCGTTCGGTGGAGTGGACCGAGACCCGGAACCTGGCGACGAGCGAGGGAGAGCGGGCGGGCCGGATCATGGCAGCCACGGCGGAGGCGGGGCCGGATCTCAAACGCCTGGCGGGGATGGCGGCGACGGGGCGAAAGCTCGAGAAGCCGGTGTGCCACTATTCGTTAAGCTGGGCCAAGGATGAGCGGCCGGACCGGCAAGAGATGCGGCGGGCAGCGGAGGGGAGCCTAAAGGCGCTGGGGATGGAGAGGCACCAGGCGCTGATCGTGTCTCACCGGGACGGGCAACCGCACGTGCATGTGATTGCGAACCGGGTGGAGCCGGAGAGCGGCAAGGCGGCGGGGTTGAGCCGGAGCAAGCTGCGGCTCTCGAAGTGGGCGGAAAAGTATGAGCGGGAGCAGGGGAAGATCCGGTGCCCACAGCGGGAGAGGAATAACAGGCGACGGGAGGCGAGGGAGCGGATCGTGGATGGGCGCGGGCATTCGGGAGGGCGCTGGCGGCGGGAGAGGATGAACCCGCAGCAGGAGGAGCGGGAAGCGATCCCGGCGCTCCGGGCCGGGTGGGGCGGCCCGGAGCGGGAGCGGGTGGCCTGGCAGCGGGCAGAGGAGCGCGCACACTGGGAGCAGCTTCAGAGGCGGCGTGGCAAGGCGCTCGGGGAACTGGAGAAACGGAGCAAGCGGGAGTGGTCGGCGCTTTACGGGCGTCACCAGCGGCAGCGGGAACAGTTGTCGAAAGACTGCCGTGGGGTGCTGGGGCGCTTCAGGCTATGGCGGGAGCTGGGCGGCGGAGTGCGAGAGATCGGCGGGGCGATCCGGGGACGAACGGAAGTGCTGGGACGCTTCCGGGCGGAGTTGGAGGACCGGCTACGCTGGGAGCGGGTTTCGTTGGGGAAAACGCATTCCGAAGCGGTGCGGGGGATCGAGAGCAAGGCTGGAGTGGGATAGGCAAGAGACGGCAAGGCAAAGCAGGGAGCGCCGTGGGCCGGAGCGGGACTTTGGCCCCAGCCGCTAGTTGCGGGTCGGCGGGAGCCTGGGAGCCATCTCTACCAGCGCGCGGTGAGCTGGCCTCCACCGCCGTGCTCCGCAGTTCCCTGGCCCAAACTCTCGCGGCGATTGGCGTAGACGGTACCGTCAAGTTAAGTGGAATTCTCTGGTTTTGGAGGCGAAAACGGTCGTCGGTCGAACGTAGAATAAATAACTTAGGGAGTGGCCAAGGCACTGATTAGGCACCAAATCGGTTAACTTGACAGTACCCTACAGTCTCGTTGATGACTCGTCTTGGCGCAGCCGAGGACACACTTAAAAAGCTCTCTTTTTCCGTTATTCGAGAGGCAGATAGCGCTAGCTGGGCAGTTGAAGGAGAACGCCTTCTCGATCTTCGCCATAAGGGGCCCTTTAAAGGGCGCGGCACGCTACATCAACTCGCAGAAGTTACGCTCAAGGCAGCCTGGGAAACCGGGAATCCACGGACCATAAGCACAGCAATGAAGAGATTCCGATCTGATAATCAGGACGACTTACTGGAACACTCACCTGTACCAAAAGGTGACCCCGTGAAATTTCGGATCTGGTTGAAAGATTTTGCCAAATGGCTTTATAGCACTGAGCATATCGTGATCCATTACAGCATCGATTACGATGGAGTTGATATTCGTAAGCTGTCGCCAGGCACACGAGAGAGATGCCCTTGCCCCCTAAAACGAGTCCAGTTTGAATGTTAGGATTTCCGGTTTAGGAAGGAGGCAAGGATGGCAGGGAAGCGGTTTAGGGCAGAACAGATCATCATGAAGCTGCGTGAGGCAGAGGTGGGTCTGGCCCAAGGACAGAGGGTGGGACAGGTGTCGAAGCAGATGGGGGTGAGCGAGCAGACCTACTACCGGTGGCGCAAAGAGTATGGAGGGCTCCGGTTGGACCAGGCCAAGAGGTTGAAGGTGTTGGAGAAGGAGAATACCCGGTTGAAGAAGCTGGTGGCGGATCTGTCTTTGGACAAGCAGATCCTGAAGGAAGTGTCCTCGGGAAACTTCTAGGCCCGGCGAACAGGAGACGAGCGGTGATGTGGGTACGAGAGCGATTAGGAGCAGAGCGAGTCTCCGAACGTCGGGCCTGCCAAGTGCTGGGACAGGTTCGATCGACCCAGCGAAGGGAAAGGAAAATTCCCGATGATGAGGCCCGATTGGTGGCCCGGATGGTGGAGTTGGCTACGCAATACGGGCGTTATGGCTACCGGCGGGTCACGGCGATACTTCATGGGGAAGGGTGGAAGGTGAATCCTAAGCGGGTGGAGAGGCTGTGGAGACAAGAAGGGCTGAAAGTCCCGTCCAGACAGCCGAAACGAAGTCGACTGTGGCTTAATGACGGTTCCTGTGTTCGGTTACGAGCGGCTCGCAAAAACCACGTCTGGAGCTATGATTTCGTGCATGAACGGACCCATGATGGGCGAGCCTTTCGGCTATTGACGATCCTGGATGAGTACACCAGAGTGCCTCGCCATTGATGTGAAACGGCAGATGAATCACCAAGACGTGTTGGACCGGTTGGCGGAGTTATTCGTTGATCGGGGAGTGCCTGAGTTTATCCGGTCCGATAACGGATCAGAGTTTACGGCACAGGCGGTCCGGGACTGGCTGCAGGCTGTTGGGGTAAGGACCTTGTACATCGAGCCGGGCAGCCCCTGGGAGAATGGGTACATTGAGAGTTTCAACGGGAAACTACGGGATGAGCTGCTGAACATGGAGATCTTCGACACGCTTGGGGAAGCCAAGGTGTTGGTAGAACGCTGGCGAAGGGATTACAATCAGATCCGGCCTCACAGCGCCTTGGCCTATCGGCCGCCGGCGCCAGAGGCCAAACTACCTAGGTCTCAGGAGTTCAGTTCTATCCCGTGCAGGGCACTTCAAATGGCTCCGAGTCTAACTTAGAGGGTGGACTCGTTCGTGGGGGCAGGTCAACCTTCCAGCCATGTCTCAGCATTTACGCAATTAATTGCGTAAATGCGATTGGATATATTTACATATTTGCGGTATCATGCAAGTGTGATTGTGTGCGTTTACGTTATCGCGTAATTACGCTACACTCGTATATCATGAAAACGATTCTGATTGCCGCCCAGAAAGGCGGGTCAGGAAAAACGACCCTCACGCGAAACTTAGCTGTGGCCGCCGCCGAGAATGGCCGCAACGTCCTTTGCCTCGATCTCGACCCGCAAGGCTCGCTGAGGAGCTGGTGGGAGAGCAGGGAAGCCGATTCGCCGTCCATGCTCGACCGCGATCCGTTGCCCGACGTGCTCAGAACCACGCTCGCCGCCGCACGGGAGCTTTTTGACCTCTGCATTATCGACACACCGCCAGCCGCTTCGGAATGGCTTGCAGAGGCGCTAGCCGCCGCCGACTTGGTGTTGATCCCTGTGCGGCCTTCCCCTGACGATCTGCGGGCCGTAGGAACCACGCTCGCCGCCGTGAACGGGTCCGACATGCCGTTTGTCTTTGTCATGTCCCAGACGCCCCGCGCCCGGATCACAGAGGAAGCCGCCCGCGTGCTGGCCCAGCATGGCCGAGTCGCGCCAGTGAATATCGCTCACCGTGTCGCCTATGCCGAGACAGGAGCCACGGGGCAGGGCGTCACCGAAACCAAAGACAAGAAAGCCGGGGCGGAGATTGCCGCCGTGTGGAACTACGTGAAAGGAATACTCAATGCCTAAGAAAACTGTGGCCCTTGATGGATTGTTGAACACTGAGACCCGCCCCGCCGATAGCGGGACACCGCAAGGCGGGGACGCGCCGCCAAAGAAGCGGGTGACGGTCGCCCTGAATGGCGGCACGTATCGGCGGCTTCGCCTCCACGCCGCAAACACGGATCAGACGCATCAAGCCATCCTGGAATCCGCACTTGCGGAATATCTCAAACGCGCAAATGCGTAATTGCGTCAAGAAACTACCCCTTATCCAAGATGCCGCGTAACGACGAACCTACCTTCAATCGAGCACTAGCTGAGGTGCTGCGTACGAGAAACCCGCGCTGGCAAGACATCGGCGAACTGCTTGGTGCTGAACAACTCGATGTTCTTCGAGAGGGTGGACGACCCGATATTTTTGTCGACGACCCCGACGGTGCTCCCATCATCATTGAAACCGAATATGCTCCAGCGCGCACTGTGGAACTCGAAGCACAAAGCCGTCTTAACAAGACTACCAAGGAGACGGGGAAGATCATCGAACAGGCTATTGCGCTTTGTGCTCCGGACAGCCTGAGAAATGTCCCCCAAGACAAACTTGTTGCAGCGGTTCGGACCACTACATTCAAATATTGCCTCTACTCCGACAACGCGCTTTCTCAAGGGAATGATCGATGGCCAACATCAGGTTGGCTCGAAGGAAGTGTAAACGACCTCGCACAACTCATTGAAATCGTCTCGGTCTCTGAGCGTGTCGTCGCCGCGAGCCTGGAGACACTTGAACAGGGGATTGTTGCCGCCTCCGGTCGCCTTCAGCAAGCCACCCGCGATTGGCCTCAGATTAGGCAGAAGATTGCGGACTACCTTCACCAAGAGGAGGGAGAACAGACCTCACGGATGGCTATGGCGATTGTGGCCAACGCGATCACCTTCCACACCATCATAGCGGGCACCCACAACGTGCAGACGGTCGACGAGCTTCGCACGTCAAACGGCATCCTCCCCAAAGGGGTTGTTCTTCGAGAGTGGGAGCGGATTCTCCGGGACATCAACTACTGGCCCATATTTCACATTGCCCGGCAAATCATGCTCGCCGTGCCCGATGGTCTGGCATCCCAGATACTCAACGAGTTGTCTAAGGTCTCTAGCGAACTTGCAGCCTCGGGTGTTACCCGCTCGCACGACCTGTCAGGCCGCATGTTTCAACGCCTTATCGCTGACCGTAAATTCCTGGCAACCTTCTACACACTTCCTGTTTCAGCAACCCTACTTGCTGAGCTTGCCGTTGCAAAATTTAACCTCAACTGGTCCGATCCAGAAGCCATCACACGCCTTCGGATCGGAGATCTTGCTTCGGGTACCGGCACACTCCTCGCGGCGGCGTATCGCAGCGTACTGGCTCGTCACCGTCTTTGGGGAGGCGACGACAGCGCATTACACACGGCGATGATGGAAAACGCTCTCATCGCGGCGGACATCATGCCTGCGGCTACTCACCTTACGACCTCAATGCTCTCAAGTGTGCATCCGACCCATACCTTCCGGCGCACCCAAGTACACACTTTGCCTTACGGTACGGTGCAAAATTCTGTTCTGCCGATCTCCTTAGGGTCACTTGACTTCTGCTCCGCCGAGGCAGGACAGGACCTCTTTGGCACCGGTGTCCGAGTTGCGAGCGGAGAAAGAGAAGATGAAGAACTCACACAACGAGATGCCATCCAAAGAGATTTCGCTCTCGCCCACGACTCGCTCGACCTGGTCATTATGAACCCTCCCTTCACGCGGCCAACCAACCATGAGAGCGCCAATGTTCCCGTGCCCTCTTTCGCGGGGTTTGCAACCAGCAACGATGAGCAACGCGCCATGTCAAGACGTCTTACTCGCGTACAGAGAGCGTTCAGGCATCAAGCCGCCGGCCATGGCAACGCAGGTCTTGCCTCAAATTTTCTTGACCTAGCCCATCTCAAGTGTCGCCCAGGTGGCATACTCGCCCTCGTCCTGCCTCTTGCTTTAGTGCAGGGTGCCGCGTGGCGTCCCGCACGCAACTTGCTCGCCACATGGTACGAAAACATCACGTTCGTAACTATTGCGGCGGCCCACACGCCTGAGTGTGCATTTTCGGCTGATACGGGAATGGGCGAGGTCTTGGTGGTTGCTCGAAAACGGTCAAACCCGGCCACAGAGCCAAACCGAACTCAAGCATTATTTGCAAACCTACATCGACGACCCGACACAACCGTGGAGGCGATGGAGATTGCACGTCACTTTCGTCGTGACCGTGAAGCGTTCTCAGACATAGAACGAATCACGTTCGGCGATCAAATCATAGGCACCACGTACCGCGCTGACCTGCGGCACGGAGGGTGTGCTTCCGCCGCCGATCTCGAACTCGCCAAGATCGCCATTGCGCTCGAATCACATGAACTCCGGTTACCAACACTCCCACAACCGAGTGCCCTTGCTATGGCTCGCCTCAGTGACCTGGGCCATCGAGGTTTGGTCCATCGTGACATAAACGGATTAAACAGCGACAAAGAAAAATCTTATCGTGGTCCTTTCGAGATACTTCCGATTTCGAGCCAAGCAACCTATCCGGCCCTGTGGAGTCATGACGCGGACCGCGAGCGTCAACTCATTCTCGCTCCCGACTGCGAAGGGCAAATCCGGCCCGGTATGGAAGACAAAGCAGACGTCGTCTGGGTTACAGCGTCGCGGCTACATTTTAATCGAGATTTCCGGTTGAATTCGCAAAGTCTCGCCGCTGCCGTGACCAAGCACCGCTCTATTGGCGGACGGGCTTGGCCCAATTTTCGGCTAGGAGATCCAACCCACGAATCCGCGCTCGTCCTTTGGTCGAATACGACCTTGGGGTTATTCCTTTTCTGGTGGTATGCAAGTCGTCAGCAAGCTGGGCGGGCCATCCTTACGATCAGCCAGTTGCCTTCGCTATTGGTGATCGACACTACCCAACTCACTTCGATTCAGATTGCTGCAGCTGAAAGGGTGTTCGACAAATTCGCTAAGCAACCCCTGTTACCCGCAAACGAGGCGTTTCGCGACACAGTGCGGATTGCGCTCGACGAAGATTTCCTTGTTTCAGTGCTTGGTCTTGATCCGACAATACGTGAACCCTTAGAAATCCTCCGAAATAAGTGGTGTGCGGAACCTAGCGTGCATGGGGGCAAGAACACCCGCATACAGTGACGGAAAGTATGCGGTCACTCCTCACGGACATCGTGAGCGAGGTCGTCCGTAAGACGATCTTTGGCCCATCAACAGGCCGCAGCACTCACACAGAGGCCGCAGAGCCCGGACGCGCTCCCCTGTCTTGTCTGAGGCACATGGGAGAATAAGCCATGCAGCGTCAACGCGGCGAGTTGGTTCCGATTGCTGAAGCCTTGGCCGGTCTGCCCGGTCCGGTCCAGACGCTCCGCAAAACCTCACCACCGGCGCGGCGGGGCTTCACCCAAGCCGACCAAGTAGACCGACTTGTCTGGGCCAGCGAAGCAACCCCGGCAACCGCCTTCAATACAAGTGTGTCAACGGACCCTTCACGCTCATCATGTACTCATCGGGAGAAACCAAACTCCCTTTCGGCAACTTCCCCCGCCTGATCCTAGCCTGGGTCTCGACCGAAGCGGTACGGACCCAAAACCGTGTGCTGATCCTAGGGTCGTCGCTTGCGAAGTTCATGCGGGAACTCGGGGTCTACAGCAGCGGCGGTGGCAACGTACACACCAAGCTCCGTAACCAAATGAAGCGGCTCTTTGGTTGCACCGTGCAACTGACCTACAAGGAAGAGAACGGCGAAGCCACGGTGAACACAGTGATCGCCGACCGCACGGAGTTTTGGTGGAACGAGCGCAAGCCCGACCAGTCCTCGCTGTGGGACAGCAAGATTGAGTTGAGCGAGAAGTTTTTCAACGAGATCATCAGCTACCCGGTGCCGCTCAACATGAACACCCTCACGGCCCTCAAGCGTTCTTCGCTGGGTCTCGACCTGTACCTATGGCTGGTCTACCGGACCTTCCCGCTCCGCGCAAGGATGAAGGTATGGATAGGCCGGGGGGCGTTTGTCGATTGTGGGCGATCCTGAGCGAATTAGGGGGGGGGGGGAATGATGAGTAGGGAAGAAGCAGATAGGGAGCCTGAGCGAAATGAACAAAAAACCGAGCCCGGCAAAACCTTGTGGAACCTGCGCGATGGGGTGGGATATTTGCGGGTTGCTTTAACCGCACCGTCCAAGAGGACGCGGCAAACGGCTTGGGTACTCGTCAAGGAGTTTTGGCTCTGGCCCCTGATATTCCTGCCTCTGCTCGAAATCTTTTGGCACGCGGTTTTTCATTTCGTCGTCGGTTGGTAGTCGCTTCCGGTTTGGGGGGTAAATGATGAGTAGGGAAGAGCCTCTACACGTGCAAGTAGAAAACAGGAGCGACGACGTACCTTGTCCAGAGTGCAATGAGAAAATGAGGAAAGAGGACCCCCCACATATACCGATGCCCGACCTACCCGAGAACGCCGAATGGCTGGCGGAGGCTATGGGGAAGGCATCCTGCGACAACGCCGACTGTCCAGTGCACAAGGAGAAAAAACTCGTGAGCTGGTCGTATAGAACGAGTGTGGCGACTTCTAAACGGACGATTCCGGCGGCTAAAGTTGATGCCCCCTTCCACGGCCCGCTCGATAAAGAGCCGGACGGCGAAAGCGAGAGTTGAGGGGTGACTCGACACCCTGGGGACCCCTGACGGCGGATCGCGAGGATGAGGTCTTCCAACACGGCACGCCCGTCAGTCTACCACCGGAGGATTACGAAGGTAAAAATGAGCCAAACGAATAGCACCCGTCCCTGGGATCGCCGCTCGGCTGAAACCGTCAAAGCCTATGCCGCCTTCCGCTTCTACTGCGAGTTGGGCGCTCGCCGATCGGTGCGTGAGGCCGCGAGGCAAAACAACATCAAAACAACATCACTCAGCGAAAAAAAAACACACGGGTGAACACCACCGTGCGCCGCTGGCTCGGCTGGTCCGCCAAGCACCGCTGGGTGAGCTGAGCTGATTCCCGCGATGAGTGGCTGGCGCGCACTGCGGATGAGCAGACCGCCTCGAACCTCAAGGAGTGCATGCTGGTGCTCACCACCGAGGCGCTGAGGCTCTTGAAGGCGAAGGACAGCAAAGACTTTCTACGGGCGGCGCGGGCGCTGGCCTTGCACTTCCCACCAGTTCAGCGCGTGGCGGATGTCTCGGAGCCAATAGAGGACTTGTCAGACTTGTCTGATGAGTAGCTGGAGCGGATGAAGGCAGTCCGAGACGCGGCTCGGTTGGAAAACGCGAACCCCGATTAACGCAACTAGGAGGAACCAAAGATGATTGAAAAATCAGTCCTACTTGATCCGGCTGAGAGCGTTTTCGGCTCACACATGGAGCTGATCCAAAACGGCACTATCTGGGGTCACCTCACGAAACGGAAATAATCGTACGCTAAGCGACTCTTGCCGCCTTGGGAAGCGTCAGATTGGAGTATACTCCAACCTGACGCTTAGACAGTAACCTCAGAAATTACCAAAAATTCAGGCTTGACCTGTCGAGATAAGGCCGAAAACCATTATCTAATAGGGCATGATAAATTATCCTGGTCCCTCTCTTAGCAGTCGTTTAAACGTATCGTTTTAGGGTGTTACCCGAAAGATGGGACAGGTGAAGCGGTTTCCGCTATCGTGCGGGAGTGCATCGTCTCGAAAGCGCTGGGCAACGCCAGCACGGGTGAGACCCGCGTGAAGACTCCGCGCCTCGATGCCATTCGATCTGTCGACTGTATCTCAACACGGCCCAGAAGCGACTCGGGCTCATCAACGCGAAGAAGTCGGAGGAGTGTGTGTCCATCGATCACGTGAGCGACATCTTCGCCCACGCCGGGTGCATCCAGGAGACGACGAGGCGGTATCTGGAGAAGGCCGTCCAGCCTGCCGCTGCGCCGTGACAGGGGGCTGGCGAGCACCCCGGCGGAGCAATGAGCCCCGGCTGCTCGGCTTGGCGTTACCCGCAACAGCCTGTCTCGATTGCTGAACGGACGGATCAGGATGTCGGCGCGTTAACTCAAGGGATGTTTCACAAAGTGCTGGTCCAAGGCTGTGAAACATAAGGTCTGTGGATGTCACGGATCCTGCGAAAAATAAGGTCTAGAATCGAACACCCCCCCCGGGGGGGGGACATGAAACCAAAATCTGCCCGATAGTCCTATATTGCCTTCGTCCGTCCACCCGCTTTCGATTCTGAAATAGAGAAGGCCGGTTTTCGCTTTTCCTGAGAGAGAAGGCCGCGTCATAGGTCTATGCTAGCGGGGCGCTTGCGGATCCACCAGGTTCGTCGGGACGTTTGGGGTTCCACCACAGATCGGTTCGATCAGCGACCGCTGGACCTGCTTCTGTAACGAAGATCGAGTAAACAGGGAGAAACCGTTGAACGAAGCTCACGTTGAAACTTGCTCTGGGATATCTCCGCGTGCTGCTCTCAGCTCCACCCATGACGGTTCTGGGTGTCCTCGTCCTCGTGCGGGTCTTTAGGAGCGATCTGAAGGCAATCATGTCCCGAATAGCGACGATTAAGTTCCCGGGCGGTGAGCTCTCGACGACTTCCCAGATTGACCGCTCTGCAAAAGCTGGTCCAGATGAGCTCCCACCAGGGTCTACAGGGCAGAAGACCGCTCTGCCTGAGAGTAAGCTCTGGGAGTACCGTTATTTGAACTTCTACTTTGTCCCCAACACTCACGGCTTCGCCACTTGGCAGGTGAGCCATTTTACGGTGATCGAAAACGGATTTGAGGGGTGACCTGGAGGACTCCTCGGACCTTGGCTTCAGCAGACAGTTCAAGCCGTTCGCGGCTTTGTCGGGAGAAGAGAGCCTTGCGACCTGCGACGGATTCTTGGTTAGCTTCGTCTTCGCGAAGGGACAATCGAAGGTGATTCGAACCTTCCCGCCTCCGTCACCATCAAAGAGACTGAACCGGAATCCCCCGGTACCGACAGGCAAAGGAGGATACGATGCGCGTCAGAATGTCTCTGCTGGTGTGGATTCACCTGGTGGTGGCTGCCTTCGGACAGAACTACTACCCTCGAAAGGATGCAGCCTTCGGCCAGGTCGCCGTGGGAGGGGAGATCGAGACCGTCATCAACCTGACCAACCGGGGGACCTTTGCCTATACCGGCACCGTTCGGTTTTTCAGGGGAAAGGGGAACGCCTGGAACCCTTTGGTCAATGGAAACACGATTTCGAATGGTACCTATCCGCTGGAAATCCAGCCCAAATCAACCGCCACCCTTCGGATCACCTGGAATCAGTTGGAAAGTGGCGCGGCCGTGGTCATCTCAGAGGACCTTCTTCTCGATAACTTCATCGAAGCCAATCTCACCTATTTCGTTCGCTCGGGAGCGTCCGTTGCGGACAGTGTCGGCGTCTTTCCCTCGAAGGAGTTTTATCTTGCTTCCGTTCCCTTCCAGGATCTCAATACCGTCGCCCTGGCATTGGTCAACGGAGATCTGAGCGGAGAGCGTGTGGCACGCGTTCTTCTCCGTCTCTTCACTGAAGGGGGTTCTCAGCTGGCGGCGAAGACTCTCGAATTGGGCTCACTTTTCCATGATGCCAGATTTCTGTCGGAGCTCTTTCCAGGACTCAACCTGGAGCGAGGGAAGGTTGAAATCTCTTCCGATATCCCCATCTTCGGAACCGCCCTCACCCTGAAGGAAGGGGAGCTGTCGAGTCTACCGCTGGAGCCCTCCCCGGTTTCTTATGCGGTTCGCATGCTCTCGTCGGAGGGCGCGGAGGCGACGGGTGAAATGGCCCTGTGGGCAGAGGGCTTCTTCGTCAAGGGTTATTTCCTGATTTCAGCCGTCGATGGGGAGCCGCTAGAGGAAGCCGTGCTTGAGCTGGTGAACGGGCAGCTCTTCGACAGGTTCCTGCAGCTCTCTTTTGCGGTTGCTGAGGACCCGTTCTTTGCGGAGGAGGCCACACTGTATTTCGAGCATACTAACTTCTCGTTCGACTCTGACATCGTGTCCGACACCTGGGTTCAGATGTTTCTTTCCGACCACGAGACCCTGGAAGGAACCTACGAATTGTCTCGCCGAACCGATTGATGTAGCGTTGATCTCCAGGCCGAAGTATTCTGTTGCTTTCGAGCCTCGGCGGCCTGGAGACCATCGCTGCGACCTTGTTGCATGGATCATCCCGAAGGATACCTTATCATCGTGTTTTTCAACACCGGGGATAACCTAGATGCCACATAAGTTCAACGCAGCCCGACGGCACAAGTTTGATAAGGCGCAGTATCGGGTGATCAACTGGGCGGAATATAACGAGAGCCTGCGCCAGCGGGGTGATCTGACGATTTGGGTCAGTGATGAGGCTCAAAGTGTGTGGCGCGCGCCGCGCCGCACGTCACGGGGTGGCCAGCGGAGATACTCGGATCTGGCGATCGAGACATGCCTGACGCTGCGCACGGCGTATCGGCTTGGGTTGCGACAAACGCAGGGGCTGATGGGTTCCATTGGCACGCTCATGGGGCTGGATATACGGGTGCCGGACTTCTCCACACTGTCGCGTCGCGCAAACGGCTTGAGCATCGCGCAGGTGATGAGGCAAGCCGGGTCTATGCCTGTCCATCTGGTGGTGGACAGTACCGGCCTCAAGATCTTCGGCGAAGGGGAATGGCTCGCGCAGAAGCATAAAACCAGGGGAATACGCCGCCGCTGGCGCAAACTCCACCTCGGACTGGACCTCCATAGCGGTGCGATTGTTTGCGCCGATCTGACTCACGATGAGGTTGGAGACAGCACCGCCTTACCCGGGCTCCTGGATCAACTCGATGCCCCGGTCACGGGCTTTCTGGCGGACGGCGCCTATGATGGAGCGTCCACACGGGATCTGCTGAGGGAACGGTATGGGGAGACCCTGGATGTGATTATACCGCCGCCGAAGAACGCAGTGATCCGACCGCAATCGGCGCGGGATCCAACCGTTCGGGATCGCCATATTGCCCAGATCCGCAGCAACGGCCGCATGGCCTGGCAGGCGGCCACAGGGTACAACCAGCGCAGCCGGATAGAAACGCAGATCGGCCGGTGGAAGAGCGTCATCGGCCCCAGACTCAGATCCCGCAGCTTCTCCAGGTAGATCACGGAGATCCAGGTCGGCCAGAAAGTCCTGAACACAATGACTGCACTCGGACGGCCTGTGTTCGAACGTATCGCCTGACGCTACCGCTTGGGAAAGGGCGAATTCCATCTCCGCCCCGATCCATGCAACAACGCTTCGGTTAGCTCATCACCCGCTAGCTGTTCAGTCAAAAACTGGTCGTAGGGCCGGTCCTCATTCAGGGCTCGGATGACATAGTCGCGGTATCGCCAGGCATGGTGACGGACCAGGTCACCGAACTTGATCCCTTCCGAGTCCGCATAGCCCGCTACATCTAGCCAGTGCTGTGCCCATCTCTCCCCGTAGAGCGACGAAGCCAGCAGACGTTCGATCATCCGTTCATAGGCGTCGGATCGCTGATCCGTGAGGTACGATTCTACTTGGGCGACTGTGGGCGGCATGCCGATCAAATCCAGATAGGCCCTGCGGAGTAAGGTGAGGCGATTGGCCGGAGAGGAATAGCTGAGATTCCGCGCTTCCAATCTTGCCAGCAAAAAGGCATCGATGGAGTTTCTTATCAGCTGCTGCTGGCGCACTGCTGGGACAAGCGGGCGTCGGGGAGCCCGAAAAGACCAGAACTGGGTATCCTCTTCAGTGATGAGCTGCTGGACCTTTCGATCTGAGTCACGGGTGGGATCCGATTGTGCACCGGCAGCGATCCACCCGCGCAATGTCTCCACCTCCTGGGCACTGGGCGGGCGCACCCGGTATTCGTAGAGGAGTTCCGGAGGGGGCATCTCCTCAGAGATGATGCGTTGGAACAGCAGGCTGGTGTCGGGATAACCAGGGATGAGCGCAGGGCCCGACTGGCCGCCTTTCAGGCGTCCGGCCAGGGTGCGCAGATCTAGTCCCCCTTCCTGTTTACGCTTACCATGGCAGACGGCGCAGCGCATCTGAAAGATGGGGAGCACTCGGTGAGGCTGGCTTGAACCATCTCCCGGTCTGCAGCCAACGCTCCCTGGTCGATCCAACGGCGAATGAGCCGGATTTCCTCCGGGCTCAGTCTCGCATCTCCCAGAGGCATGGCGCCCGAGACCACCTTTTCTACCAGCAGACTCTGCTCTGAAGACCCCGGGATGATGGCGGCGCCCGATTTTCCTCCCTGAAAAATGGAATGGAGGGTCCGTAGATCGAGCTCAGCCTGGATCGTTGTTCCTCCGTGGCATTCGAAGCATTCAGCCGCTAGGATGGGATGAATATCGGATTCGAAGACGGGGCTCTCTGCACCAGCTATCTGAGATGAGATGGAAAAAGGCAGGATCATTCTCGCAACCCACCAGCACAGGTGCGAGGGAATGAGGAGATTTTTCAGCCGACAGTTGTCCTTCATGAGGTCTTCAGATCACAGTCCTAACTACTAGCAATTCACCCATTCGGGAGACTGGTCGTTGTAGGTAACTGTGCTTTTGGGAATTCCTACGATTCCCAGGAATTTCGAGGATTCTTTCTCTGGTATTCACAGGATGTGCCCCAGACTGTCAGTATGGTAGCGATGAAAGATAAATAGTGTAACCAAGAGTGAGATAGAAAAGCAAACAGGCTATCGCCGGATAAAGTATGGTCAAGTTAACGATCATTGCCAGGACGACAGACCGGTTGGACCTGATCATTCCGGTAGGAAAGGAAGCGATGTTGGAGCTTTTACCAATCGTTTCTATACTAGTTGTCCCGTGACAGACCGTAGGGGAGAATCGGTCTGTTATCCCAAAAATCGCAACAACCTGTTGGTTCTATTCATGGGGCAAAGAAAGTCCATTTTTCACTCCATTGATGAAAAGGAACACGTACGGTGAGTATGAAAGCCGTCTAGCGCCAGCCCTCAACTGCGCAACCGGCTTCAAGTTTCCCACGGTGATCGAACGGCTTATTCGGGCTCAGGCGGTGTGGTGAAGAGTTCGGGTCGATAAGCAACACGAATAGGTGTCTTGACACCCATGCCTTCGATAAGGACTGTAGAACCTTCGAGTCGGATGTCGCGAACGCCAACAAAGCCTTTCGGAACCGAAGTCATGATGGCCATATATCTCACGGTGCGCTTTTCCAGGGCGTCCAGCCAACCAAAGGCAGGCGTGTCATGGATATGGGATCTTTCGAAATAGGCTCGTAGGGTTCCAGGGATACGTGTGTTCCCGAACTCCATCCCACGTGTCATCTCTTTCCCATTCCAAGGTGCAGTCTGGATTTTTTGGTTCTCTTCCCAGACCATCAACCAGGGAAAGTCCTGGCGGTGGAAGACATAGGCGAGGAGTAATTGATGCTTCGAGTTGACGCCTGAGATGAACTCGGTCTCTCGCCCTGGATCCAAGAGAAAGTAGGACATCTTTTGGCTGGGCGCTTGACGCGCGAAATGGCGATGATTCTGTTCGGGACGATTGGGCGAGTCGACCGGCCACACTGCGGGCATTTCCTCCTGATCGGCAGTGATGTATCCACGTCCTGCAGAAGCATCGAAGAATACAGAGTCCGGGTCCACGAAAGGTGGTCCAAAGGTGACATGCTGTACCCAGCCGAAGGGTCGGTCGATGCTGAGCTTGTTCTCCGCAGTTTCTTCGAGGTAGAGCACCGACTGTCCCGGGATCAGGCGAAGGGTTCGCGTGATTGCCGTGCCGGATCGGTGAAGGTCCAAACGGTAAGTCATGGAGCCGGTGTCGTGGGAGATTTTTGTGGAACGTAGCAGAGAAACATCGCCATGATAGGTGAGACCAGCGGTGAACTCGGATTGCGAAGGGGCACCCCAGAAATCGAAGCAGAGGTTGTGTCCCATGATGCTAGCCAGCATTGCCGCCTCAGAGTCTTTTCCGTAAATTTCGCTGTGCTGTTCAAAATCGAATCTCCAGGGCTCAACGGAAGGCCAGTGAGGCACCCAGAGTGGATTGATGGATTCTCCCCCCAGGGAATTTTTGAGGACGAGCTCTGCGATGTGTCCACCACCTTCAAGGACACTCACCCGAAGGTGGTCAGTCTCCAGTTGCCAGGCACTACGATCGTTGAATTTCAATGTACTTAAGCCGCAGCTCACAAGGGTGCACAAGAGGACAAGAAAAGCGGTGTAAGAGGGAAGCGACGTCTGGGCCCATCGTCGACGACAAGCAGCTGGACCACCCGCATTTCTCGCTTCTCCCACAGGAAGACAGCGGGACAGAACGGAGCATCGGGTTCGTTGTCTCTTGACGATGTTGGACTCCCTTTAGCTTGCCACAAACGCCATCGTATTTCCGGAGTGGATCACTTGGTATTTCTATCCATCAATCCCAGGAACAGGGAATTTTCTAGCCAATTGTACGACTTCTTGCCGAACTTTCCGGATGATAGCACTATCTTTCAAGCTTTTTTTGAACTCTTTCACTGCTGCGCTGCGACAGGCTCTGTCGTTCGGTAACTCGGCGGTGGAAAACTCGTTGATAATCCGGGATATCCATTCGCCGATCTGTTTCATCTCCGCTTCTTTCATCCCTCGACTCGTCAGTGCCGGCGTACCAAGTCGAAGGCCAGAGGGATAAAATGGCGTCGAAGGATCTTTGGGAACCGTATTTTTATTGACGGTGATATGAGCCTCATCCAAAGCTTTTTCGATGAAGATTCCTTTTCCAGGGCCAAAAGGGATCAGGTCAATCAGAATCAGGTGATTCTCTGTACCATCACCGACCAGCTTTACTCCTTCACTCATCAGGGAGTCGGCAAGAGCTGTTGAGTTTCTGACAATTTGCTGTCCGTAATTCTTGAACTCAAACGTGCTGGCCTCCTTGAGGGCCACCGCAATTGCGGCTGTGGTGTGGTCATGGGGTCCGCCTTGGAGTCCGGGAAATACCGCCTTGTCAATTTTCTGAGCTAGGTCTGGATCCTTCTCGAGGCCGCGTTCAGTCACCATGATCATGCCACCACGCGGGCCTCGCAAGGTTTTGTGAGTGGTCGTAGTGACAATGTGAGCCTGTCCAACCGGACTGGGGTGCACTCCGGCAATAATTAGCCCGATCACATGGGCCATATCGGCAGCAAAATAGGCCCCGACGCCCTCCGCAATCTCCGCGAACTTCTTGAAGTCATATTTGTAAGGGTAGGCAGTCGCCCCGGCCCAAATTAGTTTGGGACGATGTTTTTCCGCCAACCTTGCGACCTCGTCGATGTCGATTCGCCCATCATTCCGGACATGATAGGAAACGCTCTTGAAAAAAATCGCCGTCGCAGAAACCTTCCAGCCGTGGGTTAGGTGCCCACCATCCAGAAGATTGAGGCCCATGATTTTATCGCCCGGTTGGCAAGTTGCCATATATACGGCAAAGTTTGCTGGACTGCCGGAATAAGGCTGGACATTGACGTGGGGGATTCCGAAAAGTTTTTTGGCCCGAGCTTGAGCCAGCTCTTCGATATGGTCGATGAACTCATTCCCACCATAGTATCGCTTGCGCGGATACCCTTCCGAGTACTTGTCGATCAAAATGGAACCCATGGCGGTCAGCACTGCTCTCGAAGCGTAATTTTCCGATGGAATCATCTCCAGACCTTCCTTTTGCCGCCGTTTCTCTTTTTCTATGATCTCAAAGACCTTTGGGTCCCGCTTCTCTAGACTCATTTCGCTCATTCCCTCGGGTTAACTTCGGATCCAAGAATCTATCTCTGAATTACCCTCTGGTCAAACTGGTTATCGAAAGGGTAGATGTTTGATACTCGGAGAAATATTCAAAGTGAAAAATCAAAAACTACTGCTTGTAGGAAAGAGCTACCTCCATCCTCGCTAGGACTAGGGGAGGGTCCACTTTCGGATTGCGCTTTTTCAAGGTGACCTGGACAACATTTTTCCCGCTCCGGAGAGGAGGACAATCTGCCCTATATTCAACCGTACCCTCCAGAAATCTCCCCTTGTCGGGCTGGCTGCCTTTATTCCAGAAAGCTACCAAGCTGGTCTGCGAGCGTGGTACTTTGGTCAATCATTGCCCATTTAGGGCGACCTCGATTTTGTCTCGATAGGTAAGGTCATCAAACTGAAGGCGCAGTATCGCTTTGGACAGGGCACCATACGACTTTGCGGATTCGAGGTTGTCGGCGATCCGCAGGGTGAGCTGGGGGCTGGTTCCCATCTCGGCCAGTGAAACCGGGAGCTGGACAGCAGGGACGGCGGACGAGAAAGCCCCTCCATAGCCCTCCCAACTACCGGCAGGCCAGCGCCGGGTGTCGATTTGATAGCGTTTATCCAGACGTTCCAAGGACTGGGGATCGGCGATCTGACGGAACAGTTTCTGCTTCCAATGGGTGGGTTGGGCAAAGTAATTAAACAGGTGCAGTCCAGCGGCTCCCGCCTTCCAGTAGCGCATGGCGATGGCCCGTGTAACCCGGGGGTCTCGAGTAGGTCGAAGCAGTTCCAGAGAGCCGTAAAGCTGACACGGAGTGCTTTGAGTCTCCTTCACAAACTCCTCAAAGGGCATCTCGAAGGGGATAAAACCTCCTCCAACAATCAGCACATCCACCAGTTCCTCCTTGATCCAGGAGCGTACATCTAGACCAACCCGTAGAGCGTCTGGAAAGGTGGGCGGAACTCGAGCTGCCAGGTCGATTTTGCGACCCTCGGCTTGGCTGATCTTGTCTTTCTTTTGTTTGATGCGGCGCAGCATGTTGGTGATGTGGTAGCTGTTCTCCACGGCTTCATGGAGCTTGAGGAAAGTTGGGTGGCGCATGAAGTCCATTTCCACACCATCCACGTCAAAGCGTTCGAAAAGTTCGATGACGGTGTTGGACATGAGCCGTTGGACTTCCGGATGCGCATAGTCGAGTCCCCTGCGAATGGCGTACTCCTTGCTGCCCCTCTGGTAGCCCGCAGGATAGCCGATCAGCAATTCCGGATGTTCCAGTCGGAAGAGGCTGCTGCCCGGGGATTGGGGATCGATCGCATAGTGGCTATTCATGCGCACCGAAGGGAAGATGTCTAACCCTTCCTCATGGCACACTTCCACGAGGGTTGCCAGGGCGCACTTTCCGGACTGGATAAGAGCGCTGGTGTTTTCAAATACTCTCCAGTCTCTAGCATTGTCGAAGGACCTATGTCGGTTGCCGAAGATCTCTCCAACCTGAGTGTCGTGGACGTAGACCTCCCGGTCCCCGACACACCAACAGAGCACATCAATCGTTCCTCCGTAGCTGTGGACCATATCCCGGAAATGGTCCGCTGTAACCGGAGGTTCAAGAGACAGGATGGCACCGTCGTCATTGCAAAGAATGCGTCGGCGGCCGCGGGAGAATTTTTCTTTTGGCTGTGGAAAAGAAAAGTGATTTCCGAAGACCCCGCCGGCTATCAATCCGCAGGAGGTAGCCTGAATAAACGCTCTTCTGTCCATGGTCAACCTCTCCGATTTCTGAAAGGGGACGCCCCTGATGGCCAGATTCTCCAGCCTGACGAGGTGCTCTTCGTCAAATTCTCAGGATGTTGCAGGTAGAGCAGCCTGGCTTTGACCGACCTCCCTTACTCCTCCTGTTCAAGCCGATCTGGTATTCTTTCTATGAATGGCCCGAACTTATCAGTTCTCCGACCTAAAATCCACTGCCTTTTGGTTCTCTCCCTTTGCACAGGGCACCCAATTCCTAGGTTCTCAAGCTACTTTATGTCAAAATCCAATCTTGATCCAGAACGAAGTTCCCGATGCCAGAAAGAGCCAAAGCGGTAACCATCGGTGAAGTCATAAGATTGAGGTCCGCACCCAATATTAGGTGAAACATTTGATCCGTCGTAATTTAGAGTAGGGAGCTGTAAAGTGGGTCACTGAAGATGAGTGAGACAAGATCAGATAGGAAGTTGAGAGTTTTTGAAGGCATCTTTGTTAGCCTAGATGAGATCTTTATCAACCCACACCTGATTGTGAGCAAAGCTCTGCGACTGGTCGGGCTCAGTAATCATCCCTTCACTGCCTATCAACCGAGTCTGGATTCAATGCTTCGCTATCAAGACCGGATGCCGGTTGATTGCTTCGGCAGCTATCGTTTTATATTTGGAGACGGGCAGGCGGCAATGGACACCGTCTTGAACTTGAATTGTTTAAAACTTGTGTTTGCGCCTTAGTGTTCCATTTTGGAAATAGGATGATGTTTGTGGCGAGTGTGACAGAGCCAAGGTTGTCCACGATATACCTGGGCGTCGCCTTCCTCCTCATATTTTGACCTTGCCGTGCAAGCTCCAACTGCAAACATCATCGTATTTCTGAAATGAAACACTAAGTATTTCATTCGTGGCTCTATTGGCAGGCAGGTGTTCGATGGAACAACCAATTCAGGAGGACTTATGATGCGCTTTCCCATGTTCTTGACGGGGTTGATTGTCCTTGCTCTGGTTGTTTGTAGTGGCAAGGCGGAAGAGTGTGAATTGGAAACAGAGGAGGAGTGGTATCGGAGCCGAGGGAATCCAGCGCATGGCTGAGGAGAAGAGTGACCCACTGGCTGGAGAATGGGAGGGAAGGTTAGAGAGTAGCAGCAATGGGCGTGGTGGAGCCTTGACCTGCACAGCTGTTTTGGATGGCCAAGACAGATGGAAGATAACCTTTGTCTCCCAGCACTGTGGGCTTGGTCACAGAAATGAAAAGGCCGTTCTTTTCTAGTTTACAGAGCTTCCCCTTTCTCGGATTTTGGGGGTACTGAAACTTGTACTGGCTCCCCTTGGCTACGGCCTTCTCCATCGGCTTCGGACAGCTCTTCAAATGGGCCCAGCGGCGTGGCTGTGTGAGTCCCGTTGTCGTGTCGACTAACTATCTGGTCTTGGCGCTGCCGCTTATTTTTTACTTTGTGGGCAAGGGGAGGATTTTTCTCGATGCTCCGGTCCTCAAGGTCGGCGCTATCATTGGTTTCACGCTTTCCCTGGCCATGCTGGTTATGACCCGAGGCTTGGAGATCCATCACGTGGCCCCGGTTTTGACCGCCTTCCGGCTGGCTTTTCTCATTCCCGTGGTGGCCTCGGTCTGGCTCTGGAGAGAAGCCATCAGTCTGAGACAGGTTCTGGGGGTGCTCCTCGCTCCGGCGAGTCTCATGCTTATGAGCCGAGGGAAAAAAGTCTTAGCCAAGAGGGCAGCACCAGGGGAGCGGGAGTCATCTTCTTGGGCTTTCTGTTTCAGGGAGTGGCTCTGACCTGTATGAGGTGGATCCACCACGCAGGTCTGGAAGGGCAGAGGCAGCAGGTGCTGCTTGTGGCGGGCCTGGCAGGAGGCTTGTTCGGCTGGATGTTCGTTCTTCTCCGGAGGAGCCAGGTTCACCGCCGGGATCTAGTCATGGGGACTGGAATTGGACTCTTTAACCTGATGGCTCTCACTGTTATGTTCGCCGCCATCACAGAGCTAAAGGCGAGTTTTTTTCCCTTTCCACGGTTGCTCCGTTGTAATCCTGGATAATCTCTTGGCCCACTTCCTGTGGAAGGAGCCCCTCAGTCGCCAATTAAAGGCAGGGGCCGCGCTAGGTGCAGTATCCATGCTGCTAGTTCTGTGAGAGACGTCCCACTGGCTTCGCTGCCGCTTCTTTTAGCGGAACGGTAATCATCTGGAAAATCGTAGAAAGCCAGGGAGGATGACTGCAGGCAGTGTGGAAACATATTCGAAAGAACGTCTGGGCAGCCAGCCCCGATAGACGACGTGGCGATGGCTCAGTTCTGATGGATGAGTTTCAAATTTGGAGGTTAAGGTCAACTTCCAAGGCCAGCTCTTCGGCTTCCTCGATCATCCCCTCGATCTGAGTCAGTCCTTGCTGCCAGAAGGTTTTCTCGTCGAGATCTACACCCAGTTTGGCCACCAGCGACTGGGGCCAGTCCGAGCCCCCTGCTTCTAGTAGCTGAAGGTAGCGGGGAGCAAATTCCGATCGGTCTTGCTGGTATCTGGAAAAGAGGGCCAGTGCCAGTAGTTCCCCAAAGGCGTAGGCGTAGACATAACCCGGTGTATGGATAAAATGGGGTATGTAGCTCCACCAGATTCGATAGTGATTTCCAAGTTGGACACTATTCTGGAACATGGTCTCTTGGGTCTCCAGCCAGAGTTCGCCGAACCGTTCCACGGAAAGCTCTCCGTGAGTACGGCGAGTGGTGTGAATTCGATCTTCGAAGCGGTTCATGGTGACTTGCCGGAAAACGGTGGCCATGCTGTCATCGATCTTTCCCATGAGCAGCGAAAAGCGCGCCTCAGGCCTTTTTTCCTTTTCAAGCAGTCGATGGAAGACCAGCATCTCGCCAAAGACAGAGGCAGTTTCGGCGGTCGTGAGTGGGGTCTCAGAGTGCAACAGGCCTTGTTTTCGCGACAGATACTGATGTATTCCATGACCCAGTTCGTGGGCCAGAGTTTGAACGTCGCGAATGGACCCCGTGTAGTTCAACAGGATGTAGGGGTGGACGCTGGGCACCGCGGAGTGACTGAAAGCACCTCCTCTTTTTCCGGGCCGAACAGCAGCATCAATCCAGCGTCCGGACAAGAACTTTTGGCAAAGGGATCCCAGCGTGGGATGAAAGTGCTGGTAGGCTTCTAAAACTAGCCGACAGGCCTGATCCCACTTATATCGTATGTTCGTTCTTGCCACCGGAGCATAGCGATCGTAGTCCCACATCTGATCAAGGCCCAGCGCTCGGCGCTTGAGTCGGTAGTAACGAGCCACCAGCTCGAAGCGTCCAGCGACTACCTGGATGAGAGATTCGACGGTTTGGTCGGAAATTTCATTTGACAGGTTGCGGCTCGAGAGCCAGGTGGGGTAGTTTCTCAAGCGGTCTTCAGCGGCGTGCTCGGCCAGGACGGTGTTAAAAATGTAGGTGAGTTCTCTAATATGGGGACGGAGTCCTTCCGTTAGAGACAGGGCAGCTTTTCTTCGCACCTCACGGTTCCCGTCGTGCAGCTTGGAAAGCACCTCCTGTTCGGTCAGTACCTGATTTCCCAGTTGGAATCGGATGGCTCCTAGAACCTCATCAAAAAATCGACTCCAGGCGCTTCGCCCGGTAACGGCTTTCTCCGCCAAAATCTTCTCCTCCGGTTCGCTCAGCATGTGCCCTTTGAAAAGACGCTGTACTTCCAGATAGTGTCTATAAGATTTTGTTTCTGGACTGGTTAAGAGACGAGTGGCGGATTCTTGCTCCATCTGAATCCATTCCAGTTCGAAAAAAAGAACCTTCTGAGTGATGCGGGAGTAAACCTCGCGAACCTTCTGCAAGAGCGCACCCCTTTTTGCGCTTTCACTGTTGGTAGACCAATACAAAAAGGCATAGGTGTAAGCGCGATTCAATAATTCATGAAGGGATTCGAATGTTTCTAGGGCCTGCACCAGTTCCGAGCCATCCATCGAGGCCAAGCGACCTCGATGATCGCACGCGAATTTATTTGCCCAGCGATCGACTCGCTCGAGACTCTTCTCCAAGGATTCTAGATCGGCATAGAGATCGTCCAGCTGCCATTCGACGTTTTCCGCTCCGGTCTTCGGAGATGGATTATTCTTACGTTCCATGGCAACGGCTTGTCGTGGCAGGATTTGAACGGGGTCGGGAATGATTGATTTGGGTACAAATGATCATAAATATCACTGGCGGTATTGGTCAGAGAACGCTTGTTCCTGACGCAGTATCTGGATGGCTTCTTTTACATCCTCTTCGCTGAACTGACGGTTTGAGTCGTCTCCGGTCAGGCGGTAACGCAGTTGCCCCTCGCCACCATGAATTAGGACGGCAGGAATCGACCAGAGATCCAGTTTCTTAAAGGCCACCGTGATGTTTTCATCCATCCGGTAGTTGGAGAAGGTGGCCTCTTGCTCGACTAGGAACTGGCGGACCTCTTCGAGCGCCTGCCCGTTCTCTCTATCGTCTAAGCACATGGACACGAAGGCAACTCCCTATGGGGCGTACTCCCTGAAAAGCCGGACTAACCCGGGAAAACGCTCAAGACATGGGATGCACCAGGTTGCCCAGTGGTCCACTACCAGGATGCGATCCGGATATTCCTTCAACCTCTTTTTCCACTCGGAGAAGGTGATGGGAACAAGGGCGCTGGTCGAAGGAATCTCTTGCTCGATGGGCAGCTGTCGGCAATAGCCGTCTGTCAAGAAGGAGAAGAGCGTCACTAACCCGATTGTCCCGCGACTCACTAATTCCCCACTTTCTCGTATACCACTAAGTGTCCATGGGTGCAGAGTTTAGTATTGCCGACAGTCTTAGCAGCCAGAAGGGTCTCGATAGCATCCTTGACATAGTATTGTCGGGGTGAACCCTGGTGGGTGTAATGGAGACTTTTGTTTTTGTGTATCGTGGCCGGTGAGTCAATAAGTAAGCCTATGTAGGCGAGCTTGCGATTCTGGTCAAAGACAAAGTGTTCGGGCGTACGGGTGGCTACCAGCTTACTTTCGATCTGTTGGCTTTCATCAAAAATATTGCTGAAGTTGTAACCGATTCGGCTGGTATGTTCCTCCATGGCTGCCAGGCGGTCATCTTCCCGGTGGTTTACACTCACTCCAACCACTCGTAGAGCGCGGCCCTTCATCTCTTCAACCAGCTTGATCAAATCTCCTTCCAGGCTTTTTTCCCAGGGGCAGTGATTGGCCAACCCGGGACCAGAATGCTTGTCTTAATATTGCCGGATGAAAGTGTCGTTTCGTCGGTGGCAGGCAGGTCCCAAAATTTGGGTAAAGAAGTTCTAATATCCGCTACGGCGTTATACTTTCCGGTTTGGAGAGGACCGAAAGAAGCCAAAAGAATCATCCCCCAGAAAAGTATCTCCCAGTACCGAGTCTCCTTTTCCATGAATTGTCTCCTTCGGATGTCCCTCTGATTATAGCGGTTAATCGACTGGACCCGGCGGCATCGACTCCTGACCTTTCTGGGAGCCTAGCTTGCCGTCAAGTCCAGGCTCTTTTCAGCAAGCAGATCCAGTTCCCATGCATGATTTTGGCGATGTCCTCGGTGCCGAATCCTCGACCCTCCAAGATGGCCGGAATCTTTTGCAAATCGGCAATTGTCTCGAGATCTTCTGGAGACTGCTCTTTTCCGTAGCCACCATCCAGATCAGATCCGATGGCCACATGATTGGCATTCCCCGCTATTTGGCAGACATGCTCGATATGATCCACGACGGTCTCCAACGTGATTTCCGTGTTGTCGACAGCTTCATGGTCCCATGAGGGGGAAAGCATCCAGTCGTCGAGGGCCGTCCCGATCACCCCATTGCGTTTCACTAATGCCTTGATTTGCCGATCGTCAAACTGCCGATCATGGGCACACAGCGCGCGGCAGCAATTGTGAGTAGCGATGATCTGACCTCCGAAGAGATCGAGGGCTTCCCAGAAGGCCTGTTCTGCCAGATGGGTTACATCCAACACGATACCAGCTGCTTCGAGGGCCTTGAGTAGGCCATCGCCGCGGGAAGTTAATCCCCCTTTGGTCTGGGTGCCGTGTGCATAACTGCTCACCCCGTAGTGGCAAAGGCTGACCACTCGCAAGCCTTGCTCCCACCAGTGAGGAACCTGTTCCCTAGAAACGATTCCATCCGCCCCTTCCATGGTCAGTACAAAACCCAAGGGAGTAGAAGCAGGATCGGTCTCCCAGTTGGACAAGTGCAGGTTGAGGTCCGAAGTGCTGCTAATCTGTCTCAGTATCCCTTTGTGTTCCATCAATCGGTAGTAGGCCAGCTCGCCCATACACTTTGCGTAAGCAATGTCCTGGTTTCTGACACCCGCAAAGCGCTTTCCCACCGAGGCGATTCGGCAGTGCACGGTGACAAATACCAGACCAATGTTACCTCGACGTAGTTCTTCGTAGTTGACCACATTCAGACCGCGCCCCTTTTCGGCCATTCCCGCTTCCGATTCCCGAATTTGAGAGATACTCTGTAGAAGGTCCCGGTTCCATTCGATGGCGTTGTAGGCGACATCCAGATGTGAATCCACGATCAACATATTGGATTTTTCCTGCGTGGCCTTTGCAGCAGTTCTAATGGGGTGGAATCGATGGTTAAAAGATCGGTTTCCTTTTTGTTTCCTGTCCTCAGTTTTTCCAAAAGGGACCTATTACTGGAGCCGGTTGAGCACTTGCTGAAGTTTCTGGAGGACCTCTTTTAGGCCGGTAGTCACCGCCTTCAGGTCATCTGATCCAAAGGGTAAGAAGCCTCGTTTTTCCTCTGCTGTAGCCACTTGATCCTCCATCTTGCCTATGCGGGAGAAACCGGATGGGAGTTCGCCGACCAGGGCGCGAACACTAAGGTCCAGCGTGGGTTGCATCACCACTTTTTCGGAATTGGCCAGAATGATCCGGCGGAGTTCGGGGAATTCTAGAGTGTCTGGCTTGAGGAAGACAGGTTCGGCATACAGGATAGAATCGCCCAGTGGGATGACCAGCAGAATGCCGCGCGAAACTTCAGACCCGACCTGTCCCCACAGGGTGAACTGTTCTGAAATAATAGCGTCATTGTCAATCCTGGCCTCCACCTGGTTCGGGCCGTCTACGTGTCGGCCTGAGGGAAACCGAAAGAGCTTGAGTTCTCCGTAATGGGGCTTATCGTTGCGGACGGCGATCCAGGCTACCAGGTTGTGGCGCTCGGAAGGGGTAAAGGGCTGGATCAGTAGGAACTCTTCTCGATCTTCTCCGGGAAGACGAGCCACGATGTAGTAAGGCTTCAAAATAGCGGTGCTGCCGAACGAAGTTTGGAGTGGAAGCGCCCACTGATCTTCCTTGTTATAAAAAACCGCGGGATCCACCATGTGATACTGAAGGAGCAGTTCCACCTGGACGGTAAAAAGGTCCAAGGGATAACGGATGTGAGGGCTCAGATAGGCAGGTAATTGATCCATCGGCTTGAAGAGCTCGGGGAAAATATGTTGATAGGTCTGAATCAGGGGGTCCGCGGGATCGGCGACATAAAATTCCACTGTCCCATCATAGGCGTCGACCACCGCTTTAACACTGTTGCGCATGTAGTTGAACTGCTTCTGCCAGGAGGTTGAGTAAGGGTATTGGTCCGTTACCGTGTAGGCATCTTGAATCCAGTAGATTCGTTCATTGGCCACCACCACATACGGGTTTTTGTCGGGCAAGAGAAAAGGGGCCAGGGCGGAAAACCTTTCAGGAACTGTGCGCCGATATTGAATCAAGCTGCTCGGCTCGATTTCCCCGGAAAGTAATATGTTGAGGTCCCGGAACTGCCAAGCATAGAGCAGGCGTCGGAACATGGAGGTGAGTGGGACTCCCCCTTTCCCCTTGTAACGCGTGTAGATGGGACCTTCCTCTCCAGGATAATTGAACTCCTTCATCCTGCTGTTGACGATAATCGAGTCCAGACTCTTCAGACCGTAGTAGATCTCGGGGCGTTTGAGGGATATCTTGCCTTGTGGTGGGACGTCTTTCAAGAAAAAAGCCGTGCGTCCACCCGAGGCGACTTCGGTGACTGGACTCATGGCGACCCCATAGCCGTGGGTGAACTGCAAGTGACGGTTGACCCAGCGTTGGGCCTCCTGAGGGAGTTTGTCGGCAGACATCTCCCGGGTGGAAAGCATGACCTGGCGCAACTGGCCATCGATCACATAGCGGTCAGTGGTGACGGCCAGAAAATCATAATAAAGACGGAAGAATTGGATCTGGTTGTAGCTCTGAAGAAGAGGACCTTCATCCCACAAGCGCACATTCTGGACTGTGCCTTGATTCTGGGCGATGGTTTTGGCGTCAACGGATCCCTTGGCTGGATGACTCTGTGATTCTGCTCGGTCCAAAGCGTAAGCCTGACGGGTGAGCTGGATGTGGTTTCTCAGATAGGGTTCCTCCCTGGCCAGTTCACTGGGTACGACATAGAATCGCTGCACCAAAGCAGGCACGACCGTACCCGCCACGATGTTCAATCCAAACCAGAGACCAATAGCCCAATAGGTTAGACGACGGCCGGAGTAAAAGATGTCCGCGATCAGAAGAATTCCGCTGAGAGCCGCGATTACGGTCATCACGAAATGGGCTGGGAGGCTGGCGGCGGCTTCGGTGTAGCCGACACCTACCACCGCTCCGGAAGTAGAGTAGAGCAGATCGTAGCGTCCCAACCAATGTCCAAATGCCAGCAGGAGAAAGATGGGGGTTCCCAAGCTAGCCAGGTGGACTTGGACCTTGCCCGAAAAGGAAAAACCCTCTCCTCGCAGTCGAGAAAACAGATAATAGAGGAGAGCGACCATCAGAGTCACCAGAATCAAGGCGATCAGCAACCACTTCTGGGTGAAGTGAAGGACGGGAAGGGTGAAGATGAAAAAGCCTAGATCTCTGTGGAAGATGGGGTCTAAACGGTCAAAAGGCACTGCCGAGAAAAAACGGAGAATGTTGTCCCACTGACGGGCCACCCGGATAGCAAGGAACAGGCTGATGAGTGACACACTTCCTATGGAAAGCCAGGTGACGAGTTGTCTCACTACTCCATAGAGCTGAGGGGAAACATTGCTGTGGGCTAGCGGAATCTGTCCTCGAGTGTTGCGGAACACGAAGTAGAGATTGGTCCCGGAGACGGCAGCGAATAGGAACCCGCCCGTCAGGAAGAGCCAGATTTTCGTGCTCATCATCTTCAGCAGGGTCTCCTGGTAGCCCAAGTTGTCGAACCAAAGCCAGTCGGTGTAGAAAGAACGTGCCCAGTTAAGGCCAATCAGGAGAAACAAAATGGCTAGACCCTTCAGAATCAGCTTCAGGCGGCGAGGCCAGGCAGTGACGTCCAGATCCTTTAAGAAATCCTCTAACGACAAAGGACCTTCAGGGCTTTGCGGTGGCTCAGCGTTAATTGTGCTGTTCATGAGGTGCCTCCAGCTTTAGTGGCGGTGGTGAGTGATTTTTCATTCGCTTTTTATCCTTGATGTTGAGATTATTTCACACTTGATGAATCATGGTCAAAGTCTAGGTTGAGGCCAGACCTACTGGATGCTTTCTTGACCATCAAGTGTAAGCTCTTTATTATGCTGTGATCTTGGCAGTTGGGATTTTGTGGACTAAGGTGCTTTCGCGCTATTCTCTTCGGGGAAGGGTCTTTCTGGATGGCCTTCTCCACTAGAGGTACAGTGCATCGTCCCACGGTGACTGGGCGGCGAGGCCTGGTCACATCAGCTCATCCGCTCGCCTCCCTCGCTGGGCTCAGGATTCTCATGCAAGGCGGCAATGCCGTCGATGCGGCCGTAGCCACCGCCGCCGCTCTCAATGTGGTTGAGCCTTACATGTCGGGTCTTGGGGGCGTAGGATACATGCTGATCTACGACGCCAAGAAGAAGGAACGTAAAATCCTTGACTATGTGGGTCTTACCCCCAGGGCCACAAGCTTGGAGCACTACGACAGTTCCGAAAAGCATGCCCGCGGTCCTCTCACGCCCCTGGTCCCAGGGGCGTGTGGTGGTTGGTTTGAGGCCCTCACAGTTTGCGGTACGATGGATGCTCAGACGGTCTTTACTCCGGCCATTGAGTACGCAGATCAAGGGTTTTCCCTGACAGTGAACAACCACTTGTTCATCCAGGCGAACGTAGCTGATTTACTGAAATATTCTTCTCCTGTACCCCCATTTTTGCTCAATGGAAAAGCTCCTCCCCCTGGTGGGGTCCTGGTTCAAAAAGACCTGGCTCAAACCCTCCGGCTTCTCGCTGAGGGCGGGTCCAACCTTTTTTACCGGGGAGAAATTGCCGAACGGATGGTTGTGTGCCTGCAGGGGCGGGGGGGACTCCTTACCCACGAGGACTTGAGTGGGTTTTCACCGGTATGGCTTAATCCTATCCACGTCGACTACCGAGGTTATCAGATCCTTGCTCCCCCGCCACCCTGTCAGGCAATACAGTACCTGGAAACCCTTAACATCATGGAGGGTTTTGACGTTGCGGCTATGGGCCACAACACTACAACTACCCTCCATCGGTTCATTGAAGCGGCTAAATTGGCCACCGCCGACCGCGCCGAATATGCCGCCATTGAGCATCCACCCATGGCTGGTTTACTCTCCAAACGTTATGCTGCTGAACGGCGCCGGCTTATCGGGGAAGGCGCTCAGACCACGGGTGGAGCAAGGTACACCGCCACTAAGATGGAGGGTGAAGTGTTGGCCGGTGACCCCTATGGCTGGATGAAAACCGAATGCACAACCCACTTTGATGTCGTCGATGGCCAGGGTAATGCGGTGGCGGTTACCCAAAGTCTTGGCACCACTTTTGGATCGGCGCTGCAGGTTCCTGGAACAGGTATCTTTTTAAACAACTTCATGTTCTGGTTTGACAGAGAGCCAGGAAGCCCCAACGTCATTGGCCCTTCCAAGAAAATCGAGATGTGCCTTTCGCCCGCGCAGGTCTGGGACAAACAGGGTTTGCGCCTGCTTATCGGTACCCCTGGTAGTTACGGTATCCTACAGACTACACCCCAGATGATCATGAACATTGTGGATCATAACCTGAATGTTCAGGCGGCTATCGAGGCGCCGCGGCTGGTGGCCACGACTCCGGGACGCAGGGTTGATCTGGAGACGCGGATTCTCCGGGAGGTGCGTGCGGAGTTAGGGGAAAGAGGTCACCAGTTAAACCTGCTGGGTGACTGGTCGGCTCAGGTGGGAGGCGGGCAGGGAATCATGATTGACCCAGAGACCGGCTCTTTCATGGGTGGAGCTGATCCTCGTCGAGATGGCTATGCTGTCGGATGGTGATCCGGTGCTAGAGAATAGAGACGATTGTCATCTCCTCATCCCGGAGATTTCCTTGTTTGTGCATCCATTTACTCGATAGTACTAAGTGTTTCATTTCAGAGATAAGGTGATGTTTGCAGTTAGGGCTTGTACGGCGAGGTCAAGGCGCGAGGAAGGAGGCGATGCCAGGATGCACTGTCAATGACGAGCAACCCCGAGATTCCCCGCAATCTCCATTTGTATCTAGACAGATGGAGATTGCGGGCTAATCTCTTTGTCACTCCTCCTCCGCGATGTGTTGCAACATCGCATTTTTTGTCGCTTTGTGACCTGGGCTCTGTCGTGCTTACCACAAACGTCATCGTATTGCTGAAATGAAACACTCAGGTCTCCGGGGAGACTAGAGCGAGTGAAGATAGGGTTCCCTCAAACCAGACCCATTGGCTGTTGAAGCAAGATAGAAAAGGGGGGACATTTCCCCCACGGATTCCGCATCTTTTCTGGGGTCGGCTGGAGGTCGAGGGCCCAAAAATCCCCTTCAAAGATGGCAAACTCCCTCCGGGAAGCGATCAGCAATAGGATTGAAAGGAGATCGGAACGTGGAATGTGTCCGGTATCCTGTCTGCTCATATGGAAGAGCTGTTGAAGCATGAAGAGAAAACGGTTGTCCTGTCCAAGCGGATCTACGAGCGGCTCTAGATCTGTGAAGAGACCCTACGGATGATCAATACCGAGGAGATCCTGATGCACCTGTTTCAGGCTGAAGAGGTAGTTCAAATCTACAATAGGCTGCGAGAGAAGGAGCCGGTGGGAGGGCTCTTTCACTCAACTTGCTAGTCTGCCTTTTGCACACCCTACCTACTGCATCGCTGGAATCATCCGCCTTAACTGTGTTATGCTCAGCCGGCCCCTATTTTGGGCTGACTAACCCTTGTGCTGGTCAAAGCGATCTCCTCTGGGGTAAAGTTAGAAGAGAAGTAAATCAGGACAGTAGTCGTCGAATTTCGGTTTCTCAGTCCGATTAAGTGGCCACTATTCGACCAGCAGCGGGATTGCTCGTGGAGGCGTTGAAACAGGCAGGTCTGAAGAGGCTGTTTAGTTTGTCAGGAAATCAGGTTCTGTCGATTTACGACGCCTGCCTCGACTTTGGTTTAGATCTGATTCATGTGCGCCATGAAGCAGCAGCTGTTCATATGGCGGATGCCTGGGGCCGTTTGACGGAAACTCCTGGCGTTGCCTTGGTGTCGGCCGGGCCGGGCCATGCAAATACGTTTTCAGCGCTGTATGTGGCGGCCGCTGCAGAGTCGCCGCTGGTACTGTTGAGCGGGAACTGTGCGCAGCCCGACCTTGGGCGTGGCGGATTTCAGGAAATGGCACAAAGACAAATGGTCGGTCCAGCAGTTAAAGCAGCCTGGAACGTCACTGATCCAAAGCGCTTGGGAGGCGAGATCAAGAAGGCCCTGTTGATCGCTTGTCAGGGGTGGCCGGGGCCTGTCCAGGTGAACCTACCGGCCGATGTGTTGGAGAGTCGAATCGAGTCCCCTTGTCACGGGACCTCTTCTCCGGTGGGCTCTCGGACCCAGCCACAGCTCTTATCGGAAACGTTGGCCGCTCAAATCCTAGCTAGGCTGGCTAGTTCCCGGACACCACTCGTACTGGTTGGCCCTGCGCTGATGCGCTCTAGGGGAAGGGAGACGATGCGCCGCTTGGCTGAGGCAACTCAGTTGGCGATAATCGGCATGGAAAGCCCGCGGGGCACATCCGATCCTTCTCTGGGTGCTTTTGGTGAAGTGTTGGCCGAAGCCGACACGGTTTTGCTGCTGGGGAAAAAACTGGATTTTACCCTGGCCTTTGGGAGTCAAAAGGCTTTTAATCCAGCTTGTCGTTTTTTGCAGATTGATCCTGACCCTGCGGTGCTTGAGCAGACGGTTTCTGTGCTTGAAGAGCCTTGTTGCCTGGAATACAGTGCCCAGGCGGATACGATACCCGCTGCTGAACAATTGATTCGAATAGCCAAGGAAATGGTTTGGTCGTCAGGTCGATGGCCTGAAGAGGTGAGCTCAGCCATTCGCTACCGTCCGCAAAAGTGGCGCGATCTGAAATCTCCGGAGGAGGGACCACTGCATCCGGCCGAGCTTTGACGGTATCTGCAGCCCTGGTTAGAAGGTCCGGCTGTGCTGATCAGCGAGGGGGGTGAGTTCGGTCAGTGGGCGCAGGCCTGCCTGGACGGAGAACCCCGAGTGATCAACGGCCCCTCCGGCGCAATCGGCGGGTCCATCCCCTTTGCCATCGCGGCTCGACTGGCTTTTCCCACGGCTCGGGTAGTAGCCACCTTGGGAGATGGAGCATTCGGATTTCACGCCATGGAGTTCGATACCGCGGTCCGATATCAACTGCCCTTTGTTGCCGTGGTTGGAAACGATTCCTGCTGGAATTCAGAGAAGCAGATACAATTGCGGCGTTACGGTCCCCACCGACTGGTGGGGTGTGATCTGTTGCCTACACGATATGATCGCCTGGTGGAGGCACTCGGTGGGCATGGAGAATTCGTTTGCTCACCAGCTCAGTTGCCGGCAGCTCTGAAGCGGTCCTTTGAGTCGGCTCAGCCGGCTTGTGTGAACGTGATTACCGAGCCCGTCGCAGGCCCCGCAGACCTGCCGTGAGACCCAAAGGGTGACAAGGTCACTATTTCGAAATGGAGGCTCGGGGGGTGGTGGAACTTAGGCCAAAGTGGAGCCTAACTTGGCTTTTGGCTCGCCTGATTTTGGGATCTTTGACAGGCGTGGCCATGCTCTTTCTAGTGCTGGGGACAGTGGCACCGAAAGAGTACTACCCTACTCCGTTTCCGGAGCTTGACCCAGCCTGGTCGTGGCTCAGCGGTGCTGTCGTCGTCATTCTGGCAGTCCTGGCGCTAAGGAGTCGACCGAAAAGTACCTTCCTGTTTGGGATTGGCTGGGGAGTCCTGATGGTTTCCACTCTAGTGGGGGTAGTGGCAATGGCTGTTCTTTTTTTTGGTCTTCCCCTTCTCCTCCTTGTTTATTTGCTGTGCTGTGTGATTGGATAGGCCTCCGATTCGAACAACTGGGCTGCCTCGGAAGTTGCCTCTTGGACTTGCGAGGCAGGATCCTTATCGGAGACGGAGCGTAGGACAAAACCGAGGGTGACATCGCCCAGATTGTCCAAAGCCAAGGCTGCTTCCAGCCGATCCTCTCCCGCAGCTAGGGCCTGTGCCACGTCGCTCGGCCTTGTGTCTTCTTTCGATTATAGGGAATGCTTTTGACGGATGTAAGCGTGATCATGCAAGCTCCGGTTCTTTGCGACTCAGTGTCGGAAGATCTCCTTCTTTCCAAGTAGAGCAAGAATCTAGCGGGCTAGCCCACATCGAGTCTCCAGCAGGTTGAGTATGCAGAAATTGGATCCATTGAGTAGGCCAAGCAACTACTTTGATGGATTAATGGGAGGTGCCGGTAATAATAAAAACAGGCGCGGATTCTGTAGGTGGGTTTCTAGGGACAAGACAGGAGTAAAAAAGCCGCTATGACCGTACCCGTACCCGCACTCCCGTAGCAGAATATCCCGATCGGCGTTTTCAAATGCCTGAGTCCCAAGTCGATCAGCACGTGGCGAAAACGATGGGCCCAGTGAAAAAGCGGCAGAGAAATCATAAAGAACAGGTAGACCTTGAACAGAGGATAAGTCAACCAGATCATGAGTCGTTGATAGCTGATAACCTGGGGAGAAATCCATCCGAAGGAAACTCCCAAGCCAGTGATGAGCACCTGGATGGGCAGGAGAAAGGCTGCCAGTGTTCCCCCCACTGAAAACAGTGCCCACCAGAGCGGTTCTGTGCTCTTCATCCTAACACTCATGTTCACTTCATCACTGCACTAGGTTGCTATCAGCAGGTAGAACAAAAGACTGGAAATCAGTCCCCAGGAAAGGTAAATGACGAACTTCATCGCCCTCTGAGAAATGACTTTTCCCCTTATGCGTAGCGCCATGACGATGGGTGTCAAGTGAAACCAGGTGACGGTGTGATAAAGACAAAATAGCGAGATGACTACAAAAAGTCCCTTTGCCAAAGGAGTCTGGAGCGCCTCGAGATAAGCCTCATAATGGGTGCGACCTTGGCATAAGCGATAAATTCCCAGCAAGTTGATGAAGATGTAGGCAGCGATGAAGAGGGCGGATAGCTCGCGCATCATGAAGAGGAAATACTTCCCGTTGCTCAACCACCAAGTGATCGGTTGGCGAGGTCGGTAAGTGGGAGGAACTGAGAAATGCGGGTTTCTTTGAGTCATCTGTTGCCCCAGGGCCAGATCAAGGAGGAAAAGTATTCCTTGGTCAGCTGGACCTTAGAACGTTGGATGGCTGTTGCCGGATCAACGTCTTTGGGACAAACTTGACTGCACTCTCCCACGAAAGTGCATTCCCAGATGCCCTCGTGGCTGCCGATGCTGCTGGCTCGCTGATCCCGGCCCTGGTCCCGCGAATCCAGGTCGTAGCGGTGAGCCAGGGCTAAAGCGGCTGGTCCGATGAAACTCGGGTCATTGCCGTAGACCGGGCAGGCGGCATAGCAGATCATGCAGTTGATGCACATGCTGAATTGATGAAATAGTTCTAGCTCCGCCGGGGTTTGTAAGTATTCTCCCTCTTTGACTGGTTTTTCTGTTTTTCGGATGATCCAGGGCTTGACCTTCTGAAGTTTCTGTATGAAGTCATCCATGTCGATGACCAGGTCACGAATGACGGGAAAGTTGGCTAAAGGCCCCACCCGAACTTCGTTGGGATAGTAATCCCGGAGAAAGGTAGCGCAGGTGAGTTTTGGAGACTCGTTCACGGTCATACCGCAGCTTCCGCAGACTCCCATTCGGCAGGACCAGCGAAAGGTGAGGGTCCCGTCCACGTGGTCTTTGATGTAGGTTAGGGCGTCGAGCACCACCATGTCTTCGCGGTAGGGAATGGTGTAGCTTTGGAGGAAAGGTTGTGGACTCTTTTCCGGGTCATAGCGCGTAACTGTGATTTTTACCTTACTCATAGACGATTCGTCGAAGGGCTATGGGTTACTCTCCATAATCTGGATTAGCCAATAAGGCACTGCTCGTTCTCTCGCGTTTGGCCTAATATTTTCGTTCTTGAGGTGTCCAGTGGGTTATCCTTACAGGGCGTTGTTCGAGACGAGGTTCTTCAGGAGAGGCATAGACGAGGTAGTAATGGAGGAATTTCTCGTCGTCGCGCTTCGGAAAATCCAGACGGGCCTGAGCGCCCCGTGACTCTTCTCGTGCCAGAGCCGAGTGAGCAATGCACTCGGCGACTCTGAGCATGCAATCGAGCTCTAAAGCGGTGGTTAACTCGGTATTGAAAACGCGACCGTGATCCGTGATCTGGATTTGGGTAAAGCGTTCTCGTAGTTCTCTGAGAGTGTTGCAAGTCTTCTGCAGGCCCTCTCGGCTGCGATAGACTCCGCAACCTCTTTCCATAGTCTGGTTCATCTCTTCTCGAATACGACTAACTCGCTCTCTACCGCCACTCTTGGTGAGAAAGGTCCTTTGGATTCGTTGACGTTCTTGCTCGGCCAGTAATTCCGTAACGCGGACGGGTACAGCCTTACTCTCCAGAGCGGATTCGGCTGCTGCTTTGCCGCTTCGGGCACCAAAAACCAGGCATTCGGTCAAGGAATTCGAGCCTAGTCGATTGGCCCCATTGATGGTGACACAGGCCGTTTCACCAGCGGCAAACAAGTTCTTCAAAGGCGTTTCCCCCTTCAGGTCGGTGCTCACACCACCCATCATATAGTGTACCACTGGTCTGACCGGGATGGGCTTGGAGACTGGATCGATACCCACATACTTGGTGACGAGTTCCCGCACAAAGGGGAGTTTTTCATCGATCACTCGCTTTCCCAGGTGCCTCAAGTCGAGATGAACGTAGTGGCCATAGGATCCTTTAAAGGCTCTTCCCTTCCTAATCTCGGTGATAATAGCTCGTGAGAGGATGTCTCTCGGGCCCAACTCCATCTTTCCTGGAATGTAGCGCTCGAGGAATCTTTCCCCTTCTTTGTTGAACAGATATCCTCCCTCTCCTCGAGAGGCCTCGGTGATCAGGATACCTGTTCCGGGAAGTCCGGTGGGGTGGTATTGGACGAACTCCATGTCTCTGAGTGGAGCTCCTGCACGGTAGGCCAGAGCCATTCCATCTCCCGTCTTGATGCTTCCATTAGTTGTAAAAGGATAAATACGACCGCAACCTCCGGTGCACAGCAAGACGGCCTTAGCTAACAGGGGATGAGTCTGGCCGGTGCGCAGGTCCAGAGCTGTCACTCCCAAGCATTGCCCATCTTCCACCATCAATGAACTCACGAACCATTCATCGTAACGCTTGATTTGAGCATATTTAAGCGAGACCTGAAAAAGGGTATGAAGCATATGAAAGCCAGTCTTGTCGGCCGCAAATACGGTCCTCTTTACGCTCATACCGCCAAAGGCCCGAACACTAATTTTCCCGTCTGTGTCTCGGCTCCAGGGGCAACCCCAATGCTCCAATTGAACGATTTCTTCGGGTGCTTTTCGAACGAAGATCTCTACCGCCTTCTGGTCGGCCAAATAGTCGCTTCCCCGGATCGTGTCAAAGGCGTGAAGATCCAGGTTGTCATCCTCGCGAAAAACCGCGGCAGCCCCACCTTCGGCCGAGACTGTATGGCTGCGCATCGGATACACTTTAGACACAACAGCGATGTCTAATTTAGGTTCGACTTCGGCTGCTGCGATTGCTGCCCGAAGACCAGCCGCTCCGCCTCCGACGATCAAAAGGTCATGCCTCAAAGTGTCCACGAGGAGGTGATAGTGGCACAATCGGGGTGTGCAAGCAAGTCTCCGTGGTCCAGTAGTAACTGGTAAACAAGGATACAGAATTGGATCATGTAGGCCACCATCGATGGTCTTTCTAGAACGTAATCCGTCTGCTCTCATTTGAAGTGAACAGAGAATTGTCACCCCTGGATGCTAGAAAAGTAGAAATGAGGCTAACGGTCCTCCTTGTCTTGGGGATCCTGTTAGGTAGTTTGGGCTGCGGGAAGAAGTCCTCCGCTGCCCGTGGCCCAGCTGGTAATTCCTGGCGAATCCAAAGAGGCCTGGCCAGTTGGTACGGAAAAGGTGATGGCTACCATGGCAGGAGGACAGCCAGTGGGGAGCGTTTTGATCGCGATAAGCTCACTGCGGCCCATTTTAACCTACCCTTTGGGTCACGGGTTCGCGTTCGAAATTTGAACAATGATCGTAAAGTGGTTGTTCGAATCAACGATCGCTTCCCCATTCAAACCCTCCGCAAAGGTCGAATCATTGATCTTTCCTACCGGGCTGCAAAAGAACTCAGGATGGTAGAAGCCGGAGTGGTACCGGTTATCTTGGAAGTGACGTCTCTGCCTGGCCGATAGGTAGTTTTTCTTCCAGCCTGTATTTTCTAACGATTTTGGTCTTTGCCTCTCGATGGGTTTGTTGATCGGTCCCAGGGACTCAGTGGGGAAGGAAGCGGCATTTGAGACTTCGGAGACGGGGTTGTTCCGTTACCGACCGTAGGGGTGAAGGGTGTGTTCTCCCGCAAAGTGCGACTGCAGGTAGGCTCTGTCTATCGGCAGGACGGTCTAAGGTAATCTCTCCGGTTCCAGGTTTGGGTGTTTCATATCTAAGTTGAAACTCCCCCTATAAAGAATGTGTTCCCCCGTCATGTTAGCCCGAAGCGCAAGCGAGGGGTTCCTATTTCAGCTGAGTTTCTCGCTCTATATCTGACATTGGTGGGGTGAATCTATCGGGTCGGGCGGGTGTGTCCGCCTGCGGGTAGTGGGATGATGGGCTGGCTGCTATACTGGTCGGCCACTGGTACTTAAAGAGAAATGTCTCCCTTGTATGGGCCGGTGTGGCTGGAGGGCTGGACTGATCTGAGAAGTTTCTCCCTGGCATAATCCAGCACGGCCGGTGGTGGGACCAATTTAGGAAAACTGGAAACTTTTCCTACCTCATCGTACAGACAAGTAGGGGCTTTTCTAGGTAGCTCGACTTCATGGGAGAGATGGCGATCATTCAGCATCTTGAAGAGCGGGTTATCTTCTACTCCAAAATATGGGCTAATTTCGCAGGCACAGAACGACAGAATCTGGAACGCTTGGAGCCTACTTACTACACCTAATTAAATGGTGTCCTGTAGATAAGTACACCGTTGCATTTTTAGACTGCAGCACTTAATCCCCATTTGGTTCAATCGGTGATCATCACTGCGGCGGCAATGGCGGTTGTCCAGTTGCCACGCTTGTCGCCAATAGCGGTTTGGATAATGTTTCGAGTTTGAATAATTTGTCCCGAGATTCGCCAGATCTCTCGTTTCTCATCCCAACTCTGGTGGGGGTCAAAATTGACGCCGAGACTTATAGCCAACATTTCCGCGGCTAGATCTTCTGAATAATTCCTGGCAGCTTGTTCCCTTTTACCGTGACTATGATGCTCACTCAGATAGCCATATTGGCGCCGATCCTTAGGTATTGCGATACCCACGGCAGCCGTGATTAAGCAATTTGGCTCGTTGGTGGTGTTCTCGCTTATTACCGCGAAAACGATCTGTCCCGGCTTCAATTTGGTCAATCCCTGCTTTCTAGAGATTAGCCTGCAGTGAGGGGGAAAGATGCTTGAGACCCGCACGAGGTTAAAGGCAGCAATCCCGGCATTTCTCAGAGCTGATTCGAAACTGGGCAATTTCTCTTTGTGTTTGCCCACTCCTCTAGTCAGGAAGATCTCTTTGGCGATCAAAACTCGTTCCCCAAGCCTTCAGTCGCTGTTTCCCAAGGAAACAGCATCTACCACAAAAAAGGTGTCCCGGTAAACATTTTGTTGATCAGGAAAATCAACCGTGAAGGGTGCTCCAACCTAGAAATGATCAGGGTTAATGGAGGTTGTTTCCATTCTTTCTGATATGATATCTATGTGAAGCACAATGTGCTCTCGCTGGCGGCAGATTTTTGATCTAGGTAGAAGAGTCCAATCGAGATTTAAGCCCGGGGTGAAAAATCATCCCGTGTCTCCGCTTCGGGCTATCGGCGGTTGGTGTAAAGACATCTTCTTCGCCAGTTTGGTTGCCCTCGTCATCATCGGTTTCGTCATTCAACCAGTGAAGGTCGAGGGGAACAGTATGCATCCCAAGCTGGATGATCAGGAACGTATTTTTATAAACAAGTTCGTCTATCATTTTTGGGATATTCAGCGAGGGGACATAGTGGTTTTCTGGTATCCAAGAGATCCCAGCAAGTCTTTTATTAAGCGAGTAGTTGGTTTGCCGGGTGAAACCGTTGAGATTCGATCGGGTCTGGTTCGTATCGATGGAGAAGCATTGAGAGAGCCTTATCTTTGGTCAGACTCTTCGGATCACACTTCCCATCTCCCTCGCCTGGTGCCCTTGAATCAGTATTTTGTTTTGGGAGATCACCGAAGGTCGAGCAACGATAGCCGGAACTGGGGTTTTGTTCCCGTGCAGAATATCTTTGGCAAAGCGATCTTTCGCTACTGGCCGGTTTCAAGACTGGGACTGATTGACTGAATCGTCTTCAGGTGCTGGCGAACACACTGCCCTGGGATCGAATCACATAGGAGCCGTATTGGCTGTCAAAGCAGGTTCGTCCATGAAGCCACGCAAAGCTGTGCTGTATCTGGAAGATGGTACTTTGCTTGAAGGCACCTGTTTTGGTTCTACCAGAGAATCTCTGGGAGAAGTCGTTTTTAACACCTCCATGACCGGCTATCAAGAAGTGCTCACGGACCCCTCCTATACTGGACAAATCGTAGTGATGACTCAATCCGAAATCGGGAACTACGGCACCAACTCTGAGGACGAGGAATCCCACCGACCTTTTGTGGAAGGATTCGTGGTTCGCGAATGCAGTCGCGTTTTCAGTAACTGGAGAGGCGAGAAGACGTTGGACGAGTATCTCCAAAAAAACTCGGTCGCTGGCATCTCAGAAATTGATACTCGGGCCTTGGTCCGTCGTATTCGTGAGCGAGGAGCAATGCGCGGGATCATTTCTACCCGGAGTTTTCATCCGGATCGTTTAAAGAAGAAGGTCATCCGACACCCGCCCATGTTGGGTAGCGACTATGTTCGGGCAGTAAGTACGCCCCAACCCTACCAATGGCGGAGCCAAGATGTTCGCTATCGGGTAGTGGCTTACGATTTTGGAATTAAGCGTAACATTCTCAAATGCCTGGCCACACGAGGCTGTGACTTGACGGTAGTGCCTGCCACTACGAGTGCCGAGGACGTTCTGGCACTAGCTCCGGATGGGGTCTTTTTGTCCAATGGACCCGGCGATCCTGAGCCTCTCGACTACATCGTTCCAGAGGTTCAAAAACTGTTGGGTAAGAAACCCATTTTTGGTATCTGTCTGGGGCATCAACTGCTGGGCTTGGCTTTGGGGGGGAAAACTTACAAGTTGAAATTTGGACACCGTGGAGGGAATCAACCCGTAAAGAACCTGATTACTGGGCGCATAGAGATTACCAGCCATAACCATGGTTTCGCCGTTGATCCCGACTCGCTTCAAGATCGAGAAATTCAGCTGACCCACATTAATTTGAACGATAACACTCTGGAGGGTTATCGTCATCGCTTCCTGCCCGTCTGTGCTGTTCAATATCATCCTGAAGCCTCCCCGGGACCTCACGACTCACTCTACCTGTTTGACGAATTTATCGCTCTGATGAGGGAAAATAAATGAGAGACTACAGGGGATGAAGAGAGAGTAGGAGTCTGGATCTTAGTTATCTTGATAGCTTTGAGTACTGGTGTTTGGGCAGCCTTTTTCTGACGAGATCACATGCCGAGAAGGAAAGATCTTAAGAAAATCTTTATTTTGGGTTCCGGACCGATTGTCATCGGCCAGGGTTGTGAGTTCGACTATTCGGGTACCCAGGCCTGCAAGGCACTTCGCAGTGACGGATTTCAGGTAGTCCTCATCAACTCGAATCCGGCCACCATCATGACGGACCCCGAGTTAGCGAATCGAACGTATATAGAGCCCCTGACCTGTGAATTTGCCGCCGAAATTATCCGCAAGGAAAGGCCAGATGCCCTGCTTCCCACTGTGGGAGGACAGACCGGACTCAACATAGCGGTCGAGCTTTGCGAAGCTGGAGTGTTGGAAGAGTTTGGCGTGGAGATGATTGGAGCCAAGCTGAATGCGATCCGAGTTGCCGAGGATCGTCGTTTGTTTCGTGCTGCGATTGAGGAGATTGGTTTAGAGGTTCCCCGTTCGGGGTTCGCCAATAGTCTCCGGGAGGCAAACACTATTACTGAGGAAATTGGTCTTCCCGCGGTGATTCGTCCTTCCTACACCTTGGGTGGTACGGGGGGAGGAATTGCGTTCAACAGTGAAGAGTTCGAAGAGATTGTTCGTCGAGGGCTACAGCTCTCCCCGATCCATGAGATCATGGTTGAAGAGTCGATCATGGGTTGGAAGGAATTCGAACTGGAGGTGATGCGGGATTTGAGCGACAACGTAGTAATCATTTGTTCCATTGAGAACATCGACCCCATGGGTGTGCACACGGGGGATTCTATCACTGTTGCGCCGGCTCAGACACTGAGCGACAAAGAGTACCAGACGATGAGGGATGCGGCAATTCGAATCATTCGCAGGGTAGGGGTGGAAACAGGAGGCTCCAACATCCAGTTCGCTGTAAATCCAGAAACAGGGCACATGCTGGTGATTGAAATGAATCCTCGTGTGAGCCGAAGTTCGGCTCTAGCCTCGAAGGCGACAGGGTTTCCCATCGCCAAGATCGCGGCCAAGCTAGCGGTAGGGTACACCCTGGATGAGATCCCAAATGACATTACCCTGAAAACTCCTGCCTCTTTTGAGCCTACCCTTGACTATGTAGTGGTGAAGATTCCCAAATGGAACTTTGAAAAATTCCCCGGGGCCAGCTCTATTCTCGGGTCCCAGATGAAATCGGTCGGTGAGGCCATGGCTATCGGTCGGACCTTCAAAGAGGCCCTGCTTAAGGGGTTGCGTGCCCAAGAGACGGGGAAGACGTTGGCCAAAGAGCGGATCTCTTCGGACCGGATTCGTGAAAACCTGATTCAACCTACTCCCCAGCGACTAGCCTATATTCGTCTGGCTCTGGTCGAAGGCTACAGCATCGATGAGATTCACGAATTAACCCGTATAGACCCCTGGTTTTTGAATCAAATACTGGAGATCGTTGAACTGACCCAGGCCTTGGGAAGCGAGAATCTGGAGATGATTGATCCAGCAAGGTTGCGCCAGGCCAAACGGATGGGAATTTCGGATCTTCGCCTGGGGGAGGTCTTTTCGCATTGGGGCAGTCAGGAAGGTTCCTCCTCCAGTGGAGAATCCCATGACCGAGACAGATTGAGTGTGACCGAAGTGGACCTTTGGAACTATCGCAAGAAACACCACATTTTCCCAGTCTACAAGCGAGTGGATACCTGTGCCGCTGAATTCGAATCCTATACTCCTTATCTGTACTCCACCTTTGAAGACGAGAACGAAGCCGATCCCACCCCGAATCGCAAGATCATTATTCTTGGAAGTGGGCCCAACCGGATCGGACAGGGCATCGAGTTCGACTATTGTTGTTGTCATGCAGCCTTTGCTCTCAAAGAAGAGGGTTGGGAGACGATTATGATCAACTGCAATCCGGAAACGGTATCGACCGACTACGATACCTCGGATCGGCTTTACTTCGAACCACTGACCTTCGAAGATGTAATCGCGGTTGCGCAAGAGGAGAAGCCGGATGGAGTTATTGTTCAGTTTGGAGGACAGACACCCCTACGCTTGGCTTTGAAATTATTTCGAGCGGGCGTGCCAGTTATCGGAACCTCTCCCGAGTCGATTGATCTGGCCGAGGATCGGAAGAGGTTCGGCAAGTTGCTGCGTGAGCTTGAGATCCCTCAGCCAGCCAATGGCACGGCGATGTCGGTTCGACGAGCAACCGAGGTCGCTCGCAAGATCAGCTATCCGGTACTGGTTCGACCTTCCTATGTGTTGGGGGGGCGAGCAATGGCGATCATTTATGACGAAGAGTCCCTGGAGGGGTATGTCAGATCGGCTGTAGAAAGTTCACCCGACCACCCGATTCTGATCGATCGCTTTCTGGAGGAGGCACGTGAATATGATGTAGATGCCCTGGCAGATGGTCACCGGGTTGTAATCGGAGGTATCATGGAGCACATCGAGGAAGCAGGAATTCACTCTGGGGATAGCACTTCGGTCTTGCCGCCGATTGTGATCGAAGAAGAACACCTGGAGACAATGCGAAAGTATACTCGCAGATTGGGGCAGTCCTTGGGTGTGGTTGGGCTGATGAATGTCCAGTTTGCAGTTGTTGAGGATACGGTTCATGTCCTAGAAGTCAACCCTCGAGCTAGTCGCACCGTGCCTTTTGTAAGCAAGGCCACGGGGGTTCCCTTGGCCAAAATCGCAGCCCGACTGATGATTGGTAAGAGACTGCAGGAGATCGGTTTGACCGAAGATCTAGAGGTGCGCCACTGTTTTATCAAAACACCGGTCTTTCCCTTTTCCAAGTTTCCCGGGGTAGATACGATTCTAGGACCGGAGATGAAATCCACCGGTGAGGTAATGGGGATTTCTGATAGCTTTGGCTACGCCTATGCTAAGGCTCAGATCAGTGCCAACATCGATTTGCCCAAGAGTGGTGTGGTGTTCGTCAGCGTCAATCAACGGGACAAGCGGTACGTGACCAATATTGTTAGAGATTTCCAAGAACTGGGATTTCAGATCGTGGCAACGTGCGGTACGGCCGCCACCCTCAGTAGCTCCGGACTCCAAGCTAAAACGGTCTACAAGGTTAACGAGGGAAGGCCTCATGTAGTCGATTTGATAAAAAGCCGGGGGATCGATCTGGTGGTGAACACCCCGTTGGGCCGGGAGTCTTTTTTTGATGAAAAAGCTATCCGGCGCGCCTGCACTCAGTACAATATGCCCTGCATCACGACCCTTTCGGCGGCGGCGGCAGTTGTCAGCGCTATCCGTGCTCTGCAGAGAGAGAAAATCAGTGTCAAGAGTCTTCAGGAATACCACGGTCTGGAGGTTTCTCAGGGTACTTGACAACGCACCTCATAGCTTGGGTTTCTTCTGCAATTTTCGGCGGCGGGCCCATCCCTTCTTGATCACTTGCTGTTTCCGAGCGATCCCCAAGGAGTAGGCGGGCACATCCTCGATGATGGAAGAACCGGCTGCAATATAGGCCCCCTTGTGAATTCTCACAGGCGCCACCAGTTGACTGTTGCTTCCCACAAAAACCTGATCTTCAATGATCGTCTTGTTTTTTTGAAAACCATCGTAGTTGCAGGTGATGGTGCCGGCTCCAATGTTGACCTGACGCCCTATTTCGGCGTCCCCCAAATAGGCTAAGTGAGCGGCTTTTGTACCTTTTCCCAGATGTGATTTTTTTATCTCGACGAAATTCCCGATGCGGACATGAGATTCTATGACGCATTCTCGGCTCAAGTGAGCGAAGGGACCGACTCGAGCGTGCTTACCCACTTTGCTCTCTCGCACTACGGTGCAATGGTCAATGAGGACGTTTTCTTCCAATAAGACATCCTTCAAATAGGAATAGGAAAGGATTGTACAGCCAGGACCGATTCGACTGTGGCCCTCGATAATCACGCCGGGATAGATGACCGTGTCAACCCCGATGGTAACCGTTGCATCGATGTAAACCGAGGAGGGGTCGAGGAGGTTAACCCCCTCCCGCATACACTGCCGGGCAATCTCGAGACGTAGATGGGATTCGGCTGTGGCTAACTGCACCCGGTCATTTATACCGAGTGTTTCCTGGTGGTTTTCGGCATCCAGTGTGATCACTTTCTTCCCTGCTTCTCGGAGGATCCGCAGCAGATCAGTTAGATAGTATTCGCCACTGTTCTGGGCTTTTGTCAGGCTGGACAGGGCCTCGAGTAATGAGCTAATTCGGAAGCAGGTGAACCCGACGTTGACTTCTTGAATCTTTTTTTGCTGCGGAGTCGCTTCCTTTTCCTCAATGATGTCCAGCGCTTTACCCTGAGAGTCTCGAATGATTCGCCCGTAGCCTGTGGGATCCGGGTAGCAGGCGGTTAGTAGGACCAAGTCGGCGTCCTCGCGCTCCCGGGTTTCCAGCAGTCGTGCCAGTGTCTGTGAACTGATCAGCGGAGTATCCCCGTACAAGACCAGCAGCCCCCCGCTCAGGTGGGTGAGTTGAGAACGGGCAGCCATAACCGCGTGGCCAGTTCCCAAAGGCACCTTCTGTTTGACAAAGCGGACTGGATAGGGAGACAGAGCCCGTTCAATTGTCTCAGCCTGGTGGCCGATGACCACGATAGTTTGCCCGAGACCTAGGGCGGGTAGTTCGTCCAAGGTGTGAGCGATCAAAGCTTTACCACACAGGGTGTGTAGAATTTTTGGCTGCTTAGATTTGAAACGCTTCCCTTGCCCTGCAGCTAAAATCAGTGCGTGGCGCTCTTGCTGGAGACTCGATCGATCTGCCCTGTTCACGGCGTTCTTTTTCCCGAGAACCTATTTAGGGAACATTAACCGGCGGGTTGACCAGTTTCTGGAATCGATCATCGTTTGCCACTTCCCTGAAGTCAGGATCGCCGCGAGCGAAAAAGCGATTTTTCTCATTGAGCTGGATCGCTTTCTCAAGGTTCTCGAGAGCACTTTCGGTGTTCCCAATACACTCTTCAGTGGCTGCTATCGCATAGTAGATATGATCATTCTGGCCTTTGGATTGGTTTAAAGCCTGGTGGAAGCAGCCTACAGCTTTTTCGTAATGTTGAGCATTATGCTGGAACACACCCTGGTCGAAGAGTTCTTCAGGAGTCTGCGGCTTCCACACATCGTCCCGCAGATGGGCATCACACACCTTCAAGAAGACCCGGATACGAGCCAAGAACTCCTTTTCTTCGGGAAAGCTCTGCAGCACTTTCAGCAACACTGTCCGAGCCTGGCCGTATTTCTTCCGGTAGGTGAGTCTAACGGCCTTCTCGTACATCTGGTAGGAATTCCTCCTAGAGACTGGTTTCTTTTTTGTAGGAGACATGTATTTAAGCTCTCTTTAGTGAAAGGTAATCCATCTAAGAACTCCGACCATTATAGGATTGGTTTCTGATGAGTCAAGCGGACGCTTCCGGAGACTGGGTGCTTTTCTTTTCTGTATACCTGTAGGGCGAGCAATGACGCAGCTGACAGGATTCGGTGGAACCAACTGGTATGAAGGAGTCGTTCTTGGTAATCTATCCGGCGATGAGCTCTCGTCTGAAGCTGATCGAACAACTGACAAAAATATATCCAGACTTGCCCCCTGAGGTCATTGTCAAAGAGGACCTGCTCAAAACTGGAATCTCTTTCTCCCGGGATGCCTTGCGAGTTGCCTCGGGTTTCAAGCCCAAGGCCTATTTCATCTTTTCTTTTGACCTAGTGCCGATAGCCGAAATGCATCATCAAGAGAATCTTCGGTCACCAGAGGAGATTTGCCTTGAGGGAGGAAAAAGGGATTTTCGGCGCACAATTGTGTCGGTGCGCCTGAATCCAAATTCTCCTTACCGGTTGGAAATCGCTGACCGTGGGGAGGTGATCCTCAGCTTGGAAGGCGAGGAGATTGTCAACGTGGGGTTCCAAAAAGTGCCTGAATACTACAAACGCAGTCTCTCAAATGGAAAACCCATCACCGATATTGCTCCGACGATCGAGTGGGGTTATCTTCTTTATCTCACTGTCTTTCGGAAATGTCAGTATTTCGGCCTCCACGAAGAGTGTCAGTTTTGCGACATCAATGAGAACTATCGGCAACAGAAAAAAAGTGGACGTTCATACACCGCAGTCAAGAGCGTCCAGGAAATTCTCGAGGCGTTGGAGATTATCGACGAAAGCGATTCGGAGAGTTGCGCATATACTGTGACCGGCGGGAGTATCACGGCAAGCTTGCATGGGAAACGGGAGATTGATTTCTATGTCCAATACCCGGAGGCTATTGAGAGGAAGTTTCCGGGGCGGTGGACGGGAAAGGTGGTCGTTCAGGCTCTACCTAAGGATGAGGTCCGACGATTCAAGGAAGCCGGGATTCAGATTTATCATCCCAACTATGAAGTATGGGACCCCCATCTTTTTGAAGTCATCTGTGCCGGGAAGAGTCGCTCTATCGGACGAGACAAATGGATTCGTCGGATACTGGACGCGGCAGAGGTGTTTGGTCCTGCCCAGGTCATTCCCAACTTTGTCGCCGGTATAGAAATGGCACAGCCGCACGGTTTTCAATCTGTCCGGAAAGCCATTGCCTCCACCTCCGAAGGTCTTGAGTTCTTCATGTCGCGCGGCATAACTCCTCGTTTTACCACCTGGTGTCCTGAGCCCTTGAGTGTCTTGGGAAGACAAAATCCGGGCGGTGCTCCCCTTGAATATCACGTAGACCTTCTCCGAGCGTGGAGAGACATCCATGAAAAGTATAGGTTGGCACCTCCACCGGGGTACGGCGATCCCGGGATTGGAAAATCCGTTTTTTCTGTCTCCTCCTTTATGGATGTCATCCGCCTCAGCTAAATATTTTCTGTTGCGGATTGAGCTTCTTTCTAGTCAGTCAGACCGCCTAGCCGGGCTGGATGTTCCAGTGGGAGAGCTCTTTTTGCGGTATGTTTGAGTCAGTGGCAAGGACCGAGATACATGCATTGTGGCCTGACACTCTCGAGCGATCTCGCCGGTCCGATATCGGTATATCACCTGATCGGGTACCGACAAGGATTGAGGGTTGGACTAACTTGACCTGATCCTGCTAGGAAGACTACAGTGCGCTGTGAGCAAGTAGCGCCGGGCGCCGCGGAAACTAAGGCTTTTCATTTGGAACAGGTGAAAGAGCGAGGCCCCCAGATGCCGCTGAGCCTAAAGATGGAAGGTTAACTAGTCAATTGATGGGTGGATTTCTGTTCGGGTTTGTATTGATGGGTAGTCTGGTTGCTCATAGCCACCTACTAGCACAGACGTCTCCCCGATTCCGGATCAACGCCGAAGAGGTAGTGCTACATGTCCTTTTTACGGATCGAGTGGGGAAGGCGATTCCCGATATGCGGCGGGGAGAGGTGAAGATCTTTGAGGATGGGGCCGAGCAGGAGATCAAACGGTTCTTTCGATCTGAGAAACCCTTTGAGGTGAGCCTTCTTCTCGATTCTAGTGTGAGCACCCGGGGCAATATGACCGGGATCACAGGCCATTCAGCCGATTTTGTTGATCATCTCCCGGGGGAAATGCCCGTGCTAGTCATCTCTTTCGATGACGCTGTCTACGTAGATTGTGATTGGAGCATCGACCGGAGCCAACTAGAACAGGCGATCCTGCAAATTGAGACCAACGAAGACGCCGACAGAACCATCCTCTATGAGGCGGTCACTGTGGTAGCGGAGCAGAAGTTCTCCCCGCAGACCTTGCGCAAGGCTATGGTCGTTTATAGCGACGGAATCAATGATAGCGTCCTGGGCTTGGGCACTTCTCGGAAAGAGTCGCTTGAGGTAATTGAGGAGTCGGGAATCCTGGTCTACTCCATTCATTATGACTCGAGAGACCACTACCGCCGCCTCTACAACCCCATTTCTCCGTCGCCCACTTATCCAGATCCACCCGTTGGAACGACCGGCAAGAAACTTGGACCGATTTTCGTGGGAGGGGGCCCACTGGACGGTAGGCGGGATCAGGCAGAATATCGTGCACAGATGATTTACGAGGCGGGGAAAAGGTATCTCATGGAACTGGCTAAGAGGAGTGGCGGCCGCTTTTTTGAAACCCTCACGATGAGCGCTCTCTCAGATACCTACGCGAAGATCGTGGCGGAACTTTCCACTGTCTACACCATCACCTATCTTCCTCCTCGACGGGAGAGGGACCGACAATTTCACCGCATAAACGTCAGGACCACTCGAGAAGGTGTGGCGGTTCGGCCAACCCGGGAGGGTTACTGGGCCCGCTGATCTGTGAGTCAGAGGATCTGGCCATAAACTTAACGAATGAATTTGATATTTTCCTTCTAAGAAGCCAGGCAGTTTTCACTGTTTGCGGTTGGTGACCGCTCCTTGGTAAGCGACCAGCGTATCGACGATCCCGATTTCCATTCGGCGATTCTTGGCTCTTATCTCAGAAGAGGTTCCTGGCAACATTGGTCTCGATTGACCGAAACCTTTAGTGGTAATGATCTTGGGATTGATGCCCGCTTCAACCAGGTAATCCCGAACGCTTTGAGCTCGTCTCCCGGACAGCGTCAAATTATGTTCGTCGGACCCGATATCATCGGTGTGTCCGTAAACGTAAACCGCACAATCCCGAGAGGTTAGAAAAACGCCAGTAATTCTACTGGGAAGTTCACGATTATTTTCCCGCAGGGAAGCCTTGTCGAAGTCGAACTGGATGGACTCACTTTCCAGATGCATCACCAGCCCTAAAGCGGTCTTGCGTGTCTGGACGATCTGGCTCAGCGCCCTTTGCAACTGACCCAATTCCTCTTCGCGTTCCCTACGGACCTGCTCAGCCTTCTGGTGATTCGTCCTGGCCTCTTCTTTTGAATTCTTGGCTTCATTTCGAGCTTTTTGTGCTTTCTCCTATGATTCTCGTGCCTCTCGCTCAGCTTCGATCCTGGCCGTTTCCGCCAGCTCTTTACCTGCTTGCTGCCAAACGGGCGTCCCGCTCGGCCTGGGCTGCACGGGACAGTGCAGTGCTCGGCCTGTCGGACACTTCTTCCAGCTTTTCCACCGCCTCTTCCACCTGGCTGCTGAGGCCCGCGACCCGTATTTCCAGACTCCTGAGTTATTCGAAGAACAGACAGCCGATAATCCCAAGGCCTGTGCAAAGCAAGACCAAGATGAGCAGTGGAGTAAGCCTAGCCCTATCCCGAATCTTTACATCACTTCCTTCTAAGTTTTCTTGAGTAGCAATCTGGGAGATGGACCCTACCGGTGCGGGGGAAACACACAGATCCCCACTCGTGGGAACTCAGGAGACAATTTCCCCCTTGGCACCAGATGGAAGTGATAGAGTGCTTCCTTTTTCTACCTCGGCAGAGGGCCGACTAGTGGGTTGGTTCGATCAATGGGTCCAGGTGAGAGAGGAGAGAACAAGATCGCTCCTCCCTCATGAAATGCAGGTAGAGCACATCGCCGAGTTTATTGGTCTACACAGCTAGCACCGGGAAGCAAATTCTAGGCTCCTCCGGTTGTTCAATTGTACAATTCGGCTGGTTGTAAGTGGTTTCGCTTTTTGTGCCTTGGATGTCATGCTTGAAGCAACCAAAGCTATTTCAGCAAACTGACGCTCCATGGATGGACAACTCGGGACAATCGTCTGAATGGACCTCTAGGCTTCCAGTGCCATGCCACCGGCCCCAGTGTCTGCACCACCTGCGAGTTTTCCCTCCGGCTGCAGGGCGATGGCGTGAACCAGGCCCAGGCCTCCGTGGCTGTACGGAATCCGTTCGATAGGGTGTTTGTTGCGCGCACTTCCTCACAGACGTACTCTGGGATCCGCGCCTGACAGTGGATCAGGTCACCTTGACAGTCGAAGCGGGGAGCTAGAATTGCCTCGCTGATACCCATCCCAAAGTCAAACACGTTGAGGAGAACTTGGAGAATCGAGGTGATGATACGTGTTGCACCGGGCGCTCCGATGACCAACCGGGGTTGGTCCTGCTGGTACACAATGGTGGGCGTCATACCGGTGGTGCGTCCTTTGCGCGGGGCGATCGAGTTCGGGTGTCCGGGGAGGGGATGGAAGTTTTACCATGGAGTTGTTGTACATGAATCCCAGACCCGGCGTGATGACTCCCGAAGACATGTCCAGGGAATGTGTGAGTGCCACACAGTTTCCCTCGCTATCTACCACACTGACATGGGTCGTGTCGGTTGGCTCGGAACCGAAAGAGACCTCAATGGGTTTGCGCTGCTCGATGTAATCTCGCCATTGCTGGGCACGTTTCTTGGAAATCATCCACTCCAGTGGTACATCCACGAAATCCGGGTCAGCCAGGTGTCGGTTGCGGTCAGCGAAAGCAGCCTTCATAGCCATCGAGACCTGGTAGATGTATTCTGGGAAGTTGTGCGTCATTCTGGCAACCTGATAGCCCTCCAAGATATTCAGAATAGCAAGTAGCGTCGGACCTCCATGAGGTGGCTGGCTACTGGCAATTGAGTAACCCCGATAGGTCCCGGCGATGGATTGTTCAAAACGCGGTTGGTAGGAGGAAAAGTCGTCCCAGATCAGGAAGCTTCCATTGGTCGCCAAATCAGCGCACATCTTGCGGGCAAGGTCGCCACGATAGAAGTCTTCCGGGCCATCTTCCGCCAATTGCTCCAGAGTCTGGGCGTAGTCGGGATTTCGGAGTAACTCACCGACCTGGTAGGGACTACAGTCCTCTTTCAAATAGATCCGACTAGCCTCGGCGTTACACTTGATCTGTTCGAGGGGCGTGGAGGCCTCAGGATACTTCTCCCTTCTGGTCCAGGCCGACGCCAGGTGGTTGTCCACCACAAAACCTTCCCGGGCTATACGCTGAGCGGGTTGGCTGGCTTTCCGCCATGAGATTGTACCCCACCGCTCAAGCATTGCGGACAATCCTTTGACGGTACCAGGTGCACAGATCGATTGGTAACCCAGATCGTTGACCTTGTTCCTCAGGAAATAGCCCCAGCCTCCCGGATTTGGCCTAATGATGCTGTTCTGCCATATGGTGGGTGTGACTTTCGCTCCGGCTAGTGCTGGAGAGTCCAGGATGACGGCTTGGGGAGTTGTAGGGATGGGATGGTTGGCCAGGTGTAGGTTCAGTAAATATAGCCTCCAATGCCACAGGCATGCGGGTTGACAATAGCCTGGACGAAGGCAGCGGTTACCGCTGCATCGATCGCATTACCTCCTGCCTTTAAAACCTTGACTCCTTCTTCGGCGGCGAGTGGTTCAGGTGCCACGACCATTCCGGACATTTAGATGAGTTCTCCTTTCAAACCACCAATGTGGACTAAGAATTTCGCTAATTTTCCGGTTATCTGTTCCAATTGAGGCGGTTAAGATTCACACTAACCCGCTAGACTACTTCTGGGCAATGGGCATGAAAGAATCCGAACTACCGGGGCATCTACAAAACATTGTTAGAGAGCTGGGCTTCGAACTGAGGTGGGATGAAGGAATAATTCAGCGGTGGAGCTTGTCGTTTGGAAGATTGCAAGCTCTTTTTTGATGAATCGGCGCCTTCCCAATTTTAGGAAGATTGAACTTTTGTGCCGTGAACTTCGCTGTTTAGACTTGTCCAATCTGTTCATCCTTCCCGCCGTGCGAGAGCGAATTGATGCTTCTCTAAAATAGCCCTTATCGTCCAATGTGAGGCTAGGCTTTCTCCTTGGCCAGGCGATCTTTACTTCTCCGCTCCGGGCGGAGCTCTCGCAGAATTTTCCCTACCTGCCACATCTCCGACTCGCGTATGGTTGCCAACTCTTTCTCCAGTTTCTCCCTATAGTCGGGTGCGCTGTTGGTCTCCAGCGCGCGGCGCGTCTCATCCCCTCTGGCGACTTTCTCGTAGAGCTCTTGGAAGACGGGTAGATTGGCGTCCCGGAAGCGCCGATACCAGTCAATAGCTCCGCGCTGGGCGGTGGTGGAACAATTGGCATACATCCAGTCCATCCCATTTTCCGCAATGAGCGGATAGAGGCTCTGAGTCGCCTCTTCGACGGTTTCGTTGAAGGCTTCCGAGGGGCTATGGCCCTTCGCACGCAGAACCTCGTACTGTGCCAGCCATAATCCATAGATTGCTCCCATCAACACTCCGCGTTCCCCTGTCAGGTCACTATACACCTCGTTTTTAAAGTTCGTTTCGAAGAGATAGCCCGATCCAATAGCGATCCCCAATGCCAGACATCGCTCCCGCGCTCGCCCCGTATGGTCCTGCTCAATGGCATAGCTAGCATTGATCCCTTTTCCCTCCACGAAAAATCGCCTGACAGTTGTCCCGGAACCTTTTGGAGCAACGAGAAAAACGTCCACAAATTTCGGTGGGACGACGGCGGTCTGATCCTGGTAAGTGATGGAAAATCCGTGGGAGAAACAGAGGGCGTCACCGGATCTGAGGTGAGGCTTGATTCGAGGCCATTGCTCCTTTTGGCCGGCGTCACTCAACAAATAAAGTAGCAGGGTAGAGCGGTCGGCTACATCTTCCAAGTCATCAAATAGATTTTTCCCCGGCTCCCAGCCGTCCCGAATCGCATCGCTCCACCCTTTGCCGCCCCGACGCTGCCCGATGATTACCTCGATTCCGTTATCCCGCAGATTGAGTGATTGTCCGTGTCCCTGGACTCCATAGCCAATCGTGCAGATGGTCTCTTTCTCCAGAATTTTCTGTACTTTCTCCATCGAATAATCGGAGCGTTCGACGACTGTTTCTTCTAGACCACCAATCTTTATTTTTTTCATCCTTGCCTCTCACTAAAGACTTTTCTCAACATTTAGGAGACCCCATTCTATCAATGGCTCAAATAGCCTGCAATCCACTTCTCCAAGTGGTTGCAGGCCAACTCACATCGCCCGCTTTCTAGGTAGAGAACTTTTTGCGCAGGAAGACATTCAACAGGGTGCTGGCAATCAGGACTATCCCCAAGGTTCCCATCTGCCATATCGTATTGACTCCAGCCAGTTGCAGGCCGTTGTAGAGTACGGTGATGATTGCGATCGCCATGAGTGTTCCCGAGATGCTGCCTTCCCCACCCAGAATACTTGCTCCTCCGAGCACGGCGATGCTAATGGCCTGCAGATTCAGATTTGTTCCTAGGTCGGGACGAGCGCTGGCGATTCGAGACGTCATTATCAAAGCAGCCAGCCCCGCCAAAGCTCCGCTCATGCTGTAGACCTTGATACGGATTTTTCCGGTAGGGACACCAGAAAAGCGCGCCACCTGGTCGTTGCTTCCGGTGGCAAAGAGATGTTTACCAAAGAGCGTCCGGGAGATCAAGATGTGCAAGACAATGGCTGAGGGGAGAAAAATAAACAGAACCTGGAATGGGATACCTTAGAGTTCGTGCTGCCCGATCAAGGAATAAGCTAGAGGAAAGCTGGAGACGGGCATGGGATTACCCCACCGGTCGACAGCGATGAGCAGGGCCAATGAATCGAAGATGTACATGCTCGAGAGTGTCACCAACAGTGGAGGAACTCGAATCCAACTGACCAGCAGGCCATTGATCAGTCCACAGCCGATAGCGATCAACAGACCTGCAGTTGAAGCCAGCCAGATGTTTACTCCTACTTTGCTGGCCAGCATGTCTATGGTCATTGCGCTCAGGCTCAAGACCGATCCAACCGACAGATCGATCCCTCCATCTCCGGAGATGATCACCAGTGTTTCTCCGAAGGCCAAAAGGCCGACCTCGACTCCATATTTGGTCATATTCAAGGCGTTGTAAAGGCTGGTAAATCCATCGACGCTCAGGGCAAAAAGGGTATATATGAATAGAAGTAACCCAGTCAGGAGCAGCCAACGATTGTTTGCCGCAAGTAAGCATATTTTGACTAATCTCACCTTACTCTCCTCGATTCCGGGCAACGTCGAGGATTACCGATCCGAGGATCAGAGCTCCGACGACAAGACCTTCCAACAGAGCTGGAATGTGTGTCAGAATGAGCCCATTTCCAATTACGACAACCAGCAGGGCACCCAACAAGCTACCAATAACCGTCCCTCTTCCACCCATAATGCTCGTTCCCCCGAGTACCACAGCAGCAATGACCTGAAGTTCAAAGCCATGACCAATATTGGTCTGAACCAAGCCGGTGCGACCGATCACGATCAAAGCAGAAAGCGCATAGAGAAAACCCGCCAGGGAATAAACGAACAGCAGGATTTTATCGGTTGGAATGCCTGAGACACGTGCGGCCTCCTGACTGTTACCGACGGCGTAGATATATCGGCCTAGTGGTCTCGAGAGCATGAAGTAACTGAAGTAGACGATGAGTCCTCCCATCACCAGAATGGGAACCGCGATGTCAAAGATTCGTCCCAGTCCAAACCACCGGACTTCTTCGGGTACCTCGGAAATCCATTTTCCACCCGAAACGGTGTAGATGAGGGAGCGAAGAAGACTCATCATCCCTAAAGTCGCAATGATGGGTGGGACAACGAGTCTCTGGATGAGCAGACCGTTGAATAAACCTAAGCTAGCACCAAGTAGAAAGCCGATTAGAAGGGACAAAGATGTTCCAATCCCAGAAGTAGACACTTTGGCCACCGTAACGGCAACCATCCCCAAAATGGATCCTGCGGACACGTCGATCCCTCCAGTTGTGATAATCATGGTCATACCGATGGCGCTGACGGCGATACCGGAAACCTGGACGAGGAGATTTTCAAGGTTGGAGAAACTGAACCATCGCTCAGAAAAAACAGCAAGCAGCATTGTGAGGGTGATCAGCATCAGCAGAATGGAAAACTCTCTACTCCGCATGAGACCTCTGAAGTAGCTCATGAATACCCTAGGGTTAGCATTTTCTAACACCCTGCCTCCGGCGCTTCGCTACGGCCCGGTGCGAGAAATGAGGGCTAGTGAAAACCGGTGGCCATTTGAAGCAGGTTGTTCGGGGTAATTTCCCCTCCTGTCAACTCAGCCCGGATACTTCCTTCATGCATGACGATCACCCGGTCCGAGAGATGGAGAATCTCTGATAACTCTGACGAGACGATGATGATGGAACGGCCTTGATCGGCAAGATCCGCAATCGTCTGGTGAATTTCTGCCTTGACCGCTACGTCCACTCCCCGTGTTGGCTCATCCAAAATGAGGATTTCCGGCTCGACGGCGAGCCACTTGGCAAGCAGATCCTTCTGCTGGTTCCCGCCGCTCAGATGCCTGACAAGGGTTTTGATTGAGGATGTCTTAATCCCAAGTTGCTTGATGTATCTGTGGGATAGTGCAGACAAACCAGAGTGATCAAGAAGACCCAGGGGCCTCAGGAAATTCTTCAAGACTACCAGGCAAATATTGTCGGATACCGTCTGATCCTGCAGCAGACCCTGGTTCTGGCGGTCCTCAGGGAGGTAGGCGATTCCCAGACGAATCGCTGTTTGCGGATCTTGGATATTCACGTTCTTGCCGTGAATCACGATCTCCCCTCGGTCAAAGGGAAGAATCCCGAAGATTGCCTTCATTACCTCGCTACGCCCGGAACCAACCAGGCCTGAAAACCCCAAGATTCCCCCCCCCTGTTAAACTGGAAACAGATATCTTTGAAAATCGTATTTTTGTCTAAATGATTGACTTTCAGGACGACTGTTCCGACATTTTTCTTTTGGCGAGGCTGTTCTTCGATATGGTGTCCTACCATTAAAGCGAAGATTTTCTCACGAGGCATCTGGGAGGGTTTACCGATTCCCGTGATCTGTCCATCACGCATGACAGTGATTCGATCCGCGACCCGTGGAAGCTCGTCCAGGCGGTGGCTGATGTAGAGGATGCCTGTCCCGGACGTCTTCAAGATTTGAATGATTTCAAACAGACGATCCGTTTCATGGGGGGTAAGAATGGCCGTTGGTTCGTCAAAGATGATGACCCTCATATCCTGGGCCAAGGCTTTAGCGATTAAGGCAAGTTGCTGAAATCCGGTCGATAATCTGCCCATGGGCTCATCAACTAGAACCTCTTCCATATTCAGGCGGTTCAGTAATTCAACAGTTTTCTCCCTCTGTCTCTTCCAATCAATGTTCCCGTTTTTCTTGCGAATTTCATTCCCCAGAAAGATATTTTCGAGCACTGAAAGGTGCTTGTAGATCAAGGGTTCCTGGTAAACAGCTACAATCCCCATCCGGTGGGCCTCCACAGGGCGGGAGATTTTAACCGCGACCCCCTGAACGCGAAGCTCCCCAGAATATTCTTGTATTACACCCGTCAGGACCTTAATGAGAGTAGATTTTCCAGCTCCATTCTCTCCGACTAGGGCGTGGACTTCACCCAGATGAAGATCAAAATCAACTCCTTTCAATGCCTGGACACCACCAAAGGACTTTCGAATGTTCTTGGCTTCGATGAGGGGAGGTGTGATCTTGTCTACTCCTTCAGACATGAGGGGATTGTTTTGGACTATTTCCGTATCGACCAACCTGTCTGTCGGCTCTCTGTAGTACCGGACCATTCAAACGAGAAATATCTCTTTGGTAGTGGCCGACTGATGTGTCGGCCAGCTTTCAGCATCCCGTTACCCACGGGAGGACACACCGGTTAGTCCCTACGATTAACTGACTGCGAGAAATTTTACCAGGGGCCTACCGATGTGTCAGCCCGTGTGAACCGCAAGTGGGGAATTCAGTCAAAACAGGGTTCTCTGGCTTACGCTTCTGGCTAACATGACCGGAAAGCACTTTCTTAATAGTGAAGTTTCAGATCAGAAGGGGTAATCGTCGATGTTCTCCGGGGTGAGGATTAGAGGAGGTCCCAATACCAACTCGGTGGTTTCGGGATAGTAGATCGGTTTAGTCCGGATACCGGGAACTTCGATCGGCGTATTTGCTGGAAAACCGCTGTCATCCAATAGGCGTTTAGCCGCCCATATGGTGAGATACCCTAGATCTTCCGGATCCCATGATACGAATTTGGGAACGATTTTCTTTTTGACATATTTCCGCATCATGCTGGGAAGGGCAATTCCGGTGGCAAAAACAAGTCCTCTTTTGTTTGCTAAATCGATTGCCTGCGCGATTCCCGGTGCTGAGGTAGAATTCATTCCAGCGATGACTTTGATGCGGGGAAAGGCCTGGATCACGCTCAAGGTCAGGTCCACCGCTTTTTGGACGTCTTATCCCGCATAACGGATGGTCATCAATTCAATGTCTGGATATTGGGCCGAACGCTCTTGTAGATGCATGATCCAGGTGTTGAGATTCCAGGCGGTGGGTCCGCCCGAGATAATGGCAAACTCTCCTTGGTCGTCTAGGATCTCGGCAATGACATCCATGATAGTGTGGCCGATATCCCGAGCCCGTGCCTGATTGATAAAAATCTTGCGAGCGTCTTTCTTGGCATCCGTATCGCTGGTTAGGGCAAGAATTCCTTTCCGGGTAACCTTTTGCAGGATAGGGGAAATTGCGGCGGGATCATTGGGAGCCACTGCGATGGCATCCACTCCGCGGGTAATTAGGTTGTCGATTAATTCAATTTGTTTGGCCACGCTGTCTGTCGTCGGGCCGGTGTAGATAAACTCCACTCCCAGCTTCTGGGCGGCACGTTTTGCGCCGGCTTCCATGGCATTGAAGTAGGGAATTCCGATGAGCTTGGGAATAAAAGCGATCTTATAGGGAGCACAGGTGCTGGATAGTACCAGAAGACCGATCAGCTGTGCAAAGATCGTATATTTCGCTACCGTCGTTGATCCTTGTTTTTTTTGCTCGCCCTTTTTGGACTTCATCCGAGCCTGTTCCGCGGTGCACCGGCCTTTCTCACCGGATCAATCTCTCGACTGTGAAAATGGGTCGCAAAGTGCGAGGATGGCCCAGCCTGAAGAATACTGATCTGAGTTCAGACTTCCAGAATCTCCTTCTCCTTGTGATGAGATGAAATGTCGATTCTTTCAATCCATTGGTCAGTTATTTTCTGGATTTTGTCAAGGCCTTTGTATTTCTCATCCTCCGAGATATCTTCCTTCTTCAACTGATCATTTGCATCGCGGCGAACCTGTCGAACGGCCGTCCGGTGCTCCTCCGCGATCTTGCCAACCTGTTTGGCCAAGGTTTGACGCCTTTCCTGGGTAAGAGGTGGGATCGGTATTCGAATGATCCGTCCGTCGTTGGAGGGGTTGAGGCCAAGACTTGACATCCGGATGGCGCGGTCTATCGAATTGACCTGAGAGACATCCCACGGCTGCACCGTGATCAAAGTCGGTTCCGGCACATGCAGGGTTGCTACCTGGGTGAGGGGAGTGGGAGAGCCATAGTAGTCGACCTTGATATGGTTGAGAAGGTGGACCGAAGCCCTTCCGGTCCGAATGGAAGACAACTCCTCATTCAGATCCTGGAGCGCCTTCTCCATCCGTTCTTTGGCTTTTGAATAAATCTCGTTGATCATAGCTCCGCCGTCAGGCCAATCGACCTCTCAGTTCATGATCATTGAACCCACTTTCTTTCCAAGAACCACATCTTTGATGCTTCCCGGTCTCCGAAAGTTAAAGACGATAATGGGAAGTCCGTTGTCCATGCACAGGGAAACAGCGGTGGTGTCCATCACACGGAGGCCTTTCTCCAAAACTTTCAGATGGCTCAACTTCTTGAATAGTTTTGCCTGTTTGTTTTTAGAAGGGTCAGAATCGTAGACACCATCGACTTTGGTGGCTTTCAAGATAACCTCAGCCCTGATCTCCATAGCTCTCAAAGCAGCTGCGGTATCGGTAGAGAAATAGGGGTTCCCTGTGCCACCTGCCAGGATGACCACTCTTCCTTTTTCAAGATGTCGAATGGCTCGTCTCCGGATAAAGGGTTCTGCAATCTCGGCCATGTGAATGGCGCTGAGCACTCGGGTGTCAGTGCCGATCTTCTCAATGGCGTTTTGAAGAGCTAGGGCATTGATTACGGTCGACAGCATCCCCATGTAATCACCGGTTGCTCGGTCAAATCCAGCTTCTCCAACTGTCACACCCCGGATAATGTTGCCACCCCCAACCACCACGGCAATCTGAACCCCCAGTTCTTGAATTTCTTTGATTTGGAGAGCGATGACCTGCACGTTCGCAGGGTCTGTGCCACTATGGTCAAGACTCGCCAGCGCCTCTCCACTGAGCTTGATGAGTACCCGGTGGTAGTGAGGTTTCCCAGTTTCAGCAGCTTCCGGCAAGGAAATCTGATTTTTCCGAACCATGTTTCCTGCCATGCTGGATTATTTCCTCGATCGATCTCAAGCTGGACCCTGGGAAATCTATTGTTCGCCAAGCTTGAATCGGGTGAAGCGCTGCACGTTGATATTCTCTTTAAGCATCGCGATCTTGGATTGGATCAATTCCCCAAAGGTAGACTGAGGATCCTTGATATAAGGTTGTTCGTAGAGGCAGACTTCAGAATAGTACTTGTTCAGTCGCCCTTCAACGATCTTGTTGGCTACCTGTTCAGGTTTCCCGGTGGCAAGAGCTTGTTTTCTGTATATCTCACGTTCTCTTTCCAACTCCAACTGACTGACGTTCTCTCGCCGAACGTAACGAGGGTTGGAAGCAGCGATTTGCATAGCAGCTTCTCGGACCAGTTCTTGGAATTCCTCTGTGCGAGCCACGAAATCGGTTTCGCAGTTGACTTCTACCAGAACGCCCAATTGGGAACCGGTATGGATGTATTGGCCAATCATTCCCTCTCGGGTGGTCCGTTTGGCCTTTTGGGCTGCGGTTGCCAGACCGAGCTCTCGAAGGATAGTGATGGCCCGACTCATGTCACCTGCGGCTTCGGTCAAGGCCCTCTTGCACTCCATCATCCCAGCTCCCGTCCTATCCCGCAGCTGTTTGACCTGTTGCGCACTGACCGCCATGGTGGAACTCCCCTGCTGTAAACTAGCGAATCTTCTAGGACTCTGTTTTAGCGTCGGGTTTCCCTTTCTTGATGCGAGGTGAGGCGACTTTCCTGGTCACGGAGGGCGGGTCAGTGGGGCTCTTAGGGACGGTTGTACCAGCTGCTGACTTTTTCTCTTTTTGGGAGGCTGTGCTGGTTTTTCCGGGGGCCGTTTTCTTGCCCACTACCGACTTTTTTTTTGGCGTAGTCTTCTTGGCTCCAGACTTTGTAGCCTGTTGAGCTAGCAATTGAGTCTGAGCTGGTTTGGCCTTCGTCTTGGCTGAAACTTTCACCTTGACAGCGACTTTGGACGTTGGCATGGCGGCAGTCTTCACCGGAGTAGGATGTTTCCTTGCTTTGACTAGCTGTTTGGCTTTGACCGGCCGCAAAGGGGTTGCTTCAACCGATTTTTCTTGAGGAGCTGGTACCTTCTGCGCATCCGTCTGAGCAATGTCTAGCTGAGGGACCTTCAGCGACTTTTCTTTTTGCTCACCCAGAGGTGGGGTTGGCCGAGCGGCTTTCGCCTTTGCTTCCTCAACAACGATTTCTTCTGGTTGGGCTTGGATCTGTGCAGCTTCCCTTTTTTTGGTCTCCTCTATTGCGGCCAGCTTAGCCTCGGCTTCTGCCGCATCCTTCATTTTCGTCTCCATTCTGGTCTGGTAGATGGATTGACCAGCCAGAACCGCATCCGCGATGGTTGCAGTATAGAGTCTAATCGCTCTGAGAGCGTCGTCGTTCCCAGGGATGATGTAGTCGATGACACCTGGGTCGCAGTTGGTGTCCACGATAGCAACGATGGGAATCCCGAGTTTGGAGGCTTCGCTGACGGCAATACTTTCCCTATTGGAATCTACGATAAAAACAGCATCTGGAAGGCGGTCCATGTCTCGAATGCCCTTCAAGTTCTTCTCCAATTTCCTTCGTTCCCGTTCTAAACGTGCTACCTCCTTGTTGGACAGCCGCTGGTAGAAGTCCTTCTCCTTCATCGATTCCAGTTCCTTGTAGCGCTTGATGCTGATGCGAACAGTTGAGAAGTTGGTGAGGAGCCCTCCCAACCATCGATTGTCCACATAGTACATATTGCAGCGTTGGGCTTCTTCCACGATCGCTTCCTGCGCCTGTCTCTTGGTCCCAACGAAAAGCACGGTCCGGCCCTGAGTGGTGAGCTGGGTTATAAAACTAACAGCTTTCTCGAAAAGCTGCAGAGTTTTTTGAAGATCAATGATATAAATTCCGTTGCGCTCCCCAAAGATGTACTCCTTCATCTTGGGGTTCCAACGACGAGTTTGATGCCCAAAGTGGACACCTGCTTCAAGTAGTTCCTTTATTGAAATCGAAGTCGCGTCCAATGGTCCCCCAGATTATCTCTTGGAAAACTGAAATCGTTTTCTGGCCCCCGGTTGACCATATTTCTTTCGTTCCTTAACGCGAGGATCGCGAGTCAAAAATCCCTCCTTTTTGACCTTTTGACGCAACTCAGGATCGAACTTCAACAGGGCTCGGGAAATCCCTAGGCGAACAGCACCAGCCTGTCCACTGAAACCTCCACCATGCACGTTGGCGTAGACATCAAACTTGCCCAAGTTCTCTGTCAATACGAGAGGCTGGGTAACGATTACTTGTTGGCTATGGTTTCTGAAGTATTCCTGGTAACCGATGTGATTGACCACGATCTGGCCATTACCGGGCATCAAGAAAACACGCGCGGTCGAGGTTTTTCGCTTTCCGGTCCCGTAGTATTGGTTCTTTTCCACATCTCTCCTTACCAGGCCAATGGCTGTGGCTTCTGCGCTTGATGGGGATGTTCTCTACCTGCATAGACCTTTAGTTTCTTCAGACGCCTCTTCCCCAGTTTATTCTTGGGAAGCATTCCTTTGACAGCAAAGCGGATGAGTCGCTCGGGATGTTTCTTGAGTAGGTCTATCGCGGCTATCTCCTTTAACCCACCAGGGTAGCCACTGTGTGAGTAATAGATCTTCTGCTCCCACTTTCTTCCAGTCAGTTTGATCTTGTCGGCATTGATCACGATAACAAAATCTCCAACATCAAGGAAGTCAGTGTAGAGCGGTTTTTCCTTCCCCATCAGAACTGGCGCTAACCGGGAGGCTAGTCGGCCTAATACTTGACCCTCAGCATCCACCACGTGCCACATTTTCTCTAACTGATCTTCTGATGGCAAGTACGTTTTCATAAGATCCCCACAAGTTTCTACTTCACCAACCTGCAAGAGTCAAAATACAAGAACTAACCGGGACCCGTCAAGAAAGCTGGTTATTGAGCTCGACGAGTACAAGTTAGCGCAGATGAATTTTTCACTGATTTCTCGTCTAAATCATTATGGACAGTGCGTAATGCGATTTAGAGAAATTCTCCAGTACTGTTCATGAACCGAAACTATGGGTAAGTAATTGGTTCGCCGAGGGCATCAGAAGGTCTCCGTTGTGGAGAATGTTCCGGTGCTGGGTAACCTGTTCAAGGAATCTAGAAACCAGAAAGAAACACGGGAAGTTATTTTTTTTATTACCGCCAGGATAAAATGGCTTGGCTCATATTACTGGACCGGGTGGCAGCCAGAGTGTGAGGGATGTGGGCTGCGAACATGCACGACTTTAAGATCCGTTACGAACGATTCCTGAATCAGCTTCAGGCCCATCGGCTGGAAGGATTTTTGGTCAGCCATCCACCCAATTTGGCCTATCTGTTCAACTTTACTGGTTCAACCGGTTTGGCCTGCTGTCTGGAAGGAGAGACACAGCTACTCGTGGATTCTCGCTATATTGAACAGGCTCGATCCGAGGTTCGCAATGCTCATCCACTGCTGGTCAGGAATGATTTTACGGAGAGCTTACAAACCCTCTTCCGGTGCTCCAAACTCAGTCGAATTGGCCTGGAGGCCAAGCGAACATATTGGGAATTTGTGCTTCAGTTGCAGTCTTTGTCTACCTTTATCGAGTGGGTACCTACTATGGATCTCGTCGAACACCTTCGCCTGCGGAAAACTCGAAGTGAGTTAGACATTCTACGCAGGGCATTCGAGATTGCCCGCAAAGCTTACAGGGAAACGGCCGAAAGCATCGCGGCGGGGAAGTCGGAATTTGAGCTGGCTGGGATTTTGGAATTCGAACTCCGCAAGGCTGGGGGCGAAGGGTTGTCCTTCGAGACGATTGTAGCCTCTGGAGCTCGTTCCTCCTTGCCTCACGGGCTGGCTAGCTGTAAAAAGCTCTCAAGGGGCGAATTAGTGCTGATAGATTTCGGAGTAAGGTACCGGAATTACCACAGCGACCTAACCCGAATCCACTGTCTCTCCCCGGCTCAAAGGCCGGACGTATACTTCATCGTACTTGAAGCTCAACAGCGGGCATTGGAAAAGGTAAGGCCGGGTATACTGACCTCGGAGGTTGATGACGCTGCTCGTCAGGTCATCACCAAGAAAGGGTATGGAGATTACTTTGGCCACAGTGTCGGTCACGGCTTAGGTTTGGAGGTGCACGAAGCCCCGGCGATTTCGCCTCGTCGTCCAAGAGAACTCCAGGAGGGCATGGTCTTCACAATCGAACCAGGAATTTACCTCCCCAACCGGTACGGCGTCCGAATTGAAGATGCGGTAGTTGTGACACGGGACGGCTACGAGCGGCTCTACGTTTGAGCCACTTTTGATCAGGGGGTTCCACCCTGGCAAGCGATAGGGACTGACCGGTGTATAGTCCCGAAAAGCGCAACAGCTGGTAGGCTCTATTCATCAGCATTCATCGGCCAAGAAGGACTGGTCCGCAGCTCCAGTCAGGGAAGATATCCCAACCTATTGACTAATGGGTTTCAAGAAACGACAATGACCCCTGTGTTTTCCTTTGTTTTCAAGAAGATTGGATGAATATAAAAGAGATCAGAGAGCTATTGAAGCTGATCGAACAATCTCCCATTGAAGAGTTTGAGATGGAGAAATCGGGAGTGCGGATTCGCATCAAGAAAACGGGCGCTGGTTCTCAGTCGAAGCCTCCTCCCTCTCTCGAACCCACCAGCGAAGTCTCTCGTCAGCCGACAGCAGACCGCGTTCGACCTTCAGAGGAAGAGAAAGGACCCAATCTCTATCTTTTCAAGGCTCCCCTAGTCGGTACCTTCTACACCGTTGCAAAGCCGGATGCGGAACCCTTTGTCAGGATGGGCGATCGAGTGAACAAGGGCACTATTGTCTGTGCCATCGAAGCCATGAAGCTGTTTAACCAGGTTGAGTGTGATGTAGAAGGAGAAATTGTGAAGGTGCTGGTTGAGAACGGTCAACCTGTCGAATACGGTGAACCACTTTTTGAGATTCGGTTGATGCCTTAAACCCCATGTTCAAAAAGGTACTGGTCGCCAACCGCGGCGAGATTGCCCTACGCATCATTTGTGCCTGCAAGGAGCTCGATGTTTCCACCGTAGCTGTGTATTCGGAAGCGGACCGTCATTCGCTTCACGTCCGCTTCTCGGACGAAGCCGTCTGCATCGGCCCAGCTAGAAGCTACCAGAGCTATCTCAATATTCCTAGCATTATCAGCGTTGCCGAGATTACGAATGTCGACGCTATCCATCCAGGATATGGCTATCTAGCTGAGAGTGCCTACTTCGCGGAAGTGTGTGAAACTTGCGGAATCAAATTCATTGGCCCTTCTCCATCGGCCATTGCGCTCATGGGAGATAAAGTTGTGGCACGCGAGAAGATGAGTCAAGCTGGACTTCCGGTGAGTCCCGGCACAGGTGTTCTCCCGGAAGACGAAAAGGAAGCGCTAAAGGCAGCTGCGGACATCGGTTTTCCGTTGATCATCAAGGCGGTGGGGGGAGGAGGAGGCCGGGGAGTGAGAGTGGTGTGGGCTGGCGAACAGTTCGAAGATGCGGTGACTGCCGCTCGGGCCGAAGCCCATAGTGCCTTCGCCGTTTCAGACATCTACCTCGAACGCTATCTTGAAAACCCTCGTCACATCGAATTCCAGGTCCTCGGTGACGAGCACGGGAACATCGTCCATCTGGGAGAACGGGAATGTTCCATCCAGCGTAGGCATCAGAAGTTGATCGAGGAGTCTCCCAGCCCAGCCCTGAATGACCAACTCCGGTCGGCACTGGGGGAGCAAGTGGTCAAAGCTCTCAAGATGATCGATTATCGTAATGCGGGTACCGTCGAGTTTCTTTTTGACCAGGAGGGAAATCATTTCTTTATGGAGATGAATACTCGGGTGCAGGTGGAGCATCCCGTAACCGAAATGGTGACTGGACTGGACATCGTCAAGGAGCAAATACGGATTGCGGCCGGGGAACCCTTGGGCTTTGCTCAAAAAGACATCCCTTTTCACGGGCACGGCATCGAGTGCCGCATCAATGCCGAATCGCCAAAGGACTTTTCTCCTTCGATCGGAAAAATCACGGCCTACCATCCTCCCAGTGGGCCAGGAGTTCGGGTGGATTCTGCGGCTCACACCGACTACGTGGTTTCGCCTCATTACGATTCTCTGATAGCCAAGCTGATTGTGCATGGAGTCGATCGGAAAGAAGCTCTTTCCAGACTGAATCGTGCTCTGGATATGTTCATCATCGAGGGTATTGAAACCAGCATCCCTTTGCATAAACAGATCATCCAACATCCGAGTTTTAGGGAGGGCCAATTTGGGACATCTTTTTTAGAAACAATGTGTTTTCAGGAGCCACCAGTGCATGGTTAAGAAGCGGTCTGAGCGTGGCCTGTGGGGATCCAAAAGTAGCTTTGTCATGGCTGCCGCCGGCTCTGCCATTGAGCTTGGCAACATTTGGAGATTTCCCACCGCTGCTGGAGAGAATGGAGGGGCAGTCTTTGTCCTGATCTACCTGGTCTGCGTGCTGTTTATTGGCGTTCCAGTGATGATCGCCGAATTGGCCATTGGACGAAAGTCGAAGAGTGATCCAGTTGGCGCTTTCAAGGTTCTCGCCCCTGGCACCTGGTGGTAAGTGGGTTGGAGGGTTGGGAGTTTTCACAGGGCTCATGATCTTGAGCGCCTATAGCATAGTAGCCGGATGGACTCTCAAGTATGTCTGGCTGACCTTAAGTGGCGCTTTTTCCGAGGCTGATCCTAGCCAAATCCAGACCGTGTTTTCCCGCTTCAGCGGGAATGCTCCTATGGTTGTTCTCTTCCATTTTTTTTTCATCGCCTTGACGGTTTGGATCGTGACCGGCGGAATTCAAGGAGGCATCGAAAAAGCGACCAGGATTCTAATGCCTTTTTTGTTGCTCCTGCTCCTCATACTGGTCTTTCGATCCGTTACCCTTCGAGGGGCGGTTCAGGGTTTAACCTTTTATCTTCAGCCTGACTTCGGGAAGATAACCCCAGGGGTTATTCTGGCCGCACTGGGGCAGGCCTTTTTCTCCTTAAGCCTGGGCATGGGAGCCATGATCACCTATGGTAGTTATCTCTCCAGCAAAGAAGATCTCGTTTCTAGCGCAGTGCTTGTCAGTCTGTTCGATACGCTCATCGCCTTTTTGGCGGGCTTTGCTATTTTCCCCGCTTTGTTCGTTGTTCCAGGCCTTTCTCCGGAAGCCGGCCCGGGACTCATCTTTCTGGTTCTACCCAACATCTTCAATTCGATCCCCTTGGGTCAGCTTTTCGGCACCGGGTTCTTTTTTCTTTTGGCCATCGCTGCTCTGACCTCTACCATCTCACTTCTGGAGGTGGTGGTGGCCTATTTGATCGACCAGAAGGGATGGCTTAGATCTAAAGCAGCTCTCTTGGTGGGTAGCATGGCCTTTGTCCTGGGTATTCCCAGTGCGGTCTATCCGGGTATCATGGATTTGATCTTTCTCTTGTTTGGGACGATTGCCCTGGCTTTTGGAGCCTTCTTGATTTTCTTTTTCGTCGGTTGGGCATGGGGTATTCCCAATGCGCTGGCTGAAATTCACTCGGGCAAACCCTCCTTTAAGTTAGCACGGATCTGGAGTTTCCTTATTCGCTATGCTTGTCCCTTGGCAGTCGGATCAATCTTAGTGAAGCTTTTCCTGCTGGACAGGAGAGTTTTCGGCTAGACGTCCATGCGTCAAATCGAGCTGGCTAGAGTCTACCCTATTACCAGCTCTGAAAAGGTGGGGGGTTTCAATCATCTCGAGCTAGTCCAGCACTTTCTACAGGCGGGAGCCCGTTTTTTCCAAGTTCGTGAGAAAAGACTTCCGGACTCAGCTTTGTATGAGGAACTACTTCAAATCAAGGCGAAGTGCCGTAGTGCTCAAGCTCAATTCCTGGTGAATGATCGCACCGATCTGGCTTTGGCGTCAGGGGCCGACGGAGTGCATCTAGGTCAGACGGATCTGCCGGTTGAGGCAGCCCGCAGACTGTTTGGCCAGGACGCAATCATTGGACTTTCTACCCATAATCTTCACCAATTCAAGCAAGCCCAACAGTACAACCTCGACTACGTCGCCGTCGGTCCGATTTTCCACACGTTAAGCAAGCAAAGCGAATATGAGCCTCTCGGGGTGGATTTTGTAAGGAGTTTGCCAAAAACTCGCCGACACCCGGTGGTAGCTATTGGAGGCATTACCCTGGAGAATGCAAAAGATCTCTGGAAGGCAGGCGCTGATTCCGTAGCCATTATTTCCGATATTGGTCACTTCGAGGACCCTTGTGCGCGTATCCGCCAATATCTCGCTCTAGCCCGAGAATTTGATCGGTGAAGGGAAAAGAATAGTTCACTTCGCGGTGGGGTTTGATCGTCTCCGTGCTTGGGATTTCGGTGGGAACTGGCAACATCTGGAGGTTTCCACGTATTGTCGCCGTCAGTGGTGGAGGCTCTTTTCTCGTCCCCTGGGTAATGTTTCTCTTTGTCTGGAGTATTCCCTTAATCATGGCCGAATTCGCCACCGGTAGGGCAACCCGATACGGCACGGTTGGTTCTTTCGCCGTACTTGCGGGGAAAAACTTTGCCTGGATGGGGATGTTTGTGGGCCTGGTGACCACTGCCATCATGTTCTACTATTCCGTGGTGGCTGGCTGGTGCATGCGTTATCTCTGGCTCGCTGGAACGGGCCGGCTGCTAACTGTCTCGGACTATGAAGCGAACTGGAACGCCTTTATCGAATCGGGCTGGCAGCCGCTTGCTTTTCACCTGATCGCTATCACTGTAGGTGCCATGATTATCTACCGAGGAGTGGTCGGGGGGATTGAGCGAGCAAGCCGGCTTCTGATCCCAGCTCTATTCATCCTCATCGTCATCTCGGCCATTCGGGCAACCACTTTGCCGGGAGCGATAAAAGGACTAGCCTACCTTTTCACGCCTGACTTTCATCTCCTACTGGATCATCGGGTGTGGTTGCAGTCCTTGACTCAGAATGCCTGGGATACCGGCGCCGGATGGGGATTGATTCTCACCTATGGGGTCTACGTGCGTCAGACAGAGGACGTTTCGTTGAATGCGGCATTAATTGGATTGGGGAATAACTCGATTTCTCTTCTCGCCGCCATCACCATTTTTTCTACCGTCTTTGCCCTGATTCCCGACCAGGCAAAGGAAATAATCCAAACTCCTGGTCCAGCCAATACCGGTTTGACCTTTGTCTGGATACCCAGGCTGTTCGCCAGAATGCCCGCTGGAGGCCTTTTCTGTGCTTTCTTTTTCCTGGCTTTAACCCTAGCGGCTCTCAGCTCCCTCATTTCGATGATCGAACTGACCACTCGAATCCTGATGGACATGAAAATGAGTCGGACGTCGTCCCTTCTGGTGGTCTATTGTCTAGCCTTGCTGTGTGGAATCCCGTCAGCCTTCAGCCTGGATTTTTTTCTGAACCAGGATTGGACATGGGGAGTTGGCCTAATGTTGAGTGGGGCCTTAATGGCCTTGGCGCTCGTCCGCTATAATGTGGATCGATTCCGGGTGTGTAAAATCAATACCCGATCAGCTGATCTCCACGTCGGTAGATGGTTCAACTATCTGATTCAGTACGCTATCCCTGTTCAAGTCATCGTCCTCATCGGATGGTGGTTCTACCAGGCGATTCGGGCTGACCCAGACAACTGGTGGAATCCCCTCGCTATCGAGTCGGTCGGAACCTGTCTTTTTCAGTGGACTCTGGCCGTTGGTGTTGCAGTTGCGTGCAGTCGTTTGATAGTCAGGAGGACGTTGAACAGTTGAGCTGGATTGGCCTGCTCACCGCAATTGTTGTGCTGAGTGTAATTTGGGGAGGGTTTTTACTTTGTCTCCTTACGGCCCTTCGTAGGGAAACCCGCAAGCGCTAGCATCGCCGATGAAATTGGTTCTATTCCATACTCGTCAGGGAAAAGGGTGCCCGATCTTGCAGGCTCCGCCTTCAGTACCTTGTCGACGCAATAGAGAATCCGGGCGCTGGAATAGAATCAAAGGGAGGATTTGGGAGGCTTACGAGCGTTTGGTTGAGAAGATCGACTATCATCAGGAAGCCCTGTGGTCCCACTTGAGGCGGACCTCAAATCTGGAAATCTACCACACCCTACACCTAACGGCTCAGCAGGCGGAGAAAATGTTTTAAGAATTCCTCGAAAGAGGATATAGGAAGTACAGTCGCCGGCTGTGGGAATGCACAATTTTGGTCGCCCTGATGACGTTCATGACACCCTTCTAGGCGCCTTTACCTGACCCGAATCTATTTTTCTATTACCCGGTGGGACGGACCCATGACATTACTCGCTAAGAAAGGAATTCAGCGTGCCCTGTCATGATCTTGCTTTTCCTTCCAAACGAAGATCCGCCTCGACACGATCCAACGGACGACGCGGTGGCCACAGACAGTCAGACCGATCATTCTGGAGCTGGGAAAACAATGCCAGCTGAAAGATCTGGAGGCAAGCATACTGAGAATGAAGGATCTATGAAAGTTAAATTGAGCTTTTTGTGCAAAGTAGATCTCTTCACTGGACTCCCTGATGACAATCTGGTCGCGGCTTCAAGGATATTGACTGAGCGCAGGTACAAATGGAGAGGTTGTTTTTCGGGAGGCATATGCCAGGCAGTACGTGTATGTGATCAAGGACGGACGGGTCAAGGTTTCTAGGCTGCTCTTGAACGGGCAGGAAATGATACTGTTTTTCACAACACCGATGTGCTTATTCGGACGGCGCTGTGCTATCTCAGCAGAAACAAGGGTGTCGGTACCAATCAAGGGGTGAGGATTACCACTGGCTCTACCTACCAAGAATTGGTTGATGTCGCTGGGATTTTCCGAGAAACTACTACCTGTGTCCTGAGCAAGTTGTAAGAACAGAATCTGGTAAGCGTGAAAGAGCACTACTTCGTGATCGCTGACCCTGAGGTACTGATTGACGCCGTTCTCTTAGATCACTAGCTGTGGATTCGAAGCTTGGAGCGCTCAACGATTTGAAGTGGTGGATTGCATCGATGTGGTCACGAAAAGAGGCGCGATTTGCTGATGGCATAGAGCCTACCGGTTGTCGCGCTTTTAGGGAGGGAAACACTGGTCTGCCCTACCTGCTGTCATGGGGTATCTCGGCTCCAAGATTCCACCAAGTGTAGGGTTCAACCGGGGTGTGGGCCCAACAATCAGAAGGATTTTGAAGGTTTGACCTTGGTACCCTCGACATAAGCTTCCACCCGGAAGTCCTGGCCGCAACGCCGGATCCGAACGTCACTCAGCGCAAGGGCCTCTTGCAAGTTCCGAACGCGGAGGTCACCAATTCCCGAGATGCCCTTCTCTCCCACTATTGTCGGAGCATAAAAAAAGTACACTTTGTGGACCACTCCCGCCCTCAGCGCGGAACTGGCTACATTGCTGCCTCCTTCAATCAGAAGGCTACTCGCTCGTCGGTTCCCCAGTTCTCTTAAGATCGGTTCCCAGGCTAGAGCCCGTCCGTGTCGAGTGACGGGGACCAGGCTTGCCTTTTGCTTTAGAGCGCCGATCTGTTTTTTCCCAACTCGATTTGCGTGAAAAATGATGACCTGATCCTTGCTTTTGAAGACTTTGGCGTCTGCTGGTGTGCGTAAATGGGAGTCCAAGATCACCTTGGTGATTTGATTGCGTCGAGTCCAGCGCACATCCAAGGAAGGATCGTCTTTGAGGACCGTGTTTACGCCTACGAGGATGGCATCATATTGGTAGCGCAAACGGTGAACCTCTCTTCGGGCCAATCTTCCGGTGATCCAGTGAGAATCTCCTTTTGGAGCCGCAATCTTTCCGTCTAGAGTGAGGGCTAATTTTAAAGAAACAAAGGGTTTACTAGTTCTAATAAAATGAAAAAAGACTTCATTGAGGCGTACAGCTTGATGGCTGCATATTCCTTCCTCCACCCGTATTCCTCGCCCGCGTAACCTGGAGATCCCATGACCCGTGACGAGGGGATTTGGGTCTCGCACAGCTACGAAGACCTGGTGGATACCGGCCTCCACCAGCCGTGTCACGCAGGGAGGTGTGCGTCCTTGGTGAGAGCAGGGTTCTAAATTGACGTAGAGATCGGCTCCTGCTGCTCTGTTTCCTGCTCGGTCTAGTGCTACAATCTCGGCATGGTCTTTTTTTTGGTAGAGGTGATACCCTTCTCCCACTACCTGTTCATCTTTGACGATCACGGCCCCCACCAGTGGATTGGGACTGACCCGTCCAATTCCCCGGCCCGCCAGAGCGATGGCCCGATTCATAAATCTTTCTTCTGGTTTTTGCGTCATTGCTGTACTATTTTCATGATTGTGGACAAGCCTCGTATTTCGAATCCTTCCATTCCCCGCAGTCCGGAGATGCGGACTCAAGATGGCCTTTCTGATGGTCCTCGTCTGGTCTCAGATTGTCCCAGGGGGGAACACTTGTTTCGATTTTTTGGAAGATTGGTGGGAGGGTGTTAGTTGAGCTGAACCGGTTTTGCGAATTCTCATCGTGTGGATTTTGCTTCGGTCTGCGTTTAAGACCTCTGCCTGTATTCCGTTGAATCGAATCGTTTCTCCTGGGGCTGGAACTTGACCCAGATGAGTAACGACTAGTCCCGACACGGTCGTCACATCTCCTTTTCCCAGATCGATTCCAAACGTTTCCTCAAGTTCTGTTATCTCGGTGCTTCCTCGAACGAGGTAGGTTCCTTCACCTTCATAGTCCACGTCCACCTGGTCCAGTTCATCTTCATCACGGATCTCGCCCACGATCTCCTCCACCAGGTCCTCGATGGTCACCAATCCGGAAACGGTCCCGTATTCGTTGACCACAATCGCCAAATGCTCTGCCCTCTTCTGCATCTCTTTGAGTAAATCGGAAACCCTTTTTGTTTCAGGAACAAACCAGGCCTCGTTGATCAATGATTTGATCGAACTCTGTCCCTTTCCTTCCTCCAAGTCGGCAAGAAGATGGCGGACATAGACCACTCCGACAATCTGGTCTATTTGCCCTCGATAGACTGGTATTCTCGAATGATTACTGGAAACCATCAGTTTTTTCAGTTCGGAGATGGTCGCTCTCTCCTCGATCGCGACCGTTTCTGCACGGGGAGTCATAATTCCTCTCACCAAGGTACTTCCAAACTCTAACGCAGACTGGATCAGTTTACCTTCTTCTTCCTCGATAATTCCCTCTTCTTCTCCCACGTTGATATAAGCTTGGATCTCTTCCTCGCTCGCCTCTTCATCTTGCTTTAGGGATGGAGAGGTGGTGGATTCAAGGGCCTTAGCCGACCTCAGCACTAAGAGCAAAGGTAAACTCAGTCTCCACAGCAGTCTGTATCCGCTCCGAAACAGTGGAAGCAGTTTGAGCAAAGTGGCTTGAGGGTTTCTTTCTGCAACGAGTCGTGGGATGAGAAGCCGCACCAAGGTAACCAAGACGAGCAGGACCAGCACGGACCAAAGAGGGGCATAAGACCACCCGGACAAAAGAAATAGAGTACTGACCAGAACCGCAATCAAAATCTGTAGGACCTCAATCCCAAATTCGAGTGGCAAAAGAAACAAGTAGCGATCCCGAGAAAGCTCTCCCAAAAGCAGTGTCTTTGGATTCGCTTCACGCTCGGCTAGAACTTTCAGAGAAAGACGCGAGAGCCTGGTCACCGAGCTTTCAATTATGGACAGAAAGAAGAGGAGAAGAATCAAAAAACCGGCGGTGATGAAAGCGATCTGAGTCTCGTTCAATTAAGTCTAAACTCCTTTCTTAGCTTCCTTTCAAGGCTCTCCATCTGTCCCTGGTCTTTTTCATGGTCATGGCCCAACAGGTGGAGTATTCCATGAAGGGAAAGGGCCTTCACTTCACCGAGTAGAGATTGGACTTTTTGTCGATCCGCCCTTTCGACAGAAATAAGAATGTCCCCAAGGTAGGGCTGATCGATCTCCCAGGTCTCTCTAGGGTTGGGGAACGAAAGCACGTCGGTTGCCCGATCCTTGCCTCTAAAACTAAGATTGTAGCGCCTGATTGCCGAATCACTGACCAGAGCCACAGAAAAGCCAGCCCTAAAACCCATCTTTCGAGTAACCCGGTAAAGGAAATCCTTCAGGGGGAGCGTTTGAATGGGAATTTTTCGCTGTCTATTGAATATGCTGATCTGTGGGTCGCTTTTCTTCACTTTGTTTATCCAGTTCGAATCCCGGGTATTCAATGCGATGGTGGTACATTCCGGTGATCACGCGGTTAAGGGCATGAGCGATCTGATCTAGATCCCTCATGGTAATATCGCATTCATCAAACTGTCCGTCTTGAATGGTTGACTGAATCAGGCGGTCAATCAGGGTTCGAATCCGACCCGGTGTCGGTTCCTGCAGGCTGCGAGCAGCGGCTTCTATCTGATCCGCTAACATAAGGATAGACGCTTCTTTACTCTGGGGCTTCGGTCCTGGGTATCGGTAGTCAACTTCATTGACTACCTCGTGCTTTTCATCTGAGCTGTTTTTCGCTTTGTGATAAAAGTATGTCATCAAGCGCGTACCGTGGTGCTGAGGAATTAACTCGCGCACTTCGGGTGCCAGATTAACCTTTTCCGCCATCGCCAGACCCTCTTTGACGTGGCTAGAGAGGATCAGACTAGACATGCTGGGAGAAAGACTCTCATGCTTGTTACCCTCGTAGATCTGATTCTCGACATAGTACTCCGGTTTTTTCAGTTTCCCAATGTCGTGATAGTAAGCTCCCACTCGAACCAAAAGTCCATTGGAACCAATGGCCCCAGCAGCTGCCTCAGCAATTGTCCCTACGATTATGCTGTGATGATAGGTACCTGGCGCATTGAGTGCCAATCTTCTCAAGATGGGGTTATTCAAGTTGGATAATTCCAGTAGTCGTATATCGGTCGTAATCCCAAAAAGGGACTCCAGAATCGGAAGCAACAGAGAAGCCGACACGGCGGCTAACAAGCCGCTGAAAAGCCCGAGTCCACCTCCGATGGCGAAGTCAACCCATTGGAAGTTCTCCTCGATGAAATAGAGTTGCAATGACAGGATTGTCAAAACGTTTATACTCCCAATGATGAATCCCGCCTTAATGAAGGTTGAGCGCTCCCGGTACTGCCCCCAGAGATAAACAGCGGTCAGGCTTCCCGTCAGCGAATAGATGAGTAACGGAATTTCACCGCTCAACAACGTGACCAGGACCGCGAGCAACAAGGAGTGGTAGATGGCGGCGTGAATATCAACCAGAAGGACAATCAGAATGGCACCAAAGGCTATCGGCGCCAAAAAATAGAGCTGAATCGGGTCTTGCAAACGCTGCTGAGTTAGAGTCGAAGAAACCATATCAGCAAGGCCAATGACCACCTTGGTTACGATCAGGTTCAGCAGTAAAATGAGACCCAGCAGTAAGAACTGGCTCTGGATCGATGTCCGACGTCTGTGGGAGACGAGGAGGTATTTCCACAGCGCCATCAAAAAAAAGTTCACAATCAGAAAGATTCCCACGAACTTACCCACCAGTCTGCGGGGCTCCTTTTGCTCCTTGAGTACCCGGAGAAGCATCAAATCTCTGGCTTGGATCTCGTCTCCGGAACGAACAATCGTTCGACCCTTTTTCACCTGAATAAGGACCGGACCGACTTCACGGGATGCGTTTTGCTCCAAATCTCGAGTGGCTTCTTCGTTAAGAAGTATATTGGGACGGATCCAGCTGTGTAGGGAGCTAATCACCTGCCGCTTTTCTTCGCCGCTGACCACGGTCAATTCAACACCGAGCTGTCTGAGAACACCCAAGATCTGCTCCAAGTCATGGATGGCGGCCCAATCCTTCAGATCCTGGTCCTGGCCACTGATAACGTTTCGTAAAAGAATACCCCGCTGTTGATAGGACCAAAGCGAATCACGAGTCAAGACGACTCCTGGAGGATAACGCATTGCTTCCTGTAGCATCCGTACTAGCTGAGTCTCTAGTTCGGGGGAAAAAGAGTGACGAAAGAAGATCTCAAGCATCTTCCCCTTACTCAGACGGGGGAGCACCTTTTTTAGCTTCATAAGAAGTGGGGCGTGGGCTGCTTTGGGAAGTGGCTGTGAGGTATTTAGCCCCAATCTTTCTTTCTCTTCGGCGATCAGATGACGCGCGTTCCCGAAAGCACTGCGGAGCTCGGATTCGACGCGGTAGTTTACCCGCAGGTCGAGATCGAAAACCACCGGTAGACTCTGCTTGATCTTCTCACGCTGTTCGAAGGTCGCATCCTTATCTTCTACGGTAAAATCGTTCGGAGCTTCGACCATACGATCAGCGATGTCCCCGACCTGATAGGTCGGAATCCTTTGGAACTCGTATCCAAGAAGTAAAGAGGTGATGAGCAGAGCGCCTCCAGTGCTAGATAGGACCTGGGTCACAGACAGCTCAGCGAAAAGGGTTTTGGTCATGTGAGAAAGGCGCATCAATAGCTTGGGTGGTCGGCCTCTTCGTCGCGACTTCCGGGAGCGTTCTTCAGCCATTCAAGTCTGAGGAATAGTTACCCGTATACACGGGAGCGTTTTCTGTTTTTGGTACATGAGGATTAGCAGCAGGCGTGGAAAAAAAGTGGATGCATACTGCCTGAATTCATATGTACCTTCTATTGTAGCACACTTGGACTTGGTCTGTATTTCCCCTATTCTTCCTGCCTCTTCTGACAGGATTTTAGGGAATTACCTGTCTTGACTGCTTCTGCTCCCTCGGGCCCTAGAGGTTTAGGAGAGTGCTTACCCGGGGGCCTCCCCGTCACAACGTTTTGTCACGTTGACGCTTGGGCCACCTCAAGACTAGTCCGGGTGTGATCGTTGGGTTGGAGGTGGTTCAGATAACGCTGGTTTGTGTTGGATGAGCGGCAAATATGAACCTGTTCTGATCCGGTAGCACGGCTATTCCTCGTATCGCTTAAACAAGAGGCAGGCATTCGTACCCCCGAAGCCAAATGAATTGGACAGGGCAAGGCGGATCTCCTTTTTGCGGGCCTGGTTAGGCACATAGTCGAGATCACAATCTGGGTCGGGCATATCCAAGTTAATGGTGGGAGGGATCATCTGATCGCGAATGGCCAACGCCGTGATTCCCCCTTCGAGTCCACCCGCCGCTCCCAGTAGGTGACCAGTCATGGATTTGGTAGAGCTGATGGCCAAATGGTAAGCGTGGTCTCCAAAGACGTTTCGAATGGCGAAGGTCTCGATCCGGTCGTTGGGTGGAGTACTGGTTCCATGGGCGTTGATGTAATCAATGGCGCTGGGCTGGGCTCCGGCGTCTTCGATGGTTGCTTTCATCACCCGGGATGCCCCGGATCCATCCTCTGGCGGAGCAGTCATGTGGTGGGCATCCCCACTCATGCCATAGCCGATGATCTCGGCTATGATCTTGCCGCCCCTCCGGCGAGCCAACTCCAGCTCCTCTAAGACCAGGATGCCTGCACCCTCTCCAATAACGAAACCATCGCGATCTCGATCGAAAGGACGACTTGCCTTTTCCGGCTCATCGTTGCGGGTAGAAAGGGCTTTCATCGCGGCGAATCCACCTACTCCCATAGGCGTGATGGTGGCCTCTGCACCCCCGGCAATCATCGCATCTGCATCCCCTCGCTGGATCATTCTGAAGGAATCTCCCAGAGCATGTGAGCCGGCTGAGCAGGCAGTACAGGGAGCCGCATTCGGCCCTGAGGCGCCGAAGCGTATCGAGACCTGACCAGCGGCCAAATTAATTATGCTGGCGGGGATAAAAAAAGGCGAAATCCTGCGGGGACCATTTTTCAAGAACTTCTCATGCTCTCGTTCAATAGTCTCAAAACCGCCAATGCCTGAGCCAATGTAAACGCCCACCCGATGTGCGTTGGTCCGAGTAATCTCCAGACGAGAACTGCGCACCGCACATTCGCTTGCGGCAATCGCGTAAAGGATGAAGCGGTCCATTTTTCTTGCGGTCTTGGTATCCACATAGGCCATCGGATCGAAGTTTCTAACCTCGGCGGAAATCCGAGAAGAGAAGCCGGAGGTGTCGAACCGTGTGATCGGGCCAACTCCACTTTTCCCTTCCAAGAGAGCCGCCCAGGTGCTTTCGGTATCGAGTCCTAAAGGGGATACGAGACCTACACCGGTGATAACGACCCTTCTTCGCAAAACGCTCTAAGCCCCTTCGATGTTACTCTGATGAGCTTTGATATAGTCGATGGCGTCCTGGACCGTCCGGATTTTTTCCGCGTCTTCGTCGGGAACCTCGATATCAAAATCTTCCTCAAACTTCATGACCAGTTCGACCGTGTCCAGGGAATCCGCCCCGAGATCATCGACGAAATGAACATCCGGGCTGACATCCGGCTCGTTCACTCCCAACTGGTCGATGACGATCGCCTTCACCCTTTCTTCTACCGATGCCATACACCCTCCGATCGCTTTCTAAGATGGAATAATCTAGCATTTATAGGCACATAAAGCCCTTACATGTATATTCCACCGTTTATATTTAGCACATGTCCTGTGATATATCCAGCTTCTTTTGTGGCCAGGAAACAAGTTCCCCAGGCCACGTCCTGGGTGGATCCAATCCGCTGAAGAGGAATTTGTTTCTCCAGTTTCCGGCGGGTTTCTTGATCCAAACGGCTTGTCATTGAGGTTTCAATGAACCCCGGAGAAACTGCGTTGACGGTGATTTTGCGAGAAGCTACCTCTCGAGCCAAGGCTTTCGTGAATCCAATCAGTCCAGCCTTGCTAGTGGCATAGTTGGATTGTCCGGCATTGCCCATTTGACCCACAACAGAGGTCATGTTGATGATGCGTCCGTAACGCCGGCGCACCATACTGGGCAGAACCTCGCGCGTCACATGAAAGACTCCATCCAGATTAGTGGACAGGACCTTCTTCCACTCTCCCGGCCGCATGCGCAAGAGCAGATTATCATGGCTGATCCCAGCGTTGTTGACCAAAATGTCGATCTTCCCAAGTTGATCGAGTAGTCTACGAACTACACTCTTGACCTGATCTTCTTGCCTGACATCCATGCTCGTTGGCACTGCTTGAAGTCCCTTGTCTTGCAGCAGCTTGGCAGAGGTTTCGGTGGCGGCTTGCGAGCGACTGGCGATCACGACGGTGGCCCCATGGCAAGCCAGTTCTTCGGCCACCTTCTGTCCAATCCCGCGGGAAGCTCCTGTCACCAAGGCAACCTGGCCGGAGAAGTCAAACATATTCTTCCACCTGGACTCTATTTTCAATGTTCACTGTTTGTACCGAAGGTGCGATCCTGCGAATCAATCCGGTCAGTACCCGCCCCGGCCCCAGTTCTACGAAGGCGGTGACGCCGATTCGGATCAATTGTTCCACACAATCGGTCCACCGGACTGGGGAGCATACCTGTTGAATCAAACCCTTGCGGGCCTCCTCCGCTCGCCTGATCACGGTGGCCCTCACATTATTGACCAGAGGGAAGCGTAGGTCACGAAACGGAACCTCGTCAATAACTTCGGCTAACCTTTGCTGGGCCGGCCTCATCAACGCACAGTGAAAAGGAGCACTGACGGGGAGTGGGAGTACCTTGCGAGCACCTCTTGCCATGGCCAGATGACACACTCTTTGCACCGCAGTTCGATGACCCGCAACCACAATCTGCTCTGGAGAATTAATGTTTGCGGGAGAAACAACTTCACTCTGGGCAGCTTCCTGGCATAAGTGTTCTAAAAGAGACCTCTGTAGCCCGAGGATGACAGCCATGGAACCCTCTCCTGGGGGAACCGCCTCCTGCATAAAACGTCCGCGGCACCGAACCAACTCCAGGGCGTCGTCGAAGGCCAACGCCTCAGCTGCAACCAGTGCCGAGTATTCCCCAAGACTGTGACCAGCCACGAAATCGGGAAACTTTCCCATCTGCTCCAGGATTCTAAAGATGGCAACGGAGACCGTGAGGATCGCCGGTTGAGTATTCTCAGTTAACATCAGCTGCTCGGCCGGTCCTTCCAAACACAACCGGCTCAGTGGGAATCCCAGAATCTGATCCGCCTCTTGGAAGACTTGCCGAACCTTTGGAAAGGCCTCGAAGAGGTCTTGACCCATGCCCGGGTATTGGGAACCCTGTCCAGGAAAGGCAAACGCTCGCATCGAAATCGCTATCGATTACTAGCGCTCAAGCTTGGCGATTAAGAGAAGTGGTAAGATGACTGACATTTCGACCCTCTAGGCTGATTCTACCTCGATCACCTGGCGGCCTTTATAATAGCCGCAGGTGGGACAGACTCGGTGGGGTAGCACCGAACTACCACAGTTGGTACAGATGGAAAAACTTGGTTGAGTTAGAGCATCATGCGTCCTCCGCTTACGCCGACGCGATTTCGAATGTCTCCTTTTCGGATTGGCCATCTTGGCTGTGTTTGAACTTTATTGGCCTGATTATTTGGTCAGGCGCTTTTTTACCTTAGAGAGCACTGTCCAGCGGGGATCGATGATGCTGGGTCGGCACTCGCATGGGTCTCGGTTAAGGTTTGCGCCACACTTATCGCACAAACCCTTGCAACCGTTCTTACAAAGAGGCTTCATGGGGATCTCCAGAATGATCTGTTCGGAAATGACGCTCCGTAGATCCAGCTGATCCTCTCTATAAAATCCGACCTCAAGATCGGTGTAGCTCAACTCAAACTCTTCACCCTCGGTGTGTCCCACCGGGTCGGGCTGGTATTTCAAATCGAAGCTCTTCTGCACAGGGTGAGAAAACCCTTCCGAACACCGATAACAAGTCAGTTCGATTAGGGTCTTCACGTTTCCGTCCACATCCACCTGATCACCGGAAAGAGAAACCCGCATCTCGCACTGAGCCGGTCGCTTCATGCGACTCATCCCACTGCGGAGACCGAGCTGGCAGTCGCTGAAGTTGAGCTGGACAACCAGCGGCTCTCTTCGCTTTCTAAGCCAGTTGATGTCTATGAGCATCACCCTTGCCAGCTGGTAAAAAAGAGGGGATGACTCTACTCCACCCTGGTAGCCCTTGTCAAGGTGATCGAAACCCTTCTCGTTTCAGTGGAATAAGCTTGAACTTCCTTTGAAGATTCAAGCGTCACAAGGGCGTAAACTATGATTTAGCAATAGTTGCTGTATATCGGAGATGCTTTTTCTGAAAGCTTTCTTCATTAGGTAACTATTGCTTGATTAAAGAGAAGTTTTTCGCTTGAATGGTCCAGCCTGGCTGGGGGAACTTCTTTTCTTTCAGGAAATTCGATTTTGAAATATCTCAGCGTATTTGGTTTGGGCATAGGTATCGGTCATTCCGGCAATGTAGTCACAGACGAGCTGGTGTAATTCTAGATCAGGGAGACGAGAGTAATGACTTTTTGGTAGTGCTTCGGGTTGGACTACATAGTATTCGAACAAATCCTCAATCAGACGCTGGGTTTGTCGTCGGGCTGCTTTCAGGATGTCGTGCTGGTAGAGATGTTGGTGAAGAAACTGCTTGAATTCCTGATTTTTCTTTTTCATTTCATCCTCGAGATCTAACAAGCGAGAGGAATGCAGACGAACTTTTTCCACGCTGTCGATGTCTTCTTGTACTATTTTTCTTCGAGTATGTGTGATCAGGCTGGTCACCAAGGCATCTAACATTTGTCGAACCGTCTCCTTGACTAGGAGTGTTTCGGAAGCGTGTGGGTAACGTTTTTTCACCCGACCGTAGAATTCACGGAAAAAAGTCATGTGGTATACAATCTGTTCTAGTTTGAGTAGGCCCGAATCATATCCATCGTCGAGATCTGCCACGTTGTAGGCAATCTCGTCAGCTAAATCAATGACCTGAGCTTCCAGAGGGGGCCGCTCTCCCAAACGATATTCGCTGATGTCCAAGTATGTCTCTTCGTTCTCAAGATAGTCCCGGCTGTGTTTGACGATACCCTCACGAACCTCGAAGGTGAGATTCAGACCTCGAAATGCAGGATACTTTTCCTCGAAATATTCCACGATCCTGATAGCATGCAGATTGTGGTCAAAACCAGACTCGTACCTCTTCATGCATCGCTGCAGAATCTTTTCCCCCTCGTGACTGAAGGGAGGGTGACCGATATCGTGACTCAGGGCCAGCACTTCGCAAAAATCGGTGTTCAATCTCAGAGCTCCAGCAATCGTTCGAGCGATCTGACTCACCTCGATGGTATGGGTCAAGCGGTTGCGAAAATGATCGGAATAGGTGAGATTAAAAACCTGAGTCTTGTTCTCCAGTCGCCGAAACGCCTTAGTGTGAATGATGCGATCTCGGTCCCTCTGAAACTCACTTCGGTAGGGATGAGGCGACTCTAAGTGGCGCCTGCCTTGAGTCTCTTCGTCTCGCATTGAATAGGGGGCCAGCAACACTAATCTATTATACAACAGGGGTCTCAACCCCCATTTGTCACACTCTGCCTATTCAGTGGTGTAACGTTATTTCTGCAATTCAGAGAGGAGGGCATCAAGAAGGTCAGAGGTCTGGGAGATGATTCTCCAGTACCAGGATCGGAGTATCTGGAAGGAGGATCCAATAAAACCATACCTATAAAGCACAGGAGTTGCTTCAAGAGTTGATTGAAGAAGGGATGGAGGCGTTTAGGAGCGTGCTGGGGAAAATGTTCAATGCGGTGAGGGGAATGGAGTGGTACCAGTTGTGAGCCGAGACCTTCGGGAGAGGAGTACGGAGCAACGACTGGGAGAATCGGATCTCTAAAAGAAATTACAGGAAAATATTTCATAATCGAACCTGAAACGTGGAACAGAACTTGGAACTTGGAACGCGGGAAGCAATTACGCTATTGTATTGATGGAGGGATATGCTAAGTCGTCTTGTGCGCCTGTAGCTCAGAAGGACAGAGCAAGGGGTTCCTAACCCCTGTGCCGCAGGTTCGAGTCCTGCCAGGCGCATAGTCCACTCTAGAGGCTTGGGGTAAACAGAAGGGAGATGCGAAGAAAACTGACGTGGCTGTTAAACGACTGACCCGCAGAGAAATTGTCCAAGAGGATAAGATCCTCACTTTTCTTTACCGTGCCTACGGATGGTTGGTACGCAACAGAAAAGTCGTGATGGGAGTTCTGTTGTTGGTGGGATTGGCTTTTTTTGGGGTGTACCTGTGGCGATCGGTGCAGCAGAAACACGAAAAACAACTGCAGAAACAGTTTGCCGAGGCTTTAGAAATCTATCACACGCCTTTGGAAACAGAGAACCAAGGGGAGGACCACGAGCACGCACCTCTACAGAAATATCATTTCGGGTCGCGGGAAGAGCGATATTCAAAAGCGAAAGAAGCTTTTGGGGCCATTGCCAAGCTCTACCCGAAAAAGCGCCTGGGATTGTTCGCTCGGTACTACCTGGCGATCAGTAAATATCAAATGGGAGAACGTGAAGCAGCAAAGAAGGTTCTTGGTTCTTTGATTGACGAGACGGATCAATTAGATATTACCAACTTGGCCCTTCAATACTTGGCCCAGATGGCTCAATCGGAGAAGGATCATGCCCAGACTGTTGCACTCCTCAACGAATTCATCGAAACCTCTCCTCTGACCTTCCCTAGGCAAACGGCTCTCTTGTCTCTAGCCCAGAGCTATGAGGCAATGGGAAAAGTTGATGAAGCCTTAAAAAACTATCGGAAATTGATTGCTCAGTATCCGGCCAGCGAGATCTCCCGAACAGCACAATCGAGAGTTGAACAACTTGAGGGAGAGCATCCGATATCTTCCACAGAGAGGTGATCGGTCCAGTTGTAGGCTAGCTAAAGCCACCAACAGTACCAGCCTATGCAAGCAAGCGAGAAACTTTTCTTCTGTAGTGGCTGACCGATGTGTCGGCCAGCCCTCCAGTTACCCGTTACCCGAGAGTGGCGTGCAGGTCCGCCCCCTTTCCCCACCCGGCCACATGAAAAACGTGGTCAGGTTGGGTTCAGCCCAGTGGGGCGGCTTCCGGATCATTTAGTACTTAACAATCGAAAACAAGTCAAAACCATCCAGTCTTTTACGACCCTCTAGAAACTCTAGTTCCACCACGAAGGCTAACCCTTTTATCTCTGCACCGAGTTGCTGTACCATTTTGGCGGTAGCAGCAGCTGTTCCACCTGTCGCAATCAGATCGTCTACGATCAAAACCGGCTCGCCGGGCTCAATACCATCGGTGTGAATTTCCAAGCTATCCTGCCCATATTCCAAATCATAGGAAATTTGGAAAGTATCGGCGGGTAGCTTACCGGGTTTACGTACCGGGACGAAACCGGCTGAGATGGCGTAGGCCAGGGCAGGGGCAAAGATAAATCCGCGCGATTCTATTCCCAGAACCTTGCGGATACCACGATTTTCGTATCGTGTAGTGAGTATGTCCATGATAGTGCGGAACCCTTCGTTATCCTTGAGAAGAGTGGTGATGTCGTAGAAGAGAATACCGGGTTTTGGGAAATTGGGGATTTCTCGAATTTTCCTCTTCAGTTTTTCCATGATTATCCTTGAACTGAAAACTGCGGATAGTTTTTGGTCTGGACTCCCCTCACTTCAATATCAGAAACTAGGGCTAGTGGCGGTCCTGATTCGACTTGGGCTAGAAACTGGTTTAAGGTCCGCTTCTCTCCTTCCGCGTGCACTTCGACATCTCCATTGGATAAATTCCTCACCCAACCGCCGATTCCAAAATTGTGAGCACATTGGCAGGTAAAGAAACGGAACCCAACTCCCTGCACCCTTCCTTTCAAAATGTAGCGATAAGCGACCATGATCTCACAGCTTGGAAACTTATCCTAGCTCTTGGCAACACCGGACCATTCAAATGAGAAAGTTCTCTCCTGTGGGGGGTGATCGATGTGTCGGCCAGCCCGAATCGCGAGCAAGGGATCCAACCGAAACATGGTCCTCCCGTGTGTGCTTTGGGCTAACATGACGGGCAAAACCTTATTCATAGGCCAGTTTCAGGTTACAGAGGTCATCGTATCCTGGGAGGGAGCTACCTTTCCTTATGGTTTCCGAGCATTTTAGCAGGGAGTGAAGTCTGTTGGTCGGGGCGAGAGGATTTGAACCTCCGACCTCACGGTCCCGAACCGTGCGCGCTACCAAACTGCGCCACGCCCCGATCAAAGTCGATGTTCAAAGAGAGTTAACATTAGATAGCATACTTCAAAATGAAGAACCCAGCTATTACCAGGAGGATCAATATGATAGTCAAGAGGTTAAAATAGCGATCGGTCTTTCCCTGCAGGCGAGGACCAAGCCAGCGAATCAGGCTAGCACAAAGAAAAAAGCGGCCGCCACGGCTCAAAAATGAGGCCAGAACAAAAGTCATGAAGTTGATCCCGAAAGCGCCGGCCGCTATGGTGAATGCTTTATAAGGTATCGGGGTAAATCCGGCTATCCCAACCGCCAGCGCATCCCATTCTTTGTACAACATCTTCACCTGTTGGTAGTGATCGTGAATCGAATAGAACTCAATGATTGGCTGGCCAATCTTCTCGTAGAATTCCAAACCTAACCAGTATCCAAGCATCGCTCCCAAGACGGAGCCGGCGGTACAGATTAGAGCAAACCAAAAGGCTCGGATCGGCGCTCCCACGGTCAGTGCAATGAGTAGAACATCAGGGGGGATAGGAAAGAAGGATGATTCGGCGACGGCCACCAGAAACAGAGCCCAGGAGCCAAAAGGGGACTGTGCAAGGCTCAGTACCCACTCATACAGTTTTCGAAGCCAGGCAAAAACAAAGAAGGAGGACCGCATCGGTAGGGAATCAGTGGGCTTCATGTGGGTCAGCTTTAATCCGAGATCCGAATGTGCGCTTGTTCCCCATACCTCTTCAATGTGCGGTAGTCCGTTTGATCTTTCTGAAGCGGAGTGATCGAGACCGTCTGGTCGAGAATGGCTTGGTAGTCAGTGTCGGGCTCAGGTGTCCATTGGATCTCATCCCGACTGATCCAATAATATTTGCGTCCGCGAGGGTCCTTTTTTTCTTCAATCGAACTAGTTGCTAGTTTGCTTCCTTGGCGTGTGAATCGGAAGTGATTCGGCCTTCCCTTGGGGATATTGATGTTCAGAAAAGTCCCTCCTGGGATTCGGTCGCGAACGAGCTCGGGAATAATACGTTGAAGGAAACGTCCGGCAGGTCGATAATTGGGCACTTGGTCCCGAGTAACCAGCGAGGCGGCGATGCTAGGAATGTTGTAGTTGGCTGCCTCGCGAGCCCCAGCCACGGTACCCGAGTAAAGGATGTCATCCCCCAGGTTAGCTCCACGATTAATTCCACTGATGACTAGGTCAGGAGGGCGAGGTAACAATTTTCGTATGGCAAAGATTACGCAGTCGGCCGGAGTACCCGTGAGAGCAAAATGGTTCTTGGCAATCTTGATGGTACGAATGGGATGATGAATGGTCAAACCGTGGCTGACCGCACTGCGCTCATCATGGGGAGCTACTACTACCACACTTCCTAAAACGGCTAATTCCGCCTTCAAAGTCAGCAGTCCCCTTGTTTCTGCACCATCATCATTGGTTAGGAGGATCAGCCAGTCTTGTTGAATCATGCTTGAGGAAAATTGAATTATACTAGACTGAGTGTTTCATTTCGGAAATAGGGTAACTTATTTTCTTCGGTTCCAGGTTTCAGGCATAGAGGGTCTTTCGGGGCAACGATTGGTAGGTCTTCTGAAGATTGGGAGGTTATTTTCGTGGCTCCAAGGTGGGTGGCAGGAAATCAGCCAGCCAGTCTTCAGGAGTGATGTTCTCCTTCAGCAATGGAGCCGACCCATGTGAAAATACGAGTTACAGAAGAGGGAGGGGGTGTGAGGAATGGTCTAAGAGTGAGTCTTTTGACCTTTCTGCTATACTCGGCTCCACCTTCAGCCGAGTTGAAACTAGATCGGACTTATGAGAACCAGGGACCAACTTCGTCAAATCTTGGGCCAGATAGATGGACGAAGCTATAAGGCCTATCGGGACATTAAGGGGCTATATGACTTTGGATCTTACAGTCTTTCGATCGATCACGTTCAGGCAGATCCTTTTGCCTCCCCTTCTCGTCTGAGTGTGCGAGTTGACTCAGCCAAAGCAGCTTTCCCAAAAGAGTTTTTTCTGAGAAAGATACGAAGAGTCGCCTTGTGTGACTTTCTGGCTCGTGTGATTCAACAATCCATCCGGGAGAGGATCAAGGGGCGGAGAGGAACGGGCAAGAGTGGACTGTTCACGGTTGACTCTGGACGTCAAGAGGTCCTGGAGAGAAACTCAGTGGTGATCTATCCCAGTGCGATTGAAGCTCGTTTGTGTGTGGGTCTTCCGGCCGGTGGAAGGACGGTGTTGGCACACCAGGCACAGGCTATGCTCTTTGAGGAGTTACCCGGTATTGTCGAGCATGCTTTGTTCTATAGCAGTCTCTCCAGTGAGAGGCTCAAGCACCATGTCCAAGTTGTCGAAGACCAGGAGGCGCTGCGTGCTCAACTCGAGGAACAGACCCTGGTGGCCTTTGTGGCAAATGACTCGATGCTGCCTCGAAACAGTGGCGTGGACGACAGGCCGCTGTGGACAACCGAAGACAGAGTCGTACCTTTCATCTCACCTCCCGAGTTGGAAGTTGGGTTGGTTCGTCCCAACCTCGGGCCCATTCGAGGGATGGGGCTACGCAACGGTGTGACCCTGATCGCCGGTGGAGGATTTCATGGAAAGTCGACTCTTTTGTGCGCCATCGAGCGGGGCATCTTCAACCACATCCCCGGAGATGGACGAGAATGGACGGTGACGGTCGAATCGGCGGTCAAGATTAGAGCCGAGGATGGGCGCTATGTGGAAAAGGTAGATATTTCTCCCTTCATCCAAAATCTTCCTTTTGAAAAAAGCACTACAGAATTCTCAACTAGGAACGCCTCCGGCTCGACCTCCCAAGCTGCTAATATCATGGAAGCATTGGAAATGGGGACAAAGCTGCTTTTGATCGATGAGGACACTTCGGCCACCAATTTCATTATTCGAGACGCCCGGATGCAAGCCTTGGTGAAGAAGAGCCAGGAACCTATCACCCCTTTTCTGGACAAGGTTCAATCTTTACTGACCGATCGAGGCATCTCGACAGTGCTGGTTATGGGAGGTTCAGGTGATTATTTTGAAGTTGCTGATCATGTCCTGGTGTTGGATCGTTACCGACCCCATTACGTAACCGAGCAAGCGAGGACGATCGTGGATAGCTTCCCCACCCGAAGACAAAAAGAAGGAGGAGATCAGTTCGGCTCTGTTTCCTACCGTCGCCCCTGGGTAGAAAGTTTTGACCCCAGCCGGGGTAAGCGGGAAGTGAAAATCGGAGCGAAGGGTTTGAAGAGCATCCTTTTCGGAACGACTTCAATTGATCTGACTGCACTTGAACAACTGGTGGATTTTTCCCAAACCAGAGCGATTGGAGAGGCGATTTATCTCTACGCTACTCGCTATGCACCTCGGCACTATTCTCTAAAGGAAGGCTTGGACCGGTTGCTGAAAGAATTGGACGAAGGCGGTCTGGATGTCCTGTCCCCTGTCAAGGTGGGTAATCTTGCCCGGCCCCGTGGGATGGAAATCGCCTTTTCCATTAATCGAATGCGCACCCTTCGAGTGGAACGTGTTCCAGCGAGGAGCACAGGTCCGGCTTTCGATCCCTTGACTGCCATCGACGTGGACTCCGGCACACCGACAGCAGTAGAATGAACCGCATTTGAAGGGTGTATCCAGCACCATCATGAGCGTAAGGAGGAACGAATGAATCAAGATCTCGGCCAATTCACTGTACCGAGAATCCCAGCCTGGTCGGGTTTGCTTGTAATGCTCTTGACGGGGGTGTTCGTCTGCGCTCAGAAGCCAAAAGGGGGTAAACCGATGGTCGAGATCGAAACTTCCTTAGGGACCATGGTTGTGGAACTGGAGCAGGAGAAGGCTCCAGAGAGTGTGAGGAACTTTTTGCAGTATGTAAACGACCGATTCTATGATGGTACTGTTTTCCATCGTGTCATCAAAAATTTTATGATCCAGGGCGGGGGGTTCACGGCGGAGTTGAAGCAGAAGCCAACGCGAAGCCCGATTCTCAACGAGGCCAAAAACGGCTTAAAGAACCGCCGTGGGGCACTGGCCATGGCACGCACAGGAGACCCTAACAGTGCCACCAGCCAGTTTTTTATCAATCATCGGGACAGTTTTTTTCTCGATTATCCAGGCCAGGACGGCTGGGGATATGCCGTCTTCGGAAGACTGGTCTCCGGTTTGGACGTTTTGGATAAGATCGCGGTAGTTTCCACGTCCAGTCAAGGAGCTATGGCAGATGTTCCCACCCAACCTGTTTTGATTAAATCAATTAGGAGGGTTGCACTCGAGGTGCTGAAAGAAAACTAGGTTGCCGGTGGATGAGGTTCTCTTCCCACTTCTCACCAGGCAGGAATCTGTTTGTTGGCAAGAGGAGGTGGTTTGTCCTGTGCGACGAACGGTGGTATCTGGCAGCCCTTGCTGTAGAACCCCCGTTTGGGAAAAACACCAGGGTGGGTCAGGCATCCATTTGTCACCTCTAAATAGAAGGTCAAGCTTGAATCGGCCTATGGGAGCTGACAGGTTCGCGTCAGTCCGGGTTGAGGACTGCGAACCATGACAAGGAAGGGGCGGAGGAGTGAAGAAGAGTGCAGCTGTTACAGACTTGACTCGTGTTCTAAAGCGGGGACGGCTCTACCCATTGGGCAGCCAGGATCGTCCCCTTCGAGTGGCGATTGTCGGTTCTGGTCCTTCGTCATTCTACGCAGCACTAGCGCTCTTCAAACAAAAGGGCTTGAAGGCGGAGGTGGATATCTACGACCGTCTTCCGACTCCCTACGGTCTAGTGCGTTTCGGCGTGGCCCCCGATCATCAGAGTATCAAGGGGGTGACCCGAGTCTACGAAAAAATTGCCTTTAGTGAACGATTGCGTTTCTTCGGGAATGTTCAGGTGGGCCAGGATATCAGTGTGACAGAGCTGGAAAAACACTATGATCAAATTGTCTATGCCACTGGGTCGGAGACCGACCGTCGTCTAGGCATCCCTGGAGAGGATATGGAGGGCAGTTATACGGCTACCGAGTTTGTCGGTTGGTACAACAGCCATCCGGACTATTGCCATCGGAGCTTTCAGCTGTCCTCGGAACGTGTGGCCGTGGTGGGGGTAGGGAACGTGGCCATGGACGTTACCCGCATTCTGGTAAAGAATCCCGACCAGCTGTCCCCGACCGACATCGCTGATAAGGCTTTGAAAGTGCTCTGCCAGAGTCGGGTGAGGGAAGTCATTCTACTGGCTCGGCGAGGACCCGCACAGGTGGCCTTTTCGCCCAGGGAGATCAGGGAGATCGGGAATCTTGAAGGAGTCGACCTGGTGGTCGACTCCCAGGAAATGGAACTGGATACAGCCTCAAAGGGGTCCCTGAAAAAGGAAGACATTCAAAATGTTGTCTATTTGAGGGAGAAATCCAGGGAGGGAGAAGGCCGTCACTCCAGAAAGGTCCGCTTGCGTTTTTGCGTCTCACCAGTGGAAATCCTAGGTCAGCACGGTTGCGTCCGGGCGGTCAAGATCGAACAGAACGAGTTGTATCGAGATGAGAGAGGTCGCATTCGCCCTCGTGGAACAGGTAGATACCAGGTTCTTCCGGTCGGATTAATCTTTCGCTCAGTAGGTTATCGTGGATTACCGTTGCCGGGTGTTCCCTTCGATGAAAAGCGCGGCCTTATCTGTAATCGAGAGGGCCGTGTCACCGATGCCTCATCAGGTCTAGTTGTGCCCAACCAGTATGTGGTCGGTTGGATCAAGAGAGGGCCGACCGGGCTGATCGGGACCAACAAAGGTGATTCAGCAGAGACGGTGAAAAGGATGGTGGAGGATATCGGGGGAAGGAGCGCGCCAGTTAATCCCGACAAAACACCCGGAGCGGTGGACCGGCTGTTCGCCACGAAGGAACTCAGGGTGGTGAGCTTTGAGGACTGGAAACTCCTAGACCAGAGGGAGGTGGAAGAGGGTGAGCGTTTCGGGAAAATCCGCCAGAAGCTTGCGACGGTGCCAGAGATGCTGGAAGCCATCGAGGAGCGTAAGGCCATCGCTCAGCGAAAAGATTTCTCAAGACGAGGAGTTCTTTCGAGGTAGAGTTCTTGAGGAAACAAGGGTGTAACAGCGCGTCATTTCGGATAAAAGTAGGGCTGATCGTTGGAATCTTGTTGAGCCTGTTCACTTCGACCGCCTCGCTTCAAACAGCTAGCGAAAAGAATCTATATTCGAGCAGGAGGGTAGCTGACGAGGAAGGGGATGAGCAATCCCGGAAAGCACCTCAATTTCGGGCAGAGGTCGATCAGGTTGTACTCTATGCTTCTATCTATGACCGGAACGATCAACTTCTTTCCGGTCTTCAAAAAGAGGAATTTACCGTCTACGAAAACAGGGTTCGCCAGGAGATTACCTATTTCCGCCAAGAAGATATCCCCTCGACTACCGGAATTATCATGGATAGCAGTGGTAGCATGCGAAACAAGGCCCAGCTGGTCCATGAGGCCACCCAACTATTCCTCTCCTTGACGAATCCTCAGAATCAGCTTTTTCTGATTGACTTCGACGATGAGGTTCGCTTGGAGGAGAATTTCACCCATGATAGAGAGGATATTCGCGACGCCCTGGACAACCTGATCATCTCGGGAGGAACGGCTCTTTACGACGCGATCCACCTGGGGGTTGACAAGGCCCAGAACGGGAGCGAACCGCGCAAAACGTTGATTGTCTTTACCGACGGCGAGGATAGAGACAGCTATTATCGTCATGAAGAGCTGTTGGAGAAGATTCGCGAGGCGGATGTACAACTCCATATCGTTGCCTTTTTGGATCCAGCATTGGCTGCCCGCCGGGGTTTTTTTGGTATTTTTAAATCTCAACGAGAGAGGATTATCAAAACAATCAACGGGATTGCTGAATACACAGGAGGGAAGGCCTTTTTTCCAGAAAAGATCAGCCAACTCAAAGAAGCCTTTCAAACCATCGCACATGAACTGCGAAATCAATATCGGCTTGCCTACATTTCTAGTAACCCAGTGAAGGATGGAAACTGGCGGGATATTAATCTAGTGGTCCAGGGTGCGAAAGAAAGAGGGCTCAAGGTGCGCGCCAAGAAGGGCTATTTCGCCAAGTGATCCTCGTCTTACAAGAGGAAGGTGTACGATCCAAGCAGTGAAGTTTTTGGATGCACGACGGATCCTGTATTCGACTGCGGTTGGCCTATACGAACCATGTCTACAACTTCATGTAATCGAGAACTCACAACGGTTGAATTTTTCGGATTCTAACCCTGCTGCACGAATACTCCCGAGAGTATTTAGCGATTGAGGTCGAGAGAAAGCTCAACAGCTCATCGGTACTCAAGCAACTGGGAGAGTTTTTGTCGAGAGGGAACACCCAAGCATCTTCGATCTGACAACGGGAGTACAACCAGATTCGACTCCCCAGTTCTCTCGGTTACCCACCGTTAGCACCGGAGGCTCAGTGGGTCCACCACTGTTGATTTCGCAGCTTCAGACTATCCAGAATAGGCCCGCAATCCTTAACATAGAGAGTGGACTCGGTTGGAGGGTGAGTCATTCCATCACGGGCAGGAGGGAGAAACTTAAATCATGAGCCGATGTCCATGTGAAGAATCTAGGATCAGCGGATGAATGGTGGTGGCAAGGAGGTATCCGCTGTGATCTTGAGGGTGAGTTTCAAACCACTACTATCGTTCTTGAAAGGAGGACAACGATGATTCGACGCGATTTCATTAAGGCGGCCATGGTTTCAGGAGTAGTTTCAGGCGCCAGACCATCCTTGGGTGTCGCTTCGGGTGCTGTCCCCAAGAAAAGAGGGAAGGCAGCGTATCGTGGTGGAATCGTCGGGTTGGGCTGGATGGGAATGCTCTATGACATGGGCAGGCGTGACTACGAAAACATTGAGGGCTCCTATAAAACCCCAAAATACGATCTTGATAGCCCTAATCGCTCCACTCCAGACTGGTTTGACGTCTACCGTAAGTTCTACTATCACGATCACCCGGGCAAAGAGGGACTCGTTGCTACCTATGCCGAGGTGATGTGGAATCGGCCCGAAGTCGAGCTGGTGGCCGGTTGCGACCGCGACAAGAAGCGACTGGCTATGCTCGGCCAGCGCTACGGCATCAAGAACCTCTACACGGATGCCTTGGAAATGTATGAGAAGGAGAACCTGGATATTCTTGCCCTCGCCACCAACACCAAAGGACGCTCTTTTCTGACCGTCAAAGCGGTAGAAGCGGGAGTCAAGGGTATTTTCGTGGACAAACCGATGACCTTTACCTTGAGAGAGGCGGATGACATGGTCAGGGCTTGTGCCGATGCAGGGGTACCTCTGGTGGGAGGAGCCACCACGGTTTCTCATCCCTCCTTCGGTAAAGCAAAGGAACTGATACATAGTGGGACCATCGGGGATGTCCGGTCGATCGAAGCCAAGGTTCCGATCTTTTCCCAACACCAAGGCTGGAGTTACTTTGTGGACAGTGATTTGGCCTGGGTCAGCGGCATCGGCGATAAGTCTCGCCGAAAGCGTGGGAGCACGGAGTTCATGGGACAGGGCATCATCGTTTCCAAGGAGGGACCGGTGGTCCACATTCGGGACGGTGCGCCGATGGTGAGAATATCGGGAAGCCAAGGCGAGATGCTCTTTGAGGGAAAGCGATGGCGGCTGTGGCAAGACAGCGACACTGCAGGGGGCAAGGGTCGGGTGGAAATGCCCTGGCCTGAGCCCCAGTTCGGGACCATGCGTACCGTCTGGTGTTTGGACGACCTGATTGCCTGCATGGAGGGCCGGATGGATGAACCCAAGAATTCGGGCCGCCGGGTCGCTGCAGCTCTGGAGGCAGAGGTAGCTCTCAAGCAGTCCTCAGCCCAAGGGGGTAAGCAAGTGGTACTTCCTCTGAAAGATCGCAGTCTCGGTCTGACCTATGATTGGTTCCGTTGATTAGGCCACCGGGAGGAGCCAATACTGCTTCCCGGTCATACGGGGAAGAAACCTCTTGTGTAGGGGCCGATTAATGTGTCGGCCAGCCCAAGTGGTTAAAACTGTACATCCGGGCAGATGAGGGTGAATTGGAGGATCTCGGTAGCCCGATCTCTGAATTTATTGGCGACCAGTGTGTAGTTGGTTCACAACACACCGTTTCTGTCGATGTTCTTTTCACGGCTTGGCAGGAATGGTGTGCATAGCAAGGGCAGTAGCCGTACCGGGACGACAGCAACCTTCGGCAAGGATCTCCGGGCCGCTCTGCCTGGAATCAAGCGCAGGCGACCGACTATCTAGCAGCGGAAGATGCCTTCCTATGTGGGAATCGGACTGAAATGTGTGCGGGCAGTGTTAGGCAGTAGGACCGGAAGATTTTAATTGTAAGTCCTTAAGAAAAAACAATTAATGGATAATTTCTAGAATTTTCTAATTGGTTTTCTATTGTACGCGCACGGAAAAATCAGGAATGTTTTTAGAAAAATAATGGGAAGGTCCTAAGTACTGCCCGGTCTACCCTTACCATCTGCTTTTTGGAACCTATATGGAACTAATTTTCAGAAGGCTGCCGATTCGAGTGAGTCCAATCACACTAAGTTGTTAAAAGGATTGGTCGGGACGGGGCGATTCGAACGCCCGACCCCCTGAACCCCATTCAGGTGCGCTACCAGACTGCGCCACGTCCCGACTCGACGAGAGAAGAATGATAGACCAAAAAGGAAAGTTGAGCAATTTTACTGGGTAGCCTGCGGTTGGCGGATTCTAACTCGTTGTGGAGGAAAGCAATCTCTGGATCGGAAACCGCCGATCAAGAAATCAGGTTACAATGAGCAAACCAGTTGCGTACATGATACCCAGACCCAGAAGGAAGCCACACAAATTGTAGCCGCTTGCCAGGGCCACTTGCTTGCCGCCGAACAGCCGAAGGATTTCGAAGATTACCTGCAGGATCGCTCCCGCTCCGACGGCCAAAAAGACTGTAGACCAGACGGGAGAATAACTAAACCCCCCCAACCAGGCACCAGGTATGGTGGGACCCCCAGCGATCATGCCTAGCACGACCAAGCGCGACAGTGTGGGACGATCCCTGGCGACCGGGGCCACAATACCCAGGCCTTCCGTGATATTGTGCAAGGTGAATCCAACTACCAGGAAAGTTCCTAAACTGATCTCGCCCAAGGCATAAGCCGAACCGATGGCCAGGCCTTCGCCTAGATTGTGTAGGCCGATTCCCACCGCAATCATTTGAGCCGTCCAGTATCGACCTTCGGTGCTGGTCTTATCGGATCGGGAAGCCTTTCTTTCGGACAGGTAGAAAAGAAAAAAAAGCGTGGCCAGGAAACCGATCGCGACCAGGGCCACGCCCTGGAAAACTCCCGCTAGCTTTTCGGAACTCTCTAGAGCTTCCTCCAGTGTGTCTACAGCCAGGAATACTAACAGTCCTGTAGTCAGACTCAAGAAAAAGTGGAGCCATCTCGAAGATAAATCACGCAAAAAGGGGTACCATAAGAGGCCCAGTAGGACGGGAATTACTCCTGCGTAGAGTCCCAACAGCGAGAAGCTGGAAAAATATCTCCAATCGGCTCTAGGCGACAGTGTGGCCACTTCAATCGTACGACTAAAAGTGAGACCCGTTGAGGTGAGGATGGTCACCTCGTGAGGTTCCCCCTCAACCCATGGGTAAGGAAGGTAAATCTTCATTCGACCCAGACGGGGGACGGTCTTTCGTACAGGTTCCGTCCTGTACTGCCAAAAGGCGTCGTCCACCATCACTTGAGCCACATTCACGGAATCCGGTCCTCCGTTAACCACGTGCAGGACTATCTGGTGGGGTGCTGGCAACTCGATGCGTTCGATGGTCAACTGCTCCAGAGGGGGAAAGGCTGCGCGAAAAACTCCTACAGGCCCTCCCCAAAAGAAGAACCCGAGCAGGCCGGCCAGTAAAAGCAGGGGGGACAATCCCCGAATCCACTGTCTCATCCCTTACGCCTTGACCTGAAAAAGTCCCATCCAGCCTAGTTCAGCGAACTCGCTTTGATGAGCATGGAACATGAACTTTCCGGGATGCTGGAACCTGACTTCGAGGATATGTCGCTCGCCCTGACACATCATAATGGTGTCCGTGTAATCATCCGGAGTGAGCTTAGTCCCTGTCCGATAAACGTGAAAGAAGTTACCGTGGATGTGTAGTGAGTTAACTAGGTCAAATTCCAAAATGTTAACCAGGTAAATACGAACCAGTTCGAGAAGCTTTACCGGAATGGGATGACGCTGATGATGAAAGGCAACCGTGTTGACGGCATAGATTTCATTTTCGCTATCGAAGTTGGTGTCGAACCCATTCATAACCATGACCACCTCATGTGCGGGAGGACGCCCCGGACAGGGGTCAATGACAAAGGCGCCATAGAGCCCTTTGTGGATATGTCGTTTCAGGGGTACGGAATGGCAGTGATACAGATGGAGACCGAAGGGATGAGCATCGAACTCGTAGAGGAACTCACCACCCGGCTCAACGACCTCAAACACGCCATCCATCTTGGCCGGATGAAGGCCATGAAAGTGAATGGTGTGGGGATGGCTTCCTCCGTTGGCGAAGTGGATGCGCAGGTGGTCCCCCTCTGAACAACGCAAGGTTGGGCCGGGGACTTGACCGTTATAGGTCCAGGCGGGGAAATAGACCCCCGGGGCAATCTCGATTTCCCTGTCGACTGCGAGAAGCTCCCATTCTCGCAGCGTTCGGCCATCGGGAAGCTTGCTTTTTTTCCCATAGTCAAAGGCAGACAGAAAGTCGGAAGGGTTAAAAGCGGCTAAGTCGACCTCACCCTTGTTGGACAACAGGCTGGCATGGTCAAGCTGATGATCCGTTGCCGTCCCGGCGCTTCCCAAAACAGCCTGGCCACTCAAGCTGGCTGCTCCCAGGGCGCCACCCATGAGGGCCCTTCTGCTCAGCTTGCTGTGCATCCTGTTTGAACTACCCCCTTTTAAAAAATTCAGTGTTACCTAAATGGGCCATTAGTCTGATCGCGGAAGTCAAGCGTCCTGGTGGACTTCCACATCTTCAAACGCCATATGATCGCGATCTCGCAAGCCCTCCCTGCCCGGAGGGCAGTGGCGGGACGGGCCAAGCTCTTTATCGGTCTTTCTTCACAATATGCTTCAGCATCGCGTTCGTCGTCTTTTCGCTATCTTAGCTCCGTCGCGCTCGTCACAAATGTCATCATATTTCTGAATGAAACACTAAGGATGGTATGGGAGTGTGTTTCAGCTACTCTCAAGAGGGTTCACCGATCAGGCTAGCGCAAAATCTCCAGAATTTTCTCCAGATCCTGTCGCATCTCAGCTACAGCGCCCTTTTTAGGAAGGTTCGACACTCCTTGAAACAGCGGCAGGTCAATGGACCAGCCATCTTGAAGGAGTTTCTTGTTGGCACCTGGTATGGTGTAGCCCTCCTCGCCGAGCAGATGTTTGATCTGCTCGATGAGCTTCAGATCCTTCTGGCGATAAATACGCTGTCCCGCTCGATTCTTCTTTGGTGAAAGAAGAGCAAACTCACTTTCCCAATAGCGGAGAACGTGGGGTTTAACTCGGCAGATGCTGCTTACCTCGCCGATCTTGTAGAACAGTTTACGTCCGTGTTTCGCCACTTGAATCGACTAGTCCTCATTTCCCACAGTCTCCCTACTGCATCGCCGGAGCCAACTGTCTCGACTGCGTAGTGCTTGCCCCACCTCCTCGACGCACTGCAGGAGTACGCCTGCGGTAGCCTTGGTTACAACGGCTTGTCTAGCTGTTCTTTCCGGCGCTTCGTTACGGCCCAGTGTGAGAAATGCGGACTAGAACTGCACACTCCGAGAAATTCTGAAGGTTACATATTTGCTTGGTTTCAGTCCGATCCGAGCACCAGTGTGGGGATTACGCCCAGTTCGCTCCCTTCGAGCAATCACTCGCAGGGTGCCGAAGCCGGATAGCTTGACATTTTCACCTCGAGAGAGACTATTCTTCATGCTCTGAAGCATCGTCTCCACCAGTTCCTGTGCCTCTCGATAGGAAATGCCTCCGTGGGTTTCATAAACAACTCGAGCTAAACCTGCCTTAATCACGAACCTTCCCTCTGTCGACCGGCGGTGTACGAGAATCGTTGCTAGATTCATGATAAATATCCACCAATCGGGCGTCAAGTAGTTGCATCACAGCCAGTCCTGATCAGGCGTTGGAAGGGCGCTGTAGTAGACGCACTGGAGTCGCATAAAATCCATATCGACTCCGCAGTTGATTGGTGAGAAAGCGCTTGGTGGAAAAGTGGAAGAGGCGGGAACCGCGCGTGAAGAACACAAAGGTTGGAGGGGAAACACTGACCTGAGCTGCGTATTTCACTGGAAATCGACGAGCTCCTCCTCTCTGGGGCATTATCGTTCGTACTTCTGTCCTGAGAAAGCGGTTCAGTTCAGCGGTGGGAACCCGGGTGAGGCGTGCCTGGTAGGCTTGCTCAGCGTGTGCCAACATCTGGATGACTCTTTGCCCGGTCTTGGCAGAAACAAAGAGCATCGGAGCAAAGTCTAAAAAACGCATCTGGAGGCGGAACTCCTGCTCTAGGCGATGGGCAGTGTGAGTATTCGCCCCAATGAGATCCCACTTGTTCACGGCGAGGATGAGTGAAGTCCCAGCCTTTTCCGCGTAGCCACCAATGGTTGCATCGAGTTTAGTTGCTCCCTCTACAGCGTCGATTACTAGGAGAGCTACATCTGCTTGCTCTAGACTCTTTCGGGCCATCACGACGCTCAGTTTGTCTGTCTTCACTTGAGTTTTTCCCTTTCGTCGAATGCCGGCCGTATCAATCAGGCAATAGGTTTTCCCATTAAGGGAGAGCCGAGTATCGATCGAGTCCCGGGTCGTGCCCGGCACATCCGTCACTATCGCGCGCTCTTTACCCAAAAGACGGTTGAGCAGGGAAGACTTACCCACATTCGGACGACCACAAATGGCCACTCGGACCTCCTCAGCTTTCTCCAGTTCTCCGGATTGGGGAAGGTGGGCTAAGATGGCTTCCACTAGACTGGTTATTCCGTATCCGTGTTCTGCCGAAATCGGGTAGAGAGTGTCGATTCCGAAGGCATAAAAGGGAAGGACCTCTGGGTCGAGTGCGGGAACGTCCACTTTATTGACCAAGAGCAGATATTCTGCACCTCGGGATCGGAGAAGAGAGTTAATATCTTTATCTAGCGGGATTATTCCGTCACGCGCGTCCACTACGAAGAGGGTGAGGTGGGCCTCGGTCAGAGCCAGTTTGGCTTGGGAGAGAATTTTCTCCGAAATTATCTCCTGGCAGTGGGGAGGAATCCCTCCCGTATCCGTGATCTCAAAGCATTTGTCGTGCCATTCGGTTCTTTGCGTCAGGCGATCACGGGTCATTCCAGACTCCTTACCCACGAGTGCTTTGCGAGTACGGGTCAGACGATTGAACAGGGTTGATTTACCGACGTTCGGCCTTCCGATGATGGCAACTCGATACATGATGGTTTGTCTCCACAAATTCTTGGTATAGGCCGAAGTCAGCTAGGGGTAGCCAGGCATACGGATGGACTCTGTCGGCTCCATATCTTTGGAGTTCGATCTGGCCTCTCTCCCGGAGTTGAAAAACAACTTCACCTTGGCTGAAGGGAATGCTCAAGTGGACCGGCTTATAGCTTCTGTCAGGCTTTTGCGGATGCAGAGATCTCCGTTGCTCAAGTTTTCTCAGTTCTTTCTTGATACGCGACAGTTGTGCCCTTATGGTGCGGCGATCCATCTCCAGCCTTGTCTCTCCCGGACCTCGAGTTCCAATGCCCTCATCGAGTCGAGACAAGGACACTCCTTTTCCGGTCGGCCTCGGTAGCAAGTATTCCAGCTGGGCCAGCTCAACCTGCAATTTTCTATCTCGGCTGTGGGTATGTTGAGCAAAGATATTCAGGATTAATTCTGTTCGATCCATTACCTTGGTCTCGAAGAACGCTTCCAGATTTCGCAATTGAGCCGGCTAAAGACCTTCATCAAAAATGACGATCTTGGCGTGACGGCTCAATACAGCGTCGTGAATTTCTCGTAACTTACCTTTTCTGACCAAATAAGCGGGATCCCTCCGTGAGCGCTCCTGGAGGAATCGATCCACCACCTCCCTTCCCGCATTATGGGCCAGGTTTTCGAGTTTGGCCAGGGACTCCTCTGCCTGATTCCGTTATCTCCTGTGCTGGAAAATACCCACCAGGACAGCGTGTTCCCGCTCAGTCTCCATCATAAACTATTCTAGCTCACCCGAAGTATCAGGGCCTGGCGAGAGCCGTTCTGGATTGTCAGCTGAATTCCTCGCTGGCACTTCGGGCTAACGTAAACAGAGAAGTTTCTCTCTTGAGTGGTCCAGTTCAGCCTACCCCATATCTCAATCCAGGGGTTAATTGTAGGGGGGCGACTGGTGTATCGACCCCATCTACCCCGATGTGTAGTCCAACACATTGGGGTTGGCCAACACACTAGTCACTCCACCGAATAACTCGGCTTAGCTGAGGGACCGGCTGAGCAACTATTCCTTGTCCAGGTGGTTGAAAAGTTGCCGTCCGTGAAAGCGGCCGTTTTCGATGAAGATGCGGTTGGTCATTTTGCCTGATACTAAGGCGCCTGCTACATAGATGCCCTTTACGTTACTTTCCAGGGTTTCCGGGTCGTGAGTAGGAATGAAAGTTTCAGGGTCGACCTCTATGCCTATCGCCTCAAGAAATTCGATGTCTGGATGATAGCCTGTCATAGCCAAAACGAAGTCATTCTTCAGCCTTTTCTCTCCCTGGGGCGTCTCAATCAAGATTTCTTCCTGGTGAATTTCTCTGATGCGGCTAGAGAAAAAGGCTTCAATTTCCCCCCGCTGCAGCCGATTGTTTAGATCGGGCAACACCCAGTACTTGACCTCTCGGCCCATGGATTTTCCTCGATGGATTAGTGTGACTTTGACGCTGTTTCGATACAGTTCTAAGGCGGTCTCGGCGGCCGAGTTCTTGCCTCCGATGACAGCTACCCGTTTGCGGAAATAGGGGTGGGGCTCGGTGTAATAGTGGCTGACCTTGGCCAGATTCTCCCCAGGGATGTCCAACAGGTTTGGATGGTCGTAGTAACCGATCGCAACAATCACTTTTTTGCTGTGGTAAAGGTGCTCTGTCCCCCAGCGATCCCGTGTCAGAACCGAAAAATTCCCATTCTTCCCAGCGACCGAAAGAACCCTTTCGTAATCCTTGATAGACAACCCAAAGATGTCGGTAACCCGTCGATAATATTTAAGACCGTCGAGACGCTTGGGCTTTTCTGAGGAAACGATCATGGGAACCTCTCCGATCTCCAAGAGTTCTGCAGTGGTAAAGAAGGTCATGTTCACCGGATAACGATAAATCGAGTTAACCACACACCCTGCCTCGATAACGCAAGGACGCAAGCCTCGCTTGACCGCCTCAATAGCGCAGGCGAGTCCGGCCGGACCCGCTCCCACAATGATTGCATCGAATAACTCACTCATTGACAATCACTTCTACCCTTATCTAGAATAAGTCCGCTCCGGGCGATTAGCTCAGCTGGTTAGAGCGCCGTCTTCACACGGCGGAGGTCACTGGTTCGAGTCCAGTATCGCCCACCACCGACCTACTTCAACTGACCTCACTTGTCTCCGGTCACGCGCACCGACTGAACCAACACCTTCATGGTATCCGAAATGCCCTCTGGTAGCAGTAGGGTTTTGAGTTTAAGCCTTTCCTCCCAGCTTTGCGAGTCGACGTTGTCCATTCCCAAAAGCTTTTCTTCTAGTCCCCACTCCATGAGAAACCGACGTTGAGTCTTCAGAGGTTGGTTCCCCCAGCCCAGTCGCTGTCCAGTTTTGAGCATGATCTCGAAGTTGACATGAGCCGTGATGTCTTGCCGACCGATGTTGATGTATGGATTCTGGTGAGCTCGATGTTGGTCATAACACATGAGAGTTCCCGTCGCCCGAGGCAGGGAATCGTATTCCGGCCAGTCATACCCATAGTCAATGGTCAACACCATCCCGGACTCGAGATGAAAGTCCAGCTTCTCCAAGACTTCAATCAGTCGCAAATTCACTTCATATTCGTAACCCTCGCGCCAGCGCTCGAACCCTTCCTGCATGTATTCGACAATTCGGGGATCGGAAATCTCACCTTCGCTTTCCTCAAGATCGTTGTCCAGTTCCACATAAATCTCTCTCAACTGGGAGTCGCGCAGGCGGACCCGGTGCACAGGAAGGGCATCAAAAAACTCATTGGAAAAAACCACCCCACAAATTCTTGTGGGCAGCTCAAACCGATCCACCTCCAGGGCAAGATATTCCGCCGCTTTCCAAACGGTCTGATGGTGTTTGCTTAAATAAGCCAGAATCTCTCTTCCTAAGAGGCCCTCTCCTGCACCCAGTTCGATCAAGTGGAAGGGATGAGGGCGGCCCAACTGCTGAAAAAAACAAGCAAAGACATGGGCTAGAGTCTGGGAGAAAAACCGGTGAGTATAGGGAGAAGTGTAGTAGTCTCCCTCTTTTCCGAAGATTTTCTCTTTGGTTGTGTAATAACCTTGAAGAGGATTATAGAGGCAAAGCTCCATATAGCGCTCGAAGGTGACTTGGCCCCTATTCCTCTGGAGCACATTAGTCACCTGCGCAACGAGTTCAAAATGAGAAATAGTAGAGTCAAAACTAAGCTCAACACGACACTGGTGGTGAGTGGGAAGTAAAAGCTCCAATGATCCTTTTTCACCAAGATATCACCTGGTAAGCGACCCATGCTCAGAGAGGGGAGAAAAGTAAATACCAGACCCAGAAATACCAGAGCCAGTCCGAAGAAGATGAGTGCCTTCCCGATCTCCGCAAGCATGTTGACCTGGTCGAGCCGACCACTACCACTGCTGAACTATAAACTTATTTTACCAACTCGGTGGCGCTGAAGAAATAGCCGATCTCAAAGTGAGCGGATTCGGGACTATCACTGCCGTGAACGGCATTGCGCTCGATGCTTTCCGCAAACAGTCTCCGGATACTGTCCGGTGCAGCCTTGGCGGGGTCGGTTTCGCCCATGATTTCTCGCCAGTGGCTCACTGCATCTTCTCCACGAAGAACCAGGACCGCTATGGGACCTTCCAGCATGAACTGGATGAGGCTATCGAAAAAAGGCTTCTGGCGGTGAATGTAGTAAAAGGCTTCCGCCTGTTTCTGGGTCAAATGGAACATCTTTATCGCCACCACTGAGAGATCCGCATCTTCCGCACGTTGGATGAGACGTCCAATAATATTCTTCTTGATTGCGTCGGGTTTGATGATGGCCAACGTTGCCTCTTGCATATGCCTCTCTTCCTGGCTCTACTTGTTCGGTGTGAGAAACTCGCGCTAACTCTGCAGGACCCTTTCGACGGCCACTCCGATCTCGGCGGGGCTCTCCACGACGCGGATTCCACATCTTTGCATGGCCTCCATCTTGTTGGCAGCCGTCTCTTGGCCCTGAGAGATGATCGCTCCTGCATGCCCCATGCGCCGCCCCGGGGGGGCAGTTTGGCCGGCAACGAATCCCACCACCGGCTTGCGAAAAGAGTCTCGGATGTACTCAGCTGCCTCCTCCTCGGCAGAGCCGCCAATTTCACCGATCATGACCACGACCTCTGTCCCGGGATCACTGTCGAACTCCTGTAAGGCGTCGATGAAGCCGGTGCCCACAATCGGATCCCCCCCTATCCCGATACAGGTGCTCTGACCAATCCCGCGAGAGGTAAGCTGTCCCACCGCTTCATAGGTTAGGGTCCCACTTCGAGATATACACCCTACTGGTCCCTGGCGGTGGATTCTTCCTGGCATAATTCCGACTTTGCATTTCCCCGGAGAAATGACGCCCGGGCAGTTGGGCCCGAGCAAGCGTGTGCTCTTGCCTCGTATAAACTGGGCTACCCGGACCATGTCCAGGATAGGGATCCCTTCGGTGATGCAGACCACAAGCTCAGTTCCCGCATCTACCGCTTCCAAAATAGCGTCCGCCGCAAAGGCGGGGGGAACAAAGACCAAGCTGGTGTTTGCTCCCTGTTTTTCTACGCTTTCCCGAACTGTGTTGTAGACGGGGATGTCTTGATGCGTACTTCCGCCTTTTCCGGGAGTGACCCCGGCCACGATCTGAGTGCCGTATTGCCGGCACTGTGCACTATGAAAACTCCCCTCTCGGCCCGTGATCCCTTGGACCACCACCCGGGTGGATTCATCTACCCAAATCGCCATCTTTTTTTGTCTTTTCTAGTGTTCCATAAGTGTCCCGCGTCCTCAACCGCTAGCCAATGCGGACACTTTCTCGGCGGCGTCGGCCATACTCTTGGCTACGTCAAAATGCAAGCCAGAGTTCTGGAGGATCTCGCGGCCCTGTTCTACATTGGTACCCTCAAGGCGCACCACCACTGGAAGATTTATCCCAGTGTCATTGGCAGCTTCAACCACACCTCGAGCCACTGTATCGCAGCGCATGATTCCGCCAAAAATATTAATGAGCACCGATTTCACTCGCGGGTCCGCAAGTAAAATCTTGAAGGCATTTTTGACCTGCTCAACGTTGGAACCGCCTCCGACGTCCAGGAAATTGGCAGGACTACCGCCAGCCAATTTGATGATGTCCATGGTGGCCATAGCCAGGCCAGCACCATTGACCATACAACCTACAGTTCCGTCTAGCCGGATATAGCTCAGGCCGGAGCGAGAGGCCTGAACCTCCAGTGGATCTTCTTCTTCAAAATCCCGCAATTTCAAGATTTCGGGGTGTCGGAAGAGTGCGTTGTCGTCAAAGTTCATTTTGGCGTCCAGGGCGTACAGTTCTCCATCCGGGGTTAGTACTAGAGGGTTGACCTCCGCCAGGGAAGCATCTGTGGATGCAAAGGCTTGATAGAGGGCAGTCATGAGTTGCAGCGCTTTGCCGATCTTATCTGCATTCATCCCCAAGGCAAAGGAGATCTTCCGGACCTGGTAGGAACGAAGACCCATTCCTGGATCAACATGTTCTTTAAGGATCAGCTCAGGGTTGCGTCTCGCCACCTCTTCAATGTCGACTCCGCCTGCGCGACTGGCCATAAGGACCGGCTGTCCACGACGGCGGTCGATAACGATCCCCAGATAGAACTCCTTTGCAATGCACAAAGCCTGCTCAACCAGGACTCGACGGACCGTTTTCCCATTTGGACCAGTCTGTGGCGTCACCAGTGTGGACCCAATGACTTGCTGGGCAAATCGCTCTGTCTCCTGTGCTGTTCTGACTAACTTTACGCCCCCTCCTTTTCCCCTTCCCCCGGCATGAATCTGAGCCTTCACCACGACTCTTCCACCAAGTCCTCGAGCCACCTCGTAGGCTTGGGCAGCGTTTTCTGCCACATTTCCTTTGGGGACCCTCACACCGAATTGAGTGAAGATTTGTTTCGCTTGGTACTCATGAATTTTCATTGCCTTTATCAAACACGATAATGACATCTGTTGGCAAGGCCGGATTAACTGCCTGAACCGGTTTCCTGGGCATGATCCCAGAACGACTGTTGTCTGAATTGTGAGATCGTGGAGATCCTCCGTTGTGGCTGTAGGCAATACCGTGTGGTTGGGCGTGTGGGTTCTCTGATATATTGGTGAGGATGGTGATCGTCCGGCTCATCTGGTTATTGAGCAGACTGGCTCTAGCGAGTGTGGTCTTATGCTGGAGCCTGGTGGCTCAAACGAAAGAAGTTCCCTCTTTCCGGATTAAGTCTGACTTAGTCTTGGTTGACTTAATAGTGACCAGCAAAGGGGCAGGGTTAATCAGAGATCTTAAGCCCAGCGAGATTGAAGTCTATGAGGATGGGAAAAAACAGAAGGTCACCTTTTTCCGATTGATCGGTGGCGCAGTGGGAAGAGAGCCAGTGGTTGGATTAGCTGAGGAACCTCCTAAGAACGGGGAGCTGTGGGTGCCTGATTCGAAGCAATTGGCTACAGTCTTGGTTGTTTTAGTCGACTTAAACAATATGGAGTTCAATGATCTTGCGCGCTCGAAAGGGTTCATTGTCAACTTCATCCAGTCCCAGCTGGATCGAAACGATCAGGTGATGATTGCGACCATTAGACACGGGCTCAAGATCCAGCAGCCTTTTACGGGTGATTCGGCAAAGCTCATCAGGGCCGTGGAAGGGATCAGTCCGATGCTTAGGTCAAAGACCAGTTTTACCCATTTTTTTGAAGTGGTCGAAGGGATTTTTCAGAACACTGTCAACATGAGAGGGGACACGACGTTGGCAATCCAAATGGCCCTCGCCCAAGCAAGAATGTTTCTTGACCGTCTTCGGGCTAGTATTGGTCATAGCCGGTCTGCGATCTCAGCCCTCTCGGGCTATCTGCGTTCGCTTCCAGGAAGAAAACAAATCGTGTATTACTCGTCCGGGTATCCTTTGAACCCGGAAAGACACTTGGAAAGCATTATTGAAACAGTCGCCGGCTCACCGGGAAGTGTGGCCGGCGAGTTGAGCTACAGGGGAGATGCTCGTTCTGCCCTCCGGGCCGCCAGCGATCATACCAACCGCTCCCAAGTTTCCGTTTACAGTATTGATGTTCGGGGATTGAAAGCAGGTTGGGGGAATGCTGCTAGGCAAGGATCGATGCGAACCTCCTATTCAAGATACATTAGTAGAGATGTTACCGCTCCTCAAGATTTTCTGCGCATTCTATCGAATGAATCTGGCGGCCTTTGTTTTCTAAATGGGAATGACCTCGGGGAAGGGCTCCGGCAAGCATATTTGGAGGGCAAGGAATACTATCTGGTCGGTTACATTCCCAACACGAGAAGAAAGAGAGGGAAGTATCATCGGATCAAAGTCAAGATAAACCGTACCACGCTGAACGTGCGTTCCCGGAGAGGGTATTTCGAGGAAGATGAAGAATCTCTTTTTCAGAGCGATCTCCGCAACTCTCTTAAATTTCCTGAACTTTATCGAAGTTTCCCAGTGGAAATAGACGCTTCTGCTGCTGGAGAAGGCAAAGTTCAGATCAGGTTATTTGTTCCATCCAGTGGGATCATGTTTACATTCGAGAACTTGCGATATCAATGTCGGTTCGAAACCTTTGGTGCACTGATGGACATTAAGGGGAAATGGGTCGGCAAGAGCTTGGCGTTTTCGGAGGTGTTTCGGATGGACATGCCAGTCTCAGAGTGGATGAAGAAAGTGAGGAATGAATTCCGTTTTAACGGTTTTCTGCTAGCTGCGCGTCCCAGTTTCTCGGCCACCGTAGATATAGAAGTTTCTCCTGGAAATTACAACCTAATTGTTGCAGTTCGCCAGTTGCCGGCTAACAAAATGGCCACAGTTTCCCGGGAGATCAGCGTAAAATGAGGGCGGGCATTAGCTGACCCTGAAACTTAATCTCCCCAGCTCTCACATCAACGGCTGAATGGGAGGGGTGGCCCGCCTGAGCTGGGATGGGTCGATTGGCGTTTCGGGATGGTTTGCACATTGGCTGGCCACTACAAGAAATGTTTTCTCTGAATGATCCGGAAGGACCCGGGGCACCACTCCCGGATGTTACTGGTTACTAGAGTTGTGACATGTGCGGTGGGACGAAACCGGGTCCAAGGAACAGGGGAGCCTCCGATTCGGCTGACGAGGGTTCCAGAGTGTATCTAGGCTTAGCGGAGGGTTGACCGAATTTGCAATGGCTTCCCAAGAGAGCAGTTTGTAGTTTTGGTGACCGCCCTCATTTCTACCGGCATGGCCGACGAACACGCCAAAGGGAAAGGTGGACTCCAGGGGGAAGTTAGAAGCGTCGATCCCGTCGGAGCTTGTGATCCCATCCACGCCTGGGCTCGATACGATTTCGAAGCTCAAGAAGTATGGGTTTCTGCTTTTCCTCCGGTAGAGAACAAAGCGATTGTTGCTCTGGCTGGAGACGATCAGATATCCGGAGCCGTTCCTGGCATAGTAAATCGTGAGCCCTTTGACATCCACTATCAGGTTTCCAGCCGAGCCGGCTAAATCCATCATTACCCTTTCTATCTCATCGGCTGGTTCTGCGCCGCACCTCCAAATGGCCGCCTCTTCCTCACTAATGAAAAAACGGGAATACTCGTTTTCACATACACAACCCTTCCTCTGAAGTACGTATAGCGAAGGAGCGGATCAGGGCGCCGTCGGCCTGTCCGCTTTTCTTCGAAAACAATCTATACTGTTTGACCTTTCCGCGCTTCGAATTGACGAAGATATAATATTTACCGAAAATAGCTGGAATGTGACATATGCAGAGGTCATATATAGACATGTCGACATCGATCGCTGGAAGCCAGTAGCGTTGTTTTCTCACTCCCGATGGAAAAGTTGTATCGGAAATCCACGTTGTTAGTGGCCAGACTCAAGAGCTGTCTAACCGCATCTTTGAAAATCACCCCATGTTTGGGAGGGCGGGAGAGATTGCTGAGATAGATCTCGGAATGGCTTTCTTCACCATCGTCCAAATGGACGACAATGAGCGTGGGTTCTTGGTTGGCAAAGAAGGTGCTGCTCAGGATGAAATAGAGTAAACTTATTGTTCAATATTGTCTGAGATACTGTGAGGACATAAGGCCAACCTGTCTAGTTAGGGCAAGAACTACTCCAGCCTAGAGGACAATCTTAACTAGTGGTAAAAAAAAGTGAAGTAGATAACACTCTGACCAATTCAAAGCAAACGAAGTGAAGGAGTTTCACCAAAAACGGTAGGCCAGGAAATAGTGATAATCGTTCTTGACCGGGATCGATCTACAGGCTATGCAGTGTGAGCTGACAGGTCAGTTTAGGGTAGTGGGAAGCGTCCGCCTGAGGAAGAGTGTCTATGACTGAGTCCTTGCGTTACCCGGAGATCGAGGTCACCGGTAGACCCTTCGAATTGGGTTGCCAGTTGGGAGAGGCCGCAAAGGACCAAATTATCGGCTTTGCCAGCATTGCCCTGGAGCGCGTCAACAAGACTGTTTCCATTTCCCGGGAGAAGGCCCTAGGCTTGGCCGCGGCCAGCATCGACTATGTAGCTGCCTATGCTCCTGAGATGTTGGAGGAACTGTGTGGTGTGGCGTACAGTTCCGGGGTCTCTCAGGAAGAATTGATTCTGCTGCAAATCCGCAACCAGCTTAGGCCCGAGACGGAGTCTGGCTGCACTGCTTTTGGCCTTACTTCGGGGGTAACCGTTCAGGGGGGTGCCATCGTTGGGCAGAATTGGGACAATGACCCAGCATTGGATCCATTCACCCTGGTCCTGACTCGCCGCCCAGCAGGCAAGCCGGCTCTGATGAACATTACCCAGGCTGGGCTAATCGCCTATATTGGTCTCAACGATCGTGGCATTGGGCTTTGCATGAATACCCTACCCGCTCCCAGCCGGGCACTGGGTGTTCCCCACTATTTCACGGTTCGTGCGATCTACGAGACCGATTCGCTGCAGGAAGCCATTGCAGCTGTTCGGCAGGCACGACGGGCTATTCCCAGCAACATTCTGGTGGTAACCCCGCAAGGCCCGGCTAACCTAGAGATAACCTTGGACCAGGTCCACGTCCTGCCGGATTCGGGCAGTGGTAGGGTCACTCACACTAACCACTGTTTGGCCCCCGATCTATTGCCCATCAATGAAGAGTTTCCTGAGTTAATTGAGTCCCATCCGCGAAAACTCCGCATCGACCAACTGTTGGGTGCAAGCCGACTACTGAGTCTGGAAGATCTACAAGAAGCCCTCAGGGACCATGACAATTACCCCACCTCAATCTGCAGGCACCACAATGACCATCCCATCTACGGTTATTGGACCAGTGTTTTCTCGGTGATCATTGAGGCCGATGTTGGCCGTTTGCACGTGAGCCGGGGAAATCCGTGCCAGCAGAGATACGAGACCTACCATTTGAACCCCGCCTGATATTTTCCCTTAACCCGTATTGCTAGCCCTCATCTTCGAGAGCAATCTGGATGGTGGAGCAGGATTTTTTGCTTGAAGTTCTGAGATTACATCGCTATATTCTAAAGTCGTGATATGGATAGATTAGCCGAGAGATTCCGGGTCTTGGGAGACAAGACTCGACTCCGCATACTTAGGGTTCTCATGGAAGAGTCTCTCAATGTCGGCGAACTTACCCGTATTCTTGGGCTGGCTCAGTCGACGGTTTCAAAGCACCTAGGAGAATTGAGGAAGGCTGCCTTGGTGGAAGGCGTCCGAAACGGAAGTTACGCCTACTATCGCCTGTCGGAAAGAACTGGAGATCTCTGGGAGTCTCTCTCAACGGCGCTTTCCAGTCAGGGACGGGATCAGGAAGACTTGGCAAGACTCGAAGAGATTCTCAAGCAGAGAGAAGAGCGATCGGAGGTAGATCGTTTTGTGGTTCCTGGCCGCTCTTGGATGGCCTGGAGTCGAGCGCTTGGATATCTACTGTCGCCGCTGCGGGTGGCTGACTTTGGGTGCGGTGATGGCGCCTTCACGGTGGAGATGGCTCGATGGGCTAAAGAGGTTTATGCCATTGATTGCAATCTGAACTTTTTGAAAATGGCACAGGAAAGGGTCAATGGAGCCAAGAATGTTCATTTTTTTCACCAGGACATGGAGCGGCTTTCTCTGGGCCCTAGTGTGGTTGACTTGGTCGTCATCTCGCAGTCTCTCCACTATGTGTTGGAGCCCAAACGAGTGCTGAGGGAGGCGCATCGGATTCTGGTCAAGGGGGGAAGAGTACTGCTAGTCGACCTTCTGCCACATGAGGAAGAATGGGTCATATCTGAGTTAGGCCACCGGTGGCTCGGCTTCGAGCCGAAGCAGTTAACAGCATGGCTTGGAAAAGTTCACTTCAGGCAGGTTCGGCTGGAGGCCGTCTCCAAACGAGGTCCCGAACGATTTCACACCGTCCTGGCCACCGGGCTAAAAAAATGAGCATGAGCCCTGAAGATCGGTGTCGTTGGTTGGAACAACGACTACGGGAAAGGATTCTGGTGCTGGATGGAGCCATGGGTACAATGATCCAGTCCTACCGGCTCCGAGAGGCGGATTTTCGCGGTCAGCGCTTTGCTGACCATCCGTGTAATCTGGAGGGAAACAACGACCTGCTCTCCCTGACCAGGCCTGAGATCATCCAGGCGATTCACCTGGCCTATCTGCAGGCCGGTGCAGATATCATCGAGACTAACAGTTTCAACTCAACTTCTGTTTCCCAAGCCGATTACCAAATGCAGGATCTGGTCTATGAGCTGAATTTTGAAAGTGCTCGACTGGCACGCGAGTGTGCTCATCAGATATCCATCCAGGAGCCCGAAAAACCACGCTTCGTGGCGGGTGTACTGGGTCCCACCAACCGAACTGCCTCCATTTCGCCAGACGTGAACGACCCGAGCTTTAGAAACATCACCTTTGATGAGCTAGTGGAGGCTTATGATGAGGCGATCAGCAGTTTGCTGGATGGTGGGGTCGACCTTCTCCTGGTCGAGACCATTTTCGATACTCTGAATGCCAAGGCCGCATTGTTTGCCATAGACCGGCGTTTCGAAGAGAGTGGGAGGAGGGTCCCAGTCATGATATCCGGGACTATCACCGACGCCAGCGGCCGTACCCTCTCAGGACAAACGACCGAAGCCTTTTGGAACTCGATTGCTCATGCCGGGCCTCTGAGTGTTGGGTTTAACTGTGCTTTGGGTGCCCAGGACTTAAGACCCTATATCGAGGAACTGTCCAAAATTGCCAATACTTATGTCAGCGTTCATCCTAATGCGGGACTCCCTAATGAGTTTGGTGAATATGATCAAACACCCGAGGAAATGGCGCTTATTTTGCGGGAGTTTGCCCAGAGTGGTTTCCTGAATATAGTGGGAGGCTGCTGCGGAGCAACCCCTTCTCACGTGAGAGCGATCAGCGAAGCCGTTGGCTCGATTGCGCCACGGGTCGTGCCAAAGATTGAACCGAATTGTCGCCTAAGTGGACTTGAGCCCTTGAACATCGGGCCTGCCACCATGTTCGTCAATATTGGTGAGCGCACCAATGTCGCCGGTTCGCGACGCTTTGCTAGTTTGATTTTGGATGGCGATTTTGAAGCTGCGCTGGAGGTGGCCCGCCAGCAGGTGAAAAACGGTGCTCAGGTGATCGACGTGAACATGGACGAGGCCATGCTGGATGCCGAGGAGGCGATGTCAAAGTTTCTTCGATTGATCGCCTCGGAGCCCGATATTTGCCGGCTTCCGGTCATGGTCGACTCTTCCCAGTGGGGGGTGGTGGAGGCAGGACTGAAATGCCTACAGGGGAAATCGGTAGTTAACTCCGCGAGCCTGAAAGAGGGCGAGGAGGAGTTCATCGGGCAGGCAAGACTTACTCGGCGCTATGGCGCTGCCTTGATTGTGATGGCCTTCGATGAAAAAGGCCAGGCCGATACCGTGGAACGCCGGGTGGAAATCTGTACTCGTGCATATAAAATTTTGACCGAGAAGGTGGGTTTTCCTCCTCAGGACATCATCTTCGACCCTAATATCTTTCCCGTAGCGACAGGCATGAAAGAACACGATTCCTATGGGGTAGACTTCATTGAAGCGACCCGAATCATTAAGCAAAGGCTCCCCTATGCCAAAGTGAGTGGTGGTCTAAGCAATGTTTCCTTCTCTTTCCGCGGTAACAACCCGGTGCGTCGGGGTCTTCATTCCGTCTTCCTGTATCATGCTATTCGAGCCGGGTTGGACATGGCGATCGTCAACGCTGGCCAGCTTGACATCTACGAAGAGATCCCAGTGGATTTATGTCAGCGGGTCGAAGATGTTATCTTGAACCGCCGCGACGACGCGACGGAGCGTTTGCTGGAAATCGCAGGCTCGATTGTGGGCAGGCCTAAAAGCAAGCGGGAGGACTTGACCTGGCGTCAACAATCGGTTACCCAACGCCTCTGCCATGCCTTAATCAACGGAATTGCGGACTATATCGAGGAAGACGCGGAGGAGGCACGCCAGGAGGTTAAATATTCGTTGCAAGTTGTTGAAGGCCCTCTGATGGAAGGAATGGATGTTGTCGGAGACCTATTTGGGTCCGGGAAGATGTTCCTCCCCCAAGTCGTAAAGAGTGCTCGCGTGATGAAAAAGGCAGTTGCCTATCTGGTCCCTTTCATTGAAGCGGAGAAGGTGAAATCGAAGGCAAAGCGAAGCAAAGGCAAGATCTTGACCGCTACGGTCAAGGGCGACGTCCACGACATCGGTAAAAACATCGTTGGCGTTGTTCTCCAGTGCAACAATTACGAAGTAATCGATCTTGGTGTTATGGTTCCAGCATCTAGAATTCTTGAAACAGCCAGAAAGGAGAAGGTTGATATCATCGGGCTCAGCGGCTTGATTACTCCCTCTCTGGAGCAGATGGTTCACGCGGCTTCCGAGATGGAACGGGAGGGATTTGACATTCCGCTGCTGATCGGTGGTGCTACAACCTCGGAGATCCACACGGCGGCCAAAATTGAGCCTCAATACCGCGGCCCGACCATTCGTGTCAAAGATGCCTCACGCGCAGTAGGAGTTGCTTCCAAGCTGTTAAGTCAGGATCTCCAGACCAAATATGTGTGGCAGATCCGGAAGAAGTATAAAAAGATCCGAGAAAGGCAGAAAGAGGTGGGCAAGCGTTATAGATGGCTTCCCATTGTCGCCGCTCGAAAAAACGGGGTGAAAATAGATTGGTTCGAATACAGCCCCCCTATTCCCAGTTTTGTCGGTATTCGGGTGTTTGATGAGTACTCTTTGGAAGAGCTGCGAGGCTACATCGATTGGACTCCATTTTTCAAAACCTGGGAGTTGTCGGGAACTTACCCTAGTATCCTTTCCGATCGCCTCTGGGGTAAGCAGGCGACCGATCTATTCGACGACGCCCAGCAGCTGCTGGGACGGATTATTGATGAGAAACTTCTGAGTGCACAGGCGATCATTGGTCTTTTTCCTGCCAACAGTGTTGGAGACGACGTTGAGGTCTACACGGACGAATTGCGAGCGGAGGTCCAGACGACGATTCTCAACCTGCGACAGCAAACCGAAAAGCCTCCGGGTCGTCCCAATCGTTGTCTGAGTGACTTTGTGGCGCCAAAGGAGACTGGTCTCAAGGATTACATCGGTACTTTTGCCGTGACCGCGGGAATTGGGATTGAGGCCGTCGTGGATGAGTATGAGAAGACAAACGACGATTACAACAAAATCATGGTGAAGGCCTTAGCGGACCGACTAGCCGAGGCTTTAGCCGAACGGATGCACGAACGTGTTCGCAGGGAGTTCTGGGGCTACGCTAGGGACGAAGATTTCAGCAGCGTGGACTTGATCAAGGAAAGGTATTGGGGCATTCGTCCAGCCCCAGGATATCCATCCTGTCCCGATCACAGCGAAAACTATCGATTGTTTGATCTGATCAACGTGCGGGAGTGTACCAGTATCGAGCTGACCGAAAGCTTCGCCATGATTCCGGCGGCGTCCGTGGCCGGCTTCTATTATTCCCATCCGAAATCTCACTATTTCGGTGTCGGTAAAGTAAACAGAGATCAGGTCGAAGATTACGCCTGTCGCAAGGGAATCGATCTGGAAATCGCAGAGAGGTTGCTTTCTCCCTACCTAGGCTATTCGATCTGACGGTCTGCCCTCAGAATGGCTGCAAGGGAAGCATCACTCCTTCCTCATGAAACACAGGCGGTCCGCTGATCAAGAACTCCAAGAGGAAGCGGTCTATAGGCACTGTCTGCGTGAGGCCATATCAATTTTTGCTCTCTGGACCTGTTGCTTTATCTATACTGTAACCTACTGCTATTTAAATGGATATTTAGCTCACGAGCTTCACTCCAAGCCAACCGGTCCGCCCGGTAGTGCCCTGGGGGGAAGATTTGGGAGATTTTGGCGGGATCCGACCTCGCTCAGCATGCCTCTGGGGCTGGGGATACCCGATTGGGTCTTCTACGGGATTGTAATTCCCTGGTTACTGTGTATTCTGCTGACCTTTGGATTTCTCCTGTTCCTCTATCGGGAGGATGACCTAGGCGAACTGAAGGATGAGTAACACCATGACTGAGACCAGCATGGTTACCATCATCACGTTCCTGGCATACATATTGGGAGTGTTCGCTCTGGCTGTCCTTTCCCACCGGCTGCTCTCGAGCAGGTCATTCTTGAGCGAATACTTTTTGGGTAGTCGGGGATTGGGTGGTTGGGCTCTAGCCTTTACCTTTGCCGCAACCGGGGCCTCCGGGGGCAGCTTTACGGGCTATCCCTCGTTGATCTACAGCTATGGTTGGGTACTTGCGCTCTGGATCGCCAGCTACATGGTCGTGCCGATCTGCTCGATGGGGGTTTTGGGAAAAAGACTCAACCAAGTGGCTCGCAGAACGGGAGCCATCACGGTACCCGATGTTTTGAGGGACCGGTACGAATCGATCGGTCTGGGCTTGTTTGCCGCCGGCACGATCATCTTTTTCACAGTGTCGAATCTAGTGGCGCAGTTCAAGGCGGGAGCGCTAATCATTGAGGAGACGTTTAATTTTCCTCCCGATTGGGGATACCTGGTCAGTTTGCTTATTTTTGCCGGGACGGTAGTTTTTTATACTGTTTATGGGGGTTTTCGGGCTGTCGTGTGGACGGATGTAATGCAAGGAGTAGTCATGGGTCTGGGAGTTGTTTTCCTATTGCCCGTCGTGTTGAAGGAGGTGGGTGGATTAGCGGCAGCAAATGAGACAATCCTCACTCGGCCTCCTATGTTGGTCACGGCCATGCCGGGTCCCTACAACGACCTGGTCCTCAAGGCGGTCGGATTTCCTCGACCCACTGGTCTCGTCTACCGCCACCCTCAGCGATTCGGGTCACCTCTCACACTGCGGTGGCGATCAACCGACAACGAGAATGCGGAAATGATCGAAATTTGGCTGGCCACGGACCGCTCAGGACAACTAATCACGACTGCTAACGACGTGCGGCAGGCTATTGTGCGACATCCTCGACTGGGACGGCTGATTGAAGTCGAATTTCCCTTTGACAACAACCAGCGTTTTACCGATGAAGGTGGCCGGATCGTGGAAAAAGGAGCCACGGGAGTGATTCAGTTTGAAGGGAGTAAGACGATCGAGCAGTTTGTTTTTGTGGAGGGTCACGAACTGATCTTCGGGCCAGGACGGACAGCCAAGGGAGAACCGTTTCATCCTCTGGGGATGGCCATCTCCTTTTTCTTCATGTGGGCGATTGTTGGCATGGGTCAACCTGGTTCGATGGTGCGGTTGATGGCTTTCCGGGACAGCCGAGCCCTGAAACGAGCTATTCTGACGGTTACCGTGTACTACGCTTTGATCTACTTGCCCCTTGTGTTTATCTTCGTGGCTGCCCGACCGTTGGTGCCTGTGCTTACGGCCGAGAACTCCGACAAAGCCATGGTGTTGGTAACGACGAGAGTGGTGGCGCAGATGGGGTTGGGTTACCAGATTCTGGGAGCAATTTTTGTTGCTGCCCCTTTCGCTGCCGTGATGTCGACGGTCGACAGTTTTTTGCTCATGATTAGCTCATCTCTGGTGCGGGACTTTTACCAACGGACTATCAATCCTCGAGTTAGCCAATTGACGGTAAAATGGGCCAGCTATACCATCACCGGGGCGGTGGGGTTGTTGGTGACACTGCTGGCCATGCAACCGCCCAATTTTCTGCAGGGGATTATCGTTTTCACGGGCGGTGGGTTTGCCGCCAGTTTCCTGTGGCCGATTCTTCTGGGGCTCTACTGGAAGGGGATGACACGGCAAGGAGCGATCTGCTCCATGATTGGGGGATTCGTGATCGTCGTCGGATTTTTCGCCCCAAGTCTATTGGGCGGTTCTCGAATTGACCTCTTGGGTTTTCATCCCAATCTCTGGGGACTGATGGGTTCTCTCCTTTTGGCTATTTTGGTAAGCAAACTGACCGGTCCTCCGCCCCATCGTTTAGTGGAGAGATATTTTTGCGTTCCGAAGAGGACGTAGGTTCCAGATAAGGCACCTCCGTCATCCCGTGGAGAACAGGGTTCCCTGGCTGGCGCTTCAAGCTAACACGACCGGAAAAGGCCTTCTTTGTAGGGAAGTTTTAGCTCAATCAGGTCGCCGGAGTAGGATATCCGACGGCGATCCTTGCGTCAGTCTTTTCTGCCTCCCAACAATCCCGCCCGCATCAAGAAATAAAGCAGGGTCAGTAGGGTGCTTACCATGGCGGCCACATAGGTTAGAGCCGCGGCATTAAGGACCCTATCTATCCCGACTCGCTCCTGTGGAAAAATGATGCCCTGATCCACCACTAATCTCTTGGCCTGTGCCGAAGCATCGAATCCCACCGGGAGGGTGACAATCTGAAAAAGGAGAACGGTCGAGAAGAGGATCGCTCCCATCACGACCAGCCCCTGAGATTGTAACAGCAGGCCGATAAACATGGTTAAATAGCCAATACTGGAGCCGACACTGGCGGTGGGAATCAGGGTTGAGCGCAGCCACAGTGGGGCGTAGTTTCTGGCGTGCTGGATAGCATGCCCGGCCTCATGGGTCGCTACGCCGATGGGCGGCGATTGAGGTAGAACCATAAACCTCCTCGGAGAGAGCCAGCGTCTTGGTCAGTGGGTTGTAATGATCCGAGAGCAGACCGCCAGTGGCCGAATGCTTACGTCTCCGATTCCCGCTCCTAGCAAAAATTTAGAGGCTCTCTCTGTTCCTGTCATCCCCCAATAGGAGCGGATCTGGGAAAACCTTCGGAAGTTCGACTTCACCCGAAAACTGGCCCAGAGGGAAAGCAAAATCCCTGGAACCATAAAGACTAGGTAAATAGGATCCAAAAACATATTCTTGCCTTTCCTCAACCGCCTCGGATCAGAACCGCATGTTGCGTGATATAGGATCTGCTGCGGTGACTGTCAAGAAAAATCGGGGCTATATCAATGTAAGCGTCTCTGGTTTTTCCAAGTTAATCAAGCATTTGTGACCGGCTTTTCAGCATAGCATGATCGAGAAGAGAGTGTTGCAGGTTCAATGATGCTTGCTGGTTGAACTCAGAAGAAAAGAAGTTTTTGGATGAATGAGACTCAGCTCAGGGTGACTGCATAGGCATTGGTGGCGCTAGGGAAAGGGAATTTTCATTCCCGGGAACGGATCAAGTGGGATCAACCTTCAGGCGTAATCCCTTGGGCACTACCACGCGTTCAGCCAAGTCAAACAGTGTTTGCACCACCAGTGCCAGAGTAGCTGCCGGTATGGCGCCCTCCAAGATTAAGCCCATATTGTCGAGTCGTATTCCAGTCAAGATCGGTTGGCCGTAGCCTCCGGCTCCGATCAGCGCGCCCAGTGTGGCGGTGCCTACATTAATTACGGCGGAGGTTTTGATGCCGGCTAGGATCGATCGGGAGGCGATTGGGAGCTCGACCAATCGGAGAGAGGCCCTGGGCGGTAGACCGAGTGCCTGGGCGGATTCGAGCGTGGGTGTGGGGATATCCTTTAGCCCGGTATAGGTGTTTCGTACAATGGGCAACAAACTGTAAAGGAATAGGGCGACAATGGCCGGGGGTGCTCCAATCCCGAGTAGGGGAATCATGAAGACGAGAAGCGCGAGTGAGGGGATAGTCTGGATGATTCCGACTACCCCCAGGACAGCCTGACCAAGCTTGGGTCGCTTGGCAGCTAGGATGCCGAGTGGTACCGATACCAGCATGGCACAGGCGAGGGAAACTAAAACCAAAAATAGGTGTTCCTTCGAGTGTCTAACAAAGCGGAAGATCTTATCTTCTTCCCGATTCGTCGTTTCGATTTCCAGAGACTTCTTCAGAAAATCAGCGGCTACACGGTGCTCGGATATCCTTCCTAACTTGACTTCCGAATTCATCTCGACCATCAAAGCTTCAGAGATACTTCCCTCCATCCTCAGCAGAGCCTGCAGCACCTCGGGTACCCGCTTTTTGAGGTCCTGGCGATACAAGAGCACCCCGTAATAATTCACGAAGTGACCGAGATCATCTTCCAGCACACGCAGGCTGTAGAATCGTATTTCGGCGTCAGTTGAGTAGAGATCGGTGACATGAATTGTGCCACTTTCCAATCCACGGTAGGCGAGATCGTGATCGAGTCCCCGGACACTCTGTTGGGGTAAGGTATAACGTGTTCTGAGGCTTGGCCAACCGTCAGCCCGGTCCATAAACTCGTTGCTGAAACCGAACACCAGATTGGGATGACTGCGCAGGTCTGAGATCTTGCTCAGGGAGAGGCGCTGGGCGGTCACTTTTGTCACTCCGATTGCATAGGTGTTGTTGAAGCCGAAGGGCCGACTCATCCGAACCCCTTGTGTGTCCAAAGCCGAGAGAATACCCTCATTTCTGGCCCCATCAACCCCATTCAAGATCTCCTCCGCAATGGTCCCTGTGTATTCGGGATAGGCATCGATGTCCCCATTGAGCAGGGCGTTCCAAAGCAAGCGTGTCCCTCCCAGTTCTCTCCGATGGACCACACTGGCCCCCGCACTTTGGGCGAGCAGCGTCGCCACTTCTCCGAGAATGACCGATTCGGTAAACTTCTTTGAGCCTATTCGGATCTCGACATTTTCCGTAACTGGATATTGACCGCTAAGGCAGGTCGTGGTGAACAGGAGTAAGAGGGGGAGAAAGCTCTTCACTGACGTTTGCCTCTTAAAAGTCCTGGCAGGAGACGCTGTGCGTTGATGAATTGGCTTACGAAGGGGTGTTTGGGAGAATTGACCAACTCCTCCAGCTGACCCTGCTGTAGAGTTTTTCCCTCGCGGAGCAGCACGATTACATCGCCCAGGAACCCCGCTTCTCCGATATCGTGGGTGACCATCACGACGGTCTTTTGCAGAGTCTGAAAGATTTTCCGCAGGTCAATTTGTAATTCGGACCGGATCATCGGATCCAGAGCAGCTAGCGGTTCGTCCAGGAGCAGCACGTCCGGATCCAACATCAGGGCACGCATCAGGCTCACTCTCTGCCTCTGACCGCCGGATAGCTGAATGGGGAAGCGATCGAGGGCCTGACTTGGAAATTTGGTGAGCTCAGTCAGTGTCTCCAGACGGACTCGAATCCGATCTTTACTCCAACCCAAATAACTGGCCATCAAACGGACATTGTCCCGGGCGTTAAGGTGTGGAAAGAGCCCCCCATCTTGGATTACATAGCCCATTCGATGTCGAAGTGTCGGCGCATTCGCGGAGTTGATTGCAATCCCTCCCAGTCGGACCGAGCCGGTATCCGGTTTGGTGAGACCGATCATCAAGCGCAGCAGAGTGGATTTTCCGCAGCCACTAGGGCCGATGAGTACCGTAGTCAGACCGGGTGCAATGACCAGATCGATTCCTTTGAGGATCTGGCTCCTGCCCCATGATTTGGAGATCCCGATGCAGGTGATTCCGGGGGGAGATGGTTTCACTCTAGACTCCTCAGTGTTTTCAGCGTTCCCCAATTCCTAAATATAGTGACAAAAGTGATGTGCTTTGTGAAGATTGTCATTGGGTGCTCTTGCCCTCTCGCGTAGACTATTGAGGAGAAATGGTCGGGGAAGGGAAGAAACAACTCGACCTTCGTGTTCAAGGAAGTGAAGAGGTGTCCTCGACCGGGCTTCGAGCCGATACCCATGGAAAGATGATCGAGTATGCTGGATAAAAGCGACAGAGTGGTTCAATTGGTTCCCGATGCGATCATTCCTCACCAGACGCTACCACCCTTGAGATATCGCGATCTACCCGAAGCTATCCCATGGAGAAAAATGATCGGACCGAGCTTTATTCTAACTGGCCTTTCCCTCGGTTCGGGCGAATTTGTGCTGTGGCCTTTCATCACTTACAAGATTGGTTTCGTGTTCTTCTGGGCCTGCTTGCTTGGGGTAGTCACTCAGTTTTTTCTCAATATGGAGATTGAACGCTGGACCCTACTCACTGGTGAAAGTGCCACCACGGGATTCTGCCGCCTAAGTCGTCATTGGGCCTGGATCATGCTCGTTTTGAACGTGGTCCCCTGGGCTTGGCCAGGTTGGGCCACCGGCGCGGGAACCATACTTAGTTGGATCCTGTTTTCTCCCGGTGAGGCCGCGGCTCAGCAGGGGTATGCTGCAACTGCTCCCTATGCCGTCTATTTCGCCGTGACTGGCCTGTTTCTGGTTGGGTTGATCCTCACCCTGGGACCCGTCGTCTATCAGACCGTTGAGAAGATCCAAATGTGGTTGGTCGGGTTTATTTTCGCGATGGTACTGGGTTTGAGCATCTTGGTCATTCGACCCGATGCGGTCGGCGCCATGGTGGAAGGTTGTCTCAACCTTGGCTCGATGCCGACGTCTGCCCAAACACGGGATTTGGGGATCGTGACCCTGTTGGGAGCACTGGCATTTGCGGGGGCTGGAGGAACGACAAATCTCTGTCAAAGCAACTTTATCAAAGACAAGGGCTATGCCATGGGGCAGTACATTGGACGCATCACCAGTCCGATCACCGGTCAGGAGGAAGCCATCAGTGCTATTGGCTATCACTTTCCCCACACCCCAGGCAACATGACCCGTTGGAGGAAGTGGTGGCGAGCGGCCAATATTGAGCACTTTTTCAGCTTTCTGTTGACCTGTGTTTTGTGTCTGATCTTGCTATCTTTGATTTCGTACTCCTTGTTCTACGATGACAGTGGAGCGATGAAGCCCGGAATGGAGCGTTTTGGAAAGGGAATGGACTTCGTCTGGGGGCAGGCCAATGTGTTGAGGAGCGTCGCCAGTTCGCCGCTGCTTGGCCAAGCGGCAATGGTCATGTTTCTCATCATGGGCATAGCCATCCTGCTTACCACCGAGTTGGGAGTGCTCGATGCTACCGCTCGTATATCCACTGATCTCGTCAAGGTGAACTATCTGCGGGAGAATGATTCGTGGTCGACGAGACAACTCTATTACCTCTTTCTGTGGGGTGAGATTTTGATTGGGTCAGGTATTCTCCTTTACGGTTCGCTTGACCCCAACTTCACTCAGCCGCTGTTTTTGCTGAAAACATCAGCAGCGATGAATGGCGGGGTTATGTTTATCTATTCGTTTATCTTGCTGTATATGAACAACAAAATCCTCTCCCGTAACTTGTCCATGAGTCCACTGCGGTTTGTTGCCGTGGTCTGGTCCTGTGCCTTTTTCGGCTATTTTAGCTTCCAGGCGCTCAAGCTTGAGGTATTCCCGTTCCTGATGCAACCGTTTCTGTCTTCCGCTCCGTTCAGCTGATGTTCAAGCCGTCACGTTATTCCGTGATTGCCTCACCGGGGCGTCGCTGGGGTGCCGTCGATTGGTTAATCGGTTCTTATGCTGTCGGCAGCGGACTGTTAATTCTGGCGTGCAGTGGAAATATACCCTATTGGCCCATCCTAGTCCTGCTGCGTTTACTCCTTCTGGCTGTCCTGTTCGCGTTGCCGAAAAGAGGATCCGGCTGGGAGTTTCCCAAGGCTAGGGATAACGGGATCATCCGTAGACTACGTCGATCGCTGCGTTTCATCCGCTATCTCTATCCACTGGTTCTGGTCGCGCTCTTTTTCGAGGAAGTTCAGTTCACGGTCAACGCTGTGAGTCCACAGCAACCCTATTGGTTTGAGCCACACCTGTATGAAGCAGACCGAGCTTTTTTTGGTGCTGTGCCCGCTCTGGTTCTAGCCGATTGGGAAAGTCCATTTTTTGACGAACTGATGCATGCCTTCTATTTCTCCTACTATGTGATGTTGCTGGCCGGTCCGATCATCGCCTGGCGTGAGAAGGGTGGAGCGATCGGAGGATCGGTGGAACGGGATAGGCAAGGAGCTCGTCTATCTCCAGGAATCGGATTGAGCTCAACCCTGACCGGGATGACGTTTGCCTTTTTTATCACCTTCAGTGCCTATCCCTTCCTTCCCGCCCGAGGCCCCTGGGAGAATCCAGAATTGATGGCTCAGCTACCCGGCTTCCAGGGGGTTTTTTTTACTGCTCTCATCAAATGGATTATTGAAAGGGCAGCGGTTTCGGGTGGCTGCTTCCCCAGTGCCCATGTCTCGGGTACTTGGGGCCTCGTTATGGGTCTCGGGGTGAACCATCGCCGTACTGGCTGGGTTTTTGCCGTGGTGACTGCAGGCATGAGCTTTGCCTGTGTCTACACCCGCTACCACCACGGGGTGGATGTTCTGGCGGGAGTCCCTATCGGCCTGCTCGGAGGTTGGCTGGGCGCCAAAGTTGCGTGAGTCGTCGGCTGGTCTGAATTTCTTATACTGGGCTGTAGCGCACAGCACCGGAAAGGTCAGTTTGACTAGGTGTTGCAACTCAGTCCTTCTGCAGGGGTACGTCGGATCATGTCCAAGAGGCTGATTGAGAACAACGCAGTCAAGACGGATGATTCCGATGATGCAGTAGATAGGATGTGAGAAATACGGGCTAGTGGTGCCCCCGGCCGTCCTGGGCCGTTCAGGCGAGAAACTCCTCTTTTATAGTGGCCGACCCATGTGTTGGCCAGCCCGAATCGCGAGCCAGAGATTCAGTATAAACAAGGTCCTCTCGCTTGCGCTTCAGGTTAACATGACCAGGGGGAAAGCTTCCTTTATCGATAACTGTTCAGCTTAGACTGGACTAAAGAGAAACTCCCAGCAAACCGCGAGTCACTTGGAAATCGGTATTCTGCATGGCGGACGACTTGGGTTGGTAGGTGCGGGAGGCAACTTCTAAAGTGAGACCAAGCAGGCTGGTCCACCATAGGCTGGGACCGTTGTCTAAGATTAAATCTAAATCTTGCTGCGGAGACTTGTTTTTCCTAATCGACACCTGTAGCAGAGGAATCATCGGGTGGGCTTGCATCGGATAACCAGACACGTAGGCCAGCATGAGCTCAACACCGGTGGCCCCAAGGCCACTTAAGTTCTCGACCCAGTGATCGGTGGGAGCTTCCATCGTATAGAGGCCTGGTCCCGGGGACTTTTGGCCATAGGCCAGGCTGGTGTGGAACGCTCTTTTTCCCAACACTTCATCCAGGTAGACGGAGGAGGTGAGGACAGCTGCGCCGTCCGGAATGACTACGGTGCCTCCAGCGCTCACAACGGCTCGGGTCAACTTTGCTAGGCTGAGGGCAACTTCCCCAGGGAGCGGTTCCTGGGCCAGTAGACCCAAGCGTATTGTCTCCAGACCCCGCTGAACGTAGACGGCGGGAGGCGCAGCACTCAACTTGTAAAAAAACCATTGTTCAACCTTTTGCGACACTTGGTCGATTCCACCGTCCAGCTGGATGCTAGCCCACCCGAAGCAGGTGGGATCCAGTCCCATTCGTTCTAGTTGAAGAGTCATGTAGCCGTTGTGGGTTTTTTCACAACCGTGCTCAATGAGAAGGCCAAACCTTACCAGTGGGTGTGTCAGGTAACCCAGAAGGGTCCGGGTGTAAAGCTCTTCTGTAGGTCCGCTGGAGACCCCACAGCCCTCCGTGTGAGGGAGTGCCACAAAGCGAGAAAGAGGCCAATCTAGCCTGCTGTTCCAGCGGGCATTAAGTCTGTCTGCAATGAGGCGAGCAATCTGAGAGGAGCAGAGACTGGTGGGGAGGACCAAGCCGATCTGATCGGTGACAAATCCGTCGTCAGAGCGGATGGCCAGGAAAGTTCGCCGCGAACGGGGTCCCCCGGCTCGAAAGGCCAGCCCTCGGCCGGAAGGTTTGGGGTGCTGAGTGAGTTGCTTGAGACTAGCGGCGCCGGTCTGAGGCCAGTTTCGCCAGATCGACACCTGGGAGTGACCCGCCTGTTCTCCCACCGAGTGTTTTCCTGAGGCGATCTTCAGCGTCAGACCAAGCATGTGACGCCCTAGAACTGGTATCGGAGTGCCTTCCAAATAGGTGCCGGCGTTGACATCCATATCACGGGAAAGCAGTTGGTAGCGAGTCGTCGTGGTGACGACTTTCAAGGTCGGAACGAAAGGAAAGTTGGTCACAGAACCATTTCCAGTGCTGAAGAAGATCAGATTGGCACCTGAGGCTACCTGGCCGGCCACACTCTCCAGATCGTTGCCTGGGCTGTCCATGAAATAGAACCCCGAATCGACCATCCGTTCTCCGTATTTGATGACATGGTCTAGGCAAGTATCTGGATGGCGTTTCATAGCAGCTCCCAAAGACTTCAGCGTGATGTTGTAGAGGCCACGGAAGTGGTTCCCTCCAGATGGATTACCCTCGGCGGTCTGTCCATGCCAGGCTGCCAGCTGTCTAAATTGTTCAAGGAGGCTTAGGAATCGGCGGGCCGTCGCCAGGTCCTGGACGTTTTTCATCATGTAGGCTTCGGCCCCCATCAACTCGTCTGTCTCGGCTAGGTTGACCGCGCCTCCGTAACGTAGGATCTCCTTGGCTACCCAGGCTAGGAGTGGATTAGCCGAGATGCCCGAAAAGGCGTCTGAACCTCCACACTGCAGAGCAACCTTCAGGTGATCCAAGGATTGCCGAGTGCGTCGGGCGGGTGGTAGGTCTTGGAGCCAACCGGTGAGCAGGGCAGTACCCTGCTTGAGGTCCCGCTGGAAGTGGCCCTCCAAGGTCAGAAAATGGTGGGCTACATCGCTCAGCGGATAAGCATGCTTTTGCATATGCCTGCGCAGCAGTCGATTAGTCACCGGTTCGTCTCCATAATCCACTGCCAGCACCGCCCCCACATTCGGGTGGATCATGAAACCAGCCAGCGTTCGCAACAGTAGGTCAAGATTATTGGGCTGGGTGGTTCCTCCCCCTTCGGTGTGAGTCACAGCCACGATGCCGTCCACATCCGGATGGGTTTTTGCCAACCCCTGTGACTCGGCTTGTAGTGCTCTGGCGTAACTAGCGGTTCGGGACGTGGTGGCGAGGATGACGATGTAGTTCCTACTCCCTACGCCACGGGCCGGGCTCCTAAAGTAACCCTGAAAAAAACGACTATTTTCCTTTCTGGGAGACCGGACACCGGGTTGGAAACGTCGCTCGTCCAGTTGGTAGGGCTCTACCCGGTCTTCGAAATTAGCCTCTGGGGGAAGGTCGAACTGGACACGGCGATCGTGCAGGGCTTCCAGGATTCGTTGATTGCAAACATAGCCTCCAGGGGAAATCGTTCGGCAGGCGAAACCGAAAGGCATCCCCCAGGACAGCACGGGTTGGCCCACTGCAATTGGAGTGATCGCGAAACGGTGTCCTTCCAATACTGTGTAGTTAATGGAGAAAGTCTTGCCGTGTACTTCAATCTGAAGCCCTGCCGTCAGTACTCGGGTGGCCACGGCTACATTGTCCGCGGGAGCTGCTAGTTTGCCCACCTCAGACAACCGGTAGATTCGATTCATCACCCACCCTGATCCTTGGACGGAGCCAGTGCGAGGCCCTCCCTATTCTATCGTTTCTCTTCCAGATATTAGCAGATCAGGGAGCTATGGAGTACTCTGGCCTGTCTTCGGTCAGGTCAGCCTCCAGCGTCTCGCCACGACCCGGTGAAATCTGGGAGAAGTCCTTTTCCTGACCGGTAAGTGATACAATGGACCTTTCTATCGGGCCTGAGAGGGAAACCAAAAGACTCGGATCTGGGAGTGACCTGAAACTTGACCTGGCCAGGTTTTTCACATGGATGGGTAGGTGTAAGGGCAGGCCGGCTCGTCTGCCCGCGGGTAATGGGATGGTAGGGCTGACCGACACATCGGTTGGCTACTACCAAAGAAAAGTCTCTCGCTTGCATACTCTTGAACGGCCGGTGGATGGACTGATCAGCAAACGACATATCCGGGGGGGACTGTGACCAAGACCCGCGTTCATTCGCTTCTAGAGGAAACCTGTTCCATCGTTTTTCCTGGCGTCTACGACCCGCTTTCAGCGAAGATCGCCCAGCGGGTAGGATTCCCGATCGCCTTTATTTCAGGGTTTTCCGTGGCCGCGACTGCCATCGGTGAACCGGATTTGGGATTGCTGACCCAAACCGAGATGCTCGAACGGGCTCGTCACACCTGCCGCAGTGTCCAAATTCCCGTCCTGGTGGACGCCGATACCGGATACGGTAATTCTCTGAATGTAGCTCGGACAGTGAGAGAGCTCATTCAAGCTGGAGCGGCTGGCTGTTTCCTCGAGGACCAGGTTTGGCCTAAGAAATGCGGGCACATGCAGGGGAAACGGGTGGTCGAACGGGTCGAATATATCGAAAAGATCAGGGCCGCGGTGGAAGCCAGAGAGGAAGGAGACTTTTTTATTGTAGCCCGGACCGATGCCTTAGCAGTAGTCGGCCTGGAGGAAGCTCTGGCCCGAGTCGAAGCGGCTCGTGAAGCCGGAGCGGACGCGAGTTTTGTCGAAGCGCCTCGCTCGCCACGAGAGCTGGCCGAGATCGGTCGACGAGCCCCGAAACCGATCGTGGCCAATATGATTGAAGGGGGGAGGACGCCTGTGCTGTCGAAAACTCAGTTGACCCAAATGGGATTTCAGCTAATCCTTTACCCGCTGTCTGGACTTTTTGCAGCCGCCCGTGCCATTGAAGCGATCTATGGGAAACTATGCGCCGCGCACACCACACTGGGAGCGGAGGATCAATTGATTGACTTTGATCAGTTCAACGAGTGGATTGGGATTGAAGAAAGGTATGCGCTGGCTGAGCGATTCAGGGCTGGATCAGACTCTCAAAATCTGTAGGTTGTGACCACTAATAAGTCTAAAGACTGAGAATAGGTCAATCCAGATCCCTGGATTGTTTCATGAGAAGGAGACCATGTTCTCCCCGCCCGTTTTTGAACGACTTTAACCCTAAGAGCGGTGGGGAATCCATGCGAGAGTTCGGTAAGGGAAACACGTGGGCTCTGAGAGGATATTGCAAGTTCAACTCGTTTCATGAAATGCACTATAAAAGAGAATCCGACGAAGAGGGGGGCATTTCGCGACGGCAGTTATTGGGTAGTGTCGATGGATTTTCGGTGACTCCTATGTTTGCTCGTTCGATCCCTTCGAATCTTTCCCACTCCAAAGCGACCAGTATATTGCCAAGGTCGCGAGAGCATAGATCAAGGTGGAAGTGCTTTGGAAACAGAGGTGGAACTGTGGACCTATTTACCGCACTGCGGGCCACGTCGACATGACTTCAAGACAGATGATGAGCCCGGACGAAGTGAGAAGAATCGTGGAAGAAGCGTTACCGGAAACCTCAGCCAGAAACTTGGAAGCACGGCTGGTTTTAAAAGAGGAGCCATCAACCTGGATTATCATGCTTGGGAAAGATGAACAAGAATGGGTCGTTCGAGTCGAGGAAACTGGGGATTCGACGCCAGAATCCCTTCGAGGAGACGTGATCGAACAGGTGAGGAGATTGTTCTAAGACCTATTGGTCGTATCAACCATCCTATGTCACCCCCGAAAGACTACAGTGCCACCACGGACAGACGGTTCCAAGAGGCGATCAAGCTTTTTGATGAAGCCCATCGTGATGATCCCAAGGAAGTACTCGTCGAGGGCCGGAACATGCCCTGGTCGCTTCTGTATCATCAGCGGATGAGTCACTGGGTCAGCCATCTCGCACCTCAGGCCTCGGTCTCTCTTCGTTTGGCTGCTCGCTGTCAACACCTGCGTCGTTGGGTGATTCCCCGCAACACCTATCCTATGAACCGTGCGGGCTATAAGCGGTGGCGCAAGACCCTGTCTCAATTCCATGTCGAGAATGCTAAAAAAATTTTAGGCCAGGTCGGCTATGGGAAAGAAACCATCTGTCGAGTGGGGGATCTCATCCAAAAAAGAGGTCTCAAGCTTGACCCCGAGGTGCAGCTCTTCGAAGATGCCATTTGTCTTGTCTTTCTCGAAAATGAGCTGAGTGACTTCGCGCAAAAGCACAGTTCCGACAAGCTGATTGAAATTCTTCGCAAGACTTGGAAAAAAATGTCACTCGATGGCCACCGAGTAGCCCTTCAATTGGCACGGAAGCTACCGAGACAGGTGTCCACCTTGCTAGAAAAGGCGCTCAACCAAGAATTAAATTGAATGTTTACCTCAATCCGTCTGACGACCGGTTGTTAACTCTGTTAGCAGACTCTCAAGGGTCCTCCTCTTCACGGGCCCGGCCTAGGGAAATTTCTTGCTGCTCAGAAATCAGAGCGACTTGCCGCTTGCCGGTGATCAGATTGGGTGCACAGCTGGGAATAGTTACTTCGAGAAAGAGCAGCAAGACAATCCTTATGGTGCTAACGCAACATCAGGAGAAGCCTAGCTCGGTGAATCGAGAGATCAAGAGTGAGCCAACAGTAGGGCCTTAACCCTGGTAGAATTTCCTTATGAAGGTTTTGATCGCTTCCTATACCTTGGAACTGGTCACGGGCGACATTGGCCGCCAAGAGAGCGACGCCATTGTCAATGTATCCAACATCCGTTTGGCGGCCGACGGGGAAGTGGATGGAGCCATTCATCACGCTGGGGAAGCGGGTATCACGGTGGAGACGAGACGGAGTTGTCCCCCGAGGCTGTCCAATCGGGGAGGCGGTGACAACGGGGCAGGGAAATTGCCTGCTCGATACTTGGTTCATACGGGTGGGCCCGTGTGGAGCGGAGGAGAAGAAGAGGAGTTGGCTAGTGCCTACCGGTGCAGCCTGTAAATCCGGGTCGAAAATGCCTGCCAATCCGTCGCTTTCCCGTTCCTGTCCATAGGTGTCGATCGCTATTCACTCGATCTTGCGTCTCGGACCGCCCTGGGTGCAGTCATCCACTTTTGGAAGAGAAGGATCGGCCCAGGCTAGTTCTGATCGTCCTTCTTGACAGACACACTTACGGCCCATACGTTGCTGCTCTGAAGGAAATCCTGGCCTTAAACTAAACCCTTATGTGGGAGGAGTGTAATGGCCGACTAATGTGTCAGCTAGCCCTGAACATAACCAAGAAAATCTGCTCGAGACAGGGTTTTTCGCTTGTGTTTTGGTTCCGACAGAGCATGTACGGAGCCTCGAAATACAACCTGGAACCTAGGAAGCCAACGTCGTTCTATTTCCGAAATGGGATATTTGGTGGTCCACTTTCCGGTTCGGCGGTTTCACCTTCCTCCCGGGCTCCTAGTGTCCACTTTACCGCGCGAGTCACGTCCTCTATGATCAGGTATCCGCTAGGAACCAGGACCAGGGTGATGACCGTCGAGAAAATGACCCCGAAGGCCAGGGAGACGGCCATGGGGATTAGGAACTGGGCTTGTAGACTCTTCTCCAGCAATAGGGGAGTCAGACCAGCGAAGGTCGTCAAAGAGGTGAGGAGAATGGGTCTGAAACGGACCGATCCTGCCTTGAGAACGGATTCGTAGAGGGGGTCGCCGGCCCGTCGTCTACGGTTGATGTAATCCACCAGGATTAGGCTGTCGTTGACCACCACACCCGACAGGGCCACGATGCCGAACATGGACATGATGCTCAGGTCTATGCCCAGAAGCTGGTGACCCACGAAGGCCCCCACTAGGCCAAAGGGGATGGCTGTCATGATAAGCAGAGGTTGGGAGTAGGATTTGAGTGGAATCGCTAGTAGGGTGTAGATTGCCACTAGGGCCAGCGTGAAGCCTTTGACCAATCCTCCTAGTGTATCCCGCTGTTCTCTTTGCTGCCCTTCCAGGGAGTAGCTCAGTCCCGTGTATTGCCGAACCAGACCAGGCAGGAAGGACGTTTCCAGGTCGGTCAGGATGTCGTTGGTACTAGCCCGGGCCGTGTCCACGTCTGCGGTCACGCTGATGGATCGATTGCGGTCCACTCGGCGGATGCTGGCGAAGCCTCGGCTCATCTCCGGTGAGGCCACCAGTGAAAAGGGAATCTCCTTTCCCGCGGGTGTCCGGATTCTCATCTCCTCCAGATCCCCCAGGGAACGACGGCGACCCGCAGGATAGCGTACCATGACCTTTACTTCGTCCCGGCCTCGCTGGATCCGCTGTACCTCTTCCCCATAGAAGGCCTGACGAACCTGTCTGGCCAGGTCCGAGAGGGAAAGCCCCAGGGTTTCCGCGGCGGGACGAATCTTCAGCTTGACTTCCTGTTTGCCCTTCCGGAAGGAGTCGGCGATGTCGTAAACGCCTGGGTACTGAGCCAGGTAGGTCTTGAGCTGGCTCGAAGCCAGCTGTAGGTCGTCCAGGTAAGGCCCCGAGAACTGGACGTTGATGGGATCACCCGTGGAGAACAGGGACGCGGAAAAAACGAGTTCCACGGCATCAGGAATACTTCCCGTCAACTCTCTCCAGCGGTTGGCTATTTCGGTACTGCTAAGGGGGCGCTCCTCTGAGGGAGCCAACTCGATGTTCACCTCTCCCAGGTGAGAACCGCTGAAGCGGGCTGTTCCTCCCTGTCCCTGGTTCTGGACGGCCCGCATGGGCTGGTTTCCGATCGAGGTGAGGAGATGGCGGAAGATGTTGCTTTCCTTCGACGAGTCGATTTCATTCCTCAAGTCGAAGGCCGATTCCTCGATCTTTCTCAGTGCCTGGGCGGTCACCTCGGCAGGGGTGCCGTGCGGCATGGTGAGGAAGGACAGAATGTTGTCCGCTTCTACCGGGGGAAAAAAGTTGAACTTCATCCGTCCTCCCCCGATGAAACCGACCACCACCAGTAGAGTGGCAAGTGCCACAGCGGTGGTCAAATAGCGCCACTCGGTGGCCAAGTGCAAAAAAGGCTGGTAGATCCTGCGAGTGAAGCCCTTCAAGAGGGAGGCTATGCCATCCTGGAAACGGTTCCACAGGCCAGCAATGCCACTTCTGCTGAGATCCTCGGCCCGTCTCAAGTGAGAGAGATGAGCGGGTAGGATGAACATGGACTCTACCAACGAAAAGATGAGAGTGGGGAGGACCACCAGGGGTATGACCCGCATGATCTTGCCGGTGGCGCCTTCGATGGTCAGTAGGGGAGAGAAAGCGGCAATGGAGGTGGCTACCGCGAAAAAGACCGGAACCATCATTTCCAAGCTTCCCTGGATAGCCGCCTCCAGTTTGGACTTTCCCTGCTCGTAATGGGAGAAGATGTTTTCTCCCACTATGATGGCATCGTCCACCACGATACCCAAGACCACGATGAACGCAAAAAGAGAGATGAGGTTGATGGAGACATCTAGCAGGGGCATCAACATCAGGCTGCCCAGAAAGGAAATGGGGATTCCTAGGCTGACCCAGAATGCCAGCCCCAGACGCAGAAAAAGGGTCAGGGTTATAACCACCAGGGCCAACCCTGCTAGGCCGTTCTTCATCAGCAGGTCTAGCCGGCTGCGAAGCACGCGCGAGTCGTCCTGCCAGATGGTCAGTTCGATCCCCTCAGGTATTTGAGTTTGCCTGTCCTCCACATACTGGTGAACCGTGCTGGAGATGTCGAGAGCGCTCTGTTCCCCCACCCGAAAAACCTGGACCAGTAGACTGGGTTGGCCGTCGAAACGGGACGACTCGTCGGTCTCGGCGAAACCATCCACTACCTGGGCCACGTCACCCAGGAGGATCCGTGTCCCATCCTGGAGGGATAGGAGGACCAGTTGCCTGAATTCCTCTCCCACATAAGCCTGACCCTTGGTCCTCAGTAGTATTTCTCCCCCAGCGGTCTTGACGGAGCCACCAGGGAGATCGAGGGAAGAGCGACGGACGGCCTGAGCCACCTGGTCAAAGGAGAAGCCGTAGCGCCTGAGGGCTTCCTCCGAGATCTCGATGGAAACCTCATAAGGCCGGGCCTTGGCCAGTTCTACTTGAGTGATCCCGGGCAGGGAGGCGAGCTCATCTCGGACCTGTTCGGCCAGGCGCTTCAGGGTCCACTCATCCACTGGGCCCGAGACGGCGACACTGAGGACCTGATTGCGGATGATGATCTCCTGGATAATAGGCTTTTCCGCCTCTTCCGGGAAGGTGTCAATGGTGTCGACCCGGGTTTTGACGTCATCTAGAAGCTCGCGAGCGCTGGTGCCTTTCAGGAGCTGCACGTTGACCACCCCTAGACCCTCGGAGGCGGTGGAAGTGATCCGTTTGATCCCGGTCAGGCTCGCGATTGCTTCTTCGATTCGAATACAGATGCCTTCCTCCACTTCTTCGGGGGCCGCCCCCAGGTAGGGAACAGAAACGCTGATGATGTCAGCTGAGAATTCGGGAAAAATCTCTTCCTTGATCTGGACGACTGCGATTATTCCGCTGATGAGGATCAATGTCATCAGTAGGTTAGCAGCGACCCCATTGGAGGCGAACCAGGCCACAGCAACTTTCATGGCGTCTTTTCTGTTCCGCTCGGATCAATCCTTACCTTCATGCCGTCCACCACATTCTCCAGGCTGGTCAGGGATACTCGCTCTCCTTCGTTCAGTCCATCGCTTATCACGACCCGGTCTCGCTCTGCCCGCAGGACCTGGACAGGTCGGAAGCGCAGCCGCTCTTCTGAGTCCACGACCAGCACTCGGTCCTCATCTCTCAATGCGGCTCGGGGCAAAAGGACCACGCCACTGGCCCACTTTCCCAGGATCTCTGTCTCTACGAACATTCCCACCGCCAGGGGAGGCCGCTGCGGATCCTTGCCTCGCCCATAGGGATCGGCCACCTGGGCGATGGCGTGAATCATCCGGGTCTGGGGATCGATAGCTCCTTCGGTCCGGACAATGCGACCGGTCCAGGTATGTTTTCTCTTTCCGAAACGAGCTCGTAGGATCACCTTGGGACCCTGTTGCTCCATTCCATCGCTTCGATAGCGTAGGGGGAGATTGAGGTAGGCCAACTCCTCGTCAGGCAGGGGCAGTCGCACCTCAGCGTAATCTATAGCGTAGAGGGTAGCAACCGGGACTCCGGCCGTCACGAACTGCCCAATGTCCACGTTTTTCTGGCGAATCCGGCCATCGAAAACAGCCTTGATCTGTGTTTTTTCCAGGTTTCTCTTGGCCTGGGCTAGGGTGGCATTCGCCGAGGCCAGGATCGCCTTGGCATGAGCCAGTTGTGGAACTCTCCTCAGCAGTGCGGGGGCCTCGCCCTCGCCTAGGCTCTTCCACTCCTTGAGGGCCACTGTAGCCTGGGACTCCTCCATCTCCAAAGCTAGCTGAGCCTGGGTAATCTGGGCCTTGGCCTGGATAACAGCTAGCTGGTAATCGGTGGCATCGATCTCTAGCAGCGTCGATCCTTCTTCGAAGAATCCTCCTGCAGCCAGGGAGGGGGAGACGTACACGATGCGGCCTGCCACCTCCGGGACCAGCGCGCTTTCAGTTCTAGGAACCACCGTTCCTTGGGTCCGGACACGGAAATGCAGCCTCTGGTGGCGTACCTCCAGGACCTTCACCACCGGAAAGGGGATTTCCGGCAGTCGGGTCTCGACCAGGGGTCGGTTGGTGATCATCTTCATGGTTGCTGTCAAAGCCACAGTCAGGACGGTCAGTGGTAGGATGATTTTCAGCGCAATCTTGATCAATTGTTCAGCTCCTTAGTGGTCCATTTTTCGATTGGATTTATTGATTGGCTGACACACCGGTCGGTCCCTACGGTCTGTCATGGGACAACCCTGGGTCCAAGGTCTTGCCCGACAATCGGGAGGGGACGGATCCAAGAGAGTTCACGGATTGAACCCTCCACCAAGTGCCAGATAGAGATCGATGCGGTTGTCCAGGAGGAGACGCTTGATGGTCAGGATCTGGGTCTCGTTAGCGAGGACCCTACGATCGGTTTCCAAGATCACTAGGATGTCACCCAGGCCGAGTCTGTAGCGTTCCTGCGCCAGGGCACTTGCTGCTCGGGCCTGCTGGGCCGACTCTTCCAGCTTCTTGAGTCGGCTCTTGAGCGAGCCTTCCGCTGCTAGAGCCGATTCCACCTCGGCGAAGGCCTGGAGGACTGCAGCAGCATAAGTCTCGAGGGCTTCCTCGGAACGGCTCTCAGCGAGCTCCACGTGGCGCTGAAGTCGGCCTCCCTGGAAGAGGGGCTGAAAGAGATTTCCGAGCAGGCTCCAGACGGTGAAGTCTCCGTCCAGCAGGTCCAGCAGGGATTTAGTGGAGGTTCCACTCGATGTGGTCAGACTCAAACTGGGGTAGAGGGCTCTCTGGGACTGGAGAATGCTGGCATCGGCTGCCAGGAGACGCTGCTGGGCGGCGATCAGGTCAGGCCTGCGAGTCAGCAACTGTGAGGGAAGACCAGCCGGGATACGACCCGGCAGGTCGGGCAGAGAGCTGCGGCCAGCCAGGCTCCCGGAAGGATAGCGACCGGTCAGAAGCTCCACTTGGCGGATCGAACGGTCGAACTGCTCCTGTCGCTGTAGGATCAGGGATTCGGCGCTGGACTGATCGGACAAGGTCAGCCTCAGGTCCAGGGCGGGGCGGAGTCCGGCCTCGAACCGGTTCCGGATCCACTGAGAGGAAGTCCGGTAGCTTTCCACGGTCTCTCGGGTCAGTTCCCGCTGAAGCAGGGCCTCGGAAGCGGCGAACCAGGCCTTAGCCGTCTGGGCTGCTAGCGACTGTCGGGCCGCTGCCAGATCGGCCGTCTGGGCCGATGCCAGAGCCTTGGCCCGCAGCTCTCCGGAACGGACTCTTCCCCACAGGTCCGCTTCCCAGCCGATGTCTAGTGAGACTCCCAGGTTGGTGAAGGTGGCCCGAGGGATCTGATCCTCCGCACCCGGGATGGGAAAGCCGATGAAGTTCTGGCGCCGCCGGTTGCTGTTGAGAGAGGCGCCCACAGTTGGGAGCAAATCGGCTCCTGCCAGGCGAGCTTCTACCAGGGCCGCCTCGAGTCGTTTCGCCGCAGCTTCTAGTTGCCGGTTGTTCCAGTGTGTCTCCTTGATTAAAACATGCAGCTCTGGATCCACAAACTGAGTCCACCAGTCCTGCTTCACTGGGTTTGGGATCACCTCTCGGTTGGACCATACATCTGGAATGGGAAGGTCCGGTTGGCGGTGAGGTGTGGAGACGGAGCGCAGGCAACCTGGCCCCAGTAGTGTTGTTGCTAGTACCAGGAAGAGAGTCTTCATGGCGGATCTCCCAACGTGGGGTCTGAGGTACGGAATCCGGCCGCCAGAAAGAGTACTAGCCGGTCAACCGCGGTTTCTACCTGTGAGGGCTTGGGCATCTCATCGAAGAGTTTTTCCAGTCTTCCCCAGTTGGCCATGAGGTGGATGGTATGGGCCATGGCGCCTACCATGAAATGAAATCTCCAGAACACCTCTTCTCTAGAGAGACGGGGCAGGCTGCGACCAAGGGCCCTCGAGAAGCGGTTTGCTACCTGGGTGAATTGCCCGTAGATCATTTTCCGGATACGCTCATCCGGAGAAGTAAAAGCCCGGGCCAAGAGTTGCATGAATCGCATGCCCCCTCGTTTCGGATCGCGGCTGAGTTCGACAGGTGGCCTAAGGAAGGCCTCGACAATCTTCTCCAAGGGAGGAATGCCTCCATCGGCCTCAATCTCATACCGCTCCAGAAGCGCCAGCCGTTCCCGGTTGAGTGGTCTCAACCGTTGGCTAAATAGCTCCTGGATGAGCTGGTCCTTGGAGCCAAAGTGATAGTGTATTGCGGCCAGGTTTACCTTGGCTCCTGATGTGATCATTCGGACTGAAGTGGCCGAGAAACCCCGTGCTGCAAAGAGCTGCTCTGCAGCGGAAAGGATTCTGGCACTAGTGTTCTTCATATGTTCCTATTAAATCATACGTTCGTTTTAAAAGTGTGCTCTTTCTGTTGCATAAGTTAGGAGTGTGTCAAGTGTCTATCCACATTATTTCAGTCCATTCTGGAGATATTGTTCCCAACTGCTTTTGGGGAGCTATATACTAACCCGAAGTTGCCAGCGAGAGATTGGGGTTAAAACAGGGTGCCTCGTTTGTACGGATGGTTCTGCCTGGCTCACGAGAGGTCAAGTTTGCTCTAAGTAGCAAAAAAATGTCCTACGACGCCATTTTAATTGTCTCTTTCGGGGGGCCGGAAGGAAAGGAGGATATCCTTCCATTTTTGAAAAACGTGCTGCAGGGAAGAGATGTTCCTAGAAAAAGGATGCGGGAGGTGGCCCACCATTATGAGTTGTTCAAGGGCGTAAGCCCCATCAACTCCCAGAACCGGCTCCTGGTGTCCGCTTTGAAAAAGGAACTCAAGAGGAGAGGACCCAAGATGCCAGTCTATTTGGGTAACCGAAATTGGCATCCCTTTCTGGTCGATACTGTTGCTCGAATGGCGGAGGAGGGCATCCAGAAGGCACTGGCATTGGTGACCTCGCCTTACAGTTCTTACTCGAGCTGTCGACAATATTTAGAGAATTTGATTGAGGCCCAGCAGCGAGTGGGATCTTCAGCGCCTCAAATAGACAAAGTGCGCGCTTACTACAATCATCCCGGTTTTCTCGAACCGAACGCCGAACACGTGGTAGGTGCCCTAGACCAGATACCCCAGCAGAGACGGTCGGCAGCTCGAATCGCTTTCACGGCCCACAGTATCCCGCTCACGATGGCCAAGTACTGCCGGTTTGAAGAGCAGCTTCAGGAAGCCTGTCGGCTGGTTTCCAAACGGGTGGGGCACGAAGGATGGAAACTGGTTTACCAAAGCCGAAGTGGCCGGCCGGGCCAACCTTGGCTGGGACCGAACATTGGAGATCATCTCTTGGAATTGCGTAACTCTGGTGTGTCGGATGTGGTGATTTCCCCCATTGGTTTTATTTCTGACAATATGGAAGTTCTTTACGATTTGGACATCGAAGCACGTGACTTATGTCAAAGCGTGGGTCTGAATATGGTTCGGGCCGAAACCGTGGGTACCCATTTCCGTTTCATCCAAATGATCCGGGAGTTGATTCTGGAACGGACATGGGTGGGCCAGAAGCGTCGATATCTGGGAAGTCAAGGAGCCAGTCACGATGACTGTCCCGGAGACTGCTGCCCCACCTCACGTCTGGCTGTGGGAGGAGGGTGAGGCTGGACTGTTTCAGTCTGGACGCCGTGTGTCATACGAGATCATCACTCTCCGTTCCAACCCGGCACAGATGCTTCCGGTAAATCCATGAGATCTTCAACCAATCCGACGCTTCCGCGACTCGCCATCTTGTTCCTGAAGTTGGGAATTCTCGGCTTTGGGGGACCGGCGGCGCACCTAGCGATGATGGAGGATGAAGTAGTCTGCCGCCGTGGCTGGATCCGCCGCCAATATTTTCTGGACCTGATCGGAGCGACCAATCTCATTCCTGGCCCAAATTCCACGGAAATGGCCATTCACCTAGGATATCGACTCTGTGGCTGGCAGGGTCTTTTGGTCTCGGGTTTGTGTTTCATCCTTCCGGCAGCCGTCATCACGGGTGCTCTGGCCTGGGGATATCTTCAGTTCGGTAGACTTCCGGAAGCGGGTCCTTTTCTGGTGGGCATCAAGGCCTCTGTGATCGCCATAATCCTGGCCGCGGTCCTGCGGCTAGGCAGATCGGCCATCAAGAGTCTTGAACTGGCGGTTTTGACCCTCGCGGTTGCTGTAGCTGCATTGCTCGGGGGTAATCAGATCGGACTGATTCTCGCTGGAGGCATAACGGGGATGATTTGGATTCGCGGAGTAGGTACTTCAGCTCGGTCCTTTCTCTCGATGTCCTTCCCTTCCAGTGGTATGCTGATCTTCGCTTCCAAAGCTGCTCGAGTCTCTGCTCCGCCCTGGGTGGCTCTGGGAGATATTGGGTTCTTCTTTTGCAAAGTGGGAAGCGTCCTGTTTGGGAGTGGTTATGTACTGGTTGCTTTTCTCACCGAAGGTCTGGTACGTGACCAGGGATGGCTTACCTATCAGCAACTTCTAGATGCGGTGGCGGCCGGGCAGCTGAGCCCCGGACCCGTACTGAGCACGGCTACTTTTGTGGGCTATCTCCTGCGGGGTTGGGAGGGAGCTGCCGTGGCGACGGGGGCGATTTTTCTCCCTTCCTTCCTGTTTGTCCTCCTTCTTAATCCTTTCGTGTCCCGGCTACGCTGCAGTAGCTGGGCCGCTGCCTTCCTGGACTCGGTCAACGCGAGTGCCGTTTCCCTGATGGCGGCTGCCTTGATTGAATTGGGCCGGAGCAGCCTTTCCTCTTGGCAAAGTGCTTTGATCGCGGGAGCTGCCACTCTTATTACCTTCCGGTTCCGGGTCAACAGTGGATTACTCATCGTTGGGAGTTCCGTGCTGGGCTGGATCCTGAGCTGAAGACCGCGTTGCCTTCTTCGAGGAGATTTCTTGACAAGCACTGGTCGACTCGGCAAGATGAGTCACTGGGTCCGGGTAGAAATGGAGGTATCTGAAAGATGCGCACCAGAGCTGAAGCCTTTGCGGGTCTCTCGGTGGCCATGGTTACGCCGTTTCGGGACGGGCAGATTGACTTCGATGCCTTGAGGCGGCAAGTGGAATTCCAGCGAGAGGCGGGTACCACCTGTCTTTGTCCGGTAGGTACCACCGGAGAGTCACCGACTTTGTCCCATCAGGAGAAGAAAAAGGTCATTGCCGCCGTGATTGAGGCGGCTGAGGGCCAGATTAAGGTCATGGCGGGTACCGGCTCTAACAGCACCAGCAAGACACTCAAGTTGAGCAAGTGGTCTGCCCAGGTGGGCGCCGATGCCTGCCTGGTAGTTGCCCCTTACTACAACAAACCGACCCAAGAGGGCTTCTACCAGCACTATAAGGCCCTAGCGGAAGAGGTGGACATCCCGATCTGTGTCTACAATATCCCCGGCCGCACCGGCAAGAATATCGAACCGGAGACCATCGCCCGCATGGCCGAGTTGCCGGGTATCGCCATGGTTAAGGAGGCCACAGGATCGATGGACCAGGCATCCCAGATTCTCGCTCTGACCGATTTAACCCTTCTCAGTGGCGACGATAGTCTTACCCTGCCGTTAATGTCGATCGGAGGTCGCGGTGTTATCTCCGTGGTCGGAAACATCGTTCCTCGGGATATGATCGCCTTGATTCGGGCCTTCGAAGCGGGCGATTTCGTCGAGGCCCAACGTTGGCATCGGAAACTGTTTCCCCTCTGTCGGGACCTGCTAGGATTAGCCACCAACCCAATCCCCATCAAGGTAGCTATGAAACGGCTAGGCCGCGATAGCGGCGAACTGCGCCTGCCCATGACTCCCCTAGGCCAGGAGGTGGAAGGCCGCTTGGATCAGACGCTGAGCCGTTACAGACTCTTGTCTTCCTCTAGGCAAGAAGCGAGGATAGGAAAATGATTACCAAGGCGGAAGGGCTCCAAGAGGAGCAAAAATCGGATCCTGGAATAGGTCTGTCTGATTCAAGCATTGTTGCCGAGTATTGCCGTCGAACTCCAAACTCACTGCGGCTGGCCCAGGAGGCCCGAAAGGTCTTTCCGAGTGGTATCACCCACGACTCGCGTTATCTAAGGCCATATTCCATTTACGTCGAGCGGGCGGCTGCTTCACGAAAATGGGACGTCGACGGCAACGAGTATGTCGACTACACGGGTGGGCATGGCGCCTTGTTGCTGGGCCACAACCATCCCCAAGTCGTGGCCGGCGTTCAGGAGCAGCTGAGATGGGGCACCCACTTTGGTGCAAGTCACGAACTAGAGGTCCGTTGGGCGCAGCTAGTCCAGAAACTGATTCCCTGTGCCGAGCGAGTCCGATTTACCAGTTCGGGAACTGAAGCCACGCTGCTGGCCCTGCGTCTGGCACGGGCCTATACGAGAAAGTCCAAGATCTTGCGTTTCGAGGGGCACTTTCACGGTTGGCAGGACCATGTGGCCTTTGGGGTCTCTTCCTCCTTTGACGGTTCGCCGACCCCGGGTGTGCTGCCGGAGGTGGCCGCAAATGTGCTGCTGGCGCCGCCCGGTGACATCGAGCGGACAGTCGATCTGCTGGATCGAAATGAAGATCTCGCGGCGGTGATGTTGGAGCCGACGGGTTCTCGGTGGGGAGAGGTTCCCATTAGTAGAGAGTTTGTGGAACAGTTGCGCCAAGCTACTGCGGAACGGGAGGTGGTGCTCATCTTTGACGAAGTGGTGAGCGGTTTTCGCTGCTCTCCTAGTGGGGCCCAGGGTGCCTACGGAGTTGTCCCCGACCTGAGCACTTTGGCCAAGATTTTAGCCGGTGGTTTTCCCGGCGGTGCGCTGGTAGGGTGTGCCGACATCATGGATACACTGGCTTTTCCGGAAGATGGGCGCCCTCAAAGTCTCAAGATCGCCCATCAGGGGACCTACAATGCCAATCCGATTTCGGCCACGGCAGGTACCATCGCACTAAGTATCGTCTCCTCGACGGATGCCTGTGAACGGGCCAACCAGTATGCCCACCGATTGCGCCGTGAGCTCAATCGGGTGTTGCGAAGAGAAGGTCTGGACTGGCATGCCTACGGCTCTTTTTCAGGTTTCCATGTCTTTACCAATCCAGACCTTCTCGACATCTCTACAGCCGATATCGAAAGCGGAAAGTGCGACTGTCAGACCCTTCAATCCCGCAATCCCGGGCTGATGACCAAATTACAATTGGGCATGCTGATCCATGGAGTGGACATCTTCCCTGGGCCTTTTGGAACTACTTCTGCAGTCCATAGCGAAGAGGATCTCGGGCAAACTGTGGAGGCCTTTTTGCGCACCCTGACAATGCTAAGGAACGAAGGGGAAATCTGACTGTAGTAGCCGACTGATATGTTGGCCCGCGCGAGTACTAGTAAGGGATCCAAACCAGGTTATTAGGCTTGGAGCAGGCCTAATTCTCGCAGCATGGAAAAGCTGCCCAGCAGAGTGAAAAAGATACCCGCCAGTACCAGTCCAGTCCGACTCCACCATCTGGGCCGCAGCGGGCGAGGCAGTAGGAGAGTGTTAATTGCCAGGGTGTGCCAGCAACTGAATCCGAGCGCACAGTTGAAGCCGATGGTGGCAAATTTAATCAGTTGATCGGGAGGATTCAGCCAGAGCATGATCAGACTGAAGCTCACCCATCCAACCAACACACGGAAATAAATCTGACGGATGCGGCTGGGTTCCATAGAGCGCAGGTGGCGGCTGGAGGTCCAGAAGCTATCTACCCAACGACGGATGATCCCATCGGCGGACTGGGCCACGCTGGGGCCCAGTACCAGAAACCCACACAACAGGGTCATTCCCCAAAACAGGTTGCCCCATAGATTTCCGCTAATCCAATGGGAAAGCCCACTCATCGAAGCCAGTACATCGTTAGCCGGGTTAGCGACATGCTGACCGACGGCTTCGGCGGTCATGGCGGCGGTAATCCAACCTTTTGCCTCGGTGCCTCGAGGTAAAAACTCGACCGAGAGCATGCTCGGCAACGCGATCCCAATGAAACAAGCAGGCATCCAGATCACCAACTGATCGCGCAGCACGTGCCGATACCAGCCTCGCCAGCGAGGCAGCACTTGTTCGCTGACCTCGAAGACGCTGCCCACATGGGAGAGGGTTATCCCATGCCCTCCGACCATACTCGGAATCGCCCCCACATGACGTCCCATGCCCCAGCCCTGGTCTCGCGTGTAATTGCTGACCGTAGTGTTTGATAAGCCACCGCTCCCGGCGATTGCGGCGAGGGCGGCGATGAAAGCCATCAGCGTAAAATCGATCTCCGGAAGCTCTCCACGGTCCAGGAGCGCCAGGAAGAGATTATCCAAGTTGTCGCCGTCTTGATGGCCATCCTGATCTAGATCCTCCCAACTTTCTGCCACTCCGTCGCCGTCACGATCGACTCTCGGCTCCACTGTGTCTAGGTGACCGTCACCGTCCCAATCTTCCCCGGCGTCGAGTCGGCCATTGCCGTTCAGGTCTTCCGAACGCTGAATGGGAACGTTGCCAAATTTCACGAAACCAGTACAGATTTCTACCCAGGTTGAGGGGTGAGAGTAGAATACCCCAACCAGAGCCAGAAATCCCAGCACTGTGAAGAGCTTGAAGGTCATGATGGCTTTGAGTGCATTGTAGATCTTGCCTCCAAAGATCAGAGGTAGTACGGCCAGCAGCAAGATGGCACAGCTGAGCGACTTGTGCATCCACCAGTGGGAAGCAACGTGGTCCGGATCGGGCAGCTGGCCGCCCAACAAAACTACTTCTAGCGGTGTGGCCGCGTTGGCGGCCAGATAAGGAAAGACCGAGCCGAAGTCGAGCACCAGATAGACGAGGATCCAAACATGCGGTCCTGGTAAGGTGCGAAACTTACCGGTAAAAATTGGTTCGCCGCAGTAGAGCGTGTAGCGACTGACCTCAATGTTGTACAGGGTCTGGGCGAGAATACTCAGCGTTGCCAGCCACATCAGCCCACCACCGTATTTTGCCGTGACCAGAGGACCGACAAGCCATTCTCCGCCACCGATCGAGGCGCCTCCCATCAGCAGACCCGGGCCTAGTAGGGTGAACCAGTATCGCCAGCGGAACACGGTCGGCTCCACCAGCTCGGCTGTTCTCCAGCGGGGCATCTGACTCGAACCAGGATAGGGTGCCTCGAAAACCTGGTCCTCTTTCGGCATAGGCTCCTTGGTCTCCGGAGTCACGGGATCTCTCGCAGGTAAGTGCTCCGACTTGGGTTTGTCTGCCATGGGTAATCTCCAGTCTGGTCCGATGTTTGGCCGAGCCTCATTCTAGTATAGTTAGATTCAACTCGCGAGCCCAGGGGTTGATCCATGTGTCGGCCAGCCTGCTGTATCCAACCCATCTGACTCGGTGCCGACGGAGATTACTACCTTCACTCTGCTGGATCCGGATGGGGAATCTGGTGGCTGTCCGTGTCGTGATCCTGCAGCCGGAGCGGCACATTGCCTTACTTATTCACGAGCTGACGGAGGGCCGGCTGACGCCTCTTTTATCCGGCTGGCAGTCACTTACCGGTGGAGAGCTGGAACTTTCTCTGGTTGATCCGTGGCCTGGGGCCGCTGGCGTTCGATCCAGGAGAGGGTTGGGTCGGAGGTGTTGTAAAGGATGGGGATTAGAAACTCGTGGATCTCCCCGTCTTGCTTCAGTTTTAACTTAGCTTGGCTTTTCAGGTTCTCCTGCTTTTCATCACCGATATAGCTAAGGGCGATGCGACCGACTGACCGGGCTCTAACTTCGTCCATGACGCTGGTGATCTGAAAGCGTTCGAAATCGATCTCCAGTCCCACTGGTTGAACCGAGGAGGCGAGCCCATTGCGAATCGTGATAACACCTGGCTGGCCAGAAAAGGAATAGAATTTGAGTATCTTTGGAAAGACATCCAGGCGTGGAGGGAAAGGTCTAGTAGTTGTCCCGGCAGCCATCACGTTTCGGTGGTAGTCCTCAAGAGATTGGATCCTCACCTTCCACTCCCCATCCACCTTTTGCCAGGTCTCTTTTACCTTGACCGGAAAAGTGGCTCCGGAGGCAAAAACGCGAGCGATCTTGACCGTGACCTCGGTTTTCACCTCCGAGAGCAGAGTCCACTCTACCAGCTCCCAGCCATCAAAGAGCGCTTCCCTGCGATTAATGAACTTGTTCAGATCTTCTGGGTGAACAAAGTCTATTACGGAAGCCTTGTTGCGGGCCTGCAGGGCTTCCCAGTAAAGACGGAGCGATCGGTCCAGCTCGGCGTCGTTCTGGATGGGAAGCATCAAGGCCAGGAGAAGGAAGATCATGGACGCTGACCGGAAACTAACTCGACTCGGTATCTCGTAGCTATAGGTTGGTATCTTCGGGCAAACCCACCCGCTCGCCCAAACAAACCCACACTTAACGATTGGACACGTCCGGGCCTAGGAATGGTGTCCGGGGGGGGAGGTGCACGCTGGAGGAAGAACAAAAGATGAGGCCTTCTAAGAGGCAAGGTCTCTCCTCTGTTCGATGATTCAGCGAGTCCGAAGCTAGAGGGGACTTCCGCCTAGCGGAGGCTGCATCTCGAAAGATTGGCCGGTCCCGAGAGCAGAGAAAAAGTTCACGTAGGTCCCAGCCACCGAATCAAAGTTGGCGACGAACCAGCCGAAGCCAACAAACTCAGCTACTTCCAGCGTATCCAATATTTCACTAAGGAAAACTGCCCAAGTATAGCCTGGAGCGAGGTGCCCGTCGTCATCTAGACCGCTCCCGACTGTTGGATTACTTGCGGTGTCGTATACGTACGTAGCTTCCATCGTTACCATAGAGGTAGACCGTAATGGAGCCAATCGTATCGTTGAGATCCCCATCAGTTACGCCAGAGATCGCCGGAGGCGTCACCAGAATGTTGCTGAGTGAGATAGCCGTCTCCGCGTCCGTTCCGCCACCAACATTCGTCAGGAAAGCCGCTAAGACCGCCGTTTGACTTGTCGTAGCGGCGGCGCTCAACATCGATGCCGAGCCTGCGGTTTCCGCCCGGCCTTGTATGCCGATAGAGAGGACCACTACCAAACCCAAAAATAGAATTGCTGCTCGTTTTCCGATGCGTTTACTCCCTCCTCCTAGATCCTGCTTTGATTCCCTGTGGAATTTCAACAACAACCTAACCACAGATTATACAACATTCTTAGCACAAATTCAACGTTCGGTACAAGATTCTTAGACTCTTTAAAGATTCTTTCTCAACAAAAAAGTCGCATCTTCACAAGAAGCGTTTTTCAGAGTACAACTTGGGGGACCAGCAGGACTTTTCGGGTAGTCCATCATCAGGAGATTCCCTCGTTCTTGGTCAGGGGGGAGACTGGAGGGTTCTCCGGTCCGCCGCTGGGTAGCATGACCATTGCCACGGATGGAATGCAAGAGTTAAATGTAGGTTCGGCGGTGGTCGTCCAACTGAGGGGAGCAACTCCATCGAGCCCACCGCCATCTTCGACATTGAAGGTTTCGGTACGCTTGGTCTAGTATCCTCCCCCGCAATCAGGTGTGGTATTGTGGCGGTCAAAATCAAGGCGGAGGCCGATCAGGTGTCACTATACGGAACGAATCTCTGGTTTCCATAACCGTCTAACATGGTCTGGGGAGGTACAGACAGCGTGATGGTTGATGGTGGTGATGGCCTCGAGGTCAACGTCCGTGACTTTCGATTCGGTGCAGAGGAATTTCTGGATCTCGACCTCACCGATTTTGACGGGACACTCGTAATGACGAGCTCTCGTGGGTTTTCTGCCACCGTGATACAAGTGTGCACCAACCTGGGAGAGTTCATATTTGTTCCAGTAGCTCCATTGTCTTTATCATAGATCAACAGATTCTCTTGGGATGCTGAGTTCTCAAACGCCGCATCCCGCCACGCACAGAAAGTTCACAAAACGATCAACCACAGTGCGGAGGCGCTAATGATTCACTTCCTAACTTGACGACGTGCAATTAGCTGGGTAGAAGTTCGGTGGTCCGGCATCAGATGTGGTGACCTTGTCTAAAATTTATCCCGAGTTATGGTGGGGCAAGAGCTGAGTGGACATCCTCGCGCATTACCCCCCTATGTAGGACATCTCGATCCGATTCAGATCGAGTGTGTTGGAAGTACGAACTTCCGAGTAGCGGTCACCCCGGTTCCGCCAGGTGGAAGCAACCGCATGGGCAATTTTGTCGTCGGAGGCTCCCTGGCGAAGTAGGCGTCGCAGATCGTAGCCCTGGCGGGCAAATAGACAGGTGTAGAGAACGCCGTCGGCCGACAGCCGGGCCCGAGTACAGTCTCGGCAGAAGGGTTGGGTCACGGAGGCAATCACACCAATTTCGCCGCCTCCGTCGCGGTAGCGCCATCGGGTGGCCACCTCGCCCTGGTAGTTTGGCTCGATCGGCTCCAGTGGCCATTCAGCGCCGATGATCCGGATGATCTCGGAGGCGGAGACCACATCGCCCAAGTGCCAGCCGTTGGTGTGCCCGACATCCATGTACTCGATGAAGCGGAGAATGTGACCGCTGTTCCGAAAGTGGGCACTCATGGGAAGGATGCTCTGCTCATTGACGCCTCGCTTGACCACCATGTTGATCTTGATAGGGCTCAGACCAACGTTGGCTGCCAGCCGAATTCCCTCCAGAATCTGATCCACCGGGAATCTGACGCCGTTCAGGGCAGTGAAGGTCTCATCCTGCAGTGAGTCGAGGCTGACGGTGACGCGGGTTAGTCCCGCTTCCTTCAGTGCCTGGATCTTAGGGGCCAGCAGAGCACCGTTGGTAGTGAGGGTCAGCTCTACTCCGGGAAGTTGCGCCAGTATCGCAACTAACTTTTCCAGATTGCAGCGGAGTAGGGGCTCACCTCCAGAGAGGCGAATTTTTCTCGTACCGTAGCGTACGAAAACCCGTGCCAGGAGCCCAATCTCTTCGAAGGTGAGTAGCTCGGATCGGGGAAGAAAATCGTAGTCGCGGTCGAAGATCTCCTTGGGCATGCAGTAGGTGCAGCGAAAATTACAGCGGTCGGTCACGGAGATTCGCAAGTCACGCAGCGGTCGGCCCAACCGATCCTCGAGCTTAGAACTCATAGCTTTAGTATACCTTCTCCAAAGCTTGTGGGGGAACGGGACAAATCTGAACGGTGGACCTGACAGCCTAAACATTTACCCCATGGATGGATTTTCGTAGGGGTCGACCGGTGTGTCGGTCCGTCTTGCCAACCGATATGCGGCCAGTTAGGTCTCAAATGGGGTGGAGTGGCGCCAATTTCCGGACCAGCACAAGTGCGTCTTCCTGCCCCTGCGAGCCTCGATAATAGGCGGACAGCTTCCCAGTTTCTTCGAATTCCATGGATCGATAGAGCTGGAGTGCAGCGTGATTGGATGGCCGCACTTCGAGAAAGGCCAGCCGAGCCTCTTCTCGCTGGGCAGTTTCCAGCAGGTGGACCAGGAGCCTGCGGCCTAGACCACGGCGCTGGACTTTGGTCCGGACGCAAAAATTCAAAATGTGCGCGTAATCTTGCTCGATGGCCATGACGGCGTAGGCGATGATCTGAGCATCCAGTTCAAACACCCAACAGTAACAATTCAGCTCCAGACAGCGGAGGAAAGCCATCCGGGGCCAGGGATTCGGGAAGGCGCGCTTTTCGATGGCGATGATGGGCTCAAGATCTTTCCTGCCCATGGGTCGAAGTAGTACGTCCTGTGACTGGGTAAGGCTCATTGCAGTGAATATACGGGTTGGCTTCACCTTTGGATTGCATCACCCTCTTTTCCGTAGCCCCGTTCTGATGTACAACTGTATCCGAAATGGAACACTTAGGACAGTGGGGTGCATGATCGAGTGCTGGAGCCACTTTGTGGGTCCGCCTCATACCCAACGGGTTGGTGCAGGCCAAAGAGGCTCAGTCTGTTCTGCTGCGGTCTGCAACAGGGGAACTTCGGGGTCGAGTGAAGCATATGTCCATCCAGCCCTATAATGTTCAGGTCCATTGGCCGAAAGGAAATGTTCTGGTGAAGCACGTCCGCTGTGAACCCCACTCCGAGATTCCTGACTACAACGCCCTGGTACAGATTATCTCTTGGAGTTCTACTGGATGAACATAGTGAAACCGCCGCCCAGGAAAGAAGTTTCTCAACCCAGCGTGGCTCACGTTTCGATTCATCGGGTGCGCGGCCAAGAGGTCAGTTCAGCTCAAGATCTCCTGGCTGTGGAAGAGCCACTGGAGATTCGTTTGGCTTTTAAAGGGCGGGGTGAGTGGATGGAAAAAAGCATTTCCATTACCATGCGAACGCCGGGAAATGACTTCGAGTTGGCGGCGGGTTTTCTTCTCACTGAAGGGATTGTTCAAGGTCCCCATGACATCCAGGAAATTCAATCCGCTTTGAGCCCCGATGGTCAGCCAACCTGCAATAGGGTGCGTGTTCAGCTGCGCTCCGGTCTGGACTTTGATGCCCAGCGTTTCGAGCGGCATTTTTACACCACTTCGAGCTGTGGGGTCTGCGGAAAAACTTCCCTGGAAGCGCTGGCAGTTCAAGGCTGCCGTCCGCTTCCGGTAGGCCAACCTAGGATTTCGTGCGAGGTTGTACAGCGGTTGGGCGAGAGGCTGCACCAGGATCAGACGGTTTTTCATAGAACCGGTGGTCTGCACGCCGCAGGGCTGTTCGATGCCGAAGGGAGCCTGGTAAGTCTGCATGAGGATGTGGGCCGGCACAACGCTGTAGATAAGGTCGTCGGGGAGCAACTTTCTTCGGGCCGGATTCCGCTCCACAATTATCTGCTCATGGTCAGTGGACGAGCCAGTTTTGAGATTGTGCAAAAAGCAGTTGTCGCTGGTATTCCCATAATTGCGGCGGTCAGTGCTCCCTCCAGTTTGGCGGTGGATCTGGCTCGCCAGTTCAACCTTACTTTGCTCGGGTTTGTCAGAGAGAACCGATTCAATCTGTATACCGGACTCGACCGAGTTCAACTCAGCGATTCCCCAGTGGTGGCCATCTAATCTGGGATGCCAACAGATTCTCTAACAGTAGAGGCTCTACTTCTGGCAGGCGGAAGAGCCCACAGGATAGGGAGCGATAAGCGAGTTCTGAATTACCGGGGTAGACCCCTGATTGCACGTGCTCTCGAGGTGGCCCAGACCTTGACCCCTGAGGTACGGGTGCTGGTGTCCGATTCTCGAGGTCGCGAATTGCTGGCCTCTATCTTGGATGAAAAGGTCCGGTTCACCTTAGACCCCATGCCTGGATGCGGACCCATGGCTGCCCTGATGGGGGCTCTCCCCGAAGTTCAGGCAGACTACGCGTTCTTGCTCGCCGCAGACTATCCACTTCTGACTGGAAAATTCGTTCTGGAAATGAAGAATTGGCTGGGTCAAACGGGTGGTTGTCCCGATGTTCTCGTTCCCAGGTGTGAAGGGATCGCGCAAGTAACCTGTGCCTTTTATCGGCCGAGTCTGGTGGCGTCGCTGAAAGAGTCCTTCCAGAATGGAGAGCGCTCCCTGCGAGGCTGGTGCACGACAGTTGACGGAAAGGTGGAGTATCTTTCCCAACAGGTGTGGGAGAAGTGGGGAAGTCCCGAGGTTTTTTTCGACGTCGATACCCCCCAGGACTACCAGCAATTGGTGGGGGTGCATTGAACCGGAACGGGTAAACCGACACAGTGGTCGGTCACTACGGAAAAATCTCGTCGAAGGTCTGAGAACCCACCGGGTGGTTCGGCTGTTTAGCTTCTTTGGTCTTTGAGCCTAAGCACAGGGCAGTGTGCATTCCGGCCGATCGGGCGGCTTCGAGCTCTGCGACGACGTCCGAAAGAAAGAGGACTTCCGGGTTGGGGCGTACCTGACCTTCTCGGCGATACTGCGGTAGTTTTCAGGCGCCTTTTTGGCTCCGGTCCCGGTATCGAAGTATCCTTCAATGAATTGGCCCAAATCGCCTCCTGCCGCGTGGGCAAAAGCAGTTGCTGAGCCAGAACACTTCCCAATGAGAAAATGCAGATCTCCTTCTCTTGCCCCACCCATCGCTCAAAGGCCCGCTTTACGTCGGCGCAGATCTAACCTTGTGGGAAGGTTTCCTGGTTCCTTCAACGATCTGGGCAGCGTGGTCAACCAGTAAGATCTGCTCAGCCGAGAGCAGTTTTTCGTCTACACCACTTGGGGCGATAGCTTAGGAGGAAAGGGTTTTGACCCATTACGGCGCTGAAGTTTCCACAGGTTCCGAAAATCCAGCTTCGACGGTAGAATGCAGGCCCAATCCAGCCAGAGATCCTGCTAACTTAGTGAACCGTGCGTTTCTTCATCGGCTGGCCAGAGCCAACGGACATTCATCTCCCCATAACAATCTTTAACTCTCCGCCGTGAAGCGATCTTCAGCCGCTCTCCAGTTCACAACGTTCCACCAGGCTTTGACGTAGTCGGGTCGCCGGTTTTGGTATTTGAGGTAGTAGGCGTGCTCCCAGACATCGAGGCCGATGACCGGGACTTTTCCCTCCATGATTGGACTATCCTGGTTGGCCGTCGATAGCACCTCAAGACGACCGGCCGCATCCTTGACCAGCCAGGCCCAACCCGAACCAAATCGTCCGATAGCAGCGGCAGAGAACTTCTCCTGGAATGAATCAAAGCTGCCAAAGACCTGGTTGATGGAACTGGCCAGTTGACCTATGGGTTGGCCTCCAGCGGCCGGCCCAATGATTTGCCAGAACAGGGAATGATTGGCGTGCCCACCCGCGTTGTTTCGTATTGCGGTCCGGACGCTTTCGGGAACAGCGGCGCAGTTGTTAGCCAGCAGAGCTTCCAGGCTTTTGCCAGACAACTCGGATGCCGATCCCAGAGCGTTGTTAACATTATTCACGTAGGTGGCATGATGCTTGTCGTGATGGATCTCCATGGTTATCCGGTCAATGTAGGGCTCCAGGGCCTCGGTGGAATACGGTAAAGGTGGAAGTGAGAATGACATGCTGTCTCCTTTCTTTTTCTTGATCGATGAACGTGTTACCTTTGAACTGTTGGCTCAGACCGCTACCGGTCGTCTCCAATGAGCCACAGGTATTCTAATGAAAGCGCTCTCCGGTTGGAAGATACCAAGGCAGAATGGTTTCGGCAACTAGTTTTTCAGCGGATCGGCCAGGGGCTCCAAGAAATCCGATGGTGGCTATTTGGCTTGAGGCCGGCCGCCTAGAGCTGCGCTCTGTGCCCCGACCCGAGCCCCTACAGGGGGAGGCTTTGGTGCGGGTTCTGAGAGCCGGAATTTGCAACACCGATCTCGAGTTGGTGAAGGGCTACACTTCCCATCACGGTATACTGGGCCATGAATTTGTGGGTGTGGTCGAGCAGGGTCCTCAGAGGCTGCTGGGGAGAAGAGTCGTCGGCGAGATCAGTGTGGTATGCGGCCGCTGTTGGACCTGTAGAGGTGGGCGAGTCAAGCACTGTCAGAACCGGACTGTGCTCGGAATCGCAAACCGTAATGGAGCTTTCGCGGAGTACCTGACGCTGCCGGTAGAGAATCTGCATCGGGTTCCTGACCAGATTTGCTGAGATGTGGCCACATTTACCGAGCCTCTGGCGGCTGCTTTGGAAATCCAGGAACGGGTGCGGGTGGGTCCCTCTGACCGGGTGCTGGTGGTTGGGGATGGGGAGTTGGGGCAATTGATTGCCCAGACGATGCAGTCCACGGGATGTGATCTGCTTGTGTTGGGACATTATCGTAACAAGTTGGACTGTCTCGCTCGTCGGGGCATCCGCACCGGTCGAGCGGAAGAAATAGGTGAGGGGAGCTTCGATCTGGTGGTCGAGTGTACAGGCCGTCCGGAAGGTTTCGCACTGGCCAGGCGTGGACTGCGTCCCCAGGCGACCCTGGTGATGAAAAGTACCTATGCTGCTGATCTGACCTTTGACATCTCGAGCCTGGGGGTGGACGAAATCACGCTGGTGGGGTCCCGCTGTGGGCCATTTCCATCCGCGCTTCGACTCCTGGCCGAGGGGCGAGTGGAGGTGCATTCCCTCATCCATGGTCGATATCCACTTGCCGAAGGTCTGGTGGCCTTCGATCACGCTCAGAGGTCTGGAGTTTTGAAGGTACTGCTGGATATTGGCCGACCGTAGGGGTTGACCTTCCGGTCAACCCCTACGGTCAATGACGCCAGGGAGGACAGGAGTCTCATGAAATCGGGTGGAAATAGAACTTGTTAGCCTGAAGGGCTAGCGAGGGACTCGCTAGCTTGTCTTTTCAGGGGAAAGTAGGATCGCAGGGAAAAGAGAGGGGTGAAGCGGGGATGGGGATTAACAACTCGGAAAGCAAAAAGATTGAGGGAATCTTCGATTCGGGGAGGGATGAGATCTTCGAAGTTTGCACCAAAGCGCCGGGGCCCAAAGGACGGCTGCCCCTGACCGAGAAAATGCTTAGAGATTTGCCCAGCGGAGATCTCTTCGGCCTCAGCCACGACGTCGGGATGGGTTGGGAGCCGAGCCAGCTGAACCGCAAACAGTTTCTCATCTTGAGTACGCAAGGTGGTTTGAGGGCGCCGGATGGTTCACCGATTGCTCTCGGTTATCACACCGGCCACTGGGAGGTGGGACTGCTGGTGCAGGCGGCGGCGGAGGAATTACGGGCCAAAGGGGGCATCCCATTTGCCGGCTACTGTTCCGATCCCTGTGATGGTCGAACCCAGGGGACACCCGGCATGGATGGATAGTCTGGCCTATCGCAACGATGCCGCTCAGATCTTTCGTCGTCTGGTGCGGTCGCTTCCTACGCGCCGAGGGGTAATGGGTGTGGCCACGTGTGACAAGGGGTTACCGGCCATGATGATGGCCCTAGTGGCCAAACGAGATCTGCCCGTCGTCATCGTCCCCGGCGGGGTCTCCCTTGCCACTGAAGATGGGGAAGACACGGCCAGGGTACAGTCCATCGGTACCCGCTTTGCCCAGGGCGAGATCACACTAGACTATGCCTCCGAAATGGGATGCCGTACTTGTGCTGCCCGGGTGGAGGATGCCAATTCCTGGGTACGGCAGCTACCTTGCAAGTAGTCGCCGAGGCTTTGGGTCTGACCGTGCCCCATGCCGCCCTGGCACCATCTGGTCAGCCGATTTGGCTCGACATGGCACGTCGCTCCGCATGTACCCTATTGGCGCAAGAGGAGCAGGGAATGACGGTCGCTGATCTCCTTAGCCCGGGAAGCCATCCGAAACGCCATGGTGATTCACGCGGCCTTCGGTGGTTCGACCAACCTGCTGCTTCACGTTCCGGCAATTGCCTATTCAGCGGGGCTGGCACGCCCGACTGTGGAGGACTGGATCTCGGTTAACCGCCAGGTACCTCGACTGGTCGATGTATTGCCCAACGGGCCTGTCGGACATCCCACCATCCGGGTGTTCATGGCCGGTGGTGTGCCGGAGGCGATGCTACACCTGCGGGAACTCGGTCTTCTCCATCTCGACTGCCCAACCGTCAGTGGCCAACCTCTGGATCGAGTGCTCGACTGGTGGGCCAGGTCGGAGCGACGCCTCCGCCTCCGGGAGCGCCTGGCTTCCAGCGATGGTATTGATCCGAAGGAGGTCATCCTTTCTCCCCAAAGCGCCCGCCAAAGGGGTCTCAGCAGTACCGTGACTTTCCCGCGGGGGAATCTGGCCCCGGAAGGGTCGGTGATCAAGAGTACTGCCATCGATCCCAGTTTGATCGATGCGGATGGTGTCTATCGAAAAACTGGCCCTGCTCGGGTCTTTAGCCGGGAAAATGATGCCAAATTTGGTATCCACTTTACTCAGGTGACCCCAAGATGTAGTATGTGCCTTCGTGGAGGATTATCCACGCGACCTGCTCGAGTTCGAGGTATGCTTCGCCAGCGAAGAGGCCTGTCGCGACTATCTGTCCGCGTTGCGCTGGCCGGAGGGTTTCCGCTGTCCGGGATGCGGGCATGAGCGGGCTTGGCCGGTGCGCAAAGTGTGGTTCGAATGCGCTCGCTGCGGGCGGCAGACGTCGGTGACCTCGGGCACGATCTTCCAAGACACACGTAAGCCGCTGCGGCTGTGGTTCCGGGCGATCTGGCACGTCACTTCGCAAAAGAACGGGGTCAGCGCGCTGGGTCTGCAGCGCGTTCTCGGGTTGGGCAGCTATCAAACTGCGTGGACCTGGATGCACAAGCTGCGGCGAGCGATGGTGCGTCCGGGGCGGGAGCGATTGGCGGGCGTAGTCGAGGTCGATGAGACCTATTGGGGCGCTGAGGAAGAGGGTGTGAGCGGCCGGCAGAACGAGCGTAAAGACTTGATTGCAGTAGCCGCGGAAGAGAGAGGTCGCGGGCTAGGACGGATCCGCATGCAGCGCGTGCGGAACGTATCGGCGGCCAGTTTGATGCCCTTCGTGGAGGAGTCGGTCGAGCCGGGAAGCTTGGTGCACACAGACGGCTGGCTAGGCTACGAGCCGCTGGAGAAGAAGGGCTACCAGCATCGCATCGTCTTTCTGTCGGGCCGCCGCAAGCAGGCCTCGGAATTATTGCCGAGGGTGCACCAAGCGATCTCGTTGCTCAAGCGCTGGCTGCTGGGCACGCACCAAGGCGCGGTTAGCCACGAGCATCTGGACCACTACCTCGACGAGTTTGTGTTCCGCTTCAACCGGCGCAACTCACGCAGCCGGGGAAAACTCTTCTACCGCCTTGTGCAGCAGGCAGTCGCCGTGGACCCAACGCCGTATCGATCGATCGTCGCCGACTGGGACGCCGAGGCCCCGTGAGCCCAACCACAAGATGTTGGGGTTACCTGAGTCCAGTGGATACCCCATTGATGCCATTCGGGCCATCAAGAGTACCGGTCCGAACCGGATCAGGCCTGGCGACATAATGGTGCTGATCTGCAGTGGACCGATGGGTACCGGTATGGAGGAGGTTTACCAGATTACCGCCGCCCTCAGATATGTTTCCTGGGGAAAACAGGTGGCCTTACTCACCGAAGCTCGCTTTTCCGGCGTCTCCACCGGAGCCTGCATTGGCCACATTGGGCCGGAAGCTTTGGCAGGAGGGCCGATTGGCAAGCTACGCGACGGTGATCTGATTCGTATCATGGTCGATACCAAGCGGTTGGAAGGAGCGATTGATCTGGTGGGAGAGGCGGAGGGCGAGTTCGAGCCCGAGGTGGGTGCCGATTTGCTAGCCAAGCGGAGCTCTTGTCCGCAGCTGCTGCCTCACCCGGATCTGCCCGCCGATACGCGCCTGTGGGCCACTCTCCAAAACGTCAGCGGGGGCACCTGGGGGGGCTGCGTCTTTGATGTAGACGCTATCCTAGCCCGTATTTCTCACACCGGGTCGTAGCGATGTAAGTTAGGTAGGGGGTAAGAAATGCGGGCTAGAGGTCCTACAGTAGTGGTAATCTTTACCTCTCCGGTACTGAGATAGGAAACTGCGTTAGTCGTTCGACACCCTCAGCAGTGACTAAGTAATTGTGTTCCAGTCGGACCCCGCCGCCGAGATCCTCACCGTAAACTCCTGGTTCCAGGGTGATAACATTGCCCGTCTCGAAGACATCGTCAAAGTGGGGATTGATTCTTGGATAGGTATGGGGCCGAAGCCCTGTGCCGTGCCCTCCGTGGTGAAAAAGAGCACCGGGTTTGATCTTTTCCTGCATCTCTTTCATGGCTTCAAAAACGCTGCGGCATGAGGTTCCCGGCTTGACCATCTTTTCGGCCATGAGGACGGTCTGTTCGGTCATCTCCCAGGCTCGCCGTTGTCGATCATTAAGGGTTGTCACCGGGAAGGTGCGGCAGTTGTCTGACCAGTATCCCTGGTAGAGTAGGCCGGCATCGATGACGTACAGCTCTCCGGCTCGACAGGGCCGATCGGTGGCGAAACCTCCCGGGCTGGCGCAGCGGAAATCGCCATTGTAACCACAATGGCAGCCGGCGGATCCTACCACGGCGGCCTTTCCGGCAGCCAGGACTTCGGCCTCTGTGACGCCTTCCCGAATGGTACGGCTGACTGCAGCGTAGCCGATGTCATTGAGCTCGTTGGCACGTCCCAAGACGGCAATCTCATCCTCGTCTTTGAGGGCTTGCATTCGGAGTAGCGCATCGTCAATCGGGACTAGTTCGGGGTTGCCCTGGTCTCGGATCGCCTGGGCCGTGCTGGCTAGTAACGATTCCTGCTGTACGGCAATCCGGTCCGCCGGGGGAAGATTATTCTTCAGCAGGGCAGTCACTTCGGCATTTGGCCCAAAGTTCAGGGTGGCCATGGTCTGCAATGGGTAAACCAGTTGCCGATCCGTTACCGCTTCCGGATATTTTCCTTCCACTATGAGAGTGGTCGAACCGCCGGACTCAACCACGAGGATCCGGGGATAGGCCCGTCCTCCGATCACTCCCACGAAGTAGTAGATATCTCGCCAGTCGCTGATGATTGCCAGGTCAAAGTGGTTCTCAGCGAGGTACTGTAAGAAGCGCACTTGCCGCTTTTGGCATCCCTCTGGGGTCAATCTCACTTGCATCATCTGGAGTCAGACTTCGACCATCGCTTCCTTGCCGAGGACTTTGGCTAGACTGCTCCCTTGCTCCTTGCACCACTCATACATCACTTTAACGTCGGTTCCGATACAAAAGTGCTTGACACCCAGCTCCATATAGGCTTCGGCTTCTTCGAAGTGACTAATTTCCGCCCGTGGAGCCACACCCTTCTTGAGCGCCGTCTCAATGGTATAGCGTTCCGCTTCTTTCACCTCGGGGTGACTGAACTGGCCGGGTATCCCGATACTCATCGCGTAGTCGGCCGGGCCAAATTGAACCATGTCGACTCCCTTGATCGATAAGATGTCTTCCAGTTGTTCGACTGCCGACCGCTTCTCGATCATCAGAGCCACTACACTTTCCTCCAGCGCTTGGACGTACTGCTCGGAACCGGATTCTATGACGTAGCCCACATCTCTTCGCATTCCCGCACCTCCTCGTCCGCCCGTCTGAGGAGTTTCGGCTCTCACACAAGCGACCGCCCCTTGGGCATCAGCCACGGTTCGGATATCGGCGAAGAGAAGATTTTGAATGCCGGACCCGATGGCTCTAGTGGTCAGATAGGTTCGTGGTTCCTGCTCGATTTTCATCATGGCCGAGAGGTGGTCGAAAAGTTCTACCGCCCGGCCAAAATTCTCCAGCGCGTAAAGATCGTAAGGGGCGTACTCGGCCACGAACTCAACATAGTCGATTACTCCGCTTTGGCCAATAATCTCGACCATGCCCGGCCAACTGGTTAGCAAATGAGTGCCGATCGAGGGCCGATCTTCTCTCAACCGGTCCCTTAGTAGGTTGTTTTTTTTCATTACCTTGCCTCCTGGTTGTTGCTCGTAAGGATATTAAGGATGATCTAGCCTCCTGGGAGATGGAGCAGGGTAGCGAGATGAAGCAAGGTGTGTCAAGTAGGTGGGGTTAGCGGCGGTCTTCGTTGCTCGAGAGGATAGGATTAGTAATCTTCCCAGGATTCCGAGTAGACGACCAACTGGTCGTGTCCGGATTGTTTGGCTTGGTAGAGGGCCAATGGGCCTTCTACAAATAGCTTTCCGAGTCGCCCCCCACCCCCGCGTAAGAACGCGGCCAATCCTAGGGAGGCCGTGGTCCGGATTTCGGCTTCCTCGTGCTGAAAGAGCTGAGTGCGAATTTTTTCCAAGAGCTAGTTGGTAAGGATCTGTGCGCTTGCCATATTGTTCCCAGGTAGGATGATTTCAAACTCTTCGGAACCGTAGCGGAAAACGAAGTCCGTATTCTTAAAAAGACGCAGATGCAGGTATCGGACAACTGGCGAAGGACGGCATCCCCGGCTGGGTTCCTGAGATTGTCATTGATCTTGTTGAAGTGGTCAATGTCAACCAGCAACAGGCAGACTTGGTTGGCCGAGAGGAAGTGAAGATTGGCCAATCGTCCGAGCTGCTCATCGAATGCTGTCCGATTGTAGGTTTTCGTGAGCGGGTCGATGGTCATTTCCTGCTTGGCGTTGGCCAGTTTTTCACGAGCTAGTTTGAGCTTCTGGGCCTGCTCTTTTTTTGTTACTCCTCTACCGTTTCACTGATGAAGCTAACGGGCACAAAGGCCTTACGTTTCAGTTTTTCAATGGAATGGTTGTGGATGGCTGATCTCAAGCGGCTGAGCTGTTCTGTGACACTGCGGTCTGAGTTCTGATCTTTCCGGACGGCATGGCTTCAGTGCTGGATGGAGTTCCAGATCACTTTTCTGAGATCGGAGAAGCCTCGGGTCACTCAGTCGTGCTCTTTCTGGCGATTCTGGACAGAACTGCGGAGTCCATGCCAATCTAGGCCGGAAAGCGCGCTAGATCGGTAATTTTGTCCGGGTGGAGAGTCACACTCTCTAGGAGGTGCCTGACCTAGCCACAGTAGCCTTCCTTGATGGCGGAATTGTGGGGGGGGTATTGAGAGCGTAGCGTCTGAACATCTCGAGCAATATGCCCAGAGTCTCGATGGCGTTGCCCGGTTGGCTCAGCCCAGTGACTGGATTACTCCGCCAAGGGATTTGGTGCTTCCTTCCCTTTTCATAGCCCAAAACATTTGGACGTTTCTCGTTTAATCAATCGGACCTTTAACCGACCTTTTTGTCGCATAGGACTCCGGAGATCAGCCTGTGTCTCTCCGGTCGGGCCTCATTCGGATTGGAGAGTTCCAGCTTCATGAGGGTAGCTAGGGACGAAATAGGCTTACTAGAAAGCCTCCCAAAGCCGCCAGTAAAACACCCAGAAGAAAGGGCCATCGGATGCTCAGGAGACCGTCGGCCGGAGGATGCAGCGAGAAGGCTACTACCGCATTGACCAGAGGCGCACCGGCGAACACGATTGACATGACTACGGTCGGCGATCCCTTGGTGGCAAAGGCCAGCAGGACTCCGAAAGCGCCAAGGGATCCCACTACGCCGGCTAGAAAGGACCAGGCCACCCCTTTTGTGGTGAAATCCCAGGAGGCACCATTTATCATCATCATCGCCACCGGACCCACAATGGCCGTCAAGAAATAGGCCAGCCCAACCAGGAGAAAAGCCTTGTAGCGCCCATTGACCGGATCCTGCATGGCGCTCTGACCGGAATGGAGAAGAACACCATAAAACCCCCAGCACAATAGCGTTAAGATGGTAAAAAATAACCATGTCGTGGTAGACGATGCGTCGGTCGATGGCATAGGTATCTCCTCGCTTGTGGTCGAGTATTGTAGCTGAACTCCCCATTTGGCGACAAATAGGATGATCGGTGCTGGCCGACGTTCCCATCTAGGTAAACGTGATCCGCATTTTTTCACACCCTTCCTACTGCATTGCTGGAATCATCCCTTTCGACTGCGTTGTACTTGCTTGGCCTCCTCGACGTACTGCACGAGTACGTCTGCGGGGCTTCGGTCACAACGCCTTGTCTAGTTGGCCCTTCCGGGGCCCGGTGTGAGACATGTGGACTAGGTACTTCCATGAGCTCTTCTGCTATAATCCTCTTGTCTATGAACGAGAGACTGCTCATGGGTCCAGGACCGTCAAATGTCTCAACCCGAGTAAGGGAGGCAATGAGTTGCCCGCTGCTCGGTCATCTGGATCCAGACTATCTGGCCATAATGGACGAGATCCAGGAGCTCCTGAGGAAGGTGTTTCAAACCTCCCACCGTCTGACCCTTTCTCTTTCGGGAACCGGCAGTGCGGGAATGGAAGCCGCGGCGGACAATTTTGTCGAGGAAGGGGACTCGGTTCTGGTCGGCGTGCATGGTTTTTTTGGGCAGCGTATCGCCGAGTGCATAGGTCGCAGCGGAGGTGAGTGTACAATCGTGAGGGCCCCTTTTGGTGATCCTCTTGATGAAAAGGCTTTGGCCCGAGCAGCCGAGCAGTGCAAACCAACCATGATCGCCGTCGTTCATGCCGAAACATCTACCGGTGTCCTCCAGCCCTTGGAGCCCATCCGGGAAATATGCGAACGGTTCGAGGCGCTCCTTTTGGTGGATGCTGTTACTTCCCTGGGAGGACATCCGGTGTCGGTGGACGAACGGGGTGTGGACATCTGTTATAGTTGTAGCCAGAAATGTCTCGGTTGTCCGCCCGGACTCTCTCCCTTCACCACCTCTCCCAGGGCCTTGCGGAAATTGGAGAATCGAAAAAAAGTGCCCAACAGCTGGTACCTGGACTTGGCTCTGATCCAGAAGTACTGGGGCCAGGAACGAATCTATCACCACACTGCACCTGTATCGATGAACTATGCTCTCAGGGAAGGTCTGTTGGCGGTTTTGGAGGAGGGACTGGAGGAGAGGTGGAGGAGGCATCGCAGAAATCAACGAGCCCTAGTGGCAGGGATCGAAGAGATGGGGCTTCGCATGCGGGTGGCACCGGAGCACCGACTGTGGACCCTTAGCACGGTGCTCATCCCGGATGGCATCGATGAGATTGCACTACGAGGTCAACTGCTCTCGCAATTCAATCTGGAGATCGGTGGCGGTCTGGGGGACCTAAAGGGTAAGGTGTGGCGGATTGGACTCATGGGCGAGACCAGCCGGTCCAAGAACGTCCTCTACTGCCTGGATGCTCTCGAGCAATCGCTACGCAGGCAGGGATTTGGCTGTAGGCAGGGAGCAGGAGTGGAAGCTGCTCGTGCCTACTTGGATTCGGCAAAGGTAGCAACCAGCTCTCGTTAATCGCCGAATCTACACATCAGGCACACGCATTTGTCCGGACACTCGGTTGAAGACATTCTGGCTGGTCGAATCGTTAACATTGACGAAGGCGCAAGTGAGGGAACGGTGCTCTGGTTGAATCCCTCGCTCGCATTTCAGGGGGATGTCTCCGGGAGTCCAATCGGTTCATCTGTCCGCACCGAACCCAAGGCCATTCAACGTCGAATCCAACGCCTGGCCTTCATTTTGAAGCGAGGCAGCTTTCCTCGAGGTACAAGGGAGATCGGAATATGGAGGGCGAAGGCCCTCCGTAGGGTAGATTCCAGTTCCTGGACCAGTCGCGCTGTGTCCAGGCAGTCCGCGGCAGGCTCTATCTGGATTCTCAAAGCTGGAGATTGTCCCTCCTGCTGGATCTCCACTCGATATTCTGCCACCTCTTGGCGAGCAAGGACGATTTCTTCTACGGCACTGGGGTAGACATTGATCCCTCGCACCACCACCATATCATCTGTTCTCCCTAAAATTCCTCCTTCTAGTGCCAGTTCGTAGCTTCCGCAGGGGCAGGGCTGCTGCAGAGCCGGTTGAACCAGGTCACCGGTGCGATAGCGCAGAAGGGGTGAACCCATCCGGCCTAGATTGCTCAATACCAGCTCACCCCTCCAACCCTTCTCGCTGGGCCCGACGACTTGACCGCTCTTAGGGTCGACTACCTCGGCGATGTAGGCTGCTTCAATCACATGCAGCACGCCCTGGCGGTGTGGACACTCATAGCTGACGGGACCCATTTCCGTCATACCGTGATGATCCACGACCTTAGCGCCATTCCAGAGATGCTGGATTCGGGTTCGAGTGCTGGGAATGCTTCCTCCTGGTTCGCCGGCTACGATGAGAGTCTTGACTTTGGCAATCCTCAGATCGATTCCTTCTTCTGCTGCCACTTCTCCCAGCCGTAGCGCGTAAGTCGGCACGCAGCAAAGGACGCTAACCTGGTGCTCCAGGATCATCCGGAGTCGGGCCGCACTGCTCATTCCTCCGCCTGGTATCGACAGACAGCCCCGCCGTACGGCCGAGTCAAAGGCCGTCCAAAATCCGAGAAAGGGAGCAAAGGAAGCGGCGAAAAAAACGCGATCATCGGCTCCCACGCCGGCCGATCGATAGATCTGATCCCAGCTCTTCAGCATCCACTGCCAGCTTTCCGGTGTATCCAACCAGTGGATCGGCCTGCCCGTGGTGGCACTAGTTTGGCTCAGGCGGGTATAGCGTCTCAGAGGATAGCTGAGGTTCGACCCGTAAGGTGGATGATCCCGCTGATCATCCACCAGTTCCTGCTTGGTGGTAAAAGGGATGCCTTGGAGAAGGTCGGAAATCCGGGAAGTCGGTGAGGTCAAGGCTGCTGCTGGCAGCTTGTGGGAATAGAAGCGATTGTTCGGGACGAGCGAGGCCAAAAGGGCCTGAAGTTGGACCACCTGGTGTCGTCGAATGGTTTTTCTGTCAGGAAAATCTGCGTTCCTCAACGGGATCTTTTCTGGTTTGGCTCCAGAAGTTCGGGCGGAGCGGTCTGAATTTTGTCGGCAATGAACTGGGGTATGGGGACCGGAGTCATGGCCCCGCTATGAGGGTGGCGGCGGACACAGACAACCACCAGAGTTCCCCGGGCCACCTCCCGGGCCGGTTGCTCATTGAGGTTCCTAAAAATGAAGGTGTAAACGATGGATTTCTTGCTTTTCTCGCGCACCAGCAGGTGAACCTCAACCAGATCTTCAAAGCACAAAGGATGTATGAACTCGCACTGCGCGTGCACGCGCGGCCAGCCAATCGTTTCGCCGAGCTTGTTGCCGTCAATGGAAAGCCCCAGGGATCGCAAGAAAGCCGTTTCAGTGCCCTCCATGAAGCGGAAGAAGTTGGCGAAGTGCATGATTCCCGCCATATCGGTATCGGAAAACTCCACCCGCCGGGTCAGCCTGAATTCGCAGGAGGCGGATTTCATGGTTTTGGTACCGGTGAGGCGCCATGGGTTAGAGGTTCCGGTAGTTCGGAAAATTTGGCCACGCCTGCAAAGAGCGCCTGGAAGTCGCGGAACAAGTTGCCAATGAGACAGTCGGTCAAATCACCCCTTAAGTGGGGCAATCGAGAGACGAATTCCCGAAAGCTGAACTCATGGTCGTAGAATGCATAAACCAGTTTTCGCATGGCCTCGATCCCTTGGCAAAGGTAGGCGCCATAGTCATGGAACTGAGCAGCAGAAACCCGACCTGCGGCCAAGGCTTCGTCGATGGCGTCAGCGGCCAGTTCACCGCTGCGCAGCGCCAGAAAAACACCCGAGGAGAAGACGGGATCGAGAAAGGCGAAGGCATCCCCGATCAGCACCAAACCATCGGCGGAACAGTGGCGCGAGCGGTAGGAATACTCGCTGGTGACCCAGTAGCGCCCACGCTGTCGTCCCGGGGCGAGGTGCTCTTGAATCCATGAATTGTTTCCCACTTCTCGCTCGAAGATGGTCCTCAAATCTCGCCCATTCCGGTACAAGTATTTTTTCTCAGCAACGATGCCCACACTAGCCATTTCATCCGGAAGTGGGATGTACCAGAACCACCCCTTCTCTGGAAGGTAGGCGATGGTGGTGGCCCCTCCGTCCAGGCCCGGATCACGAGCGGCTCCCTGGTAGTAGGTCCAAATAGCAATTTTCTTAAGATACGGGTCAGGAACCTTCCACCCCTGTCGTTTCAGAGAAAAGGCATCACGGCCGCTAGCATCTATGGTCACTGGGGCTCGAAACTCTCCGAGCTCTCCCTGTTTATTGAGGACTTTTACACCCGCTGCTACACCCTTTTCCCAGATGATCTCCCTGGCTGTGGTCTGCTCCACCACTCTTGCGCCCTTGGCTCGAGCATTGTCAATCAGTATCTGGTCGAACTCGCTGCGCAAGACCTGCCAGGTGATGGAAGCTTCATGTTTAAGGTGCTGGAAGAAATAGAAGGGCTGGGAAACTCGGCCATTGGTCGATACGAACTGGACGCTGTATTTTTTGGGAAAGTGAGAAGTTTTCATTTGCTCGATGACGCCGATTCGCTTCAGCGGGAAATAGCAAAAAGGCATTAATGACTCACCGATGTGGTAGCGGGGGAACTTTTCCTTCTCCAGGACCAGCACGCGGTGGCCTTTCTGGGCCAGTACTCCGGCGGCGGTGGAACCGGCCGGTCCTCCTCCGATCACGATCACATCGTAGCTGTCGTCACTCGTTCCCATTGCTTACATCGTGTCTACTACATTACCCGGAATCATCCACGCCCGGAAGATTTTGGAGAGTATCTCACACAAAGCGGACGTGACGATGTTTGGGCAGAAAGAACTCAGGTAGCAAACGGTCAACCTGCAAAAGGCCATCCCGGCTCAAACGCAGTTGACTTCCTTTGGGTTTCAGGAGGCTTTGCTTTTGCAAATTGTGTAAGGGACGGGCAAATTTGCGGCTGATGTCCACCCCGAACTTGTTTTGAAAGTAGTCGCTGTCGACTTGTCCGAGCTTTAACTGAAGGATGAGCTCTCGAATCATAAGTTCCTCACGGGTCGGTGTCAGCGCTCGATAGATCGGCAGCCGTCCCTCGGCAAGCCTGGCGGTGTAGCTCGCCATTTCGTGCTCGTTCTGAAAATGGGTGCCTCCTATGTGGGAAAAGGATGCCACTCCCAGGCCAATCAAGTCTGCTCCTTTCCACAAAAGGTCGCGGTAGAGAAAACGCGTTTTTATGGGGTCCTTAACGGCCGTGTAGGCGCTTGTCACCGAGTAGCCGGCCGCTTCCAATTGCGAGAAGGCCAGGTTGACCCATTTCCGCTTGGTGGCCCATTTGGCCACTGGAGCCACCCTCTGTCCTCGGGTTTTCATTTCCTCAAAGATTGTCGTGTTGTGGGGAATTTCCATTTGGTAAATGGTGACGCTGTCGGGACTGAGGGAGAGGGTCTTGGCCACGCAGTTCCGCCAGTTTTCGGTCGTCTCCCCCACCATGCCGGCAATCAGGTCAATATTGATTTGAGGAAAGCCTTCCCAGCGAGCCAAGTGATAGGCTCGGTCGATTTCCTTGGCCCCATGAGCCCTTCCGTTGAGCCGGAGGATCCGTTCATTGAAGTTCTCAATGCCCAGGCTGAGACGGGTGACTCCCACTTCCTTGATCACTTTGAGCTTGTTTGCCGTCAGTGTTCCGGGTTCACACTCAAAGGTGATCTCCTCAGCCTCACTCCAGGCCAGCGCTTTCTTCATGTCCTCAGCCAGCTGGGAAAAATCTCGGGAAGAGATAAATGAAGGTGTACCTCCACCGAAGTAAATGAAGGTTGGTTTTCTCCCATCGATAAACGGCTTTCGAGAATAAATTGTGAGTTCCCTGATAGCCATTTGAAGGTAGTCTTGGATCTCGGCTGCCTTTTTCTCGGTGTAAACCTTGAAGTAGCAGAAATGACATCGCTTCCGACAAAAGGGAATGTGAGCGTAAATTCCCAAAGGCGTACTGGAAGTGGGTCGGCGCTTGAGTGCGGCACAGGCCTCACCAACTCGGTCTGGAGTCCAAAAGGAGTAGGGCGGGTAGTTGGACACAAAGTAGTTGCCGGCCGTTGTCTCGCTCTCGGTCAATTTGGTGAGACGGGTGACTGGCTCCATCCACTAAGGCCTGGCAGGGGAGCCGAGTAGACTTTGTTCGGTGTAGCCTGGAGGCGGTGAAAACTTGGCGGGATCGATGTCTCGTACACCCTGATCTTCGAACCAAGTTTTTCCGCTAGAATCTAGAATGAGGACTGGAAACCCGTCAATCTTCCTGAAATCGGGGAAGGGGAGGATTCTGGCCATGTGGGGAAGTCCACTTGTGAGACCTTGATAAAACTCGGCCATACTGCGGAGGGCATCGATAACGGTCGTTTCGATTTCTTGGCGAGTAACCCAGACCTCTTGCTGCCTCTCATTCTTGCTCCAGACCTCATATTTACGGCACTGTTTTCCCTGAACCGTCTTGTCAATCCCTGTATCTCTGATTTCGGGAAGGGCTTTTGGGACTTCTGGTGAGATTGAAAATCCTCCCTCCGTTCTCAATAGTTCTTTTTGCTCTGGACTGAGCCTCTGGGCCATCGTTTCCATCATTTGCTTCATTTGCTTCGATCGGACAGCAATCAACTGGTCGAGTCGAATATAGGCGCGACGATCATGATTGACGGAATACAAGACCGGCTCCTCGCCCTCGCCGTCAAAAATCATAGATTGATTGACTGCTCCCGCTCGTAAATTCTCGAAGAACACTCGGTTTCCTTGGAAGTAAATCATCCCGGAGGAACCATCGTCCTTGTTTATCTTAAATGTCTGTCCGGCGAGTGCAGAACTTACCCAAGAACCCAGCGACAGCAGCAAAATCAAGAACTTCACAAAAAACCCACCAGGACGTTTCCCTTTTGAGGCTCTGAGAAAATAGCGCCTCACTTCCTCCGTCTCAGGAACTATAGACGGTTTCAACTCACTTTAGTTCCAAATACTCCACCCAATTCTAGCACAAGCCGAGACTGGCGAGTGGCATCTCTTTCCGCCAAATGAAACACTCGGTTTCGGCCAGCCCAATCATTGGTGAAGGTATATGGAAGGGCTTGGTCTTGAAAAACTTTGATTCCAACCAGTGAGTGGGATAAAATGGATGGGTGAGTGATGTGGAATATCGATCAAGGGCGGGTAAGCATATGACTCTAAGTGTTCCATTTAGATCGCTGGTCTTCATGAGTCTGTTTTTTGGGGGCGTGGTGGCCAGTGTCGAGGCTAAGAAGTCAGATACAGATGATCAACAGAGAGCCGAGGAAAGAGAGGACTATTACAAGAAATGGCTCGTGGAAGATGTCATCTATGTGATTACTGAACCGGAGAAGGAGGTTTTTAAGAAGCTCTCCACTCTGGATGAAAAGGATCGTTTCATCGAACAATTTTGGTTTCGTAGAGACCCTGATCCTCGGACCGCTTACAACGAGTTCAAGGAAGAGCATTATCGGCGTATCGCCTACGCCAATGACGTTTACACTAGTGGATGGCCCGGTTGGAAAACCGACCGGGGACGCGTTTATATCATCCTTGGGCCGCCTAACGAGATTGAGGCAAATCCCTCCGGAGGATGGCGAACCCGCACGCCCTTTGAGGGGGGAGGCGAATCAAATGTCTATCCCTTCGAGATATGGCGCTACCACTACGTTGAAGGCGTGGGCTCAAACGTCGAGTTGGAATTTGTGAATAAGACCTTCACGGGTGATTATAGGCTGGCATGGAACCCCAACGACAAAGAGGCCGATACAAACATATCACACACCATGGAATTCGCAGGAGTTCCCCGAGGCTATTTGGAAAGATGGGTCGATCGAGACAACCCGTTTGTTGATGACCGGGAGTGGGTATACAACCAATTGCGTCCGCGAGACCATCACTTTGAGCGTTATCTGACCGTTTCCAAGGTGCAGCGTCCGCCCGAGATCAAATACAAGGATCTCCAGGAGGTGGTTGACACTCATATAAGGTTTGAAGATTTGCCTTTCCAATTTGGGTTAGACATGATTCAACTGAATCAGTCTTCGGTTATCGTTCCCGTGACGGTCTTCCTAGCCAATAAAGATCTGACATTTCAGGACCAATCCGATGGAACCCGGAAAGCTAAGATTACCCTTTATGGCATCGTCAAGGATCTCGGTAATCGGATTGTGGCGGAATTTGAGGATGATATTCTCGCTCAATATCGTCCCGACCGGCCGGATCTGCTTTACACGGGGCGATCGATTTACCAAAAGAAGGTGATTTTGAACCGGCCCGGTCGCTACAAACTTAATCTGGTGGTCAAGGACGTGTATAGCGGTCGAGTTGGTGCCATCAGCAAAGGGATTTTCCCACCTCCGAAGATGACTTCCAGTACGCTGATCCTGGCTGATTGGGTAGAGCGTGACAGTACCGATGACCCCAGCCGGATGTTTGTGCTGGGAAACCTCTATGTCCGTCCCCGAATCGATCGCTGCTTTGAGAAGAATATTCCGGTCTGGGCCTACATTCAGCTGTACGGGACTGGGATCGATCAGAGCAGCGGCAAGCCTGCTCTGGATGTTCAGTATCGAATCTTGAAAGGTGACGAGTTACTTTGGGAGCGCGCTGATCCGGGCGGAAGTGGCTCCCTTGACTATTTTTCCGAGCAGCGTGCAGTGCTGGTGCAGAAGTTGGAGGTTTTGGATCCAGGTCAATACAAGCTTCAGATAGAGGTCCAGGACAAAATTAACAATACCTCCAATACTAGCGAAATCTCCTTCAAAATCTCAGACTCCATGTGTTCGGGTTAACCGGCGATCAGTCTGTACATCCGGAATATACACGCCGGTCCAGCCACTTTATTCTGTCAACGCGAGAATGTTTTTGTAGTGTCCGGCCTGTGTGTCGGCCCGCTCGAGCGAGAGCCCCGAAGCGGCTCGGGTTTACAGGAAGAAGGTCAAGATTGCGAATAATGGTAGCAGGATTGCTCCGCTGTAGGCCATATATCCAAAAAAGGAGGGCATCTTAATGCCGGCTTGCTCGGCGATACTCTTGACCATGAAGTTCGGGCCATTACCGATGTAGGTGTTGGCTCCCATAAAGACCGCACCAAGACTGATGGCAACCAGCGAACTTTCCCAGATGGTCCGGCCGTCCGGCAAGTACAGCTGCGTATTAGCGGCCGTCGAGGATAGGGTGGTGGCCGTTTCAAAGAAAACCACATAGGTGGGAGCGTTGTCCAGAAAGCTCGAAAGAATGCCAGTAGCCCAGAAGAACTCGACCGGGGAGTTAATACCAAGACTGCTGCCTTTGACGTTGAGAATCTCAATGGGAACCTGCATGCAAATGAAGATGCCGCTAAAAAGAGCGGTGACCTCGATGATGGCGGAGTAGTTGAAGCGGGTCCCGACCCTTGCCTGAGGCGCAGTGAGGAGCAGAGACAGCACCACAAGCAACATCATGAGGGCCTCTCGTAGGAAAACGGGAGGTTCGAGGTGAGTTCCCAGGAAAGGTTTGTCGGGGACGATCAGAGCGACAGACAAAACCACCCCCAAGATTAGCAGGAAGTTGATTTTTCCAATCAGTGCCAGGGGGAGAATCTGGGTTTCGTCTCGGAGAATGTCTTTGAGAGCTTCTTTTCGGTAGACCCAGCTGTCCCACCCATAATAGATAACCAGCAAGACCGAGTTTACCACTAGCCAGTAGGGTAAAAGCCTCAAGGTCCAGGTGAAGGGAACCCCTCGCAAGTAGCCGAGAAACAAGGGCGGATCCCCGATGGGGAGCAGCAATCCTCCACAGTTGCACACCATGAAGATGAAAAAAAGGACGGTGTGGACCTTGTACTTGCGTTCGGCGTTGGTGGAGAGGAGAGGACGAATCAAGATCATGGCCGCTCCGGTGGTTCCGATGAAACTAGCCAGGGCGGTGCCGATTCCAATAAAGGCACAGTTGGTCATGGGGTGAGCTGGTAAGTCTCCCTGCAAATTGATTCCCCCGCTGATTACATAAAGGGAGAACAAGAGGACGATGAAGGGAATGAATTCGGCAAAGATGGCATTGCCGAAGACCGTGAAGATCGTGTCTAGAGCGGGAGCGGAGGCCGCAGCGTGAGTGAAGTGGTTGGCCAGACCGCCTGGATGAAGCAGCCCATAATAGGCCAAGGTGAGTATTCCCAGAGAGCCGGTCACCAGGAAGCGGTTCCGGTTTTGGTGCCACCAGTGCTTGGTAGTGGGAAACAGGGGCAGAAGGGCAATGGAAAGAAGCAGAGCCGCGAAAGGAGCCACGGCCCAGTAGGGGGGCAGATAGCGAGCTTCCCCACTAGCGGATGGTCTGGAGAGATGTTCGGTGGTTTCCGTGTGAGCCGAGGTCGTGGAATGAGCGTGCTTGGGCAGATGCGACGGTAGGATGTTGGCGGCCAGAACCAGCGAGTAGATGATCAGTAAACCCGTAATCACAAACACAACGCGGCGCGAGGATTGGAACATGGCCTTGGCGTGCTGATCCATGGGTGCAGGGTATTGTACTCGATCGAGAGGTCGGGTCAGGGAGATTGTTTGGTTCAACTTCTCCGAAATCAGCCAATCCTTGACTCACCTTCAAGGTTTTGTTCGCGATCGGTGATGAGGACGGTGCACCAACGAATCTTAACGAATCTAGTTTGAGATCCGTATTTATTCGTTGGCGCAAGAGACGATTGACAGTGCCACCTGGCGCACACACGGGGACTCCTTCAGGGCGCGAAGCTTACGTCATAAAGGAGGGCCGTGTACTTGTCGCCGATGAGTGTTTTGTCGATGGTCGGCCAGGCATCTTGGTGCTCGTCTCGTGCCACCCACTCTTTGCGCTGCTCTTCGGTCTCGAAGCTGATGATGAGACGATACTTGGAATTGGCCGGCTCCGGTCCAGCCACTGCCTCGCGGAACTTTAACAACTCGACCTCCACAAAACCAGGCTGCTGGAGGATGGTTGGTTGGAAGACTCTGTGATAGTTCTTGACCAGTTCCTCTTCTTGCGAAGGATCAACCAGCAGGTCGACGTGGAGCTGGATGGCCCGATCCGGTTCCGCCTGAGCTTTAAGAACACTGCCTGAGGAGGGTTGGACCGTGCTAGCCGTCTCCTCTTCACCACCACTGGAGGCCGGAGCGCAACCCATCAGGATTCCCGCCACTGCCAAAACCATGAGATCTCTTTTGCCATTCATGGTTATGGATTGTACTAAAGCCACCAGCGTCAGGGAAGGGGAAAGGTGAGAAAGTGGACTCGAGTAGTCGTAGAATCCCAGCTATGGAGATCAGAAATGCGCAATATTTTTACCCTTTGTTTGGCTGCTGTACTCGTTTCCTGTGCCCTGGAGGAACCGGAACCGGCGATCGAAGGGGTGGCCGTCAAGAGCGTTGGCACCGTGGTCAGTGCCGGTTCTTCCCTAGATTCCATCGTTTTCCCGTCTGCAACGATGGAAAAATTGGCCGATGGTTTCACCTTGACCGAGGGGCCGATCTAGGTTCACGAGGCCTATCTGTTCTTCAACGACATTCCCAACAACGTCATCCAGAAGTGGACTTTGGATGGTACCGTCAGCGAGGTGCTCAAACCCAGCGGATACGAGGGAACTAACGCCCGGGGGGTACATCGGATCTAACGGATTGACCTTCGACGCTGAAGAAAGACTGATTGTTTGCCAGCACGGCAATGGGCGCATCATCCGCTTGGAAAAAAAACGGCTCGACTACGGTCCTAGCCGACAAGTTCCAGGAAAAACGATTGAATAGTCCCAACGACCTGATCTACCACTTAGGCTGATCGCTCTATTTCACCACCCTCCCTACGGCTTTCTGAAACAGGATGACGATCCAGACAAGGAACTGGATTTTAATGGGATCTACCGCCTGGCAGAAGGGAAACTGCAGCTTCTCTCGAAGGAGCTGACCTGTTCCAATGGCCTAGTCTGTTCTCTTGACCAGCAGCATCTGTACGTTTTCAACTCTGATCCGGATCGGAAGAGCTGGATGAGGTATGGAGTTCAGGTAGACGGCAGCATGGCTAAGGCATAGTTTTTCACGACACCAGCGCGGAGACGGAAGCTGGTCTGACGGATGGTATGAAAGTGGATCAGAGTGGAAACCTCTATTGCACGGGACCGGGAGGTTTCTGGATTCCCCCCATGGCAAGCACCTGGGGATCATCAAACCACCTGAAACTCCGGCCAATTGAGTCTGGGGAGACGAAAACGGCAGGACGCTCTACTGCCAGCTGTGACGGGTCTCTATCAGATCCGTCTCAACCTGGTCGGTATCCGACCCTGAAGAGCGCGGGGGATAAATTCGGGCAAAGGAATACTAAGACCTGGTCAGTTTGTGAAACTCATTATGGATCTGTCTTGTCACTTCTCCCACCTGACCTTTCCCAACCCTCTTTTCATCCACATGGACCACGCCCAGGACCTCGATGGTGGTCCCGGTGAGGAAGACTTCCTCGGCCCCAAGTAATTCATTGACGGTTAACCGATCTTCGATGGTCTCATAGCCGAGAGCCTGGGCGCAGCTGATGACCGTCTCCCGCGTGATACCGTGAAGAATCCTCTCCTTTTTTGGGGGTGTATACACCTTCTTGTTCTTGACAAGGAAAATGTTGGAAGTTGTGCCCTCGCAGACCGCACCCTGGCAGGTGACAAAGAGCGCATCAAAGGAGCCGGCTTCTACCGCGTTCTGATTCGCCAACACGTTGGGCAAAAGCGCGATCGACTTGATCCAGCACTGGGCCCAACGCAGGTCCTCCGTTGTAATTACCGATACCCCCTTTTTTCGGGTCTCCGGTGATATATTCCCCTTAGCTCGGAAGGTTGCCAAGAAGCAGGGCTGGACACCGTCCGGAAAGGCGTGCTTTCGCGGAGCGACACCCCGTGTGACCTGTAGGTAGATTGTGGTGTCGGAGAAGCGACTTCGAGCGATTCCCTCCTGGATGATTTTGTGAATCTCCCGTGGATCGAGGGGTAGAGAGAGGCGGATCCCCTTCGCGCTTTTCATCAAGCGGTCCAGATGAGAACCCAATTTGAAAGGACGCCCCCGGTAGGCAACAATGACCTCATAAACCCCGTCGGAAAAGAGAAATCCTCGATCCTCCACCGACACCTTAGCTTCTTTCAAGGGAAGGAACTGTCCCTGCAGATAGGCGAGTTCAGTCATCGACAATCCTTCATGAATGGTAAACACGCTCTACGCTTCGTCCGACCTGGCAAATAATCTCATAGGGAATGGTGTCAAGCCACTCGGCCAGGCTCGATGCCGTGATGGTTTTTTGACCGAAGAGAGTCACCTCGGTGCCGGCAGGGTAGTCGTCCTCGCCCAGGTTGATCAAGGTGTGATCCATGCACACCCGGCCCACCACCGGATAGGAGCGGCCTTCGATCAGGACTTGGCCGCGGTTGGAAAGTGCCCGGCTGTAGCCCGCGGCGTAGCCGATCTGAAGGGTGCCGATCCGGGTCTCCTTGGACGTTGTATGGATGTGTCCGTAGCTTAGCGGAGCTTGGGCAGGAAAACGTTTGCTGAAGATTAGTCGTGCTTTGAGGGTCATGGCTGGTGTGAGCTCGACCGTTTTCTGGTAGCCGGGGCAGGGATAGTGTCCGTAGACTAGGATTCCAACGCGGACCATGTCGAAAGCGGCCTCAGGGAAGTGAAGGATCCCTGCGCTGTTGGCCAGGTGGCTGCAGAGGCGATCGGTATCGCGTTGCGGGATAGCCTGGATGAGGCTTCGAAAGGTTTCTATCTGGGTGCGGCTGTGAGGGTTGGATGGTGCGTCGGCCACGGGAAAGTGGCTGTACAGACCTTCCAGTCGCAGGTTGGGAAGACACCGAATGTGGCGAATATTTTCCGGGGCATCCTGTGGCGGCCTGCCCATCCGGCCCATGCCGGTATCCACCACCAGGTGAAGTGTCGCTTTCTTCCCGCACTGGCCGGCCACTGCGGAGATCCTCTGCGCCTCTTGGCTATCGCACACGCTAAGCCTCAAACAGTTGGAAAGGGCCACTTCGATTTCATCGCCCAGGGGAGGAGCGAAAACCAGGATGGGCATACTAATTCTGGCTGCCCGAAGCCGGACCCCTTCGCCGACCGTGGCCACCCCCAGCATGTCCACGCCCGCCTTCTCAGCCAGGCGAGAGACCTGGACGGCGCCGTGACCGTAGGCTTCCGATTTCACGCAGACCAGCAACCGGCATTGGGAACCGATCCTCTGGCGAATTCGCGCGATATTGCGGCCAATCGCGCTGCAGTCGACCTCAACCTGAGCAGGTATGTGCATCATTCCAACCCTCTTCATTTCAAACCACGAGGTTGTCAATCGATCTGTCTGCTTTCCTCCCGAGATTGGATCATTGATGATGGGTTGCGATTAACTAATCGATTGCTTCCTGGGAAAGGCTGGTACTGGCTCACCCGACCCCCTCATTGAGACGCGTAGGAGCCGACCGATGTGTCGGTCTCCTCAATTTTGCTCGATCCAAGTGCTGTCCTGTTTAGTCCCCAGTGTTTCTTTCACCCCCCCCTTCCGACGTCCCCTCATTCTCCGGATGCCACGAATCGTTCGGAAAAGCGGGTTACCTTCGGCTCCACGACTTGGGGTCCTCTCGTGAGAATCAGATCATAGCCTCAGCAATCGAAACGGGTCAACCGAGCCTTTTTGGGAGTACGGATCTTATCCCCTATAAACGATTCCAGGTTAAGTGTTAGTAACTGGATGTAATCAGGAGGTAAGAATAGCACAGAAAAAGCACACCGTAGAACAGATTATTTGGGGAGCTAAGGGAGGTGGAGGCAGCCCACGACAAGGGCAAAACAATCTCTCAGATTATCAAGCAGATTGGCATGACCGAGCAGGCTTTCTACCGCTGGTGTTAAGGATTACAGAGAACTTACGCGAACTTAGGTCAGAACCCCCATTTTAGTATGCACAGAGGTGCTTTCTGGACAGATTCTCAAGACATCCCCATTGTTGAGTCTGGTGTTCTGCCTAGGCACCCACTCACATCACGCGCGAAGTACCTTTGGTCACAATGCCTTCTAGAATAGAGAGAATGTCTTCACTCATTCTCTCTGCAATCAACCGGTTACCCACCTTTGTATAGTGGATGACATCCACGTAGGTGGATTCTTCGACGTTCTGAAATAGCGTGCCGATGTCGAAGAACCGCATTTTCGGAAAATCTTGATATTTCGTCTCCAAGGATGTGTAGACTTTCTTGTAGGCCCTGAATCCAGGAAGCATCACATCCAGAAAATTTTTCCTGCTGAGTGCAGGACCATACCTTCCAACGAGACTGGAGAAAAAGGCCTCAATTTTCCTGTGTTCATCCAGCGATAGACGCTTGTGTTCAAGAGCGTTCGGCTGTAGATATGCAAGAAGTTAAAACTCACCGAAAACAGCCATTGCACCAAAGGTATTTAAATTAGTCTCAATGACGTTTTCGAAATGAGGATAGCGTGCCTTGATAAGCTTTGAGTACTGGTAGATTGGGAGAGCTTCGTACAGGGAACGTCTCCGAATCGCCGACATTCCCAGTATCTTTGCGGCTTTTTGAACAAGGGTGAATGTCAGCGTCATGACTCGCGGAGCACTTCCTCTGGAGGGCTCTGTCAAGTTAAGGTCGGTTAAGCAATTCGGAGACAGAATACGCCCCGGTAGTGTTCTGCTCAGCGGGCGCAGGTCGCCTCTCTCCAGTCAGCAAAAGCACGGTCGCGAAGCAGACGATGGTGAACAGCTTTGAGATGATTCCTGCCAACCCGAAACAGATTCTGAACTTGACCGTGGACAGCAAGGAATCGCTGAGCCTGCCCGGTTGATTTGAACTTTCGCATCTGCCTCTCTTGTTCTCGGGTATGTTGATGAGAGACTTCAGCTCTGTTGTTTTTATATTGACCCGTTCGATGCTCGGCTGAGGGAAAGACCTCACGATGGGCAACTGGATAGCTCTTGAGCTTGTCCGTGATGAGTTTCCACGGGGGTCTTCCCTGTTCCTTCAGAACCTTGGGGAAGAACCGCTTGGCAGCTTGCTTGTTCCGCCGTCTAGTGACCAAAACGTCCAGAACATCACCGTCCTGATCAACGGCAGGCCAGAGGTAAACTTGCTGCCCGTTGATCTTCAGGAACAGCTCATCTACGTGCCAGATGTCGCCCAGTCGGCTTTGCTTCTTTCGGATCGAGCGGGCGTATCCTGGCCCGAACTTGAGACACCAGAAGCGGATTGCCTCGTAGGAGACGATGATCCCTCGTTCGGCCAGCAGATCCTCGACGTCTCGAAAGCTGAGTGTGAATCGGTGGTAGAGCCAGACGGCATGACTGATGATTTCCGCTGGGAAACGGTGACCTCGATAGTTTGGTTCCATTGCCGCATTGTCGCCGACTGCCGCTCAACTTGACAAAGCCTCCATAGTCCTCGCTGTATGCACTTCGATCTTAACGGCGACTGGTACCGGCTTAATGAGGAGTTTGAAAAGGCAAAACGAAGAGCTGAAAAGAAGAAGGATCTAATCGAAGAGCTTTTATCGGACTTGGACTCACCGGAACCAGAACCGAAATCATTTGAATTTGGTATCCACTTTACTCAGGTGACCCCAAGATGTAGTATGTGCCTTTGTGGAGGATTATCCACGCGACCTGCTCGAGTTCGAGGTACGCTTCGCCAGCGAAGAGGCCTGTCGCGACTATCTGTCCGCGTTGCGCTGGCCGGAGGGTTTCCGCTGTCCGGGATGCGGGCATGAGCGGGCTTGGCCGGTGCGCAAAGTGTGGTTCGAATGCGCTCGCTGCGGGCGGCAGACGTCGGTGACCTCGGGCACGATCTTCCAAGACACACGTAATCCGCTGCGGCTGTGGTTCCGGGCGATCTGGCACGTCACTTCGCAAAAGAACGGGGTCAGCGCGCTGGGTCTGCAGCGCGTTCTCGGGTTGGGCAGCTATCAAACTGCGTGGACCTGGATGCACAAGCTGCGGCGAGCGATGGTGCGTCCGGGGCGGGAGCGATTGGCGGACGTAGTCGAGGTCGATGAGACCTATTGGGGCGCTGAGGAAGAGGGTGTGAGCGGCCGGCAGAACGAGCGTAAAGCATTGATTGCAGTAGCCGCGGAAGAGAGAGGACGCGGGCTAGGACGGATCCGCATGCAGCGCTTGCGGAACGCATCGGCGGCCAGTTTGATGCCCTTCGTGGAGGAGTCGGTCGAGCCGGGAAGCTTGGTGCACACCGACGGCTGGCTGGGCTACGAGCCGCTGGAGAAGAAGGGCTACCAGCATCGCATCGTCTTTCTGTCGGGCCGCCGCAAGCAGGCCTCGGAATTATTGCCGAGGGTGCACCAAGCGATCTCGTTGCTCAAGCGCTGGCTGCTGGGCACGCACCAAGGCGCGGTTAGCCACGAGCATCTGGACTACTACCTCGACGAGTTTGTGTTCCGCTTCAACCGGCGCAACTCACGCAGCCGGGGAAAACTCTTCTACCGCCTTGTGCAGCAGGCAGTCGCCGTGGACCCAACGCCGTATCGATCGATCGTCGCCGACTGGGACGCCGAGGCCCCGTGAGCCCAACCACAAGATGTTGTGGTTACCTGAGTCCAGTGGATACCCCATTCATTTGATATTGACAGCTACTTTCAGGACAGAGTTGAAACCACAAAGCGCACCGTCGGACAGGTACGCAAGGAGATAGAAATCCGGACTCAGCTGAACCAAAGGTTTATCGACGAAATCCATTCCCAAATCCGCTATGCCCAGTTCTCCCTGGACCGGGTCACCGGCTGGGGTGTCGGGTACAACACTGGCGTGGATGTGCTGAGAAGTCACTTGCAGCGCCAGCTGCAGCAGTTCCGGACCGAGAGGAGGGCGACGGAGCTGAAGGTGTGGGATGATTTGGTGAGGTTGAGAAAAGAATTGACGGAAGCCATGGTCGAATACCGGGGCGCCGCAAGAGTGAAGAGTAGCACACTGCAAGAGGGATGATCTGTCGGTTCTTCTTGCGTGGCCTTCCTCTGCCCAGCGCACGATGTATCTCCGATTACACCTCGCCAGCAGCCCAACAAACCAATGATGCCGTTCGCATGATCAGCATCATTATGGGTGCAGATCACTACGTCCAGCCGTTTGGTTTTCAGCTCGGTGTCAATTAATTCTGCATTCGCTTTTTAGAGCGGAAGTGCACTGGCTGGATTTTCTGGAAGATCTACAAAGCCGAGGCCTGCGAGGCATAGAGGTGTTCGTCAGTGACGATCATCCGGGACTGAGGGCAGCACGCAGGGCGGTATCGCGAAGCTGAGGACATGAGTTCTCTTAATTACCTAGTTCTCTCCAGCCTCAACAGATGGCCATCCTTATTGTGCTCCTTAGTTCGCCGCGCGTGGAACATGAAAGGATCTGTTTCCCATCTCAAGATCTCATTCGGCCCATACCGATACATCAAGGGATTGTTGTCGTAGTTCCCAATCCGTTTCCTCCGGTTCAGGTTCATGAAGAGTCCCCCTTCTTTGACTGAACGCTGCACGAGGGACAAGTAGCCCTCCACCTGCTCAGAGGACATTTCCCCGAAGGAATCTATGTTCAAGCAGAGGTCAAAGACATTGTCGGGTATTCGCTGAATCTCTTGGGGCAGGACGAAAGCGAAACCCCGAGCAGGAATGCAGAGTGACCCATCGTTGCGCGGGTCAGGGAGGTAAATCGGGACATGAGGAAAGAAATGCCTGATCGTTAACGAAGAAATGGGGTATCCACTGGACTCAGGTAACCCCAACATCTTGTGGTTGGGCTCACGGGGCCTCGGCGTCCCAGTCGGCGACGATCGATCGATACGGCGTTGGGTCCACGGCGACTGCCTGCTGCACAAGGCGGTAGAAGAGTTTTCCCTGGCTGCGTGAGTTGCGCCGGTTGAAGCGGAACACAAACTCGTCGAGGTAGTAGTCCAGATGCTCGTGGCTAACCGCGCCTTGGTGCGTGCCCAGCAGCCAGCGCTTGAGCAACGAGATCGCTTGGTGCACCCTCGGCAATAATTCCGAGGCCTGCTTGCGCCGGCCCGACAGAAAGACGATGCGATGCTGGTAGCCCTTCTTCTCCAGCGGATCGTAGCCCAGCCAGCCGTCGGTGTGCACCAAGCTTCCCGGCTCGACCGACTCCTCCACGAAGGGCATCAAACTGGCCGCCGATGCGTTCCGCACGCGCTGCATGCGGATCCGTCCTAGCCCGCGGCTCTCTCTTCCGCGGATACTGAAATCAATGCTTTACGCTCGTTCTGCCGGCCGCTCACACCCTCTTACTCAGCGCCCTAATAGGTCTCATCGACCTCGACTACGCCCGCCAATCGCTCCCGCCCCGGACGCACCATCGCTCGCCGCAGCTTGTGCATCCAGGTCCACGCAGTTGGATAGCTGCCCAACCCGAGAACGCGCTGCAGACCCAGCGCGCTGACCCCGTTATTTTGCGAAGTGACGTGCCAGATCGCCCGGAACCACAGCCGCAGCGGCTTACGTGTGTCTTGGAAGATCGTGCCCGAGGTCACCGACGTCTGCCGCCCGCAGCAAGCGCATTCGAACCACACTTTGCGCATCGGCCAAGCCCGCTCATGCCCGCATCCCGGACAGCGGAAACCCTCCGGCCAGCGCAACGCGGACAGATAGTCGCGACAGGCCTCTTCGCTGGCGAAGCGTACCTCGAACTCGAGCAGGTCGCGTGGATAATCCTCCACGAAGGCACATACTACATCTTGGGGTCACCTGAGTAAAGTGGATACCAAATTCAAATGATTACCCCTATTGGACTGGTCTTGAGGTTGGCAGGCCGCGATTCGATGAACCGGCGGCTCGATCGGAAGGCGGACACTTACTGGAGCCGACACCCGAAAACCAAAGAGGCGGGAAGCTACTTTAGACAGTTTTAGGAGAGGACAATCGTAAGGTTCAAGCTTTAATCTCACAAGTAACTCGCAAACTTCTATGAAACCATTGCTTAAACCTTTTCAGGAAACGGTTAACATTTCGCAAAACTACAGACCTGCTTGCATCTTGCGGATGTTGACTTTAGCATTGTTCATTGGAGCCTATTTGAGACTTGATGTTTGAATGGAGAAAATCAGTAATAAGTTCAGGGCGATATGCCGATTCGCTGGATGTAAGCTTTGCAAAGGAAGCGGAGTCCGGAAAATCGAGCTTGATTACAGAGTTCTGGGATTTTTTAAAGCACAGCAAGAAGTGGTGGCTTACCCCCATCATTCTGGCCCTTCTGTTGATTCTGGGAGGGTCAGCGGCCGCGCCGTTCATCTACACTCTGTTTTGAATCCTCCGGTGTCTCAGGACTGGAGGATTTTTGCAGCGAGATTTGGGGAACCGTTTTGGATGGCAAGCGGTTCCCCGGTCCCAGCTAGTTACCGAGCTAGACCTGTGTGTGAGAGGTGAGAACTATAAGTTATCTGTGTGAAGTGAGTCACTGGAGAGACTGAGAAGTGAACAGGTTAGTAGCTAATAATCCGATCTCACGGCCGAAAAGAATTGACTTTTATTTTGCACATTGACTGATTCAGGTGACTGATCTAAAGTTTCTTCAAATTGGGCTCGGCGGCTTCGGGAAGAATCACCTGCGGGCCTGGATTCAGATGGGCTGGGGTGCTGGTTTGTTTCTGGCCGATCTGAACGAATCAGCCCTGAAAGAGGCTGAAAGACTCAACATTCCGCGAGAGCGGCTCTCTACACGCTATAGCGATTTTCTGGATCAAGTTGATGTGGTGGATGTGGTCACACCGACCGATTTACACTACCAGATTTGTAGCGAAGCCCTCAGAGCATCGAAAGATGTCTTTGTCGAAAAACCAATGACCATGACTTCTCGGGAGGCGGTTGAACTCGCGAGGTTGGTTGAACAGCGTAGTCGGATACTCCAGGTGGGCTACTACTACCGGTTCCGTCCCATAGCACAATACATTAAAAAACAGATCGTCGATGGCGCTGGGTTAGGGAATCTCAGATATCTATCTGGTGATTTCAAGGGATTTAAGAGAGCGAGTAAACGATGTAGGTGTCACTCATACCGACGCAGTTCATTTCATTGATCTTTTTAACTACTTCTTGGACGCTTTTCCGAATCGTATCTACGCAATCACTCGGGATCACTTCCAGAGAGGGCTGGAAGATACCTCTATTGTGATCGCTGAATACGATGGAATCCTGGTCAAGGTGGAAAGCGGCTACGTTCAACCGGGCAAGTGGCGGTACAAAGTGGTGCCCAATGCCATGACCACAAAAGAAATCTTTCTCGTTGGCTCGAACCGAACAATCGAAGCTGATTTTGAGACCGAGAGTGTGAGTATACACGACGTTCACCATGAATTGAGGGGTGGAGTCTGGACGGTGGTCCACGAAGGGACTTTTTCCCCGAACGTCGGTACAGCTACCACGCTTGAACAGCTCTGCGTTGAGTTGGATAATTTTCTTTCGTGTGTAAGATCTCGAGAAACCCCTATGGTAAATGTGCTGACCAGTGGTGTAAGAATGGCCCTAATCATGGAGAAGCTCTATGAGTCGGCCGGGTCCGCTCTGCCGGTCGAGATTTCCTATTAGTTCAAAATATGAAGCAAGGCTTTTCGGCGACTGAAAATATGGATGAAATAGGATTTATCCACTGGTGCCATACGGAGATCAGAAACTTAGCGAGTTCCTTTCGTGGGGGGTAGAGGACGAAGACGTCCAATGGAGGAGACGCTCAAAACTATTGTCCGGGACGATTTTTCCGCTGTGTGCAGATTTGTTCACCAGTTGCAACTGAAAGCCTGAGTGTAGCGAGGTGTACGGGTTCTTGGCTTCAACAAGTGTTAGAGACTCCGGACGTGGTGGGGTCTGCGAGGGAGGAATTGGGATCCCACGGAATACCTCTTGCGATTGGTTTTTCTGCAGAGCAACCGTCGGCTGGCCGTCTGGAAATATCTCGCTATATTGGAAATTCTCGTGATTTATCCAGGATGCTTTCAGAATGACTGGGACGAGTAAAGCAAGCCAGTGTCAAGAGGTCTTGACGTTAACTATGGTCCGATCTTCGAACAGTGCTTTGCGGAGTTGTTGACCGCGGGATTCTGGCAAGAGTGGTCCGACAAGTGAGGAGAGAGACCTTCTCTCTCCTTCCGTCGTGGATGGTTCGGTCTTCAGTCCCTTCCGTTTCGGTAACCTGGAATCCGTTTCCTGCGATGACTTAAGGACTTTAGGAGCGGGCTCTTTCCAGGCGGGTGAACTCCCTGAAGCAGTGAAGGAGGGACATTGTGAAACTTTTAGTTGTAGGATTCGGATCAGCAGGCAAGCGCCATCTGAAAAACCTTCAGAGTCTAGGCGTTGAGGATCTAGGGGTCGTTGAGGTCCGTGCCGACCGGCGCCACGAGGCAAGAGAGAAGTTTAAAATTAAGTCGGTTTACGAGTCTCTCGAAGATGCATTCCGGGATTCCTATGATGCCGTGGTCATCGCAGTTCCCACAAGCTACCATTTGAGAGTTTCCGCAAGGTCGGTGGATGGTGCAGCTCACGTCTTGGTGGAAAAGCCGATTGCCGACAGGAAGGAGGGCCTGGAGAACCTCCTGGAAAGGGCCCGGAGTAAGAACCTCGTTTTTATGGTCGGACATTCCTACCGATTTTGGAAATCCCTTCAGCGGGTAGCAGAACTGCTGAAGAACCAGGCCGTGGGCCAGATCTATTCCGTTCAGATCACGATTAGCGAGTATTTGCCAGATTGGCATCCATGGGAAGACTACCGAGATTGGTTTATGGCCAAGAAGGAGGAAGGAGGCGGTGCTATCCTGGATGAGAGTCACGCACTGGACTTGGTCCGCTGGCTTTTTGGCGAAGTGGAAAGCGTTTATTGTCTGAACGGAAAGTTCAGTTCCATGGACATCACGTCAGATGATCTCGCCGATATCATTCTTCGATTCCGGAATGGGATCGTGGGGAATATTCACCTAGACATATTCAGTCGCGACCACCGCAAAGAGTTGGTCATCATTGGAGAGAAAGGAAACATATTCTGGGATGGCAATAAGGACCTGGTAACCGTGTACAATGCCGAGTCTTCGGATCGGGAGATGATTCGCTTCGACTGTGATCGAAACGACCAGTTTCTCCACGAAGTAAAGCACTTCTTAGAGTGTATTGAGAAAGGACAGAGCCCAGTGGTCGACGGTTTCGACGGCCTCAAAACACTCGAGGTAATTCTTGCAGCCCTCGAATCGTCCGAAAAGGGTAAGGTGATCAAGATTTCGGGAAGTGACCTGCCCCCACGAACGAGTCCACCCTCTAAGTTAGACTCGGAGCCATTTGAAGTGCCCTGCACGGGATAGAACTGAACTCCTGAGACCTAGGTAGTTTGGCCTCTGGTGCCGGCGGCCGATAGGCCAAGGCGCTGTGAGGCCGGATCTGATTGTAATCCCTTCGCCAGCGTTCTACCAACACCTTGGCTTCCCCAAGCGTGTCGAAGATCTCCATGTTCAGCAGCTCATCCCGTAGTTTCCCGTTGAAACTCTCAATGTACCCATTCTCCCAGGGGCTGCCCGGCTCGATGTACAAGGTCCTTACCCCAACAGCCTGCAGCCAGTCCCGGACCGCCTGTGCCGTAAACTCTGATCCGTTATCGGACCGGATAAACTCAGGCACTCCCCGATCAACGAATAACTCCGCCAACCGGTCCAACACGTCTTGGTGATTCATCTGCCGTTTCACATCAATGGCGAGGCACTCTCTGGTGTACTCATCCAGGATCGTCAATAGCCGAAAGGCTCGCCCATCATGGGTCCGTTCATGCACGAAATCATAGCTCCAGACGTGGTTTTTGCGAGCCGCTCGTAACCGAACACAGGAACCGTCATTAAGCCACAGTCTCCTTCGTTTCGGCTGTCTGGACGGGACTTTCAGCCCTTCTTGTCTCCACAGCCTCTCCACCCGCTTAGGATTCACCTTCCACCCTTCCCCATGAAGTATCGCCGTGACCCGCCGGTAGCCATAACGCCCGTATTGCGTAGCCAACTCCACCATCCGGGCCACCAATCGGGCCTCATCATCGGGAATTTGCCTTTCCCTTCGCTGGGTCGATCGAACCTGTCCCAGCACTTGGCAGGCCCGACGTTCGGAGACTCGCTCTGCTCCTAATCGCTCTCGTACCCACATCACCGCCCGTCTCCTGTTCGCCGGGCCTAGAAGTTTCCCGAGGACACTTCCTTCAGGATCTGCTTGTCCAAAGACAGATCCGCCACCAGCTTCTTCAACCGGGTATTCTCCTTCTCCAACACCTTCAACCTATTGGCCTGGTCCAACCGGAGCCCTCCATACTCTTTGCGCCACCGGTAGTAGGTCTGCTCGCTCACCCCCATCTGCTTCGACACCTGTCCCACCCTCTGTCCTTGGGCCAGACCCACCTCTGCCTCACGCAGCTTCATGATGATCTGTTCTGCCCTAAACCGCTTCCCTGCCATCCTTGCCTCCTTCCTAAACCGGAAATCCTAACATTCAAACTGGACTCGTTTTAGGGGGCAAGGGCAGAAGCATCGCCTGTGTTGAGCAGCCGAGACCGATAAACTCCCAAGCTACCAGTATAACATCTCAATCCTGGGTAGGGCCGATCGAAGGCATGGGTTGTGATGCAAGAAAGGTTGCTTCTACTCGGGAGTTCTCAAGCGCTGTTGGGTCCTGGGGCCGGAGCAGTCCACTTTTTCTGGAGGCTGCCTTCGACCCGGAAGAGTACGCTCGAATGGTGGATCGGCTGCGGTGAACGGTGGCCGAATAGGCGGTGATATGTTACAAGGCAAGTCAGTACTTGCAGTCGTCCCCGCTCGATGTGGCAGCAAAGGCATCCCCAACAAGAATATGAGAACGCTACAAGACATCAGCCTCATCGGGTGGGCAGGCAAGACGCTGAGCGGGCTTTGATTTATAGATGCCAGAGTCATATCGACCGATTCTGCGGAGTACGCTCAGGGGGGACAGCAGTATGGGCTCGAGGCTCCCTTCTTGCGGCCGAAACATCTGCGCGGAGATAAATCAGGAGCCGTGGAGACCATACAACATGCTCTTCTGGAGTCGGAAAAGCACTTTGGCAGGCAATTCGATATTGTTTTGATCATCGAGCCGACGTCGCCGCTCCGGACCGCAGAGGACGTCGCCGAAGTTTCCAAGTGTCTGGTAGAAACGGGTGCCCATTCTGTCGTTACTGTGAGTCCGGTTCCTCGGAAGTTCCATCCCTGGAAGATCTTAAAGGAAAATGAAGGCAGGCTGTTTTTTTCCCGAAAGGGTGGGAACCAAATCGAGCGACGCCAGGATCTGGAGGAAGGCTACTACTGGCGTAACGGAATCTGCTACGCGCTGACGAGGTCGTGTCTGATGGATCAAGGTGTGATCTTTACCCGGAACACCCTTGGGATGGTCATCGACAGACCCATTGTCAACATCGATAGTCTCCTCGAAGTCTCTTGGGCTGAATTTCTCTTGTCGTGGGCAAGCGAGTAGGGTACAAGGATCTTTAACAACGCAAGAGAAGGAGTGGGGAGGTCTGGTCGAGACACGGAGGATCAAGTGAAGCAGGTCAAGCTCAAGCCTGTGCTGATCATCGCTGAAATTGGTTCGACCCATGATGGGAGCCTTGGAATCGCTTGCAACAGCGTGGCTGTCGCTGCCAGGGAAGGTGTAGGAGCGGTATAAGTTCCAAACTCACCTGGCCGAGGCCGAAACCACGAGGTACGCTCCTTCCCCAGCCTACTTCGACGCTGAACCCCGCTTCGACTACTTCCGCCGGACCGCATTTTCGGAAGAACAGTGGCAACTCCTGAGGAAGCATTGTGAAGTTTCTGGGGTGGAGTTTACCTCCTCTCCATTCTCACAGGAAGCGGTGGAGCTCCTGGAGCGCATTGGAGTGCGACGATATAAGATACCCTCTGGCGAGGTCACTAATCTGCCTCTCCTGGGCGAGGTCGCACAGACAGGTAAGCCGGTGATTCTCTCCTCGGGAATGAGTAGCTGGGAAGAGCTCGATCGGGCCGTGGACGCTTTCCTGGGGCGTGGAACCAATCTGACTGTCTTGCAGTGCTCCTCGATGTATCCCTGCACCTATGAGAGTGTGGGACTGAACGTTCTATCGCTGATGAAAGAGCGGTGGGTTTTTCCGATCATACCGAAACCAACTACGCTGCTTTTACCGCAGTCGCGCTGGGTGCGGTGACGATCGAGAAGCACTTTACACTCAGCCACGATCTGTACGGCAGCGACGCGAGGAATTCGGCAGAACCGGACCAGTTTCGAGATCTTGTTCTAGGTGTTCGGGCAATAGAGACCATGCTTCAAAGCCAGGTCGATAAATCCGATCTGACTCGCTATGAAGAGATGCGGAGTATCTTTCAAAAAAGCATTGTGGCGCTGGTTGATATCCCCGCCGATACAGTCCTCACCAGAGAGATGCTGGGCATCAAGAAGCCTGGGACGGGAATGCCTTCGCATCAGATCGATAAAGTTCTCGGAGGCCGGGCACGCAGGACTATCCCGTCGGACACTGTTTTGACGGAAGCGGATATCATCTTTTAGCGAGGTGACGTAGTCCGGCAGATAGCCCATGATCAGTCCTTTGAGACGGAGCTTTTGGCAACAGAAGATTATCCACTGGCTGGCTTTGATGCCTGATCGCTCCGGTGTTAGATGGCTGCTTTGGCTCTATGACAAAGTTTTTTCTTACCTGATGGCTACGATCAAAATAACGGAGGGCAAAACTTTCCATCCCAAGCATCGCCTGACGGATCTGCACGACTTCTTCGCGGATCGCGTCACCTCTGCAGATCACGTACTGGACGTTGGTTGTAACCTCGGCCACATTGCTGGGAGAGTGGCACGGTGCGCCCGGCAGGTTACGGCCATCGACATTCGCCCAGAAGTCGTAGAGCGTGCTCGCGTATTCTTCCCGGCTTCTAACATCGACTATCTTGTCACGGATTTCTTTCAGTTCAGTCCTTCCCAACAGTACCACGTGATTCTGCTTTCCAATGTACTGGAACATATCTCCGACAGAGTTACCTTTCTGGACAAGTGTCGTTCCATAGCTCCTCGCCTGTTTGTTAGGGTTCCTGCAGTGGATCGAGATTGGCTGGTTCCATATCGTCGCGAGCTCGGGTTAGAGTGGAGGCTTCACACTGACCACGAGATCGAGTATACGGAAGTGACGCTACGTCAGGAACTGGAGGCAGCCGGGTACTCAGTGCTCGAGTGTTTCGAGCGGTTCGGAGCAGTTCATTGTTCGGCACAGGCGATGGGTGGAGATCCTCTACAGATAAGGAAGAATCCTGAATCACAGATGGAGGCTGGATCTGAGACTCGATCCTAGGCCCAGGAATCCCAACCTAGAGAGTTGGTTTTATGACGAGATCCAGTAGGGTCAAAGTTTGCGTCTTTGTGGGAAGCCGCGCTAACTACAGCAGTATCAAAAGCGCCATGCGCGCAATCAAGAGTCATCCGGATCTCAAGCTTTTGGTTGTTGTGGGGGCGTCTGCTTTACTGGATCGGTTCGGGAAGGTCGTCGATCAGGTGGAGACGGATGGGTTCCAAGTCGATTCCACTTTCCACATGATCATTGAGGGAGAGAACCCGACTACAATGGCGAAATCGACAGGGCTCGGCCTGATCGAGATGGCTACTATACTGGACAACATCCGGCCCGACTTCGTGCTGGTTGTAGGAGACCGGTTCGAGATTGCGGCAGTGGCACTCGCAGCATCCTACATGAACATTCCCATCGCACACACTATGGGTGGCGAGGTCACCGGAACTATCGACGAGAGCATTCGGCACGCCGTAAGCAAGCTTGCCCACGTCCATTTCCCCGCCAATGAATTGAGCGCACAACGAATCATAAGAATGGGAGAGCTTCCGGAGAGGGTATTTAATGTTGGTTGTCCGAGAATCGATCTCGTCAACGAGATTCTTGCCGATGGCGACCTGGAAGAAAACTTCTTCGAGATCTACAAGGGGGTAGGATCTACCTTTGACTTGGCACAACCGTTCCTTTTGGTCAGCCAACACCCGGTTACCACAGAGTACGGTGAGGGGCGTAGCCAGATCGAAGAGTCTCTACTTGCTCTGGGGTGCCTAAGAATCCCTACCATCATGTTGTGGCCTAATGTGGACGCGGGTTCCGACGACATTTCCAAAGGGATTAGAACCTTCCGAGAGCGCTATTCCCCTGACTGGCAGCATCTTTTTATCAACCTGCCTATCCAGGCCTATGTCAGGCTGATGTATCGAACCAGTGCTATCGTCGGCAACTCGAGCAGCGCGATTCGCGAGGGCGCGTTTCTGGGAGTACCCGCCGTCAACATCGGTACCCGTCAAAACGCCCGTCAACGGGGTGACAATGTGATCGACGTTCCGCACAACCGTGACGCGATTGTCGAGGCGATAGAGCAGCAGGTCAGCCACGGCATTTATCCGTCTCAGCCCATCTACGGTGACGGACACGCCGGTGAGCGCATCGCAAAAATACTGGCCGAGATCGAGGTCTCTGTTCAGAAGAAGTTGACTTACTGAGATGGACGTTTTGGCAGTGATCATTGCTCGCAGAGGTTCGAAGAAGATTCCTGGCAAGAACATGCGCCTGCTTTGCGGCCGGCCACTCATCTATTACACCTTGCGGGCTGCAAACGAGAGTCGACTGGTGACCCGAATCGTCCTCTCAACGGACGATCGGGAGATTGCCGATTACGCACGTCGCCACGGCACCGAAGTCCCGTTTATACGTCCCGATGATCTTGCTCGCGACGATACGCCGACTGTTCCGGTCATTCAGCATGTCCTAGAGGAACTCGAAAAGTCAGAAGGATACAGTCCAGAGATTGTTGTTGTACTCCAGCCAACCTCTCCACTTCGCCAGGCTGTGCATGTTGATAATGCGATCCACACCCTACTTCAGACCAAAGCTGATTCTGTCGTAACCGTTCGAGAAGTTCCACATGAGTTTAATCCCGTATCGATAATGCGAATAGAGCAGGGAGAGCTCGTACCCTACCTTCAAGGTGAGGGCACCCGGTTGTTGCGTCGCCAGGACAAGCCCAAAGTGTATGCCCGGAATGGGGTAGCAGTCTACGCTACTCGATGTGATGTCATCCTCAAGGAGGCGAGTCTGTTTGGGAATCACTGCCAACCTCTTCTCATGTCTCCGGAGGATTCCGTGGATATCGATGATGAGATGGATTTGCTTTTGGCGGAACTCCTCATTTCCAAACTCCAAACGGAGAAGGCGGGTCGGCAATGAACATAATCTTTGTAACCCAGGGAATGGGGTGTAGGTTTCATTTCCAGTTGATGAAACAGATTGCGGTGCCCCTCGACATAGGGAAGGCGGGCTTTTATGTAACCGACTCGATGTTCTTTCGTCGGTTTGAAAAGGAAAACCCCGAGTTTTCGGAGGGGCACCACGCGGTACTCAAAGAATGGGAGATCCTCGAGCAGGCTCTCAAAGAGGCTCCTGATCTTGAATATCTGCGTCGGGTGGAGAGGGAGTCAGACGTTAAACCTCTTTGGGATGCATTGGTTTGCGATCGACGGGTCGTGATGGGGCGACTCTGCAGAGAGCGTCAGGAATATCGTCCGTGATTCAACCATGAGGAAATGTTGCAGATTCTGACGGTCTCACTCAAGAGCATAGAAACTCACTTCGACGAAGTCAGGCCGGATGTGCTACTAGCTTTTGTCCCCTGCACTTTCGGCGAGTACCTCTATTATCTTGTCGCCAGAGCTCGGGACATTCCGTGTCTATTTCTCTATCCCACAAAGATTCAGAACTACATGGTCTGGATGAATGATTTCTTTGGTAGGCCGGATGTCATCGTTGACGCATACAAGAGCTACGAGGAAGAGGGGAGAAGGGATCAGTGGACCGAGCAGGCGGAGCGATACCTGAGTTCTGTGCGCGAGAAAGATGTGCGCTACGAGGGCATGATCCCATCCCGCGAAAGCGTCCGAACGACGAAAAGGATCCGATTAGCACCAGTTTCTTCAGGCTACTGCGTGACGAGGCCGAATACAGGTTCACCGCGTCAAGACTCGACAACCATATTCCAGGCGTCGTTGTTCCCATGCTTTATCGAAAGGTCTTGTGGCGCCTTCGCAGTGGGTTCGTCAACTTTCGTCTTGCCAGTTCCTACTGTGGACAAGCCGAACTGCCGTCACTTGACTATGCCTTTTTCCCTCTCCTGAGTGAACCTGAAACATCTTTGATGATTCAGGGGAAGCCTTATCAGAATCAGATTGAAGCGGTTCGCAACATCGCGAGATGTCTGCCGGTTGGAATGAAGCTGGTGACCAAGGAGCATCCTCGTTCAGTCGGATACCGTGGGTACCGATATTATGAGAAGCTCTTGAGGATTCCCAACGTGGTTCTGGTCGATCCCAATGTTGAGGCAAAGGCTGTCCTGCAGCACGCGAAGATCGTAATCAACATCTGGTCTTTTATCGGCTTTGAGGCGGCAGTCTACCGCAAGCCGGTCATCTCGCTTGGAACGCCGATATTTAGTATCTTTCCGCGGTCGATGGTTCGACACGTGCGGGACTTCGGCCAACTCTACTCAGAAATGGAAGACTTGCTGAAGAACCATCGCCATCAGGAGAGATCGGTGGTGAACTTTGTGGCAGTAGCTCTGCGAGGTGGTGTGCCGGTTAATTTCTTCACCAGTCACCTTAAGAAACAAGGCCGCTACGGGAAAGAGCTAGATCTGGAGAGCGAGAAGGAATCGTTCAGTAGGTTCACTGCGTATACTGTGCAGCACATTCGCCGAGTGGTCGGCTCCGAAGAGTCGTCAAGAGGACAAGCCGCCGCTTCGGCTAGAGTCTGAAGTGGGCCTGCTTCTCGGTCGTTTCCTAACAATCAGAACGCGGATCAGTAGCAATAAACTGAAGAATCATCCTCAGCTGAGGGAGAGGGCAAAGTCGCGCAGGAATTCGATATGAACCTGCAAACGTTTAACCAGAAAACACTTCTAATCTATGCGCGTCATCCTTTCCAGACTCGGATTGTCTTCAACCATGATTTTCTCAAGACTCTGCAGGAGAACGGGGTTCGAATCGTCGCCCTAGCTCCCCAGGCGATGCGCAATAGACTACCCTTGAGAGCGGGTATCGACAGGTTTCTGCCCGTGGAAGAGTTTTTTGAGCAATTACAGGCAATCGTGCTGTCCAGCCGTACTGGGCGCTGGCTTCGACTTCTGCGCCTCTACACACTGGCAAACCCTGAAGTTATCGCCGTTTCAGAGGCTCGGATGCAGGATGCCCTCGAGGATCTAAAAGGGCGGGGCGGTTTGGGCTGCGTAGCCAGCCGTTTCCTCAGGATTACGGTACACGTCCTCCGGCGGTCTAAAATTTTTAGAAAGATCCTGATTCGGGTGGAGAGGTGGTGTGTCAGGGCGCCTCGCGTTCGCGAGCTCCTGCTGAGAGAGGAGGTCGATTCAGTCCTAGTACCCAGTGTCGGGAACATCGCCTACGATAGTTGCATTCTTTACGAAGCCGAAAGGGCCAAGTGCCAGCGCGTTTCTGTCATTTTTGGATGGGACCATCTGACGACCAAAGGTTACCGAAGCGATTCGCTCCAACTGGTCGTCGTGTTCTCGGAGATCATGAGGGATGAACTGATTCAATATCATGAGGTTCCCGGCCACCAGATCTTTGTCAGCGGTAATCCCTATTTCGACTACTACTCGAAGAGACGTAGCAAGGAACCAAAGGAGAAGCATGACCGGGCAACTCTGTGTGTCGCACTTGGATCTCCTGCCTGGGTCACCTGGAATACCTTTGTACTAGAGACTATCTGCCAAGGAATCCAGGATGGATCCATTCGGGGAATCCGAAGTTTGAGAGCTAAAATCCATCCTCAGCACTACCGGTACCGGAGCGGCCAGCAGTTGGGACAAAGTGAGGAGTATGACCTGCAGGAACTCGCTCGTAAGTACTCGTTTCTCGAACTGGTTTATCCCAAAGTCCTCAAGGCGAACGCCGCGTCGCTGGCTATGGACGAGACCGAAGTTGTCCAGTGGTACGAGTTGCTCTCACAGGCCGCCGCCTGCGTGAGCATCATGTCCACGGTCAATATCGATGCTAGTTTGTTGGATGTGCCGGCGATCAATATCAGTTTTCGCAAGGAAAAGGGAGTCGGAGTGGCGCGAGTGTGACCTTGCCCCCTAAAACGAGTCCAGTTTGAATGTTAGGATTTCGGTTTAGGAAGGAGGCAAGGATGGCAGGGAAGCGGTTTAGGGCAGAACAGATCATCATGAAGCTGCGTGAGGCAGAGGTGGGTCTGGCCCAAGGACAGAGGGTGGGACAGGTGTCGAAGCAGATGGGGGTGAGCGAGCAGACCTACTACCGGTGGCGCAAAGAGTATGGAGGGCTCCGGTTGGACCAGGCCAAGAGGTTGAAGGTGTTGGAGAAGGAGAATACCCGGTTGAAGAAGCTGGTGGCGGATCTGTCTTTGGACAAGCAGATCCTGAAGGAAGTGTCCTCGGGAAACTTCTAGGCCCGGCGAACAGGAGACGAGCGGTGATGTGGGTACGAGAGCGATTAGGAGCAGAGCGAGTCTCCGAACGTCGGGCCTGCCAAGTGCTGGGACAGGTTCGATCGACCCAGCGAAGGGAAAGGCAAATTCCCGATGATGAGGCCCGATTGGTGGCCCGGATGGTGGAGTTGGCTACGCAATACGGGCGTTATGGCTACCGGCGGGTCACGGCGATACTTCATGGGGAAGGGTGGAAGGTGAATCCTAAGCGGGTGGAGAGGCTGTGGAGACAAGAAGGGCTGAAAGTCCCGTCCAGACAGCCGAAACGAAGTCGACTGTGGCTTAATGACGGTTCCTGTGTTCGGTTACGAGCGGCTCGCAAAAACCACGTCTGGAGCTATGATTTCGTGCATGAACGGACCCATGATGGGCGAGCCTTTCGGCTATTGACGATCCTGGATGAGTACACCAGAGAGTGCCTCGCCATTGATGTGAAACGGCAGATGAATCACCAAGACGTGTTGGACCGGTTGGCGGAGTTATTCGTTGATCGGGGAGTGCCTGAGTTTATCCGGTCCGATAACGGATCAGAGTTTACGGCACAGGCGGTCCGGGACTGGCTGCAGGCTGTTGGGGTAAGGACCTTGTACATCGAGCCGGATAGCCCCTGGGAGAATGGGTACATTGAGAGTTTCAACGGGAAACTACGGTATGAGCTGCTGAACATGGAGATCTTCGACACGCTTGGGGAAGCCAAGGTGTTGGTAGAACGCTGGCGAAGGGATTACAATCAGATCCGGCCTCACAGCGCCTTGGCCTATCGGCCGCCGGCACCAGAGGCCAAACTACCTAGGTCTCAGGAGTTCAGTTCTATCCCGTGCAGGGCACTTCAAATGGCTCCGAGTCTAACTTAGAGGGTGGACTTGTTCGTGGGGGCAGGTCAAGTGAACAAGGCGGAAGAGCTGTTGAGACGTCCCCACATCCGCCGACTGTACACCTCGAATGCAACATCTTTTGTGTTTGATCGTGAGCAGCTCACAGACGCGATCATCAAGGCTATCGAACAGCCAAAGGAAAAACAGGAAGAGAGGAGTCGATTTGCGCGCCAGGAGATTGGTCCCAACTGGGGACGAGCTGCCCAAGTCATGGGAGTTCAGATTGCTTTGTTTATCAATGGTTAGAGGATTGTGGCTAAGTGTTCCCAAGCTCCCATTCAGCGGAAGGAGACGAGTGAAGCACTGCAAGGTAGCGGACTTCCCGGATCAAGTTTTGAAAGCAAGACCCCTTATCCACATTTGACAAAGGTGAACTGAAGATGATTTCGAGCTGTTGCTATATTTGCGGAAACAGTGAAACAGCGCCAGTTCTACAGCAGGAGTTCGAGGGTTCCTACTTGGATCTGATAGACGAGAAGCTGAACCGCTAGCCACGGGTTGTGGTGGCTGGCAAGAAGTGTGGATCTTTCATAATACAACACTCACGGAAGCGAAAATCGATCGGTTCTGCTTTCGCTTTCGAGATGAGTGGTTCCGAGGGGAGACTCCTGACGAGTACTTCGATCGGATCACCGGCCTCGTGGAAAGGGACAGTCTTAACGACCGGAAAGTTCAGATACTCAACGGTGTCCTCTCCCAGTGGCTGACCGAAAAAGAGTATTATTCGGTCTATGACGTGGGCGCTGGGTGATGAGTTTTTCTGGATTGCTTCGTGAAGTCTGCCAAGGGAAGCTGGGAAGCCTACCGAATTGAACCCATTCCTTCCTACACAAAGCTTGCGGCTCGTCGACTCGAGATCTCGAGCTTGTCCCCGGACTACGACCAGCTTCAATGTGCACACCTCTACTTTTACTCGACCGAAGTATTCTGGTTCTTCTGTAGAAGGGCTGGTTTCGAGATTCTGTCGCTGGAGGTAAAGCGCAACCCCGAGGACGACTATGATAGAATCGCATTCCTGCGGGGGACGGAACCGGACTCAAGTTTTATGAACTTCCCGCTGGTACCCTATTAGCGGATGGTCCAGTTGAACAATGGGTGTCGCGAAGCATCTTGTTGAGGGCTAATTTCTGAGGGAAGAGTTTGATTGTCGTTTTCATACGTCGCTTCAACGATGTAGATCACGTTGCTCCTGTTGTGTATCATCTGGCACGGCAGAGGAAATTGCCTGTCTGCGTGCTGTGCATTGACCTGCCCCCCCACGAACGAGTCCACCCTCTAAGTTAGACTCGGAGCCATTTGAAGTGCCCTGCACGGGATAGAACTGAACTCCTGAGACCTAGGTAGTTTGGCCTCTGGCGCCGGCGGCCGATAGGCCAAGGCGCTGTGAGGCCGGATCTGATTGTAATCCCTTCGCCAGCGTTCTACCAACACCTTGGCTTCCCCAAGCGTGTCGAAGATCTCCATGTTCAGCAGCTCATCCCGTAGTTTCCCGTTGAAACTCTCAATGTACCCATTCTCCCAGGGGCTGCCCGGCTCGATGTACAAGGTCCTTACCCCAACAGCCTGCAGCCAGTCCCGGACCGCCTGTGCCGTAAACTCTGATCCGTTATCGGACCGGATAAACTCAGGCACTCCCCGATTAACGAATAACTCCGCCAACCGGTCCAACACGTCTTGGTGATTCATCTGCCGTTTCACATCAATGGCGAGGCACTCTCTGGTGTACTCATCCAGGATCGTCAATAGCCGAAAGGCTCGCCCATCATGGGTCCGTTCATGCACGAAATCATAGCTCCAGACGTGGTTTTTGCGAGCCGCTCGTAACCGAACACAGGAACCGTCATTAAGCCACAGTCTCCTTCGTTTCGGCTGTCTGGACGGGACTTTCAGCCCTTCTTGTCTCCACAGCCTCTCCACCCGCTTAGGATTCACCTTCCACCCTTCCCCATGAAGTATCGCCGTGACCCGCCGGTAGCCATAACGCCCGTATTGCGTAGCCAACTCCACCATCCGGGCCACCAATCGGGCCTCATCATCGGGAATTTTCCTTTCCCTTCGCTGGGTCGATCGAACCTGTCCCAGCACTTGGCAGGCCGACGTTCGGAGACTCGCTCTGCTCCTAATCGCTCTCGTACCCACATCACCGCTCGTCTCCTGTTCGCCGGGCCTAGAAGTTTCCCGAGGACACTTCCTTCAGGATCTGCTTGTCCAAAGACAGATCCGCCACCAGCTTCTTCAACCGGGTATTCTCCTTCTCCAACACCTTCAACCTATTGGCCTGGTCCAACCGGAGCCCTCCATACTCTTTGCGCCACCGGTAGTAGGTCTGCTCGCTCACCCCCATCTGCTTCGACACCTGTCCCGCCCTCTGTCCTTGGGCCAGACCCACCTCTGCCTCACGCAGCTTCATGATGATCTGTTCTGCCCTAAACCGCTTCCCTGCCATCCTTGCCTCCTTCCTAAACCGGAAATCCTAACATTCAAACTGGACTCGTTTTAGGGGGCAAGGTCACTTTCCGTCTACAATTCGTCGAAAGGGAATGCGATGTTCGTATCGATTACGTCTATTGTCGGTATACACCCACACTTTTACACAGGATCTGGGCTTTCTTTCTAGGGAATTCTCTTCTTAGACCACTAGCCACCCGTTATCTTTTCAACGGGCGAATGCAGGAGCGCCTCTACGATAGAACCTGGGCCAAGCAACTGTTCTTGGTCTTGAAGGCAGAGGTTGTAGTGTCCGATTGGGTCAAGAGGAAGCAACACATAACCTGTGCCTTGCTGGATGGGCACGGATGGCAGGTCTTAAGACCATCGGACTACCACATGGGGCCAACCTGGTCTCGGGACGTCTCAGATCGACCGCCGACCTTCGGAGAGGTTCGATTGGCGATTACTCATCAGCGTGGACATTCGACGCGGTGGTGGTGCAAAACCGGGCCCATACCGAGTATCTCATGGAGGGAGGGGCGAGGCCCGACATTTTCCATATCCTCGGAAGCGCGCGGTTCTGTCCCGAATGGATGAGCATACTGCTGCCTCTGACCATGGAAAGTGCCGCCCGTCTCGACTCCTCCAGCGGTTGTCTGAAGGTTCTCTACATCGACAAGCCCTTCGGCACTCTGGCCGATGAGCTGGAAAAGACGATTTCTCGTCTGAGCCAATTGGATTTCATCGATCTGGTGGTAAAGCCGCCTACCCGAAACAACCGGGGCACCATAGTCTTCGATGATTCTAAGATTCACGTCGATACCCAGACTCCAACTGGGGTGCTAGTCTCTTGGGCAGACGTAGTTGTGGGTGTGGTCAGCAGTATCCTGTTGGAGGTATTGGTTCAGGGGAAGCCGCTACTTTACCCAAAGTTCTTGAACCCGACTCCCACTATGTTTGAAGATTTTTGTGCTGTTTGGGTTATCGACGATCCGGACTCATTGGAAAGTGCTTTGAGAATGCTACACGCGGACAGAGGGAAAGCACCAGACTTGACCGAAGGAAGGGATCGGCTCCTGTTGGAATTAGTGTACGGTGGCCGACAGGATAGAGACGTTCTCGGGGATTACGCTGATCTAATTGTCAGCCTGTCTAGAAGTTCTGGCAAGGCTGCAGAAAACCCGATCGCTGCGATCCGATAGAGAAAATGAAAGCCTCGATCGTCATTAGAACTCGAAATGAAGAACGCTGGATTTCTGGCTGTATGAAAACTGTCTTCGCCCAGGAATATAAAGATTTCGAGGTGATCCTGGTCGACAATCAGAGCAGCGATAAGACTGTCGAGAAGGTCCGGTCTTTCGAGGTTCGTGTGGTTTCGATCGATGACTATTCCCCAGGCAAGGCGTTGAACACCGGCATCCGATCGTCGAGTGGGGAATACATTGTATGTCTGTCCGGTCACTGTGTCCCAGCCAACAGGCAATGGCTCGAAAACCTGCTGCGGAATCTTGAGGATGGAAAAGTTGCGGGAGTCTATGGCAGACAGCGGCCGTTCCCCTATTCCAGTGATCTCGACAAGCGGGACCTGATAACCGTCTTCGGACTCGATCGTCGCCTGCAGAAGCGCGATAGTTTCTTCCACAACGCGAACAGCTCCATTCGTCGAGACCTATGGAACCTTGTTCCCTTCGATGAAGAAGTGTCCAATATTGAAGACCGCGTCTGGGCCAAGGAGATGATCTCTAGAGGGTATCATATCGTCTACGAGCACGAGCACGAGCACGAGCACGAGCACGAGCCCGAGGCCGAGGTTTTTCACCACCACGGCATCCATCAGGAGGCGGATCTTCAGCGTTGCCGGAATGTCGTTCGCATCATCGAATCTCTTGAGCTGGAGCCCTCCTCCCACCCTCAATTACTCTCGCCAGAACACCAGGAGGTCGTCGCGATTATTCCGGTCCGGGGAGCTGTAGAGGTGCTCGACGGGAGACCGTTGGTCGAATACACCGTCGAGCAGGCTCTTGCTGCGAAGCACGTGGATCGCGTGGTCATTTCCACCGACAATCCTGAGTTGGCCGCAATAGGGGAGCGAGTGGGTGCCCATCAGACGATCTTGCGTCCGGAAGAACTCTCGACCGCATTCGTCGAGATCGACGAGGTGCTACTCTATACAGTCGGGAGAATCGAGTCGGAAGGAATCATAGCTGATATCGTTCTTCTCCTCGAGATCACCTATCCTTTTCGCCAGGTCGACCTCATCGACAGGGTCTTGCATCACCTAGTCGATACTGGTGTTGACTGCGTCATCCCTGCCCGTGCCGAGTACAAGTCAATCTGGAAGGTCGTCGATGAGAAAGTTCAGCGTTTGGACTCCGGCTTTATGCCCCGCGAGTTAAAAGATCCGATCCATGTCGGCCTCAAGGGACTGGCTTTTGCTACCCACCCCAAGCTGATCCGCGAGGGTCAGTCGTTGGGTGAGAGGATTGGAATTCTCGAGATAAATGACCCATTGTGTGCCATTGAGGTTCGTGACAAGATCGGTTTCCAGCTGGGCGAGAGGCTTATCGCAGACTGGCATTCAGAGAATTTTGCAGTAAAGAGGTAGATTGCCTTCCGGGTTACTTTCTCACACCTGGCGTGGCGTTTTTCGGATGGGAACTAGCTAGACACAGAGTAAGCAAGATATCACCAATCAAGGCATTACAAAGGAAGTTAAATGAAGGACATCAGTGAACTAGATCTCAAGAACAATATTCCCCTGGCCTCAAGAACTGGGCCGGATCACTCAACGGTAATCAAGGTCGGAGACCAATCTATCGGTGGAGACGAGCTGGCGACCATCGCCGGGCCTTGTGCGGTCGAAAACTACGAACAGGTGCTCGATATCGCCAGACATGTCAAGGCCTGTGGAGCCCGATTTCTGCGTGGAGGCGCTTTTAAACCGCTGACATTCCCTTATCGATCGGAAAGTTTATTTGAGTTGCGCGAGGAAGGAATCGAGATCCTCTCCGCTGTCCGTAGGAAGTAGGTTTGCCGGTCGTTACTGAAGTTATGGATGTTCGCTACGTGGGTCTGGTAGCCGATAAAGCCGACGTGCTGCAGATCGGAACCCGAAATATGCAGAACTTCCCGCTGCTAGAAGAGGTCGCCCGGGCCGGAAAAACCGTGCTGCTGAAACGGCATTTCGGCTGCGGTTTGAGGGATTGGCTGGGGGCAGCCGAGTACATCCTCTACAATGGAAATCCTAACGTGATCCTCTGCGAAAGGGGAATCGTGGCTCCGCATACTCACCAAGTCACGTCGCGTTTTGTAGTCGATCTCCAGGTGGTCCCAGCAGCCAAGGAGATCACTCATCTGCCGATTATCGTCGATCCGAGTCACTCGACGTTCAAGCGCAGTTTTGTAGCTCCGGTCGCCCGGGCTGCTATCGCGATTGGGGCCGACGGCGTCATGCTGGATGTCCACCCTACACCCGAGGAGGCCGCTGTTGACCCTCTTCAAGCTCTGAACTATGATGCTTTTGGGGAGCTCGCGGTCGACTTGAGGAGGATTTGGAGTATCGCACGGGTCTCGCCAACACCCACTGTCTGATCAGGATTTCGACTAGGCAGCAATGAGGGATCAAATCGTCAATCGGTACTTCTAGAGAAGACAGACACAGGCAGGGTCGAGTACGTCGATGTCACCCGTCACTGGAAATTCAAAGGGTTTGTCACAGAGTTGACCGGTCCCCAGCGCCTGATTCACACTGGTTACATGGGAGTCCGGAACGTTTACCAACGGCTCGTTCCAAGAACCGTGAGAAGGCGAGTCAAACAAACCTGAGGTTCACAGAATGTTCACGAATAGATTCGAAGCAATCAAGCCGGTATACTGATGTTCAGCGAGATTCAAGAATGCATTCAGAATCAACTTCCCAAACTTGAGTGTGGGGCTCTGTTGGCTGGTATTATTGGTGATCGGCCCTCCGAATACGCCAAGAGTCCCAGTATCTGGAATCCGGTGATGCAACAGCTCGAAATTCCGGCATTTTATGCCTCCTTCGACGTTGATGCATCGGATTTGGCCTCACTGGTCAAGGCTCTTCTTAACTGCTCCGCTTATGTGGGGGGCAATGTAACGGTGCCTTACAAGGTTTCGATCATTCCCTTCCTGGACGGTTTGGACGAGAAGGCGGCCCAGATCGGTGCGGTCAACACGATCGCACGCTCTCCCGACGGGTCACTGATCGGTTACAACACCGATGGCAAGGGAGCTCTGGATACACTTGTTCTCAAGCAACCAGACCGAGGAGAAGCTTTTTATTCTCAACTTGATGGACGGACACTTGTACTGCTCGGTGCGGGAGGTGCAGCTCGAGCCTTAGCCTTCTATCTAGCCGAAGCGATAGGATCGCAGGGTAAGCTTTATGTGGCTAACCGTACTAGGGAGAAAGCCCGAGAGCTGGCAAGGGAGGTTTCGGATGTATACGGAAACACTTATGAGATTGACACTGAAGAGCTCTCTCGAGTTTTCCCTGAAACGGCTCTACTCATCAACGCTACGGTCTGTGGGCAAACAGGGATTCGCAGCCTGCCCGATGGGTTCGTGACCTACTTAGAGCCCTACTCTCCGCTGGCCACTGCCGAGCCGGAGACCTTCCTGGTTGATGGGCAAGAAACCGAAGACGACTTCTATCGGCGGTGGTTATCTTTAAGTCGATTTGACATTGAGCGCAACAACTCTCAGTCGCTCGATGTGCTCTCATCACTGCCTACCGATGCAAAGGTTTTTGACATCATCTACGCGCCCCTCGAAACGACGTTGCTGGGTCAGGCCCGCCGGTTGGGTAGAGCGACGATCAACGGTAAAGGGATGAACGTAGCTCAAGCTGCCGATGGATTCTTTAGCCGAGTGTTCCGGCTTTATTTAGAGAGTCATGGACTCCACAATGAGGCTACTTATAATTCTGTTCTGGGCAAGATGTACGAAGTATGGTGAAAAAAGCTGATAGTACTAGAGTCCTGGCGGTGATCTCGGCTCGAGCCGGATCGAAAGGTATCCCTGGTAAGAACCTACGGCTGCTCGATAACAAGCCGCTGATTTATTACATGATCCAGGCGGCAGTCGGTAGTGAACTCGTGGATCGGGTCGTTTTCTCAACGGAGGATGCGGAGATTGCGAGAGTGGCGCAGGAGTTGGGGGCTGAAGTGCCTTTCAAGCGATCCACCGAACTGGCTGATGACCTCGTGCCTCTTACCGCGGTGGCCCCCGCGATGCGATGCTGCGCATGGACCAATTGGGATTCCGTGCCGACATCGTTGTTCAGCTTGCGCCTCCTTGTCCGATGGTTCGGAGCAAAACCATCGATGAGTCGGTCCAGAGGGTGCTCGACGGCGCAGAGGCAGCAGTGACTCTGACGCGAATCGAGCATGAACACCCCTATCGAGCCAAAGAACTCCTCTCGGACGGCAGTTTCCAACCTTTTTTAAAAGGTCTTGATGTTGAAAAATATCTGTCGCGTCAGGAACTGCCTCCTCTTCACTGTACCTCAGGCGCTATCTACACCAGGCGACGCGAGTTATTGGAAAAGTGGTCGGGCAAGGACTTTGCGGTGGGAAGCCGTCCCCAAGGAATTCTACTCAATCCAGTGGAGGCGACTAACATCGACCGACCGATAGATTTTCGGTTTGTGGGGTTCTTGATGGGCGAAGGTACGGATTGTCAAGGAGAGGATGAGTCATTCTGATGAAGGTTTCAATGTTCTGGAAATCATATTACGGGAATGAACCACTTCACCTGGATCTCCCAAACGACTGGCGGGTAAACCGGGTAGGGCTCGATGCTCCACCACCGCTATCCGACCAGGAGATAGCAGCTGCGCTGGATGAACCGGTGGGAAGTGGGAAGCTTGAAGAGGTTGTTCGAGGGAAACGTTCGGTCTGCATCGCTGTCGACGATCTGACCAAACCTACCGAAGCTTGGCGAATAGCACCTCTTCTTGTCGCAAAGCTGTTGAAGGCTGGGATTAATGAGGACACGATTTACTTTGTGATTAGTCTGGGGACGCACCGTGCCTTAACCTTGGGTGAGTTTCGAAAAAATCTAGGCCACGAGATTGTCGAGAATTATCGGATCTATAACCACAATCCTTATCAGAATAATCGATATTTTGGCAAGACACGAAACGGGACGAAACTCTACATCAACGCGCTTTTTTTGGACGCCGATTTCAGGATCGGGATCGGTATGTTGATGCCCCACAACTTGGCCGGCTTCAGCGGCGGTGGCAAGATCGTGCTCCCGGGCTTGGCTGGCATCGACACCGTCGAGGCCAATCACCGCTCCACTCTGCGAGGTTTACAGGGTCGGATCGGAAGTCTGGAGGGGAATCAGGTTCGAGACGATATCGAAAGGGGTGCCGAGTTGGCGGGTCTCGATTTCATTGTCAACTCCATCCATGGCGAGGACGGCAGAACCGTAGGGCTCTACTCTGGGATTGCTCGCGAGGCTTACCCTGTGGCGGTCCGGGCGGCTCAACAGATTTATGCCTGTAATGTCCCATATCAAAACGACATCGGTATTTTCAACGCTTTCCCGAGCGATAATTGGTTGTTGCTGTCGCTCAGCTCGCTAGACGTCTGGTCGACTCGAGAAAATAGAAAAGCCGTTGTCAGACCGGGAGGCAGCATCGTGATCATCAATCATTGTTCGGAAGGGGCAGGTGAACATGGTCTCCACTCGAAAGGCATGAAACACTACGTGAAACGCGACGAACACGGAACCTTTAAAGAGATTCTCCGTGGGAGGAATTTGATTTTCCTTTCACCCAATCTGAATGCCGGCGTGATCCGCGATTACTATCGAAAAGAGGTTGGTCTCTTTCACGAGTGGTCGAAGGTCTTGACGGAGCTTCGGGCTTTTCATGGTTCGGGTGCTCGGGTCGGGGTTTTCCCCTGTGGAACGTTACAGATGGATCGCGCGGTTTTGAATTGATGCTCACCCGATTGATCACTATATCTTGATATGCGCAGAGTGCTCGTTTCTATTCTAAAATGGATCGGTTATCGGGAGCAGATTGCCGGCGAACTGCTTGACTCGCTTTGGGCCCACAAAGGGAAACTCTTCCTGATCCTGACTGCCTCATTTACTATTCCGCTGTTTGAGCTTGGAGTGATTGGCACGCTCTACACCCTCGTCTCGCCCGATTACCAAAGAGCTCTTATTGACAAGCTGTCCCGGTTCGGGCTCTCCGGCGCACTGAATGTGGTGGCTGATCTGGAGCTAATGTGGCTCCTTCTCGTGGTCATCGCTTACCTCATGCTCGGTTTGGCACTCTGGTTGACCTGCCCCCACGAACGAGTCCACCCTCTAAGTTAGACTCGGAGCCATTTGAAGTGCCCTGCACGGGATAGAACTGAACTCCTGAGACCTAGGTAGTTTGGCCTCTGGTGCCGGCGGCCGATAGGCCAAGGCGCTGTGAGGCCGGATCTGATTGTAATCCCTTCGCCAGCGTTCTACCAACACCTTGGCTTCCCCAAGCGTGTCGAAGATCTCCATGTTCAGCAGCTCATCCCGTAGTTTCCCGTTGAAACTCTCAATGTACCCATTCTCCCAGGGGCTGCCCGGCTCGATGTACAAGGTCCTTACCCCAACAGCCTGCAGCCAGTCCCGGACCGCCTGTGCCGTAAACTCTGATCCGTTATCGGACCGGATAAACTCAGGCACTCCCCGATCAACGAATAACTCCGCCAACCGGTCCAACACGTCTTGGTGATTCATCTGCCGTTTCACATCAATGGCGAGGCACTCTCTGGTGTACTCATCCAGGATCGTCAATAGCCGAAAGGCTCGCCCATCATGGGTCCGTTCATGCACGAAATCATAGCTCCAGACGTGGTTTTTGCGAGCCGCTCGTAACCGAACACAGGAACCGTCATTAAGCCACAGTCTCCTTCGTTTCGGCTGTCTGGACGGGACTTTCAGCCCTTCTTGTCTCCACAGCCTCTCCACCCGCTTAGGATTCACCTTCCACCCTTCCCCATGAAGTATCGCCGTGACCCGCCGGTAGCCATAACGCCCGTATTGCGTAGCCAACTCCACCATCCGGGCCACCAATCGGGCCTCATCATCGGGAATTTGCCTTTCCCTTCGCTGGGTCGATCGAACCTGTCCCAGCACTTGGCAGGCCCGGCGTTCGGAGACTCGCTCTGCTCCTAATCGCTCTCGTACCCACATCACCGCTCGTCTCCTGTTCGCCGGGCCTAGAAGTTTCCCGAGGACACTTCCTTCAGGATCTGCTTGTCCAAAGACAGATCCGCCACCAGCTTCTTCAACCGGGTATTCTCCTTCTCCAACACCTTCAACCTCTTGGCCTGGTCCAACCGGAGCCCTCCATACTCTTTGCGCCACCGGTAGTAGGTCTGCTCGCTCACCCCCATCTGCTTCGACACCTGTCCCACCTTCTGTCCTTGGGCCAGACCCACCTCTGCCTCACGCAGCTTCATGATGATCTGTTCTGCCCTAAACCGCTTCCCTGCCATCCTTGCCTCCTTCCTAAACCGGAAATCCTAACATTCAAACTGGACTCGTTTTAGGGGGCAAGGTCATGGTGGCCAATCCTCTTGATCTAAAAATATTATTTCCCGACGATGAAGTGACGTGTAGCCCCGCGATCGAGAGCGACTTGCCGAAGATTCTCTTTGTGGGCAGACTCATTCGCGAAATAAGGTATATATGATCTATTGGCGGCGGTGGGTTCAGTCCTTGAGACCTTGCCGTGCCAGCTTGTCATGCTCGGAAACGGCCAGGAAGAAGATCGTCTTAAACAGGCTATTCATGAACGCGGCTTGGAGAACCATGTCTTTCTCAAAGGATATTTGACAGGAAGTGCGCTTCGACAAGTCTATCGGAGCGCCCAGGTTTTTGTTCTCCCAAGTTGGCAGGAGGGGCTGCCCTATTCTTTGCTGGAGGCTATGGCGGTAGGGCTACCGGTAATCACAACCTCTCTGCGGGGGATGGCTGATATCATCGAGGAAGGGCGCAACGGATACTTGGTTCCACCACGTCAGCCGGACGCTCTTGCCGACGCCTTGGTAAAGTTGCTTGTCGATCCGGTAGGGCGAGCACGAATGACTAAAGCGAATCTAAAGAAGATCAAAGAATTTTCGCCGAAACGAGTGGCCCGGGACTATCTCTTAGCACTTTCTAGCGTGACCGAGGCAAGCTGAGGTAAAGTGTGACCATGTTCTACTCCGGCCAAAAACGGAGCGCCGATATGTCGCAATTACTTGTCGGTTCGGCTTTGCTGGTTCTGGTGCTGATGCTTTGGCCGGAGTTGGCTGCGGCCGCACTAATTAATCGTGCTCATCTCTTTCTATCTGGCGACATCAAAGCATCCTCCGAAACTGGAAGGAAGGCTTTCGCACTGTATAGACAAGCCACCTTGTTGCGCCCAAGACTCCAAAGTTCGGCTAAGTATAAGCTGCTTGAGCTGACGGTCTATGGAACTCTCGAGGACTTTTTCACCGAGGATCACCTGGCTCATACCCACAATTTGGGCTTGCGACTTGCAGAATGCTACCATCATGAAGACCGATATGAAGAAACACTACTCATTTATAAATGGCTAGCCAAAGTTTTCCCGGAATCGTTTGAAGTCCATCGCGCGTGGTCGAACTTGGAGGCCGCTCAAGGCTTGCTTGAATCCGCTATCCGGCGTATGCATATTGCCGCGAATCTAACTCCTTTGCATACTACTGGCAGGCGGCTCGAAAGCTGGACGGAGTTTCAGAGAATCCAACAGGGAAAGTCCTACTATCGACTCGGTGAGCTGTACTCCGACGCTGGAGATATAGGAAGGGCTATCACCGCTTTGCAGCAGTCTGCTAAGGCTTATCCGGCTGGTAAAGCAAGTCCGTGGATGTATTTTTTGTCGGGAAGACTCCTCGATCAAGAAGAGCGGTATGAGGAGGCTGCTGATGCCTTCCAGGAATCTCTACTTCTCAAGCCAGATCTCAGTGATTCCATCGAGTATAGGCGCCGGATCGATTCGCTGATCGACAGCGGGAGATCTTCCAAGAGGGGCATGGTGGTACATTAGGATGATGTCGAAGTCTAAACAACATAGGCAAGTGGATCAGTCCAATCTCAATGCTTACAAGCCACGACTAACCCCGCAAAACAGCGGAGAAGACCGCTGTGGAAATTGGTTGTGGAAACGGTGCGGACGGGGTCCTCTTCACACGGAACGGAGCCAACTATACTGGTGTCGATTTGACGCAAACAGCCGTTGACGCCACTAGGGATCACTTTGGAATTCTGGGTTTGGAAGGGAGGTTCTGGATCGAGAATGCGGAAGATCTCAGTTATGAGGACAATGCTTTTGATATGGTTTATACTTTCGGTGTTCTACACCACACACCGAACCCCCAGCGAGCTGCAGACGAGGTCTATCGAGTTCTCAGACCGGGCGGCAAGGCTATCCTGATGCTGTACCATAAATATAGCTTCAACTATTACATTCGGATAATGATTTACATGAGAATTAGAGTGCTTCTCAAAATCTTTTCTCGCATCGGCCGGTGGACTCGTGACACCCGGAACTTGAACGAGCAGCCTGCAAGGGTCCTGCACGGCAACGAGGATCAGCGCATCTGGGATCTCCACTATAGGAACTTCCTGGGAGATGGATGGGACTACTTGAAGGCAGGGAACTTCATCCATCATTGTACGGATGGTCCGGACTGTCCTCTGTCCTTTACATACACGCGAAGGAGTGCTAGGAGGCTATTTTCGCAATTTTCGCATGTGAATTCCAAAGTTGCTCATTTTCCAATCAGGCAGTATTTAGGAACATGGGTCCTTCTTTTTGTAGAAAGGAAAATTGCTTCGATGCTGGGATGGAATCTGATCGTGTTTGCCACAAGATGAGGAAGAATTAAGGGCCAATCCACGGACTGATAGATTCAGTCTAGGAAAGGTACTAGACAGACGAATCGAAGGGAGTCTAAGTTCCAGCTCCACTCTAGGCGAACGTAAATGAACCCGGGGAGGAGCGTTACTCAAGGTTGGCCGTAGGAGGATATGAGTTTTAGAACTAGGAAGAGATGAGGCGGGTAGTCGTGCAACCTGCCCGCCGTGCTCGGTGCTAGGATGATCGGTCGTCCATATTGTGCGCATCCTGCTAACCCAGATAACCCTCGCGCTCGGTTCCGGTCTCACTCCTGGCTGACTTTCCCACTGCTCCGCTTTTTCGAGAGTCGCCGACTGAAGCTCGATCAGCACACCGGTCCTGTGCGGGCCACGTGTTTCTCTAGATTTGGTAGCCTCTTTTTGGAAGTTTACAGGCCGCATCGAATCCCATATGTTGAGCTCCAGCTGGCGAATGGAAGAATTCCTGGCGGTGCGCGTGTTGCTTGTTCGCTTCTGGTTTAGTGAAGAATCTTCTGGAGCCCAGAACCACTACAGCTTTCTCGGTTTTTTTCGGTATCTAGTTTTCAATATTTCTAACTTTTCGACTCTTTTCCTCGTGAGTTTTTCGCACCCGGCAGGAGGTATTCCACTGCAGCCCACGATCTGGCACGCCTCAGAGACGTTTTCCAGGCAGGTAGAGTTAAAAGTGGGGTTTGTTCCTGATAAGCTTCTGTTCGGTGATAGTATTTGTGATCTTTTTCTTTTAATTTTGGGTTTCAGCCCGGGAAGGATAGTACTGAATCAGCGGCGTTGACAGCTAACTGTCCGACTGGGTCGTACGCACCCCAAATATATGGAGATTAGCGTTATCGGTATGGGCTATGTTGGGTGTTCCACCGCTGCCTGTCTGGCCGCTGCTGGCCATGAGATAATCGGTGTAGATATCAACCGGGATAAAGTCAAGGCTTTGCAGAAGGGACAGAGCCCCGTACAAGAGCCCGGGTTGAGGGATTTGTTAGCCCGAATGGTAACGGCGGGTCGTCTTCGTGTCACCACCGATATAGACTCTGCCCTCTACTCAAGCGAGGTTACTCTCATCTGCGTGGGAACTCCCGGTGGCTCGGATGGCACACCAGATCTCCGCTACGTGCGCCGGATTTGTGAGGAGATCAAGATTCCTTTGAAGGAAAAGGAGAGTTATCATACTGTGATACTGCGCAGCACGGTTTTGCCTGGGACCACCGAGAATATCGTTGGTACTATACTGGAACGATCCGGCAAAAAGGTTGGGATAGACTTCGGTCTTGCTTTCAATCCCGAGTTCTTGAGAGAGGGGAGTGCTCTCGCTGATTTCCGGAACCCGCCCCGAACGGTCATCGGTGAATGGAACCGGCGCAGCGGTGAGGCCGCTGCCACTCTTTTCAAAGACATCGAAGCTCCTCTGGTTCGCACCAATATTCGGACAGCTGAAATAATCAAGTATGCCGATAACGCTTTCCATGCTCTCAAGATTGCCTTCGCGAACGAGCTGGGGAAGCTGTGCAAGGCTGAGGGCGTCGATGGCTACCGAGTCAGTGATATTTTCTGTCTCGATACCAAGCTCAATCTCTCATCGGCCTATCTGAAGCCAGGCGGCGCCTTCGGCGGCTCCTGTCTTCCTAAGGATCTGCGTGCTGTTGTTGCTCATCTCCGGAGAAGGGGTGTGAAAACGCCTGTTCTGGAGTCTACCCTTCCCAGCAACGATCTCCAGAAGTGCTGTGTGGTAGATCTGATTTCCAGTATCGGAAAAAAAAGGACCGGGGTGCTGGGTCTGACTATTCAAGTCGGGAACGGACGATCTTCGGGAGAGCCCTGCCGTGGAACTTGTGCAAACGCTTCTGGCAAGTGAGATCAGGGTGTACGATCCTAACGTTTCTGTGTCGGCCCTCCTTGGAGCAAACAAAGCCTATGCCGAGCGGTGGATGCCGCAGCTTTCCGACGTTCTATGCTCCTCTTTGAATCAACTGATGTCCGAGGCCGAAGTCATCGTTGTTACGAAGCGGGAAAAAGAATTCTACAGGGTTCCCCAAGAGCTTCGTACTGGACAGGTTTTGGTTGATTTAGTTCGCTTGGTAGAGGATCCCAGCAGTGTCAGAAATGGCCGATATCATGGAATTGCCTGGTAGAGTACTGATTCTGGTGGAGAATTTTACCGTTCCTTTCGACCGGAGGGTTTGGCTGGAGGCGACGGCTTTGCGGGATGCGGACTATCTAGTTAGCGTGATCTGTCCCGACGGTGGCCTGTATTCTCCGGGTTACGAATACCTGGACGGAATCCACGTTTATCGTTATAAGTTGTCGTCTGCTGACTCAGGTTTTTGGCCTTGTGCACGGGAATACGCAACAGCAATGGTCAAGACCTTGATGTTGAGCTGCAAGATTATACGCCGTCATGGATTTGACGTCATTCATGCCTGCAATCCGCCTGATTTGTTTTTCCTCATCGGTTGGTTCTTCAGGCCTTTGGGCAAGCGATTTGTTTTCGACGTGCACGACCTGAGCCCGGAAACCTACCGAGTGCAGAATAAAGGGCGTGAGGGGATCCTTTATCGAGTACTTCTACTCCTGGAATGGCTGAGCTTTGCATCGGCCGACGTAGTTGTTGTGACCAACGAGTCGGTTCGTCGATTCGTCCGCGTTCGTGGTCGGGTAGGCGATGAGCGTCTGTTCGTGGTTCGGACTGGACCTGACTTTCAACGATTGAAAATCCTCCCGTCCCAGCCGGAATTAAGGTGCGGTGCCAGGTATCTTGTGGTCTACGTTGGTGTAATGGGCCCACAGGATGGTGTGGACTACGCGCTGCGGGCGGCGAAGTGGCTGGTTTGTCATCGCAATCGGCGCGACATCCACTTCGCTTTTGTCGGTAGTGGACCCATGCTCTCAAGCTGAAGCGACTGGCTGGCGATCTCAGCCTGGAGGACAATATCACTTTTACAGGTCGCATCTCGGATGAGGATCTTATCCGTTATCTTTCAACGGCTGACCTTTGCATCTCGCCTGACCCGCGTAACGGGCTCAACGAGTATCACACCATGAATAAGACACTGGAATATATGGCGATGGGAAAACCCCAAGTGGCTTTCGATCTAGACGAAATGCAAGTGTCGGCAGGCGATTCAGCCGTCTATGCTAAACCCAACGATCCGGAGGACTTCGGCCGGAAAATTCTGGCTCTAGTAGAAGACCCGGAGCGCCGAGAAAGAATGGGCCAGAAAGGACGTGAGCGCATCGAGAAAGAGCTAGGCTGGGAGCATACCAGTCGCAACCTTCTCGAAGCGTACCAGTATTTGTTTGCTCAGAGAGAAAAGAAGTGAGCGAGTTATTCGTGCATCCTAGTGCACTGGTTGAATCCGAAAATATCGGTGAAGGCACCCGTATTTGGGCCTTTGCACACGTTCTTCAAGGTTCAATCATAGGTAGGGATTGCAACATCGGGGATCATTGTTACATCGAAAACGGTGTTCTCATCGGGGACGAGGTAGTGATCAAGAACGGGGTGTCATTGTGGAATGGGGTGACTTTGGAGAAACGGGTATTGGTTGGACCCAATGTTGCCTTTACCAATGATTATCTTCCCCGAGCTAAAGCATTCTGTCAGAGTTTCGACCGAACCCTCGTTCTCGAGGGCGCTTCGATCGGTGCTAACAGCACCCTGGTGTGCCCTCTCGTGGTGGGTCGGTATGCGCTTGTGGGCGCCGGTTCAGTGGTAGTCAGTGACGTGCCAGATTTCGTGCTGGTCTACGGGAACCAGTCTCGTCAGCGCGGCTTTGTCTGCAAATGTGGCTTGCGGCTTGCGCTCGAACTCAAAGAGGATGGCAAAGCAATATGCAGCTGTGGACTCGAATATGAGAAAACGGATACGCAGGTCACTACACGCTGATTGAGGAGTTTTCCATTCGTGAACGTACCGCTTGTCGATCTTGAGGCTCAGCATCGTGAAATCCGTTCTGCAATCAATTCCGTCCTTGGAGATATCATCGACACTTCATCTTTCATCGGTGGCCGCTACGTGGAACAATTCGAACGCAATTTTGCCCATTACTGTGGCGCTCGGTTCGCCGTCGCCTGCTCCAGTGGGACCGATGCAATAAAATTGGCTCTAATGGGAGCTGGGGTTAGACGAGACGAAGAAGTCGTCACGGTTCCCTATACCTTCATCGCGGCGCTCGAGGCGATCACTAGCATAGGCGCACACCCGGTCTTCGTGGATATCGAAGATTCCTCTTATCACATGTGCTCTCGCTCTTTGAACGAGCTTCTCAAAGGTGCCTATGCTGTAAACCGAGAAGGCCGACTCGAAAACACGAAATCAGGTCGGGTTGTAAGCGCCATCTTAGCAGTGCATTTGTACGGGTTGCCTGTCGACATGGAGCCAATTTCAGAGTTGGCTCACCAGTACGATCTCAAGATTGTTGAAGACGCGGCTCAGGCCCACGGGGCATCTTTGACCTACAACGGGACCGACAAACGAGTAGGCACATTCGGTGTGACCGCGGCGTTCAGTTTCTATCCTGGCAAGAACCTCGGAGCTATGGGTGAGGCAGGAGCAGTTGTTACGGAGAATCCCGAGTGTGATCGGTGGCTGCGGGTATGGCGGGACCACGGTCAGATCGAGAAATATACACATGTTTCACCACAAGGTTGGAACGCCCGGTTGGACGCCATGCAGTGCGCTATCCTCGATTTAAAGTTGCGAAGATTGGATGCTTGGAACCGTTGGCGTCGTCGAGCCGCTCGATGGTATTTCCAGAGGCTTCAAGAGGACGATCGAATCATCTTGCCTTTAGAGCCAAGGGGTCACAAGCACGTCTATCATTTATTTGTGGTCCGTCTCCCTGATCGGGATCGAGCTCTTAAAGCTTTGCGCCGAGCCGGGATCGGCGTCGGTTTGCACTATCCGGTTCCCCTGCATTTGCAAGAGGCTTACCGAGATCTTGGCTTCCAGAAAGGGGATTTCCCAGTCTCTGAGCGAGTCGCGGACTCCATTCTGTCTCTACCAATCTATCCTCACATCACGGAAGAGCAAGTCAACTACGTTTGCCGGGAGCTCGAGAAATGTCTCGACTGAAAACTGTTCCTGTCGATGAGTCTCAGACAAGAATGGACTATCCTCTCTTCAATACTAAGCCTACGAAGTAGGTGGAGTGGTAAGTAAGGTCCATAAATGAATCCATATGGTTAGCTCACTGAACTAGATCCTTTATTTTCAAATATGAGCATCTGTAAGGGGAAAACGTGGGTTGGGTGATTCGTCTCGACCTCAAGGGGGGGTGATCTTCTCTTCTCCAGACAATTAATTTCAACCGCTCAGTTGCGATGATGCAATGTACCTATACAAAGGCTATTGGTGAAAAAATGGTCAGTTTTAGAAGTCTCAGGGAATACCTATGTCCAGTGCCACTGTCACTGTCCGATTTGTCCTCGGGTCACCGACAAGCGGTTGATTACGTCTGATGCAAGGCTCAACTAATTTGAGACGCGTTTTTATTGATGATTCTGAAGGAAACGGCGATGAGTTGTGGCGGCGCGTGGAAGAATCTTTGGGCCGGGGCCAATCGGTCTGGTTACGTTCTCCTTTGTTGAAATGTCTGACCGACGAGATGGGACAAAAATCAGGGAAGATACATTGGCTGGTGCTAAATCCCCATCGTGCTGGGGAAAAGGATTTCTTGACTCGTCCAAAAGATGTCATCCTAAGCAGTATTGTTCTGATCGGATGCCTTCCTTTTTTTGCTCTTATTGCCATCCTCGTCAAGTGCTCTTCACCAGGACCTGTCTTTTATGTTGCTATCGTTGTTGGTAAGGATCACACGCGCTTTCTCTGGTACAAGTTTCGATCGATGTCGGTCACTCAGAGCACCAAGGATATTGAGCGGCGTAGCCAGAGTTTTCGTGATTTTGTTGAGGGATCAAAATATTCTCCAGCAACCGAATCACCGGTAAAAGTGATTGAAGAGGCGCGGGTAACGCCCATCGGACGTGTTCTGAGAAAGTACAGCCTTGACGAACTGCCCCAGCTCTGGAATGTTCTCAAGGGGGACATGAGTCTGGTAGGACCACGGCCCTGCTTGCCATACGAAGAACCTTTCTACAAAAGTTGGCAGGACCGCCGCTTTTTGGTTCGACCGGGTCTGAGCGGGGTTTGGCAGGTCTACGGGCGGGGACTGGTTGGTTTCGATGAGGGAGCCGCTATGGACGTCTATTATGTCTGCCAAAGGGGTTTCTGGTTCGATCTTCTTCTCATCTTGAAGACACTTAAAGTAGTGCCCTTGCCCCCTAAAACGAGTCCAGTTTGAATGTTAGGATTTCCGGTTTAGGAAGGAGGCAAGGATGGCAGGGAAGCGATTTAGGGCAGAACAGATCATCATGAAGCTGCGTGAGGCAGAGGTGGGTCTGGCCCAAGGACAGAGGGTGGGACAGGTGTCGAAGCAGATGGGGGTGAGCGAGCAGACCTACTACCGGTGGCGCAAAGAGTATGGAGGGCTCCGGTTGGACCAGGCCAATAGGTTGAAGGTGTTGGAGAAGGAGAATACCCGGTTGAAGAAGCTGGTGGCGGATCTGTCTTTGGACAAGCAGATCCTGAAGGAAGTGTCCTCGGGAAACTTCTAGGCCCGGCGAACAGGAGACGAGCGGTGATGTGGGTACGAGAGCGATTAGGAGCAGAGCGAGTCTCCGAACGTCGGGCCTGCCAAGTGCTGGGACAGGTTCGATCGACCCAGCGAAGGGAAAGGCAAATTCCCGATGATGAGGCCCGATTGGTGGCCAGGATGGTGGAGTTGGCTACGCAATACGGGCGTTATGGCTACCGGCGGGTCACGGCGATACTTCATGGGGAAGGGTGGAAGGTGAATCCTAAGCGGGTGGAGAGGCTGTGGAGACAAGAAGGGCTGAAAGTCCCGTCCAGACAGCCGAAACGAAGGAGACTGTGGCTTAATGACGGTTCCTGTGTTCGGTTACGAGCGGCTCGCAAAAACCACGTCTGGAGCTATGATTTCGTGCATGAACGGACCCATGATGGGCGAGCCTTTCGGCTATTGACGATCCTGGATGAGTACACCAGAGAGTGCCTCGCCATTGATGTGAAACGGCAGATGAATCACCAAGACGTGTTGGACCGGTTGGCGGAGTTATTCGTTGATCGGGGAGTGCCTGAGTTTATCCGGTCCGATAACGGATCAGAGTTTACGGCACAGGCGGTTCGGGACTGGCTGCAGGCTGTTGGGGTAAGGACCTTGTACATCGAGCCGGATAGCCCCTGGGAGAATGGGTACATTGAGAGTTTCAACGGGAAACTACGGGATGAGCTGCTGAACATGGAGATCTTCGACACGCTTGGGGAAGCCAAGGTGTTGGTAGAACGCTGGCGAAGGGATTACAATCAGATCCGGCCTCACAGCGCCTTGGCCTATCGGCCGCCGGCACCAGAGGCCAAACTACCTAGGTCTCAGGAGTTCAGTTCTATCCCGTGCAGGGCACTTCAAATGGCTCCGAGTCTAACTTAGAGGGTGGACTCGTTCGTGGGGGCAGGTCAATTATTTTTACGATCAATCCCAAGACGCGACAAGAATTTCTAGATCTGGTCGGAGGGATCCAGCAAGCGGGCATCACGGTGAAATTCATCCCCGATTTTTACGAAGTTTACTCGATTCGAATGGAGATTGAAGAAATCGAAGGCATTCCCGTGGTTCAATTGAAAAAATTGCCCTTATCTCCATGGGAAAATTTTGCAAAAAGATGTTTGGATGTGGGCGGATCGGCTCTCGGATTAGCCCTGACTTCTCCTCTGATCCTTGTCATTGTGTCTATTCTTAGATTCAGCAAGAAGAGACCTATTTTCACGAAAGACAGGAGAATTGGGCGTCGTGGAGAGCCTTTTTTGATGTGCCGATTTTCGGTCGAGGAAGAAGGAGATTCTCATCCGCTGTTTTCCCGCTTTTTTCGGTTCTTGGATCGGTATAGCTTGGCCGATGTTCCGCAACTCTGGAACGTGCTACGGGGTCATATGAGGCTAGTGGGGCCAAGGCCGGAGAATCCAAAACGTGTCGCACGCTATTCTAATTGGAACCAACGTCGGCTGCTGGTCCTTCCAGGAATAACTGGAATGGCACAAATCAATGGTTTGCGAGGGTTTTCATCTTCAGATGAAAAGACCTCTTACGACATGGCCTACATGGAGAAACAGTCATTTCTCGTGGATTTACTAATCCTCCTTCAAACACCACTTGCCATTCTAAAACGCTCACTGAAACCGCCACGGTCTGGTCCTAGGCGGACTTATCGTTAAGCCGTCAACCATTGATTATTACTCGCACTCCGGTAAGAGTGAGCTTCGCAGGGGGAGGCACTGATCTGCCTTCCTTTTATGTGAAACATGGAGGGGAAGTTCTCAACACTTCCATCAACAAGTATTTTTACACCGTAGTAACCGGAAGAGAAGATCGAAAGATCCAATTGATTTCTTCAGATTTTCGAGTGCTGGAATACTATGACCGTCTCGATAGAGTCCGACCCGAGCAAGAGGAACTGAGCATTCCCTTGGCTGCCATCAAACACCTGGCTCCTTCAGTGGGAATGAACCTGTTTCTGGCTTCGGAAATTCCTCCTGGAACAGGACTGGGTTCATCAGCAACCGTCTGCGTCAACGTGCTCATGGCATTGTCGGCTTATCTAAAGAGGAATATGACCAAGCACGAAATGGCGGAAAGAGCCTTCCGTGTTTCCACAGAGTCTCTCAACCGTCCGGTGGGAAAGCAGGATGAATACGCAGCCACATTTGGAGGCCTCAATCACATTTCGTTTAGTGAAGATGGTGTTGACCTTGAGCCTGTCGATGTTGAGGACTCCATCCTTTCCGAGCTCCAGAATAGGCTTCTTCTTTTCTTTCTGGGAAGCTCACGGCAATCGGTTGATATTTTGTCTCAACAGGATAGGGCTAGTCTCGAGGGGGAGAGGGAAGTTATCAAAGCATTGCACGGCGCTCGCGATTTGGTTCAGTTGATGAAAGCAGCCCTGGTCTCCGGTGATCTGCATACATTCGGTCAGCTACTTCACAAAGGTTGGATGTATAAGAAAAGGTTCGCTGAGAAGGTAAGTAATGAGCAAATCGATTGGCTCTATGATCTTGCGGTAAGTAGCGGAGCCGTGGGAGGGAAGATCACAGGTGCTGGTGGAGGAGGGTTTCTACTCCTTTATGTTCCGCGCGCGCAACAAGACCGAGTACGAACTGCTCTAACGGCCGAGGGACTCAAGGAAATGCACTGCGAGTTTGATTTTCATGGTAGCCGTTTGCTTTATGACGACCCTTTTTTCGACTCGTCCCAGCGCGGCGAATGGTTATGGAAGTTCGTCAAGCTCAGCTGAAGACCGTCGGTTTCTCCTTTCCCCGAGGAGAAATCTGACACCCATCACTCAACAGGCGTGATAGGCACTGTGTTTCGTAAAGCGTTCTTGCTGGCTGCTGGTACAGGAAGCCGACTTGGACCTCTTACCGACAAGATTCCCAAGTGCCTGGTTCCTTTGGGGAAAACTACTCTTCTGGACATCTGGCTGGATAGATTGTTGCAAGCGGGAATCCGAGAGGTTCTGATCAACACGCACCACTTGGCTGAGGAGGTGGAAAGTCGTCTCTCTCGACGTGCTCAAAGACCTGCCGTTCGAACTGTTTTTGAGCAGAAATTGCTGGGGAGCGCTGGAACGGTTGAGGTCAACCGCGCTTTTGTGAAAGATGAGGAGTCGTTCTGGGTTATTTACGCAGACAACTTAACGACTATCAGCTTGCGAGCGATGGAGGAATTCCATTGCCATCATCGAGGTGTTGTTACTCTTGCGGTTTACGAGACGGATGAGCCTGGGCGTTGTGGCATTGTGGAAACCAAGGTCAATGGGGAGGTCGTCTCTTTTGAAGAAAAGCCATCCAATCCGCGTTCCTCTTTGGCGAATGCGGGAATCTACCTTTGCCGAAGCGAACTCTTCAATTATCTACACCCCGGGAGGGCTGACTTCGGTTTCGATGTGTTGCCTAGACTGATAGCACGAATGTACGCTTATCCAATGACAGAATACATTCTGGACATTGGTACCCCTGAAAACTACGAGCGCGCTTGTACTGATTGGCCGGAGATGGTCGATCTATTCACGATTGCTCAGAAGACAGACCGGTAGGCGGGCTCTGCATGTGGAAATTAGCAGCAAGGGGAAGAGTTGGGTCGAGTGGCTTACGCCGCCGGCGGTCGCAGTGGTTGCCCCCATCTTGTTGTTCCCGAGTCTGGGCACGATCTGGGTAGCCTTGTTAGTTCCTATCGCTTGGTTCACACAAGGCCGTCTCACCAAGCATTTCTTTGCCCACAATCCTTTGAACATCTTGATGGTGCCCTTATTTTTCATGGTTGGCGTGAGCCTTTGGGCAACTTTCGATATTCTGTTCAGTCTGGGAAAGGTAGCCGGTACTGTTCTCGGGTTGGTCATCTTCTTCACTCTGGTTCAGTTCAGTCGAGACCGTTTTCGTTTGCTATTGGTAGTTGCAACACTTTTGACGGGCACGGTAGTTTTGGCACTCTTCAGCCTGGTCGGTGCCCAGTGGAAAGCGCGTCTGCCCATCTTGAGGACGGTAGCCGCATTCTTGCCGATTAGGCTGAAGGGATTGCCTGGTGCTGAAGAAGGCTTCCATCCTAACGCTGTGTCGGTGACAATCGTCCTTTATTTGTTCATCTTCCTTCTGCTCTTTCGCTACATTTTGCGCATCCGCGTTGGTACAAGTAGGATCGTATTGGTTACCATTCTGGGCGGTTCTATTCTCCTGACTTTTGGAGTGCTCGTTCTTAGCGAGTCACGCGGGGCCTGGATGGGATTCGGCGTTAGGACAGGATTGGTCTTGGCTCTGGAGTATCGGCGTTTTCGTCGGCTACTGATCGTTGGAGTGATTCTGGGTGCGTGTACCCTCCTGGTATTGCGGAACAATTTCTTCTGGCAGGGGTTGTTGGATCTAGATCAGATAAGTGCGGCTGGCGAGGCGCGCTTGCCAGGAAGATTGGCGCTCTGGTCCCGGGCGATGTCCGGAATCGAGGACTTTCCCTACACTGGGATGGGCATGAATGTTTTCCGAAAGAAGTTGGACATCCTATACCCCATTTTTCCTGACAGGAGCGATATCGATCTAGCCAGCTGTCACAATCAAATCCTCCAGACCGTGTTGGATGTTGGAATTCCAGGCATGCTGATCTACATAGGAATATGGGTTGCCCTCTTTAGAATGCTGTTTCGGCTTTGGAGAGATACCCAGGAGGATTTACGGCGCATTTTGGCCCAAGGACTACTCGCTGGATTTGTGGCTTATTTCGTATTTTTGATCACGGACGCTGTGCCATTGGGTGCTAAGGTAGGCATTTTTTTTTTGGACAGCCTTGGGATTAGCGGCTGCTTCATACCGACTCGAGTTCGGCAATTTCAGCCCTCGCAAGTGGCAAATGGTAGGAATTGTGACGATTTGGATTCTTGCTTCATTGGCATCGATTTCGTTGATCGGCAACTACCGGTACCTCGGTCTGAGTTTGGGGATTTTGGGTGGAATCTATGTTGGACTGATAGCTACGAATTGTCCGTCCAGCTTGTCGTGTGAAGGCTCGACAGCGGGGATTGGGTCTTCTCTACCGCCAAAACAGGAGCAGGCATGAGTCTAGGGAAAACTGGGAACAAGGCCGTTTTTCTTGATCGCGACGGGGTCATCATTGCCAATCGGAGCAATTACGTCAAGTCGTGGAGAGAAGTGCGTTTTCTGCCTGGTGTCTTCGCGGCCTTAGCCCTTTTAGCGCGGTCTTCCTTCAAGATCATTGTGGTCACTAATCAATCAGTGATCGGCAGAGGAATCATCTCTCTGGAACATGCGGAAGAGATCAATGGTCGGATTGAAGCGGTAATTCAGGGAAAGGGGGGACGTGTCGATCGGACCTACCTCTGTCCCCACCATCCGGATCACGGTTGCCTGTGTCGTAAACCATCGCCCGGTGTGCTGCTGAAGGCCGCGGTTGATTTTGATCTAGAATTGCCGGAGTCTTTCTTGATCGGTGATGCGGTGACAGACATTCAGGCCGCCTCGGCCGCTTGTATTCACGGTATCCTTGTAGCCAGCGGGCGCGGGAAAGAACAAGCCAAACTTCTAGGAGATTTCGAGGGTCACTGCTCACTCGCAGATGACCTAAGAGCTGCCGTCGATAAGATCATGACGATTTCGGTCGGCGATCGGGGCACCTCATCCTAAAAGTGGAATGTTAGAACTGTCACAATATAATGAGTCCGACATCAAGGCCGTCGTGTGTCTTTGATTACCACGTGGGAAGATAATGCTAGTTGTCAGCACATGGTATCTCACGCTGAAGTAAATTTTCACCTCGTGCTTGCTTGGATCGATTTCCAAGGATCCGTAGGCCGGGGTCGACAAAGACACAGATTCAGACCCGGTTGGCTTTCCAAAACAGATCTCAGAAGGAAGCTTTGCCCTACTACGGGAAGGTTGTGAAGCTTGATCCAGATGACGAAGACACGCTTTTGAAATGGGAGAGTTGTTTGTTTCGGCAGGGGAGCTACCAGAAAGTGCTGGAAAATCCTGAGGTGACCAATGGCCGTTTTCCGAGGCTGGGCCGTGTGGCACGCACGCCTTCGCGCGAAAGTTGACGGGCTCGTCCCGATTTCTCCTTGCGAGACAGCTCTCGAGCACTGGAATTGGCGGAGTGCGTATACCGTTCCAGACTGGTGTTTCGGCCAGAGACGGTTGCGTTAGTACTGGCAGGACTGGGACGTTGATTTCAGGTAGCCGAGTGGCAAGGGAAAATCATTGAGGCGACGCGGAGAAGGCGGGTAGCGCCGTACTGTTCGTCGGGCTTTCTAGAGGTTCCGGCGTGGGGGTAGCGTGAATCTCAGCGAATCAGTTCGACTTCATGGTATATGGAGACCTAGCGAATTCCCCGGGGACGGGCATAGAGGCATTGATTTGGTAGAGCGGGTTCTTGACAAGGGCGATCTCCAGCCCAGAGGCTTTCCTGAGAATCACAACTTCTACCAGAGTTGGCGATCAACAATAGCGGATTTTTTCAGCACGTTGGCGGATAGAATAGCTGATCTTTACAAGCTTCCTCGCCAGGCGGGAACGGTTATAACAGACATCGGTTCAACACCTTTCCTGTCAAACCAGAGAAACTTTGAGTGTTTCAACACGCTCCCGTCTGGGTAAGTGATGGTTATATTTTTTTTGCCTGCCCAAGGTCCTATCCCCCCGGCTCGATCGATATAGTAGCTAATGTTCTTGCCCGGAGAAAAGACAATAGTTGTTTCTGTTAGGACCTCTCCTCGAACCTGAACCACGTTCTCAAAGCGAGGGATTTCCAGACGGTCCCCGTGGCGCAAAAAAAGGTCACCGTCACTACTGGGCTGCTGTAGAGCCTGGTCCAAATCAAAAATAACCCGGTACTCTATCTTCTGCTCCGGAACTTCTTCTGGAGCGGCTTCCGTGGTCTCTTCTACCGGCTGCTCCTCTTTTTCTAGGTTCTCTACAGGACTGAGAACGGAGCTTTGTGGTTCTTCATCCAGGATTTCTTCCAGGCGCCAGAGGCTAGCAGCTGGTGAATAGGCGGTGGACTTAAGCCCTCCGGACCGCTCAATCAGTCGAGCTAAGGTATCTTCACCACTCTGCAGGACATAGCGTCCAGGGAACTGAACCTCTCCACTAATCTCTACCACTGGCTGCTTTGCATACTCCGGATGTTTTCTGACAAAAACCTGGTCATTTGCCTTCAAGGGAATGCCGTTGTTTTCATCGGAGCGAAAAAAGTCTTGCTGTATGTCGGCGTGGATGATCTTTTCGTGAACATTGGGATTTCCTTGTACGTCCAGTCGTGAGATTTCCGCCTGTGCGTAAGCTCCATCTTTTAGGCCTTCTGCTTTGACCTGAGCTTGAATAAAGGTTACACGTTCTCGAGCGTGCTGGGTTTTCAGATCCACGTCGTAGAGTCCCAGTAACTTTACCAGTGAGTTGGCCAGAGGGGCTGCAAGTTGAGGGGAGCCAGCGGTCACCGTTAGGGTCATGATGTTGGGGGAATTTCCCTCGTTCGTGAGTTCGATCCGGGAGCGTAGAGCTTCCCGCCCCAGGTAAGCCTTCTCCGCTTCGCTCTCAGTATCAATTTTCCAGATCTCCCACAGGGTGGCTGGGCTTCCGGTCTCTGGGTGATTGAACTTTATTTGGAGCAGTTCATCCAGGATGCGTGCGCTGATTGCGATTTTATTGAAGTACTCTACTGGACTCTTCAAGGAAAGAAAAACTTGCCCTTTCTCTCCCATCACTTCAGTTGACGATTTCTCGGACACCAGGAAAGTGGCTGTTGCCTCGTACTCCCTGGGCTGGAGTCGGGACGCCACATATGCAGAGCCGGTTGCTGCCAGGAATATTAGAAAGAGTAGCCAGCGGCGCTTGAGCAAGACATTGACATAGCCCAACAGGCTCGCCTGATCATCTTTCTGGAAAGGATCATCAGTAGACGCCAGTACGTACGTAGGCTGAAAATCCTTAGGCTGAGCCTTCCTATTCTCATCCTCCACGACCCTTAGTTTACCACACTAGCCGTTCAGTCGTGCTTTAGCTGATCATCGTAGTGCAGATTTTCCGCTGGCGCCCTTTTGGCGGTGTCACTGGAATCGTCTTTTTATCTGGATCTGTATACTGAAATTGTGAGTATGACCGGGGTTCACAGTCTGTCTTGGATGAAGTTACTTGTGGTGGGGGAGAGTGGCGTTCTGGAAAAGATCTGACCACCAATTTAACGCATTCACAGGACGAATCGTGTTCCCCTTGAGGTAGAATCCTCTTAGCTGATGAACTACGTGCTCTCGCATGTGGTACGTCAGTTCTGGGTAGATGGACAGGGCAGGGGAGACCAGATGGCCGTGAGGGAGATCAAGAGGGCATCGGTCCCCGGGGACAAGCCCACGGTGTGCTTGGTTCCGAGGTAGCCGTCAGTCTCCCATTTGAATTGTTCCACCTCATGGGGTCATAGGATGTAGGTAGTGGAATCGATGGCCCAGCTTTTGAAACACACACGTCAGCTCCGGTCCGAGTGATTGTAGCTGCGGTCGCAGGTCAAGTATGGGAACCCGTATGGTTAGTTCCTACTTCTGGCCGGCTTGAAATGCCTTATGGGATACGGAAATCGCTTGTTGCAAGGCGTGGAAGTCAATCGCACAGGGAACAAATCGGAAGCCCTGTTGGGCCCGGTGGAGTGCTTCTTCCACACTCAAACAGGCGATCCCGACGGGAGTTCCCACTTTTTGTCCTGCTTTGAGAACCTTGAGTAGCGCTGCTTCGTGGAGCGGGCCTTTGTCTGGCCAGCAGCCCAGTGAAAGGGCCAGGTCGCCGGGTCCGACAAAGCCCAGATCTACGCCAGGAACGGCCAGGATTTCCTCCGCTTGCTCGACCGCTTCCCTCGTTTCCAGCATGACCATGCAAGCGATCTCGTCATTGGCAGCTGTAATATAGTCCTCTCCGTAGAGAGCTAATCTTGCCCCGCCAGCAGAGCGTCTTCCCAGGGGAGGATAACGCATGGCAGCCACTGCCTCGGTGGCCTCCTGGGGAGAGTTGACCAGCGGAACCAGGACTCCGAGGGAACCCATGTCCAACACCTGGCCAATCAGCGCCGAATCGTTTCGGGCTACTCGGGTGAGCGGGACGGTGGAAAGGGGATCGATGACCTGGAGCACCTGTAGCAGAGCTTCCTGATTCCAATATCCGTGTTGGATGTCCAGCAAGATGGAATCAAAGTAGCGCTTGCGAGAGACAAACTCGGCCAGCACAGGGAGTCCAAAAGACATCCAGAAAAAGTTGACGAGCTCACCTTGCCGAAGTTTTTCCAGCATTCGATTCTTGATCATGAGGATGCTCCTTTTTTTGAGTTGTGCAATGGAGTGACACATTGGTTTCCTTGAATGCCCATTTTGCCAATTCCGACCACCAGCCCTTTCAGTTGCTGGTGGCTCTGTGGTCGATCCAGCAAAAGCGACACCAGCCAACCGGTCAGCAAGCTGAAGGTGACGCTAAAGGTCAGATTCCAGATGGTCGCCAAGTGAAGCTCCCAAGGCCACAGCCACGCTAGGGCACGGTGGTCAGAAGCCAGAGTGGGTGCAAAGCTGATCCAGAGGGTGGCTAGTGTACCTAGGATCAAGGTAGTCAGCGCGCCTCGCGGTCCCACTCGGCGCACAAAGATGCCCAGCAGGAAGATTGCCAACAGCGGTCCGCCAAACGTGTTGACCACTCCGATCATAATGTCGAAGATGTCCTTCAGCTGACTCACCAGGATGGCTAGGGTGGTAGAAGCAGCACCAAGCACGATCACCAGCAGGCGTCCCAGCTTCAGCTCATCATGCTCATCCAGCTGTTCCGGCGACTTGCCCAGTCGGCGGGCTAGCCACTTGCGCCCAATGCCCAGGCGTCGGTGAAAGTCGAAGATGGCCGAGGTGGAAATCGAATTCAGGCCCGAGTCCATCGAGGACATGGCCGCGGCGAAGAGTGAGGCGATGATCAGCCCCGCTAGCCCCACCGGCAGTTCGGTGACGATAAAATGGGGCATGACCCGGTTGGTATCCACGTGTGGGTTCCTGCTGTTGGGTCTGAAACCCGAGAGGTCTAATTCGGAGCCTGGCCCAAGCTGCTGTCGCAACTCCACTCCCGGAGCTTTCTCCAGCAGCAGCTGATAGCGCTCGGGATTATCCGAATAAAAGGCAAAGAGACTCATTCCCAGTGCGATCAGTAGGGGCATAAACAGCGTGTTGGCGACTCCTCCGAAGATCAATGATCGCTGGGCGGCGCGCAGATTACGAGCGGTCAGGAAACGCTGCAGGGTGATTTGATCGGCGGTGTAGAAGGAGAGTCGAGCCAGCATGAAGTGGGGAATCATGGCCCACAGGACCCAGCGGTCGGCCCAATCAAACTTGAGCCGAAAGGTCTTGGTGAGCCCGGACGAGGAAACGATGTCCCAGGCACGGCCGACGCCGGTCCCCTGAGGACCCAATAGACAGTAACCGACGATCAGCAAAATTCCGCCGGAGATAATACAGAACTGGATGGAATCGGTCCAAATCACCGCCTTCATCCCACCCAGAAAGGTGTAGGCAGTGGTCAGGATTCCCATGGTGATCAAAAGCATGTAAAGCGCACCGGGGTGGGTGTTCTCATTGATCCCCAGGGTAAAGAGTAGTACCTTGCAGGGGGCATAGATGACGCCTCCCATCCAGATGATGCGCCACAGTACAAAGGTGACACTCGAAACAGCGCGGACCGTCTGGTTGAAGCGTTTTTCGAGATACTCATAGGCAGTGTAAAGGTTCAGGTTGTAGAAGAAGGGAATCACGAAAAGAACGACGAGGGGGACATCGATCCAAATGGTCAGGATACTGGCCAGCAGGAGAAGGCCCGACTCGTAGGCTACCGCTGGGATCCCGGTGAAACTGAGCGCGGAGAAAAGCGTGGCTATTAGGCTTGTGCCGACCGGCAGCCAGTGCATGCTGCGTCCGGCCAGAAAATAGTCCTTGGTCGTCTTTTGTTCCCGGCTAAAATAGAATCCTAGCCCTAGGGTAAAGAGCAGATAGAGGGACAGCACGCCGAGATCGAGCGGGTGAAGACTCATGGCTAAGCGATTCTAGTGGAGGGTGAAGGTCAGCTTCAAGCGATTAGCACTCCCCCACTACCTGATGCGAGAGTTTTGTAGGGGCTGACCAGTGCGTCGGCTCGATCCGAAGCTCGGGCGAGGGATTCAGAAGAAATATGATCCCCTCGTTTGTGCTTTGGGCTAATGTGACCGGAAGAAAAAATTACTTAATTCATGTAAAGTTAAACGGGTAACAGGAGTTACGGGACCACGTTTCTTGAGGCGAGACGATGAAAAGAGAGTTTGGAACCATCCTGGAGTAAGATCTGATTCAGAACTTGAAGGAGCGGGTTGTTGAGGAAAAACGTCCTTTGAGTGAGATACTGCCGGATGTATTGGTTCACTACCTTGCTCAACGTTTCTGGAAAAAGGGAAGTTGCAGAGGTCTGGGAGCGTCTGGACAACACGTTGCTCAAAGTCTCGGATCACGACTTTAAAGATGCTCTTCAACTGAATATATGGGAAGAGTGAATCTCGGTAAGCTGTCTCAACTTCCCCTGAGGATTCTCCTGTTGGTCTCGCTGGGCGTGCCACTGATTGGGCTGGTTTTGCTTTGGATCCGACCCCAGAAAAGAGTTGTCTGGAAGATCAGCGGATCGATAGTTCTTCTGCTGCTTTGCCTGGGCTATGTTCACCTTCTTTTCGGGATTCGGGTGGAGCTGGATGGCACTGGAAAACGTCCGATTTTCTCGCTCCATAAGCCCGAGACACACTATGGCGCCCTGGGAAAGAGACAATCCGAACATGCGTTTGTTTCTGCCTGCTCTGAATCCGTCTCTGAAGCCAACTATTGGACCGACTTTCGTGCCCCCCAGCGTGAGGGACGCTACCAGGAGATGAAGATTCGCGCCGATTGGCCGAGTCAGGGACTGCCTTTGCTATGGCGGCAGCCGATTGGTGGTGGGTATGCCTCTTTCGCTATTGCTGACGGACTGGCCTTTACTATTGAACAGCGAAGAGGGAAGGAAGTGGTGGTCGCCTACGCGCTGGAAACTGGCCGCGAAATCTGGAGTCATTCCTGGGAGGCGGAGTTCCGGGAAACCATGGGGGGGAACGGACCACGTTCCACACCCACCTGGGATGAGGGACGTGTTTATGCCCTGGGCGCCACCGGCGAGTTGCATTGTCTGGACGCTGAGACAGGCCAAGCGTTCTGGGCGCGCAACATTCTCCGGGATAATGGCGCGGAGAACCTGTCCTGGGGAATGTCGGCTTCCCCTCTGATCGTAGAGGAAAAGGTGATCGTGCTGCCCGGAGGAGCCTCGGGAAAATCCGTGGTTGCCTATCATAAACTTAGTGGGAAACCAGTTTGGAAGTCTCTAAGCGATAAGCAGGCCTATACTTCTCCCATGCTGATCAGCTTGGCGGGGAGGCGTCAAATCTTGGTGGTAAGCGCCCTGCGGGCCATGGGTTTGGACCCCGAGGATGGGTCCCTGCTGTGGGAGTATCCCTGGACGACTCAATTCGATGTTAATGCTGCTCAGCCAATTATCCTGGATGAGAATCGTTTTTTCATTTCAGCGGGATACGGGCACGGGGCCGCCCTAGTGAAGATCGCCAAGGTGGATGGTAGTTTAACTGCTCGGACCGTCTGGGCCAATAAGCGAATGAAGAACAAGTTCAACAGTTCGGTCTTGCACCAAGGGCACGTCTACGGTTTGGATGAAGGAATTCTGGCCTGCCTGGACGTCGAGACGGGGGAGCAAAACTGGAAATGGGGGCGCTATGGTTACGGACAGGTCGTATTGGCCGGCAGTCACCTTATTGTGCTGACCGAAGTGGGCGAGCTGGTCCTGGTTAAGGCCACGCCGGAGGCACACAGGGAGTTGGCCCGCTTTTCTGCCATTAGCGGCAAGACGTGGAACCATCCGGCTCTGGCCCAAGGGCGGCTGCTGGTCCGCAACACCACGGAGATGGCCTGTTTCGATCTGGGGGTTCAGTAAGGTTTTCCGAAAGCGAAAGGGGAGGTCGGACCGACACATGGGTTAGTCCCTACGTGGACCCCTGTCTTCCCTAATGCCACATGCGCTCGATTTCTTCCAGGGATTTGCCTTTGGTGTCGTTGACTACCAGAGATACGAAAAGGACCATGACGACGCAGAGGATAGCGTAGATGCGGAAGGTTTGTTCCTCAAATCGTTCGATTAGATAGGGAAAGGTTTGAGATACTGCGAAGCAGGCCACCCATAGGCTCATGGTGGCCATGGACATGGCCCTGCCGCGGATACGGGTAGGGAAGATTTCCGCGATCAAGACCCACACGGTTACTCCCAGTCCCACCGAAAAGAAGGCGACATAGCCTAGAATGGGAAGTAGCTTGGACGTGGTGCTTAAACCTGGAGCCGGCAGCGCTAACTCGGCTAGGACTAGACATACTGCCATTCCCGCGGAGCCGATGAGGAGGAGGGGTTTTCGGCCGATCCGGTCGATGAGCCAGAGAGAGAGGATGGTGCTAGCGAAATTGGTCGTACCTACCAAAACCGAGGCCCAGAAGGCCGAAGAGGCCTCCGGGTAGCCGGCTCTCAGGAAAATCTTGGGCCCATAGTAAATGATCGTATTGATGCCGGTGATCTGGGAGAGTATAGCGAGAGTCACGCCCACTAACAAGGCGATTCTGAGGCCAGGTTGGAAGAGTTCACTCAAGGAGCCTTGTTCTTCCGCGATGGTGGTCTTGATCTCTTCCATTTCGGTTTGGGCACGTTGGCACCCATTGACCCGCGTCAGAACACCCAGGGCTTCCTTCTCCCGATTGCGGGTAAGCAGCCAACGCGGACTTTCCGGAACGCAGAGAATGCCGATAAGCAGTATCAAGGCGGGCAGGGTTTCCGATCCGAACATCCAGCGCCAGTTGTTGGGACCGATGTCCACTAGCAGCCAATTCACGCAATAAGCTACCAGTATTCCAGTGACGATGGCCATCTGGTTGAGACCCACCAGGCGACCCCGAATCCGAGCCGGTGAAATCTCTGCGATGTAGAGGGGAGACACCAGGGAGGATACACCGACGGCCATCCCACCCAGAAACCGCGCCAGGACCAGCTCGGTTAAACTTCTGGGCAGTGCCGACCAGATGGCTGAGAGAGCGAAAAAGATAGCTGTTGTGATCAGTACCTTCTTGCGGCCGAATCGATCCGTTAGGATGCCAGCTGCACTGGAACCGAAGATGCACCCGATCAGCAGGCTGCTCACCGCAAACCCTTCCTGGTGAGCATTCAGCTGAAACTTCTCTCGGACGAACTCGATGGCCCCGGAAATGATGGCGGTATCGAAGCCGAAGAGCAGACCTCCGGTGGCTGCCACGGCGGAAATCAGATACACATAGGTGATGCTGCCTTCGGTCTGCTGCTGAAAACTAGTTTGATTCGTCGCTATTTCCATCGATCCTCTACCAATTTCAAGTCTGGATGGCTTTTCTGGGTTCGTTTGTTGCCGCCCTGAGGGGTCGAGTGAACCGTCAGCAATCAGTTGGTCTATAGACCCCAGCTTGCCGCTAACTGGGCCGTTGCGCGCGCCAGTTCGTCCGGAGTTTCGTCCGTCGGCGATCTCGCAACTTCAAAGGTCCAGGGCCCGCTGTAGTCTGCGGCGGCCAGGGCCTGGCGAATGGCCGTCCAATCCAGACCTCCTCGGGTGGGCATCCAGTGATTGTCGTTGGGTTCGTCGTAATCCACGTCTTGTAGATGGGTGCCCTTCAGGCGAGAGCCGGCTGTCTGGATTTCGCCAGCAGGATCTACCTTGAGGGTCCAGGCGTGTCCAGTATCAATTACCAGTCCCAATTGCTCGGCGGGATAAGCATTCACCAGGGGGCGCAGTTCTTTCATTGTGCGGTAAGGGTAGTCGCAGAAGTAGGGCAGATTCTCCAGCAGAATCCGCGTGTTGGTCTCCTGAGCCACCAGGACCAGTTCATCCAAGGAGAGCGACAAGGCTTTCTGGATGCGCCCAGGGATGGCAGGATCCTTGGCATCGGGTACAAAAATGGGATTGGGAATGGGGTGAATGATCACGTCTCCGGCACCGATGGCTCCAGCAAAGCGAAGATAGCTGGCCAGGGTCTGGATCACCTGGGCGCGCCAGTTCTCCTCCGGCGCGCCCAAGACGTTGCGTTTGGCGGGCGCATGGACCGTCCTGGTTATCAACTGGCGAGCTTCCAAGCGGGTACGAAAATCGGAAAGCTCTTGGCCGGTCGGAGGTAAGGCCAGGTGAGGTTCCTGTCCCAGTAGCTCCACCTGAGGGAATCCGGCCTCGGCAATAGCATCCAGGGCCTTCTCCACAGGCCGGTCGCTGAATCCTATGGTGGCGTAGCTGATATTACGTATCTTGTTCACGGCTTGTTCTCCTTTAGGCTGGGCGAGGCACCCGGCGGAGGGGGTCGATATATTAGTCGGCCCCTACATTGTTACGGACCGCGGCCCAGGTTCCCGTGTCGATCGATTCTTCGGCAGCCAGTCCGGTCAGGTGCGCCCTGGCCATAACTGAGGGACCCGCCAGACTTTCCCCTGTGCCAGTGATCGCATCCAGGAAGCTGGCGACGCACTCGTGCATTCCCGGCCATCCGGCATAGGGCTGTCGGGCTGGTATCGACTCGACCTGCCACTCCGGCTTGGTGCGGGTGCGAATATGCAACTTCCCTGAGAAGAGATCAGCGTGCAAATTGCCCTCTCGGCCGCTGACCTCGATCCCGGTCTGGGTCGTGTCAAAACTGGAAATATCGGCTGAAAAGGTTCCCCAGATTTCCCCATAGTCGAGTTGGGTGATGGCGTAAGTCTGCATCCGCCCTGGGGTCCCCTGTCCATCTTGGACCAGGACGCGTCGGGGATGGCTTCCCAGAACCAGATCCAGCGCGTCCAGGTACCAGGCGGCCAGGGCATGGGGCAGGCTGATTTGAGCATCCGGGGTGGGTTTCCAGGAGCCTTTGAGCCAGATAAGTGCCGTTTTTGGCTCGCCGATTATGCCGGTAGCCACCCGCTGGGAGGCTTGTTGAACCACCGGCAGGCATCTCAATTCCAAGTCGGCCTGGGTCACCTGGGGAGCATGCAGTAGGCTGTGCAGAACCGGGTAGATCCGGTCCAGCCGGTCAGCCACGGGAGGTTCATAAAAAAAGGGAAGGCCTGATTCGATGGCGGCCTGGATTGCGTTTTCGTGTTTGTGGTCGGGAACCGCGATCAGGACGGCATCCAGAGAGCCGTCGGCTAAAAGGGATTTAAATTCTCGGTAGACTCGCATCTCGAAGCCTAGTTCCGTCCCAATGCGTGCTCGCGTAGCGGAACTGGGTGCGGCGGCGGCCACGATTCGGGCACGAGGATCGCCTCTCAGGGCCGGCACCAGGGCCTGACGGGCCCAATTGCCGTATCCAATGAGTCCTATCCGGAGTTTACTCATGGTCGATTGCAGCCAGCCGGGTAAGCCTATCACAAAACAACGGGTCTATTGGCTTGCGCTTTGGACTAATGTGAGAGACGGAATCCATTCGTTCGTATTTGTTTTGGTAGATTGAATCAGAAATCCAGCAAATAGGTGAATTTCGCTAGCAGCACCCGATCCAGGGTGTGGCGAAGCGATCGCTGGCCGAGAAAACTGTTCTCATGGGGGTCGAATCCAAGCGTATCAAACTTGCTATTGTAGACCACGAAAAGACCCGTGTTGCTGGTCCGTAGCAGAGCAAACCGAATATTGGCTCCAATCTGTTTGATGGTGCTGTTGTATTGAATCAGAGCTTGAATGTAACTCTTGGGAGTAAAGGAGTAATTCACCTGCCAGACGGACAGGTTGGTGGTGAAATCTGCCAAGGGCAGGCTAACATTGTTGCGAATGTAGCGCGTGGCCAGGAGAAACTGGGATCCGGATCGAACGCCAGCCTTTACATTGATGGTCTGGATATCACCCGAAAAGAAAGCTCCTTTGGAAAAGTTGGCCGCGGCGAAGAGATTAGCACTCTCGTCCGAATCCACGGTCAAAACCCAGTTGTTGAACTCGTAGGATCCTACCGGCAGGGTCACGCCGGGGAATATTTCGAAAGGCTCGAAGAGCTGCTCAAAATTGAGATTGTAAGCCAGGCCGACGGACCCTCCGTTTTGGAAGAAAACCCGAAAGTCATTGTGGTGAAAGCCGGACTCAGGACGTCCGTCTAACCGGTAAAAACCCTGCCAGGAATGATGGGGCCAGAAACGGCGGATGTAGCGGCTGTTTTTGGGTCGGGGGCTGTAGTAGACGGCATAGTTAGCCTTGCGATAACCGGGTAGTTGGCCGTCTTCGGGGCGGCTGGTATGCCGCACAAATCCCACCTCGGGGTTAAAATCAGGAGCCACCTCAGTGTAACCCACTTGCCAGTCCCACAAGTCCGAAGAGTAGTTGACCGACGAGCCGGCGGCATGATCCCGCCTCTCGAGTCCGGGTGTTTTGGTTTTGGCCAGATAATTGAAAAAAGTGAGATGATCGCCCCAGCCCAGGTTGAAGTCCAGGCCGAATGTCCGGTTAAACCGATTCGAGCTCATTCCGGTGGCACTCTTGTTGATGGCCAGCACGCCCAGCGAGCTGCGCTGGCCGAATTCACGGGCCAGACGTGCCACGGTGTAGTTGTTGGCCGGAGTGACTCCCTGTATCTCTTCGGTCTGTATGTTCAAAAAGCCAATGTTGTAGCGTTGGTGTTTGCCCGAGACTCGGACCCCTCCCAGGATTGGAATCTGGAGTCCGGAAGGGTCGACTCCAATGCGTCGGCTGAAAAAGAGTTCGACCTGCTGGGGCGTCCCGACCTGAAAGTAGCCTGCGTTTTCGAGGAAGAAGGGCCGTTTTTCTGGAAAGAAGAGATCAAAGCGAGTGAGGTTGATCTGTTCCTCATCCACTTCGACCTGGGAGAAGTCGGTGTTGACGGTGACGTCCAGGGAAATGCTGGAGGTCAGGGTATATTTCAAGTCCAGACCGGCATCGTACAGGCCCTCGCTTCGGACCGAGTTTTGAGTCAGGTCCTGCTGAAGACCTCCGATCAGAAATGGAATTGCCTGCAAGTTACGATGGAAACGAATATCAAGTCCCTCGAGCTCTCCCGCCAGGGAAACGCGGTGGAATTTAAATCCTCTGGATACGGGTGCCCAGAAGACCTGCTCGTTTTTTCGGCGGATGTTGCGGGTAAAATTGACGCCCCACACTTGGCGCGAGTGGCTGGCATAACGGAGGGTACGAAAGGGAATGCTAAACTCGGCCTCCCAGCCCCGGGAAGTAATCTGTACTTTTACCGCCCAAGAACCGTCCCAATTGAGGTTGAACGCGGAAGCTCCCCCGCGCTGGGCACCTCCGAATCCACTGCCACCGCTGCCACCGGCCCTGGCAGGCCCACCCGTACCCTGGCTCTGGCCTCCGTGAATGACCTGGGCGTCGTATTCGATGCCGGAGGGAGTTGTCGCAAAGATGTAGCCGTTCTGGTCGTCGTTATAGGTGTCGAGTAGTAGTTCAAAGGCATCGGTTTCCGTCAGCAGTCCGTCCCGTCTCGCTTGGGTTGAGACAATTGCTTGCGGTTGGGAATCAAAACAGATCGCCCCCACGTACAGGGTGTTTTCGGTGTAGCCTACACGCACTTCGGTGCGTTCCGTGGCGGGCTGCCCTTCGTCGGGCAGTCGCTGCACGAAACCGGTGGCCGGCTCCAGGGACATCCAATCCCCATCCAGGACACCGTCCAGGCGAGGTGGAGAGGACAGCCGATAGGCCTGCACTTGAGGGAGTCGTTTGATCCCCAAAGTATTTTGCCCCCAGAGATCCAGGCTAGAGAGCAGGCCGCAACCCAGAAGCTCAATCAAGGTCAGAGCCCAGGAACCGGCTCCGGCAAAGCCTTTTCCGTGTGCCATGTTGTGTTCTCCTTAACCACGCCTTATGGTAATGGGCGAACGATGTATCGACCAGCCCCAATGTGTTTCATTCGACCCATCAGGGCACCATTTGCTCGTAGATGGGAAGTGTTTTATAGGGGGGCGAACGATGTATCGGCCAGCTCCAAGAGATCCCTGCAGAACTGCAAAATCAGCTTGACTGAAGCGGCCTTTTTACGATACCCTGAAGGAGTGGTATAAGGTATGGGTGTGTCTCTCTAACACTTCGCCCGTGCAGTCCGAACAAGGAGCTTGGATGAAGCGGTCTCGTTTAGCTTCCCTTTCCAGCTTTGTAGTGATGGCCTTGGCCGTGCTGATCGGCTCTCCGAGCCGGGCTGAGCCCTCTGGCCGCACGGTAGCCGAAATAAATTTTAAACGAGACATTCTACCCATTTTCGAGAAAAAGTGTCTGGCTTGCCACAGCGGGCAGTCCTCGGAGAGTGGGTTAGTACTGGAGACGTTGGAGTCGGTTTTCGAGGGGGGGACGGTCAGTGGACCGGCGGTAATTGCCGGGGACAGCAGCCAGAGTCCGCTAGTGCTCTACCTGAACGGGGAGAAAGAACCCCGCATGCCGCTGGATGCTCCCTTGCCAGAAGAAGAGATTGCTTTGATTGCTCGCTGGATTGAACAGCTTAAGCCGGTCGGTCAGGAGGAAGCGGAAACCCAGCTGGCCGGAGGGGTGGACTCCGATCACGGTTTTGAAGAAGAGATCCGGCCCATTTTGGAAAAAAGTTGCTTTTCCTGCCACAGCTCCGAGACCCACCGCAGCGGTCTGGTGCTGGAGACGGTTGAGTCGCTGCTCAAGGGAGGCGGGGCCGGTGGTCCGGCCATTGTGCTGGGTAAAAGTGGGGAGAGCCCTCTGATCCTTCATCTGCGGGGAGACAAGGCCCCTCGCATGCCGCTGGAAGGGATCCCCCTGGCGGAGGAGGAGATCACCCGGATTGCCAGCTGGATCGATGGTCTGGATGCCTCGGTGCTGACCCAGGCCAAGCCGGACTTCGGCTGGCCCTGGATCAAACTCGAGCGTCCGTCTGTTCCGGAAGTTGGGCACCAGAAATGGGTAACAAATCCCATCGATGCCTTTGTCCTGGCCAAGCTCGAGGTCAAGAGTCTGGAGCCGGCTCCGGTAGCTTCCAAACGGGTTTTGCTGCGTCGGATTTCCTTCGATCTGACGGGTCTGCCGCCTTCCCCGGAAGAAATGGAGAGATTCCTCCAAGATTCCTCGCCGGATGCCTATCAGCGGCAGATTGATCGACTGTTAGCCAGTTCTCACTATGGGGAGCGCTGGGGTCGGCACTGGCTGGATTTGGTGCGCTATGGTGATTCCGAGGGAGCTGGAGAGGACGCGACACGTCCACATATGTGGCGCTACCGGGACTATGTCATTCGGGCCTTCAATCAAGATCGACCCTATGACCGTTTCATCCGAGAGCAGCTGGCGGGTGACAATTACAGTGTCTACGGCACCGAGGGAAAGCTGGCCCTGGGTTACTTTGCTCTGGTGGTCCGGGGAGAGGACACCAAAAGACGGGATTTGCTGATTGATGCGGTCGATACGACCGGATCGGTTTTCCTTGGGATGACGCTGGGTTGTGCCCGCTGTCATGACCACAAGTTTGATCCGATTCTCCAGCGAGACTACTACCGCATGGAGGCTTTTTTCCCTTTGATGACGATTGGTCCCACTGACCTGCCTTTTACCCCATATGAGGTGGCCGGTCTTAACCCTGACGAGTGGAAAAAGAAAGCCAAACTCTGGGAAAAGGTGATGGCGAGACGAGGGGTGTTGAGGGACCGAAGTAAAGCGGAATTCAAGCAGCGTGTAAAAGACCACCGTATGCTGGTGACGAGCCAGGATCCGAAGGATCGCGTGATCGCTGTCTTTGACCAGGGATTGAGCAGAAAGTTTAAGGAAGCTATCCTGTTCAACAAAGCCGAACAGGACCTGCAGCGCTTGATCGGCCGGCAAAATAACCCCTACGGTACTCCGAGCCATGCGGACATTTACAAGCCGGTTGCCTACTCGGTCTCTGAAGTAGCTCGCTACTCCAATCCGGCGGTTCCGACAACCTACCTTCTAGGGTCGGGGGATCCAGACTCCAAGGTAGAAGAGGTTCAGCCGGGTTTTTTGAGCGCGGCAGTGGGACACTCCGATCCGGTTTCTTTGAACCCTTTTCGGCCCGCAAGCGGCCGCCGAAAGTTGCTGGCCGATTGGATTGCGTCTCCCGACAATCCTCTGACGGCTCGTGTCATGGTAAACCGGATCTGGAAGCACCATTTTGGCAATGGGCTGGTGCGCACCCCCAGTGATTTTGGCAAGAACGGTTCGGGAACTTCCCATTCGGAACTCATCGATTGGATGGCCAGCGATTTTATTGACAACGGTTGGAGCATCAAGGAGATGCATCGCTTGATTCTCCAGTCGAATGTCTATCGTCAGTCGATTCGCAACCCACGGCACCAGGAATATGAGAAAATCGACCCCCAGAACCGCTATTATTGGCGAGGGAATCCTCTTCGTCTGGAGGCAGAGGTGATCCGGGACTCCATTCTTGCCGTGAGCGGAGAACTCAATCCCGCTCCAGGTGGCCCCGGATTTCTCCCCGACCTGGATCTTGAGTTCCTAGAGTCGCGTGGCACCTGGTGGGAGCCTTCCCCTCGGAGAGAGAGGAGCCGGAGGACCGTCTATATGTATCAGCTAAGGTCTTTTCCTCTACCCTTGGTGCAGGTCTTTGACGGACCGAACATGGGAGAGACCTGTGCCACCAGATCGGTCACCAATAATACGCCTCAAGTCTTTGCTCTGTTCAACAACAAGTTCGTTCATGAGCAGAGTCAAAGGATGGTCAATCGGATCGTGAGAAAGGTTGGAAAAGACCTGGTCCAACAGGTCGAGTGGGCTTTTCAGTTGGCTCTTCAGCGAAGCCCGACATCTTTTGAGAAGATCAAGAGTCTGGGCTTCTTGGGCCAGTCGACCACGGCTGCCGTTTTACCGCTATCGTTTGCGGCGAAGCCAGGGCCCTCCAGGGATTTGGAGTCAATGGATTCAGCGGATCTGGGATCGGGGTTGCAGGGCAAGGGATCGCTCTTTGATCTGTGTCTAGTTCTCTTGAATACCAATGAGTTTATTTTTCTGGAGTAGATAGGATGAGGAGTGCATAGAATGGTCAAGTCCGGATGTGAATTTTGCAATCGAGTAGAAATGCCAGACCCGCGTCTGGGAGAGGTGGGGCGCAGAGACTTCTTGTTTCGCCTGGGAAAGGGGCTGGGTAGCATTGCCCTGTCTTCCCTGCTCTGGGAAGAGGGCCTTTTTGGCGCCAGCGCGGCGGCTAACAATCCCTTAGCGGTCCGAGCGCCGCATCATAGCGGTAAGGCCAAGTCGTGCATCTTCCTGTTCATGGCTGGGGGCCCCAGCCAGATGGATACATTTGATCCCAAGCCAGCTTTGACCAAATACCATGGAACCGTGTGCAGTCAGGGTTCCCAACCCCGAGCTTCTTCCAATCTGCTCTATGTGGGAAGCCCCTTTAAGTTTGCCAAATATGGGCAGTGCGGGATGGAAGTTTCCGAGATGTTTCCCCACTTGGCCACCTGCGTGGACGACATGGCCGTGGTCCGCTCGCTCTACACGGACTCGGACGCGCACAGCACGGGCGCCTTTTTGCTGAACACGGGACAGCCGATCCCAGGCAGTCCCTCGCTGGGTTCCTGGGTGACCTATGGCCTGGGGACGGAAAATCAGGATCTGCCGGCCTTTGTGGTCCTCCCCATCAAGAGCTCCCTGTTTGGGACCCAGAACTGGGCCAACGGCTACCTGCCGCCCATCTACCAGGGGACCCCGCTGAATACCGAAGGTACTCCAATTGTGGATCTTCAGCCTCCCGAAGGGATGACGCCGGAGCGCCAGAAGGCTAACATCGAACTGCTCAACCAGTTCAATGAACCTTATTTGGAAGGCAATCCCCTCCAAGGAGATCTCTGGGCGCGGATGAAGAACTATGAACTGGCCTTTCGCATGCAAAGGACGGTTCCCGAGGCACTGGACGTCGAGGCCGAACCGGAGAGCACCAAGGAGCTCTATGGGCTAAACGACGAGGTTAGCCAAGAGATGGGGAGAAAGTGCCTGATGGCCAGACGCCTGGTGGAACGAGGCGTGCGATTCGTCGAGATTTATAGCAGCGGCTGGGACTCCCATTTTGATCTGGCCGTCCAGCACAAGAAGCGCGGCGAGGAAACAGATCGTCCCATAGCAGGCCTGCTGAAGGATTTGAAGCAGCGGGGCCTGTTGGAGGAGACCCTGGTGGTCTGGGGCGGAGAGTTTGGGCGTACACCCCAGGCCCTACGGCAGTACTTCTGGTCTGGTATACCGGGGCGGGAGCATAATCGGACGGCCATGCTGATGTGGTTTGCCGGCGGCGGCGTTAAAGGTGGTACTGTGGTGGGGGCCACCGATGAACTAGGGGAGAAAGCGGTCGAGAAACCCTACCATTTGAACGATCTTCATGCCACCATTCTTCACTTGATGGGATTGGACGATATGCGGTTGACTTACTATCACGCCGGACGTTTCAAGCGACTGACTGATTTGGGCGGCCATCTCATCCAGGAAATGATTGCCTAGCTCCTACGGTCCCTCGCTTGCGTTTCGGGCTAATATAAACCGATGGAGTTGTGAATGACGCCCGACGCACCAGTGTATCTTCTCACCTGGACAACTCATGGAAGATCTATTCCGGGAGATGAGCCTGGATGGGCGCACAGGGGAAAAGAATTCCAGTGACCTGAGAGGGCAAAAAAAGAATGACTCCAAAAAGCGAATAGGCGAGGCGACACTGACTTTTGGGCAGGAAGGATACCTTCTGGTAGAAGAGACGATTGCTGATCAGTGTCAAACACACGACTGATAGTTGTTCGCGGTCAGTTGTTGAAGCAACCACGTGTATGCAGTGGTGGTGGGCAAGGGTTTTCCCGAGGGTATTCAAGATCAGTTCAAGGCTTAGTGCACGAGAAAGCTGAAGGAAAGGCAGCGATCACGGAACGGGAAGACTCGAGAGAAATGGTGGAGCAAACGGGGCAGTTACCGTACTCTCGGTGATCAGGGAAGTCTCGAAGCGGTAATCGATTACGTCAACCGAGAACAGTAGGATTCCAATGGGCTGGAATATATATTAGCCCGAAGCACAAGCGAGGCAATTAGGTCCCAGCATGAATCTTCGTGAGAAAGAGGTGGATGGAATTTGCCGGATTGTGGTCAAGTTAGGGACCGGCCTACTGACCGATTCGGCTAACCGGCTGGATCGCCAGTGCATCGGGCGCCTGGTGAAACAGCTTGCTTTACTAGCCACCGAAGGGCGGCAGCTCCTTTTGGTCAGCTCGGGCGCCATTGCTGCCGGTATGGCGCAGCTTGGGCTGGTGAAGCGTCCCAGACAATTGGCCCAGTTGCAGGCGGCAGCCTCGATCGGGCAGAGCAAGCTGATGGCGCTCTACGATGAAATCTTCGGCAAATTTAAAATCCATGTCGCACAGATTCTACTCACTCACCAGGACCTCGGTATCCGTGAGCGGCACCTAAATGCGCGTCAGACCATCAACTCCCTGTTAGCCCGAGATATCGTGCCTGTGATCAATGAAAACGACACAGTAGCGGTGGATGAGATCCGTTTTGGGGATAATGATTATCTGGCGGCATTGACGGCCCTCCTGATCGATGCCGACCTCTTGATCATCTTGTCGCATGTCGAGGGGCTTTGCCGCCGTGAACCGGTAGATGGAGTCTCCGGCCAGGTCATTTCGAAGGTGGATGAAATCACTCCTGAAATTGAAAACCTGGCCGGCGGGACACGACGGGCCACCAGTGTGGGAGGGATGATTTCAAAGATCCAGGCAGGAAAAATGGTGACCCGGGCGGGGATTCCGATGATGGTGGCCAGTGGACTGGTGGAGAATGTCCTACCAGAGTTGCTGGCGGGAAAAGAGAAAGGAACTCTTTTTCTTCCCCGGAAGCCCAGACTAGCCAGCCGGAAGCGCTGGATCGCATTTTTCCAGCGTCCCGAAGGCGTGTTTCTGGTCGATCGGGGTGCCCGGAAGGCTCTCTGCAAAAACGATAAGAGCCTACTGGCCAAAGGAGTGGTCTCTACCCAGGGTCGATTTTGTTGCGGTGATGCGGTCAGCATCCGGGATGAAAACGATGTTGAATTTGCCCGAGGATTGACTAAGGTAAGCTGCAGTGAGGTCCGGTCGGAAATGGGCGTGGTCATCCATCGGGACGATCTGGTGATTCTGTAGGCTACATGAAACTCTTCGAGCAAGAACTGAGGGCCTTGGTTAGGCGTTGCCGGGAGGCAGCAGGGGTGCTCTCGCAGCTGGATGCAGAAACAAAAAACGCCTGTCTCTTGGCCATGGCCGACGGGATTGAGCAAAGCCAGTCCGCTATCCAGGAGGCTAATCGGAAAGATCTGGAAGCTAGTCGGGCCGCTGGCCTCTCCTCCGCGATTCTCGATCGACTGTTGCTGAACAAGGAGCGCATTGTTTCCATGGCTGAGGGTATTCGCGCGGTGGCCTCTCTTAATGATCCCGTGGGAGAAGTGATCCGAGACTGGACCCGCCCCAGCGGTATCCGCATTCGCAAGATTCGAGTGCCTCTGGGTGTTCTTTTGATTATTTATGAATCTCGTCCGAACGTGACCGCTGACGCCGCTTGCCTATGCGTCAAGGCCGGCAACGCAGTCATCTTGCGAGGCGGATCGGAAGCCATTCACAGCAACCGCGCCATTGCGAAAGCCATGATGGCGGCGGCCCGGCTGGAAGGCCTGCTCGAAGATAGCGTAGCCGTGGTCCCAGTCACCGACCGGGCTGCCGTGGACACGCTGCTCCAAATGGAGGGCATGGTCGATCTCTGTATTCCCCGCGGAGGGGAGGGATTGATTCGAGCCGTGGCTGAGAAATCGCGGATCCCGGTGATCAAACACTACAAGGGTCTTTGCAGTCTGTTTGTGGAGCGAGGGGCCAATCTGAAGATGGCCGAGGCGATTGTCCTGAACGCTAAATGCCAACGGGCCGGCGTCTGCAACGCCATAGAAACACTTCTGGTGGACGCAAAAATTGCCGGAGTTTTTCTTCCTCGGATGATTCTGAGCTTGCAGCAGAACGGCGTCCAAATCCGTGGTGATGCAAAAACACGAGAGCTGATCGCTGGGGATGGGACTATGCGCCTTTTAGCGCCAATCCGGGCGGCGAGTGAAGAAGATTGGTCAACGGAATTCCTAGACCTGGTGCTGGCCGTGCGGGTGGTTGAGGGTCTGGAACAGGCCATCGACCACATCCTAGTCTACGGGTCTGCTCACAGCGACTGTATCGTAACCAACGACCGTTCCGCCGCCGAGAAGTTCCTGCGCAAAGTGGACAGTTCGAGTGTTTTTTGGAACGCATCAACCCGCCTGGCTGATGGTGGGCAATACGGCTTCGGAGCGGAAATTGGCATTTCGACCGACAAACTCCATGCTCGAGGACCCATGGGTTTGGAAGAGTTGACCAGCTATAAGTACGTGGTTTCGGGAGAGGGTCAAATTCGCGAATGACGGCGCTTGCTTAATAGTCGGCTCAGCGGCTATCTGCTGCCATCAAAACGGCCCTTATTTGGTGGGCTGAAGCTGCCAGGGAGGGTTTCAAGTAGGTTTCCTGGACATCCGGGCCTCGACTCAGCGGCGCCTCATTCCCTCTTTCGATCCGTACTGCGATCAGGGCGGATCCAGGACTGTGAAGGATCTCGGGTAGTCGAGTTGAATAGGCCTCTGGGTCATCGAAAAAGTAGGCACGTTTCAATCCGGCTCCCCGGGCCAGGGTGGAGAAATCCACGCGTCCGGCTCCAGGGATGGATTGATTGCCCGTGATTTCGTAGGTATCGTTTTGGATCGTAAAGAGGATCAGATTCTTGACGGTGGCTTCCACAATAGTGACCAAAGAGCCCAGCGTCATCAGCATCCCACCGTCTCCGTTGAGGCAGATGACGTTGCGGTTGGGTTGGGCCAGCGCAATTCCCAAAGCCAGATCGGCAGCATGTCCCATGGCGCTGTCAGCGGAGGCAAAGTCCAGCTCACTCTGCGAGAATTTTTCCCAGGGACGGACCATTCCCATGGAGGTCACGACAACGGCATCACCTCGGATTTTGGCCAGGGGTTGCAGTAGTTGATCTTTGCTGAGCATGGTTTTATTCTCTTCAGGCGGTTTCACGCAGCAGCAAGAGGGCCACCGGCTGCGAGCGCGCTTTCGATTCGGCAAAGGCCGTGCCAATCTTAACTAGGTCTTCCTTTTGATCTAGGAAGTAGTAGGGAAGTCCCCAGGCTTTCAGGGTGGGCTCGGTGATGAGAGCGGCCGAATCCAATTGGCAGTCGCTCAACAGCTCGATGTTCAACTTTGTTTTCATCGGATCGATGCGCCGGTGGGCCAGCTTCGGGTAGCCCCGGTAAGTAATCAAGCAGAGGAGCGGAATCCTCATCCGCATCACTGTTCCACGCAAACTGTCCCCACTCTCCAGAAATCCCGTGTTTTGAATCAAAACTACGGGAGTCCGACCTCCCATCCAGAGCCCAGCGGAGATGGCGAATGCCTCGCCTTCCCGGGTCACCGTAAGTTGTTGAATGTAACTGTCGCGGCCAAGAAGATCGAACAGGGCCGCCGATGAGTTGTCAGGTATCCCGACCACGTGAGTGACCCTCAGTTTCCGCAGTTCGTCCAGAATCCTCTTTGCACAAAGCATGGTCCAACCTATACTAAAGCAAAGTACCAGCGGGTTCGTGTAGTTTTGTGCAATTTTGTAGCAAGAATAGGATCCAGCGGCTAAAGATCATTGGCGTTATGGGCTCTGGGTCAGACTCGCATGTAAATCTAGCCCGGCCGCTCGGTCAGTTGATCGCGCATTTCGGCTGTCACCTGCTTACCGGCGGTGGATCTGGAGTGATGGCTGAGGTTAGCAGAGCCTTTACCGAGGTGAGGGGTCGGCAGGGTCTGTCCATCGGAATCATTCGCAGTGAGGGTGTGTCGAGTTTGGAGGGAGAGGCTAACCAACGTGACTATCTTGCTGCGGCCATGAACCGTTGGGTGGAAGTACCAATTTTTACCCACTTACCCTTGAGTGGTAGGCAGGGGACGAATTTCATGAGTCGCAATCACATCAATGTGTTGACTGCGGATCTGTTGATCGCTCTTCCCGGTGCGACGGGAACCTACTCGGAGGTCCAGCTCGGAGTCCAGTACCGAAGGCGGGTCGTTTTGTTTCTGGGTCAGGACACGATCGATGGGTACAAATCCGAATATTTCGGCGGCGATCCTCAAATTTCAGAATCTCTATGGGTGGCTCGGGACCTGAATGAGGTTCAAGATCAAATCGAGACCTGTGTGAACTCTTAGTCGAGCGACAGCATGGAAATTGTGTGGGCATCAAAGCATGCTACACTCAACCTATGGATGAGCTAGACAGCGCGGATGGTCTTTCCATAACGGTCGAAGGTGATATCCGAGATCAGCAGTATCGAACGGCTGTAGTGCTAGGCGTTCCCGGCTGCCGGCGCCACATCTTCCTCTGTTGCGATCAGACCAAACCTAAATGCTCGCAGCGGGAGCGCTCACTAGTTGCCTGGAACTATCTCAAGAAGCGGCTCAAAGAGTTGAGGTTGTCCGAAAAAGGGGGGATTTATCGGACTAAGACCAACTGTTTTCGCATCTGTTTGGGCGGTCCAGTGGCAGTGGTTTATCCGGAAGGGGCCTGGTACGGTGGCTGTGACCCTCCTGTGCTGGAACGCATCATCCAGGAGCATTTGGTGGGTGGGAAAATCGTGAAAGACTACCTCATCCTGAAAAATCCCTTAGGAGTGTCCGAGTAAGCGCTTTCGGATCTCCTTTTCCTCACCGTTTGCAATAGAGCCCTTCGAATCTAGGATTTACTTGGCGATGGCGCGGGCTGGCCCGATGTTTTAACCACTTGAGCTAAGTTCGCTGCTCCGGCGTCAGGGGAAGAGCCAGAGTATTGACTGGTCATCTCCAATGAAGCATGCTTAAATGAGGCCATGCTTCAGATCAAGAAGAGTGCGGAAGTCTCCGACGTGGTGGTCATCGGTTCCGGAGCTGGTGGAGGAACGATGGTCAAGGTGCTGACTGACCTAGGCATCCAGGTGGCGTTGCTGGAAGCTGGGCCCATGTTGAATCCGGCCAAGGATTTCAAGGAACACATGTGGCCCCATCAAGTGGATCATCGGGGGGCCGGGGAAGGTGGGGCAGCCTATTTTGGTCGCCAGTCATGGAATTACTTTTCGGCGGTCAGGGGAGATTGGGATATTGAGGGCGAGCCCTACAGTGTGGCACCCGGCAGTAACTTCCGCTGGTTTCGATCACGAATCCTAGGTGGACGAACCAATCACTATGGACGTATCTCCCTGCGCTTTGCCGACTACGACTTCATGCCTTATTCGACTGACGGTCTGGGGACGGACTGGCCGATCCGCTATCAGGATCTGGCACCATATTACGACAAAACCGAATCCTTTATTGGCGTGACTGGTAGCCCGGAGGGAATCCGAAGCGCCCCGGACGGGATCTTTCAACCTCCTCCGCCACCCCGTGTCCATGAACTGTTGATTCAGAAAGCCTGCAACCAATTAGACATTCCCTGTATCGCCAATCGGTTGGCTATCATTACCAAGCGTCACAATGGTCGGGCCGCTTGCCACTACTGCGGTCAGTGTGGGCGAGGCTGTATCACGGCTTCCAATTACGCATCTAGCCAGGTGCAGATCTTTCCCGCCATGAAGTCGGGTAAGCTCAAGATTTTCGACCTCTCGATGGCTCGGGAAATCCTCACCAATCCGGATGGGAAGGTCGCGGGCGTTTCCTACATCGATAAGAGAACGCGTCAGGAGAAACAGATCCGTTGTCGTGTGGTGGTCCTGGCCGCCAGTGCCTGTGAGTCGGCGCGGCTGTTGCTCAATTCGAAATCGAGTCGATTCCCGGAGGGTCTGGCCAATAATTCAGGAGTGGTGGGGCGTTTTTTGATGGATTCCGTGGGTTTTGGGCTTCACGGGTATATCCCTGCTTTGGAAGGTCTGCCTAGATACGACTCGGATGGTTTGACAGGTGCTCATCTGTACATGCCCTGGTGGCGCTACGATCAGAAGAATAAGGACTTTCCACGGGGATATCACATTGAAATCGGAGGGGGATTCCGCATGCCCCAGATTGGGTCCTTCACTCGTTCGGTCCAGCGACAGGGTGGATATGGGCAAGCCTTGAAGGAGCGGATTCGGCGCGAGTACGGAGCCTTTGTCCAATTCGCGGGACGAGGGGAAATGATTCCAAACCATCTCAGCTATTGTGAGATCGACCCTGAGGTGGTGGATCAGTGGGGCATCCCCGTCCTTCGTTTCCACTTCAAGTGGAGCGATTACGAGTGGAAACAAGCTCGCCATATGGAACGGACCTTTGTTGAGATCATCGAGACCATGGGTGGGGAAGTGCTCGGGCTGGCTGCTCCGCAGCGGGAAAGCCAGGGCATCTCGGTACCCGGTACGATCATTCATGAGTTGGGGACGGTGCGGATGGGTAATGACCCTCGCACCTCTAGCTTGAACCAGTATTGTCAGGCACATGAAATACCCAACTTATTTGTGGCCGATGCCGGACCCTTCGTGAGCAATCCCGACAAAAATCCCACGCTGACCATTTGCGCCCTGGCCTGGCGGACCGCGGACTATCTGGCTGAAGAAATGAGGAAAGGGAATGTCTGAGCGCGGCGAGCAATCCCTTCATCCGACGGGCCTGTCGAGGCGCGACTGGCTGCGCCAGGTCGCTCTGGGACTCACCTCCGTGGGAGTCGGAAATTGGAGCCTCGAGGCCGCACAGCACGTGCATCGCCTAGCTCAAGAAGAGAAACAGGAACGGGGTCTCTATCAACCAAAGTGCTTTCAGCCTCACGAGTATGAGACATTGCAAAGATTGACAGAATTGATTATTCCCGCCGATGAGGTCTCAGGAAGTGCGCTGGAGGCTGGAGCCCCGGAGTTTATCGATCTATTGTGCAGCCAGAACGACGAGCTGGAGAATATTTATACAGGTGGTCTTCTCTGGCTCGACTATGAAATGGAGCGGCGCTACGCAGTTCGCTTTGTAGATGCCGACAAGACGCAGCAGACCGCGATGCTCGATCAGCTGACTGAGTCGAGTCAGCCAGGCCAACTCGTGTCGAGGCCCAAAGGATACCAAGAGTCCATCGAGTACGCAGGGTTTCGGGACTACAAGACTGTTCCGGCTTCACCCCTGGGTCCCGGTATTCGGTTCTTTCAGTGGGTCTTGAGGATGACGGTGGATGCCTTCTATACCAGTCCGGAAGGTATTCGGGACGCAGGTTACCAGGGCAATGGGGCCAGGACAAAGTTTGAAGTACCGGAAGAGGCGATTCAGTACGCGTTCAAACGCAGTCCATTTTGGGAGAGGTAGAGGTTTGGTCTAGTGGACCTGATGCATCACCACCACCGCCTGAAGAAAGCCATGATGGTCGACCACTTTCGCTCCAGGAGTCTACTGGTTTGGCTGAGCTTAGCCGCAGTCGGCGCCTCGCTTCTGAGTTGCGCGGGTGATGCTGAGAAGTCCTGGGTTTGGGAGACGGAGACCGGGTTCCCCAGACCCATCGAAGCCGGCAATGAAGGGAATGGCTTTCCTCTGGTTCTGGGTGACCCGGAGGAGATCGGTGACCTTTATCTCTCTCCGGTTCACGTGCTGGACTGGGACGGAGACGGGAAGAAGGAGCTGGTGGGTAATGGAGTGTGGGATCTGTTCAGCTTTTTTCCGCAAGGAGCGCTACCCGATGGGACACCCATTGTGGATCGGGGGTTGCGTTGGGGTGAGGTCTCGCGTTCGCCTCAGCGGGAAGAGGAGACGGATGTCGGGCTATGCGGAAAAATTATCACCAGCGGAGATTTTGATGGCGATGGTCGGCCGGAAGTCATTCTGGGTCCGCGCGGATACTCTAAGGAAGCTTTAGTGGTGCTGGATCTAGTCGATGGAGTTCCCAAGCATCGGAGCCAGGGGTTGCCTCTCACCCTCGTGGATTCTACTCTTTCGGGTGAGACAGATCCTATCTCCGTCGCCAAGAGGTGGAGCAGCGCACGGATGGCAGCATTCGATTGGGATGGTAATGGCCGACTTGACCTGGTTCTGGCTCGCTTTGACAGTGAGAATTATAACCCCATCGATCCCGAGACGGGGAAGGTGCCCCGTGACCCTCGTGAGCGATACACTCGCCTGGGGGAGTGGAAGGGGACGGTGGGCGACTGGTCATTACATCTCTTTCGGAACACAGGCGAGGTCGGTCGACCTGAGTTCACCTATGTGAGGCCTATCGCATTGCCCTCCGCTCCACCTGGAGGTCCACTGTGCCCGGTGGATCCCAACGATCCAAGGGCCGGCCTATTGATCCTGGGATATTACGGCGATCTGTGGCATCTTCCACTCTTGGAGCCAGGGGAGGAACCGAAGTGGGGGGAACTGCGAGAACTGTTTGATTTGCAGGGAGCTCCTTTCACCCGCTCAGCCAACATGCTTACCATCGGGGTCGGCAATCTGGACAATTCAAATCGCTTTGACTTGTTCGCGGGAGATATTTCCTTGAGCCTTTTCTGGTGTCGCCGTTACGGGCAGGACAGGGAAGGCCGTCCCGTCTACGATCGTCCGAAGAAGGTCAAGCAGAGAAATCCTCACATCAACGGAGGTTACTTCAGCGTGGTGACCACTGGGGATTGGCGGGGAACAGGCTGGCCCGACCTGCTGGTCGGAAGCGTGGAGGGCTATATCTTCTGGTATAAGACCCTCTCGACCGATCCATTGCGCTTCGCTCCTCCCGAACGCGTCCGGGTAGGTAATGAGGAGATTCGAAGATATTCCAAGCCAGATCCGGCGGCCGGATATCACTGGGGAGGTTCACAGGGTCCCTTGGACGGCTCTAATGGGGGCTATAGCAATCCGTTGCTAGTGGACTGGGATAACGACGGGCTCTTGGACCTTCTCGTGGGCGATATGATTGGACTATATGACTGGTTCCCGAATAGGGGTACCCGAAGTCGTCCTAAATTGGTTCCTCCCTTCCGCCTTCATGTCCAGGGGGAGCAGTTCTTCGGTCCCTGGAGAGTACGGCCGGGAGCCGGGGACTTTAGTGGAGACGGACTGCCCGATCTGGTAGCGATGGACATGGAGCTGGACCTGGTCCTGTACCGACAGGCTGGGGGAAAAGATCCGTCAGCGCTGCTGCCCGGGATCAAGCTGAGATATGAGGATGGCTCTACTATTAAGAGTCACGGAACCTACACCCCTTTGGGAGGTGAAGGGCGTGGTCGGACCAAGATCCAGGTGCTGGACTGGGATCATGACGGCAATCTGGATCTATTATTGGGTGTGGGACCCCAGTACGAGAGCGCCTTCCCCGGAAGCTACCCGCTGCTGTGCCGAAATGGGGGGACGAATACTTACCCCAAGTTCGAGCGCGCCGTGGTGCTGCTGTTTAACGCCAAGGGAGTCCCATTCGAGTTTTGGCGCCACGCCGCTCATCCGGCGGCGGTCGACTGGGATAACGATCGCCAGTGGGAGCTGCTGGTGGGTGCCGACCAGGGATTTGTCTGGTATTTTAAGCCGCTGCACTTCGGTGTTCCTAACGTTCCAGGCGCGATGCTTGCGCCTGGTCGTGATCCGAAGAAGCCTGCCTGGCCGTAGAGGTAGCCAGGGGGGGAAGAGAGGTCAAGAGTGTTCTTCTCATGAGACAGCCCCGCACCATCTACTTCAATGATGCTCGACACTACTACCTGTTTGTTTTCGAGCCACCGATGCGCCTTAAAGATGCCTGGAGGCCCATCGATGAGGTGGCTGGTACCTCTGTAGACACCTTCATTTACGGCGTAGCCAGAGGTGATGGACTCTTCTATCCCACGCGTGTAGGCAAGCGTTTTGGACAGGGCGTGGGCGAGTTCGACATGGGTGTCTACTGGCGCATCTGGGAGGGCATGCAGAGTCTGATCGACCGGGAGATCGATCCCTTGAGGGTGCTGATTGACCGGGCTCATGAGAAGGGGATGGACTTTTTCTCCAGTTTTCGCATGCAAAGCTATGAGGCAGTCAATCCTGAGGGGTCAAATCGGACAGGTGAGCCGGGCTTCGGCGACCCCTCACAAGGGGGACGGGGATTTGCCAACCCCCGGGTCCAAGACGCTCAATTCTCTGTATTAGAGGAGTTGGCCACTCGCTATCCGGTGGAAGGGCTGGAACTAGATTTTGGGGTGTGGTTTGACAGCACGTCTCCCTATTTCCGATCTGAGGAGGTGAAAGAAAACGTACCCCTAATGACCGAGCATGTGAAGAGGATCTCCGAAATGGTGCGCGGAAGAGGAGAAGCGTCCGGTCAAATCGGAGCTCGGGTTCCGCCGACCGAGGAGATGTGTCTGAGCATTGGACTCGACGTTCGCGATTGGTTGAAAAAGGGTCTACTTGATTACGTGACCCCTATGCTCTACCTATATTTTCAATTGGACGCCGACATGCCCATTGACTGGCTTGTTAGCGCCGCGCACCAGGCGGATGTTTCCGTTTATGGGATGCTTCAACCCTACTTGTCTGACGGGGCACCTTTGAGTGGAGACCCCAAAGACGCTTTGGATGGGGGAGTCAAACACTTCACTCCGGAGGCCATGCGTGCTGCCGCTGCAATCTACCGAAGTAGAGGCCTCGATGGCCTTTATACCTGGTTCCTAGGCTGGCCACTGGGCGATGCTGAACGCAGGATGCTGACGGAAATGGGGGACCCCGATCTAATTCAGGAAGCAGACAAGCATTATGTTCTACCGAGAAGGTCTCCGGAAGCGGTCAGACTCGGGTATGATGTAGTTCTGCCCCTGGAAATACCGTCGGCCGATCCGAGCAAACGCTATCCTATTTCCTTCACCATCGCTGATGATCTAGAGGGCGCGTCTAGCCGAATACGCCAGGTGAAACTGAGACTGAGACTCAGCAACCTGGTCAGCGCCGATCGTTTCACCCTGCTTCTGAACGGAAGATCTCTAGCGGAAGAAACCTGTCTACGCGACTTTGGCCAATTCAACCTCAGACGGCCGGGTCCTCACATCATTGATCCCTACCGTGGTCAGTGGCTGGAGTTTCACCTACAGAAGGTGCGTCCTCACCAGGGGCGCAACGTCTTAGAGATATCCCTGGATCGGAGACCAACCAGGCTGGCCGGCAAGGTGACGGTGGATAATGTCGAGGTCATTGTGGAGTATGGTGCATATCCTTCGACTCTAGACACGGGTTAATGGTCGGCTATTTTCACAAGCTGATCTCCAGGTCAGGTGGACCGTAGTAGGCCTACGTCAGTTGTCAGTCCGGCCCGGAGTCACGGAAATCGTGGGGTGAAAAGTAGACTCCGTAGAGGTGGGCGGTGGGCGACGGGTCTCCCCGGTTGGTGTAATCAACCAAGAAAATGCGCCTGTCCGGAAGCTCAACCCAGGAAGAATAGCCGTTGTCTGGTTTGTGATCTTTGGAAGGCGGGTTGGCGTGGAGCTCCAACATGTGAGCGATTTGGTATTCGTCGGGATGTTGTCCGAGTTTGGCCTGCCAGCTCCAGAGGTGATCCGGCTGGCTTGGGTTACGGGTGTGATAGGTAAAATCGCGCCACCAGATCTCTCCTTCTCCCTCCCCGATTCGGCCAAACCAGGTCTCTCGTAGGGGCATTTCGTCACGGACGATGAGCTCCATCACCATTTTTCCGTCGAGTTTTACCCTGGCCAAGCCCTTGCGGACCTGTAGCCGAATGTGGTGAAACGAACTCATGTTAACCGAGTGGGTGTGTTCGATAGAGAGCGGCTGATCGGCACGTCTCTGGTTGTAAAGCCATAAGGCGTTGCTGCAAACCCGGACGCCGATTCCCAAGCGACTCACTTCCATTGCGGCTACCGCTTGGTCAGCGGGCCCATCCACCCGCAGAGTTCCCTCCATCACCACGTCACTTCGATAACTCTCCGGAGGCAGAAGGATATAGCGAGTAACCGCTGCTGGGGTTGAGTGGATGTGGAGAGAGTCCGATTCGAGGGTCAAAAGGTCACTATAGTGGGTGCCCCCGATCTGGTAACCGGCGCGGGTCAGGTCTCCGATCCAGGCATGCGTTCCTCGATTGCCACATCGGTTTCGATAGGTGATCAGTACCCGTCCCTCGGAAAGTTCCTTGGCATAGGGTCGATCTCCGGAAAATGGTAGGGGGCGAGTGGCCGACCAGCTCCCTCCCTGATCCATGGAGAAGGTGACAAAGGAGGGATAGCCATTGTGGTTTTCGTTGCGCATGACACAGGCCAGTAAGCCGTTCGATAAAACCAGGAAGCCTCCTTCGGTATAGTTTTGAACCTTATCCTGGGCTACGATGCTCAAGTCCTTCCAGGTCAAACCTCCATCCCAGGAGCGCATCATTACCATAGCTTCCTTTTGGGTGTCCCTGAGGACTGTGGTTGCTCCCGTGATCAGGGTGCCGTCCTTCAGTTCCAGTGCACGGTCCGGCTCAATTCCGGGCAAGGGAATCAAGCGGGGCCTGCTCCAGCTGCGGCCCTGGTCTGAACTGAACCAGATCCAGTTTCCCGGCGGCTGATCTTCATGGTAATGTGCTGAGTCATCGTGGTCGCAGAGGATCACCAGGCGCCCGTCTCGGAGCAGGCTCAGGCGTGGTGTAACCCAACGCTCCTCCCCTTTGCGTTTGTCCGCCTCGGCTACGACTCGAGGCCGGCCCCAAGTTTTTCCCTGGTCGAGGCTCTCCAGTGTGGTAATTCGGCTGATCTCTTCGGTCCAGTGCTTTTCCACGTCACAGAAAACCAGCATCATCTTTCCCGATGGAAATTGAACCAGATCGGGGTTCTTGGTAAATCGGCCAGGAATTCTCCAAACTTCGACCTGGTCATCGGAAGGGCCATCCAGTGAACGCATGCGGTAACGGAAAGTGCTGGATTTTTTCTGTCGAGTCGTCGTGTGGAGGAAAGGAAGAGACGTGGCGACGCTTACATGGTGTAAAAATGTCCGGCGGTTCAGCATGGTTCCTCTCCAGGATTTCTCATTGTATCCAAATCAAAAGCCGTGTCAAAATCCAGATGGCGGCGAGCACTACCAAAGGGGAAAGATCGAGACCTCCAAGGGGAGGAATGATGCGGCGCACCGGATCGAGTACCGGTTCGGTGATTCTATAGAGGAAACTTACCACTGGATTGTAGGGATTCGGATTGACCCAGGACAGGATCACACGGATGATCAGGACGAGAGCGTAAAGGTCAAGTAGCTGGATCAATAGCATACGGGTATTGTTGTGTATTTGCGTTTCAAGTTCCAGGTTCTAGGTTCCAAGTTTGGACATTTTATTTCTGAACTCGAAACTTCTCCAATTGCCGTTCCTGAGAAATGTAGTGGTTGACCGATGCGTCAGCCAGTCCGAATGTATTGAACAGAACATATTGGTCCATGGGGCCGGACACCCCAGTCTACCCCTGCGATTAACTAGTCGATGTGAATAGCTGGTTGGGTAAGTTCCAGGTCATGAAAGGACCAAACTTGGACTTGAAACCAGGAACCGGAAAGGATGCGTCACCGTATTTTCCGAAATGGCACACCTAATAAGTGGCCATCATCCGGCAGGCTAGCCAATAGAGACTCACCAGGAGGCAGATGCCCAAAAACAGCAGAACACAACCTCGGTAGTACCAGTCAAGACCAGGCTCTTTTCGGACCTCAATGGAGCTATTGGAACCGAACAATTTGTGTGTGGCATAAGATTGATACAGGGAGTGTAGTTCCTCTCGATCAAGTTCTTCCCTTAAATAAAAACTGTCCGCCCCTGTCCCTTCTCCCATGGCCGGCAGTCGAATGCCTGCGCGTCTGAGCCGATTTTCCTTACCGATGGGAGTGTTCAGGATGCAGTAAAAGCGGTTGAGTAAAACATCTGATTCTGGCCGGGTGAAGTAACTGACCAGTAGCATGGCGGTGACGGAGCCTATGGTGGGAAGGAAGACCGTCGTCTCAAAGGGCATTTTCAACCAGAATCTGGTCATACACAGAAGACCAATTCCAACCCAGAGAGACGCCCACATACCCTGGCGATTCGACCTTCTCCAAACGATTCCGGCGTAAAGAGGTACGCTGAGAAGTAGGCTTATAGGTGAGATCATTTCAAGAAACTGGACGATATTGGAGAACTTCTTGGTGACGAGATAACTCAGAAAGATGACTAGAAAGCTCCAAATACGGGCACTTCGAAGGTAAAACTGAAGTCTTCGGGAGGGGAATAGTTTCTTTTTGAAGACGTAGTCCACCAGCAGGGCGGAGCTTGAAGTGGCCATGGTATCGACAGTGGACATAAGGGCGGAAAAAAAACTAGCAACTAACAAACCGAGGAAACCCACGGGTATGATCTCTCGCATCACTAGACCCCAGGCGAGTTCAGGGTCGACCAGATCCGGCTTGTAGACTGCGAATAACAGGCCATAGAGAGAAAATAGAATCGTAATGACCCTCTTCCAGAGATGTCCCCAGGCACACTGGGTAGCTGTCCGTTCGTCTTTTCCCACCACAATCCAGCTGAAGAGGAAGGGTGAGGCGATGGCTCCAAAGCCAGCAAAACCGAAGGTAAAAATGTAACTCGGTGTCAGTTCCTTGGACTGTAAGGACCAGACCTCCGGTGGCAATCCTTGAAGTCCTTCAAAGCCTCCTGCTGCTTCCCAGAGAAAGGGAAGCAGCAAAAAACTGAAAGCAGTCAAGGTCAGGACTCCCTGGAACAAATCGGTCAAAAGAGAGGACATCATGCCGCCCGAGGCCACGTAGACGGAGACCAGAATACTGGCCGCCAGGACTGCCTGATCTACCGAGATTCCGGAGAGTCCTGAGATGATCTTTCCGACACCCAATTGAAAGGTAGCCAGCATGAGAATGCAGACGACGATTCCGAGGAGAGCATAGAAGGTGGCTACGGGCCAACCGAAGCGCATTTCGAAGAACTCAGCTAAATTGAAAACGCGTGAACGTTTGTAAATGGTAGAGAAAAGAAAGTAGATTGTGGTGGTGGAAAAGATTCCCGCCCACCAATACCAGATTCCCGAAACTCCACTTCGATAGGCACCTGCCCCAACCACGACTGCTTCTGCTCCTCCTACGGCCGAAGCGAACACAAAGACAAAGGCCACCAGAGGACCCCATCTTCCGCCGGCAATGAAAAAGTCACTTAGGGTTTTTGTTTTTTTCTGCCCCATGACGATACCGATGAAGGCAACGATGGCGAAATAAGCGATCACTACCGCCCAGTCGATGGGGTGCAATTGAAAAGTGATTGAGTCCATCCGTCAGTCCGTGTGACCACACTCTGGGCACATGGTTCTCGAGTCGACCTGTTCTTGTGGCACATTGTATATGCAGAGTGAATCGATGTGCACCGTTAATTCTAAAGGGGTGAGGTCTGGGTAGAGGATAATGCCCCAATCAGGAAGCTCGTGTCCCCAAGGGCAACCTAGTTGCATCTCAGATTTTCCAGTGGAGCAACAGATGAAGAGTCTGTACAGGTTGAGGCCATTGTGCGCTGGAGCCTAAAAAGAGTTCATATCGGGAGCATAGGAATCGAGTTTATCCAATCCGAAGACTTGGAAAAAGGGAATTTCAAGATCTGGCTTAATAGAATCCTCGGGGATTCTAATCGGTCAGGCGCGCTGCCTACCCAAGAAGCGAACTAGCCGGCAGTTTTCCGAAGGCAGAGATAAGGAGGGTCTGCAGGTCTGCGCCTAAGCAATGATCTGCTTGATGAGTCGGCCACCCAGGTCGGTGAGGCGCTTGAAACGGCCGCCGTGGTAGTAGGTGAGCCGCATGTCATCCAGGCCCATGAGATGGAGCATGGTGGCGTGGCAGTCGTGGAGATGGTAGCGGTCTTCCACGGCTTTGATCCCCAGCTCATCGGTCTGGCCAACGACGGTCCCACCTTTGACGCCGCCGCCGGCAAACCACCAGACCATGGCTTCCTTGTTGTGTTCTCGCCCGGGCTGGGAGCGGAAGGACTCCTTCTCATTGTCAGCGGTGCGGCCAAACTCACCGCCCCAGATCACCAGGGTCTGATCGAGCAGTCCCCGCTGTTTGAGGTCCTTGAGCAGTCCGGCAATAGGCCGGTCTGATTCATCGGCTCGTCGCCTGAGGTCCCGCTCTAGGTATTCGTGATGGTCCCAACCGTGGTGGTAGATCTGGATGAAGCGAACTCCCCGCTCCACCAGCCGTCGGGCCATCAAGCACTTGCGGGCCATCGGCTCGGTAATAGTGTTGCCCAAGCCATACAAACCTTTTATTTTTTGTGACTCCTGGTCTAGATTTAGCGCCTCGGGAACTGCCCGCTGCATGCGAAAGGCCAGTTCGTAATTCTTCATCCGGGCCAGTAGGGCCGGGTTGCCTGGATTCGACTCCAGGTAGGGCTCATTGATCCGGTTGATGAGTCGGATATTGGCGGCTTGCTGTTGGGAGGTGATCCCTTCCGGTGGCCGCAGGTTTTGGATGGGAGGCCCTTCTGGGTTCAAGAGCGTGCCCTGGTAGCTTCCCGGCAGATAGCCACTAGACCAGTTGACCGCCCCACCTCCGACGCCACCGCCGCGGATGTCGGGAAGAACTACGAAAGCCGGTAGGTTTTGATTTTCCGTCCCTAGCCCATAGAGTACCCAGGCGCCCATGGAAGGGTTGCCGTGCTCGGCTATGCCGAGATTCAGTTGCCAGGTAGCGTTTCCGTGATTCTCGAAGTCGGTGTGCAGCGATCGCACTACCGCCATGTCGTCCACGCAGGAGGCCAGGTGAGGAAACACTTCCGAGACTTCCGTTCCGCTCTGTCCGTATTTGGAAAACTTGAAGGGGCTGCCGACATAGATGCGGTTGGTCCGATAGCCATTGCCATCTCCGGTGATGTAGCTGTGGGGAGAGCCGTGGTATTTGGTCAGCGCCGGTTTGGGATCAAAGGTGTCCATTTGGCTAGGAGCGCCAAAGGTGAAAATGAAGATGCAGGACTTAGCTTGGGCTGGAAAGTGAGGGGCTTTGGGAGCCAGCGGGTTATCGGAGTCTTGGGCGGCTAGGAAGCCGTCCTGGTGAAGTAGATAGGAAAGGGCCACACTGCCCACACCTCCCCCCAGTCGAAACAGGAAATCTCTTCGCCCTAACCCGCCCAGACGGGGGTCTGGGGCAGGCTCTACCCGATCACAAACATCAAAGGGGTTCTTTCTCATGAGGCTGTCTCCTTGAGTAAACTGTCCTATTCTAGGAAAATGAATTCGTTGACGTTAAACAAAACCAGGCATAGATCAGCCAGCGATCCCGGACTCCCGGGTTGGTCTCCTGCTATCGTTAGGGAGATGGGCATAGGTGCACCTTCCGGCTTGCCCAAGAAGGCCATGTCTGGTCGGGGCACCGCTGCAGAGGTTCCCAACCGCGCTCGAAACTCCTCTTTTTCTCCCTGGGTGGGCAAACGCTGAAGGGCCAGTTCAAAGGCCCGCTCGATCTGTCTTTCAGGATCCGCTCCCACTTGGCGACGGATGCGAGCGGCCATCTGGCGGCTCTGCCGGTGGACGAACTCACTGTTGAACAAGGCAAAGACCTGCGGCGTCACCGTGGTGACCCCGCGTACCTCGCAGCTCTGGTTCAGATTAGGGCCATCAAAGACCGCCATCCAAGGGGTCGGGGTGGCTCGCTTCTGCATCATGTAAATGCTTCTACGGTTCCTTTCCTGCTGGGGAGAGGCTTCCCAGATAGTGAGCGCTCGCTTCTGTAGTTCATCATCGATGACGGGAAAAACCGCAGGGCCACCCATATCCCGATTCAGCTCTCCGCTAACCGCTAGGATACTGTCGCGAATGCTCTCCGCCTCGAGACGAATCGGCCCCATCTTCCAAAGATAGCGATTGGCACTGTCGATCGTTTCAAACTCCTGGTCCCGAGGGTGGTACATCGATTGGCGATAGAGACTGGAGCCGAGTATGAGCCGGTGCATGGCCTGGATGTTCCACCCCTGCTCGATGAACTCCGAGGCTAGCCAGTCGATCAATTCCCGATGCAGGGTTCCCGAACCGTTCTGGCCAAAGTCGCTGGGCGTGCGCACCAACCCTTCGCCAAAATGATGCTGCCAGATCCGGTTGACCATCACCCGAGCCGTTAGAGGATTCTCGGGACTGGAGATCCACTCGGCCAGCAACTTGCGGTGGCTACCGCCTCCCGTCAGGTCGACCGGGTCGGAATTCCCGATCGCAGAACTCAAAAAACCTGGTCCCACAGCCTCTCCTCTAGCCTTTGGATTTCCCACCTTCAGGACGTAGGTGTCAGGAGTGGAGGGAAGATCCTTGCCTCCTGGGTCGGAAGCCGAGTAGGCCTTGGGCTCATATAGATCGGGATGCATGGGGCTGAGTAAAAACCTACTGTAAAAACGGCGGGCGAGATTGTACAGATCCCGTTCCGCCTTGCTAAACAGCAGGCCCTTCTGCATGGCTTCGCGTAATTCGAAAGCGCTGACTCGGTAGGAGGCGTAAACGTCTCCGTAGACCACCCGGTCCTTAAGGTCCTCAGGGGATAGGAAGGAGCGTTCTCTTCTCACCCGTTCCTTGAACTGAGCTACAATCGCTTTTGCTCTCGTATAATGCTTTGAATAGAGTGTTTGCCAGGCTTCGGCCTTTTTCTCCCATTTCTCTGGCTCTTGATGGGGCAGCTCGTATTCGGTGAAGGGTAGGGCGGTCGGCCCCGTAATGCTCATCGGGGTAAAGAAGGCCTCCATCCGGTAGTAGTCTCGCTGGGGAATGGGATCAAACTTGTGATCGTGACAGCGGGCACAGGCCACAGTCATCCCCAGGAACACCGATCCGGTGGTGCCCACCAGGTCATCCAAGATCTCCCGGCGACCTCCCGATTCAGTTTGTGCTCCCACGCGCATGAAGCCCAAGGCAATTCTCCCTTCCGCGCCATAGGGGCGGAAGCTGTCCCCTGCGATTTGTTCCCGGATGAAGCGGTCGTAGGGTCGACCCTGATTGAAGGCCCGGATGACGTAGTCCCGGTAGCGCCAGATATGAGGGTAGATCGGATCGTAATATCCTCCCTTAGTGTCGGCATAACGCACTAAATCTAACCAGTGCCGTGCCCAGCGTTCTCCGTAGTGAGGGCTGGCCAGTAGCCGGTCGATCTGCCGCTCATAAGCATCCGGCGAGGAATCCTGCAGGAATCGCTGCATCTCCTCCGGTGTAGGCGGTAGACCCGTCAGATCGAAGGAGATGCGGCGCAGCAAAGCCCGTTTGGAGACCGCTGGTGCCGGCTCTAGGCTCTTGGTTTCCAGCTTGGCTAAAATAAAAGCGTCGATGGGATTCGTTACCCATTCCTGGTGTTGGACCTGCGGAACATCCGGACGCTCGAGTTTGATCCAGGGCCAGTCCAGTTTCGGCTTGACCTGGGCTATGGTCGAGACCTCCAGACCGTCGATCCAGCTGGCAATCCGGGTGATTTTCTCCTCGGCCAAAGGAACGCCTTCCAGCGGCATGCGCGGGGCTTTGTCTCCCCGCAGATGAAGAATCAGGGGACTCTCCCTACTTTTCCCCGCCACAATAGCTGGACCATCGGCACCGCCTCCCTTAAGCAGCGACTCGACCGTCTCGAGTACCAAACCGCTGCGGTGAGTCTCGGCGTTGTGGCAAGAAAAGCAATTTTTCTCTAGGATGGGCCGGATTGACTCTTCAAAGTCTTGATCAGAGGTTATTCCACCAGCCAGTTGGGTCTCAACTTCCTTCTGACCAGCCGGTTTGAGCTGGTCTATCCAGCGGGCAATCAGGGTGATCTCCGCTTCCGGCAGAGGAGCGTCCAGCGGCATTCTGGGCTCTTTCTCTCCCTTCAGATAGAGCAGCAGCGGACTCCGGCTGCTCTCTCCAGCGATTACTGCCGGTCCACTGACTGTTCCCCCTTGGAAGAGAGACTCTACCGTCTCCAGAACCAGGCCGCTCTGAGGACTCTGGGCACTGTGACAGGCCAGACAGCTCTTCTCGAAGATGGGCAGAATCTCTTTTTCGAATGTGGGTAATGAAGAACTCGTGTTTTCTGCTGCAAGCGGGCTGCTGACCAACCAAGCAGCGGCGAGTAAACCAGCACTGAATCGAGGCAGAGCACCTGGCCACTTCATCTCTTAATCTCCTGCCCTGAGTTCTAAGCTAAACTAAATTAACCATGCTATCCAAGTGATTCTATCAGCGCGTGATGACGAAAGCTACCCAACAAGTTCTAACGAATCCTGACTCACTCTGGCCAGCAGAGATGGTTGGTTGTTCGATGATGCCCCGTTTGATGGAATGGACCTCGGATGACAAAGCGGGAATTGTGACCTCGGGAGATTAAACGGAGATGTTTTCCAAGTGGCGAACACCCGTCTGTTTTTTGTGATTCTGTTTTCGGCTTCTGCTTTTGACCAACAAGTTCGGCTGCCGGAGTCGGTTGGCCCGGGTGTCCGGTCAATGAGGAATTCCTGGCCGGATGTACATTATGGCTTACACTCCACCGGGCGATGGTCCGATTATGGTGAACGGTAAACTAGCCGAAGAGGTCTGGAAAAGTGTTCCAGAAGTTCGGCTGCGAGAAACCTAATTCTCGGGGACACAGGTGAGCTCGGACCCTAGGTGGTTGAGGCCTTGGCAGATGAGCACCAATTGCTGGTCAGCGACATCAAACTGTCGGTCCAAGGAAACCACCACGAATCTAGGTATGTCGATGTTGGTGTACTGCGTCAGGTGGTAGCCAGTCAGATCATGGAGGCTATCACTAACTTTTCGGCGATGCGTCCCCATCGTCGGTTGGCCTTCGATGTCAACAGCCATGGCTGTTATAATATGATGCGAGCAGCAGTGGAACACAAAATCCAGCGGGTCATCAATACGAGTTCCATCCAAACCGTGGTAGGGCCACCTTATGGGGGGGGGTGACTGTTCGGTTTCCGGGGACGTTCCTCCCCAGTCGGGTGCTTATCTGTATTATCAGACCAAGTCGTTCGGGCAGGAAATTTGCCGGGTTTTCAGCGAGAGCTATGAGATTTACGTCCAGGAATACATCTTTAACAAGTTCTGTGATCTTGGTCGACCGAGACTGAACGATACCTTTCCTTTTGTGGTCGTTTGGAAGGATGCATTACAAGTATTGCACCTGGGGTTGGAAATTAATCTTGAGAAGCTGCCTTCCCGATGCCAGACATTTCTTACCTTGAATGACATCCCCCATGGCCGCTTTCTCAACAATTAGGACCAAGCGTCTTTTAGGCTTTGAGCTCAAAGAGACTCTTTCCCGCTCATGGTGAAAGTCTCGCCAGTGAGTCGGCATCGTTTCCCTCTCTTGGGTATACTCTTACCTGCGGTAGTCGCGTTTTGGGAAGGTTCTCCAGATGAGGTGGGTTTTCGCTTTGAAGAGGTTGCAGCTCAGGCGGGAATCAATCAGCACACCCTCTACGGAGGAGTGGACGAAAACAAATACTTATTGGAAACTACAGGCTGCGGCGCAGCCTTTTTGGATTATGACAATGACGGATGGCTCGACATTTTTTTGGTTAACGGATCACGGCTGGAGGGATTTCAAAAAGGTGAGGAGCCGGTTAACCATCTTTATCGTAACCACGGAGACGGCACCTTTATCGACGTGACACGAAAGGCAGGCATCGGGCGTTCTGGCTGGGGTCAGGCAGTCTGCGCAGGTGACTATAACAACGATGGGTTCGAAGATATTTTCGTTACTTATTGGGGCCAAAATATTCTTTTTTCCAACAATGGAGATGGCACCTTTACCGATCAGACAGGAGTGGCGGGGCTTATCCAGAGCCGCCGGAGATGGAATTCAGGGTGTGCCTTTCTGGACTATGACCGGGACGGCTTCCTGGACTTGTTTGTTGCCAACTACGTTGATTTGGATCTAGACACGGTGCCGAGGCCCGATTCGGGTCTGTGCCGGTACCGGGGGATACCCATCGCCTGTGGGCCACCCGGTCTACCTGGCGACAAGAATTTGCTCTACCGCAACCAGGGGAACGGTAAGTTCCGAGATGTTTCCGTGGTTGCTGGAATCACCGAGACCAACGGCACCTATAGCCTGGGAGTGCTTACCGCGGATTTCAACAACGACGGATGGGTGGATGTTTACGTTGCCAACGATAGCAGCCCCAGCGCGCTCTATCAAAACAACCAGGACGGGACTTTTTCCGACCTAGGAGTTCTGGCCGGTTGCGCCTACAGTCCCAATGGCGAAACCCAGGCGGGCATGGGAGTAGCAGCGGGAGACTTTGACTGTGATGGGAGGCTGGATATCTTCAAGACCAATTTTGCGGGGGAATTTTCCAACTTGTACCACAATCTGGGAGAGTCCTTTTTTGAAGAAGCCGCTTTTTCCTCGGGCATAGCTGTTAACACTCAGTGGTTGGGATGGGGTTGTGGCTTTGTCGACTTCAATCACGATGGATGGGTGGATATCTTTCAGGTCAACGGTCATGTCTACCCTGAAGTGGATCGAGAAAAGATCAATCCGGGTTACCGGCAAACGAAGATCGTTTACCTGAACCGGTCCCAGGGAAAGTTCGAGGATGTGACCAAGCGGATCGGAGGAGCTCTTCTCCAACCAAAGGTAGGACGAGGGGCCGCTTTCGGAGATTATGACCAGGATGGCGACATCGACGTTCTGGTCAACAATGTCAATGAAAAACCCAGTCTTTACAAAACCATTTCCTCGACGGGCAATCACTGGATTTCCATCCGTGCTCTCGGTGTCCGGTCAAATCGTAGCGGAATCGGCGCACGGATACGCTGCCAAGTCGGCCAGATGGAGCTTATCGGCGAGGTCAGGAGTGGGGGTAGTTACTATTCCCAGGGCCAGTTGGCGGTGCACTTTGGCCTGGGACAGGCGACTAAAATCGACGTGTTGGAAATACGTTGGCCCGGCCAGGGGGTGGATCGTTTCGAAGAGGTACCCGTTGACCAGTTCCTGTACGTGGAGGAGGGAAGGGGCATCAGCAAGGAAGATCCGAGGAAGCTGGCGGCCAAAAATAGCAAAGGCGATCAGGAGTCCGCACTGCCGGCCTCATCCAGGGACTGAGGGCGCCCTGTGGCGTCGCCGCCTAGCCATCGGTAGGGACGGGGAAAGAGGGCTAGGGAGCGGTCTTCTAAAGGTAGTTTGACCGGCCGATTGCCCGATTGGGCAGAGAGTTTGCACGCGATGACGATCTCCAGCGCCTGTCTCAGGTCGTGACCGGAGATCCACAACTCACTGCCTTTTTCCACTGCGTCCAAGAAAGAGCGGATCGAGCTCACCAGATAATCCCCCCGAAAGTTTGGGATGCGCTGATAGAAAGGGCGCCAGGGGAAGGGAGGGTAGCTAGGCTCGGTCTCTTTGCGAACACCACCGCTGTCTTTGCCCTGAAAAATCTTGGGCGGCCCCCAGCTCCAACGGACCAGAGAATCGTCCGTCCACACATCTAACCCACTGTGGGGGGATTGGGTGGCGAAGATCTGGCAGTCCAAACCGGAACTGAGATGGAACACGCCGTTGATGTTTAATCCGTCGTCCGATTCCTGCTCGAGGGTTTCTGGCGGAAATCCCCAGGCCATGACTTCGTCTACTTCCGCCCGGGTGAAGAGTCGTAGCACGGATAGGTGTTGGCAGCCGCCGCCGGAAACCTCCCCGCCGAAGCCGTGAATCGCAGCCCCAGCCAGCTTGCCATATTTTCCCGACTGCAGCCGACGTGCGGCTTCCTGCACCTCCCATTTGGCCCGTTGTAGGTTGCCTCCCGCAAACACCACTCCGCGGCTGCTGCAGGCTTCGACCATCTCATCGGCATCCGAGAGCCGTGCGGCGATCGGCTTATCCGTCGACACTCCTTTTACGCCCGCCTCGGCACAAGCGATGACGGCCTCCTTCATGAATTTGGTGGGTGTGACCACGGCGGCAACATCTGGAACGATCTCTTTGAGTAGGGCATGTACGTCGCGGTAAAGGGCCTTGACCCCGAAGCGTTTTCCCACCACCTGGCGTCGATCCGGATTCCACTCGGCAATGGCGACCAGTTCGGTGTCCGGTAAAGCCTGGTAGACCTCTGAGTAGTTCTGGCCCAAGCGCCCACATCCGATGATTGCCACCGTCAATTTAGTTTTTTTACCAGCCGCTTGTTGGGGCGAGGTCAGATGGAGTTTCCGAGGACGGTTTTTCGTTGCCGCCAAACTGGCCAGGGAGCGAAGGAGAAAATTTCTTCTGTCCATAGAATGGGTTCTCCAAGGAGTTGAAGGTTCTACTCAGCCGGAACCTTAGACGAGTTTAAGATGGCCTGTCAAGTGTAGGGACGGACTAGTGTGTCCACGGGCGCCTGCCGGGATGTGTGGATTGGAGAAAATGGGCTGGCCGATATATTTGGTCAGGCACTTATGAATAATGGCCTTGAAAAAGTTTACTTGACCCCCCTCCAGCCCTCTCTTAAAATCGGGTCGGCAAGGACGATGTGCGATGGGGCCCGAGCGGGCTAGAGGGGCAGTTGCAGGTCGGGTCCGTTTGCACTTAAGGAGGGTGGAACATGACGTTTTTCAGGCGAGGAGTCAGATTGGTTATTTGGGCGATGACCGTAGTGGCGGTAGGGATCCTTTTTCTTTCGTGTACCTCTAGCGAGCCCTGGAAGGCCCAAAATGATGAGGTCATTAAGCAGTATAATCTCACAAGTCGCGAAAGGGTTCTTCCCCAGCTAGATGTGGTGTCCAACCTAGATGTTGGGAACATCTACAAAGGGACAGATCTGCCAACCATCGAAATCGCTCCCGGTGTCTTGGCCCGAGTGGCTTGGGGAAGGGGAGCAATGATGGAATTTGTGGAGATGGGTCCCGCTGCGACCTATCCCCAGGAGGTTATGGGCGGTGAGGTGATCACCCTGGTGCAGGAGGGGTCCGCAATCTGCGTGCTGGGTGAGGAAGAGTTCGAACTGGGCAAAGACACTGTTCTCTATCTGACTCAGGGCATGAAGCGATCGCTGAAGGCAGGTCCCGATGGTTGGAAGGCAATCGAAGTCTTCTCTCCGGTGCGGATTGACCATTTAAATCTCGCCGGAGTTGAGCTTTCCGAAAACGCAAAAGTAACTTTTGACGAGGGGGTGACGGCCAATCTGGAGCCGGCCAAGGTTTATCACCTCAACTCGATTCAGTTTACTCCGCTCACTGATCCGGACAAGAGTCGATCCTATTACCGAACTGAAGCTAACTCTCGACTTCTCTGGGGCAAGAATGTACAGCTGAGCTATATCCGGATGGACCCCAACTCTTCCTTCTCCATGCATCTCCATCCTGAGGATCAATTGATGACCACGCTTCGAGGCGGGCTGGAGCAAAGCGTCATGGATAGCAGCTATGCCTTGGATGGCGCTCATCAAACCCTCTTTATCCCTGGGGGAATGACCCACGCAGCCAAGCTAGGTGAGTTTGGCGCTGACGCCCTGGATGTCTTCTGGCCGGTCCGTCCAGACTACGTTGACAAGGCGAGGAAACAGTCTGCTCTCTATCTGGAGGTGATTCCTGCGGGTGCCGAACCCAAGAAACTAGCAGATGGATTCACCTTTGGGGAGGGGATCACCTGGCTAAAAGGGAAGCTGTATTTCTCGGACATGTTCTTTCAGGATCCAGCGCAAGGGGATTGGACGGGAGATCCGAAACGGAGCCGGTTGATTCGAATGGAAGTGGACGGTACCTGGAAAGTGCTATCCATGGGGATGCAGAGCAACGGCACTATTGCTTCCCGGAGAGGAAACCTTCTGGTCTGTGACATGTTTGGGCACCGTGTGATTGAAGTCAGCCCCAACAACGGCAGAGTTCTCAAGACGGTCCTCAGCAGGGTGAATGGAAAGCGAGTGGATGGCCCCAACGACCTGGTCATGGATGCCAAGGGGGGAATCTACGTGACCGACCCGCAGTTTACCCCCGAAGAGAAGAAGAACCAGCCGGGCACGCAGGTCTACTACGTGCCCCCAAGCGGAAGAGCAAAAATGGTCATCCCTGCCGGCGAATACGCCTTTCCAAATGGGGTGGAGATTTCACCTGATGGTAAAACGCTCTATGTGAACAACACGTGGTTGAAGCCTGGCAAGAATTTTGTCTGGGCCTATGACGTTCAAGAGGATGGGTCGTTGACCAACAAGCGAAAATTCGCGATGTTGAATCTGACTCCAGAGGTGCTGAGTGCCGAGGATCCGGCCAAGCGATTCGATTCGATCGCTGATGGTATGGCGGTGGACCTGGCTGGTCGTCTTTACGTGACGACCCAGTCCGGAGTGCAGATTTTTGACGAGAGGGGTGTTTACGTGGGGACTATTTGGGTGCCCGAGTCACCCATCAATATCTGCTTCGGTGGGCCCAACTACGACAAGCTTTACATGGTCAGCCAGACGGCAGTGTGGGTGATCCAAACCAAGGTGAAAGGCTTCCGTCATCCGGAAGGGCTCATCTGAGCTGGGGAAATGTAATGGTTGGGCTAGAGAGGTAATGTTGCCTTGATTGCGGCGTGTGCTGCCTGCAGTTCTCTCACTTTTTCAGGATTCTTTCCGGCCAGGTCGTGTTGCTCGGCTAGATCTTCTCGGAGGTGAAAGAGAAGGGGTTGTCCCCCCCGTGATGGTTGCCACAGTTTCCAGGGTCCACGCCGGAAAGCTAGCTGATCGCGAAAGAGAAAGAAGAGGTCACGCTCGAAGCGCTCTCCCTCCAGTAACACGGGTAGGATGTTCATTCCGTCGAGTGTTAAGCCGGTGGTTTTGAGGCTCAGCCAGTTAGATAGAGTCGGCAACAAGTCCAAGGAGGAACAAGGCTGGTGGATGGTGATCCCAGTTTCTATTCTACCAGGCCATCTCATCAGGCAGGGGACCCGGATACCCCCTTCCCAGAGGGAGCCTTTGTTGCCTCTCAGAGGATCATTCCGGCCACCGAAGCCTTCGTTGTCGCCTCCATTGTCGCTGGTAAAAATGACCAGCGTGTTCTCTTCGACTCCTCGATCCCTCAATGCACTCAGCACCTGGCCTACGCCGTCGTCCAAAGCCTTGACCATGGCGCTATAGACACGGCGTTCTGGGTTTTCAACGTCTTTGAAGGTGGCAATGTCCTCCGGCTTGGCCTGCAGAATGTTAGTGACTCTCTTTTCTTTCTCATCCCAGCCTTTTCCGTAGTGGGGAGCGTTATAGGGTAAATAGAGAAAAAAGGGCTGCTCTGAGTCATAGGATTGAATGTATTGGACGGCCTCCTCACTCAGCAGATCGGTTGCATAGCCCTCCACCTTGGCCTGTTTTTCGTTTCGCCACCAATCCGGTAAATATCCGTATTTCAACGTAAAGTAGTCCACCACTCCTCCGGTGCAACCATAGAAATAATCGAATCCGTGACGGGTGGGAAAGAACTTCTTGTCTCCATGTCCTAGGTGCCATTTTCCTATCATGGCGGTCCGATATCCTCCGTCTCTTAGTAGTTCGGCCAGAGTGGTTTCGTTCTCCCGGATGCCTATGTCTTGTTCCTCTGCCCACAAAGTCATCAGGGGACCTACGAGCTTGTCTTTCGAGCGTAAAGGAAATTGTCCTGTCAGCAGAGAATATCGGCTGGGTGTACAAATCGGGGCACTTACATACCAGTCGGTCAATCGGGCTCCCTGGCGGGCAAGAGAGTCGATGTGGGGTGTAGGAATCTCGCTGTCGTAGCAAGAGAGATCGTGGTAGCCGAGGTCGTCGGCAAAAATGAGCAGGATATTCGGCTTGTCCAAGGGGTGGAGTCCCGGGTTTACCTCCTGGCCCACGGAGCGTGGCAAAAAGCTGTACTCGGGCTGCTGTGCTACTGTCCTTTTCAGCAATCCGCCGCCGCTTGGGCTCCCAGCTGCTAGAAGAGAGGTTGCCGCTGTGAGGAAATCTCGACGATCCATGCTTTAGTCACCCTTTGTGCGGCTATCTCACCAGAATGGGATCGTGGTGGATTTGATCGTTGGTAATCCCTCTCGCATGCAGGACATTGACCGTTTCCCGGATCATAATGGGGGGGCCGGCAAGGTAGGCATCGGCATCTGAGGAGCCCTCCAGATGTCGCTCCAGAACCTGGTTGATATAGCCAGTTTCGCCTTTCCAGTGATCCTCTTCCGCAGGATGGGAGAGGGCAGGGATGTAGTCGAAATTCTCTTTTGTCTGAGCCCATTTTATGAATTGCTCATGAAGGATCAAGTCGCGTTTGCTGCGAACACCAAAGAAGAGAGAGATCTTGCTGCTCCGGTTGATCCTGTTTTCGAACCAGTACTCGAGCAGGCATACAAAGGGGGAAATCCCCACCCCGCCGGCCACCACGATGATGGGCTGACCGGTATCCCTTCTCAAGTACAACTGGCCCGTCGGTGGCTTCAGGTCAATCTTATCGCCCTCTCGTAGCCGGGTATGAATGTAGGTTGAGGCAAGACCAGGAGGAACGTCCTTGCCACGGGGAGCTACATAGTGCTTGATGATGAAATCAAAAAAGGGCAGCTTGCTGCTGGTGGAAGCAAACGAATAGGGACGAGTCACAACTTTGTGGGAGGTTTGATAGCGTTTGTTCCACTCTTTGATGTAATCATCCGGGACCTGGATGTAGACGTACTGCCCAGGCTTGAAATTGAACGCTTTGCCTTTGGCCAGTTCCAGCCTGATGCGCTTCACATTATGGGTTAGGTCCTCGATCACGGTGACCTTGGCTTGATAGGGGAAATCCTCAGCCCACAGTTGTGAAGCGGAGAGAGAAAATGAGAGAAAGCCGAGCCATAGAAATTGGCTTCCCCACATATTCCATTTGAGCAAATTAAGCATAATGCACCTGGATTTCCACATGCTCTATTACTAGGGGCGGTTTGATCCTTGGGTTGCGCTTGATTAATTGGACTTTTACTTCGTGCATTCCTCGGTCGGCCTCCTCCGGTCGAAGTGACCAGACCAGCCAACTGCTTTCGCTCACATCCGAAGGGTCATCCGGATTTTCCGCAGAGACATTCCGTACCTGGGGACTGGTCAACTCTTTTCCGTCCAGTTGTACTCGCACTCGATCGGTCGGCGAAAATTGTTTCAGCTCAATCCGCAGTTCGACTTTCTTCAACTGTCCTGCCCTCGCCTCTTCGACGACTTCGTCATAGGTCGGGACGTGAAATTTTGGTCCTTCATCGGTAAGTGTCCGATAGAGGGAAACCGGGGTTTCTGCGTGGATTCGATCATTCAAGTCGGAGCCTACCCAGGGGCCCTCCTTGGCCCGGTCAAAACGGTAAAGCGCAGAGTACAGCTTGTTCGTTCTCTTCAATGTCTCGACGGCACCGATAGAGGTTAGTAGGTCTCGCCGGGTCCGCTCGTTGGCATGCCAGTTGAAAACGTACATACCGTGGGCCCCGCGCTCCCAGTAGCCTGCGGCCAATCCACGAAACCAGGAGTGGAGCGATGCTTTTTCCTCTTCCAGTCCTTGGTAGGGGCCTGCGAAGCGACTGTCGAAACCGGTATGGAAGCGGATGGGGGTTCCGTCAACCATTTGTCGAAAGCCTTCTACCTCGATACCAGCGTCGGTGCCTGAGCCTCCCCCGGCCGTCAGGATGTCGCACAGCCCCTCCTGAATCCAGGTTTCCAGATCGTAGCCGATTCTCCGACAAGACTCCTGGGTCGTACTCACGCGCACTGCCACCCAAAACGGCTTCTCTCGTTTGTCGGCAATCGCCTGAGTCTCGTGGCGAATGGCCCGCTGCAGATCCGTCAGGGTGTAACGCAATCGATAGGCGTGATCGGCGGGTAAATGAAACCCATGGCGTTGCCAGTCCAGTTCAACACCGTCCCAGTCAGCTGCGGCCACTGCTTCCCGAATGTACTGGAATCGGTGCTGGCGTACTTCCGGAATAGCCATGTTCCAAGAAGCAGCAAACCACTTGGGAGTGTTCTCGGCACCGAGGCACCATTCGGGGTGCTGCTTGCGAAGTTCGGTCAGACCCCACATCTCGGTCTTGGCCATATCTTCCAATTGGATCCCATGCAAGTGATTGTCATTCATTCGGATGGACACATACACATCGATCCCCAGCTCATGCCCTCGTTGAACCATGGCCTGGTAAGGATTTTCTCCTCGTTCCAGCAGGGAGCGGATATTCTCATTGTGAGTCATGGAACGTAGGGAAGCGTAGATTCGATTCTCACTATCCCCAGCCATGGGTAAGTCTTTGGAGTTCCAGGTTGCTTCATGCTCACCGATGCACCAGAACAAGGCTTTTACCTGAGTGTTTTTAATGGGAGCAAAAGTCTTTTCAAGAAACTGATCGAGGGACTGCGGGTACTGGGAATAGCCGTGGGGTGCACCGTCCCAATTGTAAATGATCGGATAACTGGGCGGAGACTGGATGGGAACTTGCGCTTTACCCCGAACTCCTGGGCTTAGGGAGGTCCCCGCAACCGCCGCGGCACCGATTCCCGCACGCAAGAAGGCTCTGCGGCTAAGGTTCATCATCAGCTGATCAAAGCTTTTTTCCCTTGGCGTCCTTCTCTGTTTGAGGGTTCCCGGTGGCATCCCCTCCAAGCCAGCGGTAGGCTACAGGGTAGAGGGCAAGCGAGCGGTCTTCTAAAGGTAGTTTGACCGGCCGATTGCCCGATTGGGCAGAGAGTTTGCACGCGATGACGATCTCCAGCGCCTGTCTCAGGTCGTGACCTGAGATCCACAACTGGCTCCCTCTTTCTACGGCGTCCAAGAAAGAGCGGATCGAGGCAACCATATAGCTGTCCCCAACCCCTTTCTCGGACGGAGCCCGGAGTCCCGGGTGTTCGAGTAGTGTCCTCCAGGGGAAGGGAGGATAGCTAGGCTCGGTCTCTTTACGAACACCACCGCTGTCTTTGCCCTGAAAAATCTTGGGCGGCCCCCAGCTCCAACGGACCAGGGCATCGTCCGTCCACACATCTAACCCTCTGTGGTGGGGGGATTGGGTGGCGAAGACCTGGCAGTCCAAACCGGAACTGAGATGGAACACGCCGTTGATGTTTAATCCGTCGTCCGATTCCTGCTCGAGGGTCTCTGGCGGAAATCCCCAGGCCATGACTTCGTCTACTTCCGCTCCGGCGAAGAGCCGCAGCACTGATAGGTGCTGGCAGCCGCCGCCAGAAATCTGCCCGCCGAAGCCGTGAATGGCAGCCCCCGCAAGCTGGCCGTACTGGCCCGAGTTGATTCGGCGGGCGGCTTCCTGCACTTCCCACATGGCCCGTTGCAGGTTGCCTCCCGCAAACACCACTCCGCGGCTGCTGCAGGCTTCGACCATCTCATCGGCATCCGAGAGCCGCGCGGCGATCGGCTTATCCGTCGACACTCCTTTTACGCCCGCCTCGGCACAAGCGATGACGGCATCCTTCATGAACTTGGTGGGCGTGACCACTGCTGCGACATCGGGAACGATCTCTTTGAGTAGGGCATGTACGTCGCGGTAAAGGGCCTTGACCCCGAAGCGCTTTCCGACCACCTGGCGCCGATCCGGATTCCACTCGGCAATGGCGACCAGTTCGGTGTCCGGTAAAGCCCGGTAGACTTCTGAGTAGTATTGGCCCAAGCGTCCGCATCCGATGATCGCCACCCGGGTCTTTCTTTTCTTTCTCGAGGCCTCTTGGGGGGTGGTCAGGTCGAGTCCTCTGGGACTCATCCTGGCGGCGGCCGTAGCGGCTAAGGAGGTAAGAAAGAAGTTTCTTCGATTGATTTCTCTCATGAACAGTAGTCCTCTCCCTGTCAAGCGTTAAACTTAACCTTATTCTGCTGCAAGCGGAGTTGTCAACAAGGCTTCTAAGTTTCAGGGTGTTGTATCTTGGAAGTCGGAAAACGGATTCTCTGTAGTTCCAGATTCCTGGGACTTAAAACTTGGGAGCCTATTGCGGGAATATGGGTTAACGGTCCGAGTTTGACTTGGCCAAAAGGGGGGCAGTTAGTAGCGATAGAAATAGGGCTCCGCACACCCCAATTGAGCTTCCGACAAAGAGGGGGAAGGAAGAGGAAAAGTCAGGCGAGTTGGGAGACTGAATCAGACGTAACAAGGAAGCAAATCCGGTCGAACTGAGGCCGAATAGAGTTGTCGAGAAGCCAATGGCAGGTGCTCGAAGCTGATCGGGCATATGTTCCGAGATATAGCCACTCTGGGCCAACGTATCAATTGCCGGAGAAACTCGAAGAGGGGAGCTACCATGAAGAGGATCCATGGGGTGGGTGCCAGGCCAATGCCAAGACTACAAGTGGCAAAAGCCCCCAGCAGCAAGGCGGCCAGTCTGCCGCCGGCTTTCTTTCCCGCGATGATATAGGATTACACCTCCCCCCACTATCTGCATGACGTATCCAAGGGTGAGCAGCAGGGACCAGCCATGATCGGCCGAGTTTACAATTAGCCCGATTTCGGGATCGCTGGCTCGATAGATAGAGATAGATATTTACGGTCTGGAAAACAGGACCTGCTAGAATGCTTAACGGTACTACCACCGCCAGATACCGAGGTATCCTGAGGAGTTCAAGGTATTTCCAGCGAACCTAATCTTGGGGGACGGTAGAAAACCGTGCCGGCAACACGGCTCTGGGTCCAAACCAGGGCACTGCCCGCTAAGATCAATCCGATTAGTAGAGCAAAGACCGGCATAAAATTCGATCCCGCGGGTGGAATCGACTTCGCCGTTCGGGTAAGGAGAACTCGTCCCAGTAATGGACCGGCAATACTGCCCAGACTGGAGGCTATCATGAGCGTGGAATTGGCCTTTCCACGGCGCTCTCCAGGGACGATCTGAACCATCGAAATCGTCCCCACCCACTCTATGGCAGAAACCAGTCCAAAAAACAGACCGTATAAGGCTACCCAGGACCGGCCCAGGATAAACATCAGCAAAACACCGAGCGCAGCCCGGCCCAGTAGTCCTGAGGTCCAGAGTCTGCGCTCGCCAAAGCGGGCGGCCAGAAGGCCAGCCGCCGCCGAGCCAAACATAAATCCGGACAATGGGGTATCCACTGGACTCAGGTAACCCCAACATCTTGTGGTTGGGCTCACGGGGCCTCGGCGTCCCAGTCGGCGACGATCGATCGATACGGCGTTGGGTCCACGGCGACTGCCTGCTGCACAAGGCGGTAGAAGAGTTTTCCCCGGCTGCGTGAGTTGCGCCGGTTGAAGCGGAACACAAACTCGTCGAGGTAGTAGTCCAGATGCTCGTGGCTAACCGCGCCTTGGTGCGTGCCCAGCAGCCAGCGCTTGAGCAACGAGATCGCTTGGTGCACCCTCGGCAATAATTCCGAGGCCTGCTTGCGGCGGCCCGACAGAAAGACGATGCGATGCTGGTAGCCCTTCTTCTCCAGCGGCTCGTAGCCCAGCCAGCCGTCGGTGTGCACCAAGCTTCCCGGCTCGACCGACTCCTCCACGAAGGGCATCAAACTGGCCGCCGATGCGTTCCGCAAGCGCTGCATGCGGATCCGTCCTAGCCCGCGGCCTCTCTCTTCCGCGGCTATTGCAATCAATGCTTTACGCTCGTTCTGCCGGCCGCTCACACCCTCTTCCTCAGCGCCCCAATAGGTCTCATCGACCTCGACTACGTCCGCCAATCGCTCCCGCCCCGGACGCACCATCGCTCGCCGCAGCTTGTGCATCCAGGTCCACGCAGTTTGATAGCTGCCCAACCCGAGAACGCGCTGCAGACCCAGCGCGCTGACCCCGTTCTTTTGCGAAGTGACGTGCCAGATCGCCCGGAACCACAGCCGCAGCGGCTTACGTGTGTCTTGGAAGATCGTGCCCGAGGCCACCGACGTCTGCCGCCCGCAGCGAGCGCATTCGAACCACACTTTGCGCACCGGCCAAGCCCGCTCATGCCCGCATCCCGGACAGCGGAAACCCTCCGGCCAGCGCAACGCGGACAGATAGTCGCGACAGGCCTCTTCGCTGGCGAAGCGTACCTCGAACTCGAGCAGGTCGCGTGGATAATCCTCCACGAAGGCACATACTACATCTTGGGGTCACCTGAGTAAAGTGGATACCAAATTCCGAACAAACCGTAATAAACAAAGGTCTCCCAGGCATTGTTGGGATAGTGTAGGGCTCGAAAGTAGAGAGGGACAATGTATCCGAGGAGCGTGTGGGTGAGATAATTTGCCAGTGCTACCTAGGCGACCACCTGGATGCGGGTTGCACGTCTGGTGAGCGGGTCTATGCTGTCCACTTGCCGGTTCTGGCTCAAATTCAAATCCTTCGTGTTCCTGTTCCACGTGGCCAGCCTTATTAGTGGACCGACACACGCGCGACGATAGCGTACCCATTCAGTGTAGAGAACCGGTTAAAAAAATGGGTGAATGGGCAAAGTCGTAGAGAATTTTCAAGGGGAGGAAGAAAACTATGAGGAACAAGATTCGCGAGAGTTTGCGACGACGCCATATTTTCGTGGGAGCATTCCTGAATTTGGCGTCACCCTCGTCCGCTGAGGTGATGGCGTCTGTCGGGTTCGAATGGCCGGCGGTCGACGCCGAGCCTTCTCCGGTTGGATTGACACAAATCGCGGAAATGTTTCGAGCCACCGAATCCAGGTCTGCCACGCCTGTTGTCCGGGCTTGGAACCACGAGGCAGAAGACCCTAGGTCGTCTTCTCGATGCTGGAGTAATGGGCATTGTGGTGCTTCATGTCAGCACCCAGGATCAGGTTAAGGAAATTGCCAAGCCTTGTTGATTCCCACCAAAAGGGAGGAGATCTTCCGAGAATCGGTTAGGTATGTCACTTCAGATCCTGATTACAGGGGCGAGATCGATCAGGAGGAGGAGGTGATTTCTTAGGTTGAAGACCGGGAGGGGATTGAGAATACCGAGGCCATCATGTAGACGCAAGGAGTCGACATTGGATTTCTCGTCCCCGGAGATTCGGCCCTCGACCTGGGGCTTTATTGGCAGTGCCTAGCACGAAGAGGCGATTCAGAGGTTCCTGGCGGTTTTCCAGAAGGCGAATAAGCCAAGTGGCATCCCCGTTGTTTCGGGCAACGAAGTAGGCAAACGGCGGGCCCAAGGTTTTGTCTTCTTCAGTCTGAACAATGACCTTAGAATCCTCGAGGTTGGAGCAAGAGTGGAAATCCAAGGACTCATAGAGCGGTGAGAACTCATCGGGTCCGGAAAGGAGAAATGCGCTTCTATTGTTTTCTCGATTCCATCCACTGCCGAGCCTTTTTAAGCGCTTCGGGATCCAGTTGCTCAGCCTTGGCCAGGGCTTTGGTTGCCTCTTCCGTCTTGCCCAATTTTTGCAGAGCGAGACCAAGGCAGTAGTAGGAGGGCGCATAGTTCGGCGCCACCTTTATGGCCGACTTGAACTGGGCGACTGCTCTCTCCAGTTGACCTTGCCGGAGTTTCTTTATGCCCATGTGAGTCGAAATTTCGGCGACCTTGGCCGCCTTTCGTGTCTTGCGCTGAGATTCAGCGATCTTCAGCTCCTGGAGCGCTTCGTTGAGCTGACCTTGTTGGCGGAGAGCCATGCCGAGTGAATAGTGGGCTTCTGAAAACTCCGGTCGAAGATTCACGACTTGACGAAAGAAGCGAATGGCCGCCTTCAGTTCTCCCTTTTCCCGAAGGATCGTGCCCAGGGTGAGGATCGCGGTGGCATCATCTGGCCTGAGGTCTATGGCCCGACGAAGTGCCGAGGCAGATTCATCGAGCTTGCTTTGTCGCCACAGAATATCGCCTAGATTGAAGTGAGCCTCGGAGAGATCGGGTTTCAATTCCACTACCTTGCGAAAGTGTATCACCGCCTCCTGTAAACGGTCCTGCTTCTTCAGCACTAGTGCCAAGTTGTAGTGGGAGTAGCCATCGTCCGGATGATCCTCAACCATTTGCTGGTAGAGCTGGGCCGCTTTCTCCAGTTCTCCTTTCCGCATCAGGGTCAAACCCAGATTATTCCTGGCGATTCCATCAGCCGGATCGTAAACGAGAACTCTTCGGAATTGAGTCAGGGCAGCCTCGTAACTCCCCGACTCCATCAACGCGTACCCTAGCTTGTTGCGTGCCGGCAGGAAGTCTGGTCTCAGTCTCACTGCTTCCTGAAAATCCACCAGGGCGCCCGCCAAGTCTCCAACCCCTTCTCGAGCTAGCCCTAGGTTGAAGTGGATCTCCGCCAGTTCCGGTAGATGCGGCCTGGCCTCTTCCAGTTGTTTGACCGCTCTTTCGGCCTGGTCTGTATCGAGCAGTATGCTGGCCAACACCAGTTGAGCCTCAGCAAACTGCGGCTTCAAACGTACCGTCTCCTCAAGTTCCTTGATGGCTTGAGAGCGATCCCCTGTCGACATCAGGGCCACGCCCAGGCCGTAATGGGCTTCCGCCAGGGAGGGATCGAGCCGAATTGCTTCTCGAAAGACTGGAACAGCTTCTGCATGGTTGTTCTGGGTTCCTAATAGAAATCCACTCTGAATGTACTCGAGCGCCTTTTCCTTGCCTGGCTGAGCCAGAGAAGAAAGAAAAAAGAAACTGGCCAGGCCAATGCTGATCAGGATTTGTAATCGGGGACGGAGATCTGTCATCTGTAACCTGATTCTAGCATGGAAAGTCTCAATGCAGCTGGGTAGTATACGAGTGGGTCAGCCTGTAGGTGTCCCAGCTGTCTCGTTCAGCCCCATTCAGGCTGGCCCACATATCGGTCGACCACTATAAGAACGGCTAGGAAGATCATTGGACAAAAAGCAGAGCCCAGGTCATATTAGCCCGAAGCGTAAGTGAGGGAACCATCTGAGGGCCTTTGCTTTCCAATCCTTGTTTCTCCCCAGAAGAGTGGTCCACTTCAGCTCCGAAAGCTTACCCACTGTTGACCCAGTTTCGCCAGGTTGACAGGGTGGCCTGATTTGCTTAAGGTGACGATTCTAATTTTGGAAAGGGACAATCTGCAGATAGACTTCTAGCAGTTTTTTTCACCCGGACCCGTGGGCTTTTTCGGAGACGTCCAATGGTAAATCAGATTCAGGAGCACAAACTATTTGTGGGTTGTTTTGCCTCGCTGGTGGCGACGGCTTTCGGCTTCGTCGTGCGTGCTATGGTTCTTGAGGATTGGCGCCTGCAGTTCAACCTTAGTGGAGAGCAGATTGGCTATCTCCTGGGGGCTGGATTATATCCGTTTGCGATTTCGATCATATTGTTCAGCCTGATCGTTGATCGGATCGGTTATGGGGTGTCGATGGTGTTTGCTTTTTTGGGCCACTTGGTCTCCGCGATCGTTACCATCTTTGCCGAAACTTTCACTGGTTTGTACCTGGGAACGTTCCTTTTAGCACTGGCCAATGGCGTAGTTGAAGCAGTCATCAACCCGGTAGTGGCTACCATGTACGACAAGGAAAAGACTCGCTATCTGAGTGTCTTGCATGCCGGGTGGCCTGGTGGTCTGGTCCTGGGAGGCCTGCTGGCTATCGCCATGGGTTCGGGAGAGACTTTGGGTATGCTGCCCGGCTATATGTGGCAGTGGAAAGTGGGTTTAGTGCTGATTCCGACGGCCATCTACGGTTGGATCCTTGCGGGACAGGTTTTCCCGGTGCAGGAGCGTGTGGCGGCAGGGGTGTCTTATAAGGAAATGCTCAAGGAGTTTGGTTGGGCGAGTTGTTTCATCGTCTGTTACTTGCTAGTTCGAGGTGTCGACCAGATTTTACTGGTTCTACAAAAGTCTCTGAGCCCGTGGCTGGAGTGGACACTGGTCCTGGTTCCGACACTCATCTTCGCTGCCACAATTCGGGCCTTGGGTCGGCCCGTGTTCGTGTTTTTGCTATTGATTATGATGCCGTTGGCTAGTACAGAACTGGGTACAGATAGTTGGATCGCCGATCTGATGAGTTCGGTGCTAGCTAGTCCCCATGCTGGGTCTCTGGTGCTAGTCTACACCTCATTCATTATGTTTGTACTGCGCTTTTTTGCGGGCCCGATTGTGGGTAAGATTTCGCCGCTGGGTCTGCTGGCCGCATGTTCCTCGATTACCATGCTGGGTTTGTTATGGTTGTCCCAGGCGGGTACGCTAACCTGGGTGGTATTTCTGGCCGCCACCTGTTACGGGATCGGTAAGACTTTCTTCTGGCCGGTCACCTTAGGGATAGTCAGTGAATCCTTTCCAAAAGGCGGGGCATTGACCTTGAATGCGATTGCTGCCGTAGGTATGTTGGCAGTGGGGGTCCTGGGGGGACCCTTGATTGGTACGGTCCAGGACAGGGTCTTCGAGATCCAGCTGAGGGAGCAGGATCCAGCACTGCTAGATCAAGTGGTGACTAAGAAACTAGGTCTGCTGGGCCAATACAATGCCTTGGATCAGGAAAAGTTGGAAAAACTGGCCGGTGAGCAGAAAGAGCAGGTCCAGCAGGTCGTGGTTTCCTCCCGGCAAGGGACGCTGGCCAAGATCGCAGTGCTACCAGGTATCATGCTCATCTGCTACCTGATTTTGATTGCTCACTTCAGACGAAAGGGTGGCTATCGAGCTCAGTCGCTCGGTTAGTGCTCCACTTTCTTATGACCTGGGACCTATCCACTGGATATTCACATCAACGGGATGATCATAGGGGCCGGCCGATGTGTTAGCCCGCCTGTCCCGGATGGAACCTAGAACTTTTAGGAACAGTGGCCGCTGATCATGAGGCTCGGGACAACCAATAGGGTATCCAGGCGATGAATGCCACCAGGACCCAAGCCAAAGCGAAGCCCCCGACTCCCACCATCGATGGTCTGGGGAGCTCGATGTCTGGGTGATCCATCAATTTAGCGACCGGCTTGAGTGGATTGGCCGGTAATGTGCAGGGCGTAGTGATTTGTTCCCCTTTTCTCACCGGCGTTCTGATTAGCAAGAAGAAGTCATCTAGCTTCTGGTGAGGTGTTCGAGGGGTTGCCCAGCTGATCAGGATACCCGAAACTACACCAGCGGTTAGATAAAACAATATGGTCCACGAGTCTGCCACCCTGAGATGGGTCCCAACCGTGACCAGGATAGGGTTTCCGAAGCCCATCTGCTGGATCAGGTGTGGGAAGTAAGCACAAAAGATCCACACGACATAGGCTACCAGGCTTGAAAGGCAGACCGCGATTGGGGTCCAGCCGCGCCACAAAATGCCGAACCAGAAGCTGATGCCGATCGGTGCCGTCATTTTGATGATGAACTTCAAAGCATCGATGACGTCAGAAAAGGTGGTTTGAAGGATCAAGGCAGAGGCGACGATGAGTAAGCTGGACAGGCGACCGGCCCGTACGTAGTGTGCCTCGGATCGATTCTGGGCTAGGAAACGTTTGTACAGATTTTCAGTGAATAGACCGGTAGCCACAATCATCTGGGTATCGGCTGTACTCATGGTCAGTGCCAGGGCGGAAACCAGCATCAATCCGAGCAGTCCTGGGGCTATGTTGGGCAAAAGGTCATGGGCCGCCCGACCAAACAGTTCGTCCGCGAACTCGCGGTTGGTTTCTTCATTGAAGGGAACCTTTTCGGCTCCTGGAACTGGTGTCGGCGAAAGTGAGGATAGGGCAGTGTCGGGGGTTAGTTGGCCGCGCGTCTTCGAATCCAAGGGGCTCAACTCTGGGCTGAGATACCAAATTATGCAGGCCAGGCCGGTAAAGGTCCAGGCGATGGTACAAAAGCGCTTGAGCAAGTGGCCACAGGTGAAACCGAAGCGTGCTTCTATCTCGGTTTTTCCGGCTCCACAGAGACTCATGACTTGCGGTTGTACCACCACTCCAATCAGGCCGGTCAGCGAAAGCATGACCACGTAGAACAGAGTGAGTGGCTCAACACCGAAGATTTGGGCGACTTCCGGACGGCCGAAGAGGTCAAACATTCCCTCCTTGAGCTCTCCATGGCTGCGGAGATTGGAAAAGCCACCGATTTGTTGGTAGGTCCACGGTAGCAGCAAGAGGGAAAATGCAATGGTTAGCAAGCCTTGGATGAAATCGGTGATGATCGCGGCTGCCAGGCCACCGGCCATTCCATAGCTAACGAACAAAGCCGTGATGGACAAAAGGGCTAGTTCGTAGCCCTGAAGTTGCCGGTGTCCGGCCTGGATTTCTATGTTTTCCCCATCCCATTTCACTTCTGGAACCTGTAGGTTCAGCTCTTGGGAGACCAAATTTAGCTCGCCTCCAGTCAAGGCGTTGAGCATCTTTCCGCTGCTGTAAAGCCCTCCCGCCAGTACGGAAATTGACATCATGATGCCGTAGAACGAATACAAGGTGGCTGTACGGAGGTCATAGCGTGCTTCAAAAAAATCGCTGGTGGTTAGCGCACGCATCCGGCGCAGAACTGGCGCAACGATCCAGTAAAAGGGGGTGGACCAAAGCCAAAGTAGGGCCCACCAGATCCCGGCTAATCCCGTTCGCCAGGTACCCGCCATGACCGACATTGCATCGTCGCTGCTGGTGCCCGAGGCAAAGGAGAAAAAATCATGAACACCTTTCCGAAACGTCTTCCACCCAAAAAAAAGTCCGACCGATCGTGGACTCGGCCATAGGCAAGAATACCCAGGATTGCAATACTGAACAGGAAAATGAGGATGACGATCCAGTCGATCAGTGTCAGTCCAAGCCAGGTGGACATTCTTTTACCTCTGGGTGATGAAGTGAGAAGTCATGCTGGGGGAGTCTTCGATCAGGTCCGAACATTCAGCTTTTTAACATCGCGGACGCCACCACCATCCAGCATTTCCGGACTCGAGACAATTTGGCTAAAGTCCAAAGGGGTGAAGTTATCTGTCTGGTGTTCAGAGGTCCGACAATCGGGTCTTCTTCTGCTTCGTGAGAGAAAGTGAAGGTGGGAACAACCAGGGTATCTCTCAAACCGAAAACGGCTAAGATCACGTCGACAAAGGTTTGGGTTTCCCCTTTCGATATGCCCGAACATCCGCGTGGTGGAATGGACTAGAACCACCTGCCCCTTTCTCAGACTTATTTCACGCAGGCCTTCAACCAGGTTGGAGTGGGGAATTTTGCTCTGATTTCCGAGCCCCTTTTGACTGGTAATGTTTTCGATGATCCGCTGCCTCCAGCTGTGAAATGTTAGTCGCGGTGATAGGAACAATCTTGAACCGAGTCTGGTCGAAACTATGATTCTAGCATAGGAATATCCTTGATCAGCCCAGCGAAGGGGACTTGTCGTGTCTTTGACCTTATTGGTAACATGGCCGCTCCAGTTCAAAGAGTTGCAGAAATGGGAATTTTCCTCTTATTGTGCCCAATGCTCAAAGCGAGTCAATGAGGTCGCCACGGCAATGTGTGGAATCGTTGGCTACCTAGACAAGAGCGGTAGCCCAGAAGCTTCTATTGGAGACATACTGCTGAGAATGTTGGTCACTCTCTCCTGCCGGGGACCAGATTCTGCCGGAGTGGCTATCCTGGGTAAGTCTTCTGCTCCCAACCTGATATTGAGAATCAAGCTGGGTGAACGGGGGAACTTTAAGGAGAAAGGACGGATGGTAGCTGAACGGCTGGAAAGATTCGTCCGCGTCTCTGAACGCGAAGTGTGTTCCGAGTATCTACGTCTGATGATCGAGCCGATGAGTGAGCTCGTAGAACTCATTCGCCGGGTAGAGTCAGTGGCCGAAGATCTCGAATTGGTCAGTGTGGGAAGCCGACTGGAGGTAATCAAGCAGGTCGGATCTCCTGCCAACCTACAGCAAAGCTATCAGGTCGGGTCACTGCGGGGAACTCATGGCATCGGCCACACCCGCCTCTCCACCGAAAGCCGGGTCGATCTGAGCCACTCGCAACCTTTTTGGGCCCACGGCATGGCCGATCTGGCGACGGTCCACAATGGCCACATCACCAACTACCACAAGTTGCGCCGTCGCTACGAGCAAAGGGGCATTCGATTTTACACCGAGAACGATTCGGAAATTATCGGGATCTACCTGCGAGACCAAATGGAGCATGGCTGCTCTTTTGAGCAGGCACTACGGGCGTCGATGGACGACTTCGACGGTTCTTACTGCTACTTAGCGACCAATGAAAACACTCTGGCCTACGTTAAAGATCCCTTTGCTCTGAAGCCTCTGATGGTGGCCGAGTCGACGGAGTTTGTGGCCCTGGCCACCGAAGAAATCGCCCTGCGATCTAGTCTGAGTGATCACTTCGAAGTCCATGAACCTCCGGCTGGAGAGGTTCGGACATGGTCCATCCCCGCTTCCACGAAGGAGACCGCCCATGCAGGTCGATGAAAAGATACTCCCGGTTGAAGTCGGTGCCCGGGGTAAGCTATCCAGGGAAATCAACCAGCAAGTGAAGACCTCGATTGCCTCAGGGCAGCGACAGATTCGGGTGGTGGGCTGCCAGGGTCAGCACAATCTCGCAGCAGGGATCGTCACTCCTGCCAGTATCGTTTTCGAAGGTAGTGTTGGCTACTACTGCGGTGGTTTGATAGATGGACCCGATTTGGAGATTCACGGTAGTGCCGGTTGGGGTCTGGGTGAGTCGATGATGTCGGGCGTTATCCAGGTGAGCGGGAACGTCGGCAACGGCTGTGCAGCCTCTATTCGCGGAGGCACGATTGTTGTTCGGGGAAGCGTGGCGGCTCGAGCGGGAATTGGGATGAAGGGAGGACTCCTGATTGTGCAGGGAGACTGTGGCTACATGGCCGGATTCATGATGCAAAAGGGCACCATTATTGTCTGCGGTAACTGTGGTCCAGCGTTGGCTGATTCCATGTATGAGGGACGGGTTTTCGTGGCTGGCGAGATTGAAGAGCTGGGCAATGATGCAGTAATCCAGGAACCCGATGTGGAAGAGCGACAATTCTTGGGGGAAAATTTACTGCGTTGGGCGATCTCTTCCCAGCAGACTTTCAAGAAGGTAACGGCAGGTCGGCGTCTCTGGAATTTTGACAAGAAGGAGATCGATCTTTGGAGGCAAGCGCTGTGAAGGATCGAAACGTGGTGCGAGAAAGTGGTATTTGGCGACCCGAAGTCATTGAAGACGTCCAGGCGAAGGCGGAACTGGGGCGCTATCGCATCCGTGGTTTTAGCGTTTTACGGTCCCGGCCCATGCCCTCTCTGGATGACCTGGTCTTCATCCCCGGTACGTTAACTAGAATCCCGTTGGAAGGATACCGGGAAAAGTGCCGGACTAAAACCTTACTGGGCACTCGTTCTGCTCAGAAACCGATTCAACTAAGCATCCCTATCATGGTTACGGGTATGAGTTTTGGGGCGCTTTCCCTCAATGCCAAGGTAGCCCTGGCCCAAGGGGCAACCCGGGTCGGAACATCCACCACCACTGGCGACGGAGGCATGCTTCCGGCCGAGCGCGAACATTCGAAAACCTTAATTTACGAGGTACTCCCAAGTCGCTATGGGATCAACATCCACCATATGAAAATGGCCGATGGCATCGAACTGACCATTGGACAAGGGGCTAAACCGGGAACAGGTGGAATGCTGCTGGAAAACAAGGTCTCCGAGAAAATCTCGAATATGCGTGATCTTCCGCAAGGGGTCGATCAGCGGAGTCCCTGCCGGCATCCTGACTTCCTGGGTCCCGACGACATGAGGATCAAGATCGAGGAATTGAGGGAGGCCACAGATTGGCAGGTACCTATCTTCGTCAAGATGGGAGCCACCCGCGTGTATGACGACGTCAAGCTCGCCGCCAAGGCGGGTGCAGATGTCATCGTCGTGGATGGCATGGAAGGGGGAACCGGAGCTTCTCCCGATCTGCTGATCGACCATACGGGGATTCCAACTCTGGCCGCTGTTTGCGAGGCTCGAGCTGCTTTAGAGGACATTGGCCTTTACGGAGAGGTGCAGTTGATCATGGCCGGGGGGATACGCAGCGGGGCCGACGCGGCCAAGGTGATGGCATTGGGTGCCGATGCTGTCTATGTTGGTACGGTCGCGCTGATTGCCCTCAACTGCAACAAGCCCATTTACGTCGAGGACTACCACAAGTTAGGGACGAAACCTTACTACTGTCATCACTGCCACACGGGACGATGTCCAGTGGGGATCACGACTCAGGATCCGGAGTTGGTGGCTCGCCTGCCCGTTGAAGAGGGAGCCGAGCGGGTTGCCAATTTCTTCCACGTCATGACGGTAGAAATTCAGATGCTAGCCCGCGCCTGCGGAAAATCCGATGTTCACGATTTGGAGCCGGAAGATTTGCGCGCTTTGACCTTAGAATCCTCGATGATTACCGGTGTTCCTTTGGTGGGCACACGACATGCGTTTGGCGGCGGTCCCGGCTGGAAGGGGTCCAAAGGATACACGACGGAGGTATAATACTTGTCCTTTCTCCTCTCCTGTCCCAACTGTGGATCTCGCTCAGTCTATGAGTTTCAATTCGGAGGCGAATATCAACAACGCCCCGCTATCGATGCTCCTCGCGAGGAATGGATTCGATATATTTATTGGAGTGAAAATCCGATCGGTGATCAAACGGAGTGGTGGTATCATCGGTTGGGCTGTCGGCAGTGGTTCCTCGCATTGCGCAACACTTCGACCAATCAAGTCCACTCCACCTTCTGGCCTCAGGCTATCCACCGCTGCCAAAAGGCGACCGATTTTCCCAGTGCGCCTCCAGAATTAGAATGATCCAGTTCGATGGCCAGACTTGATTCCCACCCGGGTGAAGTAATCGACCGTGGTCGCCGTCTCTCTTTCCAGTTGGATGGTAAGACGTTTCAGGCTTATCCTGGAGACACCATCGCCGCTGCCCTGTTAGCTTCGGGTGTGCATGTTTTTTCCCGCAGTTTCAAGTATCACCGACCCAGAGGACTGCTCTGTGCTTCCGGCAACTGCCCTAACTGTCTGATGAACGTCAACGGTGTGCCGAACGAGAGGGTCTGTACCCGTCTTGTGCGGGACGGTGATCGGGTGACTTCCCAGCATTGCTGGCCTTCCCTACGCTGGGACGTATTTTCCCTAGTGGAGCTACTCGATTTCGCGCTGACAGCAGGTTTTTATTACAAGACCCTGATCCGCCCTCGTTTTCTCTGGAAGCTGGCCGAACCGATCATTCGCCGGATGGCCGGTTTGGGTACTCTGAGTCCCGATAGCGGAGCCGATGACGGTTGTGAGTACGAGCATCTCTCCAGCCAGGTGACAGTGGTTGGCGGTGGTCCGGCCGGTTTGGCGGCGGCGTTGGCAGCCGCTGAGGCTGGAGCCGAGGTGGTTCTGATCGATGATCAGCGCGAGTTAGGTGGGCACTTGCTGCACCAGCGTCGGGAGCTGTCTGACCTTTCTTCCGGAAAGAAACCCGGATACGAGATTGGTCGGGATCTGGCCAACCAATTGGCAGGGACTCCTCGAGTGACGGTTTTGAAACCGGCTCTAGCATTCGGGGCCTATGAGGGAAATCTGCTGGGAGTGGTCGTGGGGAAGCGTTTGATCCATCTACGGACTGACCAATTGGTGGTGGCCACGGGCAGCTATGAATACCCCACTCTTTTTGGAAACAATGATCTGCCGGGAGTCATGTTGAGTAGTGCGGTGCTAAGGCTGATTCATCTCTACCGAGTCAAAGTGGGCGAGAAGGCAGTGGTCGTGACGTCAGATGAAGAGGGATTGGCCACCGCGCTGGACCTTCATTGGGCCGGTATCGAAGTAGCTGCGGTGGTTGACCGGCGCCGGGAAGTGGTCGATTCTGAGGGCAGGCGGGAGCTCGAGAGGCTGAAAATCCCATATTTGGTGGGCTTTGCTCCAATTTGTGCCCGGGGACGAAGCCGAGTTTGCTCCCTGGTGGTGGCCCCCTGGGCTGAGGGGCCACCGGTTGCTCAGAAGCTGATTCCCTGCGATCTGATCTGTTTGTGCGCGTCTTGGTCTCCCGCCGTCGAGTTGTTGCGACAATGTCAGGGTGATGTCTGTTTTGATCCGGACTCGAATCAGATGGTTCCCGGAGTGGTCCCGCCGAATTTGACCGTGGCCGGCCACTTGACCGGTCGACGAGATTTACCTGCCATCCTTCGCCAAGGGCGGCTGGCTGGGCTGGAAGCATCGAGCCGGCTGCGGCCTCTCGAGAGCTTGCTTAGGGACGAATTACAAAAGCTCAGAACCCAGACAGGATCGAACCGGAATGGGGGGGGACCAGCAGAGCGCCCTCTGAGTTTTCCCATTCCCGCCAAGCCGAAACAATTCATCTGCCTGTGCGAGGATGTGACCCGAAAGGATGTGGTTCAGTCGGTGGCAGAGGGCTTCGACGAGATGGAACTACTCAAGCGCTACACGACGGCGGCAATGGGTCCCTGTCAGGGTAGGATGTGCTTGATGCCACTCGCCCATTGCTGTGCTGAAGAGACCGGAGAAACCCTTGTCAAGACCGGGACCACCACTTCTCGGCCGCTGATTCGGCCAGTCTCTCTCAGTCTCCTGGGGGGGCCACACCACCATCCGTTCAAGTACACTCCAATGCATCACAAGCACGTGGAGGCCGGGGCCCGACAGATGGATATGGGGGAGTGGAAGCGACCTCACACGTACCAGGATCCGGAACTCGAGTGGAGAGCGGTGCGCCAAGCGGTCGGCCTGATTGACGTCAGTACATTGGGGAAATTAGAGCTTCGAGGTCGGGATGCAGGTCGACTCTTAGATCTCGTCTACACTCACCAGTTCTCAACTTTGAAGGTGAGCCGTGTTCGATATGGCGTCATCTGCGGAGAAGACGGCATTATCCGCGACGACGGCACCGTCAGCCGATTGGCTGAGGACACCTTTTACATCACCACCACCACCGGCAACGTTGAATTTGTCCAGAACTGGCTGGAGTGGTGGGAGGTCACCATGGGGTTTTGCTCTCATGTAACTAACGTTACGGGGGATTATGCGGCGGTCAACCTAGCTGGCCCCAAAGCACGCGCTCTCTTGGAGAAGGTCACCGAGGTGGACCTTTCTCCGGAAGGCTTCCGCTATATGGCCTGTCGGCGAGGAGAGGTAGCGGGTGTACCGGCCCTGCTTTTGAGGATCGGTTTTGTGGGAGAAACGGGATGGGAAATCCACTATCCATCCTGCTACGGAGAATATCTCTGGGAAACCTTGCTGGAGGTGGGTGAAGGATTCGGGATAAGGCCATTCGGCGTGGAAGCACAGAGGATTCTCCGCTTGGAGAAGAAACATCTGATCGTTGGTCAGGATACCGATGCCTTGAGCAACCCGCTGGAGTCGGACATGGAGTGGGTGGTGAAATTTGAAAAAGAGGATTTTGTTGGCAAGGCGACACTGGAAGCGATACGAGCCGAAGGGTTCCGCAATCGTTTGGTAGGGTTTGTGAGCGAAGGGTTGGTGAAGGAAGGCTGTGCGGTGGTGGTGGATCACAAACCGGTAGGCCGGGTGACCAGCGCCCGCATCAGCCCTGCCCAAAATCGATGTGTGGGTATGGCCTGGGTACCTCATAGCTATTCGTCCGACGGAACCACGATTTATATCGTTCACCGTGGACGGACATTTCCTGCTCAGGTGCATCAGGCGCCTTTTTATGATCCGATAGGTACTCTGCTGAGGTCATGATGAGTCTGCAAGCTCGCTGGAGACCGGTCAGGCGGTCTCCCGTGCATCACAAGCTGGTGGAGCTAGGAGCAGTTCTCGAGGTCGTCTCGGGTTGGTCCGTGGTCGAGCACTTTGGTGACCCGGTCAAGGAGGAGGTCGGGGTACGTTCCGGAGTGGGTTTGGCTGATCTCAGTTTATGTCCCAAGTGGGAAGTCAAAGGGACCGACATGACCCACCTCCCCCGTCTGGTTCCGGGTCAAGGAGTGCCAGAGGTCCCGTCACCTGGGAATGCTGTCCAGACAGAATCCGGCTATCTGTGCCGGGTAAGTCCTAATCATGCTTTGTGGATCCTCCAGAAGGACTCGGTCTTGCCCACTGTTTTGAGCATAAACGTGGCGTCGAGATGCCTTCACCTCACGGATCGAACCTTCGGCTTGGGCTGTTTTTTGGTGTGTGGGACGAAAGCTAGGGCAGTTCTCCAAAAGCTGACGGCGCTGGACCTTCGAGAAACAAAATTTCCAAATTCCGCTTGTGCTTCGGTTCCCCTGGCGGCGATTCAAGTGCTCGTGGTGCGCAAAGATCGGTCTGATCTGTTCGGGTATGAGATTTTATTTAGCCGTGAGTATGGTGAATATCTGTGGACTGCCGTGATGGAAGCAGGCAGTGAGTTTGGGATGTACGCCTTGGGTTTGGCTGCTGTCCGGAGTTTGGAATCCTAAGATGTTTCCTCTTGTTCGCTTTGATGCCATGTGGCCACGGAACCCCTTGAAGGACCGTTATGAAGTCGTGATTGTAGGTGCGGGTGTTCATGGCTTGGCCACAGCCTACTACTTAGCAAAGTGCGGAATCCGGCGGGTAGCCGTACTGGAGAAAGGTTATCTGGGCTGCGGCAACAGCGGCCGGAACACAGCCATTCTTCGGGCCAACTATCGGACACCGGAAGCCATTCCCTTCTATGAGGAAAGTTTGAAGCTTTATGAGCAGCTTTCGGCCAGGCTCGGATACAATCTTCTCTTTTCCCAGCAAGGCCATTTGACGGTGGCCCATACTGCCTCGGCGGTCAACGGCTTGAGGGAACGTGCCGAAGCTAATCAAGTGCTTGGAATCGACAGCCGGATTATCGATCGGCAGCAGATCAAGCGGCTGGTGCCGGCCATTGACATCAGTTCGCGACCACGCTATCGCATTCTGGCAGGGCTTTACCATCCCAAGGGGGGAATCATCCGACATGATGCCGTGATCTGGGGCTATGCTCGCCAGGCATGCCGTATGGGTGTCGAGATTCACCCACACACGGAAGTGCAGGGATTGCAGTCGGCGAGCGGCCAAATTTCTGCGGTCGAGACGAATCGAGGACTGGTCAAGACCGGGACGGTGGTCAATGCCACCTCAGGATGGTGTTCAAGCATAGCACGCATGGTTGACCTGGACCTCCCCATCGTCAGCCACCCACTTCAAGCCTGCGTTACTGAACCCCTACGTCCCCTGTTGAACAAAGTCGTGGTCTCGGCCAACCTGCATGTCTATGTCAACCAGACTCCACGAGGAGAGTTCGTGATCGGTGCGGAAATCGACCCCTATGCTTCCTACAACCTGCGCTCGACATTGCCGACCTTAGAGATCATGGCCTCTCATACTCTTGAGTTGTTCCCTGTCTTGGGCAAAGCACGAATCCTGCGTCAGTGGACTGGTATTTGCGATATGACACCGGATTACAGTCCCATCATTGGAGAGGTTCCCGCCGTAAAGGGGTTTTATCTCGATGTGGGGTGGGGAACCTATGGGTTTAAAGCGGGGCCAGCAGCTGGAAAATGTTTGGCGGAACTTATCGCAACCGGTAAAACTCCGGAGTTGATCCGACCCTTTTTATGGACTCGTTTTCAGGAGAATAATCTGATAGGAGAGAGATCCTCTGCGGCCGTCTCTCACTAAAACCGAGGAGGAGGAACTTGTCATGAACAATCTGGACTCTGTCGCTCAGATGGTGAAGGAGAAAGGAATTGAATTTTTTCTGTGCTCCTTTGTGGAAATGGCAGGCATACCCAAGGCCAAGCTGGTTCCGGTGGAGCATCTTCGCGACATGGCCAGTGGAAGTGCGGGTTTTGCCGGTTTTGCTGCCGGTCATATGGGACAAGGTCCGCAGGATCCCGACATGATTGCCCAGCCCGATTTCGGGGGTCTGATGCAGGTTCCGTGGCGTAAAAACGTGGCTTGGGTTCCCTCGAATATCACTGTCGAAAAGGAGGCCTGGCCCTATTGTCCCCGAACGATTCTGCAGCACCAGTTGATCCTGGCGAGGGAAAAGAAGTACCTCTTCAAGACTGGAGTCGAGGCCGAGTTTTTGTTGCTTCGAAAAACCGACCAGGGAGACTTTCGGCCCTATGATCCGCTGGATACCTTGGAAAAGCCTTGCTATGACCTGGGAGCGTTGAATCGAAACCTCGACATGATGACAAGCCTTATCAAATATATGCAGGAACTGGGCTGGGATCCGTACGCCAACGACCACGAGGATGCAAACTGCCAGTTCGAAATTAACTGGACTTATTCCACTGCCCTGCAGACGGCTGATCGGCACACGTTCTTTCGCTGGATGGTGAAGGTCTGCGCTGAAGAGAAAGGTCTCATGGCCACCTTCATGCCCAAACCGGTTTCCAATCTAACCGGAAACGGGGCTCATTTCCACATGAGCCTATGGGATGCCGAGAGGGACACCAACCTTTTTCTAGATGAAGGGGACGAGAATGGTCTTTCACAGCTTGCCTATTACTTCATTGGTGGCCTGAAGCGACACGCCCGTGCCCTGGTGGCCGTGACGGCTCCGACCGTCAATTCCTATAAGCGCCTGGTTCGAGGTGCACCTCGATCGGGAGCCACTTGGGCCCCGGTCTTCGTTACCTACGGAGGGTCTAATCGAACCCAGATGATCCGGATTCCCGATTCGGGGAGGATCGAGAACCGCACGGTCGATGGCGCTGCTAATCCCTATTTGGCAGCGAGTGTCCTCCTGGCTGCGGGGTTAGACGGAATTGAGAATAAGATACCTGCTGGGAAAAGAAACGACCGCAACCTTTACGAGATTTCCCCGGAGGAATTGAAGGAGGAAGGCATTGAGCTGCTGCCTACGACCCTGAGTGAAGCATTGGATGCGCTGGAGCAGGACCCGGTTCTGCTGACGGCGCTCGGTTCTCCCTATGCGGAATACTATCTTCGAGTCAAGCGTGAGGAGTGGAAGCAATACCATGATTCAGTTTCTCAATGGGAGATTGAGGCCTATCTGAGCCAATACTAACGGAGATCGATCATTTGGGATGTCAGCCGCTGGGATCGCCTCTCCAAGCTCGGCGAAGGAAACTCTGTATGGCAAGACAGTACGTGATTTTGAGCGCAGTTGGCCAGGACCAGCTAGGCATCGTCGAGAGGATCACCCGCGGCGAGTGGTCGAGCATGTGGCCAATGTGGAGAAGAAAGCCGCATAGCCCGGTTGGGTGGGGAGTTCTCGGTCTTCCCCTGAGTCTCTGTTATCCGCCCGAGAAATGGGATTCTCTGCGCCGAAGCGTAAAAGCGCTTTTTCAGGAAGCCTTGACGGTGGCCACAATGGCTACTAGCCGGGCGCCGCGAGAGTTTTGAGGTACATATTCCTCACGTGCGCTGGGTGTAGCCGGAGCTGTCCACGAAGGAATTACTGATGAGATCGCGGAACCTTTGTCCGAAAAGGGTGTGAGCATCACCGGGATGAGCCCTCCGTTCAGCAGTTCCCACTCACCTGGACACCCATCTTTTCGCTCTCTGCGACCACCCAGGCCCTACGCCACCTCCGCTCGAAAGAGCTACGACATATTGGCTGACCGGTTGGCGGCCGGGGCCGCCCTGAGGGTTTTTCCAGCACCAGCTAGAGTGCACTTCTCCGGGAGTTCTCCCTTTTCGGAACTGGTGAATAGGCAAGGACTATTCTTTAGCTTCCTCAGCTTCCTTGGCGGGTTCCTTCTTCATCTCCTCGGTAGGTTCCTGCAGAGATGGTTCTCCCATCGGCTCCTCCTCAACGGCAACTTTCTCTTCGACCGGTGGCTCGGGTTGAGAGGGCCCACAACCGAAACCGAGCAGAACCACTCCCAGGAAAATCACAACGATTCTCATCATATGAATAACTCCTTTTCAGGCTTCTTTCAGCCCTACACTCCATAAATACAACTCAGGCTTCTTTCAGCCCTACACTCCATAAATACAACTCAGGCTTCTTTCAGCCCTACACTCCATAAATACAACACATTTTGAGGACGCGCAACCTAATGTTTTCCCAAGTTGGTCCCTTTTTTGCCTGGGGCAGAGGCGTTGATTGAACATAATTTGGGCTGGTCGATGCACCAGTTGGTCACTACAATGGCTCCAGGAGCTTGCTCATGTCGAATGTCTATCACGAACTTCCCCTGCCGGGTGGCGTTGAGGAAGCCGGTGTTGAGACCGCCACCTCGTTGGTCTTTACTGAAGGTCCAGCGGTGGATGTGGCGGGCAATGTGTATTTCTCCGACATAGAGAACAACCGGATTCTAAAACTGGCTCCGGATGGCAGTCGGAGCGTATTCCGCGATCCAAGCCACCGCACTAATGGTCAAGCATTTGACCAGCAACGGAGACTTTACCATTGCGAAGGGGCCGAGTTCGGGCCGGGAGGCGGCCGCCGCGTCACCCGTACGGACCTAGGTACGGGTGAATATAGCGTGCTGACGGAGTGCTATGAATCGGCTCGCTACAATTCACCCAATGACCTTTGCATCGATGGCCAAGGGCGTATTTACTTCACCGATCCCTGTTATGGTGACCGCTCCCGAATGGAAATGGAGAGGGAGGGGGTATATAGGATCGATCCGGTCGATGCTAGTGTGAAGCGCATTTTAGAGCAGCCCATCATAGAAAGACCCAATGGAATTGCTGTGACTCAGGATTGTCGGACCCTGTATGTAGTGGATAGTTGTCCCCTGATGGGGGGTAATCGGAAGATCTGGTGTTTCGATCTAGACGACGATGGCAACCCCTCTGATCAACGACTGGTTTACGATTTTTCCCCCGGGCGAGGTGGGGATGGGATGCGGTTGGATGTGGCGGGTAATCTTTATGTAGCAGCTGGCATCATGGTTCCCCGCGGGCCTCATGAGACGCGCGAGGTGCCACCCGGAGTCTACGTTATCTCTCCTTGGGGGGAATTGCTGGGATGTATCCCTATCCACGAAGACCTGATCACGAATCTGGCCTTTGGCGGGTCCGATGGTCGCACTCTCTACATTACAGCGGGCAAGAGCTTGTTCAGGACTCGCGTCCCTACTGCGGGTCAGGTCGCCTATCCGGTTTGGTCGTAAGGGGATCAGGAGTTAGGGGATCTCTCTTGTAATTTGGGCTAATGTAGGAGGGGGAGGCTTTGTTGGCCGGTTCAGTTCGGGCTCATCAAGGGTGATTTCCTTGTTAAGAAGTGTATGGGCCCACCGATGTGTCGGCCTACCGAATGATCTCAAGCACAACATTATCATTCGTGGGTCGGGTGTAACTCGGGAGATCCATAAATCCTAACATCTTCGTTGACCGGGGCATCCTTGAGGGATAGCGTGGATGGGCTAAACTAAAGATGACCTTAGTCGACACTAATTGTTAGCCCGGGCGGAAAAGTTCGCTACAAGGCTGAGAAGCATTCGGAGGCGATATTGAGACAGCTACAGAAGTATCCTCGCCTACTGGAAATCATTTACATGACCTCGCTCCGATTGTTTTCGCTCTTCCGCCGTTGGTTAAAACCGGGTGGGTCAGTCGAATGGCTTTTTGTCAAGGTCGAGGAGATAGGCAAGGGAGCGATTTTCGACTGTCGCATGTGCGGTGAGTGCGTGCTTCACAGCACCGGGATGACTTGCCCAATGACGTGTCCGAAAAATCTGCGAAACGGTCCTTGTGGTGGAGTACGTCCCGATGGACACTGCGAGATCATTCCCGAGATGCCCTGTGTCTGGGTCGAAGCATGGAAACGTTCCAAAAAGATGACGCGCTACGGTTCGGAGATCTTGAAGGTACTTCCTCCGGTTGACAGCCGGTTGGAGGGAACCTCGGCTTGGATCAACTATTTCACGGGTAGGACGAGGCCCCCTCTGGGGTGGGACCAATGAGCTCTGAGCCGATGCGGTCCGGCTCACGGCTCGAGCGGGTACTGCGCTCAGGTCGTTTTGCCGTCACGGCCGAGTTAAACCCACCGGACAGCGCTGACCCCCAGGCGGTGTATGATCGGGCCTTAGTGTTGGCTTCAGTTTGTGATGCCATCAACGCAACCGATGCGTCTGGCGCTCATGTCCACATGTCCAGCGTGGGCGTCTGTGCACTGCTCACACGGGCCGGCTACGAGCCGGTTATGCAGGTTTCCTGCCGTGACCGGAATCGCATCGCCCTACAGGGAGATCTGCTGGGAGCCGCCGCCCTGGGGGTCAAGAACGTATTGTGTTTGACTGGGGATGGTGTTCAGGTGGGTGACCAGCCGGACGCCAAGGCGGTCTTCGATCTCGATTCAATCACTTTGCTCCACACTGCCGTGATCTTGCGCGATAGAGGCCAGTTCCTGAGCGGCCGAAGACTCGAATCACCGCCGCAGTTGTTCTTGGGTGCTGCCAGCAATCCCTTTGTTCCCCCGCTTGATTTTCGACCACTGCGGTTAGCCAAGAAGGTTGAGGCGGGAGCGGATTTTATCCAGACCCAATTTTGTTTCGACCTGACCCGGATATGTCAGTTCATGGAACGTGTGCGGGACCTTGGTCTGCATGAAAAGGTCTTTATTTTGGTGGGTGTCGGGCCACTTCGTTCTGCAAAATCGGCTGAATGGATCTCGACGAAAGTGCCCGGCGTCGTGATCCCGGATGAGGTCATCCGTCGGCTCAAAGGGGTGCCGAGAGATCGACAGCAAAAGGAAGGTAAGGCCCTATGCGTCGATATTATTCAACAGGTGCGAGAGATTCCCGGTGTCAGCGGTGTCCATGTCATGGCCTACCGCCAGGAGGAGTTGGTGGCTGAGATCATCGAAGAAGCCTGCCTTCTGCCTCGTGCTCCGATGGGTTCAAGATCGGAAGTATCGGACGAGGTGGTGCGCAATTGAGGGGATGACCAGACAGACCACGAGCCAATGAGGTAAGAACCAAGGAGTTTCATCTATGGCAAAGGTGCGTGTTATGTATTGGAAGGAGATCCCAGTTCAAGTTCAGGCAAGCGACGAAACGGGTCAAGTCTCCCAGCCGCTAAATAAGCGCTTTCAGCAGGGGGTCGATTTGGTGGCGACGTTGGACGGAAGCAACAATAGCGAGGAATATCTAGAGGCATGGGAGTGGGGTGAGTACACCGAAACGGAAGGAAGCCCTCAAGAGGCTGCTGTCAAGATAGCAACCCGGTTGAATGAAGAATTCCCCACGGATTTTGTGGACAAAATTCGGGATCTACAGCGATCGGGGGAGCGGGATCCGCGTCCAGGGGCCGTCGATCACTGGATCGAGAAGTGAAGAACACTCACTTGAAGAACCATCAAATCGTTATCGTCCCCTTCCAAACACTGTGATATGCTGATGGAGCCGGCTTTGGCCGGGGGGAAGCGATGTCTGTGTTTTCGAGGGGTGTCGGTTCGGCCAAAACACTTCGGAGGTGGGATCTCATGACAGAAACCAAGACTTGGAGTGAACTTCGGGTGACTGAGGTCATAGAACAGTATGGCCAATGTTTGGAGTTGGTTTCCATCGACCCCCATTGTAACGATATCACCGTGGCGCTTTATTCCAAACAAGGTGTACTGACGGTCTGGACTTACAGCCGGAAGCCTGGAGTCGAGGACAGAATCCGAGCTATTCGAAACCAGCTGATCGCTTTGGGTGGATTGGCGCCGATGCCTGGGACCGACAATCAAGCCAAATTCCCCTGTGGGACCTTTCACCGCAGGCTGCTCAAGTTCTTGATGATGCAGGCAGTCGAAAAACCCCCAAATTATACTGTGCCTGGAGGGGAGATGACCATCAAGGACACAAAGACGCCTCTCACGTTGACCGTTTTGGGAGAGAAGATCGAAGATCGATGGATCTACCAGCTATCGGCCACGGGCGAAGCCCCAAATCTACCTTTGCGACTTCGAGCTGTGGTAGCGGGTTTTATGCGCTACGGAGAAATGGAAAAGGTGGGAGACACAGCGGTGAGTTTTTCGTGTGGACATCGCCATGACCAGCTGGTTCGAGTACTCCTGCCCTACTCTCGCAACATCAGTGCCGTTGAAGATATGATGGAGACGGCGGCGTTGCGTGGTCAGCTGACCACGGGAACCGCCGGCTTCACGCCAACTTAACACCGAACAGCGATGATCGATCCCGAATGGAGGTACTAGCATGGCTTTCGCTGAAACCATGAAACCGCGAGACCGGGTACTGAACGCACTGGCCCGAAAGCCCGTGGATCGGCCTCCCATATCCAATCCGACCAATGTGGCAACCGTTGAGCTAATGGACCTTACAGAGGCCTTCTTCCCGGATGCCTGTCGGGATCCTGAGTTGAATGCACGTTTGGCGGCTACGGGCTACACCGAACTCGGCTACGATAGCATCATGCCGGTTTTTACGATCATCCAGGAGTCCTCCGCTTTGGGCTGTGAAATGCAATGGGAGGTTAAGGATAACTGGCCCACTGTGCGCATGTATCGGCCGATCTGGAAGGATCCCGAAGATGTTCACATTCCGAAAGACTTTCTGATGCACCGAGATAATCAGTGTGTGCTTAAGACACTGGAGATTTTGAAGAAGGAGTATGGAGACGAAGTCGCCATCATCGGGAAGGCGATGGGACCCTGGACCTTGGCCTACCACGTCTTTGGGGTGGAACCTTTTCTTCTGATGACGATCGACGATCCGGAGAAGACAAAGCGGTGTCTGGACCGACTGAAGGAGATTTCCGTGCTTTTTGCCAATGCCCAGATCGGGGCAGGTGCCGATGTTTTGACCTTTCCTGACCATGCCACCGGCGATCTGGTGAGTGGAGAGTACTACCGCAAATTCCTCTTGGAGCTTCACCAGGAAATGGTCGAACGGATTCCTTGCCCACTGATCCTGCACATCTGTGGTTCCACCTTGGACCGATTGGACTACATTGCCCAGAGCGGGATGGCGTGCTTTCACTTCGACTCGAAGAACGACCCGAAGGAAGCGATGAAGGTGGCTGCGGGTCGCATCAGCTTGGTCGGTAATCTGAACAACCCAGAACTACTGTATGCCCGCGGGCCGAAGGAGGTCCGAGAGGCGGTTTACAAGTGCATGGAGGCGGGTGTCGATATGATCGCTCCAGAGTGTGCTATCCCCCTGGCCACCAAACTAGAGAATCTCTTAGAGATTCCGAAGGCCGTTAAGGCCTGGTGCAAAGAGCACTCCAATTAAGTTTTCCAAAATGGAACGCTAACCTGCCGAGTCCATGAGTCGAGTCATCGAGTCCCCTCAGGATTTTGTAATCATCGGTGAGAACATCCATGCCACTCGCGTCGTTTTGCGAAATGGCAAAAGGACCATCATCTTGGAGGATGGGACCGAGGCGGTTACCTTCAAAGGCGAGTCCGGAGAAGACCTCTATCTGCGTGTACCGGAGAGCTTCAAGAGCAGCCAGCCGTACCAGCAAGGCCATATCAAGCATTTCATGATTGCCGTCAACAAGGGTCTCAGTGGGGATCCCTCCGAGAAGGCTGAAGGGAAGGCTTACATTGCCTATGAGGTGAGGCGGCAGGCTGCCGCCGGAGCACATTGTTTGGACTTGAACGTGGACGAGGTGTCCTACGATGTCAAGGTCCAAAAAAAGGCCATGGCCTGGCTGGTCCGAGCAGTTCAGGAAATCTCGCCGATCCCTCCCAGCGTGGACTCCTCAAATGCGGAGATTATCGCCGCGGGTTTGGCTGAATACGATGGCCGAGCGGGTCGGCCGACCATTAACTCGGTTGCGCTGGAGAGGTTGGAAACGCTCGATCTGGTCAAGCAATACAATGCCGAAGTGATCGTCACTGCCGCGGGAACTGACGGAATGCCCCAGGATTCAGAGGAGCGGGTTGCCAACGTCAATCGGCTCATGGAGTCGGTTCGCTCAAAGGATATCCCTTTAAGCGATGTGTATATTGACTGTTTGGTTTTTCCCATCTCAGTGGAGGCCGAGTACGGAAATCATTTTCTGGATGCTGTGCGGGAAATCCGGAAGATCCATGGCACGGAGATTCACATTACAGGTGGCCTGAGTAATGTCTCCTTCGGCCTTCCCAAACGAAAGCTGATCAATGATATCTTCATCTATCTGGGGCTCGAGGCTGGGCTCGACAGTGGGATCGTCGACCCGGTCCAGAGCAAGATCAAGGACATCTTCAAGATCGACCTTGACGGTGAACCAGAGCAGCTGGCGCGGGAGATGCTGCTGGGTCGGGATGAGTTCTGCGTCAACTATCTTCAAGGCTGGCGTCAAGGCCGGCTCTAGGGAACCAGCGTCCCTTTCGGTGGCCTGATTGACAAACTAGAACCGAAACGGAATAATGAAGCTGCTTATTTGACTCGAGGGACTCGAGGGAGTGGAGTATCTCTATGCCAATTGTCAACGAAGGTTTGAAAGAAGAGCTGGTTCATGTGACCCGGCCTCACGAGCTTTCACGCATCAGTTCCGTATTTGAGAGGGCAGATCCTCTGATGCAGGACATCAGCTATGCTCTGATAAATGGCAATCAACATGAGGTGGATCGACTCACCCAGCAGGCGTTGGGCGGCGGTTTCTCAGCTAATACGGTGCTCGATGACGGGCTTATCGCCGGTATGGCTGTGGTAGGGGTCAAGTTTCGCGACAACGTCATCTTTGTTCCTGAAGTACTGATCTCGGCCAGAGCTATGAAGGCCGGGATGGTACACCTGGAGCCTATACTATCCGCTTCCGATACGCCCCCTTTGGGGACCGTGATCATGGGTACGGTGAAAGGGGATCTTCACGATATTGGAAAGAATCTGTGTATCATGATGTTGCGAGGTTCCGGTTTCGTTGTCCATGACTTGGGGGTGGACACCAAGCCGGATGAGTTCATCGATGCGGTCATGGAACACGATGCCCAAATCGTGGGAATGTCGGCTCTGCTGACCACGACTATGCCGAATATGGGAAAAACCATCCAGGCATTCGAGGAGGCTGGCCTGCGTAACCAGGTGAAAATGATGGTGGGTGGCGCTCCTGTAACTCAGGAGTTTGCCGATGATATGGGGTCTGATGGCTATGGCCAGGATGCGATTGCTTGCGTCGAGAAGGCCAAAGAGCTTTTGGGCATTGACGAGCAGGCCGAAAGGGCCAGCGAGAGCGTAGCAGCGGTTACCGAGCGGGAACGGACTCTCTCCGACTCGGGCTGAGTCCTTGTAATGTCCAAGTCATCGAGTGGGCCTGTGGTCGACAAGGCGCGAGTTCGGGACAGTTTGTCCCGTATGTGGGAGATCTTCCGAGAAATTGGGGAGGTAGCCAATCAGGTCTCCACCTGGCGTTGTCCTTATAAGAACATGCACGATCGCTGCACGGCCCGCTTCGGCTGTCGGAATCAGTTGCGAAGCGAGGTCGTGAGCGGACAACCGCTCTGTACCGGGAGCGATAAGCTGGACTACCGCGGTGCGTGGGAGATCTAGCTCGCTTTCCCAGGCTTCGGGCTTCTCTTTCTCTTAAGTCACTGTTCCCATTTCCTACCCCATGTCTCCACTCTATTATGGCGACCGCAAGCTTAAACTGGTCGATGGCCGGACGATGTTTGACTATGCGGACAACTTGCGAGTCCGCGTACCTACCTCCTGCCGTCGCAGCGGGGAATGCCACGAGTGCATCGTAGAGATTCGCCGCGGAATGGAGGGGTTGAACCCACGCACGCAGCCAGAAAGATTCCTAAGAGACGATTATCGCCTTGCCTGCCAGGCTCAGGTGGTGGATACGGGTGCGAGCATAGAGTTTGCTTTACTTCGTCGCCAACCGAAGATCCTCAGTCACTCTTTGCGTCGCAGGGTGAAACTCGATCCTACGACGGTGCGTCGAGGTGACGGCGTTTACTACCAGGAACAGCGCATCGACGACTATCGGGGGAAGATCTATGGCCTGGCCATTGATCTGGGCACCACCACGGTCGTACTGAACTTGGTGGACCTAGAAGAAGGAGAGATCCTGGAGACGGCCTCTTTTGAGAACCCACAGCGCTTCGGGGGCAGTGATATCATGCATCGTATATCTTACGACGGAGGAGCATTCCACGGTGAGCTTCAGCGAGTGGTAGTCTCGGCAATCAACTTTGAGATACGAGACATGGCCCGTCGCTTTCGCTTTAGTCGGCGGTCTCTCTATGAGGTGGTTGTGGTGGGTAATGCAACCATGCGCGATGTCTTCTTCGGCCTGGATGTGCAGTCGATTGGCGAAAAACCCTATAAATCCATCATTGAGCACCAGATGGATCGAGGTGAGAGGGAGACGACCTCGCTAGTTGTCCAACCCAGTCATCTAGGCTTGCAAGTGTTTCCTAAGGCTTTAATTTATGGAGGACCCCTCGTTGGCTGCCATGTCGGCGCGGACGTGGCTGCAGACTTGCTGGCCGTTGGAATGGATCAAGAGGAGGAGGTGGTTATGCTAGTCGATGTCGGAACCAACACCGAGGTCGTGGTCGGTAACCGCAAGCGAATGATGGCGGCCTCGTGTCCGGCAGGGCCGGCCTTCGAGGGCGGACAGATCACCTATGGCATGCCGGGCTACGACGGTGCGGTGGAATCCGTTGAGATCACCGATGACGGTGTCCAATATCGTACCATTGGGGACACTGATGTCCAAGGGATTTGCGGTTCTGGATTGGTGGATCTGCTGGCAGGATTGCGGCGGACAGGTAGGATGAATGAGCTGGGCGTGTTCAAGGATGGAAGCCAGGAGTTTGTTTTTGTGCCGGAAAGAGGCATGTCACTATCGCGTGCAGATATCAGCGCCCTGGCCCAGGCCAAGGCGGCCAACTATTCGGGTCAATACATCGTGCTTCGCGGGCACGGTACGCCCTTGGATAAGATTGCCCGCCTGTACCTGGCTGGGGGTTTTGCGAATTACGTGGATGTGAGGAATGCCGTCGAGATCGGCTTTATTACCAACCTACCGGTTGAGAGGATTGTCAAGGTCGGTAACGCCTCCCTGGAGGGGGCTACCATCATGCTCTTATCGGGAGAAATGCGCCGCCGGATCGAAAGAATCGTCCGTCGAATCGAGCACGTCGAACTGGAGACAACACCTGATTTCTTCGACATCTTCGTGGAAGGTTGCTTGTTCAATCCCATGAGCCATTTTGGGCGGGACTAGTGGGCTAGTGGTTGATTCGGGTAGAGTTCGAGTATGCTGATTGAGCGAAATCCAAAAGGTGCACAAAAACGGAAACTATTTCGAAATGACAGGAATTCAAAAGCGGAAAAGCAGCAAAGTTCTCATCACCGACTATGCCTGGGAAAACTTGGAGCCGGAACGCAAAATTCTGGAGCGGGTTGGGGCAACGCTGGTTGTTGCCACAACAGGGACGGAAAAGGAACTGATCCGACTAGTCGCCGATGTGGATGTGATCCTCACCTGCTGGAAGCCGGTCAGCGAGCAGGTAATTCGAGGTGCTCCCAAGTGTCGTGCCATCGGGAGGTATGGAATTGGACTGGACAATATCGATGTTGCCTACGCCACTCAGATGGGCATCCTGGTGACGAATGTTCCCGCGTACTGCCTGGAAGAGGTTTCCGATCACGCTATGGCGCTGCTTCTCTCCTGTGCTCGCAAGACATGTTTGTATGATCGAGCCATCAAAGCCGGCCTCTATGATCTTCAAGCTGGGACTCGGTTGTTTCGCATTTCTGGTAAAACGTTGGGGATTGTGGGGTTTGGAAGAATTGGTAAAACGCTCTATCGAAAGGCTATCGGCTTCGGAGTCAAGATCATCGCCTACGATCCCTATCTTGAAGCCGCTATGCTCACCGATTACGAGGTGGAGTTGGTCAGCTTTGAAGCCTTGCTGGAGAGAAGTGACTATGTTTCGATTCATGCACCGCTATCCCCGGAAAACCGTCATTTGTTTAATTTCGATGCTTTTCGAAAAATGAAGGACACAGCTTTTGTGATCAATACTTCGAGAGGAGAGATCATCGATCAGGGAGGGTTATTGAAAGCCTTGGACGAGATGGAAATCGCTGGTGCTGGCTTGGACGTATTGGCTGAAGAGCCTCCGTCGGTGGAGGATCCTTTGATCCGACATCCAAAGACCATCATCACCCCCCATGCCGCCTTTTGCTCCCAAGAATCGTTGCTCGAACTACAGGAAACTGCGGCCACTCAGATGGCTGAGCTATTGTCAGGAAAGCTCCCTTGCTTTGTTGTCAACCCAGAGGTACTTGAACAGCCCAATTTGAGAGCCTGTCTCAAGAATCCCTGAAATTGGTACTTGGATACTGTGGCTGAAAAGGACTTCAGCATGACTGAACGACTTTACCACCGGGATGCCTACCGCAAACATTTCAGGGGGATCATTCGGCAAAAAAACAACCACCAGGAAAAAATAGCTGTCGAGCTTGATCAGACCTGCTTTTATCCGACCTCAGGTGGTCAGCCGTGGGACCGAGGTGAGCTGAATGGCGTCCAGGTGGTCGAAGTGGTGGAGCAAGGCGGAAGAGTGCTCCACCTCTTGCAAGAGGACGGGCTAGAGGTCGGCAAGCGGGTAGAGGGAAAGATTGATTGGAGACGGCGTTTTGACCATATGCAGCAGCACACTGGCCAGCACCTCCTTTCGCAGGCGTTTCTTCGGACCCTGCAAACCGAGACCGTATCGTTTCATCTGGGCGGAGAAGTATCGACTATCGATCTCTCCCGGGAACGGCTGGAGTCGGAGGAGATTTACCAGGTGGAGGATCTTTGCAACCAGATCATTTTTGAGAACCGTCCGATTCGGATCCACTTTGTCGATCGGGACGATCAATCTCAGCTGTCCTTACGTAAGACTTCTTCCCGGTCTGGAACCCTGCGTATCATCGAAATTGCCGACTTTGACTATTCCCCCTGCGGTGGTACTCACCTGCGACAAACTGGTGAACTTGGATTGGTCAAGATTCGAAGGTGGGTGCGGGTCAAAAAGCGGGCCCGGGTCGAGTTCTACTGTGGTTGGCGTGCGTTGAAGGATTACCGCTGGAAAAACCGAGCCGTTTATCGTTTCTCTTGCCTCTACTCTAGCCTGGATCGGGAAGTGGTCACGGCAGCTGAGGAGCACCTGGCACAGGAGAGTTCACAACGCAAGACCATCGCCGAAATGCAGGCAAAGCTACTTGATTTCAAGGCCCACGAACTGTTCCAAAAGAGTCAGGCACGAGGAGAGGTGCAGGTTGTATGCGAAATCTTACCAGAGCGGGAATTAGCTACAGTCAAGGAGCTCGCCAGGAGGATCGCGCAAGGAGGGGAAAAACGGCTGGTTCTCTTGGGTGTCGAAGCAGAACGTCCTGTGCTTCTCTTTGCGCGTTCTTCGGATCTTTCTTACGACATGGGTGAGTGGATCAGTCAAGTTTCCCATTTCATCGAGGGGAAAGGTGGCGGAAATCCGATCCAGGCGCAAGCGGGGGGGGGGAGAAGAGAGGGGTTGCCGCAAGCCCTTCAGTGGGTTTTGGATTTGCTGTGAGTCTAACGGGAGCACGTTTTTTGTATTGGCCGACCCGATGTGTTAGCTAGGCCGAGCATGTTCAATTGACGCATCTGGGCATTGGCGGGCGGATACGCCGTTCCGAGCCGACCCACCAACCCGCCGGTGGGAGCAATGTGCTGGGTATGTTTCCGATCAATTCTGTTCTCTGGTCGAGTTGTAGCTCTGCCTGTAGCTGCTTGGCGCTGTTTCCTTGATCCTTGGGGCGCTGCTAAGATAGACTCCCCTCGAGCTATGTACCACCAAAGTCTGGATTTTTAAGGGAGAGTGAATCATGAGGATGTTCTTGGGTGGGAATTGGAAGGAGGTGCCCGACAAAATAGAAGTCAGGAATCCCTTCAATCAAGCGGTAATTGATACGGTCCCACGAGCGAGTGCTACGGATGTAGAGGAGGCACTATCCGGTGCAGTGGAAGGTGCCAGAGTGATGGGCAAGATTTCGGGCTATGATCGGTCACAAATGTTGAGCAAAGCGGCGGCCTTGATTCGCGAAAGAGCCGAGGAGTTTGCCCGGACGATTAGCAGCGAAGAGGGCAAAATTTTGGCCGAAGCGAGGGTTGAAACAGTGCGTGCCGCCAAAATTATTCAGCTTTCGGGTGAGGAAGCAAAGCGGCTCCATGGCCAAGTGTTGCCCCTGGATGGAGCGCCCGGTGGTGGACGTCGACTCGGGTTTACTTTGAGAGTCCCCTGTGGTGTGGTGGCCGCCATCAGTCCCTTCAATTTCCCCCTTCATTTGGTGTGTCACAAGGTGGGTCCCGCTCTTGCAGCGGGCAATGCCGTAGTGATCAAGCCAGCTAGTGATACCCCCTTGTCAGCGCTGAAGCTGGTGGAGGTTCTGCTAGAAGCGGGAGTCCCGGCTCAAGCGGTGTCCTGCTTGACCGGTTCGGGAGGGGAAGTGGGGGATGTTTTATGTGCCGACAAGCGGGTCCGAAAAATAAGCTTCACAGGAAGCTACGAAGTGGGGAATCATATCTGTAAGGTCGCCGGGATGAAGAAGGTCACCATGGAGCTCGGCTCCAACTCGCCCCTCATTGTCATGGATGATGCCGACCTGGATCGGGTGGCCGAGGCAACGGTGGCTACAGGCTATTCAAACGCTGGCCAGGTCTGTATCTCAGCTCAACGAGTGCTGACCGATCGTAAGGTGTATGACGACTACCTGGATCGACTAAAGTCCCGTGTCGACTCTCTCTCCCTCGGTGATCAGCTCAAGGAAGACTCCCAGATAGGACCCATGATTCGCGAGTCGGATGCCATCCGAGTCAGCGAGTGGATTCAGGAGGCGGTATCCTCAGGAGCACATTTGCTCACCGGGGGGCAGCGCCAAGGCACGATGGTTCAGCCTGCCGTGGTGGCCGATGTGGATCCCGATATGCGTATCAGCCGCGAAGAGCTATTTGGTCCCGCGGTGGGGGTAGCTTGCTTTGATGACATGGATCAGGCCATCACACTGGCTAACGATACTCGCTACGGACTTTCAGCCGCTATTTTCACTCAGGACATTGATCGGGCTATGCGTTTTGCCAGCGAGGTTCACAGTGGTAATCTACACATTAACTGGGGTCCTCAGTGGCGAGCGGATTTGATGCCTTACGGAGGTTTGAAAGATAGCGGAATGGGCAAGGAAGGTCCGAGGTATGCCGTCGAGGAAATGACGGAGTTGAAGATGGTTGTGGTGCACCTAGAGGGATGAGTGCCAAGGTATACGGAACCCTTGGACCAACCTGAAGAGAAACCGCATTTCATCATCCGAGTTGAAGCTTTTCCCCTATTTGGCTTTCCAGCATTCGGTCCTTTAGTTGTTCTTCTCCGGACGAAATAGCTGACGTCGAGTTAAACCCATCAGACACCGATGGCGATTAAGCTGGTTGGGTGGAAAAATAAGGCAATATTGAGATATTCAGGGACTGCTGTGAAGGTTGGTGACTGGTGATGATCATGTCCAATGACTCAGAGGTAGTTTACCGGAGCCGGTTTGGGCTGTCACCAACAAGTCGGTTATCTTCGAGTTGTTCAGCGATCCCGAGCAGATGGTGTTTCGTCCCTGGTCCGCGCGCCCTGTTGCTTTCAACCATGACTATGGGTCACGCGCTTTTTAGCTCCTGTTTAAGGAGTATTATGGCAGTTGGGCAGTCAAGTGTCGTCGCAGCTGATCTTTCCGCTGACGTCGGAGATGACCCGAGGGAAGGGCCAGCTATCCTGGCGCGTGCTTCCCAGCAACGACAGTGTTCTGCGGGTAAAATTGGTAACTGAGGATCAACAAGTGCTGACCCCCGTTAGCCCTGAATCTGAGTTTGATCGGGATACTGATCGAGTTTTCCAAAGCTGATGATTCCCATTTTGAAATGGAGGTTTCCGTTAGAGTGGAGTTAAAGCTGGAGAAGGACACAGCGACAGTGAGGGTGGTTGTTTGCTGTCGCTAGGAGGAAAGCTACAATCTTTTTTCCCCAGGTTTTGCGCCATGGAGAACTGGACCCACCAGAATCCTTGCAGCGTATCGTCAACATCTTGGAGAGAAGATAGCTCGAATGCAGAGTCAGATGACCCTTGCTCGAGTCCCCTCGTGGTCGGCGTTTTGTAATGCGTGGCAATCGGGCCAATTCGAGGCCAAAATCCTTTGAGCCTGTAGTGAGCTGTGGGCCCTTGCCCCTCTTGACAAGAGTAGCACGGTTTGGATAGCACAGTGATTCGAGAAGGGAGGGTGAGTAAATGTGCAGGCGCTGTTTGTGGCTAGCTGCAGGATTAGGACTCCTTTTCGGCCTGGATTCTTGCCGAGATTCGTCGAGCGATGGTCGCCGCGTTCTTAAAACGATTGCTGTAGTCCCAAAGGGCACGACGCACATGTTCTGGAAGTCAATCGAGGCCGGGGCACGGGCTGCCGGACGGGATCTGGGAGTGAAAATCGTCTGGAAGGGGCCCTTGACCGAGAATGATCGAGCTCGCCAGATTGCAATCTTGGAACAGTTCGTCATGGAGCAGGTGGCCGGGATTGTCCTGGCCCCGCTTGACGATACGGCGTTAGTGCGCCCAGTCCGAATCGCGAAAGAAAAAAAAATTCCGGTGGTGATTATCGATTCAGGACTGAAGGGAAGGGTAGGTGAAGACTTCATCAGTTTTGTGGCCACCGACAACCACGCGGGTGGCAGATTAGCCGGCCAGCGGATGGTTGAGCTCCTCGGAGGTAGAGGTAAAGTGGTGCTTCTTCGTTATCAAGTGGGATCAGCGAGTACGACCCGGCGTGAGGCGGGTTTTCTTGAGGTTGTCGGTCAACACCGAGAAATCGAACTGTTGGTGGATAACCAATATGGCGGAGCCACGGCTGGCGAAACCATCCAGAAGGGCGAAGAGTTGCTGGATCAGCTCAGGAGAGCAGATGGACTGTTTTGCCCCAACGAGTCGACGACGTACGGGATGTTGGTAACTCTCAGGAAGAACCAGCTAGCCGGTGCAATAAAATTTGTGGGTTTTGATTCCTCGCCGGCACTCATTGAGGCAATGGAAAATGGTGAGATCGATTCGCTGGTGGTGCAAAATCCGCGCAGGATGGGTTATGAAGGGGTGAAAACTCTGGTCCATTACTTGCGGGAGCAGGTGGTCCCTCGGCGAATTGACACCGGTGTAGCCTTGGTAACCCGCCAGAATATGGGGGATCCAGAAATCCGAGAGCTCATCTCGCCCGAGTGAGGTTCCTTGTGCTTTATGTCTGAATCCCTCTGCATGAGCGCCATTCGAAAGCGATTCGGCGCCACGATTGCCCTGGATGGTGTGGACCTATCGGTGAACTCCGGAGAAGTGCACTCCCTGGTGGGTGAAAATGGAGCTGGGAAGACCACCCTCATGAAGATCCTGTCGGGCGCACATCGAGCCGACAGCGGCTCGATGTGGCTGGATCGAGAACCTTATCGTCCGAGAAGCCCCCTCGATGGACGTCTGGCCGGTGTTTCCATGATCTATCAGGAGTTGTCTTTGACGCCCCATCTCTCGATCGCCGAAAACATTCTGCTGGGCATGGAACCTTCGCGCGGACCTTTTCTACAACGGAGTGAAATTCTCCGTCGTGCTGTGGATGCAATGAGGCAAGTTGGTCTGTATCATCGGGCGCCTCGGTTTCTTGTTTCTCGACTCTCTCCTGCAGAACAGCAGCTGGTCGAGATTGCGAGAGCAGTATCGGTTGGCTGCCGTATCCTGGTATTGGATGAGCCGACCAGCAGTCTAGGACAAGAAGATACCCGTCGGTTATTCCGTTTGATTCGACGTCTGAAACGAACTGGTCATGGGATCGTCTACATCTCACACTCCCTGGAAGGAGTGCAACAGATCAGTGATAGATACACTGTTCTGCGTGACGGTAGGACAGTTTGCAGTGGAAAGACCAAGGAGACCTCGGCTGGGGAAATGGCAACCATGATGGTGGGACGAAAAGTACAAAAGTGGTACCCCAGATCGAAACGCAAACCGGGAGAAGTAGTCCTCGAAGTCAAGGACTTGGCGGGTCGCAGGTATCCCCGGGAAGCATCGCTCCTGCTGCGCCGGGGGGAGATTTTGGGCCTGGCTGGATTGGTAGGTGCCGGTCGCACGGAGTTACTCCGCTCCATCTTCGGATTGAATGTGATTCGGGAGGGTAGAATCAAAGTTGGGACCTACATTGGACCGGCCTCGCCTGCTCGACGCTGGCTGCAGGGAGTGGGTTTGGTGAGTGAAGACCGCAAACAAGAGGGAATTGCACTTTCTCTTTCCCTGGCCGATAACCTAACCCTCAGCAAGTTGTCCGTGCTGGGTCCGGTGGGCTTGGTGTTTCAGTCCCGACAAGACGCCGCTGCTCAGCGCTGGATTGATCGTCTGGGGATCAAGTGCCAAGGTCCCCGTCAGTTGTGTGGATACCTGTCTGGTGGTAATCAACAGAAGGTGGCTCTGGCTCGTCTGCTCCATCATGACGTCGACATCCTGCTGCTTGACGAGCCTACGCGCGGTATTGACGTCGGATCGAAAGCGCAGATCTTTAAACTCATGGATCGGCTGGCCACGGGGGGTGGAAGCCAAGGGAAAGTTGGCAAGGCACTGTTGATGGTGAGCAGTTATCTTCCCGAGTTACTGGGGGTGTGCGATCGAATCGCAGTCATGCGAAAAGGTGTTCTCTCCCCTGCTCGACCAGTCGATGAGCTCGACGAGCATGGGATCCTGGTCGAAGCCACAATGAACCGGCAGAATGCATCGAGGAACGGGCCCAGATAATCAATCGTTGGTGTAAATGCGAGCAAATGGATGGAGCCAAAAATGGGGAGGCTGGTTCAGTAAACTGGGACCCTTGGTGGGATTAGCGTTCGTTTTCACGATTTTTAGCACTTTGAGACCAGAAACCTTCCTGACGTGGAACAATATGGAGATCATGTTGTTGCAGACGGCAGTGGTGGGAACCGCTTCCCTGGGGATGACTCTGGTGATTATCTCGGGGGGGATTGATCTGTCAGTCGGTTCAAATATCGCGCTGTGTACGGTCGTTGTGGCGCTATTCTTGACCGAAGGCGCGTCCCCGATCATAGCGGCTCTGGGAGGTCTGATGGCAGGGGCATTGTGCGGGCTCCTCATCGGTAGCATCATTACCCGGCTTAGGTTGACACCGTTCATTGTCACGCTAGGCATGTGGGGATTGTTGAGGGGCGCGGCCAAAGGTTTGGCCAACCAACAGATGGTTTTTGCACCCAGGACATGGCTCAATGATCTGTTGACTATTTTGGGCAGTGAACAGCGCTGGATTTTGCTCCCCCCCGGAGTGTGGCTAACACTGGGTCTGGCCGTCCTGACCATAGGGTTGCTTCGCTATACCCGCTTCGGTCGCCACATCTGTGCGATCGGCTCCAATGAGCAAACGGCTCGGCTTTGTGGAGTCCGGGTCGGACGCACGAAATTATGGGTCTATGTCCTGAACGCGAGTTTTTCCAGTTTTGCAGGGATATTGCAGTTCTCCTATCTGACCGTGGGTGATCCTACCACGGCCATCGGGACTGAGCTGGATGTGATCGCTGCCGTCGTCATAGGCGGCGGGAGTTTGTCGGGTGGCGAAGGCTCGGTTCCCGGATCTATTATCGGTGCACTAATCATGACCCTGGTCGGCAACGGTTGCACTAAGCTGGGACTGGAAAATTGGGTGCAGGAGATGGTTACCGGTTCGATTATTGTCCTGGCCGTTGCCCTGGACCGCCTGCGCCATCGGCAAGCAGATTGATTCCCCCCCTGGATTTGATGTTTTGTAGGGGTTGACTGATGTGTCGGGCCGGCCGGGGGTCCGAGCTACGGCAGCTCAGATTCGCTGGCAGCTAGGATCTCCAATGGGTGCAGCACTTCCAGCCCGGTTCCCTCCTTGAGATGAATGCTGCACACGCTACTCTCTGTAACAATGGCTTCTATTCCGGCTTCAAGAAAAGAACGAAAGAGTGGGTCGCCCACCGCCTGGGAGAGTTCATACCCCAGTAGGCCTTTCTTGAGACCGAAGGTTCCCCCCATGCCACAGCAGGTTCCCGTCTCGATCACTTTTACCTGGGCGCCCCGCCGATTGAGGTAGCGGACGGTCTGGCGGCCATGTCCCAAGGCGCGCTGGTGACAGGGAAGGTGGAAACCGAATTGACGTCCTTCAAGGGAGGAGAGAGCAGTTACTGGAAACGACCCATCGGCTTCCAGGAGTTCCAGGTATTCAAACAGTTCGTAGGTCTGGTTGGCCACTGCTTTAGCCGCCTCTGACCCGGCCAACAATTTTGGGTAGGAGATTTTGAGGCAATAGGCTGCGGTGGGTTCTGTGGTCACAATGTCGTACCCCCGTCTAGCGTAGGGTTCCAGATACTTGACGTTTTGCTCGGCCACCTTCCTGGCTTTTTTTAGATTTCCGTATGCGATATAAGGATAGCCACAGCCTTTCTGGGGAGGGAGCACAACCTGGCAACCTCTGGTCTCGAGGTACCGGATTGCGGTTATCCCCAGCTGAGGGGCGTTGTAGTTAGCGTAAAGGTCGGCGAAGAAAGCCACCTGACGACTCGAAGACCAATGGGGGGAGGATTCTCTTTCCTTGAAGCGTTTCTGCAAGGTTCGTCGATGGAAAGGTGGCAATTGACGCCGTCTATCGATCCCGATTGTTTTCTCCATCACCCAGCGAATAAGCTTGCGTTTGAGTAGCCAGTTGGAAGCGGGAGCAGTGGCGCTACCCACCTTCGCCAGGGCTTCGGCGGCCATCAAAGCTTGATTGACCATAGGATGGGGATGGGCTTCGCTATCCCGGTCTTTGACAGCCGCAATCATCATAGGGATGTCAATCTTTGCTGGGCAAATCTCCTTGCACAGGCCGCAGGAGATGCACAGGGGGGCAAAGTCCCCTGCCTTTTCCAGGCTATGGACCTCTGCTGTCCAGGGGATCCCAATTGGACCAGGGTAGATGTGCCCGAATGTATGTCCTCCCACCACTCCGTAAGTAGGGCAGATATTCATGCATGCGCCACAGCGGATACAGTTCAGGGCGTCTCGAAACAGAGGATCTTTACGCATCCGGCTTCGCCCATTGTCGAGAATGATAATGTGCGATTCCCTTGGACTTTGTCCCTGGCTGGTTCCCAGTGGGGATCGGCCACCCATCAGCGTCACGTAGGTGGTCAGATGCTGCCCGACGGCACTGATCGGATGGGCCAGCATCATTGTCAGGGCATCCTCCACACTTGCCACAATCTTCTCTCGGCCCATGATACAAATATGGACATCAGGTATGCTGGAGACGAGCCGGGCATTGCCTTCATTAGTTTCGATGACAATGGTTCCAGTCTCAGCGATCCCCACGTTGGCTCCCGTCATTCCGATGTCGGCATTGAGAAAAATGGGTCGCAAATAGGAGCGAACCGCCCTCATGATGCCGGCCACATCATTGGGCACCTCACCCTTCGTCACCTGCCGAAATAATTCCGCGACCTCTGTTGCGGTCTTGTGAATGGCCGGGAAGACTAGATGAAACGGCTTTTCCCGTGCCTTTTGGATGATCAACTCCCCCAGATCGGTCTCGACGACCTCGATTCCGGCTTCTTCTAGGGGATGATTGATCTCGATCTCTTCGCTGGTGAGAGATTTGGATTTGGCCACGGTCTTAGCCTGATGCTGGTGGGCCAGCTCCAGAACATAGCCGATTGCCTCGGGCCCGTCTCCGGCCAGAAATACTCTGGCTCCTCGATCTTTGACCTTGGTGGAAAACTGTCGGACCAAATCGTCCTGTTGCTCTAAACAGCGAAGCTTGATGGCTCGTACCTCATCACGGAAAGCTTCTCCACCGGGAAGTTCCGCAAAAGCCCGATTGCGGCTGTCCCGTCCCCTTTTCATGACTTGGTAGAGTGCTCTGCTCTTGCTTTTCTCGGCTAAGGCAACCGCAATCTTCTTTTCCAGCTGTGAATAACGCGGATCCAGCATCAGCTACTCCCGTGGTTTGAATAGACTGGACAACGGCCCAGGCTATGGGCGCTCTCCGTTCCGACGACCTCTTGTTGTAGGCCTCCCATCAATCTTCCTGTAGTACAATGGCATGGGTTTTTTCGGGGCCGTGGACCCCTAGCGTAAGCCGCATCTCAATATCTCCTGAACGGCTGGGGCCGGAAATAAAGGTCACTGTGCCGTTCCGGGGGTGTCGCAAAAAAAAATCCCGCACGCGTGGGGCGGCGTCCTGGAGCCGCTCTAACATATCCTGGACTTTCACGATTCCCACATGTACCCGTGGGAGAGTGGAGACCAGGCGGTAAGCATCATCGGTGGAAAACTCCACAATAGTCCCGGTCTCGGCAATGGCGAAATCAGCCATGGAGATCCCAATCTGGGCGGTGTCTATCGCCTCCGGCAAGGTTGTATGGTGAAAGGGAGGGGTGATTACCTGCACTCCCGCCCTTGTGCATTGCTCTGTGATCATCTGTCGAAGCTGCTCGGGAAGTTCTCCCAATGCAACTCGTTGGGGTTTGGCTCTCCGGAGGATAGATCCCACAATCCGAGCCGCCTCGGCTGGGTTCTTTGCTTGATGCACTACTCCAGCCAGATTCTCGTAATTTCGTTGAAATCGATCGATTGATTTTTCCGCCACGATCGAGAAGTGGACTCCCTTGCTTGCCGTGAGTGAATCCCTACCTTTCCTTTACTCGCTGTTTCAAGGTAGAGTGGAACTCTGTAGGAATCAAGGTGTTGATTGGGCAGGTAGCTCAATTTTTTTAAAGTAGAGCGGCGTAAGGTTCCATTTCAGCCCGAGAGGATCTGGCCGACGGTTGGTGCGAAGGGGAAGAGGTAGAACAAGTATTGGCTGGATTTACGAAAGCGTTTAGTCAAGGAAAAGGGAGGGCTTACGTATGTTGAGATCGAATCGTTCGACTCTGGCTTTGAGTGTTCTATTAGTTGTCTTGGTGGGTATTCGTATGGGGGCCTACACAGTGGGAGAGGGAAAGGCTGAAGACCTCCGAGGCTGGCAGAAAGGCTTGGGTTGGGGCTGGGTATGGGGCAAACAGGATGAGGTGGGAGCACTTAATGCTATGAGTGATGACTCTCGCTTGGCTGCTCTTGGCCTGGTCCAGCAAGGAAAAGTGTTCGATCTCGGAATTTTATATGATCGCGAGTCCTTCAAATGGCCGGGCCACAGTCCGGCAGAGATTATTACCTTCCGTAGTCCCGAAGGGGTGAAGCGCCAGGAAGATGCTCCCTTTGCCCTGCCCAAGGTCAATCGTTCGGGTCAGGCCTGGCACAGTTGTGCACTTTTCATCAGCGACAATGTGGCTACCCAAATTGATGGCCTGGGTCACGTGACTATCGGTCCGGACAACCACTGGTACAACGGTTTCAAGGAAGCGGAGTGGGGTGGCAACTTCGGGGTCCGTAAGTGTGACGCTGCTACGATCCCGCCCATTGTGTCCCGAGGGGTACTGCTCGATATCGCCGGACTAAAAGGAGTCGAGGCGCTGCCGCCTCATTACGGAATCATGCCCTCCGATGTCGATGCGGCCCTACGTCGGCAGAAGGTGGAGCTGCGTTCTGGCGACGTGGTCCTTTTTCGCACTGGTGCCCTTAGGTACTGGGGTGAAAACGGTTCCGATCGCCAGAAACTTCCGAAACACGACTCGGCCGGTATTACGCTCGACACCGCCAAGTATCTGGTTGAACAACATGGTGCCATGATGGTCGGATCGGATACCAGTGGATTGGAGGTGGTCCCCGCCCCCCAGGGCAGTGATTCATTCATTCCAGTGCATCGGTATCTATTGATCGAGCAGGGGGTTCATGTAGCCGAGTTCCACTACCTGGAGGATCTGGCTCGGGATCGGGTCTACGAGTTCTGCTACATTGCGGCCACCAATAAGATCCGCGGGGCGACAGCCGGCTTTACGATGCGTCCTCTGGCTTTGAAGTGAAAGGCTTCGACAAAAGGGGACACGAGCGATACCTGTTTTCGAGAAATTTCCGAGGATGAATCAACAATCGAAAAGTGTAAATCAACTGAGGTGAGGGTGGGTCCTCGCGATTCGCTGGTTCGCCACTCTAACCGCCCCTCTCAGTCGGGCCTAGCAAGGGGATGTCTACACCAATTTGATCTCAGCAGTGTCTCTTGAAAGAGTGAAGGAATTATTCAGGCCTTGGTGGAGATCTCCACTTTTACTCTGGCAAAGTGAGAGGTCAATCGGTAGACGGGTATTGGAGTGGGGAGTTTGAAGGCGGAGAGCCTCAGCAGATCGCCTATGGACTTCCCTATCTGGGGAATTACGCCATGTTTTCTCAGACCGCCTACCAAGATTACGTGCGCTAGGCGGTGGGATCCAGGGAAATCGAGAAGGTCTTAAGGAAATGAGTCAAGCCATTATTCTGGAGGCGGTGCGCAGTCCGATTGGCAAGCAGGGTAAGTCTTTGAAGGACGTTCACCCGGTGAATTTATTGGGCCACCTTCTTTTGAAGTTAGTGGAGAAAGTCAAGGTCGATCCCGAGAGGATTGACGACGTGATCGTGGGATGTGTGGATCAAGTTGGCGAGCAGTCGATCAATGTCGCTCGCAATGCCTGGCTCTCGGCGGGGCTTCCCGAGTCGGTTCCCGCCACCACGGTTGATCGGCAATGCGGTTCGAGTTTGCAGGCCATCCATTTTGCTGCTCAAGGCATCATGGCCGGAAGTTACGATCTGGTCATTGCAGGTGGAGTCGAATCCATGACACGGGTTCCCATGGGAAGTGCATTTCGCAGTGGACCTGGTTCTCCTCTGACAGACGGAATTTCCCGTCGATATCGTCTGGACAAAGGCTGGTTTAACCAGGCATTGGGTGCCCAGTTGATCGCCGAACGATGGGGTCTGAGTCGAGAAGATCTGGATCGTTTTAGTTTTCAAAGTCACCAGCGAGCGGCGGCCGCGCACGAGCGGTGTTATTTCAATCCTGAGATCGTCCCTGTTCCAATCCGCCAGGGGGACCAGACACTACTCTTTAATCGCGATGAGGGGATCCGACCCGCTATTTCTCTGGGGAAGATGGCTGCGCTAAAACCCGCTTTTCCAGGACTCAATCTCATCACGGCGGGTAATTCCAGCCAAATTTCTGACGGAGCGAGTCTGACCCTGATTGCCTCGGAGAAGATGGCCCAGCAACTCGGACTGAGGGCTCGATCCCGCGTCGTTTCTCTGGCAGTCGTCGGAGCGGATCCGGTCACGATGTTGACCGGACCTATACCGGCCACCCGTAAGGCGCTCGCAAGAGCTGGCCTGAGCGTTGACGACGTGGATCTTTTTGAAGTCAACGAAGCCTTTGCTCCGGTTGTCCTCGCCTGGCAAAAGGAGATCGGTGCTCCTTGGGAAAAAATTAACGTCAATGGGGGGGCTATCGCTCTGGGCCATCCGCTGGGCTCTACGGGGACCCGGCTGATGGCGACGCTCCTGCACGAGCTCGAGCGCCGGGAAGTAAGGTATGGTTTAATCACAATCTGCGAAAGTGGAGGACTGGCCAATGCCACAGTGATCGAGCGCCTGGACGGATAGCTGCTTGTCGGCCTGTCCGAACTCTCCGGGCATCTGCTGGCCAACATATCCTTCCGTGTTTACCATCAACTCATCGCACTGAGATAGACGGTTAAGTCAGTCGTTCCATTTAGTCATGTTTTTTACCTTAGCCCGAAGAGCAAGCGAGGGATTCAGATCAGTTTAAGCTGGGCGGATCACTTTTCAAAAAAATAGCCAAGTGTGCCATGGTCTGACCCACATTGGACTTGACGGGCTAGTGTGGCTTGTTTCATACTGATCTGACTTTTGGGGAGGGTTGTGGAGTCCCTTAATGGCGATGACGGGCAATTCCGAGAGAGGACAGTAACTATGCGAGGGAAAGAAGTACAGACTGCGTGGAAGTATCTCGATAGTGTTGTGTGCCTTGCTGGAGGTAAGCTTTTTGACTTCATTCAGTATTTCAATCAATATCGGCCTAACCCCTCTTTTGTCCCTAGGTGGTCGGATAAACCACTCTTGAAGTCCTGGGAGAAAACCAAACCTACTCTGGGGTGGCCTCGTGAGACCGACTCACTATGTCCCAAATGTGTGGTCGGGGCTCGAGAGCGTATTATAAACGGCGAAGATGATTATCGTATCCTCATTGACGAGAAGGTGGGTGAAGTCAAGGCTCAGATTATCGAGCGTGACAACCAAGTTTGGATGGTCAAGGAGTGCCCCGTCCATGGAAAATGTGAGGATATCATGGCCATCGACTCCAACTTTTTGCGTTGGATTGAGTCCAATTTCCCGGGTCGGGACATTCGAGCTCATAACGATGAAAAATTGCACAACCATGGGTCCAGCACCATCAAGCATGGACGCGGATCGGTCTTGACGGTGGATCTGACCAACCGGTGCAACATGATGTGCGACCCCTGTTTCATGGATGCCAACCAGGTGGGGTTTGTCCACGAGTTAGAATGGGACGAGATTAAGGAGATTCTGGACAACGCCCTAAAGATCAAACCAAGGCGTCAAATGTCGGTTCAGTTCTCTGGTGGTGAACCAACCCTGTCACCACACTTTTTCAAGGCTATGAAATACTGCTGTAAGATTGGTTACAACAGTGTCCAGGCGGCAACCAACGGGATCGAGTTTGCCAAGAGTGCCCGCTTCGCTAGGAAGGCTGCCGAAGCAGGTTTGCGCTATACCTATCTGCAGTTTGATGGTATTGGCAATGACGCCAACAGTCACCGTAACATCGGTAATCTCTTCGACGTTAAACTAAAAGCCGTTGAGAATATCCACAAAGCGGGGACCGAGATCGTTTTAGTGACCACCCTTGTGAACGATGTCAACAACGACCAGGTAGGTCCAATCGTCCGTTTCGCTCTGGACAATCCGAAAAAAATTGCCTTTCTCTCCTTTCAGCCGGTTTCCTTTACGGGACGGGATGAGGCGATCACCGATGAGCGGCGTATGCGTCAACGCTATACCCTTTCTCATCTGGCGATGGACGTCAAAAAGCAGACCGGTGTGACCGAGCCTACTCGAGATTGGTTTCCGCTGTCACTCATGGGTGCCTTTGCCGACTTCGCCGACCTTGTGCATGGTCCTGAGGCAGACTGGGGGCAGGTCAGCTGTGGATGTCATCCGAATTGTGGTGTGGGAACGGCGGTCATGGTGGACAAGGAAACCAGTGAGGCAGTTCCGGTCCCACAGTTTCTGAATATTCCGGGTCTGGTCAAGGATATGCAGTCTCTGACAGATGCGGGTAGGAAGAAGGGGTTTTCTAATCTTATGATGGGTTTAGCCTTGCTCAAGCATTATAAGCCCTTCGAGTCTCCTTCTCGCTTGACTTTGTTGGATTTGTTTAGGAAATTTGACAAAAGTTTTGGTTTAAGCGGGAAAGACTATGGGGTGAAGGCGGAGGAACGTCGCCAGGATCCCTGGAATTTCTTGTTTATCGCTGGAATGTGGTTCCAGGATCTATTTAACTACGATTTCCGCCGCACGGAGATGTGTATTATCCCTTATGCCACGCAAAAAGGTGAGATTTCCTTCTGCGCGTATAACACGGGCCACGGGTGGCGGAATATCATCGAGCACATGCACATGAATTCTACCGTCGCCAAGTGGTACGAGCAGAATGGACGGCACGAGATCTTTGCCGGGGGGAAGAGTGTTGACCTAGCCGGCTACGAGCATACACACGTCATTCGGCAGGAGGATGCCGAGCGAGTTCGGGATCGAGGTGGCCGTCCGCAGACTGCGCGTGATGAGAAACTGTTGCGCCGCAAGGCAGCTAAGGAAGCTAAGATGGTCCGCGCCTACTATGAAGAGACGGTGTTGAAGCAAAAGAAGAAGGATCTGGTAGAGTTGACCGTTAGCTGACTTTCTTCAGGAGAAAAGTCCTGGGGTGCTCATCTGTCTGGGGCGCCTGCGCTTTTCATTCTGGTCCGTAGCGAAGTACTCCGGAGGGATCCCCATCTTGGCAAGGTGTTGTGACCTTTCCCTCGTGCGTGCTCGTGTAGTGTGTCGGGGAGAGAGAGCGAGCACAGCGTAGTTTAAGATAGATCATTCCGTCGGTGTGAGAGGTGTGAGCTAGGGTCGGCCACCCGAAGGTACTTAAGCCTGCCTGGAAAAAGGTAGGTACAACTCGGAAAAGAGGTTGCAGTCGAGCGGCTTGTTGGACCCGCTGTAGTCTGTGGCGCTGCTCTTCCCGTGATTCGGCAGTGAATGACTCTAGTACTCAGTGTTGGTTTCTCTAATCTCCCTTTCCGTATCCCTGAACTGGAGGAGTAGTTAGTTCCATTGCCTCAGCATTCGCATGGCTATCCCGGAGCAGCTCTCCCAACTCATTTTGTAACCCCACCATTTTCTCATGTGACTCTCTCAGCGTGGGTTTTGTTTCACGTTTGATCTCAATCAACCAGTTCACCTGTTCATTCCAAAGCCTCAGGAACTCTTTGACCACGTACAAAGATGCAGGTGGAGGCTGACCGAGGTCGGGCGCTGACCCAGCCAGTGATCGGGTTCCAGTTTGGGTAAGGACACCGGTGAGAACCATTCCCGGAATTGCTCCATTGCTTTTTATTTTTCATGTAAAGATAATTTTCAGCTACAGATAGGGCTGAGCCAGGCTCGCTGCCTAGGTCTGGATGGAGTTTGAGATCCTCACGGTGGGACCATGGGACAGTGGGGCATTAGTTGCCGTCGCTGCCTAACGGAAACCGGTACCAAAACGGGAGTCGTTACGTCAGGCGATCGAGGATTCACCTCTGCGACCTGTTCCTTTTTTCGTTTCTGGTGTGTGTGCTTAGGATCTTTTTCATCTATCATATCTCTAGGCGTGGTCAGATTTGGAGGAGGTTTGGGCCGACTCTACCCATTGCCACTTGTCTTCTGCTGATTGAGGTCAGAAAGGAGTTAGAGAATGTCAAACGGTCATTTCTGGCGAGTCTGGTTACTAGTTATGGTCATTGAAATAGGTTTTTCTTTGATTGCCCAGGCGGCCTGGCAAGGCTCAGCGGAGGGACCAAGAGACAAGGCTTGTATCATCTCGGCCGGGGCCAGGTTGGAGAAAGTATTCGAAGGCGGCTGTGTGCTGACAGAAGGTGTGGCAGCGGGACATGACGGGATGATTTACTTCAGTGACATCACCTTTACCTTTACCTGTAAGGATGAAAAGGGAGCCTTGGAGGCCGGCCATATTTGGAAGTTCGATCCCCAGACCGGTAAAACAGCCATCTTCCGATCACCCAGCGGGATGTCGAACGGCATAAAGTTTGATGCCAGGGGAAACATGATCGTGGCGGAAGGAGCGGACTTTGGGGGTCGGCGTGTGATTCGAACCGATATGGAAATCGGGAAAAGCTACATTGTTGCGGCTTTGTACGATGGACGCCGTTTTAACGCTCCCAATGACATTACCATTGATGAGAAAGGACGAGTTTATTTCAGTGACCCCAGGTATCTGGGTCTTGAGCCAATCGATCAGCCGGTAATGGCCGTTTATCGCATCGATCTTGACGGCTCGATCCACAGAATTGTCACCGATGCTGGGAAACCGAATGGTATCGCTGTCTCACCCGATCAGAAAACTCTTTATGTGGTTAGCCACGACAATGGCACGACAGGTCTGGATCGAGTCCCGGAAGGAGCCAAAATCCACAAAGGACGAATGGCCTTATTAGGCTATGATCTGGCCGCGGACGGAAGTGCTTACTTCAGGGAGACGCTGGTCCACTACCCGCAAGATGGTCCCGACGGACTAGTGGTGGACGTGGAAGGGAACCTTTACGTGGCTGTGCGGGACAAGACTCAACCCGGAGTCTATGTCTACTCTCCCCAGGGTGAGGAACTGGCTTACATCCCAACCGAGCTGCCAACGAATGTTGGGTTTGGTCGAGGCAGGGAGAGCAAGACACTCTACATTACGGCGGGCACGAGCCTGTACAGGATTCTTTTGAACAAAGAAGGATACCAGTTGCCGGCTGCCCAGTGAGGGCCAGGGACTAGCCGGTCTGGATTTGCGATGCTCGCGAGATTGGGATAGGAGAGAGAGAGAACTTTCTTTAGTAGGAGTTTCAAGTCTTAAACGATGGTATCGGTCCGTGGCCAGAGCGTGGCCGCCGATGTGTCGGCCAGCCTGAATCTGCCCAATCTATTCATCCGCTCCATGCAGACTGGTAAAGGATGGCTCTATCCCCCTTCGGCGGGATCTATTTTTTTAAAGTCTTTTTACTCAGTATTTTGGAGGTCCTGGTTGTTGCTCAGACCCTGAGTATCGACATCGCTCAATGAAGACCAGTGAGGGCATACTGACCCGGGTCTACGGAGCTCGGAAAGATGGTTGGTTTGGGGATTCCGGTAGCTGGTCCTTTCGACGTGGATGGAGATTTCCATCTGGACTGCGCGGTGTCCTTTGTGATCACCAATTCCTCTAAGGGGAGAGGATCTGGATGCCGATGGAGGTCTGACGCGGGTGCGGGTAGTGTTGTACCAAGGTCATCTCTTATCCAGCCAGAACACCGGTGGCAGAATCGCTCCAGACAAAGTTCCTCGCCTGCTCTGTGGGCTAATGTGAGAGAGAAGAATCTTTTGCTTGTCGGTTACATTTCGGGAAGTTCCGTGTACGAGAAGCGACTGAAAATCGGTTTCTCCATCACCTCAGAGAGATCAATGGAATCCAATCTCACTCGAACAGAGCAGGTACGGAAAACCACACCTGGAACTTGGAATCTAAAACTTGGATCGCGGGGACTATAGCTCACCCTATTTCCGAAATGGAACACTCAGCAATGAAATTGGAGAATTCAAAAAGCTGGTACCGTCAGCTCTATTGGCAGATCTTTTTGGGGATGCTGGCTGGAGTTGTTGTCGGCCTGATCGGTGGATCCGCCCTGGTGCCGAAAGTCGAATGGCTCGGCATCCTGTTTATTCGACTACTCCGAATGGTCATTGTGCCGCTGGTCCTAACCTCCATCGTCTCCGGTGTAGCGGCTATTGACGGTAAAGGGCTAGGCCGACTCTTTGGTAAGATAATGGGGTACTACTTGCTCTCGAGTACCTTAGCTATTCTAGTGGGATTGACTTTGGTCAACTTGCTTCGACCGGGTACGGGAGCCGATATCTTCAAAGCGCAGAGCGCCCAACTACCCGAGCTTTCGGCACCTACTTCGCTGGTTGATCTCCTCCTGGATATGGTGCCTAAAAACGTGATCGAGGCCATGGCGAAAGCAGACATTTTAGGGCTCATTTTCTTTTGTCTCCTCTTTGGTGCTGCTGTCTCCTCTTTGCCGGATCGACCGCGGCAGATGCTGAGTGGTTTTTTCCAAGCCGCCTTCCAGACCATGATGCAGCTCACGGGCTGGGTGATTCGGCTGGCACCCTTGGGTGTTTTTGGACTCATTGCCCGAGTGGTAGGTATTTCCGGCTGGGAGACATTTCGTGCGCTAGGGCAATATATGTTGACCATTGCCTTGGGTCTCTCGATCCATCTGTTCCTGATTCTGCCGTTCCTTCTTGTCTTCCTAGGTCGGATCTCTCCCGTTACTCATTTTCGCAATATGGTCGAACCACTGGCCACGGCCTTTTCCACGAGCTCCTCGGGTGCCACTCTACCGGTAACCCTTCGTAGCGTGGAGACTAAGGTCGGTGTATCGAACCGGATTTCCTCTTTCGTGCTTCCACTTGGAGCCACCGTCAACATGGATGGTACCGCCTTGTATGAGTGTGCCGGTGTGCTCTTCATTTCCCAGGTAGTGGGAATCGAACTAAGTTTCTCACAACAATTGGTGGTGGTCATCACTGCACTTTTGGCTTCCATAGGTGCGGCTGCGGTGCCGTCGGCGGGACTCGTCATCATCTTTCTAGTCCTGGAAGCAGTCAATTTACGCGGTCCCCAGATCGATGTTATCGTAGGGGCAATGCTAGCTATTGACCGCCCTCTGGATATGCACCGCACGGCAGTCAATGTTTTCAGCGATTCCTGCGGCGCTGCCATCATTGCCAAATCGGAAGGTGAGAGTGGGATTGACGAATAGACGGGGAAGACTTAGGCCTATCCCGTATTTCTACCACCTGCCTATTGCAGTACCGCTTCCGGGGTGAGAAATATGGCCTAAAGGTAAAAGGTTCGACTTGCCACAGTTGTAGTGTGTGAAGGCGGAAATCCAGTCCACTGAGCTAGAGGAAAACATGTCCTTGTCGGAGTTTCGAAAAGCCGTTGCAGGAATATTCCATGGCTGCGGTTTAACCGGGGAAGAGCGACTGGTTTCTTAGTCTAAGATACGGGATCGGGACAATGGACTTTCCCCTGGATAAGATAGGTCTTCACCTTGAGGTTGATCCCGAGGAAGTCCGCCGCCTCGGGAGGAAGGCCTTTCGCAAGCTATGTTACTGGGTTAAGGGCTCTACCTCAGCAAAGCAGATTCAGTACAAATTCCCTAGAAATTATTCAAAAGAATAGACGAGCCCAGTTTGTGGATATAGTCTGGATAGTAACGGGGTGTATTGGGCAGCCGGTCGGTGTCGACGCGTCAAAAACGGGCCGTAGGAAGGGGAATAGCACTGTGCGAGTAGCGGCTGTTTTGAATACAGACCAGATGACCAGAAACGTCTTCACTGACCAGATTCAAGGTAATATTGGTATAGGTTATGGCGATGAGATGGGCGAGTGAATCCGGGTACTCCACTGCGCAAGGCGCAGGGTCGATCGCTGGTCGTGGAGTCTTGTGTCATAAGACTTTTGATTTCCGTGTCTAAGGCGTGTCCAATGCCCACTTTTTTGCGATGGTCATAGGCTTTGGCTTCGCTGAACTTTTCGGTCTAACAATCCTTCCAAGTGGCTCCTTCAGAGACGGCTAGCAGAGCAGAGACGCTGGAACTATTGCACTTGTTTTGCATCAAGAGATGGCATAGATAGTCGAGATCGAAGAGGTGTTCGGAGATGAGGTACTGGGCAGAGGTGACGTAACGCTTGTAGAGGGCTGTATATCCAGGGTTGCGGCCTAAGATGTGGAATACGCCAATTCGTTCGTGAGATTCCAAGGTTGTACACTGGCGGGTGATCAACTCTTTTGCTCGGGTGATGGTGGTAGTAGAACCTGATACAGTCTTCGGTATCCTCGACGTTGTTGTTCATGGTTTTTGGGGTGGCAATGATGGAATCTCCTAACTGCTGAGCCGCGCAGCATAACTGAGGGTGTCATCTCCGCCAGTAGGAATTAGGGTTTCTGCGCCGAGCGGATCCAAGTTGTAAAGGACAACGGAGGTGAGGTCGTAGAGGTCGTCTTCGGTAGCCAGTTTAGACCGTTAGCGGGGCATGAGTCGAGAAGGTAGCTGTGATCAACTCATTTTCCCCAGGGTGGTGCGGGAAGTGTGAAACTCCATTCCTCCGGTCCAATCGATGATTCGAGTGTTCTCGCGAGTCAGCGGACAAATGTATTTGGCGTCCTGGAGAAGCGAAGAGTCCATGTGGGTGCAGGTCCTGCCATCCCCCTCCAAATACCGACCATCTTGCGATTCAATCCAGTTGCCTGGTAGACAGCGGATTTGATCACCGAATTGAGGCTGGGAACATTGCTCGCTCCGGTAAGAACACCGATTTTTCCATTTACCATTCTTACCGTGGTGGTCAAGAGGATTGGATGCCTTTTCGATGGCCTTCTCGGAACAGACGAGAGTTGGTCCCTCAGCTCAGGGCCGCCTCCAAGGATGCGAAGAGCTTCTCGAAGCTGTCAGCAAAGGATTGGACACCGGCCTTTTGGAGGTCGGCACAGACTTCTTCCAAATTGATTTCAAGGCGGCTCAAGCTTTCGATCCGTTGGCGAGCTTCATCCACTTCGTTCTCCAGGGTTGAGTCGCGTACATGCCCGTGATCCAGAAAGGCATCCAGGGTCTTCCGGGGCAAGGTGTTGACAGTTTGCGAGGCCACCAGCTCTTCGACGTAAAGTACGTCCCTCAGCTTGGAATTTTTGGTGGATGTGCTTCCCCACAAGGGGCGTTGAGCCGCTGCTCCAAGGGAGGTAAGTTCGGAAAACGAATCGCCACTGAAGATCGACTGAAAGTCGTGGTAGATCAGCCGGACATTAGCGATCCCTATGGTGTGGAGCAGGTCCTGGATGAGTTGCTTGCCTGCGGGATCAGTTTGCGTCGGTCTCATTTGCTCCAGCTTCTTGTCCACAGCGGTGTCTATGCGGCTTACGAAGACGCTTGCCACCGAGCGCACCCGGGTTATATCCTCGCCTTGAATCAGTCGATCTTTGAGACCTTGGATATAGGCGTGGGCGATGTCTTGATAGAATCTCCGGGAGAAAATCAAGGTGACATTGATGTTCACGCCGGCAGTGGTGAGACGGCGAAAAGCGCGAATCCCTTCGCGTGTCCCCGGAACCTTGATCATAATGTTGGGCCGGCCTAGAGTTTCGAACAGGCGTCGAGCCTCTTGAACGGATTTTTCCTCGTTGTAAGCGTAGGCTGGTAGCACTTCGAGGCTCACAAAGCCGTCATTGCCATCGGTTTCACGGTAAACTGGGTACAGCAGATCAGCTGTGGCCTGGATGTCCTCTAACGTCAAGCGCTCGTAGGCATCTATGGCTGTAGCTCCACTCTCCCGCAGTTGCCTGAGTTGGCCTGGGTAGCGTCCCTGGGCGCTGTTGATGGCCTTCTCGAAGATCGTCGGGTTGGAGGTGACGCCGCGGATTCCCTTCTCTTCGATCAGTACTTTTAGTTCGCCGGAAGCGATCAGCTGGTCGCTGATGTCGTCTAGCCAGGGACTCTGTCCCCGAGCCAAAAGTTGGTGAGTTGGGAGAGTGACGCTTAAAGTTGGGTTGTTTTTACTCATGCTGTTCATTCTCCGACCAGGAATTATACGGACTATCTGCCACGAATTGTACGAATTGGTGGCCACTATGCACAAGTTTACACATATTCTTATCGACCCAGTCTCTCGGCTGCATTAGTGGCGAAGTCCGGACTCGCTGTGCTCCTTATTCTCGATCGTCCCAACTCGGTTTCTCCGGTAGGACCGCCAGGAACGCGTGAATCAATTCTGTCTGGTATTCTCCCGCATAGGATTTGTTGATGAATTTGAGGAACGCTTCCTTGTGGAATCGCTCCCACGACTCTTCTTCGCAGCCTGGTTGGATGGGATAAAAGAGAGCCTGGTTGGCTCGAGCCGCTTTCAGGTCGCCTGGGGCGTCCCCGATCACTAGGATATGGGTGGAAGGGTATCTCCCATTTGCCGCCATCGAGAGATGCTCTTTCTTGCTTCCAATTTCCTGCCCGACGATCAGGCGGACGTAGCCCGCCAATCCTTGTTCTGTCCATTCGTGGATGAGCCTTTCGTCGGGGGTAGAAGAAATGACCACCAGATCAGCCAGCATTTGGCATTTTTCGAGGGTTTTCTGCACATAGGAGAAGGGTGGTAAGTTGTGGACCATCTCGTCGATCGAGGCGTTGACCGCCAGGCTCCAGGCCAATGCCTGGGTCAAGACTGGGTCATCGGTTCTTTCAATTTCGGTCTTCAGCGCTGGATTTCCTAACTTGTTTTCTCGGCGGGTCCACTCTTGCAAGGATCGAACTTTCGGGATGTCCATTTTTCGGCGCCGAACGGCCGCCCGGTTTCTGAGCAGATCTAGGACCTTGATCAGGCCGGGGAAACGATTCACTCCTCGGGATCTGGAATATAAGTTTACAAACTCAGCCGCTTCGCGCGCGTGCTTCGAGACGGACTGGAGATTCCAATACTTGATAATGTTGGGGATGAAGCACTCCTTGTGTTTGATCTCCATCGTGTCAAAGGCACAGCCATCCGAATCGATGCCGATGAAGAAGTGATGTTGGCGCTGGAAGTTCTTGAGGTCCTCGACGCTATTCCTCTGCATGGATAACGATTTTCCCAAGTAGAGAAGCAAGCTGGAAGTTGGCTAAACACATGCCTACATCATAGCCAATGCAAAGCCGGCTAATGCTGGTGCGGAGGAGTGGGAGCCGAATGTAATATTTTCCCCTCTAGCGCTAGATAGGGGCGAATCGACTCGACAAATTCTTCAAATGCAAGCGGGGTGAGTGCCTGGAAACCATCGGAAAGGGCCTCTTCTGGATTGGGATGAACTTCCACAACCAGACCATCAGCACCTGCGGCAATCGCTGCTTTGGACATGGGAGGAATTAGTTTTTTTACCCCGGTAGCGTGGGTTGGATCGACAATGACCGGAAGGTGTGACCATTCCTTGAAAAGTCCTACCGCCGATAGATCTAGCGTATTCCGGGTGGCGTCCTCGAAGGTGCGTATCCCTCTCTCACAAAGCATCACATGGGGATTCCCACTGCTCAGAATATATTCTGCTGACATCAAGGTCTCTTTGACCGTACACATCATGCCGCGTTTGAGCAGGATAGGGCGACTCACCTTACCAAGCTTCTTCAGCAAGGCAAAATTTTGCATGTTGCGGGCCCCTACCTGCAGTACATCGGCATATTCAGCTACCAGATCTACGTCCTCGGGAGAGAGAACCTCAGTGACAATCGGAAGTCCCGTTTCCCAGCGAGCCTTAGCCAAGAGTTCCAGGCCCTTACGTTCTAGACCTTGAAAGCTATAGGGTGAAGTTCGAGGTTTAAAGGCCCCACCCCGTAGTAGATTGGCGCCCGCAGCTTTCACCTTGCGAGCCGAGTCGAGAATCTGTTCTTCCTTTTCCACCGAACAGGGTCCAGCGATGAGGGCGAAGCCATCCTGCCCAATCTCGACCTCTCCGATACGGATTACGGTCGGATGGGTCTGAATTTCCCGCGAGGCTAGCTTGAAAGGTTGCAGGATCGGAATGACGCTTTCTACGCTTTCCAAACTGGCCAGACTTTCGAGTATCTTCTTGCCCCTCTCGTCTCCAATGGCGCCAATAACCGTGCGCTCGACTCCGCAGATCGGATGAGATGAATAACCCAGTTCTTCGATCCGATCCATGACCCGTTTAATTTGTTGAGGCGAAGCCCCACGCTGCATCACAATGATCATTAGTTCACTCCGTGTCCGTGTTCCTCTGCACCGCGTTTTCCTCAGCCTATCTAGTGCATCACCGGAATCATCTAGTTTGACTGTGTTGTGCTCGGTTGGCCTCCTTAACGTACTGTACGAGTACGCCTGCGGGGGGTTTCGGTCATGATACCTGGTCAACCCCGTCCTTCCGGAGCCCCCTAGGGCCCAGTGTGAGATATGCGGGCTAGCCGTTCAAGTATAACACGGGGCTATCTATCTCTGAGGGAGGTCAAGCTTCAGATGGGTGAGTTGTCTTGCTATCCAGATGAAAACAAAAGTCTTGCACCGCTACCCGAAGTATTGCTAAATTAGACAGTAAGGCTGAAAAAAGGTCCCGGCAATGAACCTCACCCCTGACGGGAGGTCTCCCGCTTTTTCCGTATTGAACCGGTCACAGTCAATACCCGACCATCCGAAAACTGGACGGAAGTGGGATAGTCGAAGTCTCTAGAGCCGCCATCTTTTCGCAGTACCAGTTCGCTCTCGATGTTCCAGGTTTGATTTCCCACGGGATCCTCATTGCCACTGGCTGGTCTCAGTCAGTGCTCCACTGTGTCATCCCTCTGCAGTAGATCCCACAATGAACAAGATTACTTCACAATCTCCCTTGAATACTCGCTCTGTGAGAAATGTGGATTAGTCTTGTCAGGACAAGCCAGGAATTCGGTTGGGATATGGATTCTTTCGAGTCGGACGGAGACCGGAGCCAGTCGTTAGCTACTCCTGGTTAGCCGGTGGTAGTCTGAGGCATAGGGACAGGCTACATGGCGGTCTTCATTTTTCACCAGAGGGGGAGCATGAAGCCGACAATCGGCTTGGGCAATAGGACACCGGGAGTAGAAAACGCAGCCCTGTGGTTTGGCCAGGGTGGTTGGAATGTCACCCTGAAGGTGAATGCGGTCCGCCCGGTCCCCTCTCGGGTCAGGCTGTGGCACTGCTGAAAGGAGGGCCCGAGTGTACGGATGCTGAGGATTCTTATATACCTTCTCCGCCTCTCCAATTTCTACGATCTTACCCCGATACATGACGGCGATCGTGTCACTCATGTGATAGACCACGCTCAGATCGTGGGCAATGAAGATATAGGTTAGTCCATAGTCCTCTTGCAATTCCTGCATGAGGTTGATGACCTGAGCCTGAACGGATACGTCCAGGGAGCTGACGGGCTCGTCTGCAATGATTAGCTGTGGACGGGTGCTCAAAGCGCGAGCGATTCCAATTCTTTGACGCTGACCCCCGGAAAACTCATGCGGGTAGCGGCCGAGGGAGTCTGCTGGGAGACCGACCCTCTGTAAAATCCCATAAAGGCAGGTCAGCCTCTCGGATCGACCAAGCTTAGTGTGAAGTCTCAGAGGTCTTTCAACGATCTCGCGTACGGTCATTCGTGGGTTGAGTGACGAGTAGGGATCTTGGAAAATCATTTGGATCTGAGAACGGTAGGCTTTCATGAGGTGCCGACTGATGCCGTTCAGCTGGACGGTCTGATTGTTAGTGTGAAAGAGAATTTCACCTTGCAGTTCGACGTCGGGGGACAGGGAGCGAAGAAGATTGGCGATCGCCTTCCCAACGGTGGTCTTTCCCGACCCCGATTCTCCTACTAGACTCAGCGTGTGGCCCCGGAGGAGTCGGAAAGAGACTCCATCTATAGCCTTCACCTCACCCGTCTTGTGCCGGAGCACTCCCCCGTAGATGGGAAAGGAAACCCCCAATTTTTTCACCGTCAGAAGATTTTCTTTATCCTGGCTCATGGGTTTTTACTCGGGATGGAAGTTCCAACTCTTCCATCAAATGGCAGCGAACCCAGTGTCCCGGCGATGCTTCTTTCAGGGCAGGCTCTTCTCGACGACATCTGTCCATTGTTTCCGAGCAGCGGGTGCAAAACTTGCAACCTTGTGGGAGTTCCAAGAGCGAGGGAACGCTGCCCTCGATGGTGCGGAGGCGCTTTCCCCTGCTTTCCCTGTCGGGAATGCTGTCAAGAAGCCCTCTAGTATAAGGATGAAGAGGCTTGTCGAAGATTTGATGGATTGAAGCGATCTCCTGGATCTTTCCGCCATACATAACGATGACGCGATCGCAAGTCTCGGCGACCACCGCAAGATCATGCGTGATTAGGATGATGGAGGATTCTTTACGGCGAGACTGGATCTCGACCATCAGATCAAGTATCTGCGCCTGAATGGTGACGTCCAGCGCAGTAGTCGGTTCATCAGCAATGAGAAGGACCGGCTCGCAGACCAAGGCCATGGCAATCATGACCCGCTGGCGCATCCCTCCGGAGAACTGATGTGGATAGTCTCCCAGCCTCCTGCCAGCGTCGGGAATTCCCACCTGGGCCAGTACCTCGATCGAGCGCTCTTTGGCCGTTTTAGGACTCAGGTGTTCATGTAAGAGTAGAGGTTCCATGACCTGTTTGCCAATGGTGAATACAGGATTTAGTGAAGTCATGGGTTCCTGGAAGATCATGGCGATGTCTCGGCCACGAATTTTCCGCAGATCGGCATATTCTAACTTCAAAAGATCCTGTCCACGAAAAATCACTTGACCTTGAGCGATACGCCCTGGGGGTTCCGGGATTAAGCGCATGACAGACAGGGCAGTTACTGACTTTCCACAGCCCGATTCCCCCACGATTCCCAGGATTTCGTCAGGGTAGACGTCAAAGCTGAGATCGTCTATCGCCCAGGCCGTTCCCTCTTCCACCTCGAAGCAGGTGCGTAAGTTCTTGACCTGAAGTAGAGCCAATTTGCTCATGATGGGTTAGCGCAACCGGGAATAGACTTTCGGATCAAAGGATTCCCGGACAGCCTCGCCAATGAAGACAACCATCAGCAAGGTCAGGAAAAGAGCTCCTAAAGGAAACAGGATCAGGTGCCATTTTTGGATATTGGAAAGTCCCTGATGAACCAGCTCACCCCAGCTTGGGGTTGGAGCAGGGAGGCCAAAACCGAGGAAGTCCAGGGCCACGAGAACACTGATCGAGCCAACCAGGGCAAAGGGGGCAAAGCTAATGATGGGAGTCAGAGCATTAGGGAGAATGTAGCGAAACATGACTGAGAGCGTGGTCTCTCCCTGGGCGATAGCAGCAGCGACATAATCTTTCGCCTTTTCCCGGTAGAACTCACCTCGCATGTAAAAACTGATACCGACCCAGCTGAAAGCGGCCAAGATCAAGGCTAGAATCCAGATATTTGGTTTTAGGATGGAGCTGATGATCATCACCGTGTAAAGAAAAGGTAAACCGGACCAAATTTCCACCAGTCGTTGACCGTAAATATCGATGTTGCCTCCAAAGAAGCCAAGACATGCACCCAGAATCATGCCGATGAAATAAGCCAGTGCCACGACTGCCAAAGCGAAGGTAATGGAGATACGAAAACCGTAGACTAAGCGAGCAAAAATATCCCGGGCGCGGTCGTCCGTTCCCAGCCAGTGCTCAGCGCTGGGCGGATGAGGAGGCGATCCAGACAAGTTTGGGTCGGTCAAAAGGGATTCATTGGGATGATAAGGGTAAGGGGCCAGGACCACCCAGTTCCCTGTGCTCGCGATTTCAAACTCCCGACTGAGTTTCCGATACTGTGCCTCTCCTATCGCCCGCTGGCCAAAGGTCTTGGCCTCATAGAAATTCCCCAGGGCGGGAAAATAGAAGTTATCTTGATACTTTACGATCAGTGCCCTGTGGTTAATGAACAGCGGGGCAAAAAAACTGGCCAGGTATGCAGTGCTCAGCAAGAGAAAACTATGCCAACCTCGCTTCATCGTGCGAAACTTTCGCCAGCGTCTCCGGAGCGTCGAAATGGACTTTTCCATCGGCTTTTCACCTAGCATTGAAGGAATCCAAGAAATTGGCTTTCTGTTGCCTTTCCCTCTTGTCCAATTGCATCAAACCGAGCTACTGGAAGCGAATTCGGGGGTCCACCAAAACGTAAAGGACATCACTAAGAATGTTTCCTAGGAGAACGAGGAAGGTGTTGACCACCAGCACTCCCATAACCACCGCGTAGTCCCGGTCAACGATCGAGGTATAGCCAAGATAACCGATGCCATCGATGTTAAAGACTTTCTCGATGAGATAACTGCCCGCCATAATCAGACCGATGGCGTGACCCAACCCAGTGCAAATCGGTATTAGAGAATTGCGTAGTGCATGAACAAAGATGACCCGCCGTTCGGACAAACCCTTGGCGAATGCGGTTCGAACGTAGTCTTGACCGAGGTTTTCCATAAGGGAGTTTTTGGTGAGAACAGTGAGGGTTGCAAAACTGCCTACCGCATAAGCCAGCACGGGCAGTAGAGTGTGATGGAGTTGATCAAGGACCTTGCCGACCAGGCCCAGCTCCTGCCAGTGTTCACTACGAAAACCACCTAAGGGGACCAGATCCAAGAAACTTCCGCCGCCAAGCAGGACCAGCAACACCGCTCCCAGGGCCCAGCCGGGGATGGAGTAGCCAACAAAAATCAGGGCGCTGGAGAGGAAGTCGAAGCCGCTTCCATGGAGGATGGCCTTGGCGACACCCAGAGGAACACAGACTGAATAGGCCAAGAAAAAGCCGATGAGGCCAAAGTAAATACTGACGGGAAACCGCTCCACAATGACGCCCAGGACCGGGGTGTTGTACTTGTAGGATTTCCCGAGATCTAAGCTGAGCAGATCTCGGAACCAGAGAAGGTAGGCGTGCCAGATGGGCTTGTCGAAGTGGTAGTGCTTCTTAAGCTCCTCTAAGACAGCCTTTGGGATAGCCACGCTCGTGCGCTGCGTCCCAAGACTGATCTCTCCCTCCGTACCCATCTGTATTTGGACAATCATTTGCTCGATGGGACCACCCGGGACAAACCGTGTGATGGTAAACACGAGAAAAGTGATGCCCAGGAAGGTTGGGATCATGAGGAGTAGACGGCGAATGAAATAAGTAGTCATTAGAGCTGTGATCTTGTCGGGATCTGCTCTTCGGAGGTATCTTTCCAAACTTCCTTCGTGTTTGGGTCGAGTTGGTTAATCACTGGTCTGCGGTGTCTAGCTGTCTTCCATGCTTCACCAGTCTTTGGACCTGCTCGGTATTCCAGACTTCCCAGAAATGATTTTCGACTTCATGTTGGGCCAGGCGCAGGGAAGCATTTTTCTTTGCTTGCTCGAGTCTCTTCTCCTTTTTCGGATCGACCCACCAGCAGAAAAACAGTTGATCTGCGTTGGCCAGCCGAGAACCGCCCCAGCGGGGCATACCATACTTGTTCCAAAAGAGGACTCGCTGAGAGGGCAGATACCAGCCCAGAATATAGGGATGCTGGTTGTAAATAATCCCGTCAATCTCTCGGATGATTCTGGTGCGTCGGTTGATGTCGTATTCTCGGTCATATTCGGCACACAGCTCGTCGACCCGTGGGTGCTTAAAGCCGGTTACGTTGTTGTTGTCCTTTAGATCCGCTAGTTTGCCTAAAAAGCTCGTCTCCGGGTTGGGAAACACTAGTGCTCCCCAAGCCACGCTCATCAATGCATACTCTTTTTGCCGCAGATTTTTCCAAGCTGTGGCCGGGGTGAGGAGCTGCAACTCAAGACGAATTCCGGCCTTCTTACAGGCTTCCTGAAAAACCGTCAGGTGGCGCTCGGAGAGAGAAGTGGCATAGTCGAGGGTAAATCTCAACTCTTTTCCTTTTCTGATCCGGTAGCCTTCCTGGTTGAGCTCCTTCCAGCCTGCTTCTTCAAGCAGCTCCACCGCTTTGAACTCGTCATATTCAATCGTGACGTTAGAGGGATTCTGGTAGATGTCTCCCTGGTAATAACTGCTCAGGGGCTGGTACTCGTCAAAAAACAGCTTAGCGATCATCGTTCGGCGGTCGTAAAGGTGGCAAAGGGCCCTGCGAATGCGGATGTCTCCAAGGTCGGATATTTGCATGTTGATGGCTATGCCGCCTGTGCCTATGGGAGCATCGGTGAAGAATTTTCGTTTGAGGAGAAGTCCCCTCTGCACTGCCTCAACCTGGTCAAGCTCTTCGGCCCACCACTGAGCTTTCGGAACGATGAAATAGTCTATTTCACCCTTCTTGGCCTTTTCAAAGGCCAGATTGATGTCTTTGACCACGTTGAACTTGAAGGTGTCAATGTTCCACAGGCCAACCCAGGCAGGGTTTTTTGCATCCCACCAATCCTGGCGTCGTCGGACAGTAATAGACTTTCCTCGGACAATGTCTCCTTTCTGGACGATGTAGGGTCCCGAGTTTGCCGTATAGGAAAATTGGTATTGATCTAGGTATTCGGATCCCTGGATCGAGACCTCATGGGCCGGAAACACATTCATTCCAGAAAAGTAGAGGAAATTGCGCCAGTTCTCCACCTTTGCTTTAACCTCGACGATGTACTTTGAGAGGGCAACCGGCTGCTCTAGCTTACCGAAGACCAAGATGTTGGAGGGGTCTAAGAGGGTTGGGTCCATGCGAAGTTTGTAAGAAGCAACGACATCATGGGCGGTGACCTCTTTACCATCACTCCAGCGAGCGCTGGGATTGATACGATATCGATAGGTTTTCCTGTCTTCGGAGATCCACCAATGTGTGGCCAACTGCGGAATAAATTCTAAGGTAACCGGATGAATTTGGAGCAACGATTCATAGCACAGGCTGGCGATCAGGTAGTTGAATGATGTGTTCCAGTCCTTTCCCGTCTGTCTCAGGGTCGCCGGCCAGTCAGCTAAGGACCGCACCATGCTTCCCCCTTTGAGAGCGTCCTGCGCACCCAAAGCTAGAAAAGTGGTCTTTGTTTGCCAACCGGTCCCGTTAAAGCCGGATCCGCCCAATTCCGAAGAAACGCTCCTATCTCCACTGTCCGAGTCCCATTGATAATGGACCTTGAGAATGTCCGTGTCGTAGTTCCATCCCTTTATCTCCGCAGCCGTGTCGTCCCCCGTTCGGCGTTCTTTGGCGCTTTCTCCGCAGCCGCCAAAGAACGGGGTCAAGAGCAAAACAGAGCTGAGAAGACGGGACAGGATTTTCCAGGCTTGCCATTTCGGTCTGGGCCCTTTCCGAAATGGAACACCACCTGTACCTGGTTTCGATTGAAGCCTGAGCAGGCCCCTTGTGTTTTTCCAGTCGAGAAACATCACCCACTCCCCTCTTTTGATCCTTGTGGTAGACTGCCCGAATATCTCATACACTGCCTACTGAATCTCCGTAAGCATCCGTCTTGACTGTGCGTTGTACCCATTTTGTCTCCTCGAACTGATTCGACGAGTACACTGGCGGCGGGGCCTCGGTTGTAACGCCTTGTCCAGCCTGCTATTCCGGTGCTTCGTTAGGCCCCGGTCTGAGAAATACGGGCCAGACGAAGTAGTCGAATCTTAGCATAACCTCTGCTATGATGAGAATGACCCAGATGGGTTTCAGATGCCCTACGACATCGCGGATGCGGCACGTTGGTTTAGCCAAGACGGTTTTGTGATTCTAGATGGATTTCTTTCTGTGGGTGAACTGAAGCGAGTCGAGTCTGAGCTGGCGCGGTTTACCCGAGAGGTTCTACTACGCGCCAAAAGGGAAGATGTCATATATGAGCCGGGGTCGGATCACACGATCCAGCATTTGTCGGGTCTTCAGCGATACGATGACTTCTGGAAGAACTTTCTGTTCCGTCGAGAGACCCTCGATTTGGTTGGATCTTGTTTGGATCGAGGTGTAGAGTCAGGTCAGGCTGAGTTGTTTTATAAGCCAGCCAGGGTGGGCTCGTCTTCTTCGCCCCATCAGGATAATGCGTATCTGTATCTCAGACCTCCTGAAGCAGCCGCTGTTTGGATCGCTTTGGACACTTCAACTGTCGAAAAGGGCTGTATTTGGTACGTTAAAGGATCGCACAAAATGGGGGATCTGCCTCACGTCGGAGGTGAGGATTCCCCCTTCAGTAAGACCCTGCGGGATTTTCTCGATCCGGAGAAATACCCAGAGGTACCAGCCATTATGAGACCGGGCGATGCGGTAATCCATCACGCTTTGACTGTTCACCGGAGCGAGTCGAATCGCACGGACTGGGATCGACGGGGTCTAGTCCTGAACTACAAGAGCATTCATGCCCAGGTGGATAAGCTGGCTCTAGCCGATCTGGACTATGGTGGACGGTTTCACGAAGGAGTGAAAAAAGATGACGAACGCAACTAGCTCCCCTCATAAAGTTTCCCGCCGTCGTTTTCTGCAGAAGGCGGGCGCCGGGACCGTGTTAACAGTAGCTTCACAGACCACCTACGGAAAGTCGACTGCAGGTCCTGTGATTCAATCAAAGGCGAGCCAATTTTCTGCCTTGTATTCAGGCAAACGGCCCCAGGACTATCGAGTGGTTCTTCAAGACATCGGTGATCCACTGGTCCGGATGACCTGGCCGCCAACCCCTGAGAAACTTGTCGAGGCCTCGATCGGACCTCTAAGAGATTCTGCCGTCGACGTGTACTCCTTTGGCGTCAATCACGCCGGCGGAACGACTCATTGTTCAGAGGTCTATCCCGTGGTGGGTCATAGTGAAGCCGTGCAGCGAAGCGCTAGTTCGCTGCGCATCAACGAAGCCGTCAAGCTTCTCTGTGACCAGGGTCAGGATCCGCTCAAGGTGATTTGCGAAGGAGCGCATAGAGAGGGAATTGACGTGTTTCTGCGTTTGCGAATGAACGATCACCACGACCGCTGGGGTGACATGATGAACATCAACCGACCCACCCCACCCCCGAAATCGAAACCAATCGAACCCTATTTGTATACGCCCCAGTGGAAGCGGGATCACAGGCAGTGGTTAATCGGCGATCCGGAGGCGGATCATCCAGCAGATACCTTCAAGTTTATGGAGGCCAAGGCTGGTAACTACGCTCTCGGGCCTTTTCGCGAGCTGATGTTCAAGCTAGCTACGGAGGTGGTCACAGGTTATGATCTTGATGGTTTAGAGATCGATTTTTTCCGCTCTCCCTTTCTATTTCCTCACCATGAGGCCTATGCGCAGCGCCACGTCATGACGGCTTTCGTGGGCCGCATCCGGAAATTGGTAAAAGAGCGGGGGGACCAGCGAGGCCGGCCCGTGTATCTGTCGGCGCGTGTTCCCTCAACCGTCGATCTCTGTCTACGAATCGGAATAGATCTACCCACCTGGTTGGAGGAAGGATTGCTGGATATGGTGGTTGTCAGCAATGGACTACTTCCCTTCAGTACACCCTGGCATGAGATCGGAGGGCTGGCCCAACAGGCAGGAATCTCCGCCTTGGCCTGTTTCACCAATGGCAGAGCGACCAGGGAAGGACGCGAATCGCTGCGGGCTGCCACTTATCGTGCCTTCTCCAGCGGCATCTCCGGAATTCACCTCTGGAACTATTTCTACGAAATGCCTTTCTATCACAAGCCGGACGAGAAATATCTGGGCTTGGGCTTTACCCACGACATTACTGACATTGAACTGCTTCGCACTGCGCCGAAAATCTACCTGTTAGATCAGAGTATCCATACCAACGCGCGGCTTTCTGCCACCTTTGGCCACGCCGAATGGCCAGGCCAGGTACCGCTGACCATTGGTGAATCGACCGACGGCATTCCCCACAGCGTGATCTTCGATGTAGCAGATGACTTGAGTGGAGCCGGGAAGGAGGTGCGGCCTCGGTTGTGGCTCCAGATTGTGGATCTCGGTCCCCGGGACAGAATTGAGTTCTCCTGGAACGGGAAGCCCATTCAGCCAAATCCAAAGACGTTTCCTGGTATAACGGTCTTCGACAATCGAGAGTTCGAGTTTGAACTGCCGGTTCGGGAGGTGAGGCGAGGTGAGAACCGGTTGGAGATTAGACTACTTGAGCGCAGCGCGCGCCTGGAGCCCTACGTGACGCTAATCGCGGGAAAGCTGATGATTCCCCAGGTCTGATTACCCACATCCGATTTTAGATTTAACTCAGTGGAGAGGAGTGTAAGGTGTTAGAATCACTGGAGATTGGTCGAAGCTACAAGGTTGAGAGACAGGTGACACCGGAATTGAGCGCTGCACATTTCGGTAACCCGGGCGTCCTAGTTCTTGCCACGCCTGCCTTGGTTGCGCTGTTGGAAGAAACAGCCATCGGCTGTATTGCCCCAACACTGTTAGAAGGCCATGGAAGTGTGGGGACTCGGGTGGATGTGCAGCATCTGGCCGCGACACCGGTTGGCATGCGGGTGATGGTGCGTGCCGAATTGATTGAGGTCGATGGACGGCGCTTGGTGTTCAGGGTAGAAGCACAAGATGAGCAGGAACCCATTGCCTCAGGCAGACACGAACGCTTTCTTCTAAATTCAATGGAGAAGTTTCTAGCCCGAGTAGCTGGGAAAGGAAAGGCCAGAGGCTGAGGTGGTAGTCATACCACCCATCTAGAGGAGGACGCATGGATATTAGGGAAGAACTTCGACGGTCCGTCATCGATTCGCTGCCGGAACTGAAAGAAATCCAGGACCAATCCCTTCGCAGCAAAGTTATCGATGCTTGGGCCTACAGTTTGGGGCAAAGTTCATTCAAGCGGATCGACCAGATACGTCCCTCCGGAAACCCAGATACCCCCAAGCTTAAGTCTGGCACGCAAGCCGATCACATTAGGGGAGTGACTCGACTGGCGATTGTTCTTGCCGATACCTTAGCTGGTCAGTTTTCTCAACTACCCATCTGTCGGGACTTCTTGATCGCCTGTGCCCTTTGCCACGACGTGGGTAAACCCTATGAATTTGACCCTGATAATCAGAAGCGTTGGCGCAGCCAACCAGCCAGCGCTGGATTTCCCTCCATCCGACATACCCAATTCGGAACCCATGTGTGCCTGATGGTAGGCCTGCCCGAAGAAGTTTGCCACGCAGCCGGTTGCCATTCTGGAGAAGGGGAACTAGTCCAGAGGTCGCTCCATGTGACGATTGTCCATCACGCAGACTATGTATTTTGGGAGACGATGAAGGCGGGAGGGCAGCTGGAAGCTTAGTATTTCTGAAATGAAACACTAAAGCAGTGCTGGAACACTCAGAAGAGAGAAGGTTTTGTAGTGGTCGGTCGATGTGTTGGCCAGTCTGAAGGGCCCCACCTAGGTATGCGGCACACATGGGCCTACTTCGACTACCAACTTTGGGTGCGAAATATGTGGGCTAGTTCGGCTCGCTTCACGAGATCGGCTAACTTCGCTCAAAGCTCCCTATCCGTGCGCCACATTTTTAAGAGTTGGTTGCGTGCTGTGCCTCGATTTCGTGGGCTGATGTCTACTGGGGTGAGATCACAGGTCTGTACGTTGGATTGGTCGCCTTCACCATCGGCTGATTCATTCAAACTGCTTGGATGTGGTGGTACAGCGAGGCAGGAGTTCAGTTCAAGGAAGCGGAGAATTGCTCCGTGCAGACCCTCTGTACCGTATGAACTGGGACCCGCTGTGCGCTGTCGAAACTGGCTACGGTCGTAGCTCGAACAATATAAAATAATAAGATAAGCAGTTGGAGGGGAACAGTTTCTTTTGATCTTTGGCAAGGAGGGTCACTCATGTCTCGACTGAATCGCCGTAAGTTCTTGGAAACAACTATGCTCGGTGCTGTGGCTTCGACTGGAGGCTCGGTGCCTGTAGTCAGTTCCCGTTTTAGTGCGGGGGTCTCCGAAGCGAGAGAAACGTTGAAGAAGGGTGGTTCGGGAGGAATCTACATTCACCCGTGGGACATCACGGATGAAGGAATTGATGATTGTTTCGACATCCTGGGAAATGTCTGTGGTTTGAATGAACTCTTTGTGGCTGCCATCTATCATGCCGGCACATTCTTGCTCACTCACAACCCCAAGCGGATGGTGCGCTGGGACGACGGCTCGGCATTTTTTGTTCCGCAGCATCAGCGTTGGCGTGAGACCAACATAAGACCGGTCATCGGGGATTGTGTCGATACCACTGGCTATTTGCATAACATCGTCGACAATGCCCGCAAGCGAAATTGGGGAGTCCTGTTTTTTGTGGTCTTCCATTTCAGTCACAGTATGGTGAGGACCTATCCCCAGTGTGCAATGGTCGACGCGATGGGTGGGCGTCACGGGGCCTACTTGTGTCCAGCTAACCCGGATGTCCGCGCCCATGACCTGGCTGTGGTGGAGGAGCTGATGGATACTTATGGTGGGGATGGTATCCGTTTTGAATCACTAGGGTACGGCCGTTGGAACTTCATCTTTGTGGTCAACAAAGTGGATGTGCAGCCCTCTCCTCGCGACCAGTTCTTGTTGAGCCTTTGTTTTTGTGGCAGTTGTTGCGGGCAAGCCCGGGTTGAGGGCTTCGATGTCCAGGAGTTTCGGAGAGAAGTTAGATCCCATCTTTACCGCTCGTTGCCCAGACCTCCCGCGGAGTGGGATACCGGTGAAGTCAATGAGGAGTGGTGTAGAAATGTATTCTGTGGTTCTCTTTGGAAGTATATGGAGGTGCGTTTCAACACGGTCACTAGCTTGATCTGGGAGATCCAACGGGTCGTCAATCGATTTGGTGGTGCGCTGATGCCGTTCGGACTGCGCAATGAACGCAACCTCATGAACCCCATCGACTATACTAGGTTCTACCCCCACATGAAGCGGGTGAATCTGGGCCCAAGAGGAAATACTCGGGAGGCCCAGAAGATCTCGCTGGCTGAACAGGTCCGTAAGGTGCCTGAGTGGGCAGAAGCACAATCCTATTATGTTCAGCACCGATATTCGTCCAGGGAAGCTCTGCGTAGTCGGGTGAGGATGGCTGAAGAAGTGGGAATTCGCCACCATTCATTCCACTATTATGGGATGACGCGCCGCCATCAGCTCGAGTGGATTGGCGACTGTCGGGACGCCTGGGGGTAAGATGAAATCCGTAACACGGACGGTGGCTAAGATCGCCGAAGTGAGCTTGACCATTATACACTTGCAGGATAGAATCCCTCGTTTTCCTTCTTGGACCAAGGCTAATGGAGAGCTTTAGGTGGACATTGCGGGTGAGCGGGGCAGCCCGGGGAAGAGCGACCGTTTTTGTGCGCCGTCACAAGTTCCAAGTCGGGGAACCGGTTCACTTTGACGAGCAGTACCATCGGATCACGGCGTTGGAGTATGCGCTGGGAGCCATCGGCGCGGACATCGTCAGCGGGTTGAAATCCCTGGCTCGAAAGCGACGAATTGAAATTGATCAGGTCGAAGCCGTTGTTCACGGTGAGCTGAACAATCCATTGACCTATGTTGGAGTGGTAGGAGAAGGAGGACATCCGGGTCTGGAGAGGGTAGGGGTTAAGGTTTATGTGAGTTCGCTGGCACCACTGGCTGATGTGGAACGAGTTTGGCAAGAGACCTTGGAAAAATCTCCTCTGGTTCGCACTTTCCAGCCTCTCATGTCTCTGGAACTGAGTTTGAAGGTCGAGCAGTAATTGACCCGATTTAGGAAAGGTGGGGGAATGCACCGATTGAATTCTGGAGAAGAGTCAATTCTCGACAAGGTCAGGCTAATTGGGAAAGAGCACATCCGGCCTCACGCGGAGCAGGTTGACGAGGAGGCGACTTTTCCGACGGAAGCTATTCAAGCGCTGGGCAGGGAAGCACTGTTAGGCTTGACGGTGGCGACGGAATTTGGTGGCATGGGGAAAGGCACTCGTGTTGCTTGTGCGGTACTCGAGGAAATTTCTCGCTGTTGTGCCTCGACCGGGATGGTCTATCTGATGCATCTGTGTGGCCTAGCCTGCTATGGTGCGGCTCCAAAGAAGGATTCAGAGCAGCTAAGGGCGGCCGCTCGAGGCCAACATCTCAGCACGCTTGCTTGGAGTGAGCGCGGCTCCCGCAGTCACTTTTGGGCCCCTATGAGTCAGGCCTTGCCCAGCGATGGAGGGGTAAGGATTACTGCCGAGAAATCCTGGGTGACCTCTGCAGGTTACGCAGATGGCTATGTGGTTTCGACTCGCTCCCCACAGGCCAGTAAAGACACCGACACCACACTTTATTTGGTGCTGAAGGAAGACAAAGGTCTCCATATCGCTGGGTGCTGGCGTGGGTTAGGCATGCGGGGCAACGCCAGTGCACCGATGAAGCTCGACCAGATGGCCATAGCTGACGAGCGCTTGCTCTCGCGGGAAGGCAAAGGCTTCGATGTGATGTTGGGCGTTGTCCTGCCTCTTTTCCAGGTAGGGACAGCAGCCATTTCGGTAGGCATTGCCGAATCCGCGGTGCAGGCGACTCAAGCACATCTGACTGGTCAGCGCTTTGAGCACCTGGGTAGTGGACTGGCCCAGCTCCCTAATCTGAGATCCCGTCTAGCCCGGATGCGTATTGAGACTGACCGCGCTCGAGCCCATTTGGACAGCGTGATCGACGCTCTGGAGACTCCAGGTCCGTCAACCCAGTTGCTGGTACTGGCAGCGAAGGCGGCTGCCTCCGAGAGCGCAATCCAGGTCACCGAGACCGGCATGCGAGCTTGCGGAGGAGCGGCCTTCAGTAAGCATCTTACCCTAGAGCGCCACTTCCGGGACGCGCGGGCCTCGGTGATCATGGCACCAACCACGGATCATGCGCATGACTTTATCGGCCGTGTCCTTTGTGGAATGGAACTCTTTTGATGGCTAAACCCGTCCTGATTGGAACTGTACTCTACGAACCGAAGGTCACGGTTATCTGGGACATCATTCGCGATTTCTTCGAAGAACATGGTTGTCCCATCGATGTGATCTTTTATACTGACTATGAACTTCAGGTCAAGGCGCTGCTCAAAGGTCACATCGATATTGCTTGGAACTCACCACTAGCCTGGCTCGATTCACAACGTCGCTCCGACGGCAAGTGTCGCGCGATTGCCATGCGCGATAGCGACCGCGATCGAGTTTCTCACCTTATCGTCAGAAAGGGTAGTGGCCTAAAAAAGCTCGAAGATTTGCGAGGGAAAACCGTCGCCGTTGGCGCCAAAGATTCACCGCAGGCGACCTTGATTCCCATAGGCTTCCTTCAGCGCCACAATCTCGTGGCTGGGCGGGACTATCAAGTTAGGCGTTTCGATGTGCTCCTGGGGAAGCATGGAGACCACATCGGTGGAGAACTGGAAGCATTTAACTGCCTAAAGAGGGGAGAGGCTGAGGCCAGCACTATGCTCGACCTGAACTGGGAGCAGTGGACACGATCCGGAGTCATCAACCTGGACGACTATGCAATATTGGGCTCCACAGAGCAATTCGACCATTGCGTTTTCACCGTTCGCAACGACTTTCCGATGGAGGTGGAGAAGAGGTGGCTCAAGGTGCTGTTTTCCATGAGCTATGAGAACCCGGAACATCAGGAGATGATGGATCTGGAGGGCCTAAAGCAGTGGATGAGTGGGCGCACTAACGGTTTTGGTCCCCTGGGCGAGGCAATCGAGAGGCAGTGTTACTTCCAGGGAGTTCGGTCGTGAGCGAGTTGCCGCTACTGCCGGTCACCACTGTTGGCAGTTGGCCGAGGCCGCCCCAATTGCTCCGGGCCCATAAGCTGAGACGAGTCGGTCGTCTCGGTCGGCGGGAGTTTGAGCGGCTGGCTGACGAGGCGGTGGCCGAAGTGGTGCAGTTGCAGGAAGAGGCAGGAGTCGACATCCTCACCGACGGTGAGCTAAGACGCGACAACTTCTACTCGTTTGTCGCCGATAGCCTGTCCGGTGTGCAGATGATGACCTTGGCGGAGATGCTCGATTTGGTGGAGGACAAGGCAGGCTTTGAACGCATCCTCCAAACCCTGGATGTTCCCGCATTCTCTATTAGCAATCCAACCTGCGTCGGTAAGCTCTTCCGTCGCAAACCGTTGGCGGTAGATGAGCTTAAGTTCTTGAAGAAATGCACCGGCAGAAGGGTCAAGATTACTCTCCCGGGCCCCTACCTCTTGACCCGTGCCATGTTTGTAGCCGAGGTTACGCGTAAGGTCTACCTGACCAAGGAGGACTTGGCTGAGGACGTGGTGCGGGTACTGCGAGAAGAAATTCAAGAATTGATAATTGAGGGTGTCGACTTTATTCAGCTCGATGAACCGGTCCTGACGGAGCTGGTCTTTACCCAGGGTCAGACGCGAACATTCATGTGTGCTGCCCTGGCCGCTCGCAGAGACCCCGCAGAGGAACTAGAGTTTGCTGTCTCACTCGTTAATCGGGTCCTCGACGGCATGGAAGGTCCCATCACAGGAGTACATGTTTGTCGGGGCAATTGGAGTCGGGACGAGTCGATACTCCTGCGGGGTGACTACCATCCACTTGCACCTTATCTGCAAAGGATGAACGTTCGGCAACTGGTGCTGGAATACGCCACCGAGCGGGCCGGGGACCTGATGAAGTTTGCGGGAAAACAGCTCGGACTCGGTGTAGTGAATCCTCGTAACGAGGTCGTGGAATCAGTGGACGAGATTAAACAGGCAGTGGATCGCGCCCTAGTCCTCTACCCGGCGGAGAATTTGTTCCTCAACCCGGACTGTGGGTTTTGTACTTTTTCTAACCGTCCAGTCAATACCGCAGAGATCGCTTTCCATAAACTAGAGACTATTGTCACAGCCGCCCGCTCGCTGAGAGCCACTGCAGTCACCACAACGAGTGGGAGAGAAAACGGATAAGGTGGACAGGAATTTCAAATTTTTTGGACTAGCAGACTATAAGGTGAGGGGTCTTGATCTCGGTACGCCAACTGATTGAAGAATTGATGGAGGTTCGGAGCCGTACTTTGGAGTTGGTGGCCGATCTGTCGGACGAGCAGCTTATGGGTCCTCGCCTAGCGATCGTCAATCCTCTGCTATGGGAAGTTGGTCATGTGGCATGGTTTCAGGAGCGCTGGATTCTGCGCCATCTTCACCGCCAGGAACCGGTTCTCCAGGAAGTAGACCGGCTCTACAACTCAGCCCAAGTGACTCACGATACTCGTTGGGACCTACCCCTCCTTTCCCGAGCTAAAACACTGGCTTATATGCAAGAGGTTCTCGATCGTATAATCGAAGGACTGGGTTCCAAAGCGCCTACTTCTGAGGAAAGCTATTTTTATCGACTCATCCTGTTTCACGAGGACATGCATACCGAGGCCTTCACCTACACTCGCCAGACTTTGGGATATCCTAGCCCTTCCCTTTATGGCGGAGCCAGGTCTAGGGAGCAACCTCTCAATCAGGATTCCGGACCCTGGCCTGGCCAAGTAGATATCCCAGCTCAAACCTTCTGGCTGGGTGCTAGTCCGGGCCTTCCTTTTGTCTTTGATAACGAGAAATGGAGCCATCCGGTCCAGCTACGGCCCTTTCAGATCTCGAAGGCTCCCGTCACCAATCGGGAGTTTGCACGCTTAGTTGAGGATGGGGGCTACCAAAGACGAGAGTGGTGGAGTGAGCAAGGTTGGCGTTGGCTGCAAAAGAGTAAGATCCAGCATCCCATTTATTGGCAACGCCAGCAGGGTAATCGATGGCAGTCCAGAAAATTCGACGAGTGGATTGCTCTATCGGACCATGAACCGGTCCTACACGTGAATTGGTATGAAGCCCAGGCGTACTGTCGGTGGGCTGGCAGACGTTTGCCTACTGAAGCGGAGTGGGAGATGGCTGCCTCGGTGGCGCAGGTTGGTAGATTCTCGCATCCGCAGGAAATGAACCCGAAGCGGCGCTTCCCGTGGGGAAATAAACCAGCCACTCGAAACCACGCACGGCTGGACTGGAGAGGAATGGGTTGTGCGGATGTGGGGGCTTATGCGAAGGGCGACAGTGGGGTTGGCTGCCGTCAGATGATGGGCAATGTGTGGGAGTGGACCGCCAGCGATTTTTTTCCTTACCCAGGCTTTACTCCTGATCCCTACCAGGAGTATTCCCAGCCCTGGTTTAGGACTCACAAGGTACTCCGTGGAGGATGCTGGGCTACTCGTTCACGCTTGATTGTCAATACCTGGCGAAACTTTTACATTCCTGACCGCCGCGATGTTTGGGCGGGCTTTCGTACCTGTTCTCTGGAGACTTAGTGTTTCATTTCGGAAATACGAGGATGGTTGTAGATAGGTTTTTCGAGGTGAGGGCAAGGCGCGAGGAAAAAGGTGATGTTCCGGTATATCGTCGTCGACGAGCCACGCCGAGATCTCCGGTAACCCGACTCTTCCCAAAGGGGTGGCGGCGAGAAGGACCAGTCTCTTTGTAGCTCCTTTTCCACAATGCGCTGCGGCGTCGAGTTCGTCGTCGCTTCGCGACTTTTGCTCCGTTGCACTCGCCACCAACGTCATCGTATTTCGGAAATGAAACACTTAGGATTAAGGATGCGGTTGATTACGCCTTCGCCGAGTGGTCTTCTAGATGGAAATCGGGTCACGACTCGGCGCTGGGCCAATATCTTCAGACATCTGGGGCACCAGGTGCGCACCCAGAACCATTATGACGGCGGTGACTGTGATCTCCTCGTCGCGTTACACGCAGTCAAGAGTTACCAGTCCATCATCCGATTTCGCGAGCGTTTCTCGGAGGCTCCCCTGATCGTAGCGTTGACGGGCACCGACCTTTATGGGAACGTCCTCCAAATTAAAGAAGCCCAGGCCTCGCTCCAACTCGCCACTCGCTTGGTTGTACTCCAAAGAGAGGCTCTGTCCGAGTTGCCGCTCCGCTGGCGGCAAAAGACGCGAGTTATCTACCAATCCGCTAAACCTGTTAAACTGAACAGTCGCCCTCCAAGAACTCACTTCCAGGTTTGTGTTGTGGCTCATATGCGCGTCGAAAAAGACCCTTTTCGGACCGCTGTGGCTGCCCGACAACTTCCTGTGTCCTCTCGGATCAAGGTGCTTCATGTGGGTCAACCTTTGAATCAGACAATGGAGAGCGAACTACGAGCTGAGCTGGAGTGCAATCCGCGCTATCAGTGGTTAGGGCCCCAGTCTCATACAAGAACACGCCGCGTTGTAGCAACCAGCCATTTGGTGGTCTTGACCTCGAGGGTGGAGGGGAGCTCCAATCTGCTATCCGAAGCCCTGGTCTCGTCGGTCCCGGTAGTGGCTTCACGAATTCCGGGACTCGTAGGGACCCTGGGAGAAGACTATCCGGGTTATTTCCCCTTCGCAGATACGGATGCTCTGAGTTTCCTGCTGAGCAAGGTAGAGACAGAGCCGGATTTTTGTCAGACGTTACAAGAGCACGGTGTTCGCCTAGCGCGGTTGGTCCAACCCTGGAGAGAACGCGAATCCTGGAAGTTTCTACTCGGTGAACTGGTCTAGTGGAAGACTTGCTGTATATCTCCCTTCTCTTTGCCATCGGGATCGTGTCAGGGGTGTTGAATGTCATTGCGGGAGGAGGATCCTTTCTGACCCTTCCCCTCTTGATCTTTCTAGGTCTCCCTACTCTCGTCGCCAACGGGACCAATCGGGTCGGAATTCTAGCCCAAAGCATCGGAGCCGTTTGGGGTTTCCATCGCTATCGAGTTCTGGACTGGCGACCAGCCATCTGGGCGGCCTTGCCAGCTAGTCTGGGAGCGGTGCTGGGTACACTTTTTGCCCTAGTGGTCAGCGATGAGGACTTCAAGAAAATTCTCGCCTTTTTGATGATCTTTCTGACCCTGTGTAGTTTTTGGAGCCCACTCGGTAGAAAGACTAAGAGTCCTCAACGTTGGACAAGATTGCGATTGATCGCGTTCGGTCTTGTATTCTTTTTGGTGGGAATCTACGGGGGTTTTGTTCAGGCAGGTGTCGGATTTCTCATTCTTGCCACCACCACCTGGGCTGGTCTCGATCTGGTCCGGGGAAACGCCCTCAAGGTGGTCAACGTGTTGGCTTTCACAATGCTCTCACTGGGCATTTTCTCTTGGCAGGGAAAGGTCTATTGGCCAATGGGACTAGCGCTGGCGGTTGGTACCACTCTCGGGGGACATCTGGGGGTTCGATTGACTGTCCTCAAAGGGCACAACTGGCTGCGAGGTGTGGTCACAGTGACCGTGATCAGTTTAGCGATTAAGCTTTGGTTAGCTGGATGAGCCAGGACCATCATTACCTTGTCATCAGAGTCATAGATCGGCTTCAAAGGTGCGGACCTTTTCAAAGCGCGTCGTGCCCCTGAGCAGTCGTCCCAGTCGTGGCTTACGGTCGTTATACACCTCCACAGCGTCGGCGTCTGCATAGCGTAGGTGGAGGATTCGGCGATCGATGGGCGAGAAATTTCCTTCCGACTTGTGAAGCATCCAGCAACTGAAGAACAAACACTCTCCCGCTTTCATCGGTATCGGTATAGACTGGGACTCATCAGCATCGCTTTCCAGTTCTCCCTTGAATTGATGATCTGACGCTAACTGCCTTTTTTCGTGTCGGAGCTGTCCTGACCGATTGCTCCCCGGAATTAGCCATAGACATCCATTTTCTTGGGTTGTGTCGTCCAAGGCTGTAAGGCAAGAGATGGCGTTGTAAGGGTCCAGTTCTCCATAACCGTTGTCCTGGTGCCAGGGAAAGGTCTTGGTATTTCCCTTCATCTTAAAGGTGAGTTGGCTGGTAACGCCCTTGATGTTGGACCCAATGATCTGTTCAGCCACATCGACTAGGGGTCCTTCGAAGTAATAGTGGCGTACAATAGGAGCTTTATGGTGAATCCCAGGCAAAAGGGCGTTATCCAACCAATTCTTCGCGGCATCAAAGGCCTCTTTTTCCGTGTTCCAGGCGGCCATGCATTGGCGCCGCATCTCTTCCAAACCCTGTGGCGTCAAAATAGGTCCATAAAAGTGATATCCGGCGTTGTGAAAAGCGGTTAGTTCCCGTTCACTCAGCTGGCGAAAGATAAACCTTTCAGATCTATCTGAAGGGGTCATATTGTCAACTCCTGAATCTCGACCTGATGGGTCCGAATGATGCGCATTTCGTTTCGGAAAGAAGGTAATAAAGCGAGAGCTTGTTCACGATGGATGGGGTCTATCTGTTGTTGCGCTTTTCGGGAGGACATACTGATCTTCCCCGATCAGTATGTCATGGAAACAAGTCCACCGAGGGTAGGGACCTACCGGTGTGTTGGCCTCCGATCGATTAATCCAGTCGAGAGGGCAAAGAAGCTCATCCCTCCTCTCTCATGAAAATAGGAGAAACAGCGATTTCGGTCTAGTCCTCATGGCGTTCTGACCTGAGCAATACAATGTCGCCGAGAGCAATTTTCTACACGAGCCGACGAAAACTGGATTGTTTCACAGGACACTCGAGAAACTTGAGAATATCGCCCTCTCGGATAGCCTTTGAGATGACTGAGAATGCTGCTCCGATGGCCTCAAGAGCCTGTTTTGCATCTGATTCCGAGTGTTCATAGCAAAAGGCATGTCCCGGACCACCGTAAAGTCCGTTGCGGGCGGTTTCCTGCATGTACAAGGTCACAATCTGGTTTCTTCGTTCCGCATCCGGTTCGGTGAAGACCAGAAGAGGAAGACTGGCGAAACCCTCAATGTGTGCTTCCACTCTCTCTTGCTTGGCTAGGGACTCAACTCGCGATCGAAACTCGGTGCCAAAGGAACGCACCGAACCAGCAACATCGCAACGCAGATACTCTTTTAGGGTGGCTCGCCCGGCCGCCAGACCAGTGGCTTCAGCCCAGTAAAGACTGCTAATGAAGGAATCGGAAGCCGCCTCCATAATCTCGCGCTTGCCGGCTATGGCACCCAGTGCAAACCCGTTTGAGATGGCTTTGGCAAAAGTGGCCACATCCGGTTTGACCCCATACAATTCCTGGGCTCCACCCCTGGCGGCCCGGAAACCGGTGACCACCTCGTCAAAAATCAGGACCGTTCCGTGCTCGGTGGCCAGCCTTCGAACCCCTTCCAAGAAGCCTTCTCGGGGGAGGTAGTTTCGGGCCGCCTCGAGGATTATGGCAGCTACCTCACCCCGGTTCGCCTCAAGTGTCCTGCGCAGTGATTCCAAGTCATTATAAACGAATGGGATAGCTGTTCCACTGAGCCCCCGGGGAACTCCGATTGGATCGATGTTCGGCATGAGGTTTTTATCGAGTGCCGAAGCGTCACTGAGGTTGGCTGCAATGTACCAATCGTGCCAACCGTGGTAACCGCAGAATAGAACCTTGTCCCGACTAGTGGCGGCACGGGCAATTCGAATCGCCACCATATCGGCTTCACCTCCGCCCTTGCAGAAACGGACCATCTCCGCGCAAGGTACTACCTCCGCCAACAGTTCGGCAGTCTCGATCTCTAGCGGATGGTTCAGTGTTATTCCGGTCCCTTGGGCGGCCTGATCCTGGACCGCCTTTACTACTGGTGGATAAGCATGTCCCAGAAATAGGGCGCCTGACCCCATGTTAAAGTCAACATATTCGTTTCCATCGATGTCCCAGAAGCGACCTGCCCGCTGCCGGTTGCTGTAGATGGGGGACATACCATAGGCATGCAACTCGGCACGTCGTCCCCAGAGATGGGTGGTACCAGCGATCAACTCGCCCGCCCTCTGGTACATTTGAAGAGATCGTGGCACTCTTTGCTCGCCTACTTTCTTGGTCATTATTCCTGTCACTTAGACCACTTGAGTGTATAAGGTGGGGTTCACTTCTGCAAGAATAATCTTGGGTGTTACCGATTATCAGCGGTCAAAGCTTTTGACCCTTTATACGAGGAGGTAGTAAATGAAACGGGCAATTCTTCATGGTCCACGAGATCTGCGCATTGAGGAGTTTCGTCTGGACATTGAGCACCTGGAAGCGGAGCAGATCTGGGTACAAACACAAATTACAGCGCTTAAGATTGGGACCGACCGGGGTAATTACGAGGGCGCAGAGCGTGTCCCAGGTGCACCCTATTATCCTCGCTGGGTCGGGGACAGCAACCTAGGGGTTGTCCGTCGAGTTGGAAAGAAGGTGACTCGCTTCAAGCCAGGTGAGCGGGTTTTTTCCCGCGGGCCCCACGAGTCTGACTATATTGCCCAGCAATCTGATCCAGTCATCAAGGTTCCAGACGGTGTGGCCTCCGAGGATGCAGTTTATTTGGGTCTTTATCATGTGTCTGCGCTCTCTTTCTGGGTGGCTAGCTACTCGCCTTGTGAGAATGTTGCCATCGTGGGTCTGGGTGTGTTGGGGCTGGCGGCGGTAGCCCTGGGTCACGCTTTCGGTGCACGGGTCATCGCTTTGGGAAATTCTTCTCTGCGCCTGGAAATGGCCGTTAAGATGGGGGCTGCATTGGCTTTGATGTCAGATGATCCAGACTTGTTGGACAAAATCCGCAGTTTCACCGGCGAAGTAGGAGTGGATCTGGTCATCCTGACCGCTAACCCCTGGCCAGCCTGTCGAGTGGCTTCTGAAGTGGCGCGTAGCAATGGCCGGATATCGTTTTTGGCGCTGCCAGGGCGCGGCGAGAGTCCGCTGGACTATAATCCATTGGCAATGAGGTGGTTTCAAGCGAAGGCTCTGGCCCTCAAATCGGTTGGTCACATCCCTCCCTACCTTTACCCTATTTTGGGCAACCGATTTGACCTGAAAAATACCGGCCCGGCCATTCTACAACTGATGGCCGAAGGTCTGGTGGAACCGAAAAGGTTGATCACGCATCGGTTTTCCTACTCAGAAATGGTGCAGGCTTATGAAATGGCCTTGAGTCGCGAAAAATCGATGCTGGGTGTTCTTTTTGAGTGGTAGAGATTTGTAGGGACCGACCGGCGAGTCGGCCAGCCCGGACACGGCCAATGGAATCGGTAGAGACGGGATCCCTCACTCACGCTGCGGGCTAATGGGACAGAGGGAAACCTTGGCTTAGTAGATTCAGTTTCTTGAAATTGCGGGTACGAGAAGCCATTGAGAGTGGGTTTGCCAATTATTTACAGGGATCGGAGCTGCCAATTGTGATGGCCGAGTTGAGCTGCGAGCATACGGGCATATTGGCCGTCGAGTTGGATTAGTTCCTCGTGAGTTCCCATCTCTGCGATCCCACCCTCCTGCAGGACAACGATCCGATGGGTGTTTCGGATGGTTGACAAACGATGGGCGATGACGATCACAGTTCGACCGGTGACCAGATGTGAGATTGCCTGCTGAATCTCCGCCTCTGATTCAGCGTCTACACTGGAGGTTGCTTCATCCAGGATTAGAATAGGTGCGTTTTTCAGAAGCGCCCGTGCGATCGAAATGCCTTGTTTCTCTCCACCAGACAATCGAGTACCCCTCTCGCCAACCAGGGTATCGTAGCCTTGAGGAAGTCGCAAAATAAAGTCTTCCGCGTTGGCAGCTCGGGCCGCCTGACGCATTTCCTCTTCCCGTGCTTCAGGACGGCCGAAAAGGATGTTTTCGCGAACCGTCGTGTTAAACAGAAAAACATCTTGCATGATGTGCGCCACATTGCTGCGGACGAATCTCAGCGGTAACTCGCGTACATCATAGCCACCGAGCTTGACCGAGCCGCTTTGTACATCGTAGAAGCGCGGAATCAAGTTGCAAACCGTTGTCTTACCGACGCCGGTCGGGCCAATCAGGGCCACTATTTCACCCACTTGGGCCTGAAAACTGATCTCTCGAAGAACCGGGTAGGCCGGGTCATATCCAAAGCTCACTTGATCCAGTTCAAGGTCCCATTTGATCACCTTCGGCGGGACTCGATGGATTCCCTTGTCTGTTTCCGTGGGATCATCCAAGAGTTGGAAGACCCGTTCAGCAGAAGCCGCGGCCTTTTGAAGCACCTCGTTCAGGTCGGCCAGCTTCAGCAGAGGAGTGAAGATTTGACTCATGTAGATGAGAAATAGGACCAGATCAGCAACGTCCAGTTTGTAGTCCAGAGCTAAATATCCGCCATAAGCGATGACAAGAACGTATCCGGCACCACTGGTAGTCTCAACGATACCGGCCGGGACAAGGGACCAGAGGTTTGCCCGGATCAGGCGGTCACGGTATCGACGGCTATGGTCCGTAACATACTGAGCCTCTTTCCGTTCACGGACAAAGGATTTGATCACCTGATGACCGGATATGCGGTCGTGAATTGCCGCCACCAGGTCCGCACGAAGTCCTCTGACCTGAGACCAATAGTGTTTTGTCCGCGATGCAATTCGATAAATGGCAATGGCCGCCAGAGGAAGAGGGAGCAGAACCACCAAAGCCATTTCGGGATGTACGATGAGCAGAACAGCCATCATGGCGGTGGGTATCACGACGGCCAAGAGTGACTCCGGAATTCCGTGGGCGATGAAATCTTCGATGACCTCCACATCGTTAATTGTCCGCGAAAGTAGCTTCCCTACTTTCCGTCGGGTTGAAAAACCTGGGGGGAAATCTTGAACGTGGCTATAGGTCTGGCAAAGAAGGTTGTGAAGAACTCGATAGGCTGCCATATGGGAGAAAACCCCATAGCCGTAACGCAGGAGACCTCTCAGCCAGTAAAGTCCAGCCAGCGTGGCAGCCATCCAGGCAACACTTCGGGCGGTCAGGTTCGATTCGCTCATCCCTTGGACCATCTCTCGAATAATAAGCGGTGGTAGCAATCCGATAGCCGAGAAAACCAGTCCACAAACCACCGACCCGGTCATCAATGCGCGGGTTTCCCGGAGCAGGCGAAAAAGTCGAGGTAAGAGAGACACAGGATCTATCCTTTCATTCGGGTTTCAGAATTAACCAATCGGTCAAGTTATCACACTCTAATTGTTCCCTTCTAACACCTCCGGCTTGCACAAAATAGAAGGCCGGGCTACCGGTTAGTTATTTTGCTTCCCGGAAAAAAACAGTAGAATGAAAAGCTCTGATTTGGTAGATGTATAATTAACTAAATCGAATTTGTCCAGTAGGAGATCAACAGTTGTGAAAACCATTGGTTACGCATGTCCGAACACGGTAGAGGAAGCGATCACCCTGCTGATGAACACGGGTAGACACGCCCGGGCGTTGGCAGGGGGGACGGATATCATCGTGCAGGTTCGCGAAGGGCAACTAGAGCTTGACCTGTTGGTGGATGTGAAGAAGATTCCTGAAGTTACCAATCTTTCGTATGATCGAAAAAAGGGCTTGATACTGGGTGCTGCCGTCCCTTGTTACGAAATTTGTGAGCATCAGGAGATAGCCGCTGCCTATCCGGGTTTGATCGACTCAGCTTCGTTGGTGGGAGGCACTGCCATCCAGAATCGGGCTTCCTTTGGGGGAAATTTGTGTAATGCGTCTCCAGCAGCTGACACGGTACCTTCCTTGATTGTGTATCACTCCGTGTGTGTAATCGCCGGTCCTCAGGGCAGGCGAGAGGTTCCAGTTGAGCGTTTTTGCACAGGTCCTGGGAAGACGGTACTTCAGCCCGGAGAGTTATTGGTGTCGTTTCGGATTCCTGCTCCTCCCCGAAACTTTGGGGCACATTACCTGCGTTTCATCCCGCGCAACGAGATGGATATCGCTGTGGTGTCTGCGGGGACGGCGGTGGTTATTGATGACAGTCGGACGTCGTTTGTCTCGGGCCGGGTCGCATTGGGGGCAGTGGCACCGACACCGCTTCTGGTGGAAGAGGCTAGTGAGTTGTTGGCTGGTGCTCCCATATGTGATGAGGTCATTGAGGAAGTGGCTGAAGCGGCCCGTAAGGCGAGTAATCCAATCAATGATATGCGCGGTACAGTGGAACATCGGCGGCATGTGGCCCGTGTCTTGACTCGCCGGACCTTATCCAAAGCGATCCAACGAGTGAGGGGAGGTTCAGGCGAATGAACAGTGTGACTGAGAGTAAGAAAATTCATGTTCGAACGCGAGTTAACAGTGAGGATACGGAGTTCTTGTGTGAGCCACGGCAGAGCCTACTTGAGGTTTTGCGCGATGTATTGTTCTTGACCGGTACCAAGGAAGGGTGCAACAACGGTAACTGCGGTGCCTGTAGCGTGATCATGAACGGTCGTCTAGTTGATGCCTGTATCGTCATGGGAGTGGAGGCTCAGGGTGCCGATGTTACTACGATCGAAGGCATCGCTTCGGATGGGGGGCAGCTTCATCCTCTTCAACAGAAGTTCCTGGAGGATGCTGCGTTGCAGTGTGGTGTCTGTACCCCCGGCTTCATCGTCGCTGCGAAAGCTCTGTTGGATCATAATTCGGATCCGACCGAACAGGAAATCAGGCTTTGGCTGGCCGGAAACCTTTGCCGATGCACCGGATATGACAAGATTATACGGGCTGTTCTGGACACGGCGGCGGTAATGAATAATAACCCATGAAGTTTCCAACTTTGTGGATCAGCGTGAGTGCTTCAGTTTGAAGCTTTTTGATGAGGAGTTGAACAGAGATGGCGACAATAACCAAATCTGAGTACAAGGTAATCGGCACGCGACCGATTCGTCACGATGGCGTGGATAAGGTGACAGGTCGAGCTCAATACGGAGCTGACCTAAATCTGGCGGGTATGTTACACGGCAAGAGCCTGCGTAGTCCCTACGCTCATGCCCGAATCCGTTCGGTCAACACGAGTGAGGCCAGGCGACTGCCCGGCGTGAAGGCGGTAGTGACCGCTGCTGACATGCCTGAACCTGGGGACAAGATGATCAACCTAGGTGAAGGGGGGGTGTTGCTCCGCTACCTCAGCTCCAATGTCCTGGCTCGGGATAAGGTGCTTTACAAAGGGCATGCAGTGGCAGCGGTGGCGGCGATCAACGTTCACCTTGCCGAAGAGGCTTTGAACCTGATTCAGGTGGACTATGAGCCGCTGTCTCCAGTGGTGGATGTACTAGATGCTATGCGGGAGGATACTCCACTCTTGCACGAGGATTTGTGCACCGAGGCCTTTGGTAAGCTGAGCGACAAACCCAGTAACATTGCCCAGCATCACCAGTTCAAGCTGGGCGATCCGGAGAAAGGATTTTCCGAAGCAGATATCGTTGTCGAACGGGAGTTTCGCACAGCCACGGTCCACCAGGGTTACATCGAGCCACACAATGTGACCGCGTTGTGGAATGCAGACGGTCAGGTGACCATCTGGACGAGCACGCAAGGTGCCTTTTACTGCCGTTCTCAGGTGTCGGAACTCCTGGGGATTCCCATTTCCAAAATCAAGGTGGTTCCGATGGAGATCGGTGGTGGTTTTGGGGGCAAGATTTCGGTCTACCAGGAGCCTGCAGCCGTGCTTTTGTCTCAAGCCACCGGGCGACCCGTCAAGATGGTCATGACCCGGAAAGAGGTGTTTGAGGGTACGGGACCAAACGGGGCCTCCTGCATACGGATTAAGATGGGAGCGACGAAGGACGGTCGGCTGACGGCGGCCACGGCCTGGCTTGCCTACGAGGCCGGAGCCTATGCTGGATCGCCGATCGCATGTGGTTGCATGTGTGTTTTTGCTCCTTATAACATCCCAAATGGCCAGATTGACGGTTTTGACGTGGTGGTGAACAAGCCCAAGACGAATGCCTACCGTGCTCCAGGAGCCACCAACGCCGAGTTTTCTAGTGAGACTGTTGTGGACGAAATCTGCGAGAAACTGGGGATGGATTCCTTGGAATTCCGTATCAAGAATGCAGCCAAGGAGGGCGATCGCCGTATCGATGGGCCGGTCTGGCCCCGCATTGGTCAAATTGAAACCCTCCAGGCGGCCAAGGATCACCCTCACTACTCGTCGCCGCTCGAGGGAGCCAATCGAGGTCGCGGGATTGCCAGTGGTTTCTGGTTTAATGTTGGCTTGAAGTCCAGCGTGAGTGCCAGTGTGAATCCGGATGGAACGGTGAGTCTAGTGGAGGGGTCGACCGATATTGGTGGTACCCGTGCCTCTATAGCCATGCAACTGGCCGAGGTGCTCGGTATCCCGGCTGTAGATGTCCATCCTATCGTGGTTGATACAGATTCGGTGGGTTACAACGACGTGACCGGCGGTAGCCGGGTGACTTTCGCGACTGGGTGGGCTGCCTACGAGGCGGGTCAGGATATCAAAGGGCAAATGACTGAGCGGGCGGCACAGCTTTGGGAGGTTTCCAGCCAAGAAGTGAGTGCGGAGGATGGCGAGTTTATTTTCAGTGGTGACTCGAGTAAACGCATCACCTTTAAAGATCTGGCTGCTCGACTCGATGAAACCGGTGGCCCGATCACTAGCCGGGCAACGGTCGATCCCAAAGGAGTCGGAGGCGCTTTTGCCACCGCGATCGCGGATGTTGAAGTGGATCCTGAGACAGGGAAAGTCGAAATTCTCCGTTTCACTGTAGTCCAGGACGCAGGCAAGGCGATTCACCCCAGCTATGTCGAGGGTCAGATGCAGGGGGGTGCGGTGCAGGGAATTGGATGGGCTTTGAACGAAGAGTATGTGTACAACGAAAAAGGCGAGATGCTGAACGCGAGCTTGCTCGACTACCGTTTGCCTACCAGTCTCGACCTACCGATGATTGATACTAAGATCGTTGAGGTACCGAACCCCGGTCATCCGTTTGGGGTTCGCGGCGTTGGGGAAGTTCCGATTGTGCCTCCGCCGGCCGCTATTGCAAGTGCGATTTATCGCGCTGTCGGAGTGAGGTTGCGTAGGCTTCCGATGAATCCACCACGGGTTCTCCAGGCAATTCTTGAATAGCAGATTAGGAAGGCCTGGGGGAGAAACGGGGGAAAATAGGACTCCGGCAGCCGGAGAGAGTGCCTCCCGCTTAGCCTGCGGGTTTGTAGCGCAATTGCACGGGTTATGGAGTCGTTTTTCTATGCCCACTGTCTGGGTTCCGCCTCCACTCCAGGATTTAACGGGTGGGCAAGGTCAGATCTCGGCCCACGGTCAAAGTGTTCGAGAATTAATCGAGGATCTGGAGCGCAAGTTTCCCGGAATGCGCGACCGTCTGTGCCAGGGGGACCAGCTCCGAAGAGGGATTGCAGTTTCTGTCGATGGCCTAGTCTCATCTCAGGGGGTTCGCACGCTTGTCCGGGAAAATAGTGAAGTGCACTTTTTGCCCGCCATCAGCGGGGGCCGGACTGCTTGATCTGCTCAGTTTCCCATTTCAGAAATGCGTAATGTTTGTAGATGGGTCTTGTGAGGCTAGGTTAAAGGGTGAGGAGGAAGGCGATATCTGGGTAAATCGGGGACGACGAATAACCCTGAGATCACCTACAATCCCTCTCAGCCTGAAGGGTGGTGGGGAGATGGGCTGATCTCTTTTCTACTCCTCCCCTACGATGCGTGGGGCATCGTTTTCGTTGTCGCTTTGTGACCTTGGACTCCGCCCCGCTTGCCACGAACCTTACCCTATTTCTGAAATTTGACACTCATATTTTTAGGCCCGTGTTTCTCCCACCAACTCTACCACAATATCACTAGATTGGTGTAGGCAATGAGGGCCAGGAAAAGACCAAACCACACCAGTGGATTTAGACACCAAGTTGGCCGGTCTGAACGAGAAACGGGGGTCTTTCGTTGTAAGGCCAGGACTTCCTGCTGGGTGGCTTCCAGCCAGGTCCCAGAGGTTGGCGCATGGAGGTCAAGAGGAGCGTTGATCGTGTCCTGATGTGTTCTGGAGGAGTAGATCAACAGCTGAATCTTGCCTCTATTTTCCCATCCTAGGAAAGCCGTTACGGTCAGCATCGCGCCGGAGGTCACGAGCATGCTCCATAGGTAGGCCCACCACTGATTGATCCACCAGAATGGTAAAGGCCATTGATATTGATCTCCGAGGAAGGAACTGAGTCCGTAGAGGATGCCGACCACCAGTCCTACGGTTCCCGAGCTCCGGTGTACCCGGGTCAGGGTTCCCATCAGGTAGACGGTGAATAGAGGGATTACTGCAACGCTGGTGAGTCGGAGATAAAACGCTACCATGCCTACGCCGAGAAAGGGGATGTACAGAAAAGACAGACCGACGACTAGTAGGGTAACCAGGCGGGAAACCCTGAGGAAATGCCGGTCTTTTTGCTCTCGGACCAGGAAACGGGCGTAGATGTCGCGGGTAAAGACAGCAGCCAGGGCGGAACTGACCGAATCATAGGTCGAGATGCCTCCAGCTAGTACACCGGCTACCACTAGTCCGATCAATCCTGGTCCAAGATATTGTTGGATCAGGCGGGGATAAATTTCGTCCACCATGGCCAATTTCGGCATGAGCGATCGGCCGAATATGCCAAGTGTGATGTTGAACCACATAGCCAGCGCGGTCACTGCACTGGCGGCCAGAGCAGCCATCTTCAGGTCCCATTCCGAGCGGGAGGCGAGCATGCGCATGGCTTGGGAATGATTGACGACGCTGTAGGCTGAGAGCACGACGATCCAGCCAAAGACCATGAGAGGGGCGGGTACTCCTGCGGTGTTCTGCCCTCCCACATGGAGAAGGGAATCCACCAGGGTGGGATCGATCTCCAACAAGCGATCCTGCGTGCCGTCCCAGCCACCCACGTGCTGCCAGACGACGAACCAGAGTAGCATTGATGCGGCCAGCATGACCAAGGATTGGGCCGCATCCGTCACGGCGACCGACTTTAGTCCTCCGGCAGCGGTGTAGAGGGCAGCAGCCAAAGCGATGGAGACCACCAGCCACCAGGTCGAAGACCCCCACTCAGTGAGCAGGGAAAAAGTGAGATAGAGAGAGAAAGCAATGTTCCCCAGAACATGGGTGCGGTATTGAAGCTGAATCATCACGCTGAGCACGCGGGCAGCTGGGCCAAACCGATATTCCAGGTATTCGGCGTTTGTGAACATGCCCGTCCGGTACAAGGGAAGCAGCACTAGATGAGAGACCAAGAACCACCCAATGGGTAGCCCTAGCCACCACATGGTCAGGTTCGAAATGCTGAAGGTATAGGCGCCTCCGACCACGGCTACATAGTCACCGCTGTCGACGGCGGTGGCGACGACAGTCCGACGATCCACCAAGGAAGGCTCTTGGCGGCCAGAAACCAGTCTAACGAGCTTTGGGTCTGTCTGCCCAGACGGAAGCCATAGAGGACGATAACGGTATTGATCCCAATGACGAGGCTCCAATCAAGAAGGGTCATAGCGAAAACTGGAGATGCTACAGGTCGGGGAATGGGCGATTCACCCGCAGAGTTTTCATTATGGTAAGCTTCTCGGGCATGTCAAGAATTTTGGCTATGCCCCAGTCTCTGAGGATGGGTACAATCTTTCCCGAGATATCTCCAACAATACTGTTCGTGGTCGTTTATCTGATTCTCTCCTTCTCTGATCAAGTCTGCGCTGGACATTTGATGACCAGGTGGGACCAGCCTCACAGTACTCGGACTGGACCGGTCGATCCAAAAGAACTAGAGGTTTTTGTTGACCATATTTTTATCAAAAAGATGGAGGATTTGCACATTCCAGGACTCGCTTTTGTCCTGATTAAGAGTGGAAAGCTCTTTTTTTCCAAGGGCTACGGTTTTGCCAGTCTGGAGGACGAAACTCCAGTCGATCCTCAGAAGACTATTTTTCCGGTGGCTTCGGTTTCCAAGCTCTTCACGGCGACGGCCGTGATGCAGCTTTATGAACGGGGAAAACTCTCCCTAAACGAGGATGTGAACGCCTACCTCCAGTCCTTTCAACTGGAAGAGAACGACTGGGAGCCAGTGACGGTTGCCCATTTGCTAACCCACACTGCTGGCTTTGACGACCGCTATATCGGGATTGCCGCTCGCAGTCAGGGTGAGGTAGTTCCGCTGGCGCAGTATTTGGCGGCGAGAATGCCGCCCCGAGTGGTGCCACCGGATGCTTTTATGGGCTATTCCAATCACGGCTACGCTCTAGCCGGCCACTTGGTTGAGGTGATCTCCGGTATGTCCTTTACTCAGTACATTCAGGAGAGCATTTTGGAACCTCTAGGTATGAAGCGTAGCGGCTTCAGGATCTCACGGTCTTTGGCCTCCCACCTAGCCGTGGGATATGACTACGGAGACGATTCTTATCGGGCGGTATCGTTCGATTATCTAAACGTTTCGCCGGCTGGGGGAATGGTTGCTAGTGCGACCGACATGGCTCGGTTTATAACTGCTCAGCTACAGGACGGTCGCTTTGGTTCCGTGCGGATCCTAGGTGAAGCCACCGCCCAAGCAATGCGTCGGAGGCAGTTCACACACCATAGCCGAATGCCGGGTCGTACCTACGGTTTTCACGAACGGTTGGAGAACGGCTTACGGGGCGTTGGACACGCTGGAAGTCTGCGGGGTTTTGCCTCCCTTCTTTTCCTTCTTCCCGAGGAGAAGATCGGCTTCTTCGTGGTCTACAATCACTCTGAGCTACGGCTTCAGGAAGACCTGGTGAGCCGGTTCCTTGACCACTATTATCCGGTTCGAGAGAAAGTGGTCCCAGTCACGCCCATGGAGGGTTTTCGTGACAGAGCTGAGCAGTTCACTGGCAGTTACCGGCACACTCGCTACTATTGTCGGCGAACCTTTGAGAAGTTGATTACGTTGTTTGCAGAGTTCCAGGTGAGTAGCGATGTGGAAGGGACACTGACCGTTCATTATCCGGACAACTATCGGCAGTCAGTGCAGTTGGTTGAAATAGAACCTTTTCTGTTTAAACGGGTAAACGAGGAAGGATATGTTGCCTTCCGGCAAGGTGCTCTAGGTGGAGTTACCCAGATGTTTCTGGGTACCGGGGCACTGGAAAAGCTGGTCTGGTACGAAACAGGAATTTTTCAACGTTACTTGTTCGGTTTCTTTACGCTGACATTTCTATCCGGTTGTCTGACATGGGCTATCGGGTGCAGACTTCAGCCATTGGGGAAAGGATTCTCTCATTGTCCGCGACCCATCCGGTTAGCCTGCCTACTGGTCGTTGCTGTCTCGGGGTTGAATTTGGTTTTCATCGTCGGCTTGACTTTGGCCATCTTTAACATCGATCGACACGAATTTATCTACGGAGTTCCTTTGGTGATGGTTGTTCTTTTTTCCATACCCTTGCTCTCCATGGTGCTCTCGATTGGACTGCCTATTTTTTCCCTGTTGGTCTGGAAGTATAGCTCAGTCTTAGCATCATTGTATTACTCTTTCCTGGTGGTGACTGCCTTACTCTTCATTCCTTTCCTGGACTACTGGAACCTGCTGGGATTTCGCTATTAGCTCTTTTTCAGCTCACTGGACGGGTAGTTACCTGGAGAGTCTTGCTACTAACTTCTGTTGGCGAGTTTGTACTTTCTTGCTTATACGAACGGGATAGGGAGGTTTGGTGGGTACCAGGTCGCGAATTCTCTCAGGTAGTCGGGCGATCTGGGCGGCGGCGTGTTGGCGTGTTGCATCGATGTCGATCGGTCTCGCTAACAGACACGCACCTTGTTTCATAACCGGTTGAAGCAGTGGCTGGACCGGGTGTTTTTCGTCTTTTCCAGCCAGGATATCCACGATGGCGTGGCCGCCGCGCTCATCATGTAGTCCTAGTATGCCTGTCGCGCTGCTAAGCGTAAAGTTGTCCGTCCGGTAAGGGGTTCCTGAGCTGAAGCTCAACCTGACCACGTTTTTCACGTGGACGGACGGATGTAGGGGCCAACTGATGATGTATCAGCCCACGGGTGAGGAAATGCTGAGGGAAATGCTGAAAAGCGAGGTGTCTGATAGAGTCTAGACCCGCGCCATGGTGGGATACGGAAACGCTGCCTGGGAGATTTCCCGCATTGCCCGAGATAACGAGTTAATCTAATCGTGACGGCTACGCACAGCTTGACTGGTTGACGTAACCTAGTCTTTGGGTCGGTAGCAGAAAAACTGGTGTGTTTGACGGAATTCCCCGTTCTGGCTGTGTATGTTCCACTGCAAAGGGGGCTAGCCAGCTTTGCTAGAGGTCTAGTTGACTCCATCTGTCTCGGGCCGAAGTTCCCGAATGGGAGAGGTCTGTTTCCGCAGTTGTGCCTTGTAGCGCTTGAAGTTTTTCACGTAGTGCTCGGCGGAACCTTTGAGTCCGGCAATCTCTTCCTTCGTCAGTGGGCGTATTATGCGTCCAGGAGTACCCAATACCAGATAGCCCTCTGGGATTTCCTTGTTCTCTGGAATTAGCGTGTTAGCTCCGACAATGCAGTGGGGACCGATCTTCGCATTGTTGAGAACCACACTCTTGATTCCGATCAGACTGAAGTCACCGATTGAACACCCGTGCAGCATGGCCATGTGGCCCACAGTCACTCCTCGACCAATGGTGAGACGAATCCGTTCGTCGGTATGCAATACCGCTCCATCCTGGATATTGCAGTCGTCACCAATCGTGATCCAATCGTTGTCTCCGCGGATTATGGTATTGAACCAAATGCTGGCGTTTTTCCCCACAACCACCGAGCCGATCACGATCGCGTTGTGGGCAATGAAACAGTCCTCATCAGGTAGCTGGACCTTCCGTTCTCCTAAACTGTAGATCACCTCACACCTCCCGGCTCGTTTTGGTCAAAAAAACGACAAACAGTAACTTCTGTGCACGGATAAGTGCCTCTGATAAGCTTGAATAGAAAATCAAAACCCGAAGCACGAAATCTAGAACAAATCTGAAACTTCACTGTCCGCGATCAGCCTAATCCGCCGGTTTTTCAACCGAAGAGCCTAGCCCTCATTTCTCACACCCTCCTACCCGACTCCACTAGTGCATGGTTTCGAGTCGAGCCCAGGGGGCTATTAAGCTTGTATCTCTGATTCTGTCCTGACAAAGAGATTGTAAAGCCAGCCCAATACCAGCCCACCACCAAAGCCATCCAGGAGGCCATAGAGAGTTCCCACAATGACATGGCCAAATGAGGGTGTAGCCTGGTATCCTGGATAAATGGAAGCGAGTATCTCCATGAATGCAATGCCGTAGGTAGGCCAGATAAGATTCGCAATGCCAGTTATGAAGATGGCTCCTCCCCAAAGCAGAGCGAAACTGAAGCCAAGTGCTTTCACGTCAATCTTCATGATTGTCTCCTCCATTGGCACGATTAGTCTGTTTGGTCCGATTCTGCAAGGATAGGGACCTTATTTCTTGCGGGACACACAAACCCTAGTCTAGATCATACTATATATGTAGTTGATTCTCAAAAGAGCCTACTCCCTTCTCGATGAACAGACCAAGGAGCTGGTAACCAGAAGCCCGTGGGTGTCTTTACCACAGGAGCATTTCCACAGGGTAGGAATTGTGTTCCATTTAAGGGGTTTGCCATGAGGGGGATCAGTGCGGTTGTGACTACTTCTCCAGGAAAGCTAGAAAGGCATCTTGGTTATAGGAACGATCCTGCTCCAGCTTCGCCGTTCCCTGGGAGTAGAGAAAAGTCCCATCACTGTCCAGCACGAAAAGATGGGGATAGCCGGGGATAGTGGGATAGACAGAGAGGAAATCGGCATTACGGTTTTCCTGGCTGAAGTTGACCTTCATGATCAGAAAGCCTCGTTTAAGGGCTGAATTCACAGCCCGGTTCCCGTGGACATAGCAATCCAGTGCTTTGCACCAGCTACACCACTCTTCGCCCACCTCCAGTAGTATACGTTTGTCCTCTGCTAGCGTTTGCTCAATTGTGGTTTTCAGATCCTGTTCAGGGTCCCGAGGAAGGTCATAGACGGACACGGAGTAAAAGATTGTGTCGTCTCTGTTCTCTTCGGGGCCAGCCGTACCTATCGGAAGATCCGTAGTGCAGGCCATGTGTCCTACCAGAGATAAGGCAAGAAGCATTCTCTGATATTTGTTGGATAGGTGGCTTTCTCGGATCATCTCAATTATCCACCAGCAGCTTGAGTTTTTCGAACCGGTATCGGTATGAGAGTCACAGCCTAATGGTATCCGTGTATCTGTTATTTCTGCTCAACAAACGCGAGATTGAAGCGCGAAAAAGTGATGAACGCGTACCCACCTCGCTCCCAGATAATTCCGACACTCTTGTCCTTGAGGATCGTGATGTCTGAATACGCTGCTTTTTCGTGCGAGATCACACGTTCGTTGGTGTACGTTTTCCCCTCGTCGTAGCTTAGGCGGACCACTTGCGTCTGGCGTCCAGGTCCCTTGGGCCCCGTCCATAAGATTCGATTGCGGTCGTCCCCAGCCGATTGTAGCGAGTAGCGCTCGATCCCGGCAGCGATCGGCGGAACCGCCTGGCCAGTCCTGGGAGGAGACCAGCTCACCCCTCTATCGTGGCTGACTAAGAGCTGGCGGGTCGGTCCATCATCCTGGCGAGCGTCCATTAGAAAGGTTCCGTCGGCGAGCTCGACTAGCTTATTCTCGTTGGTGGCGGGAGCGGCCAGCTGACCGCGGTCCCATGTCTTACCGTGATCGTCGCTGTAGATCACGAAGGCCGCCGAGTAGCCGGCGAGACTTTTACCCTCGGCGTCGGTTTTTCCGGTGGTCGAGACAGGGACGATCAACCGTCCGTGGCTATCCTGAATAGCTCCCCCTGGACCAAAAAAGGCTCCTCCCCAGTTGTTGAAGTCACGCACAGTTTTTGTGATATCCACCGGCTCCGACCAGTTTAGGCCATTGTTCTTGCTATAGCGCACCCAGGCTTGCATGTCGTCCGTTCCAGGCCGCGCCGTGGTAACTGCTGAGATTTGGCTTGGTTCGGCCGTGAAGCAGCCATATCCGGCCCGTAGTGTGGTCGAAAACGGTCGCCGGATTGCACGATGACCATTGCTCGCCTGGGTCATCAAGCACCTTCATATTCGACCAGGTTTTACCGTTGTCAGTGCTTCGTTTGAAGACGAGATCAATGTCATTCCCGTGCGTTCCGGGATCGCCCCGATTGTACTTGCGGGCTTCGGCAAACACGAGGAGAGAGCCGTCGGGGGCCATCTCAATGATCGGGATACGGTAGGTGTGGTAACCTACCTTGCCCGCCTGGAAGACATCCACATGTATGAGCCTGTGTTCACTCAGAAGTACTGCAGGGACAGCCCACACAAGCACTATTGTTTATACCGCTATGTGTTTCATGACCTTTCCCCCATTTCGACGGAATACAACAGGGTTGCTGAATTTCCCTAAATGTTAAGTCCTTGGGAGATTATAAGGCAATATCACATGATAACTTTATGTACTAATAGGGAAGATAGATGGGTCTATTATGCCTGCGATTCCAGACCGAATTTCCGGGTCATTCGCCTAGTGGAATTGCTATTTGAGTTCTTTAAACCAAGGTCTCAATTGAAGATGAAGCCTCCTACATCTGCTGAATGAGCTGATGGATATTCTAGCGTGTCGAGTGTCTAAACTGAGCAGGAAATGAGTGTGATCTTTGCTCGTATTGCTGAGAAGAGTAGTATGGTATTCGGCGCCAAACAAACCGAGGGAACAGCATATGAAACGGAGAAAAAGTGTGATCCGATGGATCCTCATTCTGGGCTGGACTGGGAGTCTTCTAGCTCAAACAGGATCTGTCCCTAGTGGGTCGGCCTGGGAGCGATTGCTTCAGCGCTTTGAAGGCGAAGCCCCTAAGGTGGGTTAAATCTTACCGGACATCGAAGCTTTTGATAGTGAGGGTAAGGCCTTTCAATTGGGAAGCCTGAAGGGGCATTACACGGTTCTTATTTTCGGCTGCTTGACCTGACCGCCCTTCCTGCGTAACGTCCTCAGTTTGGAGACGATTTATAGAGATTACTCTCCCAAGGACGTCCGGTTCTACTACATTTACAAGGCCTTGGCTCATCCTGAGTTGAGAGAATTCGTCACTCCTTTTACGCTTGAAGAACGTCTGATGCATATTTGAGAAGCGAAAGAGAGGCTAGGCTCTACAATTGACTGGCTGTGTGACACCATGTCCAACAATCTTAAGCATGCCTCGGGAAACGCTCAGAATTCCGAGTTTCTCACTGATCCGAATGGGATTGTGATCAGTCGAGCAGCCTGGAGCGATCCGCAAGAGTTGAGGAAGGTGCTGGAGAAACATATTGGGCCGGTTGAGAGACCAACTTAAGTTTCAGATCTGGCGATGAATCCTGAGCTGGAGTCTTCTTCGAGTGAGATCCCTACAGGGATCGTTCCGCGAAAGCAACTACCCACAAGGATGGTACCCTTGAAAATCGTGCCGGTCATTCAGGAAAATGAGGCGCCATTCTACGTCAAGCTCAGGGCGGAGGTAGACCGAGCTTTTCTGAACAGTGGGGCAGGCAAACTGTATCTTGGATTTCATTTGGACCCCATCTATGCGGTTCACTGGAATAACCTGACCAAACCTCTCGAATTCGAACTCAGCTTCTCTTCTGAAGTGGAAGTCACACCGAAGCGAGAAAGCGGTCCCACCGTCAATGAGGTGGCAGACAAGGATCCTCGCTATTTTCTACTCAATCTGTCGGCTGCAAACTTCAATGAACCTATTGCCTTGATGGTTCGTTATTTCGCCTGTGACGACGCCAATATATTTTGCGTTTCCGGCACACAAAATTACTCAATTTACCTACAAGAAGATCCGGACGGAGGGTCTGCTCATCGGGGGTCTAGGAGCCGGGCTTTCCTGAACCGTCTCCGGAAAAGGGTGCGTGACCAAGATGGCAAATTCTCATTGGACGAAGTGCCTGAACCCTTTCAGGCTCGCTTGCGGTTTGTGGACACTAATGGTGATGGCCTGATCGACGAAGAAGAGCTTTGGGCAATGGTCCAGTAAAGAGGAGTCGGGTCACGCTCGCCGGAAGCATTCATGAGCCGGATCTTCAGCGGCGACGTTGACAAGGATGGAAGAATAAGCTGGAAGGAGGCTCCTCTTCTCATGCTTAGACGATTTGACCAGGTAGACGTCAACGGTGACGGATATCTCGAGAGAGAGGAAATCCGAGTTCTGGGACATCGGCTGGGAAATCGCTTCAAGGTTCAACCATGAAGTGAGCATCATCCCTTGGGTGATACTCGCGTTTCAGGGCGTGACACAGTGGTTGTTCCACATTGTCTACACTCAGTGGGGAAACGGTATTGTAAACGTGATCCAATCGTTCTTGAGGGGTAGTGTAGCTGCATCGAGCCTCCCTGCGTGGGTTGGCAGGGAGAACCGATGTGCTCTCCAGAACGCGGCAGCGGGAAGGCTCCATCCGTCTGAGAAAGAAGTTTGTGTGGTCACCTCAATTCATGAACCTCTGTGACACGATGTCGAAGCCAATCTGGGGAGCAGGCCGGATCGCTGCCATGTCGATGGGAATTCTCTTCGCTATGGCCGTAGTGCTGCGATCTTTGGGTCGTGTGTGGTGGTGTCGGTGTGGCCAGCCAGACCTCTGGTCCTGGCATGTCTGGTCTGTGCATAACTCTCAGCACCTCATTGACCCGTACACCTTTACCCACGTGCTGCACGGGTTATTGTTTTGCGCCCTGCTGTATCTGCTGCTGGACAGGCGGTTCGGCGTGATTCGCCTCTCGCTGGGACTTGCGGTAGAGGCTGTTTGGGAGATTCTTGAAAACACGAATTGGGTTATCGAGAGGTATCGCGAGGCAACGATCTCGCTCGACTATTTTGGAGACAGTATAGTCAATTCACTGGCCGATGTTCTCGCTTGTGCACTAGGCTACGCATTGGCCGTGTGGTTGCCTAGCAGGCTATCTCTGGCTGGGTTTGTGGCCACTGAAATCATCCTGCTGACGTGGATTCGCGACAGTCTGTTTCTTAACATATTGATGTTGATCTGGCCCATTGAGGCCATCAAGATCTGGCAGATGGGCAGCTGACTAACAGGCTCAGAAAGCTGGAAATGATCGACTCTGTTGGCGTCATCAGTGGTCAGGCGATTGCCAAGAATTGAAGCGTCTCGTCGTTGATCCGAACCTTCATTCAATTCGCCCAAACTCCAGAATGTCCATGGAGACATCTCCGTAACAAATGTGCCAATCTTACCAGAAAGGGATTCCTGTCCTATTCGTTTGATGTTGGTTTCCGATTTGTTCCTGATCCGTATGCGTTTTGTCTACCAATTCTTCCATTTGCGAAAAGCACATACGCAATGAGGGTGTCGAAGTCATTCAGTTTCAAACATCGCCCGTATCCGAGCACCGATGTCCACGGTCCCCGTCAATTTACACTCTTTGTCCTCGGGTGACTCGAGCTTCACAGTTGTTCGGTCCATAAGCTCCTGTACCTTTGTGCTGAAGAAGCGGCAGAGCTGAGCATAGCCATATCGGTCTGAATGAGCATGCCACCGCGTGTAGTAGCGCAGAGGCCAGGTGACGTAGAGAAAATCTCTTGCCCGAGTCATGGCTACGTAGGCCAGTCTCCTCTCCTCTTCGATCTCTTTGTCCGAACCAGTGGACATGTCCGAGGGCAGGCAGCCATCGGCTGCGTGGATAACATACACTACATCCCATTCGCAGCCCTTTGCCGAATGGATAGTTGAAAGAACTAGACAGTCTTCATCCTTCATAGGTGGTCCTGCCAGATCGCTGGTCGAGGAAGGGGGATCGAGTTGAAGATCAACTAGAAACCTGCTTCGTGAGGGGTAACGAGAGGCGACTTGCTCCAGGTTTTCCAGATCGTGCAGCCGAGGGACAGGGTTTTCATATCTTTCCAGAAAGGGCTCGTAGGTGCGTCGTACCCTCTCGATATCCCTGGCCGGGCCTCCAGAGTGACTACGGAGGTCCCCGAAAAGCCGAGCGAAATTACCAACCGTCTCCCGTGCAGCCAGTGGTGCTGGAAAGCGATCAATACTTGTCGGATCATAGCCGTTCTCGCCTACGTGGGCCAAGATCTTGGCCGTGGTAGCCGGGCCGATTCCGTCAATCAGTTGCAGGGTTCTGAACCAAGCAATCTCGTCACGGGGGTTCTCGGCGATCCGTAAAAACCCTAAAAGATCTTTGATATGCGCTGTCTCGAGAAACTTCAGCCCTCCATACTTGTGAAATGAAATGCCACAATGGGACAGCTCAAGCTCGAGCGAATTGGACAGGTGAGCCGCTCGGAAGAGCACTGCCTGCCGCCGAAGAGGGATGCCTTGCTCGTAGTGCTCTAACACCCTTTTGACAATGTATTCGTCTTGGCTAGTCTCGTCCGGGCAAGTGACGAGGAAAGGGAGTTGATCGCTGCTCCGGGTGGACCAGAGATTCTTGGAATAGGTTTCTTTCGCTTCTGCGATTAGGTAGTTTGCAACCTCTAAAATAGGTGACACTGATCGGTAGTTTTGCTCCAGTGTGAAAACAGTCGTGCCTTTGAAGTGGGTCGGGAAATCGAACATGTTGGCAACTGTCGCGCCACGAAAAGAATAGATACTCTGGGAGTCGTCACCGACGACCATAATGTTGCGGTTTTTACGGCGCAGCCTACGGAGAATCGTTGCTTGCAGGAGGTTGGTGTCCTGGTACTCATCGACCAGAACGTGATCGAATCGGCTGCCAATCTGATCCGCCATGGCTTCTGGGGACAATAGGTTAGCCAGATACAGTAGTAGGTCGTCAAAGTCCAGGACGTTATCTTTCTGTTTACGGCAGACGTACCCTAAGAAGAGTTCCTTGAGCACGTTTTCCCACTGGTTGCACCAGGGAAAATGGAAATCGACAATGTCCGACAGGGATTGATTTCCATTCACATAGCTTGAATAAATGGCCAGGCAAGTTCGTTTACGGGGGAACCTTTTTTCACGGCTGTCAAGGTCCAATTTGTGACGAACAACGTCCATCAGGTCCTCCGCGTCTCCTCGGTCCATGACCGTAAAGTCCGTTCTCAGACCAGCCGATTGAGCGTAGATCCGAAGTAGACGATTTGCGACCGAGTGGAACGTTCCTCCCCAAACCCGGCCTTTCTTGGGTATTCCTCGAGCAACGATTGTTTCTGCCCGCCGCAACATTTCCTTGGCAGCTCGCCGGCTAAAAGTCAGAAGCAGGATGCGACCCGGATCAACGCCGTTGGCGATTAGGTAGGCCACTCGGTAGGACAACGTTCTGGTCTTTCCGCTTCCGGCTCCGGCTACCACGAGTACCGGCCCTTCACGGTGGCAGACTGCTTTGAGCTGATCTGGATTCAGCTCTTTCAGCCATTCGAGTTCCCTGGTCCCCAGGCCCTCAGATACGCTCATCGTTAATTGTTTTACCTGTTCACGAAAACTTTCCAAGCCCTTCTTATTTCCGCATTTTACACAGATGGCGCTGTCATCGATCAGACGACTCCTTTCAACAGGCAACAAGAAGCCTGATTGGATAGTTACAAGTCCCTCGTCGATCCAGTGAAGTGTGCCTGATTTTTCTCACACGATATTCCTCGTGTTAACGGACCCTCGGTCGGAGACTCACTCGAACTTCTCAGTAAACCAAGAAGCAGTCATCATTAAGTCCTCATCTACCATGTGGGATACCTACATTGATTGGCTGAATCGCTGTTATCGGTTTACACTGCATAATACCTCAGCCAAAGTTCTGTGGAAAACCTGGAATTCCTGGGATCGGATCTTGTTTTCACTAATTTAACGGAGAGGTTGAACTATCATATCTAGGACAGTGAAGGGAACATAGAAATAGAAACTCAGGTCATCCATGGGAGAAACGCAATGAACAGGCGAGCTACGATCAAGATCAAAGTGGCGGCGTTGCTGGCCGAGGAGATTGTTTGGGCAGTTTGGCAGGAAGCGCTAGCCGAAACAGTCTATCAAGAGGACGCCAAGGCGGCTATCGCCTGAGCCATAAAGGCCGTCTAGGAAGCTGCTGCGCACGTGGCAGCGGACCCGTAGCGTCTGGTATATCACTATCGTCCGCCAGCCCAGTTTATGAACGATTCGAATGGGCCGCTCTGGTACAAGGGCTATTACTATCTCATCCACCAGCACAATCAGTATGGTGCCCGCAAGGGAAGACCCTACTGGGCTGGGCCCATGCGCGAAGCCTTGATTTGATCCACTGGGAGTACCTTCCGTTCGCACTGGCACCATCCAATGAACTTAGAGAGGTGCTTTGTGACTCGGGAACGACGGTGATCCGCAAGGAGGCTATGCCGATGATTATCTGTAGCTCGGGTAGCAGTGGCTCAAGATGATGATCTGATCGAGTAGGAGAAGCTCGCCGAGGATCTGATTATTACCCCGAAAGTCCACGGCGAGATCGCGATTACCCGCTGGCGTGACCCAAATCATTTCAAGCACGGTGGCAAGGTCTTTCTGGTGATGAGTGGTCTGCTGGACACGGATCGTGGTCGACGTGGCGTTGTGATCCGCTTCAACGGTCTCGAGATGGAGTCTTCGGGTGCCGACCCGCAGGACATCTTTTTCGAACTTCGAAGCGACGTGCTCAATCCGGGCAAAGTGCTTCGCGTTCCATGGCGTCTGCTGGAAGGTGAGAAAACCCTCAAGGTGCAGGTGTTTCTGGACAAATGTGTGATGGAGATCTTTCTCAACGAGCGGGCCTGTTTCACCCGGGGGATCTATCCGCTAGCAGACGACCTTTGGGTTGCACTTTTCGCCGCTGGCGGCTCGGTCAAGGTCAAGTCGGTCGATGTCTGGAGCATGAAGCCCATCTGGTAAGTTCCACCTTTTCCCACACTCAAGGGGAACCTGCCAAGTTGCCAAGTCGATTAAGAGCGCAACGAGGTGATTGCTGCCATCATTCCTGAGCCACCGGGATAATTCGATCTGGATGGTGTTAAGGGTCGGAGCTCAACAGATTCAGTCCGGGAAGTGGTCGCTGATCTCATCGGATCGTAGGTGTCTTGCTAAACGCACGAAAGAACTGGAGCTTACAGAGACTTTGAAGTGAAGTCTTAGTTAAGTTGAACCGGTAGGGGGGCTTTCCATTGTTGCCTAACCAACGGGAAAATGTAACCCAGTTCTCTCTGGCTGACCCGGATGGAGGAAAATAAAAATCCAACACAGAGAGTAAGATACTAACTCCCTTTGTACATTTTTTCTGGTGTGAGGCTTGCTCAACAAGATAGAACCGAATAGGAGGATGAGTCCAGACTCCGGTACGGACTGGAGGTTTCATAAAGGAGGGAAGGTAGAACGACCTCTTGGCCCATATTGGCCAAAGAGATAGCCCTGTTAGGCTTAGAAAGAGGATTGGCCAGGTCCGTGCATGTTATATAAAAGCACATCTGAACGGTTCTATAAAGTGTCCAATCCCGCTATCTGTGAGATGGAGATCCCAGAAGTTTGTTACTAATATGTTAGAAACTATGGGGTATTATCTGGAGAAATATTGTGTTTGCAATAGATAGAGATGGTGCCGGAGGGGAGACTCGAACTCCCATGGGGAGAAACCCCACTGCGCTCTGAACGCAGCGTGTCTGCCAATTTCACCACTCCGGCACGATTAGGATCGCTCACTTAGTGTTCCATTTTGGCAATTAGGATGATGTTTGTGGCGAGAGTGACGGAGCCACAGTCGCGAAGCAATGACGAAGGCGATGCACCCGGATATCGCCTTCGTCATTGCTTCTTCGCCTCGTCTTGCAAAACCCATCTGCAAACATCATCGTATTTTCGAAATAGAACACTAAATGACCTGTCCTTTCCTAGATTAGATCTGGCGGCTCATTGGTGGCTCGCAAATCAGACCTTTCCCAGAGGTGAACCATGTTCTGGATTATACATCAAGATTCGTTTGAAGCTGGGAGTCCACTTCTATGGGATGTGATCATGAGCCCAAATCCTTGAACCTAACGTCCCGAACCAATGGCTTTGCCAACTAATGTGTCCTTCTTCTTAGTAGCACATTTAGTGAAACTTATTGTCGACCGACCAATTACGAAGTGTCTTTCAGTGATTTCTTCTTGTGGCGTATGCGGGCAACTGGGATACTGTGCTGATCAGTAGGTTTGCTCATTGGGCAGCAGCCGATGGACCACACCCCACAGTCATGGATTAGCGACTTCTTGATCGTACCTGTTAGGACGGTGATCCTCTCCTGCAAGATGCTCCGCTCTTGCAGGAGAGGATCTGAGCCAAACCGATTTTTTCCCCTAGGCAGTGACGGCCGTGGCCGTTCCATCGCCGGCTTTTTTTTCAAGTGCGATTCGTTTTCTCGGGTAAAGATCTTGTATAGGGTGGAGCCGTTGCCTTTTTCAATCATCAGACGATTGTGTCAATTCCATAATCCAGCTAGCAACGCGGTCCTGCGGTAAAAGGGTCACTTTCAATTGCCTGGCCTCATCTTGTTGTTGAGCAGTGGTATAGCCCCAAGTGGCGAGGTGACATTGAACCCCTAGCGGCTGTGCGGCCTTTAGATGAGAGACCTGATCATCGAGAAAGTGAATTTGATCCGGTGCTGCCCTTGTCATGTGGAAGACCTTTTCAAGGTGAGAGTTTTTCCCCACTCCCTTGGCAACCTTGTCACTGCCATAAATTTGTGATTGGGGTAAAGAAACTCCGTGGTGGGCCAATATCTTGATCACGGTATCGGTGAGCTTGGAGGTGGTGATCAATATCGAAGAAAGGTCTCGAACATTTCTTAAACCTTTGAGCATTTCAGGATAAAGTGGATTTAACCGATACCAGACAACTTTGTCCCAGGCGCGGATCCTGCGACGAGTATTCTGGAAAAGCTCTTCGAGTTCAATCGAGTTGGTCACTGCCAACGCTTTGCAAACATCGGGCAGTTTCCGCTGAGATTCTCGATCGAAATCGGCCTGGCTCTCGATTGATAGTTCTTTGTCGATGAAGTAGGCGGTGATCAAATAGTCCTTGCCGTCGCGAGTGAATGGGCGCATTCGGTAAAATGGTGTCCGCCAGTGTTTGACGAGGGATTCCAGATCGTGGAGAGAAGCTGAGGAGGTACCTCTCACATAAGTCGCATAAGCGGAAAGCAAACATTCTCCAGCACTATCACAGATCACTCCATCGAAGTCTAAAGCCAAAATACGCCGATTACTACCAGGAGGTTTGTTAGCTGAGGCGGACATGGTGTTTCTCTGCCCAGGGAGGCAGTCGAATGGAGCTGGGAGTGTCCATTTCGGGTAGTGTGTTAAAAGAGGATATTGAGGGGTGAAGAGGGGGATGCTGGTACCAACTGGGCTGTTTCAGAGTCTCGGCCAGGGAACGGCTCGAAAGTAAGTAGACAAAGGACAATGTCTGTGCGAGAAGAACTGCCATCTACAGCTCCGAGTAAAAATCAGTTAGTGTATTGAGGTGGAGAGGGGGCGGTATTGAAGACTTCATCCAAATATTCTCTGAGGTCTAGAGTTAGATCTGCCCTTCTACCCGCTTGGCCTCGCAGCCGGAGTTATGTAGTGACGAATCGGAGGGGAGAACCAGTGTGTCCTCCCGGAGAACGCAACCATTCGTAGGCTCTATACATCGGCGGATGAGGTCTTTTTTGTCATCCAATTCGTGCCATTGTCAGTAGAGCAGAAGACTATGACAATCACCGATTTGGTCTCCTTACGTTTCTTCGCCATCTCTGCCCTGTGCACACTGCTCAACGGCATTCCGCCAGCGCTGTTTGCAGGGATAACATCTGAGGAAGAAAAACTTCCCTTGGCCTTTTTGATGCCGAGCGATTTCGTGGATCTTCATCTAGTTGCCTGGAGAGTTGAGCAAGGGAATCCGGATCCGCAGAACCCGCTACTCGAGCCGGAAATGCCGTGGGATGAAGGCGGAGTATTCAGCCATGGTACCGTGCTGCATGACCAGCTCGACGGCCTTTGGAAGGCATGGCAGATCTCGACACCGCTCTCCGAACCGCTCGGACCCGGCACTTGGCGCCACGATCGGCGGCTGAGCTATCTGGAAAGTAGAGATGGCGTGAATTGGTATCGTCCTCAGCTTTCGCTGATCCCGTGGGCCGGCCACCAGCAAACCAACCTGTTGATGGATATCTGGTGCGCCTATTCTTCGGTCAACGTGGACGTGGGACGCGAATGGCCCTACGAGATGTTTTTATTTCGCAACCCCGGCTATCCCGGTGCCACGGGACGAATTGCTGGCCTGCCCTTGCCGGAAGGGGAAGATAAACATCCTTACGGTCTGTACCGTTTCCGCTCTAAAGACGGCAAGGACTTTGAACCGATCGAGGGCCCGATTCAGTTGAATACCAGCGATAGCTGTTTTATCTACCGTCTGGAGGATGGTAGCTATGTGGCCTATCATAAGATGGAGCTACCAGCCTTTCCAGGAGGGGTGACCCCCTATGACATCGCCGATGGCGGAGTGCGGCTCATCGGGCGACGCACCAGCCCAGACGGCACCCATTGGAGCGATCCTACGGCTCTGGTGATGACACCCGACTGGCGCGATCCAGCCGATACCCAGTTTATGGAACTTTGTCCACTGAAAGTTCCCGGCGGCTATGTGGCCACAGTGACCGTCTATCACAACCACACCCAGCGAATCGATCTGCAGTGGGCGGCCTCGCGAGATGGGATCCATTGGTGGCGTCCGGATCGCCGGCCAGCCCTGCCCAACCCTCCACTGGGGGAATATGGCGGCGGCATGATCTGGCCCATGAGCGTCCCGATTCTGAAGGGTAGGCGCTTACACGTTTACTACAGCGGGACTGAGTCTCTGCACGGGGATCTGTTCAATACCCGGACGTCCGGTCCCCGTAAACTCGGCGCCCGTGGGGAACAACTGAGCCGCCAGTCCAGCTCGCTGCCTAACTACGGCGCCCTTTGCCGAGCCAGCTGGACGGCCGGTCGTCTGTGGGCTCTGGCTCCGGCCATTGGTGGACCATATCTAGGTACAGCCACCACTCGAGCTCGATCCTTGGCGGGAAAACGATTTCGGGTCAATCTCTTTACTCGACCTGGCGGGGAACTCCGTATTGAGCTGCTGAACTCGTCGGGTGAGGCGGTCGATGGCTATTCTCGGCAAGAGTGCACGCCGATCACCGGTGACCAGCGTGCTGCAGCCGTGAGGTGGCGGGCGGGCACAAAGGCTCCAGCTTCAGCTGTCCAAGCCAAATTCTATCTCAAGCGGGTTTTCCTCTACGGATTTGAAGTCGGGGACTAGGAAACTGGGTTTTCATGAGCTGGTTTGACATCCTAGCCATACTGTTTGTTCTGTCCGTCTTGTTTAGCTACCTCAATCACCGCTTTATCTGGCTGCCTACTACAATCGAGTTGATGCTGATTGCCCTTCCCCTTTCCTTGTTGCTCATCCTGTTCAGAAAAAACTGGGTTGCCTGGCTCAGGAATTTTCCCAGAGCCTGCTGACCAGAATCGGTTTCAGCAGAACCTTGCTTTACGGTATGGTGTGTTTTCTATTGCTTACCAGAGGACGAGATCATTGTTATGATTACCTGTCTGGTGGTTGTGTTCTCCATACTGGTTCAGTGACTAACGATCGGTAAACTAGTCTCCTCTGGGCAAGGATAGAGAAGGACTGTTTTAGGCCAGTCCCAGAAAAGTTCACCGCATGAGAGTCGCCGAGTTCTGGACTGTCTGGTAAAATTCGATCGTGGCAGAGCACATTGTGGTCGTTGGTGGAAATGCGGCCGGCCTTACAGCGGCTAGCCGAGCCAAAAGGCTCAACCCGGACCTTGACATCACTGTACTGGAAGCCAGTTCCTTCATCTCTTATAGCATATGCGGTCTTCCTTACTATGTTTGCGGTGATGTGCAAGACTATGAAGCACTGGTCCACTTCAGCCCCGCGACCTTAGAGGCGGAACGGGGAATCAAAGTGCGGCTGAGGGTTCGAGCGGAGGAGATTCGACCAGGGCGTCGTAGCATTCTTTGCCTGGATATGGACTCGGGAAGGGAATTTGAGTTGGAATACGACCGAGCGGTTATTGCAACTGGCTACCTTCCCAAGGTCCCTCGCATCGAGGGTTGCGATCTCGAGAATGTCTTGACGGTGAGTCGCCTGGAAGATGGTATACGCCTGCGTGATGAAATTCAGGCCCGCGTTTGTCGGAGAGTTGCCATTATCGGTGGCGGCTACATCGGGCTAATGATGACTCACACGCTTCGAAAGGTCGGATTGGAGGTGTTGTTGGTTGAGCGAAACAGGCATGTGTTCAGCCAAGTAGATGAGGAGATTGCGGAATATATCGAGAAAGAGCTACTCAGAAACGGTGTTGAACTGGTGCTGGAAAGCGAGGTGAAAAAACTGGTCGGTCGAGACGGAATCTTCTCTGGAGTCGAGATTCAGGGAGAAGTGTATCCAGCTGATCTAGCACTCATTGACGTGGGGATTCAACCCAATACGGAGTTAGCCATCCGATCCGAAATTCCCTGCGGTTTGAGTGGGGCAATTCAAGTCGATGAACGGGGGCAAACGCGTTCGAGTAGAATCTACGCGGCCGGGAATTGTGCGGAAACTATCCATCGGGTCTCCGGTAAACCCATCTTTTCGACTCTTGGCACCTCGGCTGCCAAACAAGGTCGGGTGGTAGGGGAAAACCTGGCAGGCAGGAGATCCTTTTTTCGAGGTAGCCTAGAGACTTCAGTGGAAAAGGTATTTGACCTTGCGGTCGCACGGACCGGATTGACTCTCAGGGACGCCTTGCGGTGTGGTTGTCGCGCCGCTTCGGTGCAGATTACCAGTCGCAGCAAGGCCAGTTATTATCCGGACAGCCAAACGATGCATGTTAGACTAGTGGTTGAAAGGGGCAGTGGTCTCTTACTGGGAGGACAGATTATCGGGGATGACTCGGTGGCCAAACGGATCGACACTTTGGTAACGGCCGTGACGGCAGGTATGACTCTGCAAGACTTGGCTCAACTCGATCTGGCCTATGCTCCTCCCTATGCCACTTTGTGGGACCCGATTCAAATCGCTGCCAATGTAGGATTGCACGGGTTGTAAATCCGTACTTCGGATTCCGGATTTCAGTCAACTTCTCCTATGGGATTTGATGGTGACGTTGACCACCTCCGTAGGGAAGTCCTTTCCCTAGCTATGGACAAAGCGGGCATCAAGCGTTTACCACGAGCCCACGGGATTCCACCTTTTCAGGCACACAGCGGGCAGCATTGTGCACAAGCAAACGAGAAGTGTGAAACTGGCTCAGACTCAGCTGGGGAACGCTCGGGTGGTCACGACAGCAAACATCTATATCGACACTGATGGGGAGGGAAGCCACTGAAGCTCTCGTGGGGGAGCATTGTACAATCTTGCTGTGTTTTTGCCCACAGGGACATTCGGCGATGGAAAAGTACAGTAAGAGAAAGTTGTGATGCTAATGGATCATCCCTGCAAAGCCAACAAAAAAGGCCACTCTCCAATGGTCAATTATCAGACTAACTTGGTAGCGGGGGAGAGATTCGAACCCTCGACCTTTGGGTTATGAGACCAACCGGATATTAGCTCGTCTTTGCTGCTCAAGCATTTATGTCCTTCTTGTTAGCTTGTTTTCCCTCCTGTTCGGGCGTTATTGCCCACTTGTTTAGCAGCAATTGTTACTCAACAGTTACGAACCCTTTTCCGTTGATGAGCTTGTCCAGTGGAGAGCAACAATCCGGATGAAATTTTAGCAAAGGCCTTAAGGGAGGAACTGACAAAACTGACAAAAGGCATATTACATATCTGATTGCGGTAATCGCCACCATTGCAGTGGTTGGCGTGGCTCTGGACAAGCTGGTCTTGAGTAGTCGGTTAGAGAGATGGCGCAGGAAGGTCCAGGAGCTTTGGGTCAAACTCAATACCTCTGGGGCCAAAGATCTGGCTCAGGACGCCAACCAGCTTTTCTGCGACCTTTCCGACTACGTTTATGGGAAGAGACACTTCTCCAAGAGGAGAGTTTGGGCATCGGTTTTGTCAAGTATGGTGGGGTTAGTTGTATTCACCTCAGTTGTGGGGCACGGGTACGCGAGTTGGGAAATGGCTTCTGAGAAATTACATAGGCCCTTGTTGTTGCTGTTCGCAGCTCCGATCCTAATGAACCTCATACCGGATTTCTTCTCATTGGTCGAGACATGACTAGTGTTTCGTTGGTCAAAAGGTCGGGGGCCCTTAGCGACCTTCTTCCTGATCATGTTAGATTTTTCTCTAACCTCTTTCTTCTGGCTCCTCTTCGTTTTCACCTTCGCCCTCATCTGGCTCTTCCACTTCCTCATCCCAGTGGCCGAGTTTGTTTACCTCCAGATTAGCCAGTCAGACAGGCCAGCCTCGTCCATCTCAGCCTTCCTGAATGGGTTTCTGATCCTGGCCTACCTCCCTATGGGTTACCCTTGGGTGGATGGTCAGCTGAGAGGCTCTCAGGCCCTTTCTTAGGTCTTGAGTCAGCCTTGGGGGGCCTTGGGTGGGTCTTTCACAGCATTAGAACGGACGTCGAAGGTATTGAGATTCTGTCGCATGTCGGTCCAACGTGGGGTTATAATGCACAGTCGGAAAGAACGAGACCGTGTTGTGGTTTGGTAAGGTTAATGCGCGAACCACCGTGGGGAAAACCCCGCAAGGATCGATCTGGCTTTTGATAGACCCTGCAAAGGGGTAACCTCACTAACCGCCAGAATACGTTGCGGCGCAAGCGCTCTCTGACGTTTAAAGACTCTCGCTCTTGTTGTTCCCTTATTCCCAATAGATCTGCAGTTTTATGCCTTACGTGTGGGGTTACTTAGCCTTTTTAGGAATCAATATTCTAATCGCTTGTGCAGTCTACATATCTTTTCCGTCTTACAGGCACTGTTTCTTGGTGGAAGATAATGGGATCGAAAATCTTAGCGTTGCCCTCTATCTCTCCTCCTGTGTTGTGGCTTTTTTGCTTTTCTTAAAACGGAAAGACCGTAGAAAAGCATTCATCCTAATATCAGCGATAGGGTTACTGGGATTTTTGGAAGAACTCAGTTTTGGTGAAAGGATTCTTGGACTGCATATGCCTTATATTCGCGCTCTAAAAATTGATGGCTTACATGATTTTATATTTTTGGGATTCGCAATATTCAATGAACATATACGTTCTCACTCAGTAGATGCCTATCTCTTGGCTGCGATAGGTTTGGCCTTGATAACAGTATTGTCCAGATGGAGGTTAGAGCTGAAACAAATGATGTTAAGTATACTTGGTCACCAGACATATATCCTCTTGTTATTCTTTGTAGTTCTAATTTCCTTTTCTCTCTTAATTGATTTAGAGATAGTGCGCTATGAACCTCTATTCATGCTGGAAGAACTATTTGAGGCGGATGCTGCAGTAGCCTTGCTATTCTCTTGTTTGAGTCTGACTAGGACACAGCCTTAATACAACATGGCTAACGTAAGAGCTTAGTAAGGCCTACTTTTGCATGTAAAGGTTGTCAGTGGGTCAGTTGATCAAACTGTGCGATGGTATAAAACCCTCACCTAGTGGTCATCCAAGTTTTCTAAAATACCCTTTTAGAAAACTTTAGGACATGGATACGACTCCATGCACCACACTCCGCGCGAATGGTTCCAAACGGGTAGGTACCACCAGAGCGTTTACATCTGCGACTAATCTCACCCAACCCTTTGCTCTCTTTCAGGATACTGACTTCGAGCCACCTCCACCCATTTTCATCCCACTACGATAGGACACAACTACTTGACCATTAGACTTAACCTACACCTATATATTCTGGTATTTTCGACCGCAGCATCCAGGCTATCGGCTCGGCCAACATACCTGAGTATGAGATAATTTGGAGAATCCCTAAAGCCCGGATATGAGACGATTTACCAATAAACAACAACACTTCGTCAGTGAATACGTTGAAAACAGGGGCAATGCCACACAGGACGCCTTGGTGTCCTACAAGACTTCCTACCCATCGGTCCGCGTCATCGGCAGTGAGAACCTGACAAAGCCTAACATCCGTCGGGAAATCGACTTCCTGATGCACAAGGCGGATCTGCGGGTGGAAGATGCACTCCAAACTATCAGGGATGCAGTCCTCACGGCCACCACTTCCCCAGGGTCTACCTGATTGGAAAATACGTCTCAGGGCAGCCGATAGGGGCTGAAACTAGGCGATGCCTACGCCAGGGCTAAGACTCAACACGAACTTCATGCTGAGCAGCGTCACTTCAAGGCGCTTGTTGCCCCACTGGAGGAAGCAGAGCTCCTGGAGGTCGTTGAGTTCGTCTAGGCCAATAACTGTTGGCCGACGCAAACCGAAAGAGCGCGTCTCGAGAAGAACACTCGCCTTTCCGAACTGACTTAAGGAACAAGTTTTCCTCATATTTCGGCTGAAAAGACCTTCCCTAGGAATAGACTAAAGTGAGCTCTACTTTGCCTGTATTTTTATCCAGTGCTAGCCTGAGTGATAATTGTAAAGTACCCTAAGCTGCAGTATCTGTCCTTTACTGGAAGGTTTACTCGTGAAGCACACCCCACTCAAGCTGCTCTTCTTTTCTCTGGGTCTGGTGATCGTTGGGTTTAGCGGTTGTTCACAGACAGAAGATCCCGAGCAGAAGCAATCTAGGTACGAAGAAATATTGACGCGGGCTGAGCAAGGCGATGCCAAGGCCCAATATAACCTAGCGCTCATGTACTACAAGGGAAAAGGGGTTCCTCAGGATGACCAAGAAGCAGCCAAGTGGTACCGCAAGGCAGCTGAGCAAGGCAATGCCAAGGCCCAAAATAACCTGGGGATCATGTACTACAAGGGCAAAGGGATCCCTCAGAACTACCAAGCAGCAGCCAAGTGGTACCGCAAGGCAGCCGAGCAAGGCGATGCCAAGGCCCAATATAACCTGGGGTTAATGTACTACAAGGGCAAAGGGACTCCTCAGAACTACCAAAAAGTAGTCAAGTGGTTCTGCAAGTTGGCCGAGCAAGGCGATGCCAAGGCCCAATATAACCTTGGGTTCATGTACCACGAGGGCAAGGGGGTTCCTCAGAACTACGTACAGGCTCACATGTGGTACAACTTGGCAGCTGCCAACTTAACTGGAGAAGTAAGAGAAAGTGCCATCAAGAGTCGAGACCTTGTAGCTAAACAGATGACTCGAGAACAGATCGCTGAGGCTCAGCGGCTAGCCCTAGAGTTTCAACCCAAATAACAGATACCGGGCATGAGAGCAACCGAGACAGATGGGAAAAACGACCGCGGGTGTCGCAGACTACAGATACTGGGGATTTAGCCGGTTTATATAGTCAAAAGTATTATTCCAACGCTGTTTGGAGTGTACATCCTGTTCAGAGAAGGCAGCTACTTCATCGAAGCGTGGAAATCGGTGCACGAGCAAGGAATGGGACACCTCTATCTTATTATTGCTTCGATAATAAGCTGTTGGTGGCTGTTGACCGCTGTGGGCCTTTGTTTCCGCAGCATGGTGGTCCTCTGGTTAGGAATTGCCATATTTTTCTTCATCCCTTCCCTCATGCTGCGGCGCTACCAGCGGATGGCCGACTCGGTCTCCACGACCTGGCTAATCGATCTCCACGTGCTGGAGAACCTGCACGCCTCCGGCGACCCGAGAAAGGCCTGACGGATGAACACACCCCCCCTGAAGCCGGCCGAGCGGGCGCGGCTCGTGCTTCTCGCCACTGTGATCCTCACCGCGCTCCTCTACGTGGTGCCCTACGGCCGCTACGTCGCCTATCCCTTGATGATGCTGTCGACTCTGGCTCATGAGATGGGCCACGGTGTAGCGGCGCTCCTGGTCGGCGGAAGCTTTCACTACTTCGTGATGTGGCCCGACGGCTCGGGGCTCGCGGTGTGGAGCGGCGAGGGCGGCGTCTTTAGCCGGGCCTTGGTGGCAGTTGGCGGCCTGGTGGGTCCGGCGGTAGCCGCGGCTGTGGGATTCGCCGTCGGGCGCACGGTACGCGGCGCCCGTGGCGCGTTGACCGGTTTGTCGGCGATTCTCGCCCTGGCTCTGTTGTTCGTGGTACGTAATCTCTTCGGCTTCATCTTCGTCGCTGTGGTGCTGGGAGGCTGCTTCCTCGCCGCCCGCAAGGCCTCGGGGGAGGTCGTGCAGCTGGTGCTGATCTTCCTGGCGGTGCAGCTAGCGCTCTCGGTCTTTTCCCGCGGCGACTATCTCTTTACCCCGATCGCCGAAACTGCCGCCGGCCCCATGCCGTCCGACGTTGGTCAGATCGCAGCGGCGCTGCTCTTACCCTACTGGTTCTGGGGCCTGGTCTGTGGTGCTATCTCGGTGGTGGTGATGCTCTACGGGATCAGGGCCTATTGGCGGTGAGGGCGTTGTTGATCCTTTCTCACTGACGCGGGGTTCTCATGATGTTCAAGCACGTCTCCCTGACGCCACCCGACGTCATTTTCGGTCTGTCGGAGGCCTTCAGCACTAGAACGCATACTCGTTGATTAGACAGAGCAGGTGGGAGTATCTGGCCAACTCGGAACAAACCAATTCATCTACATTGAGATAGTCTGACCCGTTGGAACGGATGTTGAGGGAACCTCCCATCCCGTTGCCAAGTGAACAGAAGTTTCGACAGGCGGGCTAGTTACCGCCAAGAACCCTAACCATAACCATGTATGGCGTCTCGAACTGGCGCCGAACCAAACGTCAGGGGCCTTCCTGTTCTAGTCTTCGCCACGGCTTCCATTCCCCATAAGTTTCGCATTGAATGCTGACTATCTTGCCCCTCCTCCAGTAGCTACTGATTTTCAGGCAGTGATCACGCAAAAGAGGCAGTCCGCTCAATTTCCCTGGTGCATTCTTTATCTTCTGAAAGCTCATTCGAAGGATAGTCTAGTGTTCCCATTTAAATACCAGGCAGCCAGTTGGGACCGGTCTCGTCGGGTGATTGCCAAGGTAGAAAAGCAACAGCGGGTGATTTTCACCGTCAGAGAAGTTGTCCCTAGGGAGAGACTGAGGTGGCTCCACTTTGTCCGTCCTCCTACTCAGTGCTAGAATTCCCGACGGCTAAGAAGCGCCCTCAGCGGCAGTATCTTCCGTTTGCTGGAAGGTTCGCTCATGAAGTATACCCCACATAAGCTACTCTTCTTCCTGGCGCTGGTGATCTTTGGGTCTGGCGGTTGTTCACAAACCGACCGTTACGGTCAAGGCATTCCCCAAGACTACAAGGAATCTACCAAGTGGCTCCGCAGGCAGCTAATCAAGGCCGTCCCGACGCCCAACGTGAGCTGGGGTTTTCATGTATTACGAGGGCAAGGGGTGACCTGCCCCCACGAACGAGTCCACCCTCTAAGTTAGACTCGGAGCCATTTGAAGTGCCCTGCACGGGATAGAACTGAACTCCTGAGACCTAGGTAGTTTGGCCTCTGGTGCCGGCGGCCGATAGGCCAAGGCGTTGTGAGGCCGGATCTGATTGTAATCCCTTCGCCAGCGTTCTACCAACACCTTGGCTTCCCCAAGCGTGTCGAAGATCTCCATGTTCAGCAGCTCATCCCGTAGTTTCCCGTTGAAACTCTCAATGTACCCATTCTCCCAGGGGCTGCCCGGCTCGATGTACAAGGTCCTTACCCCAACAGCCTGCAGCCAGTCCCGGACCGCCTGTGCCGTAAACTCTGATCCGTTATCGGACCGGATAAACTCAGGCACTCCCCGATCAACGAATAACTCCGCCAACCGGTCCAACACGTCTTGGTGATTCATCTGCCGTTTCACATCAATGGCGAGGCACTCTCTGGTGTACTCATCCAGGATCGTCAATAGCCGAAAGGCTCGCCCATCATGGGTCCGTTCATGCACGAAATCATAGCTCCAGACGTGGTTTTTGCGAGCCGCTCGTAACCGAACACAGGAACCGTCATTAAGCCACAGTCTCCTTCGTTTCGGCTGTCTGGACGGGACTTTCAGCCCTTCTTGTCTCCACAGCCTCTCCACCCGCTTAGGATTCACCTTCCACCCTTCCCCATGAAGTATCGCCGTGACCCGCCGGTAGCCATAACGCCCGTATTGCGTAGCCAACTCCACCATCCGGGCCACCAATCGGGCCTCATCATCGGGAATTTGCCTTTCCCTTCGCTGGGTCGATCGAACCTGTCCCAGCACTTGGCAGGCCCGACGTTCGGAGACTCGCTCTGCTCCTAATCGCTCTCGTACCCACATCACCGCTCGTCTCCTGTTCGCCGGGCCTAGAAGTTTCCCGAGGACACTTCCTTCAGGATCTGCTTGTCCAAAGACAGATCCGCCACCAGCTTCTTCAACCGGGTATTCTCCTTCTCCAACACCTTCAACCTCTTGGCCTGGTCCAACCGGAGCCCTCCATACTCTTTGCGCCACCGGTAGTAGGTCTGCTCGCTCACCCCCATCTGCTTCGACACCTGTCCCACCCTCTGTCCTTGGGCCAGACCCACCTCTGCCTCACGCAGCTTCATGATGATCTGTTCTGCCCTAAACTGCTTCCCTGCCATCCTTGCCTCCTTCCTAAACCGGAAATCCTAACATTCAAACTGGACTCGTTTTAGGGGGCAAGGTCAGGCCGATACTGGTCCCGAGGGCCCTGCCGGTGACGGCGATATCACCGCAGTCAATGTGGGAACGGGCTTGACTGGCGGTGGCGGAAGTGGGGATGTCTGGGTTGCTATAGCCGATTCAGGGGTGGAGAATTCCATGATAGCCAACTATGCCGTAAGCAGCTCAAAGATTGAGCTCGGTGCAGTAGACAGTGATGCGTTGGCAGAGAAAATTGATTTCGGCACCCTGGGCTCGGAGGATTCGACTGATGCTGGTCGGATAAACGTTTACACTGGAGGGCTCGGGGGTGTCTCATTCAACCTGGGTGATTATGGTGGTGGTTCTATCACCGCATACGATTATGGTGGTAATCGGACGGCTATACTCGACGGAAGACTCGACGGAGGCTCTCTGACCTTCTTGAAAGGGTTTGAGGAAGAATCGGTTTCTTTGTCGGGAGATGGGCTCTATCTGTGGAACGATACTTCCCGCGTCTTACTCAGTGATGGCGATCAGCATTTCGCTAAACTCAACGGAAGCAGCGGTGATGGAGGCACTCTCTCCCTCTATGCGCCCCGTGATGACGGGGATGAGACGGCTGAATTGTCGGCAGACGCTCTCTCCCTCACCCATGGGGATATTGGCGCTGTAATGCTAGTGGATGGCAGTGCAGGAGGCAGCCTCTTGGTTACAGATTTATCCGGCACTATAACAGCAGGGATAGTGGGTGCCACAGGGACGGTGCATGGATTGATCAAATCGTTCAGAGTGCCCGATCCAGAAAACCCGGAACGGATGATCCAATACGCTTCTCTTGAAGGTCCTGAAGCAGCGATGTATCTGAGAGGTACAGCCGAATTGGTTAACGGTAGTGCCTACGTGGAGTTCCCGATCACTTTTCCGCTATGGCAGTCCCTTCATCAATCACCGTGACCTTGACACCTCGATCTGCACGGTCGATGGGATTAGCTGCGGTCGAGGTCACTGGGGACGGAGTCGAAGTGTCAGAATTGGCAGGAGGAGCAGGGAACTACAGCTTTGATTATCTCGTTCATTCCGTGCGTAAAGGCTTTGAAGATCACAAAGTATATCTTTATAAAGACGCAGTGGCAGAATCTTCTTCCGGACTTCTTCCCGCTGCATCAGCGGATATCGCTCCGTAAGTTACAAAGCGGTTACAAAAAGTGAGAAGTGCGGTGTAGGCAAGATAAGAAACGGGTTTGGGCTTTTTCGAGACCAGACTATGAAATTCCGATTGCCGAAGCTGAAGCCAAACAGGGCCAGAAAACACCTGGTTTTGGGCCGTCGAAATCCTGTCTCGCCAGTGTAGCAAAATCAGCCGTTTGCGAGCGTCTATTCAGGAGGGTTTTTGGGCAAGCTGTACAAGGCCTGCTGTGCCGTTCCCTTACCGATACCTAGCTCCTCAGAGATATCGAAGAACAATCCTATGCGCGCAGACAGGCAACTCTGGTTGCATCCACGGTCACTCTCGGGTGTCCCAGCCTCTTTCCATTCTCCTTTGCCTTTCTCAGACCAGCCTTGACCCTCTCTACGATGATATCCCTCTCCAGCTGAGCCACAGCGCTGATAATGGTCAAGATGGCCCCACCCAGAGGAGAACTGGTGTCTACGTTCTCCTGGTAGCTCACGAAGTCAATCCCCAGGTTTCTGAACTCCTCCAGAGCTAGGATCAGGTGTTTAGTACTCCTGGAGAAGCGGTCAAACCTCCAGACCAGGACCACATCAAAGCGGCACTTCTTGGCATCGTTCATGAGCTGGTTCAAGGCTGGCCGGGAGTCCTTGGTCCCGCTGACACCGTTGTCACAGTACTCCTGATACACCTGCTAGCTCCGGTTTGAGGCATAACACCTTAAGTCTAGCAGGTGGCTCTCTGTGCTCTGGTCTAGGGTCGAGACACGAGCATAGATGGCCACTCGGAGCCCCTTGGTTTGGGACGAGTTGTTAGGATGGGATAGACTGTTGGCAGCCATTACAACCTCCTTACCAGGTTGTGGTGGTGAGGGCTTGTTGGGTGTCATCAGCACCCTTCAGGCCCGCTTTCCACCGCATTAATGTCACCCAATCTTAAGCTGTTGAAATCACGTAAGTAGCTGTATTATAGTATTTTACTGAAATAGTAAGAGTTAACAATAACGGTGTAAAAAGGGTAAATAGACGGCGACAACACGGCGACACAATTGCCTGCCAGGAGCCGGCTTCAGCTCTTGCCTATTTATCCATTTCATCCGATGAGTAAAGGTCTAAGGCCTCATTGCACGGTTGCTTCCCATGGACGTCTCACCACCGTCCGCAAAGAGGCATGTGCCTGTGACGTACGACGCGTCGTCAGAAGCCAGAAACAGGACACAGGCGGCAATTTCCGGCGGTGTTGCTGCCCGCTTGAGCATGGTGGACCGTCCAAATTCTTCGTTAAATTCCTTGGGGGTTTTCCCAGCCGCGGCGGCACGCTGCTCGTGAAAGGGGGTAAAGGTCGGTCCTGGACAAAGCGCATTGACCCGGATGCCATCGTCGGCGTGATCTCGGGCCATGGCACGCGTCAAGCCGGTAACCGCTGCTTTGGTGGTATCGTACTGTACCGCGTTGTTGCTCGCTATCACTGCACTGATGGAGGCTATGTTGACAATGCTCCCGTTACCCGTACGACGCAGGATCGGGATAGCGGCTTTGGCGCAGAAGGCGTACCCCTTGACGTTCACACCCCAAATTGTGTCCCAGCTCTCCTCGCTGGCTTCGGTCACGCTGTGGTAGAGACGGATAGCGGCATTATTCACGAGAATATTGAGCTGACCGAAGTGCTCTACGGTGCGCCGGATAAAGGCCATGGCCTCGGCTTCGCGCTCCATGTGGGCCTCCACAAAGAGCACTTCCCCTCCACTAGCCTTGATCTGTTCCGCGATGTCGGTGCCGCGGGTGCCGTCACGATCGGCAAAGGCCACTCGTGCGCCCTCTTCCACAAACAGCCGTACCGTAGCTTCGCCAATGCCCGATGCACCACCGGTGACCGCCGCGACCTTGCTATCCAGTCTTCCCATCTGTCATGTCCTTGAAAAAACTCGAACTTTTGCAGGCGCGTCCGCGCCCGCCCGATCAGCGTTGCGCGTCCGCGGTCGGGAATTCCGCCGGCATACAGATCTCGATGACTTCTAAATCGTCGGAGTATTCTAGGACCTCGTGCTTGATGGTGGGATCCTGGTACCAACTGTCGCCGGCCTCGAAGCGGACCTCACCGACGTCTTCGAATTCGACCCGAGTCCAGCCGTGCAGCACGTAGTTCATCTGGAACTCAAGATCGTGGGTGTGATAGCCACCGGGACCGCTGCAAGGTTCCTTGACACGGATGACGTGCGCGAGGACCTTGCCTTTGCTGGCCGCGACGATGCCAAGATCCCGATACTCAAGGTAGCTGCGGAGACCGGTCTTCCATTCCGCTGACTTATGAAATGACATTGTGCTCATAGTTACTGATCCTCTTGGGTTGGAATTGATTGATACGGATTTCAATCTGAAAGAGACCGACTGAGTCTACCCGCCAAACCCTCTTTCAAGAAACGCCTGCAATGAATCCGTCTTTAACTCATATTTCCCATTTACCGCTTGGCCGGCTCCCCCGGGGGGCCTCCATGTCATCATTGTAACGTCTTAGCCGACATTTCTCATATCAGCCTCGGATGGACCTTCTTTAGGCCTCCCTTGGGCGAATGGTCAAAACCTATCAGTCCTTCCACCAAGGAACAATTTTTTCCTCATATTTCAGCTGAAAAGACCTTCCTTTTTTTCAGAAGAACGGACACCTAAGGGTCAACCACCCCCTCCCCCGCGGGTTAAAGGAGCTGCAACCCGCTCTAATTTTATTCGAGTCCGAGGGTCTCCTCACGAGTAAGATCGAGGTCTCCTATTGCTCTCTTTAAGCCAAGCATGTAATCTTTCTCCAATGTTGACCAGATCCATCAGGTTTAGCTGGTGTCTCTCCATTGGGGCTGTCTTGTTGCTGACTCAACCGGTGTTTTTGTCTGCGACCGATCGCGATGCGCTCATCAGTCTTTACAACTCGACGTCTGGAGATAGTTGGGTCAATAATCCTGGGTGGAAAGATGCTCCAACTCTAGCCGATGGCTTTAACGACGATCCCTGTGCTGTACCTCTCTGGTATGGAGTGACCTGTACGGGCGACAGTGTTACGCAACTGGGACTACCTGGCAACGACCTGATGGGGCCGATTCCTCCGGAGTTGGGCAACCTTTCTGAACTGAGGACCCTCATCCTGGAGGACAACCAGCTGTCGGGATTTATTCCGCTGGAATTGACCAACCTTGGCAACCTGTTTAATCTCAACCTATCCGACAACCAGTTAATGGGCTCAATTCTCTCGGAGTTGGGCAACCTTTCGAAGCTCAGTCATTGCTCGCTGAGAGACAATCAGTTGACAGGGTCGATCCCCCCGGAGTTGGGCAACCTCGATCTGTGGGGCCTCAGTCTGAGCAACAATCAGCTGACAGGACCGATTCCAGCCCAGCTGGGTAACTTGTCAAATCTGTATAGTCTCAACCTAGGCTACAACGACCTAGAGGGGCCGATTCCTCTGGAGTTGGGCAACCTTTCCAACTTGAGGTACCTCGATTTGAGGTGGAACAATTTGGAAGGGCCGATTCCAGCCCAGCTGGGCAACCTTTCAAATCTGGAGAATTTTGCCGTTAATGACAACTATTTGACGGGGACGATTCCCACATGGTTGGCAAAGCTTCCCCAACTAAGGCAAATCGGTCTAGATGAGAACCTGCTAACGGGGCCAATTCTGGTGGAGCTAAGCAACCTTTCCAACCTGAATTACCTCAACCTTTCAAGAAACAAGCTGACAGGTATAATTCCTCCGGAGTTGGGCAACCTTTCCAACTTGAAGTACCTGTATTTCTACGAGAACAACGTGACAGGGCCGATTCCCTCGGAGTTTGGCAACCTTTCTAAACTACAGAACTTCTGGGCGGACGTTAACCAACTGACGGGATCGATTCCTCCGGGGTTGGTAAACCTCCCCAACCTGGCGTGGCTCAGGCTGAACGACAACCAGCTGACAGGACCGATTCCCTCGATTTGTCCAGGCTGTCCTGAGGCGGCGGGCGATTTCAGTGGAACAGGACAATCTTTCCAAGCTGCAGTAGAGCAGGGCAACCCCTCCAAGCTGCAGAGGCTTCAACTGAGCTTTAATCAGCTGACGGGGTCGATTTCACCGGAGCTGGGAAACCTTTCTCTGCTAACGGACCTCGAGCTGGAAGGCAATCAGCTGACAGGACCGATTCCCTCAGAACTGACTAACCTTTCCAGGTTGACGAAACTTGAACTATCGGGCAACCAGCTCTACACAGATAACAACACGCTGAGGGCCTTTATCACCACCAGAAACAACTCGGAAAAATTTCTACTCAATTGGGAGAGTGAACAGACGCTGAATACCTATTTTGCGCAGTTCGCGGATGGAGATGGACTCAGTAGCCAGATTATTCTGTTCAATTTGAACGATCAGGTTGCATCCACAGGACAGATTGAAATCCGTGACGATTCGGGAGATTTGCTGAGCGTGGATCTCAATGGAGAGATCGTCAGTGGACAAGCGGAGATTAGTGTACCAGCGGCAGGATTACTGACGCTTCGCACGGATGGTCTGGGAGACATTGAGACGGGATCGGTTCGTGTGATAACGGGTCGTCACGTGGAAGGAGTTGTGATCTTCGGTGGATCGATGGGACTAGCTGGTGTTGGATCGAGTCCACAATTTCCGACGGGGTTTGTGGCCCCGATGCAAAAGAGCGACTCTGCAGGAATCAACACTGGGATCGCGTTTCAGAGTCTGAGTGAGGAAGAGGGACTGTTGGAACTGACGCTTCTGGACACGAATGGAACGACGCTGGCAACGAGTTCAGAAGTGTTAGCGCCTCAGGGTCACGATGCCATGTTAGTGAACGAGTTCAGCTGGGGAACGACGATCGATTTTTAAGAGTTCACAGGGACGTTGTTGGTCACTGCAACGGAACCTTTGACGGGAACGGTCCTTCGGACAAGTCCTGGAGAGTTTGCGACGATGCCGGTGGCTTCGATGCAGACGACGGAGGTGCTTTTTGGCTTCGCCTTAACGACGGGAGAGAAGCAGCTGTATTTTGCACAGTTTGCGGATGGATTGGGAGCGTTAGCGAGCCAGGTCCTGTTGCTGAACCTGAGTGGGGAGGAGATGGCAACGGCACAGATCACATTGAGAGACGGCAATGGAGCCGCACTTACGGTGGATCTCAATGGGGAAACTGTACTTGGAGAGAAAGAGGTTCAGATTGCGGCTTCGGGACTCAAGGTGTTGACGACGGACTGAGTGGGAGATCTGGTAGTTGGTTCAGTGTCGGTGACATCGGACCAGCCTTTGTCGGGAGTGATTGTGTTTTCGGGCAATGCAGTGGGAACGGCAGGTGTGGGCAGCAGTGCAGCGTTTGCGAAGGGCTTTATAGCTCCGATGGAGGTGAACACGGGTTCTTCTATTCGGACTGGGGTGGCGATGATGAACCTGGAGACGGAAGAACTGCCTCTGACGGCTGAGCTGTTGGGAGCGGATGGGACTCTACTGGACACGCTGAACCTGACTTTACCGGCCCAGGGTCATAAGGCGGTTTTCCTGGATGAATTGGGCTGGAGTAGTTCAATTGATCTGAGTGTGTTTGAAGGGATTCTCAGAGTCGGTTGTAACGGAAACATGTCCGCCACTGTCATTCAGACCCGACCAGGAAGATTTGCCACCATGCCAGTGGCTGCTAATCCTGGAAATTAAGAGTTGTCTAGATCACTTTTCTGGTTCCGTCTTGATGAAGCATAGGTATTCGTTTGTGTCTTTGCCGCGGCCACTCCCGTAGGTGATGCTGTATTCGACCATCAATTCGTTCGGGATGTCGTCGTTGTACTGGTTGATGATGCAGTTGCAACTGTATCCGTCGCCGCGTTTCGTGTCCCCACTGACGATAATGCCATTCTGCCACTTGATGCCGTCATCGGATGGATAGAGAACAAAGCGCGAGGTGACTAGTTCATGCGTAATTTGTTCCGAAAATATGTCCGCTGGAAACTGTGGGTAAAGAGAAGACTCTTTGGCGATAGATATGTCAACTGGGAGCTATCAGTTGGTCGAAGAATTTTAGGTGATAGATTTATCGACTGGATTGAGGAAATAGAATCGTCTTCGGATGAGGAATAATACACCCTTCGGAGGGCATCGCACACACTCGACTAAAACTAGGGACCGGATAGCCTGATCAGCGAAAAGCAGAGTGCCTGCTAGCCCTACCTGCCCGTTTTCCTCAAGATTTAGTGATCCTAGTAGGAGGGCAGCTGTGGCTTGCAAAGACTTTTCCTTGTTCTATTTATCAGTTCGTGTATACATGCTTATAACAAAATAAGGAGGGCGATCCAAACCCAGTCCTCGGACATGTACGACGAGGACCAAGATGTCTCTCAGAACGACCAAGGAGCAGTCAAGTGGTATCGCAAGGCAGCTAAGTAAGGCCATGCCGAGGCCCACAATATCAACTGGGGCTTTGTGCTAGTTTGGCTGGTTTACTGTCGAGAGCCGTAGGGCACAATGCGAATAGAAGTTATGAGTATCAATACCAGGAAGGACATCAGAAATGTGGCCATCATCGCCCATGTGGACCATGGGAAAACCACCCTCGTGGATGCCATGCTTTGGCAAAGCGGAGTTTTTCGCGAAAACGAACAGGTTGTGGAACGCGTGATGGATTCCATCGACCTGGAGCGCGAGAAAGGCATCACGATCAGGGCCAAGAACACCTCGATTCTCTATCGAGATGTTCATATCAATATCGTTGATACTCCCGGTCATGTGGATTTTGGGGGCGAGGTGGAGCGGACTCTCAGGTTAGTAGACGGAGTGCTTCTTCTGGTGGATGCCAGCGAAGGGCCTCTTCCACAAACTCGGTCTGTTTTGAGAAAGGCACTGGAGGCAGAACTGCCTCAGATAGTCGTCATCAATAAGATCGATCGCTCCGATGCTCGGGCGGCAGAGGTCCTGGATGAGATCTATGACCTTTTCATTGACCTGGATGCCACCCAGGAACAACTGGAGTTTCCGGTCCTCTACACCAACGCAAAGGCAGGGACCTGCCGAAGATCCCAGGAGGGGGAGGACCAATCCTTGTCGCCACTCTTTGAGAAAATTCTCACCACGGTGCCGGCTCCCCGGTTTGACGATACTGTTCCACTTCAATTGCTGGTCACCACACTAGACTACGATGACTATGTGGGTCGCCTGGCTATTGGACGAGTATTCAACGGACATATCAGCGAAAAGGAACGCTCTGTCCTATGCCGAAAAGACGGAACCTTCGAAGAGGTGCAGATTTCGACCCTCTATTGCTACCGAGGTCTCAACCGGGAAAAGATTACGGAGGCCGGTCCAGGAGATATCGTTGCCTTCGCAGGAGTGGAGAACATCAATATCGGTGAGACCCTGTCCAGTATTGGGGATCCCAGACCTCTGCCCCCGGTTCACGTTGACGAACCGACTATCGCGGTTGTGATCACCATCAACGACTCCCCTTTATCCGGAAGAGACGGAGAGCACATGACCGCCCGTCAACTGAAGGACCGACTCCATAAGGAGAGCCTCACGAATATCTCGATTGAAGTGCAGGAGACCGACGCATCGGATGCCTTCAAAGTGTCAGGGCGGGGTGAGCTTCAACTGGCCATCCTGATTGAGACGATGAGGCGAGAACGGTACGAGATGTGTGTAGGTCGCCCCAGAGTCATAACTCACAGGGTTGATAGTATCGAAATGGAACCGGTGGAAGAAGTGGTGGTGGACTGCCCCAACTCGTATATCGGAGTGGTCAGTGAGAAAATGGGGATTCGAAAAGGTAGAATGGTCAAAATGGTCAACCACGGAACCGGTCGTGCGCGGATGGAATTTCGTGTTTCTTCACGAGGGCTATTGGGTTTTCGCAGTGAGCTTCTGATCGAAACTCGAGGCACGGCCATCATGACCCAGATCCTCGACGGGTATGTTGAATGGCAGGGAGAAATTCCTCACCGTTCCGCCGGAGCACTGGTCTCAGACCGAGTCGGAAAGGCCACCGCCTACGCCATCGAACATCTTCAACCCCGCGGAGAACTCTTTGTTTCACCGGCAGAAGAAGTGTATGAGGGCATGATCGTCGGCGAGAATTCTCGCCCTCAGGATCTGGATGTCAACATCACAAAAGAAAAGAAGATGACCAACATACGGTCATCAACTGGGGAGACCCTCGTTCATTTGATCCCCCCTCGCAACATGAGTCTCGAACAATCTCTGGAGTTCATCCGGGATGACGAAATGGTGGAAGTAACTCCCAAGGTATTTAGGCTGCGCAAGAAGGTTCTTCAGGCTTCACGGCGAAAGTAGACTGGTTCAAGGAACACGAGTGATGGAGGGGACAGAGATTGTTTTTAGAGAGGAACCTGGTGCTGAAGAGAGCATCGAACGCCGAAGAGAGTCACCCCTTACCAGACTTTGAGTCTTTGTTTAATTCTTAACTCATCTTTGGGTGCTTCTTTACAAGAGCAGATCCGCCTTCACCTTCTGCGAGAAAAGCACAGTCCCTGCGATCTGAGTACTTGAGGAATCAAGTGGTTTATCTAGCTATGGATCGATCTGGAATTGAACGAGGATCACCAGCCGGGGTTTTCACGTGTTCCGTCACACAGCTGGCTCGATCGTTCACGAGAAGACGCGTAGCGTGAAGCTGGCCCAGATCCATCTTGGGCACGTGCCACTGGACATAACTGCGAGCAGCTACGTGCATGTAGATGAGGGGCAGAGCAGGTAAGCGGCTGAAGCGGTAGCCGATAGCATCACGACTGTTTGCCCACTTGTTGCCCACCCAGGCGAATTTACAAGTAATCAGATCCACTGAGAGTTAATATAACTTAAATAGAATAAAATGGATAACAAGATCACCCGGCAGGATTCGAACCTGCGACCTACAGATTCGAAGTCCCAAATTCAGCAACGTGATTCGTTACAAAAACTTAACAAACGCAATAGGTTTTCTGGACTTTTCTCCACCGTAAAACGTGAAAGATTACGAAAGATTGAGCTTTGGAGTGGGCCAAAAGCGGGCGAACGAATGTAGGGCCTAGTGGTGGGCCTTGGCCCCTTACGGGCAGGATTGGTTAGAAGCGATTCGCCCAGAACACCACCAGGTCTGATGTTTGCTTTTTGACAGTGAGCAAGGACATATGGGCCCAGCTGTTGTCCCGGATTGACCGCTTGAGATGGATAAAAGTCTAGCGCCCAGTGTTGTCTGAACAAGGAGCTGGAGAGGTGTCCCAGAGATTATCAGATTTTGACGAAAGTATCTGTACAATCCAGGGAAGAGGCTCTTTTTAGAGATGTGCATGTAGTCGCTTGTTTCGGGGGAGAAGGGGGGACTGAAGAGTAGTTCCTGTCTTTAGCCCGTCTACCCCCGATGTGGTGACTTCATCGATTGTCGATGTTATTCTCACCGTAAGCTTAGTGACGTTTGGTTCCCCGTAATGATGACCATGCTAACCAGAATGATTCTAGCCTTGATGCTCGGTCTGCTGATCCTGCCTACTTTTGCACAGGATGACATTGCTCAGCTGAGAATGAAGGCAGATCAAGGAAATGTGATTGCCCAGCAACAGCTTGGTTTCCTGTATTCCTTTGGTCAAGGCATTCCCCAAGACTACAAGGAATCTGCCAACTCAACGGGAGAGACAAGAGAAAAGGCCGTCGAATATCGAGACCTAGTAGCTAAACAGATGACTCGGGAACAGATCGCTAACGATCATCGGCTAGCCCGCACTGCTAACCCTTGGATCGTAGGGAAGTGCCGTGTGAATCTTTTCTTTGGTTGTGCCACTTTTCTCACTTTTATATATTAGGTCTGAAACACTATAATACCCCACCTGTCGCAGAAAGCAATTACGGCATCGTTTTTGCTAACAAATTGGTAGCGAATTTGATAGAAATAGCCTTGATAGGTGTTGACCAACCATCAGGGAACCTCAGAGGGAATCGGATGCGAAATTGGCGTGAAGAGTGCCGATTTAGGATACTAAAATTGGAACGGCTTTTGGATTTTCAATGTAGTCGTATGACATCAGGGGAGGAAACATGGGTGTGACGAGGCGAAGATTCATACAAACGGCGGGCGTGAGTGCAGTCGGCCTGGGCCTCAAGATGGAGAAACCGGCGGCCGGGCCGGTCCAGGTAGGAGTCAGAAAGCGAAGGCGCCGGACAATCTACTTCAATGATGCTCGCCACTACTATTTGTTTGTCTTCGAGCCACCCATGAAGATGGAGGATGCCTGGCGTCCCGTCGATGAAGTAGCGGGGACCGCTGTAGATACTTTCACCTACGGGGTGGCGCGAGGAGACGGTCTCTTTTATCCCTCAAAGGTGGGCCAGCGCTTCAAATATGGAGGAGATTCAACCGCTTTCCGCCAGGCAGCCTATTGGCGCGTCTGGCACAACATGCAGAGTTTGATCGATCGAGGGCTAGATCCGCTGACGGTCTTGATCGACCGGGCCCACGAGAAAGGCATGGATTTTTTCGCCAGTCTACGCCTGGGCAGCTATGGGGGTATGGATCCGGCCCACCAGCTCAAGTCGGGGGGGCGGGGTTTCGTTCATCCGGAGGTACGGGACCATCAGTTTTCTGTGCTCCAGGAGCTGGCCAGCAATTATGCAACTGAAGGGGTCGAGCTGGACTTCGCCGCCGCCCCCGGCGGTAGCCCATTTTACTTCAGAGAGGAAGACGTCGAAGCCTATACACCGGTGATGACCCAATGGATCAGGAAAGTCTCGGAAATGGTGCGTAACCGGCCAGGGAAACCGGGCCAGGTGGGGGCTCGGGTCTATCCTACCGAGGCCATCAACCTAGCCAAGGGACTAGACGTGCGCACCTGGCTGCGTGAGGGCCTGATTGACTACGTAGTTCCTTTGGTCTACAGCTACATGCTAGTGGATAGCCAGATGCCCATCGACTGGCTGATCGAGGCTGCTCACCAGGTCGAGACCTCAGTCTACGCTATGATCCAGCCCTATCATCACAGCGCGGAGCGTGAACTCCACACGCGAGAGTGGGCAACGCCGGAGATGATACGCGCGGCAGTGGCTAACTACTGGGCCCTAGGGGCCGATGGTATGTACAGCTGGTTTCTCCGGTGGCCGCTGGGGGATACTGCCCGCCGGATTCTCTCGGAGCTGGGCGACCCGGATCTAGTTCGGGAAGCCGACAAACACTATTTGGTCAAGCGAAGCCTCAAGATCGCCGGACTGGTCGGCTACCCGACCTCCTTGCCGCTGGAGATCGCCGCCTCGGACCGGAGCACGCACAAGATCGCTTTCCGCATCGCCGACGACATCGAAGGGACTGCCGAGCGCATCCGCCAAGTGCGGCTACGAATCAACATTACCGATTTGGTCTCGGCCGACCGGCTGAGGATCTTGCTCAATGGGAAGTCCTTGGCCGAGGAGACCTGTCTGCGCGATTATGGCTCACCTATCGCTCCCTATAATGGTCAGTGGCTGGAGTTTCATTTGCGCAAGGTGCGTCTCCGTCGGGGCCAGAACCTGCTGGAGTTTGTGCTGGATGGAAGGGCCGCAGGTTTGGTGAGTCCTCTCCGGGTCGAAGATGTGGAAGTTATCGTGGAGTATGGTTCTTATCCCTCTATCCTCAACTACTCCCCAAAGGAGGGAGTCTGACGTGTACGCTACGGAAACCGGAGCTAACCCCAAAGCTGTGTCGACTGGGCAGGTTGGCTTAAATCGTATGGGTCGCGCGGTTGGGACCCGTCAACGGAACCGTAGTGCAGTTAAGGAGGTCGTCCCATGCACTGTGGCTGCCGGTCGACATGAGTCTAACGGCCACCGGCTTTTCAGCCCTGAGTTTCACAGCCATACCGGCGGCCTACGAGTCGGATCTCCTGTTAGTGACAACTCTCCTGACCAAGTGGTTCGGTATCCTGGTGGTCGTTCTTTTCATTGTTCCTTTTCTTTATAACCTGAACCTGTACACCGCTTATGAGTACCTGGAGAAGAGGTGAGACCTTGCGGTTTCGGGCTGCCTCCAGCGCGCCGTCTTTGTGCTGTGGCGGGTTCTGTGGCTGGGGGCGGTCATCTATGCACCCTGCAAGGTCCTGCTCTTTACCCTGGGGATCGACGAGTACACGAGTCCGGGTGAGATCTATGGGCTGATTGATCGCAATGGGAATCCTGACCACGGTCTGGCTGGATGAGTTCGTGCGAAAGCTCCCTGATGCAGTAGGGAATCGGAAATCTGGAGATTCTGTACACGACGAGGCTATAATCCAGTCACTCTGACTTGTCCTCGAATCCAGGAAAGGAGGTTAGGAAATATTTGGGCACGAAAATATCGTGGACAGATAGTGTACGACAAGCACTGGCCCGACAGAACGAGAACCATCCGAGTGTGGACCAAGGAAATCCAGGCTAATGGACTCTTGGACCTAATCAATGCTTCAAGTGCGGATGGAACCTGGAGGAAATTTAACAAAAAGCTGACGCTTAGAGAGCGGGAGCAGTAACCTTGTTGCAGTTCTCTCAGACGTCTAAAAAGGAATAGTCTGCTGCCATGAAAAACAATACTTCTAATGTTAGAAAGCTAGTTACACTCAAGTATCTCAACTGATTTCTAGGATGGTAGGACATGGACAATATTAGCGCGGCTCTGCTGCATAAATATGTGCACCATCGCAAATCCTGTGGAGTCGCAGATGTCACCATCAATTGAGAACTAACCGTCGCAAAGCACGGGCTTAACGTCGGAAAGCTCTGCTTGAGAGCAAATGCAGTTTTACTATTACAGAAGCTACCTTCATCAGGCTCACCATGCGAAGAGTCCTGAAATATTGCCCACTTATTGCCCACCTGGGAGCGCCTGAAGATGGAAAAGTACAGTAAGAGAAAGTTGTGATGCTAATGGCTCATCCCTGCAAAGCTAACAAAAAAGGCCACTTTCCAGTGGCCAATTATCAGACTAACTTGGTAGCTGGGGAGGGATTCGAATCCTCGACCTTTGGGTTATGAGACCAACTCCTTATCCTTACCAAAATGTACCAAATTTTGCCGGATCAACAAGTTAAACGAGGGTTTGGGACAGATCGGATTACCAAACTTTACCAATATTTACCATCTCAACCGGAAACAAAACAGAAACATTGTCGGGAAGACTAAACACTGGTCCAGCGGAGCCCTACTGTCAGATTTTCCTATCCACCCCTTAAGGTATGATCCAGGGAATTTAAATGAGGCCTAATCGAGAGGTTTAGCTGCCATCGCCATGGTAGTAAATTGTCCTGGGCGAGTCTGGATCACCTCCTTTCTAACGGTATCCCGGGCTCGCACAGAGCCCTAAAACCCATCTCTCACACCTCCCTCTTTCCCTGGTTGTCTGAGCTAACGCTCTCGATAGCCTTCTGGCAAGACGTCCTTTCCAAAGCATCGGCGAGTCACCACACTGCGGAGAAGGGACGCCAGTTCATCTCCACCGAATGTGGTGCTACCAATCGTTAAACCGGACGAATTCAAAACCTTTCTCCGCCATCTCGCTCAGCTCTTTCTGAAGACTGGATGTTTTCTTGGTGGCCAGGAGTCGATACCGATAGCGCAGAGCTTTTCTTTCCCGGTCGCGCTCCAGAATTACCACCACTTCTTTCCCTCCAAAGGCTGTCTGTACTACGGTCTGGACGCGGTACTCGAAACCATGATCTCCCGCCTCTTGAAGTTCCCTCAGCATGATCGAGGTCTGTAAATGGCCTGACGGAAGAGTTTGGAATTGCTGGGTGGTTACCACCATTTGTGAGGTTGACCTTGCCCCCTAAAACGAGTCCAGTTTGAATGTTAGGATTTCCGGTTTAGGAAGGAGGCAAGGATGGCAGGGAAACGGTTTAGGGCAGAACAGATCATCATGAAGCTGCGTGAGGCAGAGGTGGCCTGGCCCAAGGACAGAGGGTGGGACAGGTGTCGAAGCAGATGGGGGTGAGCGAGCAGACCTACTACCGGTGGCGCAAAGAGTACGGAGGGCTCCGGTTGGACCAGGCCAATAGGTTGAAGGTGTTGGAGAAGGAGAATACCCGGTTGAAGAAGCTGGTGGCGGATCTGTCTTTGGACAAGCAGATCCTGAAGGAAGTGTCCTCGGGAAACTTCTAGGCCCGGCGAACAGGAGACGAGCGGTGATGTGGGTACGAGAGCGATTAGGAGCAGAGCGAGTCTCCGAACGTCGGGCCTGCCAAGTGCTGGGACAGGTTCGATCGACCCAGCGAAGGGAAAGGAAAATTCCCGATGATGAGGCCCGATTGGTGGCCCGGATGGTGGAGTTGGCTACGCAATACGGGCGTTATGGCTACCGGCGGGTCACGGCGATACTTCATGGGGAAGGGTGGAAGGTGAATCCTAAGCGGGTGGAGAGGCTGTGGAGACAAGAAGGGCTGAAAGTCCCGTCCAGACAGCCGAAACGAAGGAGACTGTGGCTTAATGACGGTTCCTGTGTTCGGTTACGAGCGGCTCGCAAAAACCACGTCTGGAGCTATGATTTCGTGCATGAACGGACCCATGATGGGCGAGCCTTTCGGCTATTGACGATCCTGGATGAGTACACCAGAGAGTGCCTCGCCATTGATGTGAAACGGCAGATGAATCACCAAGACGTGTTGGACCGGTTGGCGGAGTTATTCGTTGATCGGGGAGTGCCTGAGTTTATCCGGTCCGATAACGGATCAGAGTTTACGGCACAGGCGGTCCGGGACTGGCTGCAGGCTGTTGGGGTAAGGACCTTGTACATCGAGCCGGGCAGCCCCTGGGAGAATGGGTACATTGAGAGTTTCAACGGGAAACTACGGGATGAGCTGCTGAACATGGAGATCTTCGACACGCTTGGGGAAGCCAAGGTGTTGGTAGAACGCTGGCGAAGGGATTACAATCAGATCCGGCCTCACAGCGCCTTGGCCTATCGGCCGCCGGCACCAGAGGCCAAACTACCTAGGTCTCAGGAGTTCAGTTCTATCCCGTGCAGGGCACTTCAAATGGCTCCGAGTCTAACTTAGAGGGTGGACTCGTTCGTGGGGGCAGGTCAAGGTGGATAACCGATGGCAAATGTGGTAAATAGACAATTCATGTCTGAACCGAGAAAGTTGAGAGTGCAACCACTGGGGCAGCATCTAATTGCTGATTTGGCGGGGATATCCCCCGAAACTCTGCGCGACAGTGATCGAATCATGCGCATATTAAAAGAGGTACTGAGGCGAGAAGGACTTCACTGTATCAAGAGCGTTGAGCATCACTTTCTCGAAAGCGGCGCCGGCTTCACAGGTGTGATCATTCTAGCGGAATCTCATGCTGCTGTGCACACTTATCCTGAATCGGGATATTTGGCACTCGATATTTTCGCTTGTGGTAGTACCGATCCGGCCTGTATCATGGGCCCGTTGGTTGCGGAACTACACCCTGAAACTGTTGACGTGCAGACGTTGGCGCGAGCGCCTCGCGCTAGTGCCAACGCGGACGGAGGCACTTAACTTCTAATGCTAGCTGGAAGGGAAAAGTAATAGCGGTTGAATCTTCCTACGTGTAAATAACGAGTTGACCGACAATTCCTTGCCCCTTGGTCCCGAAGAGGGCTATGGCTGAGTTAGGTTACGTCTTTTCAATTCCCAATATTTCTAGCCCAATAAGAGCCGTTCAGGGCAGCCCCTTGCGACGCCCTGCGGGCGATCCCTAACTCGATCATGCTTCTTGCTCTTCCCCTTTTTCCCTTTGCCCAGGCGTTGGTTAGCCCGGCCTTGTACCATTTTAGGCGTGATGAGGTTTTCCTCGAACAGGCCGGCGCAGCCTCCAGTCCCTGCTTGTGTACCCCATCACAGGCCGTCACCGAAAACGGTGGTCTTGAGCCATCGGAGATATGCCCAACCCCGCGTGTGATGTTCCGGAATATCCTTGCCTCGGACTGGAAAAAGGCTCTGCCATTGGGATCATCAATTATGGGAGATCGCTCTCCCAAAAAGTATTGCCGCCTGAGGGTTCAAATCCAAAACACTGCGCGAAATCCAAAGCGCTTTCTTGGGCCCTTCAGGCCCAAGTGCCTAGCTCTCGCATCGACGAATCTTCATTGGTTGGGGGCAATGTTGCTCCGCCAACCGTTGTTTTTGTGCAAATCATGAGCCGAATTCGTTTTCTGTATACAAGAAAAGAGCCCACCTGTGAAAAGAACCGACTTGCTCCTGATCATTCAATGGTCGCCGCTGGGGGGAGACCTCAGAAGTTTAAGAAAGGAATGGGCCCGAATTCGGACTGCTTCAGAACGACCATACAATCAAAATCGAAGCGCCTATGTAGCCGAAGGCTTCCAGGAGACCTGCACCAATGTTCGGATTCTCCTGGGTCTGCTCGTCGGCGAGCTTGACGTTGGGCGCCAGCAAGATGTCGGTCAACTTGTGGACAAGGAAGAGCATGATAAAGCCAAACGTCGCATCGGCCGCGAACAGGGTGAGGCTATCCGTCCAGCTAGTGAAATCACCTCTGACTGCCACGCTGACAATATTACCGATACCGATGAGCGCACCTCCGAAGGCTAGGCCCACTGCGGCGTTATCTCTTTCCATTTCTTCATGAATTTTATAAGGGGTCATCAACTCGTACAGCCGCCCAGCGATAATCAAAACGACTTGTGCGAGTAACCAGAAAACAATCAAAACAAGGATGCTATACCCAACGGCGCTGAGGGTATTTGCCGTCGATGAGGAAGCCTGAACATTGCCCTGGCTGACGCGAAGAATGATCAGTCCGTTGGCGATGTATACGCCGGCTTCGACAAACCCAACCCCAAGGTTCCTATCCTCAACGACCTCTTTGGTGTTGTTGAAAGTGGGCAAAAGGACTTTTTCGCACATGAAACTCGCCAAAAGCATCAGGATGATTGAGGAAAGACCGTAGATGGCAATCGTCATAACATCCGCCCTCAAACCCTGCGATTCTCCTGATATTGCGCCGCCGAAGGCGAGAAGGATTCCGAAGTAGTAGCCGACCATGGAGATGGCAACCGCCTGGTTGTCCCGGGTGAAAAGTTCCACATTTAGGTCAACACGCCGGTACAGCTTCGAATAGGCGAGTTTAGCAAACCAGAAGAGAATAAAGGCCTCGAGGATGTAAATGAGGGACTGGCCGATTAGGTGGAGGGTATTCGCAAGGGAAACCTCCGGCGTTGGAGTGCTAGCAGGGGTCTCAGGAGAGGGTGCAGCAGCAGTCAATTCACTGGACTGTAAAGGTTTCTGGACATTGTCCCCGAACACAAAACTGTTGAATTCCGAAACGGCTAACAAAAGTCCGATACCGAGAAGGACCAACTGCTTGCTCATAACGTCACCTCTCTAGCGTCCATGGAGTGCGGCTCACTTTCCGCGGAAACCGGAGCGACTCCGGGCTCTGGCTCGAAAGCCTGCCTGCTTTAACTGGTGTTTCTGATAAAAGGAGGGCCGCGTCCTTGCCGTTACGCTGCCCCTCGCCCCGAACGTGGGTCGTCCTCTGACTAGTGGGCCGTAATACGGCCGGCCGCGGCTCCGAGAGCCAACGTAGGAGCCGTAATCCCGCCGGCTGATCTGGTGTCTGCCGAGCATGTTTCTCATGAAGGAATACTGCCCGTACCAGATCCAGAAACCACCCGGGCTCCAGAAACCGTACGGCCGATGACCGACATGCTGATAAAAGGGAGGATGGGCCTGCCCATAGCCGCTCAGTTTTCCATCCGAAGTCTTGGATGCCACCACCATCCCGACATACGCTTCATAGCGTTCCACTAATCTATCAATAACCGTATAAGTGTCCACCCGCTGCTCGAATTGCGCTGCTTTTCCCTCAGAGGGTTTCTCGCCAATTGGCTCTGAGACCCTGAAAAAGCTCTTGAGCTTCAGATGGTTTCGGAAAAAACTGTCGTCGATATCATCCACGATAATCGAATATTCGGGGAACCGTGAAAGCTCCCTGGCTAACTCAGGCACAGGATCACGACTGGAAACAAAGCAACCCGCCAGCCACATCAAAAAGAATATCGTTATGAGACCCACGGGCCAGTGAATCCAGCCTCGCCAGCCTTCCTGGTCCTCCCTGGACCGGCCGGATTCAACGCTGTAGCCACACGAATTACAGGTCGTGGCTGAAGTGGGGGTGTATTTCCCACACCCGGGACACGGTTGCAACATTACTAGACTATTGTTTTATTTCAGAAACCTCGTCAGATGGATTCTGGCAGGCACTTTTTACACATTCCCGCTCGGAAGAACGTTTGTAAACTGATACTCTTCGACGTACTCGCCCACAACGGGCTTGAAATCCCGTTCTCCATATTGAGTGATGAAAAGCACATCTCGCTCCGAATCGTCACAGTAGCCCCAGCTGATGAATTCTTGGCCTGGGCCTTCGCCGCCTTTTCGGAATAGGCCCGCCCCACTCTCCACCAGATTATATCTCCGCTCTTTAAGTGTCAAGGTTTCCGGAGGATCTTCGTTTTTGAGGGTATGTTCAATGACGTTTTCGAGAATCTTCCCGAGGGAAATATTCTCCGTCAGCGTCCACGCAACTTCCCCATCACTATCTTCCCGCTCGAGATAAGCTACCTTGTCAACGGACTTCAGGACCCACTCCTCAGTTACAAATCCGTCGTAATCGTAGGTATTGTATCCAATGACCTCCCACGTTTTCATATCGTAATCGACAAGATAACCAACCTTCATAGCGCTCAGTTTATAATTCTTCAATGGGTCAAATTCCTCTGTGTCTTGCTCGCGGCTGAACCATTTTTTAAATGGCATGGTCCTATCTCCTTCTAGCTAAGCTAAAAAACGTTCCAATCACTATCGGTGGAAACCTTCACGGTAATATCCTGCCAGTCTAGGTCTTCCTAAGGTATTGGGGTCCACCTCAACCCGGGCCATATCCGGATCAAAATGGAACATGGAAAGAAACAACTCCTTGCTCAAAAAGTGGAGTGCCACGGTAAACTTGATATTCTGAACATCGGGTGGTTTCTGGGACCCGAGATGAAAACCCCATTCGCCGAAGGAAGGCACATAAGCGTGGAAAGAGAGCACTCGGAAACCAGCTTCCTCCATAGATTTCCCAATACACCAATATGCCCGGCGTGCATAGTACGGGCTGGTCGCCTGCGTGACAAGGACTCCTCCGGGTGCTAGGTGCCGCCGAACTAGCCTATAAGCTTCGACCGAATATAACTTGGAAATCTCTTCTTCTCGCGGGTCTGGCAGGTCAATAATAACCACCGAATACGGTTCGTGCTCTCTTTGCAGAAAAGTGAAGGCATCCTCGTTGGTCAGGTGAACCTGAGGATAGCTCAATGCATTCTTATTCAAGTCCGTGAAATAGAGATTGCGTTTAGCTAACATGGTCATCATGGGATCCATGTCCACTAGGTCGATCCGTTCCACATCAAGATATTTGAGAATCTCACGGGCGGTGAGGCCGTCACCACCTCCAATGACGAGGACACGTTTTCGGTTTCCAGATAACGCCATCGCCGGGTGAACTAGTGCTTCGTGATAGCGGTATTCGTCGACAGAAGAAAATTGCAAATGGCCGTTAAGAAAGAGACGGATTTCGTTTTTCCAACGAGTCACCACTATCTTCTGGTATTTGGAATCTTCACTGAACACTACTTGGCCTTCGTAGAGGGCGTCTTCCCACCGCTCCATCAAGGGACCCGCTTGAACTGCAAATATGACTAAGATACTAGAGGCTAGGATGCCCTGGAAGAAAAGCCGCTGCCGGTCCTTGAGAGGCAACTGAGCCTGCACGGCCAAAAGAATCACCCCACCGGCAAGAATATTAAAAGCGCCGGTAAGAAGTGACGTGTAAAACGATCCGAGAACTGGCAAGCAAAAGAAAGGAAAGAGAACAGCCGCGACTAAGGCCCCTACATAATCCATTGAAAGCACATTCGATAGGATAGTCCTCAACGACCCATACCTCCCCAGGATTCGTGTCAACAAAGGGATTTCGAGCCCGATCAATGTTCCGATAATCAAGATGACAACGAGCATGAAGTACCGATAAACATCAGTGTAGGTGTAAGCAAGGTACAAGATGGGCATGGTTAGGCCACCGCACAAGCCAAGCCAGATTTCCAGCGCCACTAGCCGCTTGATGAGTCGGTCGTGGATGGCACGCGAAACCAATGCTCCCAAACCCATGGAGAAAAGAAAAAATCCAATCGTCAGGGAATACTGCTCAACGCTGTTCCCAAGAAAATACGAGGAAAGACTTGCCACTAGGAGCTCGTACACGATCCCGCATGCCGCGGCGATAAAGATCGACGCCAGCAGCAGGAATAAACCGAACCGAGAGATGTTTCCCGTTCCGGCTTCGCCGTCAAGGTCGGCATCATTTGATGCGAAATCGCTGTCAGGTTCCTTCGTAGCCTTCAATTGGCTGATCCTCTTTGCTTTCGGTTCTCGGATTCTTCCGTTTTGGAGTTAGATGGGTGACTCACGGGTCAGACCCTTGAGTGACGATTCAAACGCTTTATCCAGGTGGTCGAGTGCCTGTTCAGCTGCCCGGATCCCGGAAAAACAAGCCTCCTCGAATAAGGGAAGCGCGGTGGTATCGCAAGAGGCGAAATAAACTGCCCCAACAGACGTTGCCCGGTGCTCTCTCTCAGGACCCCAGATGGCTCCCGGCTTCGGCCGAATCATGGCATGGCCCCAGCGGTAAATATCAATACGTTGCACATAGTGCTCCAAGTCCGGGTGCGCATGCAGGAGATCCTGCATGATCACGTTGACCCAATAGGTATGTCCATGCTCCAAGAGCCTCAGACGAGCGACGTCGATGTTCTCAACAAACGGAAGGTAATACACCAAAACTGACGGGCTGTTTTTGTAAGGCTTGCGTGTCTGGTGATCAGCCACGATGTACCCCAGGGAAGGGCTGCCGTAGATTACATTATCCCAGGCAATTGAAACTTCAAAGTTTGTAGGAAGCTGGTGTACGTGGATACTGGCGGTCAGCCAGGGACTGTAAACGCAGGAGCTAATGGCTTTTTTCTGCGAGGCTGGCAGCCCAACAACCACAAAAGGTGCGGTGTGAAGCTTGGCAGCATAAATAACCGTTTGGGCTTTGAGGCTCCGGTAGGTCTGTGCGGAGGTGTCGAAGTACCCCACGGTAACCCCGGAGCCATCGTTGTCAACTCGGAGCACCACACATCCCAGGCGGCACTGAGATTTCGACAGGTCTACCGACAAACGTTGAATCAGAAACCCGTTTCCGGCGGGCCATGTTAGAGTGTCTGAAGGATATTCTTTCTGCAGTCGGCGGTCATAAAATCGGCAGGCGAAATAATGGATGCCTGCCCAGGCGGATACGCTTTCCATGGTGCTCCCATAATCGTCCCGGCAAGCGTAATTAATCATCCAATCCAACCGCGGAGAATTCCATCCTTTGGAGCGCACGTAGGTTTCCATGGAAATGTCATCCAGTTTGCGAACCATGGAGTCCGAGGTGCTGTAGCTGAGAGGAAGGGCGAATGCGCGCCTCCGGTCGCGTCCCTTGTATAAGGTCCAGGAGAGCATGTCATCCTCGAACGCGCGGATCGCTTCTTGCTCCCGCGGAGAGGCCCCTTCCAGAAGGTCCCATTCGATCCATTTCCCTTCCATAAAAAGTCGTTCTCTCGGCCATTTCAGGATGTACTCCTCGGGAATCTGAGGGCGTCCCTGGTCGTCATATCCTTCGATAATTCCAAGGTCGGACAAGACCTCTTTGATGCAATCCGCTTCTGCTGGAGGCACGTTGATATAGTGCGCAGCCCAGGGGAATTCCGTATTGTTTGTTCGCCCGAAGGCTGCTGTGCCTCCCAGCCAGGGTTCAAGTTCTAGCAAAATGAAATCTTCCACTCCGGTTTTTTTCAATTTCCAGGCCGCGCAGAGTGCCGATGCTCCTCCCCCGATGATCGCGACTTTGTAAGTATGGGTGTCAGGTTCCGGAAAGCGAAGCTTAGGATGGGGTTCGCGGAGCAAATGGGCCACCTGCTGGCTTCCGCCCACGATCTTCCCAGGGATGTTAAAGGTTTTCCAGAGCGAAGGGCCTGATTGCCAGCATGAGGGGACTACGGCTACGAGACCGCTAGTCGCGGAAAGGCGAAGAAATTCTCGCCGGGTGAAGGATGACATTATCCAAGGTCCAAAGGCGGCGTGGAGGGGGAAGGCCCCGGTAACAGGGCCAGAGGTTCCACGGAAACGCTCGGCTCGAAATTGCGCTATCCTCTGCTTCGATGATACCGCGTTTACCGAAAGACAGAAGACGATTACTCATTCTTAAGCTGGGAGACCGAGCATGGCTTCAACTTTGGGTGGCTATATTAGAAGTCCGAAAAGACGCGGGCCCTGACCTTTCTTCCCTGCGTTAGCTCTTGAACAAAGCTGCTCTTCGCCATACTAAGGGAGCCTGACACCAGTAAATCAAGCGTTCACTCTAGCTAGTTTGGTGAAGATTGTCCAGTTGCAGTGTGTGCTTGAAGAGTTTTGGATAGGACGATGACACCATGCATCAGCCCCAGGTTGAGCTGCACGATCCGCTTGTAACCCTCCTCGGAAGCGTCATCCAAGGGCATGACAAGTCACCAAAACGAGGATCTGTAGTTTGCAGTCAATGATGAGGTTATTGATTGACTTCTCGTTCCCCGCTGTAGTTTCCAGGCTCGGCACCCTCGGCACCCTCGGCACCCGGCAAAGATTGACCGCGCCCCCCGCTCGCAGCTAGCATAATGGAGCACGACTGAGGTTGTCGGCGCTTCTAGCCAACTAACTTTATGAGATGATAGAGAGCTTTAGCGCGTGGAGGTAGGGAAGATCTGGCCGGCAGCACCTTTGTTTTGTGATTGGCTTTGGTGGAATCACCAAACTGAGACAGTGTTCAACTAACCAGGAAATCCATAAGTCTTGCTGAAGCTGTTTCGCTGGCTACCGCTGTCTCGTGTATTGAGGAGGTTTAAGAAGTCGCGAAAGAGGGACCTTTTCGTTCTGGTGTTCCTCGCCTTTGACCTACTCATCGGTTCCGTTTGCGTTTGGTACTTTGAAAATGCAGCGATCGAGGACCCAGAAAGCAGGAAAACCTTCGGCGACTGCATCTGGCTTGCCCTGACTACGGCGACCACCGTCGGCTACGGTGATGTCACGGCCACCACCACTGGGGGGAGGATGGCTAGTGTGCTCTTTTTCTATCTCGGTGGCGTGGGAGTAGCTGCGTACTTGCTCGGCCGCATGGTTGAAATTGGACTGGAATTCAGACTCCGGGAGCAAAGGGGGTTAGTTATGGTGAAGCTTGAAAATCACATTATCATCTGCAATTACCCCTCAGTCCGCATGGTAGACCAGATGATTAGGGAGTTGAGAGCGGACCTCCGATCCAAAGACCGTTCGATCGTCGTTGTCACTGATGCAATTAAAGAAGCGACCCCTGAGCACGAAGACGTGCATTTTGTTCGTGGTAGCCCAATGGACGAAGCGCCGCTGCATCGTGCATCCATTTCCCAGGCATGGAGGGCCATCGTCCTTGCACCTAATCTGGATCTACCCCACACGGACGCTCTTGTTTCCGCAGCGGTGATGATGGTCAAAAAGCTAAACCAAAACTGCTTGTGTGTGGTCGAGTGTGCGGACCGCACGCGGGAGGCGCTCCTGAGAAGCGCCGGTGCGGACCGTGTGGTTTTTGCGGGCAATCTGGCTTCCAATCTCATTGTCCAAGAGACGATCGACTACGGAGTTTCTGCTCTTATCGAAGATTTCTCATCGAACCGGGACGGCGCCCAGTTTTACTCTGAACGGAATGAGGTTGGGTCCCACACGGTGGCCGAGTTCGAACAGGTGCTCCGATACTTTGATTTCTGTGCACACCTGCTCGCTCTTTACCGCACAACCAACGAGCAGTGCAAGCATTTGTCGCTTCCACCTCCAGACGAAATCATTTGCAAGGGGGATTACATCATTTACCTGGCTCGCAACCGGGTCAATTGGCCGGAGGTTCAGTCAAGGCTAAGTGGAGAGAAGCCGAGCTAATCCTGAATTCCAGTCGAACAAGGCCGAAAACTTGATGCTCGAATAGAATGTCACGGCTTTCCAAATCATGTGCACGACAACACTCTTCTGGCCATTCAGGGAAGGCTTTTTACTCTGTTAGCAACCTCTACGAGACAACATCTAAAGAGCAAAATGTTTAGACATGAAATCCTGTTGGATTGCATCCGCTCCTTTTGACCTGGGGCTTATTCTCGGGCCACCTGTCGCCGCGGTTCTCCTGGTGTTGGCCATCCCTGCGTTACGGTCCGCGGATACTCCAATCTGGGGTTGGGTGCTCTTTGTTGTCTTCATCGACGTGGCGCATGTCTATGCGTCTCTCTATCGCACCTATTTTCAGCCTGAAGAATTCGCGAGAAGAAGAACTTTCTACCTTGTGACACCCCTGGCGTGCTTCCTGGTGGGCGTTGCACTCTACAGCGTCGATTACCTGGTTTTTTGGCGGGTTCTTGCCTACATAGCCGTCTTCCATTTTCTCCGGCAGCAGTATGGGTTCATGATGGTGTACCGCCACCGGGCAGGTGAGCGTTCCCGACGGGAGGCTCAGTTAGACAAGTGCGCCATTTACGCCACCATGCTTTACCCTCTAGCGTTCTGGCACGAGAATCCTTCGTCTCGCCATTTTCAATGGTTCGTTGAAGGAGATTTCATCCAGTTGCCCGACTGGGCAGCCACGGCAGCCGTAATTTTTTATAGCGCCTCACTAACCCTCTTTACCGCCCGACAAATCCAGGTTTTCATCGTTCGAGGGACGATCAACTGGGGCAAGATCGGCATCGTGGCGTCTACTGCGGCCGTCTGGTATGTCGGTATCGGCCTGTTGAACTCCGACTTCGCTTTCACCATTACGAATGTCGTAGCGCACGGAGTCCCGTATATGGCACTGGTCTGGCTCTACGGTCGACGCAGGTGGGCTGGTGACCCTTCCTGGCGTGGGATGATTCACCGTCCAGTGACGGTGGGGCTGTTCGTGGGCCTTCTCTTTTCCCTCGCGTACGCCGAAGAAGGTCTGTGGGACCTCTTGGTGTGGCAGGAGCACGCCGAGGCGTTCTTCGGGATAGCTCTGGACTTTGAGCTTTCTTCCATTGCACTAACCATTCTCGTGCCACTGCTCACGATTCCTCAGGCGACACACTACTTGGTGGACGCCTGGATCTGGAAGTTCGATGGGTCGAATCCCGATATCCGCTACTATCTTTTCCTCGAGGGTGTAGGCACCCAAAACTAGTGGTGAGGTAATCAGTAATTCGAGATCCGACATTTCAGTTGCTAGTGCCAAAGAAATAACACAGCCACCGTGTGAGGTTAAGATTACCAGTGTGACGGGGAAAGAGGTGACTCTACGACATCACTTGGAAACTTCGGTCACACCTTCTGGAAAGGGAGAGGAGTGATCAACAAGACAGCTGATCTCGACCTCATCACTTCGTCCTACAGACACAGCCAGTCTGGCCTTTCAAACAAGTCCTGCTAAGTTTTGATGCCCATTTTCTTCTTCAGACCGGCCAAAGAGTCGGCACTTTTGGCAGAGGAGGGTTCCTGAAGAGCTTCCTCGATTTCTTCGTCAACACCCGTAGTTGTATCAGAAATCTCCCTGTAGGCCTCAGCCAAGGATTCTTCTTCCATCACTTTGGTCTTCATCTTCTCCAACATGGAAATAGTACTCGAAGAGTCCATACTAGACTGCTGTTGATTGATTTTACGCATTGAACTAGCTGTTTTCGCTCTAGCCCTTAGCGTGACCAATTCGGTTTCGTATTGCCTGACAGTCTGCTTAAGCTTCTGCACCTTGACCTGAAGCTGGTCTGTCATCTGCTGCTGTGCTTTGTAGTCTTCCTGCAGAGATGCTGCCCGCTGCATCGCCTCTTCCTTTTTGTTCAAAGCTTCAGTGGCCAAGCGCTCCGCTTCCGACTGCTTCAGATCCCCCTCCTGCATTTTCTGAAGAAGGAGCATGGCTTTTCTCTCGTAATCTTGACTCCGTTTCTTTTCGTCGCCGCTGTCTTTGTTCAGGCGAATCGCGATCGCCTTAACCTGTGCCAGACTCTGCATGGAATCTTGCAAGTCCTTCTTCAGGTCACGAATCCCTTGCTCGGTCATCTTGATCGGGTCCTCGAGTTTATCCACCAAAGAATGGGCCTCAGACTGGACCGTCCTGAAAATCCTTTGAAACACACCCATTATGACCTCCTCCTATTCACACTCAACTAGCGTTTACTATTTTCCAGTAATTCTGCGCCATTTTCCGCCAATGCCAGGGAAAGAGCACGAACGGAACCTTCCAACTCATTTTGATTCAGGTTTTCCAATTGCAGTGTATCGCGGAAAAAAACGTATTTAGCATTCTCATCTAAAACAAAGGCTCCATGCACCAAGGAACGGTTCATCTGAAGCAGACGTTTAAAGAAGTCTTTTGGATCCTGGGGCACCTCCATGATGAGCTGTTCTAGGACCACGATCGGTGGCTCGCAATCAATGATAAGGTTGCGAATGCCGTTCTCCTCATCTTCCACTATAACCAACTCCTCGGCTTTGTTCTCATCGACAATCTTCAAATTGATGTCAAGCAAATAGCCCTTCACCAAATCAAGGTTCTCCGACATGGTTCCTCCTCCCTTGTTCGTAACTCATTTTTCCAAATCGCTTTGTTTGCTGTTCGTAGGCATGATTCAAGCCCTGTGGTAGTTTAGTAGCAGTTCTCCGCTTTTCCGGGTCTGCGGAATGAAGATCAGGATGGTAACTCCTCAGTAACCGTTTCCAGGCTTCACGGACGGTAGCTAGTCCCGAAGCATATGGGTACTTCCAAGTTGGCATAATAGTCAGCTAGCTCCGGATCAATGCTGGGCTCAGGAGGAGTGGATCGCCGACCACTACTGCCATCGCTGCCGATCTCAGCTTGCCTTTGGCGTCCGCCCGACCAATTGGTGTGATCTGCTCCTTGATCAAAATACATTTGTGCTCGGACAAGGCGGATCATGTGCGTCAATACGTCAATCCAGTCTCAGGTCCTATGGGAAGCGGATTTTCCATTCTAAGCGCCACTCCGGCGTAGTCACAACCGTGATAGGACAAACCTTCCCAGAGTTGAGCTTAGCTAGTATATAACATCCCCTGGATTATGCATAAATCTGTTCCGGAAAAGATGATTGTAGGGCCAAAAAAAAACTGCCTGACCCACTTGTCCGAATACTGCTCACTCAAAAGGAAAGGTCAACCTTTGCTGATCTGGACGACTTCGTATTCTGCAAGGCAGACGGAAGTTCTTGCGACCCTGACCACCTCCGTAGGGAAGTCCTTTACCCAGCTATGGACAAAGCGGGCATTAAGCGTTTACCACGAGCCCACGGGATTCCACCTTTTCAGGCACACAGCGGGCAGCATTGTGCACAAGCAAACGAGAAGTGTGAAACTGGCTCAGACTCAGCTTGGACACTCTCGGATGGCCACGACAGCACAGACCATCTACATCCACACTGACGAGGAGCTCAGGAGGCTGCTGAAGCTCTCGTGGAGGCCATTCTGCAATCTTGCCCACTTATTGCTCCACCTGGGAGCACCTGAAGATGGAAAAGTACAGTAAGAGAAAGTTGTGATGCTAATGGATCATCCCTGCAAAGCCAACAAAAAAGGCCACTCTCCAGTGGTCAATTATCAGACTAACTTGGTAGCGGGGGAGAGATTCGAACCCTCGACCTTTGGGTTATGAGACCAACCGGATATCAGCTCGTCTTTGCTGCTCAAGTATTTATGTCCTTCTTGTTAGCTGGTTTTCCCTCCTGTTCGGGCGTTATTGCCCACTTGTTTAGCAGCAATTGTTACTCAACAGTTACGAACCCTTTTCCGTTGATGAGTTTGTCCAGTGGAGAGCAACAATCCGGATGAAATTTTAGCAAAGGCCTTAAGGGAGGAACTGACAAAACGCATATTATATATGCAAGAGCTTAGTAAGGCCTGCTTTTGCATGTACAGGCTGTCAGTGGGTCAGTTGATCAAACTGTGTTGCATGGTATAAATCCGAATCTTTCATAGCGGGAGATCTGCGTTCCGCTCTGGGTACCCATAAGGAAAGCCACCTCATCCTTGATTAGGCCGGAACGCTTACGGTGAGCACGCAGATAGTTGGGGAGTTTTTTGGAAACGGAAAAACTTGAGGTTGTGCAACCAGAATACGACTTGAAAAAGCTGGTCAAAGACCGGAAAAGCTGCCGGAGAAGGCAAGTCCTTGGGCTTGAGCGGATCGTGTTCTATCGACCCTTTGATTCCATCATAGTACGGATGGAGGAAAGGGAAGCTGTTGAGAACTGCGTCTCCGGAGCCCCAAAAGGATGGAGAGGACTTTGTCACGAAGCCCTACAAAGAGGCCATTTTCAACGGATCAATTTCATTGTGCTTTCCAAGCAGCTATATACCCGGAAGAATCAGCTTTAGCCCCTCCCTGTCAGGGATTTACAGTGGTCATGATCGGCGGCGAACTGGGCATACAGTGCTGCCAGCCGATTTGCCGTCGGGAGGTCTTCGCTGCGCAGAATGACGTGCCGGACGTGCGCTGTAAACTGCTCACCCGGAGCGAAACACATATGCCCCGGATAGAGCACGTAGTCCATCGCAGTGCCCGCCATGCCCAGGGACAGCGCTGCCGTGTGTTGCGCCTCGGTCATCAGCACATGCCGCCAATGCCGACTTGTCGGCAATCCCACGAGGACGGGCAGCTGCCAGTACGCCGCCACCAGACCATCCGAGTGCGGGAAGTGCGGTAGCCGGCCGGCTTGGTCGATCGGCGAGCCGCGGCCGACAATGAACTTTTCGAGGTGCACGATACCGGCGTCCAGATTCGATTTCAGACTACCGCCTGCATCCAGGTACCAGGCGGCCGGATCCAGATTGTCCCAATCGCGTGCCGGCGGCCAGCGAAAGTTCTCCTTGACCCAGCAGTTGGCCTGGGTGTACGAGGCAAAGAACTGGCTGTAGTCCGCCAACGGCGAGTCGTTGCGGTTTTCCACGGTCGTCACGCAGTCATAGACGAGGGCATTGTCGTTCTCCTGCTCTGCAAACAGCCAATGCTGTCTGGTGTGGATCCCGTCCACCTCGTATTCACACCAGAGGATGATGTGGTCGTCCTTTTCGCCGGCTCCGCACTCGGAATTGACCTGCCTGGGACGCTGCTCGTTTCCGTATGGCCGTCCGCGCCACATGTTCCATTCGCGGCAGTCCCACGAACTGTGCACCACCGGCCGAGAGGAGATGTCGTCGAACTGTATGTCCGTCGGGTGCTCGTGAGTAACCCGCCAGTACACAAGGTTGAATGGTTCGTCATACGGTTGCAACCATTCGACGCCAGTAAAGGGATTGCCTTTACCTCGCACCGTTATCGCAGCAAGTGCACGGCCGTCGCGATGGTGCAGGACAACGTCATGGAGCGTTTCCGTCGGCGGATGTATCCACCACGCGTCCGGATTGTCGTCGTATGTCCGGATCCGCCGAACGCAAGTTGGGGTGCTGTTGGGTGTCATTGGTATTGAGAAAGTCTTACGGTACAAATTATACCAGCGGTCACATACCGACAAGGACCCTCTCTAGATCAACCGATAGACGATGCGTATCGTTGACATCTTTATAGCCAGCTAGGCGGCTGTATACGGATTGGCGCAGCAAGGCCGAAAGGTCGTGCTGGATGTTACTCCCAGTCCGCCCATCTTGAACAATGGAAGGTACACGATCAAATAAACCTAAGGCTTCATCCAGATCCCGATAGGCGAGAAGCCCGGCATCCGATGTGACCTTAGCGCCATGAAACTCAAGCCTCAAACTGGCATCAAAACCGAGCTTCAAACACTCACCCTTTGGGTTGGCTATTTCTTGCTCCCTCTATGCTCCATATCTTTTTTAATTATGCAGAGTTACTTCAATTGAAGGAAGCAGGTTTCATGTCCCATATGGTGAATGCGGGTGGACACCTCTTCCATCGTGCTCGGTTGAGGGCCGGCCCAATTCCATCCCAGGTGCCACTTACCGATGCAGGCTGTGGTGTAGCCATTCTCCTTAAGAAAACCGGGATCGTAAGGCGGTTCTCGTCAATCAGCGGCGGCTCGCAACAGGCCAGCACACACTCCTGCAACCGCGTCCGCCAGGCGTAACGCCCGGTCAGCAATCCATACCGCGTCGGCGAACAAACGGCCGGTGCGCTGTGCGCGTTGGTGAAACGCATGGATTGCGATGAAAATCGGTGGGAAACGGTGACCTCGATACAGCGGTTCCATGCCGTGATTGTCGCCGCGTCCCGCTTAACTTGACAAAACCGTCATAGCTATTAGCTAAGGTTCTATGAATGAGATCGTGAACGCTTGGCCCTTTCAAGCTTCTCACAAACGGTGGTTCATAGAGCTCACCCGGGTGAAGATGTACCAGCGTCGAATGCATCCGCTGGCCTAATAGTCTGGCCTGCATCCGGTGTGGAAATATCGAAGTCTTCAAGGTCGATACTAAAGGCAAGATTGGAAATGTCCGCAACCTGTACGAGTGCCGCGACTGTCGCTATCATTGAATGCGTTCCGGGTGGATGTCTGACAAATTCTCATCTGATCGGAGAAAATGGTAATGAAGTATTCACGAAGGAGCTTTGTGAAGGCGGGGCTGGCTTTGGGAGGGGGAACCAGCCTTTCCAACAGGTTTGGCTGGCCCGGTACCTTAACCGAGGAGTCAGGCGTTCTCCATGAAGGTCTTGCCATCGAACCTCGACCGAATCTTCAGGAGGCGACCTTGGCGCAACTGGTGGATGGCCGTTATTGGCTCCTCTTTGGAGAGAGTCGCCGCGGTCCCTCCGCTCACTATAAAGAGTCAGGCGTTCTCGTGGGTAAGCTCTCGAGCGACCAGGGACGCACTTGGCAGGAAACAAAACCCTTGCGAGCTACGGATGGATCTGTCATTCCGATTGGCCGCCTGACCGCTCACCATAGCCTTCTCAAACTCCCTTCCGGTGCCCTAGGTTTGATCTACGGAGGTCCCTACGCCCGCACAGGACGTGACGGCACTGTGTTGTTTCGCAGATCGGACGATGGAGGGCAGACCTGGTCGCCACCAGTAATGGTTGACGCCTACTTCTCAGTCTGCCGGAATAGCAGCGCTCGCGTGTTGAATCGGGGACGTATCTTGGTTCCGGTCATGGCATGGATTAGCCCCGATCCTGGCGGTATATCAGAGTGGCCACAGAATCACCTCACCTACAGCTGGGTCTACTATTCCGACGATGAGGGTGAGACTTGGCAGCGAAGTCTGAGTGAGCTTTATGTCAGCTTAAACGGGGGACAGCAGGGATGCCACCATTTCGAGGAAGCGGTTGTCGAGGAATTGAAGGACGGCCGCATACTGATGGTTGGGCGTACAGAATTGGGTCGCCAGTACCAGACGATCTCTGAGGACGGAAGTATATCTTGGTCTTCCCCAAAACCGGTCGAGCTGTCGTCGGCCTACGCCCCTTCTACGCTAATCCGCCTTCCGGCCACGGGTCACCTTTTGTTGATCTGGAACCAGGTGTCTACAGAGGAGATCCTCTCCGGCCTCCAACGTCACCGGCTCTCGACCGCCATTTCCACAGACGAAGGCACAAGCTGGAAGCATTTTCGCAATCTGGAGTCCCTGGACGGTCGGACACAGATCGAACCTCTCTCGGGGTCACCTAAGGTTTATCGCATGGACGACTATGCTTATCGACAGCCTCAGGATTCCAGACGTTACCCCCATGCTCCGGGGTGTCTGAGAGTCTGCTATCCCACAGCCGTCTGTTCAGGAAATGAGGTCGCAATTGCCTACGACTACGGATTTGGCGTGAGCGAAACCGCTCCCCCCTACAGCGCAACCAAAGTCAAAATCGTCTCGTTGAATTGGCTCTATGGTAAGAGAGGTAAACAGGAGGCAGACTCCTGAGCATTTCGGCCACGAATTTCACAAATTGGCACGAATTGGTCTGTATTTGAAGCTACCCATATGCTCAAGAAGACTTGCGGCAACACTCAGAGGACGAAAAACTTCTCTACACTGATATTTAACAGAGGTGTGTCTAGAGAGGAAGATCGAAGAGGTGGCATAGAATGAGCCTGTTGCGAAAGGAAAAGCTTGTCGGCGTCGTCACTTCGCTGCCTACGTTCTGCGACGACGATTACAACTTGCTGCTCGGCCGCCCTGGTGTTTCTGGTGACGGTGGTTCGCTACTGGACACTAGCCCCAAGGAGTTGAGAGGGCCCCCCAGCGGGAGAAAACCTGGGACAGCCTTAAGACCCTCCTTACGGCGCTGTCAAGTTAATGTGGGTCGAGCGATTTTGAGGTAGACGGGTTTCCAACTCATCCTTTTTCAGCAGGCATAAGTCACCTTTCTCCATGGTGAGGAGGAGTTTTGGCTGGCCTATAAAACCTTTTGCGCGCACCTGGAGTCTTGGACCGAGAGCTCCTACCTTGCCGAAATCGGGCGCATCGTCTTTCGACATCGATAAGAGGCTGAGCAACAAGCGAGAACGCGAATATTCCCTGAATTGCGGGAAATGACCGCGGCAATTAAAGCACGACTTTGACACCCTACGTCATCTCGGGTCCACACTCTCAGTGAAAGATGACATGGCATAAAACCAGCGATGCCAGTAAGGCCGTGCCAAATCGGACTGCGCTTCGGCTTGAAAGGAGGAGTAGCTCGTTTAATGGTATTCGCCATCCATTCTTGAGGACGGTAGGGATGGCTACCATGGCAAACGTGAGTACAATCACCCAGCTCGAACGCACAAAGTAGTTCATTGTCTCAAAAATAACATTGACGAAGTAGGTCACTGCTATGCTCGACAAGAAGGTGGCAAGCACGAGCCGCTTGGACGGATTCACAAGGAACACGGCAGCCATGACCAGGAGCACGAAGCCGTTCTTAACATAGTAGGAAAGCTCGTTAAACCAGTGGGTTAGGGGAAATGTTGGATTTCCATATTTAACGTAGACCACAACGAAGCTAAACAGTACCCCTGTGATAAACGTGGCAATGATTGCGAGCTTTCCCGCACGAACAACCTCGTGATCAGGGGCCTCTGGTTTCAGGTACCGTTTGTAGATATCCACAGACCAAAGGGTCGAGACGGAGTTATAGATCGAATCCAGCGTGCTCATTAGTGAAGCGAATAAGCCGCATAGGATGAGTCCTCGCACGCCAGCAGGAAGGAGCATATTCACCAGCGTCAGGTAGGCCAGGTCGGGATCGTCAAGAGGGTTCTCGTGGAGAATCCCGGCCAACGCAATGCCGGGCACAATGATGATGAGTACTATTAAGTATTTTAGCGCGCCTCCCACCAAAAGCCCAATCTGGGCATGTTTTAGGTTCTTGGCCGCCAGCGCGCGCTGCAGGATGACTTGATTCGCACCCCAGTAGTTGAGGTTCAACAGGAACATGCCAAAAAGGCCCACCCAAGGCAGTGTCGCATGATCCCGTGGGAGGTGCAGATGCATGAGATCGCCTGTGATGGTCCAAAGACTCGACCAGCCTCCGAGATGGTGAATGGTCACCCATAACGTGATCAGTCCCCCTACGGCCATTAGGATTAGCTGCACAATGTCGGTGCGCACCACAGCTCTCAGCCCGCCCAGATACGTATACACGGCGGAGAAGCCACCCGTCACAACAATGAGAATGCCAAGCCTCATCACCGGATCGGAGTCGAGGCTTCCCATTTCATTGCTGAAGATCCCGTCGATGGTATAGGCTGCCCAAAACAATGCCGTGCCAAGGTAAAGGAGCGAGTAGAGGAGGATCATCAATACCGAGTACGCCAAAGCGACCTGGGGACCCAGCTTGACCTCAAAGAACTGCGTAATGGTGATGACCTTCATTCGCAAGTACAGCGGGACGAAGAAAAAGGCCGCAACCAGGATACCAAAAATGGCATTGATCTCCAGGTTAGCCTGCGCCAGCCCATAAAGGTACGCGGAGCCAGCCATGCCGATGAAGTGGCCGGCCTGGATGTTGGTGGCAATGGTCGACATGGCAATCGAGGACCATTTCAGAGAACGTGTGCTCAAGAAGTACTCCTCGGCCGAGACGTCTTTACGTACCCGAGCCCATACGCCAATGCCCATGATGAGGGTGAAGTAGCCAAGGATAATGCTAACGTCCAGAATCACTGCTGCCCTCCCGGCGCTTACTTCTCAACGACCTTGAAATGGGAAATTGTCTGACTGACCATATTCTTAGCCCTTCCTTTTGTTCGATAGAGTCATCCATTCTAATCTACATGTGGAATTCGCCAGGCTTTATTCCAGATGCATCTGTCACAATCCGTTGGAAAGTATGGCTCCAGGGAATTCAAATGAGGTCTAATCGAGAGGTTTGGCGGCCACGGGCATGGTGCAAATTGCCCTGGGAGAGTCTGGATCACGGTAGCAGAGATGTCTCTGCTGATCAGGTTTTTCCCACAGTATCTGGATATAACCCAAGGATTAGAGACCTTCTTTGGCCAAGACAAGGGGAAGAACGCTTGTACTAATGTCGGAATATTGGTAGATTTCGACCATTCATCACGGGGAGGCTAGAGGAACTCGGATCCGAAGTTGATATGGGTAATGTTGGTTTAAAAGCCCCATAGAGCCACGATCTCAAGTCGAGTAATACCTATTAAGTGGAGGATTTGTTTCAATCCGAGTAAATGGATCTAAACTCGGTGGCTCGCCGGCCAGGAGGGACGTACCGATGAGTCGAGTTACGCGCAGGCATTTTCTTTTGGCGTCCGCCCTGGTGCCGAGAGCGGGAAAGACCTTTGGGATTTCCGAAACCTTTAGAGCTGCAAGCGTTCGCCAGGAAGTTTTCAGTCAAGGAATCTCTGAGGGCGCCCTGCCTGAAGGTTACAGTCGACTTTCACTAAGCGAACTGGACGGTGAGAAACTGCTGGCTCTGGTGGGTGAATCCTCTGGGTCGGTCTCTGATGACGCTGCCAGGACATGGGGTTCACCCTTTCCGTTTCTTCAGGAGGGAAAGCGACTACGGGGCCGGTCGGATCGTATTCTGCGTCTTAGCGACGGTCGGTTGGGGATGGTCTATACCAGGCAAAAGCCCGGTTATTCGACACCACATCAAGAATGGTGTTTTTGCTGGTCTGAAGACCAGGGAAGGAATTGGAGCAAAGGGGTACTGATTGATGGACCCGGACTCTATGCCCCGGACCATGGAGTCTTCCAGCAGGTTGGGCATGGCAGTATGAGGCAACTGGCCACAGGCCGGATACTCATACCCTTCTACTGGCAATTCAACGGTTTACACGAGGAAACGCGTCAGGCAGCAGCCTACGGACGAGTTCGAGGACAGAGTATTCTATTGGAAGGCCACGGTCACCGTCCTCAGATAGGCGGGTGCTACGCCTACTACTCGGATGACTTGGGAGAAACCTGGAATCGCAGTGTGGGTTCTATCATGGTCTGGCCGCTTCCCAACGAAGATGGCCTGGGTGGCTTCGGCGGTACCTACGAGCCTGTCGTACAGGAGTTGAAGGATGGACGCGTGTTGATGCTGATGAGGACGAAGGTGGGGCGTCTTTTTCAAAGCATTTCGAGTGATGGTGGGAAAAATTGGCTCGGTGCGACTCCCACGCAGCTTTCCTCGGGTGACGTCCCGTGCGATATAGGGAGGCTGCGCTCGACCGGCCATCTGCTGCTCGTCTGGAATCAAACTACGGGCCAGGAAGTCCGTGACGGTTATTTTCGCAGCCGTCTATCCGTGGCCCTTTCGAAAGATGAGGCGAGGAGCTGGGAAAACTTCAGGACGCTGGAGTGCAGTGCCGGCCTCGACCCAACACTTACTTATGCTTCCCCGGCGCGAGTTCAGCACATTCGGACCAAAAAGGAGGTGGGAAACCTGCCCGATGGTTTTTCCATGTACCACTATCCCCGGCTCGCCTTCGTCCAGGGCAAGGTGGTGATTATTTATCAGGCGGATACCGAACCGGCAGGCAAGGCACTGCAACTGACATGGCACGGCGAAGCGAAAGTGAGAGTTGTGCCGGAAGAGTGGTTCTACAGCTGATCACTTCCAAAAACGAACGATACCGGATTGACCCGTTCGATGCTCGACTGAGGGAAAGACCTCACGAGGGGCAACTGGATAGCTCTTGAGCTTGTCCGTGATGAGTTGCCACGGAGGTTTTCCTGTCCCTTCAACACTTTGCTAAAGAGTCGGTTAGCGGCTTGCTTGTTACGTCGCTTCGTAACGAGGAGATCCAAATTAAGGTGACCTTGCTGCTCTGTACGGCTTTGCCCCGCTCCGTCCCAGGCAGCGTATGCAGAATAGTCAATTTGGCGAATGGCGACACCAGGCAAAATGAAGCGATCAGTCTCGTGGAATTTGTTCACGGTTCTCATTGGCAGGAGTATCTCAACACCTGGGAAGTAAAGCCATCGACCTTGTATTCCTACCGGTCAATGCTCAACAATCACGTGCTGCCTAAACTTGGGTTTTCGTACTTCGAGGAAATCAGGCCTATCGATCTAACCGAATTCTTCGAGGGCTTGCGTCAGAAAGGGCTGTCGAAGAAGTATGCGACCAATCTGTACGGGATGCTCAAGACCATTTTCGATGTCGCTGCTGAACACGATCTGATCAAGGGCAGTCCTCTGCGACCAAAGCTTCACCGACCTAAGTATCCGACGCCAAAAAAGAATATCCTTACAGGAAAGCAGATTCGTCAGGTCCTACGGTACATCCCTGAATTGTGGAAACCCCTGTTCTTATGTGTTGTGTTGACCGGTCTGAGGTTTGGAGAGCTTCTGGGCTTGAAATGGCGGGACGTTGACTTTCTTTCGAGGAAGTTACGTGTTCGCCACAGTTTGGGGAGGGGGCAGTTGCTGAGTCCGAAAACGGGAGCAAGCGAAAGAGACCTCTACCTGCCTGACCCACTTGTCCGAATACTGCTCACTCAAAAGGAAAGGTCAACCTTTGCTGATCTGGACGACTTCGTATTCTACAAGGCAGACGGAAGTTCTTGCGACCCTGACCACCTCCGTAGGGAAGTCGCTTTACCCAGCTATGGACAAAGCGGGCATTAAGCGTTTACCACGAGCCCACGGATTCCACCTTTTCAGGCACACAGCGGGCAGCGTTGTGCACAAGCAAACGAGAAGTGTGAAACTGGCTCAGACTCAGCTTGGACACTCTCGGATGGCCACACACAACAGGCACAAGGGACACATCCACACTGATGAGGAGCTCGGGAGGCTACTGAAGCTCTCGTGGGGGCTATTCCTACAATCTTGCCCACTTATTGCCCACCTGGGAGCGCCTGAAGATGGAAAAGTACAGTAAGAGAAAGTTGCGATGCTAATGGCTCATCCCTGCAAAGCCAAAAAAAAAGGCCACTTTCCAGTGGCCAATTATCAGACTAACTTGGTAGCGGGGGAGGGATTCGAACCCTCGACCTTTGGGTTATGAGCCCAACGAGCTACCAGACTGCTCCACCCCGCGCTGAGGAACTCGATGCTACTTTGATCAGCACGCAGTGTCAAGTTGAGGATAAGCTCTTTTTGGATTTCCGTCTGCCAAGGTTCTTGATCTGCTTAGCTTATCCTCAACGCAGCTTTGAGGGTGTCTCCGCCTGGATCTCCTCTGCATCCTTATAACACCGGAAACCCAGACCGTATTGCGCTTTTGCGGGGTACCCACTGCGCGTCCAGAGAAACATGCTGCTCCCTTTGAACGCATAGGATGCGCCGCGCGCCACTATGTGACCATACCGAAAAACTTCGTCTCTGGCGAGTAGGCTCTTAGGATAAGGTTTGAGCTTGTCGTCGGTCCACTCCTGGATATTCCCCATCATGTCATAAACACTATAGGCGCTTTTGTCCCAAATAAAGTGTCCCACTTCCACGATGTTTTTGTAGCCAGTTTCATTGCAATTCGACTTCGTGGGATCCCATTTTTCACCCCACGGATAAGGAAAAGCTTCAGGTCCGCGAGCAGCTTTCTCCCATTCGGCTTCCGTGGGTAGCCGACCTCCCCTCCATTTGCAGTGCTCTTTGGCGTCATTCCAGGTGACGTTCGATACTGGATAGTCCTCCTTACCAATAGTGTAGAACTCCCGCCAATTCCCTTCTGGCTTGTAACTGGTCTCGGTCAAGAATTTGATCCACTGACCATTCGTCACCTCGTAGGCATCAATGTAATAGGCAGGTAGCGTCATCTCGCGCTCGGGTGCTTCCAGGGCTCTCTGTCCGGGCCGTTCTAGTTGGTGTCCCATGATGAACTCTCCAGCGGGTATTAACACCATGTCTCCCGGAATGGGTGGAGCAGGTTCTCCGAGTAATGGCTCGGGAGTGATCTCCTCCTCAGCCGGAGTACAGCCAGAGGTAAGCCAGAAACCCAACCAGGCGAGAAGAAACCACCCCTGTACAGTAGTTGATTTCATCGAGTCCATGTATACCACTTAATCCCCTCAGGGAAAAGCGAGTGTAAGCTTTCTAGACACCTTACTGCAGAGCCGGGAATCCTCATTCTACAAAGAGGCAGCTCAGTGGTAGCGGGTCCCCTCGCTTGCGCTTCGGGACAATATATGTATTTCCCACACGAGGTTGTAGCTAAATGACGGTACAAAGCCGTCCAGACGGGTCATTCCAGCGACACAGTCGGTAGGGTGTGAAAAAGCAGGTTAGGATAAGGTCAGTGTTCACTTAATCGGCAGGGTTGTCCACAAAGTGTTGCTTGACCCATGTCAAAGCCTCTGCTTTTGAAACCAGCTTACCTTCCAACTGGAGATCTTCTAGGGCGCCAAGAATCTGGGAAAAAAGAGGTCCCGGCTGGAGGTCTAAGGCAATCAGATCGTGGCCGTCGATTAGCGGCTTTGGCTGCAATTCGTCCCGACTCAACTCTTCCAGTTTGTTCTTGCAAAAATCGTAACTGGACAGATCTCCATGGCTGGCTAGGCAGTCCAACCGGTGCAGTTCTAGGTGTTCCTGGATATTTTTCTTGCGGAGAAAACGCTTCAACTTACTTTCGCGCATTTCTTGCACATGTATAAAACGCAAGTGATGCAGGATCAAATCCACCACCTGTTCAGTTTCTTCCCCAGAAATGCGTAGTCGTTGACAGATGTCTCTGGCCATCTTGGCGCCCAGTTCGACATGACCATCGAAGCGAATCCTATCCTTGATGGCGAAGGTGGGTGGTTTTCCCACGTCATGCAGCAGGATTCCAAGGGCTAGAGTGGATGTTAAATCTTGGGAGAGCTTGAACATTAGTCGAGTGTGTTCGAAGACGTCACCCTCCGGGTGAAATTCAGGAGGCTGGGCGACTCCTCGCATCACCGCTATCTCGGATAAGATTTCCCTGAGATTCCCTGAGTCGAAAAGAAGATCTAGACCTCGAGCTGGATCTGCCCCGGTCAAAATGTTCAAAACCTCGTCACGGATTCTCTCCCAACTGACCTGCAGCACCTGCCGGGCATGGATTTTGATTTGACGGTAGGTTGCCTCTTCTATTTTGAAGCCAAGCTGGCAAGCAAAGCGTATCCCGCGCAAGACTCGTAGTTTGTCCTCCTTAAAGCGCTCCGCTGGCTCTCCTACCGTTCGAATGATTCTATTTTTTAGGTCCTCTCGTCCCTTCACGTAGTCGATGACTTGTTCAGTGAAAGGATGTAAAAACAAGGCATTAACGGTAAAGTCTCGTCGGAAGGTGTCTCGCCTTGCGTCGGTGAACCGGACCGTTCTTGGATGACGGCCATTTTGGTAGTCGGAATCCTCACGAAAAGTGCTGACTTCATATTGGGTAGAATCGATTACGACGATGACAACGCCGAATTGCTTGCCTACTCCAAGGGTTCTCGGAAAGAGCTCTTCAATTTTATGGGGAGATGCGGAGGTCGCAATATCGATCTCTGAGACCCTCTTTCCGAGAAGTAGGTCGCGCACTGCGCCGCCCGCAAAATAGGCCGTGAACTGGTGCTGGTTAAGGACTCTAGAGATATGATAGGCACCGCCTAATAGGTTGGAATCAATCGCTTTAACTAGGCTCATTGGGTAATCGATTGCAGCTCAAGAGCACCGCTTGTGCTGTTCTCAGGTTACGATGGTTAGTTTTTCGAGTTCGATCTTCATCGCCGTGATCCCAAAAGGCATCTCGAATGGCTCCGTGGGATCACACGGGGGTTCCTGGCTTCTTCCGATCCAGCTCAAAATACCATTCAACACCGGTGAGGGGACAGGAGTGCCGGAGAGATGAGCTTCATTGATTCGAAAATAGGCCATCCCTTCCTGGGCAAAAAAGGTTCCGTCGACCCTCAAATCCTGTCGTCCCCTGAAGAGAGCTCTGATCAAATTCATCTCCATCTGGTTTCCTTCGATCTCGAGCTGGTCAGTGTTGACAATCAGCTGAGCCAGAAAACTTCCCTCTCGCAATTCGATGGAGAGACTTTCGAGGCCCCTCCAGTCTTGTTTTCGGGACTGGTCCGCTAAGTAAGCGTTCAGCTCAGCTTCGGTCAGTGTATAGCTTTGCGGCGAACCTCTGCCGGAATTGTAATCCTTCTCCAGTTGGAGCAGAAGCCGTTCAACTTTCTCGGCTTGTGCTTCCTGATCGAATGGAGATCGGACAGGAGAAGGTCCCAGGTGGCTTGAGCGGAGAGGATCGAGCTGGGAATGAACCATAACGAGAAGGAAAAGGCAAAGGAACAGGAGTATTCTATGCATTTCTCTCCATTCGGCCGGTCGTTTCCGGCGTCGATTGCTCCAGCGTGTATTTCACTGGCCAATCCACGGTAGGGTGAGCGAGGGCGGTGTCAAATATCCATCAGTTTCAATTCGGCATGCGATTCAAAAACTCTATTCGCTCCATTTTCCTTTGCTTGAAGGTGCTCTCGATCATCTCTTGCAAGTCGAGGTGTTGTTCGACGCGTTCGATGGACTCGACATTGGCCTTTGTTACCGGGTGACGTGGTACGAACAGGGAACAACAATCGAGATCCGGCAAGATCGAGACTTCAAAAGTCTCGATCTTTCTGGCTGTATCAATGATGTCTTTCTTATCGTCTCCGCTCAGAGGTCGAAAGATCGGCAGTTGGGCGACGCGATTGATGGCCGACAAGTTCTCGAGAGTTTGAGAGGCAACCTGGCCTATGCTATCGCCCGTTACCAGTATTTGAGCCCTCTCACACTGGGCAATCCGTTCTGCCAGTCGAATCATCAGACGCCGATACAAAATGATTCGGATCTCCGGTGGAGTAGTGGCCACAATCCGTCTTTGGCATTCCGCAAAAGGAATCAGGTATAAGGTGGAGCGAAATTGGTACTGGGTTAGTATCTGAACCAGGTGTCTGACCTTTTCTTGTGACTCCAAGGTAGTGTGAGGATAGCTGTGGAAATGGGCAAAGATTGCCCGACAGCCCCTCTTCATTATCCTGTAGGCCGCCACCGGAGAATCGATTCCTCCCGAGAGAAGTACTACTGCCTTACCCGCAGTGGAAGTGGGAAGCCCTCCCGCTCCTGTGAGCTTTTCGAAGTAGAGAAAAGCGTAATTCTCTACCAAGTCGACATGGCAGGTGAGAGCAGGGTAGTCCAACTGAACTCGCTTGCCGGATTTTTCGAGGATATATGCTCCTAATCGCTCGTTGAGCTGCGGAGAAGTCCATGGAAAGTTCTTATGGGCGCGACGAGCCTGAATCTTGAAGGAATCAAAAGAACGATGCTGGACCAATTTCCAGAGGTTTTCTTGTAGCAGATTCAGCTCCTGAGAAGAAACCCAGGCCGGTGCACAAAAGGACAAGCCAAATACCTTTTGAAGGCGACGTCCCATCTCCTCAATCGGCGAGTGAGGCATCAACTCAACAATCAATCGACCCGAAATACGGCGAACCGATCGGAAAGGAAAATCGCCCAGAGCGGTCTGGATATTTCTCCTCAAGCGGTTCTCGAAGAAAGGTCTATTCTTTTTCTTCAGTCCCACCTCGTGATAATGACAAAGAAAATGAGACGGCATAGAGAATGCTGATGGGTGCAATTTCAGGATTAAATTTCTCGGAGCTGGTGCCTCAAATCACTTTCCTGTAACGCTTTATACTGCTTCGACTACCCGTTATTTGACTATTCTGACCACCATGGTCACCTCGTCTACTCCTTCCTCCTTTTTGTAGTAGACATGTACGTACGTATCCGGCTCGAAATCGCTCCCTCTAATCGAACTAGCGACCAAGGTGAAGCTATGCTCTAAGCCCTTCTTGGTTCGGATAACGAGTTGTTGCTCGTTGATCAAGACGACCGCTCCCTTCACATCAAATGTTGTCTCTCCGATTGGTTTCTTGCTCCACAGCCGCCAGATGCAGGCAGGTTGAAGGAAAAGGGCAGTCAAGAGTACAGCCGTTGACAGTTGCTTCAGTGCACCAGAATTCTGGCCAACCATTCCTTCACCCTTACTTCTATTTGATTGCGAATGGAGCGAAAATTGGTCAACAGTTCAGGAAAGGTATGGTTGGCTGCAGCTGGGTCTGCCACCGGCCAGTGCTCGCTTCGTACCTGAGGTGGTAGTGGAGGGCAGAAGTCCCTGGCGTCTCCACAGAGGGTCACGAGATAATCGTAATCCGTTAAATCCTTGGTGGCCAGTGCTTCTGAAATCTGCTCAGAGATGTCTATGGTGACTTCCTTCATGACCTTCACGGCACAGGGGTGAACCCCCTTTGGATGCGTTCCTGCACTACTCACCCCAAATCTTCTCCCACCGTAGTGCCGGGCAAAACCTTCAGCGATCTGGCTGCGAGCTGAATTCCCCGTGCAGACAAACAAAACGCGAATTTTTTTAACCACATCTAAATTATTTTCTTGATCATTCCTAAACTGTATTTGAAAGAACAAGTGTTGTGGTACGGAAAAAGGTGGTCCAGTTGGTTTTCATGTCAACCCTTTTTAGTTTACCTCTTTTTCACTCTGCATGTCGGAAATCTCACGCTGGACCGGGGCTAGATTCAGAAAAAGAGGCCTTGGCCAAGGAAGTGATTGTCTCCAACAAATGTGGTTTCTGCCGTAGTTTACAAGCACGAGGCCTACGACTGACGGGTGAGTGGGTCCCTCGCTGACCGAGCAGGCACGGCGTTACCGCTCTCCCGAATGGTTGAGGCGGCAGATAACCGATCCTACCTCGATCCCAGATCACGAGGTCACGGCTGGCTTTGAAGGCCGACAAAAGTGGATGCCTAGGTTTGATCGTCTTTCGGAAAAGGAACTAGTATCCCTCGTCGAATTTCTGCGTATCCTCGAATAGAGGCCCAACTCCGCGATAACGGATTTCTTTTGGGAGCCTCATACCCTTCCCGTGCCGCAGCTGTGAAGAAATACTGACGCCGGAAATAAAGCCCCACTTTGAGTATAGATTATGACACTAGATCTCGGTTATTGTAGAGGGCATTGATGGCGGTGGCTAAGGGCAGAACTTCAAAAACTCAGCTTGTGCTAATCGGCTTGGCATTCGGAGGGCGAGCGCGGAGGAAGTAGTTAGCTGAAAGAAATGGGCGGGTGAGAATTTGGGAAGAGGACAGCTGAGTTTGGAGGCGGCCGGCATTCGGCGCAGCGCTGGTATTTTTCGCCAATTAGCCCCATCCGTCTTGGTGGAACACAGCCTACGGCGCGGGGAAGGCAGGTTAACTAGCTCTGGAGCGCTGTGTGTGAGTACCGGCGAGCGGACGGGGCGGTCACCGCGGGATAGATTCCTGGTCGAAGAGGCTAGCGTTTCCGACGAGATCTGGTGGGGCGAGGTCAATCGGCCCTTCAGCCCCCAGGCGTTTGACCTTCTGCACCGAAAAGTGGCGACCTATCTACAGAACCGAAGTCTTTACGTTTTCGACGGCTTCGCTGGAGCCGATCCTGATTACCGACTACCGATCCGTATTATAACGGAATACGCTTGGCATAGCCTGTTCGCCCATCAGTTGTTTGTTCGGCCCACCCCACAGGAGTTGGATGTCCACCAGCCAGAATTTACCGTGATTAGTGTGCCGGGTTTTCTGGCTGATCCAAAAGAGGATCTTACCGATTCAGAGGCTTTTATTCTTCTGAGTCTTGGGCGGAAGCTTGTGCTAATCGGGGGGACCCCTTACGCCGGTGAAATCAAGAAATCTATTTTTAGCGTTATGAATTACCTTATGCCTCGGCGCGCTGTCCTTCCGATGCACTGCTCGGCCAATATGGGTCCGGACTGGGAGGTTGCCCTTTTCTTTGGCCTCTCTGGTACCGGGAAGACCACGCTTTCGGCCGACCCTGAACGCCGGCTGATTGGTGATGATGAACACGGTTGGTCGGACAAGGGAATTTTCAATTTCGAAGGGGGCTGCTACGCAAAGTGCATCAGCCTGTCGCAGGAAAAAGAGCCTCAAATCTGGGAGGCCATCCGCTTCGGTACCGTACTAGAAAACGTGGTGGTGGATGAGAAAAGTGGGACGGTGGATTATGACAGTGATGCGATCACCGAAAACACTCGGGCTGGTTATCCCATCAATTTTATTTCGGGGGCTGTGACTCCGGGAATTGCGGGACATCCCCAGACGATCATCTTCTTGACCGCTGATGCCTTTGGGGTACTTCCTCCCATCGCGAGACTAAATCGAGATCAAGCGATGTACCATTTTATCTCGGGCTATACTTCGAAATTGGCGGGAACGGAGACGGGTATAACCGAACCTCAGGCAACGTTTTCAACCTGTTTTGGTGCACCATTTTTGCCCTTGCAGCCCCAGCGCTACGCTGAAATGTTGGGTAAGAAGATCGAGGAGCTTGGGTCACGGGTTTACTTGGTCAACACGGGCTGGACGGGTGGCAGCTATGGCAAGGGCCAGAGGATTGAACTAAAGTATACTCGGGCCTTGGTTCGAGCAGCCTTGAATAGTGACTTTGAAGGGGTTAATTTTCGACCTCACGCCGTGTTTCAAGTCGACGTTCCGGATGCCTGTCTGGGGGTGCCTGCTGAAGTACTCGATCCTCGAAATACCTGGGATGATCAGACAGCCTATGATCGCAAGGCGAGCGAACTTGGGAAGCGTTTTATCAACAACTTCAAAAAGCTTACTAACGTTCCCCACCAGATCATAGCTTCCGGGCCCCGCGAATTGGTTTGATTTCCCCAGAAGTAGCGAGGGTTGAGAGGACGCCCAGCCCGCATTTCTTATGCTGGGTCGTAGCAAAGTGCCGGAAGGGTTGGCTTCACAAGTGGTTTGACCGATGTTCCCTTAGACGTATTCGTGCCGTACGTCGAGAAGGCCGAGCAAGGACAACGTAGTCAAGACAGATGATTTCGGCGATGCAGTAGTCAGAATGTGAGAAGTGCAGGCTAGATTAGACGAGGGGAGGTGTTTTTGTGAGGGAGCCATCCATGAGTGAAGGAGTCATTGTGGCAGTTGGTCGCAGTCCGGTGGGCAAGGCTTCAAAGGGAAGCTTGCGCCACATGCGACCAGACGACATGGCTGCACAAGTCATCCGAGGCCTTCTGGGGCGAGTGGGTTCCTTGTGTTCTCGGGAGGTGGAAGATGTCATTTTGGGCTGTGCTATGCCCGAGGGTGCACAGGGGATGAACGTGGCGCGTATCTCTGCCCTTCGCGCTGGGCTGTCCTACCAGACCACTGCTATGACCATTAATCGTTTTTGCTCCTCAGGGCTTCAAGCCATTGCCTTAGCAACCCAGAGTGTGGACTCAGGGACGAACCAAGCGGTGATTGCCGGGGGAACCGAAAGTATGAGTATGGTGCCTATTCAAGGCCATCGTTACTCGCCTAACCCAACTCTGGTGGAAGAAAATCCTGATGTTTATCTCTCGATGGGATTAACTGCAGAAAATCTGGTGGCTAGGTATGGAATTTCTCGCCAAGAACAGGATGAATTCTCCCTGGGCAGTCATCGAAAGGCTGTCGAGGCCCAGGCGGCTGGCCGCTTTGACGAAGAGCTTATCCCTCTTCAGGTAACTTTGGAGGAGATGGCCGGCGGGCGCAAGAAAAGCCAGGTGGTCGAATTCAAAGCCGACGAAGGTCCTCGGCCAGACACCTCGTTGGAAGTGTTGAGCCAGCTCAGCCCAGCCTTTAAACAAACTGGAACTGTGACCGCTGGCAACAGTAGCCAGAGGTCGGACGGAGCGGCGGCCGCAATCGTGGTTTCGCGAGCGAAAGCGAAAGGACTTGGGCTTGCTCCGTTGGGTCGGCTTGTCTCGTATGCCACGGCCGGTGTGGCTCCCGAGATTATGGGAATTGGACCCGTCTATGCCGTTCCCAAAGCGCTCGAACGAGCTGGCCTCGAACTCAGAGACATCGATTTGATTGAACTGAACGAGGCCTTTGCAGTTCAGGCCCTGGCGGTGGTTCAAGGATTGGGCTTGAATACCAGTCGATTGAATGTCAACGGAGGAGCGGTAGCGCTGGGCCATCCCCTGGGATGCACGGGTGCTAAGCTCACTGTCACCCTTCTGTGCGAGCTACGACGGCGTGGGCTGCGCTATGGCTTAGTCACTATGTGTGTCGGAGGGGGGCAAGGAGCTGCTGCCGTTCTTGAGTGTTATGGTGTTTAAGAGAGTTTTGATCACTGGTGCCTCGTCCGGCGTCGGTGAAGCAGCGGCCTATGCGTTTTCTGAACAAGGATGCGAACTGTTCCTGGTGGCACGAAGGGAAGACCGACTGGCTCAGGTTGCGGAGGCTTGTCATCAGAAGGGCTCGCCAAGTGTAGTTTGCAGGCTGCACGATCTTAGCGTTCCCAACGAAGGGGTTCTCATTGTACGTGAGTGTCTTCAAGTATTGGGCTCGATTGAAGTCCTGGTCTGTAACGCGGGATACGGGATCCTGGGCCCGGTGACAGAAACTTCTCCTCAGCAGTTGGCCAGGCTATGGCAGGTCAACTTTCAGTCAGGCTATGAATCCATTCACGAAGCCTTACCTCATCTGCTGAAGCAAGGACGTGGTCACGTTGTTCTGGTCAGCAGTGTCATCGGCAAAAGATCCTTGCCCTACACGGTTGGCTATTGTGTCACAAAGTTTGCTCAGATCGCGCTAGGAGAGGGGTTGTGGGCCGAGTTGAAGGGTAGTGGGATTGGGGTGAGTGTGATTTGCCCGGGGCGCACTGTGACTGAGTTCCAAGAGAATATACAGCTCACCCAGAGTTTCCGATCACGCCGTCGCCATCCAGCAGGGCAAAGTCCACAAGTGGTAGCTCGAGCCATTGTCAATGCCGTTCGTCATAACCGCCGCGAAGTGCATCTGACCCCGGGTGGAAAACTCCTCTGTGGTTTGAACCGACTCTCGCCGACGCTAACGAGTTTACTCATTGCTTGGGCCACTCGGCGTTTGAGACGCGGGGGCTGAAATGTGACGGTAGGGCTCGGTATGAGAAATAAGGGTCCGGCAGATTTGAAACTTTGTCCAGTCGGATATTTTCCTCTAAGGTGGATGGCAAGGAGAGATTAGCACGTGTGCCTACAGGTTTCCAGATTGAACATATCCGGGCTGGCCGTGGGTTTAAATCGCCCTTTTCCAGTAGAGCCAGAAGAGGGCCAAGATCGTTTTAGCATCGACGATTTCTCCCTGAAGACTGAGCCAATTGCTTCCTCTAAGGAGTAGGCCTCAACGACTATTTCTTCTTCCGGTTCCAGCATTTGTCTCGCCTTCTCCAACTGGTTGGTGTAATACAGGTGGAGGAGTTCAGTGCAAAAGCCAGGACTGGGATAAAAACTGAAGAGATGTTCGAGGCTTCGAGGACGAAAGCCGGTTTCCTCCTCTAGTTCTCGCCCAGCCGTCAAAGCTGGTGGTTCTCCAGGATCAATTTTTCCCGCTGGTAGTTCCAAGAGAGACCTGTTGATCGGGTAACGATGTTGGCGCACAAATAAAATCCCATTCTTCTTGCTCTCCGCCAAGACAGCTACCCCACCGGGGTGGCGGATAACTTCTCGAAGACAAGGTCGCTCCTTGACTTTTAATTGTTCCACGATGAGATTAACCACCTTACCAGAATAGACGTGTTTTCTTTCCACCAACATGGATTGTCGCTCCTTTCATAATCTGGTCGAATCTCACTCGAAAGTTTTCCAATAGACTTTCTTCCGGTTCCAGCATCTTGCGTGTAGGATGTGCTTTTTACCCTTGGGACTCATACTGGTTCTGGTCACCGTCCTCGCCTATTTGAACTCCTTCCCAGGTGCTTTTCACTTCGACGATTTCGGGCTTATGTTGGAGAGTCCTCTGGTGAACCAGGAAGGGTTTCCGTATTCCATATTTTTGGATCAGTATGGAGGTCGCCCCCTGACGCTTTGGAGTTTCCACTGGACCTACCGCTTTTTCGGAGAAGATCCCTTCCCTTATCATCTATGCAGCGTTTTGCTGCATGCCGTAGTCGTTTTATCCTTTTTTTCCCTTATTCTTCAACTCTTTCGATCGCGTCTCCTGGCTTTTCAGGCAGGGCTCATTTTTGCCCTTCACCCCCTGCAGACGCAGGCGGTCAATTTCATTTGGTCACGTTCGGTCCTGTTGGCAGCTTGCTTCGGTGTGTGGGCAATGCTCTCGGTTCGAAAGCATTTCTGGATCGCGTTGATTTGCTTTCAGTTGGCAGTTTGGAGTCGCGCCGACGCGCTGGTTGTGGCTCTACTTTTAATTTATCTGAATCCCGCACGCTGGAGGGAGATTTTGAGTGTGGTTTTGATCAATGCTGCGGCTTTGGTTTACTCTCTGGTGGTGTACTTGCCGGAAGGAATCGGCTGGAATCACTACCATCCCATTCTGTATTGGGTCGCCCAGCCGGTGGTTTTCTGGAAGTATCTGTCTCTGATGATATGGCCTTCCGGGCTGAATATCGATCACGCTTTTTCCTGGCCGAGTTCCTGGGGACTGCTGATAGCTTCTTTGGCTGTCATCGTGTTGCTCGTGGCAGTCTATGGTCTTCGAACCTGTCAAGTCTCCTACTTTGGTCTGTTGTGGCTTATGGCGGCATTGCTTCCGCCTGCCTTGGTGCCCAACTCTGATTTAATCAACGAGAGTCGCACCTATCTGGCCTTGGGAGGGTTGGCTCTTCTAGTCAGCTGGCTACTGCAGAAGTTACGAGAGTTTCTACCGAGAGTCCAGCTGGGAACTGCCTTGTTGCTGATCATGATGATGATTTCGGTCACCATGGCAAGAAACGAGTTATGGAAGGACGATTTACTCTTGTGGAAGGATGCTGCTTTGAAGAGCCCCGGTAAAGCGCGAGTGCATTACAATCTCGGTGTTGCCCTGGCTCAGAGGGGAGAGGTGACAGAGGCAGAACGGCGTTTCCGACTGTCCCGAAACTTGAACCCACTTGATGATCTCAGCTATGCTGCTTTAGGATACTGTGCGGAAATGAGGGGGCAGGAGCAGGTGGCATTGGGTTTTTATCGGAAGGCCTCACAATTGAATCCCCACAACGATTATGCGCGTCGAGGGTTGGCCCGCATTTTTCACACCCCGCCTACTGCGTTGCCCGAATCAACTGTCTTGACTGCATTGTACTAGGTTGGCCTCCTCGATGTACTGTACGAGTATCCCTGCGGTGGCCTTGGCCAGAAGCGTTGTCAAGCTGGTTCTCCCCGTGCTGCGCGACGGTCTGGGGGAGAAATACGGGCTAGGTAGAGTGAGCATTGCTGAGAGTCTAGTCTTGGGACAACATCTTTGAAGTATATCAATCAAGTGAATTATGCCATTGTTATCGCCGGTCTAGGGGTGGTGTTCTATGCTTTAACCGATACTTTTTGGAGCTCAACCTCGCCACTTCCGGAGATTCGGATATCCGCTGCTGACTCCAAGGCCCTATTGGGTTCATCAAAGACAGCTTCGGATCGCTCTAAGCGGGCTAGGAGTCCATTCCAAAAAGAAAAGAGCGTCATCCTTCCGGCTGTTCTGCGATCAACGACTACTGTTCTGCCGACACCGAGCCAGAGTTCCGGGAGCATTTTGACCAAAGAATCTCCTGGACCTGCAGTACAAAAAGACTCCTCTGGTTTGCCATCCGAAGTGAGTGATCGGGAATCGACCTCGGTGCAAAGGTCTCCGGACGGCAGGGAGCGGGACGCCACTGCTCGTCGATTCGAGGAACCAGGTCTCTCGCATGGGAGACTGTTTCCAGGGTTGGTCAATCGTGCACAAAAGAGGAGAGGTGTAGGGGCCCCTTCTGCCCCTCCGGTGCGCTCCTCAATGCCGAGACAGAGATGATAGCGCCGAGTAGCAGTCAGTTGCACTTGCTACAAATGCGATCGTATTTCCAAAGTGGGATACTAAGATGATGACTGCTACCCTTGGAATACCTCTGGTACTCTTTTCCGGTATGGGCTTCCTCATCTCCTCCTATTTTACCGCTGTGTCCTACCGATGGGTCCGGCCGGACCTGCACTGGATTCCCTCGTTTTGTCGCATGGGGGAACGGACCTGTGCCAGCATTATTTTTACACCCCGTGCTCGCCTTTTCAGGATTCCCAATTCCCTTTTAGGTCAGATTTTCTATATCGCCCTGCTGGCCGGATCATGGAGTGGATCCCTGTTTGCTCAACCGCTTTACTATTTTTATCTTTCGGTTAGCTTGTTCACGGTTTTGTTAGGTCTTTTCTTGACCTATTCTCTGTTATTCTGGACCCGGGTCCGGTGTGTTCTCTGTCTGACCTCTCACGCTATCAATCTGCTACTCTTTCTTCTCCTGTTGGGTGGATTCCCGGGAAGCTTCTCCTGAAGTTTTACAGAAAGCCGAAATCTCAAGCAGGAAGTGCAACAGAAGTTCGAAATTGCTGACGTTTAAGAAGCGCCGGGAGAGTGGGATCCAGCCAGGTATGGTCTGACGAAGAGTTTGAGTGTCTTAGATTTTGAGTCTTAGAGTTATTCCCGATTTTCGTGCTGGTGTTTTCCTCCAACTAGTCCACTTGAACTTATGCAAGGAACCATCTGGCTCTCTGATCTAAAATAGGGAGGGACAGGGTGTTGTAATGACCAAAGAGAAGGTGTCGAGCGTAAGTGAAGCGGATGTCAGGAAGGTTGTGGAAGCATCGCGTCAAGTCTCTTGGAAGCGGCCGAGTTTCATGAGGGAGCTATTCTGGGGGAGGTTCAGGTTGGATCTCATCCACCCGTTTCCCCGGGACGACGAGAGAAGCGACTTTCGGAATTTTTATCGGAAGTTGAAGAATTTTCTCTTGGAAGAGGTCGACTCAGACGAGATCGACCGAAGTGGCGAATATCCCGAAAGCGTCCTCAGAGGGCTCCGCGATTTGGGGGCCTTCGGCATGAAGATTACCAAGGAGTATGGGGGGCTGGGTTTTAACCAGGTTGAATACAGCAAAATCATGGAGTTGATTGGCAGTGTTGACGGGAATATTCTAGCCCTCTTATCAGCACACCAATCGATCGGCGTTCCCCAACCCCTCAAATTGTTTGGCACTGTAGAACAGAAGAAGAAGTACCTACCCCGATGTGCCCGAGGTGAAATTTCTGCCTTCGCATTGACGGAATCTGAGGTGGGTTCCGATCCGGCACGCCTGACCACTAGTGCCGAGCTGACCTCTAACGAAGATGCTTACCTTCTTAACGGAAAGAAGTTATGGTGCACAAATGGCACCCTGGCTGGGCTCTTGGTGGTGATGGCTCGAGATCCTAAAACGAAGAAGATTAGTGCATTTGTGGTGGAGACGCGTTGGCCGGGAGTAGAGATCGAACGCCGGTGTTACTTCATGGGTCTGAAAGCCTTGGCTAATGCTGTCATCCGCTTCACCAACGTACGGGTGCCACGGGAGAACCTGATCGGTGAAGAAGGGAAGGGATTGAAGATCGCACTGACCACGTTAAACGATGGACGTCTGTCCATACCGGCTGGTTCGGTCGGCACAGCTAAAAGGTGTCTAGCGATTTGCCGAACATGGGCTAACCAGAGGATCCAATGGGGACATCCAATTGGGAGGCACGAGGCGATTGCCCATAAGATTGGGGATATGGCTGCCTATACCTTTGCCATGGAATCGATTGTTCGTCTAAGTAGTCAGATGTCCGATAGCGGTAGCCACGATATTCGACTGGAGGCCGCGGCTACAAAAGAATGGAGTACCTTTCGAGGTTGGAAAATCATCGACGATACAATGCAAATCCGGGGTGGTCGTGGTTACGAGACGGTTCATTCTTTAGCCGGTCGCGGTGAACCTCCTATTGGCGTCGAGCGTGCCATGCGCGACTATCGCATCAATCAGATTTTCGAAGGGTCCAGCGAGATTATGCACCTGTTCATGGCTCGTGAGGCCGTTGATAAACACCTGAAGTTAGCCGGCGTGATGATAGAGCAGAACAGTGGATGGGGCAAAAGGTTGGCTGCTTTTCCCAGAATCGCAGCCGTTTACACCTGGTGGTACCCAACTCGTTGGTTGGGATGGGGATACTGGCCGCAGTACCTGTATTTTGGTCGATTGGCTACCCATCTGCGGTTCGTCGAGCGGAGTAGCCGCAAGCTAGCGCGCCAAGTTTTTCATGGTATGCTGATCTATCGGGAAAAGCTGAAGAACAAACAGGCTTTTCTCTTCAGGCTGGTTGATGTTGCCAATGAATTGTACGCTATGTCTGTCACGATTGTCCGAGCTCACAGCATGACCGAGATGGGAGATCCTGGGGCCGAAAACGCAGACGAGCTAGTCGAGCTTTTTTGTTGTGGCGCTCGTCGCAGGATCCAACGCTTGTTTGTCGAGCTCTGGAAAAATGATGACGATTTGAAATATCGCACAGCCCAGAAGGTACTCGAAGGTAACTACCTTTGGATGGAACAGGGGATTGTGGGGCTACAGGAATCACTGGCAGCAATGGAAAAACAGTTTGCAGATGGGTGTCTGGGCCCAGAAGAATAGCGATGGTTTAAGTCACGCTAGCCCAGGCCATGACAAAGTGTTAGGAGGACCGTTCTGGTTTCGGTGTTGAGACCGAGGCGCATACTTTGGGCTGACCGAGAACAACACAATCCGATGATTCCAGCGAAAAACGAACGATTGGCGTAAGAAATGTGGGCAAGTGACCCGGCAAAGGATAATTCCTCCTTTCTTCTCGATCATCGGTTGACGCCGTATCTTCGGGGGTTCAGTCGAGTCTCGTCCACCAGAGCGCTCCACTCCCTGCCCCTCTATCAGCGACTCCGCCCAGAAATCGAACGATTGTTCTTGACAGTGGTGAAGGAGACTCTGGATTCTTCTCCGGTGGACTGCCCCTCATCGCTTCGGGTCACTGCCTGGAACATTGAGCGAGGTATTCAACTAGAGCGAATCATCCATGTGTTGCAGTCACATCCCGAGATTCGGAAAAGCGATCTTTTCTTGCTTACGGAATTGGATCTGGGTATGGCACGAACGAGTAATCGGTTTGTGGCTCGAGAGATTGCTCAAGCTTTACGGCTCAATTACGTCTTTGTTCCCTGCTATCTGAGTCTGGTCAAGGGAAGTGGGTTGGAAAGCCGAGCTGCGGGTGAAAATTTCCAGTCTATCCACGGCAATGCCCTGTTCTCACGCTATCCCATTCGTGAAGCTCACTCGCTTGCCCTTCCCAACGGGAAGGATAAAATGGGGGGTAGCGAGAAAAGGCTAGGCTGTCAACGGGCAGTGGTCGCGTTGATCGATCATCCAAGGGGCCGGGTACGGGCGGTCAGTCTTCATTTGGACGCCCACTCCTCACAACGGCACCGATATCGGCAGATGAAATTGGTTCTCGATTATCTTGGGGAATTGGAACCTTCTCTCCCTGTGGTCATTGGTGGGGACTGGAACACGTCTACCTATAACTCCAGCAGCGCATTTTTTTGCATTGTGGGCTATTGTCGGCGGGTACTCATGGGAGTGCACAATATGCTGGAGAACCATTATCCTCATCCGGATAGATGGTTCGAGCGGCACCTGTTTCGAGAGCTGGAAAGACGTGGTTACAGATATCGAGACCTAAATGAGCCGGGAGTCTGTACGCTTCATTATGATGTCGGAAATCGGGCGGTGAACAGCAACATGGCAGAGTGGATTCCCGGCTGGTGTTTTTGGTTTATCGACTGGGCGCTCAGAAAGAACGGAGGCAGTTGCTCGCTAAAATTGGATTGGTTTGCAGGTAAAGGGATCGCCCCGAATCCCGATTCCCCCCCCAAGGTGGTGGGAGATATTCAGGTGCCAGACAAGCCCTTGTCCGATCACGATCCCATTGTACTGGATTTTCTGTTGGAAAAGTGAGCTCTGGAGTTGATGGTGTGTTTGGGATATGCGGTTTCCGGACTTGCTAGCTTTGAGGTTCATTGCTGAGGGCGCTCTTGCACTCTGATCGCAGCAGGCACGCGTGGCATAAAGGTCGCTTCTTGCAGGTTCGTTTGGCGTGCTCGACAATGAGCGCATGAAACTTCTGGTACAGGTTTAGATCAGCTGTTAGTCGAGTCTGGAAAAAATGTTTAAGTTCCTGATAACTGGCCTTCATTTCCACAAGTCCATAACGGGAAAGGAAGCGGTGTGTATAAGAGTCCACCACAAACTCAGGTCGGTCGCAGGAGTAGAGAAGAATCGAGTCGGCAGTCTCATATCCAATACCCTTGAGGGAAAGTAACTGTTTTCGACTGACCTGACGGTAGAAATCACCGGGGAAGGATAAGATAAAATTGGAGATTTCTCGGAGAGCACGGGTCTTTTGTCTGTAGAATCCTGAGGGACGGATGACCTCTTCCAATAAGTCCCTTGGATGGGACACTATTGCACCAGCTTCCACCAAGCCGGAGAGGATCATCCTCTGCAGTGCTTTTTCAACGTTTCTCCAACTGGTATTCTGGGTGAGTAGGGAACCCACCACAACCTCAAAGCGAGCGGGCCGGAAATGACCGCTGATAGGCCACTGACCCTGCGGCCATCCCTCGGAGAAAGGATAAGCTTGTTCGAGGGACTGAAAGATTGTTTTCAGGTCAGAATTGGGGGACATAATCACCTTTTCCCCTGTTGTTTGATCGAGTCTTTCGCGATCGGGAGTATGTGTCATGGCATGAGGAGATTTAAGGTGTCTGCACGCCAGCTTTCCGGACTCGTCTTGAGGGGATGTGGACCTCTCGGTTGAATTTGATGAGAAGTTCAGATTCAGAGGGCAGATGGATGTGCCGACTCCGGGTCGCCAACATTCTAGCCAATCCTACTGTTGCTCTGGTGCCCGATCCACTTTTGGTTCCTCTTCCGCCCTTGAGGAGTCCGGCCAGAGCTCTGATTGCGGTGGTAGTGCCGATATTTCGGGCATTCTCTGACTTGCTCCTCTGTTTCTTTAGGATGTTTTTCCCAACTATTTTCTTATCGTTCCAGCTTATCAATCGAACCAAGATGGCATCGATGGGCACCCGTGTTCCATCGTGAAACAAGATCTCCTCAAAACGAAGGCTCATCTGTGCTCGGTCAGCGATTCTACCGGCTCGCTTCAAGTGGACCACACTCCCTCTCAGTCGTGTCTTACTCCCCATCAACATCTTATCGTCTAGCCTGAAGTCATCGATGAGTTGAGCCTCAAATTGGTCGCCTCGCATGTTGTGACGAGTCGTCAGGGTATTGAGCAGTTGAACTTTGATCTCCGTCCCCCTAGGGATCGTGATCGTGTCATCGGGAAGAGGCCGTTTGGATACTGGGAATTCTGCAGTGGGGGATAATGGCTCGATAGACCAACTGTTTCGTAAGACCGGTTCAGGTTTACCATTTCGTAGCCTTCTTCGTATCCGTCCTCAAAACTACGATGGTATGCGATTGTGTAGGTTTCCCGATCATGACGAGTCTCATCGAAATCCCGTTCAGCTTTCTGATAGTTCCTTTTATTGGCAAAGTCAAAGGATGGACTCTCCTTCTGGTCCTGTTGTCCTGCCCGCCCGCCGTCAACAGAGCCCACATCGTGGGCGCTTTGGTCGATATCTGATCTTGGGGTAGATGCATGCACTGAATTCAGGACTTAGGAGGAAAGCAGGCAAGCCCAATCTGGTCAAAGCTCTCAAACAGGAAGAGATCGAGGTGAAGACCTGAGTTTTAGGATCTTGTTCCCGGCTCATCACCAACTCCCCTGTCACTTCGCTCGAGCCTTTTGTGCTATTGAGCATTTTGATTGCGTGTACTTGTCGAGATTGCCAAGCGATGTTTGATCTCTTGCCATTTCACCAGGAAGTTATCCAACAATAGGCGATTGCCAGATGACTGGAGCGTCCCAACCCGATCCTCAAACTGAAAATAGTGCAAGGTATAACGGTTGTCACCGTACAGTCCACCCGATCGCTGATACGTTACACGGTTTGAAAATTGACCCAAAAGTTCTCCTGTTTGGCCAAATATCTGAACTCCTTGAAAGGTCCCCTGGGGAGTCGTTCGCAATACGTTGTTGGTGAGGGGGAAGTAGAGTTGGGTTCTTTCAGTCCTGAAAAGGTCGTCAAATTGAAAAGAACAGTGCACCCCTTCCAGGTTTGTCCGCAGACTTGTGAGGACCTGATCTATTTGAGCCCAACTGGCTCTCGAAGGTTTTCCCCTCGTTTTCAACTTTACCGGCAACTTGAACTCCTCGGCCGCCGATTGGCAAGGGTCTTGAGAGATGAGAACAGGAAAAGACAAGGTCAATGTAAGAGTCAGGCAGAAGATAGACTTCACACTCTTAGTCCCTTCCTCTTAGATGAAAAAATTCGTCAGGTAGTTTAAACAATTTCCATTGGTCTTTGTTGACTATACCGTCGAAAGAAATCCAGCCGAACTTTAGCCCACACTTCGACTATCTTCAAATATGTCGTGAAATCCTTCGTCTGGCTGGTTCCTTGCTCCATCGGTCTTCTCAATGCGATTCGGTGAGTACACCTATAGAGAGGGGAATCAGCTAAAGTTGGCAATTCTTTCCGCCACCTTTTTCGAGTGGCGTACACAATCAGGAATCCCCACCCCGTCCAAATAGTTCCCGAGGCAGTACAATCCAGGCAAGCGGTCAAGCTTGCGGTTCAACCGGTCGACTCGCTGACTATGACCCAGGCTGTATTGAGGCAAGGAGCGGGGCCAGCGATAAACCGTTTCCACTACAGGTCTAGTCTGGATACCCAACATTTCGTATAATTCCCCTTTCACCGTTGCCAGCAGATGCTGGTCGTTACTATTCATCCACTCGCTGGCTTTTGAACCGCCGATAAAACATCGCAGGAGACTGCTGTTTGGAGGGCAGCGATGGGAAAATTTTTGGTCTACCCAGGTACATGCCAATATGGTTTTTCCTTCGATTTGTGGCACTAGGAAACCGGTTCCCCTATAGCCGGTGATCACCTTCTGGGAGTAGCCAAGACAAGTGAGGATCGCCGGGGCATAAAGAATGTTGTTCAGTGGCTCGGCCAGGGAAGGAAAGGAGCCGGATAGTAAGGTGGCCGAGACATAGGCAGGTGTGGCTAGGATGACCACGTCGGCTTCTTTGCTACGCTGAAGGAAGTGAAGCTGAAAGCGGTCCTTTTCGCGACTCACACTCGTTACTTTTGTGTCGAGTTGTAACTGGACACGATTCCTGATCGCCGCCGCCAGGGAGTAGACCACTTCACTCATTCCGTTCTTCATCGACAAAAAAGGACTTCTCTGCCTGTCGGGTTTCCCAGCCTGTGTTCTCTGCGCGGCTGAAAACGTTAGATGGCCTAGCGTTTTCTCGGCTTCGTAGCAGCGCGGGAAGGTGTTTCGGAGACTGAGGAGATGAGGATCGCCCCCGAAAATCGCCGCTACTAGGGGCTGTGCGATTTTCTCCACGACCTCATATCCGAATCGGCGTTCCAGAAAATCAGCCACAGACTCTTCCTCGTGATGGGTGGCCAGAATAAAGGGCTCCATGGCGGCTCGAAGGCGCCCCTTCAGGGAGAGAAGCGGAGTCTGCAGAAGTTTGGAAGGATCTGCCGGGGGATTGAGAAAAACCGTCGCTGGAAACGGCTTCAGTTCCCGATCTACAAAGACGTAGGCCTGTTGGCGCCATTGAGGCGAGCGAATCACATGTCCACTTAATCCCAGTTCCCGGCACAAATCTGAAACGTGTCCTTTGTGTGCTACAAAAGAGTCCGGGCCCGCTTCCAGGAGATAACGGTTTCTTGTCTGGCTCTGAATCAATCCTCCTAAATGGGACGAGGCTTCGAACAAGGTGATCCTGGCCTTACTGGGACTGAGTCTCCGACTCAAGAAATAGGCCGTGGCCAGACCGGAGATGCCTCCTCCTACAATGACGATTCGTATGGCCATCTGAGATTGAGATCCGATAAAAAACTGTTGCGGGCTAGCAGAGCTTCCTGCTCTTCTGGTGGACCCATTCGACCACCAAGTCCACGTTTTCTATGGGGGTCTGGGGTAAAATACCATGTCCTAAATTGAAGATGTGTCCGGGTCTCCCCCCTACTTGTTCCAGGATTTTCTCGACCTTAGTTTCTAGAATGGCTTTTGGAGCCAGAAGCGCAGCCGGGTCGAGGTTGCCTTGTATCACCATCTTACTTCCTAGCCGATCCCAGACCGCTGTTAATCCTACACGCCAGTCCACGCTGATCACATTTCCACCTGCTTCCTTCATCAGTTCCAGAAGACCCGCCGTGGCGGTCCCGAAGTGGATCAGAGGGATTCGATGATCCTGGAGACTGCTGAAGATTTTCCTGGAGTAGGGCAACACATAGTGGCGATAATCCTCCGGGTCCAGGGATCCTACCCAGCTATCAAAAATCTGTATGGCCTGAGCTCCTGCCTCGATCTGTCCCTGAACATACTCGATCGTTACCCGGGTCAGTTTTTCCATGAGAAGCTTCCAAGTAGCGGGGAGTTGGTACATCATTGATTTAGTTTTGAGAAACGTCCGAGAGTAGCCACCCTCAATGGCATAGCTAGCGATTGTGAAGGGAGCTCCAGCGAAACCGATTAGAGGGATCCTGGAAGGTAATTCACTTCGAACTGCACGAATGGCATCAAACACAAATCCCAGTTCCTCTTCAGCGACTGGTTCGTTCAGCTCCTTGACATCTGTTGGAGTTCGCAGAGGATGATCGATGGTCGGACCTTTGCCGTCGATGAATTCAAGGTTGAGACCCATCCCTTCCAGGGGCAGGAGTATGTCGGCAAAAATAATGGCCGCGTCTAGATCGAAGCGACGGATGGGCTGCAGGGTGACCCGAGTTGCCAATTCGGGTGTTTTGCAGATTTCCAGTAATGTGTATCGCTGGCGCAATTTACGATACTCCTCCAGGTAACGACCTGCTTGACGCATAAACCAGACTGGTGTTTGATCCACTTGTTGACCATTACAGGCCTTCAAAAATCGGGAATCGACCATAGTGTGGCTCCTTTCTCTAATCCATGAATATGGTGACAAAAATAGATCTCTCTTGTGAAGACTGGCAGCCCATTGACATCAGGGCATATTATTTGTTTACATCGGTTTTTGATGCGTAATGGAATCGGGGATGTTTTTTTGATCCGCATGTTCGAAGGGGACAGTAAAGCAGGAAAGCCATGATGAAGGCAAACAGGCAACTACTCAACTATGCTGACGGCGCATTCCAACGATCGGATTCGACCGAGTTCCTAGAGGTCAAAAATCCTGCCACTTCTGAGATCGTGGCCCATGTCCCTGTCTCGAATCAGAGAGATGTAGATGGCGTTGTTCAAGCGGCAAAGGCTGCCTTTCCTGGCTGGCGGAGAACGCCGCCGAGCGACCGGAGCCAATACCTCTTCAAGCTCAAAGGACTATTGGAGGAACACTTTGAAGAGATTTCCCGGACGACCACTCAGGAATGCGGCAAGACACTGATCGAAGCCAAGGGCGAGCTACGAAGAGGAATCGAGAATGTGGAAGTGGCTTCGGGCATTCCCGTGCTCATGATGGGTTACAATTCTGAAGATATCGCCAGAGGTATTGACGAAGCGATGTTCCGCCAGCCGGTGGGCGTGATGGCGGCCATTACACCCTTCAACTTTCCGGCCATGATTCCCCTATGGTTTCTTCCTTATGCCATTGCCTGTGGAAACACGTTTATCTTGAAGCCTTCGGAAAAGGTCCCTTTGACGATGAACCTGATTTTCCGGCTGATCGATCAGTTGGAGCTGCCACCTGGTGTCGTGAACCTGATTCATGGCGATGGCCAAACGGTGGATGCTCTCCTCGACCACCCAACAGTTCGGGGAATATCTTTCGTTGGATCATCCCCGGTGGCCAGGTACGTTTATGGTCGTGCGGCAACAAATGGAAAGCGAGTACAATGCCAAGGCGGTGCGAAAAATGCCATCGTTGTCCTACCCGACGCCGACCTGCGGATGGCCACACAAATGGTGGCTGAGTCGGCCTTCGGTTGTGCCGGACAGCGCTGCTTGGCAGCCTCGGTGGCCATTGCCGTGGGTCGAGTCCACAAATCCTTTGGGGAGCAGATCGCCGAGGCTGCAACGTCGCGAAGAGTGGGCTATGGGCTGGATAGTGGGATTGAGATGGGACCGGTGATCACGCTGGAGAGCAAGCTGCGCATTCAAAAAGAAATCTCTCAGGCGGAGAGCCAGGGAGCTGGTTTGGTAGTGGATGGTCGGGACCCCTCAATCAGCGGATACTCGCACGGAAATTTTGTTCGCCCTACGGTCTTGGATGAAGTGGAGCCATCGAGCCCAATCGCCCAGACTGAAGTCTTCGGACCGGTTCTCAGTCTGATGCGTGCTCAGACAATTGAGGACGCGATTGCCATGGTAAATAACTTACCCTATGGAAATATGGCCTGCCTGTTCACAGGGAGCGGTGCCGCAGCACGCAAGTTCCGATATGAAGTTCAGGTAGGCAACGTAGGCATCAACGTTGGAGTAGCGGCTCCGATAGCCTTTTTCCCCTTCTCTGGTTGGAAGGAAAGTTTTTTTGGCGATCTACACGGCCAAGGGCGGGATGCAATCGATTTCTACACCGAGAAAAAGATTTCGATTGAGCGCTGGTTTGCGGAGCCAGGCTGATCGGAAGCTAACCGGACCTCTCTACCTCACATCGGAACACACTGGCGAACGGTGGAGTGACCGACCGTGTGTTCCGAATACGCACGGGGAAGCCTGCACGACACACACCGGTCGGCCACTAATCGCGCCCTTTGGGGGGCAGATGCACACCGACTGCACGCCTATGGAACAAACAACTCGATCTCGACACGGCGATTCTCTTTCCGGCCCGCGGCTGTCTTGTTGTCAGCAATCGACTGGCTTTCACCGGCGCTTCGTGTCTCAGTACGGCTAGCAGCAATATTGTGTTCCTTGACCTGGTAATCCTTGACGGCCTCCGCTCGACGTAAGCCAATCCGCTCGTTTGCCTTTTCGCTCCCTCGATCATCCGTGTGACCAGTGATCACGGCTTTCAACTGAGGGTTCTGCTGCATTTTTAGGGCGATTTCGTCCAGTCTGGCTTTGGCTACATTGTTCAATCGAATTCCGTCTATTTGGATCGTCACCTTTTCGCGTACCGAGAATGACTTGGTATCACTCGCCGTTGCCCCGCGATCATCTCGAACCGTAACAGCTACGCTGTGACGGCCTCCGGCAAAACCAGTAGTGTTAATCTTGATTCGGGTCGCCGTTTCTGAACGGGCTTGTCCGTCCATCCTCCAGGCGTAGGTTAACGGATCATTGTCCGGATCATCACCCTGAGCACTGGCCGTGAGCTGAGCACCAGCGTATATGTTGGTCTTGTCCAGACTGAGCGCAACACTCGGATCCTTGTTGGGTCGTCGGTCGATACTCACATTAAAGTTGCAGCTAGCGGTCATACCATCCACATCTGTGGCGGTGACCCCCACCGTGTGGGCTCCTAGTGAGCGACCTGCTGTCCCTAGGAGAAATTGGGTTCGATCGTTCGTCACGTCCTCTCCATCTACTTTCCAAGAGTAGCTGAGAGAATCGCTGTTGGGGTCTGAGGCGCTCGCTCGCAAGGTGACCGACTTCCCTTCAATAACGCTCACTTTCGCAGGAGCGCAGGCGATCGTGGGGGCCATCTTGTTTTTTTGGACCGCCACGTCCACTGAGCAACTGACCGTATGCTTATTGTCGCTGACATTGGCGCTGACGGTGTATCTTCCGGGTGACAATCCGGATGAATCCAACTCGATCGCAGCGCCCATCTGTCCGGTGAGTTTTCCCCCGGTTGTTTTCCAGTCATATCGGAGAGGTTTGTTTTCCGGATCCTGGGCGTTAGTGTCGATACCGACCGAACTCCCCTCCGTGATGGTTGCTCTTTCCGCCATGCAATTGAGTGTAGGAGGCCGATTGACACAACCCACAGCAACCAACAGAAAGACAACACTCCCTAATAGAAAAGCTGACCTGATTTGAGGCATATTCTCCCCCTCCTCCCCTCTCGCATGACAGTCAATAATTACCACACTTGATCTTACCGAATCAGATTATACACTAGCAGCGCAATTCGTAAACCATTTTTGCTGGCCTATTAGGAGATATTCACTTCATTATCCTGCTTCAGTTCACAATCGGAGAGTCCGAGGAAGAGCTCTTTACCTATGTCTTCTTGACTCCTTTTTCCACTGCGCAATACAATCTGCTCGAGAAGTGCAATTGTCTCGATTGACAGGTTACCGGGCTGGCTCCGAATCTTGGGATTAGCGCCGAGTAATAGACCTGAAGGTGAGTGGAAATCCATGACGCGAATTTGCATTGATCTCTACAGCGATACACTAACCAAACCGACCAAGGCAATGCGAGAGTTTATGTGTGGAGCAGAGGTAGGGGACGAACAGAGGGGGGAGGACCCCTCTGTCAATGCCTTGCAGCGGATGGTGGCTGAAATGCTCGATCAGGAAGCGGCTGTGTTTCTACCCTCAGGGACAATGTGTAACCAGATCGCCCTAGCTACTCATTGTAAACCAGGCGATGTAGTCTTGTTGGACCACACCGCACATCCGATGATCGCCGAGGCTGGAGGAGCCGCTATTCTAGCGGGGGCTACTCTGTATCCGTTTGACGGTGAGCGAGGGATGTTTACGGCGGAACAGGTGGCTCAGGCCATGCCTGTCCCCAGCCGCTATCAGCCAAAGGTGCGGGTAGTGTCCGTCGAACAGACGACGAATAAACCGGGTGGTCGTATCTGGCCTCTGGAGCAGATTCGTGCCGTCCGCGACTTAGCACACAGTCGCGGTGCAGTGATTCATATGGATGGCGCCCGTCTTTTCAACGCCTCTGTGGCGAGCAAGATTCCCGTAAAGGATTATGCCAGGGGGCTTGATTCCGTCTGGATTGATCTCAGCAAAGGACTGGGGGCTCCTGTAGGTGCCGTTTTGGCGGGATCGCAGACCTTCATTGATGAGGCCTGGCAGTGGAAGCAGCGGATTGGAGGGGCAATGCGCCAGGCAGGGATTGTTGCTGCAGCAGGAATCTACGCCTTGCAGCACCACCTTGAACGACTGGTGGAGGATCATCGCAATGCAAAGCGCCTTGCGCGAGGCATCGCCGATGCTCCCGGGATCCGGATCGATCCAGGGGCGGTAGAGACAAATATTGTACGTTTCGATGTAGCAGAAACAGGAGTCTCTAATCGAGAGTTCGCCGATCGGCTGCTTGCTGAAGGAGGGGTGCGGGTGAGTCTGATCGAGACGACGGCGCTGCGAGCGGTTTCGCACCTAGACGTCACCAGGACAGACGTGGATGTGGCCGCTCAGTCGATTTGCAATCTAGCTCACTGCATCAAAAAAAGATAGTAGGTTGACTTGGACAGCCCAGGTCTAAGTGACTCTCCAGCTCCTAGCTCGAAAAGTGGCAGGCCTCCCTGGTTGGCTGTGATCGGGAACACAAAAAGACATCCTAATCTGGTGCTGCACGGGATTAGGTTGTTGAGGTTCAGTTTGAAGGTGGCAAACGAGACTTTTCCATGATCCTGCAAGAACACTGAAGGTGGCTTTCTTGAGCTGAGGATCCTCCGAGAGCAAGTGGACCCTGGTGGATTCATTATCAGCCGCTAGGTGGATCGCTGCTCTGGTCCATGGGTACAGTTGGTCTGAAAAGGATTTGGGTGGACAATGACCAAGGCGATTAGGTCTGGTCTTTTGAAAAGGTTAGGGTGTATTTTATTGACCTGCCTGACCTTGGTGGTTAGTTTCGGGAAACCGGAGGAACCCTTAGAATCTTCCTCTGAGGCTGATTCTGATAAAGGTTTTCTCGTCACGCTGAGGCTTGAGAAATCCGGGCTGAACATCCGAGTTACGGAGTTGGCTAAAGATCTTCATACACCCTGGGCGATCGATTTTGCACCCGATGGACGCTTGTTCTTTACTGAGCGACCAGGACGTATTCGAGTCTTGAAAGATGGCCAGCTAGACCCCGAGTCGTGGATAATCCTTGATGACGTCGTGGAGTATTCCGCCTCAGGGCTACTTGGTCTTGCCATTGATCCTTGCTTTGCCAGTAACCGATTTGTCTACGTGGCCTACACTTACCGGAACCGGGATGGACACCTGCAAGATAGGCTGGTGAGACTTTACGAGGACCCGGTAAACCGACGAGGAGTCTTCGATAGAATCTTACTGGATTATGGAGTGGATGGAGGTATTCACCATCATGGTGGACGTGTGAAATTCGGTCCAGACGGGAAGCTTTACTGGACAACTGGTGACTTGGGAAGGCCTCCTCTGGCTCAGGATATAGCAGTGTTTTCTGGTAAGATCCTCCGAATTAATCCTGATGGTACCATTCCGTCCGACAATCCATTCCCTGGGTCTCCCGTCTATTCCTATGGACATCGCAACTCTCAGGGATTGGCCTGGCAGCCTGGCACTCACCGTTTGTATGCTCCCGAACATGGAGCTCATCACCGGGATGAACTCAACATCATCAAGCCGGGAAACAATTACGGTTGGCCGATTATTTCCGGAGATGAAAGCCACCAGGGAATGGTGAGTCCAGTAGTTCATAGCGGTGACTCTAAAACGTGGGCTCCGAGCGGGGCGACATTTGTCACCCAGGGTCCATGGGCGGGTTCACTGCTCTTTGCCGGACTGTGGGGAGAGTCTCTTTATCGCCTGACCTTTGCGGGGTCCGACCCCCACCGGGTAGCTGACTTTGAGTCGATACTGGTGGGTCAATTTGGCCGGCTGCGTGCCGTGGTGGAAGGTCCTGATGGTGCTATTTATGTTACCACCAGCAACGGAGATGGCATCGGTTTGGGGACGCCCGGCCAGGAACGTATTTTGCGGTTGTCCCTGCGGTAGGTAGCGTCTGGCACTGCGCGGAATCATTTCAGGTAGACACTTTTACACTTTTCTTGCGTAGTGGCTAGTCCCCTGGTACCAGCAACCCGCGGATGTGAGGATTTTTGTGGCGTGCCCGACTGATGTGCCGGCCAGCGCAAAGCACTCAACACGTCGACCTGAGAAATCTAGGCTCCCAGCCCAGCGCTAACTTAGCTGCGATCCAGCACGGAGATCGGAAAATAGAAGGGAAACAACCGTTCTAGTAGATCCGGCGGGTCGAAGGGACGCTCAGGATGAGCACCGAAAATGACTGAGGTCAAGTCCATACGGGACAGCTCTAGATGCTGTGACAAGCGCCGACCAGCGATTTTCAAGCCTGCTTTGGAAAACTCGAAGGAGACAGTCTGACCCGTATCGCGGATCCCAATTGAGAACTCGGTGTTGTCCTCACAGATCCGGCGCTCGAGCCAGGGGACGATCTTTCCAAGAAACCCTGGAATATCGTTGATACGCAACATCTGATTTTCCCCGCTCGAACGGCGGCGATCCGGAAGCTTACGCTGCATGAGGTTGTACAGGGTTGTAGGGCAGAGCGACGTATGTACGAGGACAGGCTTATCGTCGGACAGTTGCCCCAGCGTTTGGTACACGAGCGTTTCGAGAGCCTTCGCATTACCCGCCGCTTCTATAATGCCAGGCTTGTTGGTCGAGCTGCTAATGGAAAGGTAAGCCACAGGTTGTCCTTCGCGAAGGGCCACACGGGTGGTAAGGCCTGGCAGAGAATAGAGCTCCGCAACTTGCGCTGAAGCGCGGACAAAACCACATGACTCAGCCTCGCGCATTGATTGGATCTTTTGCAGAAAGCGAGGGTCACCTGGCTGATGAGTAACAATATTTTCTCCATGACTCTCAAATCGTTTTGTATCGGCTTTGGCGCAGCTGAAGGTGTAGCCCTGGTCGCGCACGGCCTGGTAACTGGCATGGTTGTAGAATTTAAATGTCTTTATTTGTGTCCACAGCACGGACAAATCGATGCCCTGTTGTTGCATGCATTCAATGCAACTGTTCAGGCACTTGAGACCGAAACCACGGTGTCGATGGTCGGGATGTGAGGCGGTGGGAGAAATGACCCCAATTGTGAAGCGACATTCTTTGTGCTGGACGGTCCAGGGGATGAACGGCACCTCGGACACAAGCTGGCCGCTGATCTTTAACAGGCGGATGTTAGCCAGATTTTCGTCGCGGTATACGAGTGGGTAGTCGCTGAGAATGTTCTGTTTTCCATCTGGGCGGAAGATCGAGTTAACCAGTTGGATGAGTTTCTTTAGCTCTTTTTTGGTGCAGCCTCGGGGGCCGTCGATCTGAAGCTCTGACATCGTGTTGTTTCTCCCTTAACGTTTAATTTCAGAAATGTGATGATGTTTACAGTTGGTGCTTGCACGGCGAGGTTAAGACATGAGGAGGAAGGCGATGCTCGGGGGCATCGTCGTCGTCGCTTAGCGACCTTGGCTCCGCCGTCTCGCCACAAACATCATCGTATTTCTGAAATTAAACACTTAGAGTAAGGCCGCGATTTCCCACAACCACGTGCAAAACTCCGCCGTTATGTCCATCACCACCTCCGGCCCCTGTTTGTTTTTGATGGCCTGGTATAAATCTTCCTCGGGTAAAAGCCAGAATCCATCTGTTTGTTGAGTGTCGACCAAATAATCGGCAACCCTTTGCGCAGCTTTCCGAGGAGCCAGCTGATCGGTAATGTGTGCCAGCATTGCACATCCGAGACCAAGCTTACCACTGGGCGGAAAACGATACACGTCATCCGTACAGCGCTGCGTAAAGTCGAAGATCGCCTGAGCTGCGGTGAGTGTCTCCGGGTCTCCGGTTCCGAGATGGTACTGGCAGAGGAAGATTAAAGCGATCCCCGGTTGATAGTAGATCTGTTTTTCCTGTGAAGCCTCCACGCAATAGAACAAAGCTTCACCCGGTGGCACCTCGGTTATCAGCTTTCCCTCGGGACTCATGCGGAAGTAGAAACGATCCGGATCGGGCTGATGGGCCACAAGTCTGCACAAGCACTTCGCCGCACGTCCGGCCGCTTGGAGATTGCCCACCTCCAGCTCAGCTAGACCCGACCAGGAAGAGCCGACACATTCCACATAGGGCTCCCCGAGTTCAAAGGCAAAAAAGCCGCCGCAGGAAGCCTGGTGACGCAGCAAAAACTCGGCACCTTGCAAGGAAAGGTCGAATTGTCCCAGACGATGAGCGCCCCGTATCAGCCAGGAGTTTCCGTAGGTTGGCCAGTCCTCGTGAACATCAATGGTGGCCTTCCGCTCCGGGGCTCGAAAATCTCCTTCCGGAGTAAAGTGATGGGCTCGAACCCAGTTCGCCAGGCGCATGGCCTCGGGGAAGAAACCTGAAATGGCCAGAGCGTAAGGTACCTTGTAGTAACCGCCGATGCCAGCAGTAGCGGAAAAGAAGGAACCGTCCTGTTTCTGACGGGTGGTAATCCACTCGCCGGCCCGACGGGCCGACTCGATCAAGTTGTCTCGGTTGGTGCTCATTGAGAACATCTCTTGGCCCCCTCTCGAGTTAAACTGTTTGAGACGTCCATGGTAATGGGGATTGATTTAAACAATCAAGGAGGTGGACCGGACGGCCTGTTTCTATTACCTGGCTAAGGAAGGACATCGATCTTTCGATCGAGATTATGCGAATCTCGCCATTGATCTTCTGGTGGCCATCCGTTCTCTCGAGGGGAAAGACAGGTCTTGAAATGGAGAAAAGATCAAGACCTCAGGAACGCCTGCTAAGAGGTAGTGGAAAAGACGCTGGAGGCCAGGATTCATGAGATAATTAAGTTACTCATTAATAAGGGATTTATGGTGGAATGGGAGAGGCTCAGTCCCCTAAAATACCGTATCACGCTTATGAACTATCCGGTTAAGTGGCCAAGAAATTCCCCCAAAGTTATATTTGTGAATAAGAGCTGCTTTTTGAAATGCTTCAGGTCAAGGTGACTCGCTAACATTATGCTCTGTAGAAAGATTATTTTCGTTCCTAGCTCGTTCGAGGTTAGCTCACCATCTCTTTTGCACCGGGGCGATGCAAAAGAGATGGTGTCAATCCGTTACCCGCTGTGACTGTTTTCCGGCTTGGTCGCCGGTTGACTTTAGAGAGTTTCGCTACAAGAATATTTCGAAAGTATGTTCTATGAGGGCATTGGAAAAACTGAGTATCGGGTAATGATGGCTATACTTAGCCAGAAGCGAGCTAGACCGTTTTTCAAGACATCGGAGTCCCAGGAGGGACGAGATCGCTTGTCGCTTCAAGAAAAAGATAAGGAGTGAAAAGATGACGTTTATCATCTGTGAACCGTGTATCGCGACCAAGGACGCGGCGTGCGTGGATGCCTGCCCCGTGGACTGCATTCACCCTCGAAGTGATGAAAAGACGTTTGAGGAGGAAACCCAACTGTATATCGATCCCGAGGAATGCATTGACTGTGGTGCTTGCGTGCCCGAGTGTCCGGTTGAGGCAATCTTCCCGGAAGATGAAGTCCCCGAACAGTGGGAGAGCTATATCCCCATCAACTACCAGTGGTACGAAGAGAGGAAATAGGTCGTTAGACCATCGGTTACGCCAAAGACTTGAAAGCGAAACGGGCGAATCTCTCCACATAACTCCTGGTTTCCGGAGTGGCGCGATGCTTAAGTCTAAGAAAGCTACACTTTTGGGTTTGGCTATGGTGGTGATCAGCTTTGGCTCCTGTCTAGCACGAGCCGGTAGCCGCGCTCGTCGCATGTCCGGCTGATCGACAAGCTGGTCTTATGCGGGGCCAATGATCTCTGTCCTTGGTTTCGTCCTGGCCACAGCCAGCAGGAGAGATAGCGGACCTGGTCTGTCTTAATGTTCGCCCACTGTTTGACAGTGCCTGTTTCGAAGCAAGATTTGATGGGCTGTGAGGAATAGTTAGCTTCCTTGCCTAAATCACTATCCCTGTGTTTACTTCGAGTGTGAGGACACCCCAGGCTCCTGTGTGCCAAAGAGAGGAGAGGGAGGAAGACTGGCGAAAGGAGAACCGCCAAAAAACCGACCTTCCTTCCCAGGAGAGACACCACGTTAAGCGTGGTAGCTTTCAAAGCTGACAGTTCGTGAATAACACATCCCTGGAAGAGAGGACAGGGCTACTTGCAGCGGGGGGGGTGTTCCAAGCTAGCCGGCCAGGATAACCCTTTGCCTTCTGTCAACCCTGCGCACTAAGCAGGCCGAAAGGAGCGCAGGGTTTTATTGGCTGGTATGCAGATTTTGGAACAAACGTCACACAAGAGATGAAATCAATTAGGAGGTCATGTGATTCTCATGAGATACCCTTTTTTCATATTTTTCGCCTCCTTAGTCTTCTTTTCCCTACTCACTCTGGCGATCGAAAATAGGGTGGTCCCAACTGTTCAAGCAGAGGTAAAAAAAGAGGTACAGACCAAGAATGGAGTGTACACAGTTGTTTTCGAAAGTCAGGCAGGGAGAATACGAGCCTACTTCCCTGAGGGTATTGCCGTGGGGATACCATGTCTGGGACTATCCAAACGGGCCAGAGTGGGACAACTTTCGAGCAGAAGGAGAAAAACTTGAGCCAGCTGACGGGGTATGTCGTCGAAGTCGAAAACAAGAGAAAGAAAGTTGGAAATGCACCAAGATGGGTGATGCTGAAGGCTAACAGCTGATCCAGAAGGGACTTATATACTATCTCGTTGGCCCGATACAGGTATTTGCCCCTCAATTGAACCAGAGGGGTACTCGGAAGTAATTGCCATCTAATTTGAGTTTCTCATCCAGTTAGGATCAGGTTTCCAATGTGTCACTGAAATTCCAATTCTTGTTTAAGGTCAGGCACCTTGGTTCCGATGGTCCAAAGTTCCGTCAATATGTCACTCTCCTTGGTCAAGTCCCAGCCCCTTCAGGAAAGGTGACTCTATTTGGTGTTTTGCTTATTGTTCCATTTCCGAGCTACCATTGCCCCACGGATTATAGCTCTTTTGCTGCCAGTCGAAGAGCAATGGGATGTGCCGGTTTCACGAGGGCAATTTTTGGTCACGCCGTTGGGCTATGCTAGTTGTTATGACTAGCCCGTATTTCTCACAACGGGCCGTGGCGAAGTACCGGAGGGGTGGGCTGGACATAGCGTTGTGACCGAGGTTCCTCCTGCAAGGCGTGTGGGTGTGTTACTTTGAGGAGGCTGAGCGAGTACAGCACAGTCAAGATAGGTGATTCCAGCGATGCCGTAGGCAGGGTGTGAGAAATGCGGGCTACAGGAAGGATTCGTAGAGGCTCTCCAGTAACATTGCCGACCACCGATACCATAGGCATCGTAACCTCGTGTCGGGGTGCATTCGCCGATGTGAGGTGGCCGGACAACAAGATCAGGCGGCACCGAGTTGCCTTTTTGATCAGGGTTGAAAACCAACTCTCCCTTTTCGACTGCCAAGACTCGAAAACAGACGATAATCACATAGGGTGATCAAGCAGAAACTCAATACCAGAGCACCTATCCAACCGTGAGTGATTGGTACCCTGGTCGAAGTTGGGTGCCACCCATATACGATTTTTTTCAGGAGGTAGGTATGGGAAGTGATTCCACTCGGAGAGAGTTTTTACGGACCGGTGCCGTAGCCACATTAGCCACAGCCATGGGAACACCCGGCTGTGGTACTCGAGCCCCATCTACTCAAGGGTCTAAGTTTTACTCGAATTTGGGCGTCCGAACGGTCGTCAACGGCATCGGTACGGTGACGACATTGGGCGGTTCGATCATGCCCCCCGAGGTGATTGAGGCTATGGTTGAGGCCTCACATCATTTTGTTGACCTCCCCGAATTGCAGCAAAAGGCTGGACGTTACATTGCCGACCTGGTGAGTGTTCCCTCTGCAATGATAACCTGCGGAGCTGCTTCAGCCATCACGGTGGGAACGGCGGCCTGTGTCGCCGCGGGGGACCCTGAGAAGTTGCGAGCCCTTCCCGATACGAGCGGGATGAGGAACGAGATCATTCAGCAAAAGGCCCATCGAAGTGGCTATGAAACTCAGATGTGGCTTGCAGGAACTAAGACCTTGTGGGTAGAGACTCGCCAGGAACTGGAACGGGCCATTGGCGAACGCACGGCTATGATGTTTTTTCTCAACAAGGCCGATCCCGACGGCCAAATCCGGCGGCAGGAGTGGATTCAAGTAGCAAGGGAGCATGGTATCCCAACCATGAACGATGCTGCTGCGGATATACCCCCGCCTGAGCGACTGCGTTCCTATGTAGACGAGGGATTCGATCTGGTGATCTTTTCTGGTGGCAAAGCATTACTGGGGCCCCAATGTACCGGTTTACTCTTGGGCAATGCTAGTCTCATCGAAGCAGCACAGCAGGCGATCAGCCCTCACGGGGGGATTGGACGGGGTATGAAGGTAGGTAAAGAAGAAATTGTGGGTCTAGTGGCGGCGGTCGAGCGCTATCTTCAGCTGGATCATGAGGCAGAAAGGCGAGAGTTGGACAAGCGGGCAGATCGTGTCATAGAGGCCCTGGGTACCCTACTGGGCATTCAGACGGAGCGAAATGTCCCGGAAATTGCTAACCATGTGCCCCATGTTCTCGTGAAATGGGATCCGTCTGAACGGGGGTTCGAGGCGGCAGAGGTGGTCCGGAAGCTGCGGGAGGGTGAGCCCCCGATCGCGGTATCCTCCATCGATCCGGATATGCTTCGAATTTCAATGTGGATGCTGAAACCGGGCGAAGATCGAGTGCTGGCTAGGCGACTCCAGGAGGTGCTCGGGTCATGAAATCGCATCTACTTCACTGAGAACGGGTCGAACCGGTGGGGTAAAGTTATGATTGTGAGAACGTTCGTTTTTGAACTGGCTGGGCTTACCACGTGTTTGTTTTTTGCCCCAGTGCACTTGCGAGCGAGGAAGAAAACTCTATCCAGGGCCATGCGGCTTGGGTCAAGGCCCACTACACCAAGTACGAGTATCGGATTCCGATGCGTGACGGCAAGAAGCTATTCACCACTGTTTACGCGCCCAAGGATACTTCAAGGGCATATCCGATCATGTTGTATCGGACGCCCTACAGCATCAGACCCTACGGTGTGCACTCCTACCCGACGCGACTCGGACCTTCAGACCTGTTCGCCAGAGATGGGTTCATCTTTGTCTATCAGGATGTGCGTGGAAGAATTGGATCGGAGGGCAAATTTATTCATGTTCGGCCTCATAAGCCGGTCAAAACTAGTCCTCAGGATATTGACGAAAGCAGCGATATTTACGACACCATCGAGTGGCTCGTGCGCAACATTTCCAACCACAATGGAAGCGTTGGCCAGTGGGGTATTTCCTATCCGGGCTTTTACGCGGCCATGGGTACAATCCGTTCCCACCCCGCACTCAAGGCGGTTTCTCCACAGGCGCCCGTCGGGGATTGGTTTATTGGAGGTGACTTTCACCACAATGGTGCGCTCTATCTAGTCCATGCCTTTCGCTACTTTTGGCGCTTTTAAAAACCGATGGAAGAGCTGATGCGACACTCGCCGTCTCGTTTCGACTACCAGACGCCGGACTGGTATGAGTTCTATTTGAACCTGGGACCCTTATCCAATGTAAATAAAAAGTACTTTAAGAACGACGTCGCATTCTGGGACGAGTTGATGGAGCATGGGACGTACGACGAGTTTTGGAAAGCCCGCGACATCCGCCCGCACTTGAGAAGCGTACGTCTAGCGGTGATGACCGTGGCTGGGTGGTTTGACGCAGAGGATCTGTTTGGACCACTGGAGGTGTATCATTCCATCGAAGATCACAACCCTGAAATCTTCAACATCCTAGTCGTCGGACCCTGGTCTCATGGTCAGTGGGCCAGTGGTGACGGCGAGAAGTTAGGCCACGTTCAGTTCGCCGCCAAGACCTCTTTGTTCTATCGGGAGAAGATTGAGCTTCCTTTTTTTAAGCATTTCCTCAAGGGGAAAGGTGAACTTGACCTGCCGGAAGCCTTTGTGTTCGAAACGGGGACCAACCAGTGGCGACGCTACCACGCCTGGCCTCCGAGAACAGTGACTCCAAAGACGCTCTACCTCAATGAGGGTGGGCGGCTCAGCTTCAAACCTTCCATCGAAGAGAGCCTGTCGGCCTTTGACGAGTATATCAGCGATCCTGCCAAACCGGTGCCCTACATCTCCAACATAGCCATCGAGATGACACGCGAGCACATGACCGATGATCAGCGGTTTGCCAGTTCACGTACCGATGTGTTGGTCTACGAGACCGATGTGTTAGAAGAGGACATCACCATCGCAGGACCGATTACAGCTAGCCTCTATGTTTCAACCAGCGGCACCGACGCGGATTGGGTTGTCAAACTGATCGATGTCTACCCGGGTGATTTTTCGGACCCGGATCCCAACCTAACGGGAGTGAGGATGGGGGGGTATCAGCAGCTCGTGCGTGGTGAGGTGATGCGTGGTAAGTTTCGCAATGGCTGCGAGACACCTGAGCCCTTCAAACCCGGCCAGGTGACCAAAGTTGAGTACGTGATGCCCGATGCTTATCACACTTTCCGCCGAGGCCATCGAATCATGGTCCAGGTGCAGAGTTCCTGGTTGCCCCTGGTTGACCGTAACCCACAGACGTTCGTCGACATCTATCGGGCGAAGCGGGAAGATTTCCAGAAAGCTAACCAACGCGTCTATCGTTCAAGAGGCGCTAGCTCGTCCATTCGGCTGAACTTTCTGGCTAATGGGCCGAATTAAGTGCCCGATTCTTTACATACAGTAACGTTTCTTTTGTGGCCGACTGATGTTTCGGCCCGCTTGAAGTGCGAGAGAGAGGTTCAGCACAAACAGGGTCCTGTTACTTGCGCTTCGGGCTAATATGAGCGGAAACGACCTTCTTTATAGAGGCGTTTCAGCGTAGAGTCAAATCACATATGCGAGAGCTTCGACGCCTCCCGGGATCATGCAGAGTGACCTGCCCCCACGAACGAGTCCACCCTCTAAGTTAGACTCGGAGCCATTTGAAGTGCCCTGCACGGGATAGAACTGAACTCCTGAGACCTAGGTAGTTTGGCCTCTGGTGCCGGCGGCCGATAGGCCAAGGCGCTGTGAGGCCGGATCTGATTGTAATCCCTTCGCCAGCGTTCTACCAACACCTTGGCTTCCCCAAGCGTGTCGAAGATCTCCATGTTCAGCAGCTCATACCGTAGTTTCCCGTTGAAACTCTCAATGTACCCATTCTCCCAGGGGCTATCCGGCTCGATGTACAAGGTCCTTACCCCAACAGCCTGCAGCCAGTCCCGGACCGCCTGTGCCGTAAACTCTGATCCGTTATCGGACCGGATAAACTCAGGCACTCCCCGATCAACGAATAACTCCGCCAACCGGTCCAACACGTCTTGGTGATTCATCTGCCGTTTCACATCAATGGCGAGGCACTCTCTGGTGTACTCATCCAGGATCGTCAATAGCCGAAAGGCTCGCCCATCATGGGTCCGTTCATGCACGAAATCATAGCTCCAGACGTGGTTTTTGCGAGCCGCTCGTAACCGAACACAGGAACCGTCATTAAGCCACAGTCTCCTTCGTTTCGGCTGTCTGGACGGGACTTTCAGCCCTTCTTGTCTCCACAGCCTCTCCACCCGCTTAGGATTCACCTTCCACCCTTCCCCATGAAGTATCGCCGTGACCCGCCGGTAGCCATAACGCCCGTATTGCGTAGCCAACTCCACCATCCGGGCCACCAATCGGGCCTCATCATCGGGAATTTGCCTTTCCCTTCGCTGGGTCGATCGAACCTGTCCCAGCACTTGGCAGGCCCGACGTTCGGAGACTCGCTCTGCTCCTAATCGCTCTCGTACCCACATCACCGCCCGTCTCCTGTTCGCCGGGCCTAGAAGTTTCCCGAGGACACTTCCTTCAGGATCTGCTTGTCCAAAGACAGATCCGCCACCAGCTTCTTCAACCGGGTATTCTCCTTCTCCAACACCTTCAACCTATTGGCCTGGTCCAACCGGAGCCCTCCATACTCTTTGCGCCACCGGTAGTAGGTCTGCTCGCTCACCCCCATCTGCTTCGACACCTGTCCCACCCTCTGTCCTTGGGCCAGACCCACCTCTGCCTCACGCAGCTTCATGATGATCTGTTCTGCCCTAAACCGCTTCCCTGCCATCCTTGCCTCCTTCCTAAACCGGAAATCCTAACATTCAAACTGGACTCGTTTTAGGGGGCAAGGTCAATTCTGTGAGCACTATTTCGAAGGTAGCCGAGGGGAAACTGATCTCGATGGGAACTCAAAAACAGCTGTTCATTGACGATTTAATCATCGAGAGTCTGGAGCGGGTTAGCAAATGTTTTCATCAATTCAAGTTCCATCTATCCAACCCGATCTTGGTTTCCGAGAAACCGTGGGAGCGAGCGAACTTCGTTTATGGAACCGTTCTCCGAGATCTCGAGAGTGGGCTTTTCCGGATGTGGTGTACGAATAGCGGCTCCCGTCCCTAGAGCCAAGACGACCGCTAGTTTCGGGTATAACTCTGGTACGCTACCTTGACGGATGGACTCCGTTGGGAGCGTCCCAGCCTGGGCATTGTGGAGATCGATGGATCGAAGGAAAATAATATTGTCGCGATTGGGGTTACCGGGAATCACCTGCGGGGAGGAAGTGTCGTCTACCATCCGAATGCCAAAGATCCAGGTCGGCGATATGTCCACCTGAATCAACTTCCGAACGGTACCGCATCCCTCCTATTCTCCCGATAGAGTTCAGTGGACGACTGAGGTTTTACCCATCTTCCGACTCTCAGCTGCTGCTACTCTCTCCTACGATCCCCGTCAGGATCGATTCTTTTGCTCCTCGGTTTCCATGCCCAAAGTAAGAGGCTTCGTACGCCGATCCATCGAGATCGCGGAAACGGACCTGGAGACCTGGACGGGGGGTGGCGAAGGGCAGCCGCTCGATCCTGGTAAGGAGGGATTCAAAACGGTTTTGATTGCCGATGAACTTGACGATGCAGGCGTGGCAGCCCGGGTGGAAAGGGTGCGGTCGATCCTCGACTACGACAACCCCGACCACTACCATGCTCAACTCCATCATATGGTAGCTTTCCCGTACGCGTCACTCACCCTGGGTATGGTCACCATTTGGGACAATGTCTGGTACACGGATCGGGAGCCTCTTTTTTCCGGTGGCCGAGACCGGAGCATTGTGCACACCCAGTTGACCTGGATCCGGGATGCTGACTGGCTGGACTGGCATAGGATAGCGGAGCGTAAACCCTTGATTGAGACGAGCGATCCGGGAGAGTGGGACTGCGCCGTGCGCGGATGCCCTTCCATTCTCCCGTCCGGGTAGGAGACGAATTATGGCAGTACTACGTAGGTTTTGCACGCGTGTTTAATGCGCCGCGGATGTATGGTGCTGGAGGGATCAGAAAAACTGGCGACATGCGGCGAGATGCTAGTAGGAAAGGGTTCGTGAACCTACCAGGGAGGAAAGATGTTCCTGCCAATGGGGTTGGTTTGGCCACCCTGAGGCTCGACGGCTACGTTTCCCTGGATGCGGGTCCGAGAGGTGGCACCATGACCACCAAACCCTTCACCTTCGAGGGAACCCAGCTGATCGTGAACGCCCGCGCTCTGGGGCATATGACCGTCGAGGTGCTCGACGCCGCAGGGCAGCCGATCCAGGGAGTGAGTCGCGTCTCCATTGCCGGTGACTCGGTCCGGCACTTAGTGGCCTGGGATGGGTTGGGCCAGCTCGCTGGTCAACCGATCCGTTTGCGATTCTACTTATGGAATGCCGAACTCTACGCTTTCGGATTTGCAAGCTAAAGTGAGCCGGTGAATTCTAGATCTCTCCTTCTTCCGGGGACCAATGGAAGCCGGAGTATTCGGGCAAGTTGTGGCGGTTCAGCCGAAGGTTCCGAAGGTGGTTTGAGCGGGAACTCTCTTAATCTTGAGACGGTGCTTAAAGACTTTCTCAAACAGGCCGCGATTGCGCGTTCCGGCCCAGATCTCCAACTTGGGATCGCCCCTTTGGTCTGGATCAACACGCACAGCGCAGTCACGAGGGATGATTCGGGTGATGCAGTAGGCAAGGTGTCAAAATGTGGGCTGGTGGATGAGGTTGACCGGAGCAGAATCAGACCGGAATTGCACCAAGTATCATGAATCATAGGGGCAGACTTGTGTATCCGATATGTCGGCTAGTTTGCTCGAGGAATCGGTTTTTAGGCGAAGTATACACGCTCCGCCGTCCTAGTTAACAGCCACTGGCGGTCCTCGTTTGAGATGAAGTCCAACTGGTCTCGAACCAGCGAGATCGAAGCTCGGTAACTGTGTTCGTGCTGAAGCTGGTAGGGGGCGTCACTGGCCCACATCATCCGCTGGGGACCAAAGGCTTCATAGAGATGGCGGATCATCGGAATAAGATCCAGATAGGGAGGCTTCTTCTTGCCAAGTGCGTAGTAGGCGGAAATCTTGACTGAGGTATTCTGGTGTCTTGCCAATTTGCATAGCCGCTTTACGTTTTCAAGGCCAATGGATCCGTCGGCACCGATGCGGGAAAAATGATCAATGACTACCGGGGTGTCCGGATACTTTTGGCACATGCCGTCGACCGCCGTCAAATCCCAGGGATTGATCAGACAACACATGGCCTGACGTGTTTCGGCGGCACACTCCCACATGGCGGCCATTCCGGGCCCGTCGAGCCAGGTGTCCCGACCGCGAATCGAGGGCGTAATACGAAAGGCGGTCACGTGTTTGGAAAGTAGTTGGCGCATCACGGCATCCGGTCGCGGTCTTTGTTCGTTCACCATGCCCACGACCTTGAACTTGCCCGGATAGCGCTGCGCGGTGTCTGTGAGATACGAGTTATCGAATCCGTGATAGGGGTAATGCTGGATCAGGACAACCCTACTCACGCCTTCTGGTCGTGTCACTTGCATCAGCTCTTCAGCGGTAAAACTGGGTGGATCTAGATTCTGCACTGTCTTTCCCTTGGCCAAGGGAAAGGTGTGCACATCCCGCGTCCAGATGTGAGCGTGTGCATCGATGAAACCGGACTCATTCTTGTCCTTGTCTCGAGCACGGGTTTTTTCAGTCTGGGGGCGGGATAGCGTCGTGCCCGTCGTGCCGACCAGACAAGCGCACAGTATCTCGCGCCGCGACCACCTTGAGTTTGGGCACAGACGGTCACGGTTCTTGGTTTGCACGGTCATACGTCACCTCAAACCGGCCAAATGAGTTGAAGGGGGAATTGATGCCAATGGCAAAGGTTCTCAATCTGTAGCCGCTTCCACGTGGCGTCGTTTGATGGCCAGAAGGCTCAATCCGAGGATGCCGCCGGGCACAATTTGGAGAAGCGTTCCGAAGAGGAACTGATTCACCAGCGCCTCACCCCAGCTGTTGAACACATCGTAGTGTGTACCCAGTTGATAGGTTTTAGTGACCCACCACAAAGCGGTGACAGGGATTCTGGACAGCAGGGCAAACACCAGAAGCGATAGAAACAGCAAGCGATAGGGATGTTTTTCTGTTCCAAGCTGCAGTCCCCAGAACACAGCAACGATGAGTGTCAACCAGATGATGCCGATCAGGAAGGTGATTGGACTGGGGATGCCGGCCAACTCTCCGAAGAGGCGCACCAGTGTCACAAACAGCGAGATAACCGCTGGCCAGGTGGCAAGTTGGAAAGCGCTCTTGAGCATTCTACCCAATTTCCCCAAGTCTGAAAGAAAATCTAAACCATTGACGGCTAAATTTCAAATACAAGTGCTATCTCCGCAACTCTGTCCTGCATGATCGGAACGAGTCGACATCAAAGGTCCAGTATCATCAGTTCTTCGCCGAATGTCACTTCACCATCGTAGATGTTTGCGATGTCCCTACGTGCTCGCTGTAGGGAGTCAGGATCCGTAAATCCGGGGCAGAAGTGAGTCAGGACGAGCTTCTTGACTGCGGCTTCCTGGGCCATCCGGGCCACGTCCCATGTGCCGCTCATCGCTTGTCCAACCGCATCCCTATCCACTACCTCCTGATGATCCCAGCAGGTAAGCACTAGCAGGTCAACTCCTCTGGCCAGTTCGCCGAACGTCCCGCACGGTTTCGTGTCGCTGCCGAAGACGATGCTGAAGTCCTCACAGTCTACCCGGTAGGCAAGCAGAGTCAGGTAAGGCTCCATGTGTCTACCGAGAGCGGACCGAACGCTCCACCTTCCATTGTGGTGTACAGGACCGGGTTTGCTACTTCTTGCTTCAACACGGGGTTCCGGTCTTGGCAGCGAACCGCCCCGGTTGAGATAGACGGTTTGACTGGCCGGTGCGTTTTTACGCGCAGTCAAGTCCTCCGTGAAGGCACCGTCAGGACCGATGAGTTTTTCAGTAATCACCACAGTTGGAGGTGGTCCCCAGACCTGAAGTCGTGGCGTCTCATGGGTGCTTTGATCCCAGCGGCTGAGCAGAAAACAAGGGTAGTCAGCATTGTGGTCGAAGTGGTGGTGAGTGAAGAAAAGATGCTCGATTCTAGTGGGCAGGATCCCTGCCTTGGCCAGCTTGTGTGTCGCCGCGGGTCCACAGTCAAACATGAGATATTCGTTTTCCAACTGGAGCACAAAGGAAGTACCGAAGCGAGACGCTGTCGGAGTGGGTGTCCCCGCACCGAGAATGTACAATTTTCGCATTTAGATTCAGCTCTGGAGCACGAATCCGTGTTGCTTACGATGGTGAGGCCCATCGAAGCGTTTGGTGCTCTTAAACAATTCGTGACGTCCGTCGCCAGATTCCTCTTTCACCCTCTCTCGGAGAAGGATCGCTTCTGACTTGGTCATTGGCTTGAAGCTGCGGCCACTTGAAGGGCCTGCTGCAAGTCTCTGCGGTTACGAATGCCGACCACTAGCGAGGCTACCGGCTGAGACAAAGCATAGTGGATACATTCCTTCGCAGTGGCCAATCCCGCCTTTACAATTTGCCCATTTTGGCCGTCGGGGCTTCCTCCGAGACCCTTCATTCCGATCACGCCGACCCCCTTTTCGAGGCAAATCGGCACCACCTCCCTGGCAAAACTGCGGTAGTAGAAATCACAAACATTTATCGGCATCTGGGCACTGTCCCATTGGTACGGCTTGTCCAACATCTTTAAATGAATGATGGGATCTTTGTGACCAGTAAAGCCGATAAACCGCACCTTACCAGCCTGTTGGGCCTCGGTAGCCGCTCGGATACCACCTTTCTCAAAAACCCAATCGGGGTCGTTGTCGTAAACCATCTCGTGGAACTGCCACAGGTCGATATAATCGGTCTTTAGACGGCGCAAACTGTCCTCGAGATTTGACAGCGAGCCCTCATAGTCGCGTTCACAGTTCTTAGTCATTAAAAAAACCTTGTCGCGGCGATCCGTGAGTGCTCGACCCATCAGCTCTTCGCTCATCCCGCCATGGTAGTCCCAGGCGTTGTCGAAGAAGGTCATGCCGCCATCGATGGCATGGTGCATAAGGCGAATCGCCTCCCGATTGTCGGTTTCCAAGGCAGCTTTTCCAATGTGCCATCCCCCCAAACACAAGATCGAGACCTTGATGCTGGTTTTTCCTAAAGGACGTAAGGGCAAGCCCTGACCGGTGTCGTGCTGCGTTGCCAGTAACGTATCGGTCAGGCTCAGTGTGGTACCCAGGACCATTCCAGCCTGAAACAACTCACGACGGCTGCACTTTTCTACCACTTGACTTCCTCCTTTTGCTGCAGGTCAGTCCGGTTCAGCTGAGCCGGACCATTCGAGTGAGAAACATCTCTTTTTATGTTAGCCCAAAGTGCAAGCGAGGGATTCAGCCGCAACATGGTGGTCTCGCTTGGGCTTCGGGCTAACATAATCGGAAAAACCCCTGGTCCTTAGAGAAGTGACAGATCATTGCGCTAGCCTGGCCAGCAACTGTTCGGCTTTCCTTCGTTTGCCAGGGTCAGGGTCACGCATCACGATGCGCTGCAGAGCTGAGATCGCCCGTCGATCATCTTGAGAAGCCATTTCGAAGGCCAAGCGGTCGCGCTTATCATAGTATCTTGAATCATACTCCTTCATTCGTAGATCCCACTTGCGCCAGTAGTATCTGAGGTCGGAAGGGGGCCAGTCGGTATAGACTTTTTCCCAGCTTATCAATTTTCCATGAGGTTCCAAGCTGTCCGGAGCGATCGGGTCACTCAATTTCTGATATCTGGCATCGATGGATAGCCTCAGCCGTTGGCCGGTGCAGGGAATGCCCTTGTGGACGGTCATACTATGAAAAACAAGAACGTCTCCCTGTTCAAATGGATTACTGACCCACCCGCACAGTGGTTCTGTGATTTCCATACCGCCAGCTCCTAGCGAGGGTCTAAATTTGTAGATGCCGTGTCGGTGAGAACCGGAGGCGATCTGAAGTCCTCCCATCTCAGGCGGTAGAGTGCTCAGCGGAATCCAAGCCGTATAGGTGTCGGATGTTCCCTGGATGGGAATGAAATCCTGATGAGCCGGGGTTGTGTAGGCTTTCCGTTGAGGGAAAATGATGCGGCCGATGATGCGAGGGTGAGGCAGCACGATCTCACCCAATAACCGCTCGAATAGTTGGATTAGCTGTCGATGATGCTGCAGAGCATGGAGAGTCTGCAGTCCATATATACGATGATATACCTCCTGGTACTTGGGCTCCGGTTCCACGCTAAAGCTATCAAGATCTGCGATGGCCTCCGACAAAGGTGTATCCTTTTTGATCCATCCTTCTTCTTGGGTGATTCCCAGTATCACAATCCGCAGGTGCTCCAGCGTTTCGCGAGGTAACAGGCCACGGATGAATAGATAGCCGTCCCTCCGCATCCGGAGGGCCAACTCCGCTCCGTCGCCGGCGATTTGGGTCGAATCGAGGAAAGGTTCCATCAGCGCTCTTTTCGATCTAGAAACCATAGTTTCTTAGATTGTCTTCCTTCCTGCTCAAACCCTAATGTGCCAAAGGTGAGTATCAGAGTCAACTTCATGAGGCAACCCATCGAAGTAGGCTATGCAATGGAGAAGGTCCCAAGCGAACTTTAGATTCGTGGTTTTGATGTCCTTTGGCTGACCTTTCAATTAACCTCGGGGCCAGGTTTTCTTTGGCTATTTAGGACCAGTGAGAATTCTTTCGCTCGTGGGAGTTCGCGGAGTTTTCCATTGTCGGAAATGCGATGATGCCCGGAGGATAGGGACGGGACCGGTCAAGTTCTTTGTCTCTCCTTCTCCCGGATGGTCTGGGGCATCGCCTTCGTTGTCACTCAGTGACGTTGGCTCTGGTGCACGTACCACAAACGTGGTGCTATTGCCTAAACGGAAACCAAGGCCGGGATAAGAGAAAATATATTTCAAGGGTTGCGAGGCATCTGTCGGTTAGATTTCTATCACCATGGTGCTGTCTCGCCGCGCTTTCCCTCGAGAACCCAGATAGACCAGCCAGTCGAAAACGGAGAAGAAAGCTTTCTCACACAACTAGCCGAGGGAATCGTTTAGTTCCGCAAAGTCTAGTGCCGCTTTCTCGAACCTGAGTCTATTCCGGAGTAGATCATTCCAGATATCGCCGGTGGAGTGAATCTCGATCGTCCCGTTTTCACCCAGGAAGGCCTTTTGAAAAGTTTGGGTATTAATCGGAAATAACAGCATGGTTTTCTCCGATCATCTTGGGTGATCCAGTGCTAACTAGCAGTGGGGCTGGGCGCTTTATGCTAGGGTGTGGACTCCTCACGAGGGAGGATTTTGGCTGTCGACGGGAAGAAGTCAAGGGATTTTGGAACGAGCAAACAAACCAGCGATCGGAGAAGGGATTCAGGTAGCGGTGGGCAGGAGTGAACAAACTAGAGGTGTGAAAGAAAATGATCTCAGAGAGATCAGCCCTTCCAGTATTTCGTTACGGTCGGTGTGAGAACTGCGGGCTCAACTAACAGGCTAATTTCGGCCCCTGTTTGGTCGCTGTCGACTAATGGTGGGACTATTCCGGGGAGCGGATCGCTGGATCGAAGGACGAGGTGACGAACGAGATGGACGGCTGATCTTTGGTCGTGCTGATGGGCGGGTAGTCGAGCGAAAGATGGAACGGAATTTCGGCCTCACGGTTGGCCGCGAAAGCGAGGGTGTCGACGACCTTGGGCGCTGGGAAGGCCGAGGGCTGGGACGGCTTACCGAGGGGGCTCGCCTCGGGATCCTGGAAGAACTCGGATTAATTACTGATTTGAGCCGGGGCCGAGTAGGCGGCCGCACGGTCGACAGTCGGCGGCTGAAACCACGGTCTGAGGATAAAGAAGACGAAGGTTTGGGCCGGTTTCCGAGGGTTTTCTCCGGAGACTGTCTGGCCGGAATGCTTTCTACCCGAGGCGAGGTTCGAGGAGTGAGTCGGGAGATCCGCGGCCTGGTTCGTGCAGAAGAGCTCGCGCTGGCCCGAATCCGGGGTTGAGATTTCAACGTATTTGTTTGTCGGTGGCCAGATTGGGTTCTTTTCTCCAAGTCCCGACGCAGCAAATCACTTCTGCCAGCTGGGTTTCCTTGCCATCTCAGGACAGGCTGCTCGAGTTCTCTGGGGAGTCCTTGCCGGAAGGTGCTCACAATTCCTCGGGGAGGAGTAACGACGTGATCGATGTGACGGCGTCCTCTTCCGAAGTGCTCCTGCCTGACCACGGTCAGACCCGTTGAGGGATCCCTCCGGTTCCAGTTGTGGATGACGAGGGTGTTGTTGATGATTCGGTTTGGGCTGTTGGAATACCTCCGAGGAACCCAACCGATGTAACCGGTACCAGAGTAGAAGTTGACCAGGGCAGGGGACCAGTTGTGAAATCTACCCGGGACCCAGGCCCAACGGTGATGTGGTCGGTGGTAGATCCAGTGTCCATAGTGATAGGGCAGCCATCCCCACGGTTCATGACTGACCCAAGTCCAGCCGAAGGACAGGTAGCCCCATCGGCCCAGTCGAAAAGGGGCCCAGCCAATCGATACATGGGGCACCCAAACCTGGCCGTATGGGCTGTAGTCGACCCAGTTTCCGTAGAGGTCCAAATCATAGATTCCGGGATAATAGACTCCACCAACGTGGCTTATCGAGTGACTTCTTACGAAACTGGCATCTCGGCGATCACTCCACAGGTCGAAATCATCCTCGTGATACTCGTAGCGGATGTTCTGCGGATCGAACTGTGAATCGCCGATGGACCATTGTTCATCAGACTTGACCTTGTGTTTACCGTTCTGGTCTTCAACTTCAGCTTGACCTTTGCGGACAAAGATCTGAGTTGTTCCGTCAGTGTCTACGCGGATTCGATAAAGGCCCTTTTTCTTGACCTCCACCCTCGCAAAGGGTGTGGAGACACGGAAGCGATCGGAATGATTTACTCGCAAAATCAGGTCACCTTGATGTAGTGCCAGGGAGGTCCAATCATCCGATAGTTGCGAAAAGACGACGTCCGTTTCTGCTCCCATCCGTAAGAAATTAGCTTCGCCTAACTCAACCTCCAGTCGAGAATCAGGGTGTAAAAAGACACGATCGCCGAGCTGTAAAGGCAGGTTTAACGTGACCTCGTCCCAATCGACATTCCCCGCCGATTCATAGGCGGCGTTTCCCTCGATGTAACTGATGCGGGGCGGATAATCGTGAGAAGCAAGAGTCGTAGCGGTCGACGCTCCCACCAAAAAGGAAAGCGATACAGCAAACACCGCTCGGCGAAAAGATGCTGAAGAAGGTTGGGCCAGTTGGCCTATTTTCATCACTTGATTACTTAAGATTGAATCGTTTCTAAATTGTTTCAGTTTCGAGCAAAAGATTCAAAGGCCTACCCCATTCTCCCACAAGGTACGAAAAGGATAAAGGGTATGGTGATGTCACTGCTGGTCGATCCGTTCACTGGTTTAGCCGATTCAACTCATAAGTACCGGTCAAAGTGGAATGATCTGAAAGAAACATCTGTACCCAGGTGCTGGCTACGATGGGGGAGTCGAAGGAGAAATTGTCGTGCTCAAGATAGAGGGTAGCCTGCTCAGAGAAGAAAGGGTCCGCTGGATGGGAAACGAGAGTTGGAGAAATCCATCGATTAGCTGGCCGTTGACCAGGATGAGCACGGATTCCTCGACGGGCTCTTGGTCCACAGCGGAGATCAGGAAATAGCCTGTGACGAAAAACCCTTCAGCCCACAAGGTCATCCCACCTGTGGCGACGGACCCACCGGAGGTAATCAGTCGACTGGAGTATGACACGGGTGAGGGTTGCAAAGGCAAGCTTGATAACTGTCCCTTTTCGAGCGTGAGGGCCGTTCCAAAAATGGGGAAATCGGAGGAGATTTCAACCTTCCCAAACTGTAAACTGATCTCGGGGAAGAGTTCGGACAGAAATTTGGCGAAATGGAAAAGAGAACCCATTTCAAGTGTCTTTGTGTCCAGTTGGGAACCATCCTGATCGAAAAGACGTAAGCTTACCCGTGCCAGGCGTTCTGCACTCAGGTCACCGTTGACCAGTGCCAGAGCGATGGCATCGAAATTTTCGAAGGGAACCGAAGCCAGAACTCTTGTGAGGGCGAAACACCAACGCTGTCAGTAATCTCGCCGTCTGTACCAACAAAATAAGTGAGGTTTGCTTCGACGAAGTTATCCAGAAGGAGATCCTGTGAGATGAGGAGGGCGGCACCGCTTTGCAGTTGATTTCCGCTTACTCGAATCGTTGTCGTGGAGTTCGGTTGAATCTCGACCATGTATTCACCGTTGGATACAGGGCTCTCGTTGACCAGGGGATTCCAGATTTCGTTCTCCCCCTTGAGAAAGATGATGGTACCCTGATAGGGATAAGTGCCCCGATTGGTCAGATTGATGACCGTCTTGATTTCTTTTCCAACAGCCACTTGTCCAAAAGCCGCATCCTTCTTGGGATAATAGTTCTGGGCGAAGGTCGCCGCGATGCAGTGAACCCATACCAAGGTGAATTGACCGACTCGTTTCAATAAATCCTTTTTCATCTCTTCTACAGTGGTGCGGAAGGAGTTCAAACAGTCTGGAAAAAAGATGGTAGATCGAGGGGTTTGGAGTGGAACCGTGAGGTAAGAAGGTATAAAAATGTTCAAGCAGGCATTCAAATGTTTGGTGGGAAAATAATCTCAGACGAACGCGGCGAGATCATCGGCACTAGGGTGTTGCCGTCCATCACATGTTCCGGGCCACAAATCCCGATGTCATGGCTCTTGACAAGGAAAGGGATACCGTATTGATCAAGGGCGTGTCCGATTATCTCGGTTTTTAATCTCGAGTCGCCCTCATCGGTTCTGACAAGCTTCACACTGTTTCCCTGCGAGTATTCTAGTATTTTTCATTGGGTCGGAGTGTTGACCAGCTTGCTCGGGGATCGGTGATTGTAGGACTTCTGAGTGGGATTTTTTCAGGGGAGGGTTAAAACAGCGGTGACCAGATGGAGATGGAGAAGAGATCAAGCAGAGTATTCATCCTAAAGAAATGTTGCTACAATAACGGTTCATGGCAGACAAACCGGCACGGTTGGGAGTGACATGTCCCTGCTGCCAGGCAACACTTCTGGTAGAACCGTCCACCGGGTTGGTGTTGAGAAGCCAGGAAAAGAAATCGGACTACTCGTTGGAGGATGCTCTTCAGAAGGAGAAGGAGAGGAAGGGTCAGGCCGATGCCATGTTTGCCGAGGCCTTCGAGAATGAAAAGCGGCGCTACCATTCACTGGAAGAGAAGTTTCGAAAAGCCTTAGACTCCAAAGACGAACTGGAAGAGCCGACTCGGATCTGGGATTTGGACTAAGCCCATTGCCCGCCAACTGTTTTCTTCACATTTTGCTATTGACTTTCCCTTTGTAGTTGGCCGGAGTCCTTCCCGTTGGTCAGCCATCGGATCGTGAAGGTCGTGAAGATCACCGACTCGTATTTGAACTCTCTGCCACCCTCGTAGAGGCATGCGATTCTCCCGTCGGGCAGCACGGTCAGGTCCGAGTAAGCAGAGGGGCCCTTGTGCAGTAGCTTCCATACCGGCCACGACTGGCACTCGTCATAGCTCAGAAAGACGGTCAGATCGTATCGCTCGTTACTTCCTGCGGGCATAGTGAGCAGGACACGGTTCTTATCTTGCTCCTGGACTGTAGTGTAGCGGGTTAGGCTGCCCTGGGTTGATCGGCCGCGAAGGGCGTCTACGCGCCTGACCGTTGTCCACGTCTCTCCACCGTCGCGACTCTGCGCGGCTCCGCGGCGATTGTTGTGGCCAGGGCCTGCGGCGCGAATGCTCATGTAGAGCGAGTTGTCAGCCAGTTCTACAACGGTGCACTCGTCCCCGAATCCCTTCTGTACCGTTGCACTGTGCTTCCAGGTTCGGCCGTGATCGTCGCTGTAGACGACCATTGAGTCGGCCGGCGACCAGTCTTGATAAGTGATCCAGGTTGGAACGACTAGTCGTCCGCTTCTCAGCTGGATGCCTCTGAGCGGACCGAAGCCGATGTGGGCCCAGGAAGGATCGGTCACCTTGGCGGTGATCTCGAGGGGCTTGGACCAGGTGTCTCCCTCATCGCTGCTGTTCATTGCATAGCACTGTTGATTGTTCTTGTTGAAGAGCACCCAGATGGTGCCGGTCCGATGGTCGATCACGGGGCAGTAGTTGCACCACGACTCCGTGTCTTCTTGACCCTTAAGCACTTGTATCGGTTCCCAGGTCTTTCCGCCGTCAAAGCTGCGGCGCAGCAGCATGTCCACCTCGCCCGTGCTGCTCAAGTTGTTCCGATTACTGACATGGCCCTTCCAACCCCCGGAAAAGGCCAGCAGAGCGCTGCGCTGGGTTAGGAGCAAAGCCGGAATACGTACACGCGGGTAACCACCTTGCCCGGAAACGAATAGAGCCCTGCGGGTTGGTTCCTCCGATTCAGCCGCCCCGCGTATCCCCTGCGAAAGGGTGAGTCCCATGACAACCACGGTCAGAGCTGCTGAAGTTCGATGAGGCATTGCTCTGTTTCCCAAGGAGGAGATGGTCCCCAGTAGCATAGCTAGTGAAGTATAGGTTGTTTGTCGCTGGTGAACAAGGTAGAGTCGAGTACTAGATCTCCTGACCATCCATCAAGGTGGTTATTGCGCCAAGGAGTGAATTTGAAAAGTCAGCACTATTAGCGACCTGGGTAGTCCAGAAACATTTCAGAAAGTTATTCTGGTCCATCATATTGTAAGGTTTCCTCCACCTGATCTATTTCTCCTCGTGCGGTGGGAAATAGTTCTGGAAGTGAAGGCTTTATACCCTCCAGTAGATAATCGGCTAACTGGTTGAAATCGGCCAGTGTGATGTCGGGTTGGTACGGACTTTCTTCAAAGGGCAAACCATACCGATTGATGTAAGCACCTCGGAAGCCACAGGCGCGGGCACCCAGGATGTCAAATGAGTGAGATGCGACCATCATAATCTCTCCAGGCTCTGCTGCCAGCATCGTGGCCGCCTTTCGGTACACTGCCGGATGGGGTTTGAAAAACCCAGCTTCCTCAACCGAGATAATGGCCTCAAAATCAAATGTGATACGGTTTTTCGCAAGATCGTCTAGGAACCACGGCTCACCGTTAGACAGCACTACCAGGCGATAGTGACTTTTCAGCCGACGGAGTCCCTGCACTACATCTTCAAATGGTTTGAGTTTTCGCCAGACCTTCATGAACTCGTCCACTTCATCGTATGTGAAGCGGATACTATTGCTTCGAAGAGTGTAGAGAAAAGCATGGCGACACACCGTTTGATAGCCGCTGTGCCCTAACATAATGATGGTGTCGAGATACTGTTCGATACGTTGTCTGTTTCGCCAATGTGCCCAGAAGGTTCGGCCATCTAGTGGTGTATTCCTGGGCGCGAGAAATCGGTCGATGTGAGGGACCAGGCTCCCCGTTAGGTCTAAAACGGTGCCGAAAAGGTCGAACGTCAGTGTATTCACTTTATCAATGGTATTTTTGCTCATGCAGATGTCTCTCGGGTGTTCCAGTTTAGAGTACTAATGATGCGAACAGTCCGTGCTTGCGTGGCAGGTATGGTATCGAATTTGAGGCTTCAAAGGAAGAGAGCGGCTCGTGGATGCGGGTCCCGGCGGCAGGATATCGGTCTCTCAGCCTCCAGTGAATAGTACCCAGACTGGGCGAGTACGTGACTAAGATGGGTTTTATCCACGTGGAGTTTTTTTTGGTTGGTACAGCTTCCTGGGATTCGCAACTTGGGGCTGCAACGGTGGCTACATGTCCGCGATCCAATCCTCTTACGGAGGGATCGAGAGGACTTTAGTGCCTGGTCGATGACGGCTACTAACATGGGCTGTCGGTGGTCTTGGACATTATCTACAACCGCCTTGGCCCGTAAGGGAGCTACCTGAAAGAGTATGGACCCTACTGCACCGATGTTTATCGAACGTTTTGGGGAAAAGCCATCAACTTCGATGGCCTCCACGGCGACTCGATTTGGCGTTATTTTGTCAAGAGAGCTCTTCACTGGATTCGAGACTTTCACATTAAGGCCCTTGGTCTGGATGTGCTTCTAACCGGAGAGCAAGATGGCTACTAGTAACACTTTGGGCGCGTTGAGCGTCGCGGGCATGCATGGGAGTGGGGGATGACTTGCGCAGGGAATTAGTCGACTTGTCGTCAGCGGAGACATGGCTGATCGGTGATCAAGGAGGATCGCTGTCGCCGACCGTGGTCTGCGCGCAAAGCCACGACCCCAGGTTGGTAATTGGCTGCGTAGGGACCGTATGAGCACATTCGTGGCTTTGGAGCGGAGAAGCTCGCGCTGGGTGTGTTGCTGTTTTCGTCTTACATCCCTCTTCTTTTCATGGGTCAAGAATATGGAGAGAAAGGGCCGTTTCAGTATGTCGTCAGCGACACCGACCTTGAGCGAGTTGAGGCTGTCCGAAGAGGACGGAGAGAGGGGTTTCAAAGCTTCGATTGGAAGGGTGAGATCCTGGACCCTCATGTTTTCCACGCACGGGGGAAGTAAGATCGAGCTGTTGCAGTATCTGTCGTATGCCCGTCCGGCACCCGCCGAGCTGGGAACGTCCGACATCAGGTGGTCTTCACGGTGTCCGACATCGACGAGGTCCGATGACGGTATGAATGGTATGGCTAGTCCGAGTGCGGAAAGAGGGCGAAGGAGAGGACATTGGTGCCAGCGGCCAGGGCCACATACTGGGTGTTACCCACCCGATAGGTCATGGGGGAAGCAGTGATGATGTGGCCTGTGTAGAAGCGCCAGAGGACTGTACCACTGCGAGCATCGGCGGCAGCCAGATAGCCCGCGTCATCTCCGAAGAAAACCAGCCCTCCAGCGGTGGTCATGGTTCCCGGCCAAGCGTGGTAAGTGTCGGGACCCTCCAGAGGAATCTCCCACTTTCTTTCGCCGGTCTGAAGGTCGAGGGAGCGCAGGAAGAACTGTCCTGGATCGGTCGGAATCCGCTCAACTGAAGTACCGTCGTAACATTCTTCCTTGCTGTAGGGGCGGGCCGAGCTCTTGTACAGGTCACACTGCTCCAAAGACATCACGTAGAAGAAACCGGTCTCGGGGTGATAGGAGGGAGAGAACCAGTTAGTAGCACCCACAACTCCCGGACAAACTTCTCGGCCCTCCGGCGTGGGATCCATATCGGGTGCTAGGTCAGGGCGACCGTTGGGATGGACACCCTTTGCCCAGGTGAGCTTGTCTACGAAGGGCTTCACCAGAAGCATACGGCCGTCGCTCCGGTCCAGCACGTAGAAGAAACCGTTGCGGTTAGCCTGGACCAGTAGCTTTCGGGGTTTTCCCTGAAAGGTGGTGTCGATGAGGACTGGAAACTCTTGAGCATCCCAGTCATGAGTGTCGTGGGGAGTAAACTGAAAGTGCCATCGTAGCTTGCCCGTGTCTGCGTCTAGAGCCACGACACTATTGCTATAGAGATTATCCCCCGGCCGGAGGTCCCCGTAGAAGTCGGGACCCGGGTTGCCGGTGGTCCAAAAGAGAAGATTCTGCTGGGGATCGTAGGTCCCCGTCATCCAGGTGGCGCCGCCCGAGTAATCAGCTGGGTGCCCACCCCACGTTTCGGATCCGGGTTCTCCTTCGCCGGGAATCGTGTAGAAACGCCATAGCTCTTTCCCAGTCTCGGAGTCGTGGGCGGTTACATAGCCCCGGATTCCGCAGTCGCCTCCACTGACTCCCACGATCACCTTTCCCTCGATGGCCAGGGGAGCCAGGGTAGCGTGGTATTTGGGGTTCTCATCCAGATCTGCGTAAGGTTGGTCCCAGAGGAGGGCTCCAGTGAGGGTGTGCAGGGCGATTAGGTGGGCGTCGTTGCTCACGAAGAAGATTTTGTTTCCGAGCAAGGCCGCCCCTCGATTCCCCGTCCCTTTCCCAGAACCTCTGTACTCGAAGTGCCAGATGCGCCGGCCTGTGCGGGCGTCCAGCGCATGGACCTGGTTGACGTCGGTCATGTACATGACGCCGTTTACAACCAGGGGCGTTGCCACCAGACGCTTCGAGTCTTTCACGTGGTAGATCCAGCGGGCCGCCAGATGGCCAGCGTTCTCGGTCGTGATTTGCTTGAGCAGGCTGAATCTTTGGGCCGTCAAGTCTCCCGAGTAGGTAGGCCAGTTGGAGGCCGGTGGTTGCAACAGGTCATGGTAAGAGATCTGTCCCTTCAAGGGGAGGCTTGCCCAGAGAAGGATGGGCAAGAACACGACTCCACGCTGAAACCATCGGCTGATTGTCATGGTTTCTTATCCCTTTCCTGTGGGGCCGAGAGCGCCTGGCGGCTCAAGAAAGCCAGCAGATCTTGTAACTCACTCTCGGACAGGGTTGCGCTCGGCATGATGGAGCCAGGCAGGTAACTCACTTTTTCTAACTGTTCTCCCAGAAAAAGGTGGAGCGCACCTTTTAAATCAACCAGCTGGACTGAATAGTTGCTGTAGTTTCGAGCAACACCGGAGATATGACGTCCCTCCCGGGTAACGACGGAGACACTGCGAAAACCAGGCACCACGGAGGTGCTAGGCTTGAGGATAGCCTCTTGCAGCTTCTCTAGACCCCTAGAGGCCCCTATGTCCGACAAGTCAGGCCCTACCAGTCCTCCTCGGCCCTTGATCATGTGACAGCCGGAACAGCCAATTTGGTTGAAGAGTGCTTCTCCTGTTTTTGGATCTCCAGGGATTTCTTCCTGGGAAGCGCTGAAGTGGAGGCTCCGGAGGAAGGAGACTAGTTGCCACAACTTGGTGGCGTCCAGGGAAGAGGGTGGCATGGGAGTGCCTGGGATCCCATTTCGAAGCAGGCGGAAGAGCTTTTTGTCTTCCAGGTTGCGAACTCGACTGCTTTCCGAGAGATAGGGTCCCCGTCCACCCTCGCCTCTGGTTCCGTGGCAGAAGGCGCAGCCTGCCTGAAAATGCTGCCGGCCCATCTCGATCGCGTATTTGTCGCGGTCGAAAGGATTTGTAACCTCGGTAGACTTTTCCTGCTTGCCCTGTGGACCTGCTATAGCAAGAGAAAGCGCGAGGTAGAGTGACCCCCAGGTCAGCAGGACAACCATGGTACCGCGACAGCGGCTATCGTTCTCACAGCGGCTCATAAGATGCGGGAATCTCCCGGGTCGGATGAGCTTATCGTACAATCGCGCCGAGGAAAATGGGGTTGGAACAGCTTTTGACAGGGAGCTTTGTAGCTTAAGTTTTGGGGATATGACTGTGAACCTGGAAATCATGCGCTGTTGTGATCATGGGGGAGGTACTTCAGGCTGGATAGCAGCTTGCAAGGAAGTGTCCAGTTGGGGGGCACATGCTTCTGGAAGTGGTGCTTGGGGCCGCTCTGGCGGTACCCAGCCTCAACTAGGATTCGGAAAGGGAGTGGTGGGGACCTGGGTTATATCGTTATTCGCAGCTACGGACCTAACTTTTTTGAACACTTTCAGCTCGAAAGCTGGTAAGGGTCTCGAGGTGCTCCGTGCGTGGTGAATGACTAGTTATCACCAGCATTGGCGTGCGTGCATTGCCAATGAAATTGTGGACAGCTTTGAGGGTGGAGCGAAAAGTAGCGGGTGGGAAATAGCAGCTACTTTGGCAACGTTCGAAAGCGCCCACATTCCCCCTAACTGCTCAAAAGGTGGCGGTGGGACGAGCCAATCTCTTTGTCGCTTCTCCTCCACGATGCACTGAGGCATCGCGTTCGTCTTTGCTTCGTGACCTTGGCTGTATCGCGCTTGCCACAAACACCATCGTATTTCCGAAAAGGAGCACGTAGTTTGCTATCGTAGACCGATTCTCTAAAATCTATCGAAATTGTGGAAAAAGGAAGTAAAAAAGGCGGGTTCGTGCTACTGGATGATCCGTTTATACCCCTTTCTATAGGTACAGGTGGAGGCAAATTGGGGACACTTACTCAGATTCCGGTTCCTCTCCCAAATAGAAGTGGTCTTTCTCCCGGTGGTCCTTCCGAAAGACAAGGCACTATTCCTCCAAAAGTTCTGGAAACGATCTGTTCCAGGAATTTGATCGACTCTTTTGTTTTAACGGGGGGAAGAGCCCCCTTCCAGTTTAGCTGGCTGGTGCCATCGGCTGAAATCCGAACGACAGCCTACAGGTCGAAACGGTGACCTTGATTTTTTATGCTTCCTAAAGCACAATGCCGGCGCCAGGCAGAAGAAAATCTGGTGGTGGCCATCTTCGCGAACCCAAGAGCCACGTAGTGAGTCGATAACGTGAGTCTTACGGGAGAACACAGCCATTTTGGGTGGTAACGTGGTTAACGAGATCATTACGGCTGAGGATCGAACAGTCGGGCACCGCGAACACTTCTTCAGCAGCAACCCAAGGTCATGACCTTCTTTACCGCACAAGCGGCCTTTTATTATATGGCGGCGGCTAGCATCACCAGTGCGCTCCTGGCAGTGACGCGAAAGAATCCCGTCCATAGCATGCTCTGGGTGCTGGTCCTCTTCCTGCACGTGGCAGGCATCTTCTTGTTGTTGGGCGCGGAGTTCCTGGCGGCAGTACAGGTCATTGTTTACTCAGGGGCTATTTTGATTTTCTACCTCTTTGTCCTGATGCTGCTTGACCTGCCGAGCGAGGAGGCTCGCCCCCGCTTCGGTGCCCATTGGCCGTTCGCCGCTGCCGGTGGGCTGGGTCTGGTGGTTGTTGTGGCTTGGCTCGCCCAGATTGAGATTCTCGACCGTGTTGGAGTTGGAGCGGTTCCAGCTACTGCAGATATGGCATCGGACGCTTCGCCTGGGTGGAGTCTATCGCAGGTGGGGGAGGCTCTTTTCGGTCCATTCGCCCTGCCCTTCGAAATAACTTCGCTGGTCCTCCTGGCCGCCATTGTGGGAGCGGTGACGGTGGCAAGGAGGAGGTCATGATCATGATTGTTCCTGCGGGTGGGATTCTGGCCTTGAGCGCCGTCCTCTTTGGGATCGGAGTATTCGGTTTTCTAGCCCGGCGCAATATCATCCTGATGCTGGTCTCGGTTGAGGTCATGCTCAATGCTGTGAACCTTAGTCTGGCCGGATTCGGCCAGCACCTTGGTGACCCGCGAGGTCAGGTTCTGGCACTGTTCGTGATCGCCGTGGCAGCCGCGGAGGCAGGGGTCGGTCTTGGGCTTGTAATTGCTTTGAACCGGAACAGGCCTGGGGCAGGAGTCAGTGATCTGACCCAGCTCAAATGGTGACCGCGGTGGAAACAAGCGACGTCTTGGTTTCGGTCACACCTCTGCTCGCGGTACTGGTCCCGGCTGTGGGTGCGTTCCTCATCGCCTGTACTGGAGAGAGGAGGGCCAATCTGAGGGAGTTCTGGTCCGTTGCGGCCGGCGTCCTACTGTTCGCCCTTGTAGCCGGTATGATCCCGGAGGTCCTGGTGGGCGGCACGCCGGGATGCGTACTCTTCCGAATCCTCCCCGGCATTGAACTAGCCTTTCAAGTGGATACCTTTGGCCTGCTCTTTGCCTCTGGGGCGTCGCTGCTATGGATCTTGACCTCGTTTTACTCGATCGGCTATATGCGCTCTCTCCGAGAGCAGGCTCAAACCCGTTATTTTTCCTGCTTCGCTCTGGCTCTTTCCGTAACGGTGGGGGTGGCCTTCTCAGCCAATCTATTCACCCTGTTCCTGTTTTACGAGGCATTGACCCTGGTAACCTACCCGTTGGTGGGTCACAAGCAGACGGCCGAAGCCAGGACGGGCGCCCGTAAGTACGTTATTTATCTACTGGGTGCTGCCAAAGTGTTTCTCTTGGCCGCCATCATTCTGACCTACAATGTGGCCGGAACCCTCCAGTTTCGAAAAGGCGGGATCCTGCCAGTTGATCAGATCAGAGAACAGCCCGTCCTTCTCTATGTGATCTTTACGTTGTTCCTGTTCGGATTCGCAAAGAACGCGCTAATGCCACTACACAGCTGGCTGCCGGCCGCCATGGTGGCTCCCACGCCGGTGAGCGCTTTGCTGCATGCCGTGGCCGTGGTTAAAACGGGAGTGTTCTGTACGCTGCGGGTTTTTCTGTTCGTTTTCGGACCTGACGCGCTCCGTGAGCTAGGTGCGGACCAACTTGCATTGGGAGTGGCCTCGGTGACGATCCTTCTTGGGTCGCTCTTGGCGCTCGGGCAGGACAATCTTAAGGCTCGGCTGGCTTTTTCCACGGTCAGCCAGCTCTCCTATATTATCCTGGGAGGGGCGTTCTTAAATCAGAGCGGGATGCTAGGCGGGATGGCCCATATCAGCAACCATGCCGTATCGAAGATCACCCTCTTTTTGTGTGCCGGCTCCATTTATGTATCTTCGCACAAGACCGAAATCAGCCAGATGTCTGGTCTTGCTAAGCGCATGCCCTGGACCATGGCCGCGTTTGCGCTTGCCTCCCTGAGTGTGGTGGGTATTCCGCCTACCTCCGGGTTCGTCTCCAAGTGGTACTTGGTCCTGGGAGCGGTGGAGCTCCACAGCCTTACTTTTTTGGGGGTACTTCTGGTCAGTTCCCTTCTGAACGCCGCGTACCTGGGCCCGGTCGTGTATAAGGGATACTTTGAAGAGGCACCACAAACTCAGGAAGAGGTTCGCGAGGTTCCTTGGATGGTCGTGCCCTTGACGATCAGCGCAGCCGCAAGCTTGCTCCTGGGACTTTACCCGAACCCTGTCCTGGAACTAGCTGGAAGGGCGATGCCGTGAATTTTTTGCAAAAGCACCTGGAAAATCCAGTCCACTTGGCCCGACTCAGGCATTGGTTCTACATGGTCCTGGCCTCGGCGGCTTTAGCGGAAATCGTTCTTCCGGTCGTGTTCCCAGGCCATCACCCCCACTTCTTCTTTGAGGGTTTCCCCGCCTGGGGATCGTTCTATGGCTTGGTCTCCTGCGTGGTGATCGTAGTCGTGTCCAAATTGTTCGGCAAGGTGTGGCTCATGCGCCGCGAAGACTACTATGACTCTTGAGTGGATTCACCCAGGGCTATTGCTAATCCTAGGCGCCTGGGTGTTACCTTTTCTCCCAGGCCCGGCCAAGCGTTTGGCAGTGCTTCTCCTGCCTGCTGTGGCTCTGGCTATCTGCCTGGGCATGACGCCAGGTGTCTATGGTGAGGTGCGTTTTCTCGGGCAGGTTCTCGTGTTTGGTCGAGTGGACAAGTTAAGCCTGATTTTTTCCTATGTCTTCTCGATCATAGCCTTTCTCGGCCTGGTCTACGCTCTCCACGTGAGGGAGGATGCTCAGCACGTAACGGCTCTGACCTATGCGGGGGCCGCTCTCGGCGTAACGTTTGCCGGGGATCTTCTCTCCCTGTATGTGTTCTGGGAACTTCTAGCGATCTCATCGGTGCTTCTGGTTTGGCAGTGCCGAAAGCCGGCTGCCACAGCAGCCGGCTTTCGCTATCTCCTAGTCCATGTCTTTGGGGGGCTGATCCTGCTGGCAGGGATTGTAATGTACTGGTCTCAAACCGGGTCGCTCGTCTTCACGGAAATAGATCCTTTTGCCGGTGGTCCGGCTGGGGCTCTGATCCTGCTGGCCTTTCTCCTCAATGCCGCGGTCCCGCCCCTCGGGGCATGGCTCCCGGACGCCTATCCGGAAGCCACGGTCACGGGCGCGGTCTTTATGACCGCCTTTACCACCAAGTCGGCTGTCTACGTCTTGATTCGGGGCTTCGCCGGGACCGAGTTGCTTGTGTGGCTGGGAGCGGCGATGGCGATCTATGGTGTGGTCTACGCCGTGCTGGAAAACGATGCGCGACGGCTCCTCGCCTACCACATCATAAGCCAGGTTGGTTATATGGTCTGCGGGGTAGGGATTGGGACCACGCTAGCCCTAAACGGCTCCGCAGCCCACGCCTTCGCGCACATTCTCTACAAGGCCCTCCTCTTCATGGGAGCCGGCGCCATCTTACAGGTGACCGGGCTGAGAAAGCTCAGTGATATGGGAGGGCTTTACAAAACTATGCCGGTCACCCTCGGTCTCTACATGGTAGGCGCCTTCGCTATTTCAGCAGTGCCGCTTTTTAGTGGTTTTGTGACCAAGTCCATGGTGGTCTCTGCTGCTGGTGAGTCCCACAGAGCTCTGGTTTTTCTCATGCTTACTCTAGCATCCTCCGGAACGTTTCTTCACACGGGTCTTAAACTCCCGTACTACATGTTTTTCGGCAAGGATTCAGGCTTACGCGGCCAGGAGCCACCCAGGAACATGCTCGTGGCCATGAGTTTAGCTGCGATTGCCTGCATTGGGATCGGGATCTTCCCTAGCCTCCTCTATCGGTATCTTCCACACCCGGTCGACTATCTCCCCTACACCTTGCAGCACATCACGGCCACCTTGGGAATGTTGGGTTTCACGGCCCTGGGCTTCTTCCTACTGCTCAAGCATCTCAACCCTGAGCCCAGGATTAGCCTGGATACAGACTGGTTCTACCGCCAAGGTTTTTCAGCTGGCATAAGGCTGATCGAGAGCACCCTGGCGCGTCTAGAATCCAGCTTCATGGGAGAGATCTACGAAGCTGTCATACGACGGCCCGTGTTGGGTGGTGCGGCTCTCCTGCGCAGGTTCGACACGCAGGTCGTTGATTCCGCGGCCGTGGGCGTAGGTCGGTTGACCCTTGCATTCGGCGAAATCTTGAAGACCACGGTGAGCGGCAACGCCCAGCACTACGGTCTGATCATGGCTGTAGGAGTCTTATTGCTACTGGCTCTGGCAGTGATTACACTATGACAGCCTGCCCTATCCTGACAGTCGTCACCTTTCTGCCTCTCGTCGGCGCGGCCCTCATCTTACTCTTTGGAAGAGAGCATTTGTCGCGCTGGATTGCCCTGGCCACCACCCTGGCCACGCTGGCCATCTCAGCCCTGCTTTACTGGAGCTTTGACAAGGCCTCAGGCGGTTTACAATTCGTCGATTCTGCGGACTGGATCCCCACCTGGAACATAGCCTATCGAATGGGTGTGGACGGACTCAGCCTCCCATTAATCTTTCTCGCCGCGCTCCTGAGTCTCCTGTGTGTTGGCGCCTCGTGGAACGCGGTTAGCACGAGAGTGCAGGAGTTCTACGGGGCGCTCCTGGTTGCCGAGACCGCAATGATCGGGCTTTTCGCTGCCGCAAATTTTTTTCTTTTCTTTGTCTTCTGGGAACTTATGATCGTCCCCCTATTGCTCCTTATTGGCGTCTGGGGTGGCCCGGGGAGAGTCTACGCCGCGGTCAAGTTCTTGCTCTTCACGCTGGCCGGAAGCGTCTTGATGCTGGTTGGCATGATCTTCCTCTACCATACTTGCGGTACGCTGGACTTCAAGACCCTTGCCGGAGTTAGACTTGAGCCCGAGCTGCAGACCTGGCTCTTCTTGGCATTCCTGGCTGCCTTTGCGGTAAAAGTACCTATGTTTCCCCTACACACATGGCTTCCGGACGCCCACACTGAGGCTCCTACCGCGGGCAGCGTGATCCTGGCCGGGATCCTTCTGAAGATGGGAGCCTATGGATTCCTGCGGATTTCACTGCCCATACTTCCCGACGCCGTGCAGCTCTTCTTCTACCCGATGCTTGTCATCTCTGTAGTCGCCATCGTCTACGGTGCCTATGTTACCTTGGCCCAGACGGATGTTAAGCGCCTCATCGCCTACTCGAGTGTTAGCCACATGGGCTTCGTCACCTTGGGTATTTTCACCCTCAACCGCAGCGGGGTTGAGGGTGCGATCCTGCAGATGATCAACCACGGAATCATCAGCTCCGCCCTCTTCTTGTGTGTCGGCATGACCTACGAGCGCACCCACACGCGGGAGATTAAAGGATACGGGGGAGTAGCTAAAATCGCACCGGTTTACTCCACCTTCCTGGCACTCTTCTGCCTGGCCGCTGCGGGATTTCCGGGTTTGAACTCTTTCGTAGGAGAGTTCCTGATCATCGGAGGTGCCTTCAAGACCAAGGTCTGGCTCGGGGGAATGGCTGTCTGGGGAGTGGCCCTGGGAACAGCTTACCTGGTTTGGTTCTACTATAGGATTGTCATGGGAGAAATGAATCCGGCCCTTGAGGGACTCAAGCTCGAGCTTAACATCCGTGAAGTGGCAACGTTGGCCCCTCTGGCCTTTCTCGTCTTGTGTCTGGGCCTCTACCCTGAGTGTGTGCTTTCCTATCTTCGTCTTCCCGTCGCCGAACTCTTGACCGCTGGAGCGACGCCATGAATAGCCCGGACCCGAGTGATCTGACCCTCATTTTTCCAGAGCTGATCCTGGTTATTGCCGCATTGGCGTTCATTCTTACGGCGCGCCGGATCCAGTACGCACCCTTAGTCACGGCGGGGACCGTTTTCGCCGGGCTAGCGGCTGCCTCAGTCTCGGGCTGGCTCTTCCCAGAGGATCCCAGGATCGGGTTCGGGGGCATGATCATATTGGATGGTTACTCCCAATTCTTCAAGGTGCTTATCGCCTCCGCCCTCGCACTGGTTGGACTTCTCTCGGTGAGACGCTATGACTCGGGACATGTTCGGTCCGGCGAGTACCATGCCTTGCTCCTTTTGGCCGCAACGGGAATGATGTTCGCGGTCTCAGCCCTCGATTTTCTGACCCTGTATTTGAGCCTCGAGCTGATGACTCTCTGTTCGTACATCCTGGTCGGGATCACGGTTGAGAAGCCAGAGTCGAACGAGGCTGCGATCAAGTATCTCCTCCTGGGTTCCTTCGCCTCGGCTCTTCTTCTCTACGGTATCGCCCTGATCTACGGAGTTACAGGAGCTACTGACTTTGCTACCATTTCCTTGGCCCTCTCCGTACATGGATTAGGGAGTAATCAGATCCTTTTAGCGGGGATTGGTCTATTGGTCGCGGGGCTTGCTTTTAAAATTGCGGCCGTGCCGTTTCACGCCTGGGCGCCGGACGTTTACCAGGGGGCGAGTGTTCCGGTGGCTGCCTTTTTGGCAGCCGCCTCCAAGGCAGCTGGGTTGGCGGCGCTGGGACGGGTCTGCCTGGTCGCCTTGCCCGCTGATTTCCGTGTTTTGCCCGTTGTTCTGGTGGGCCTCGCCACACTCTCTCTAATCGTGGGCAGTATCATTTCCCTGTCCCAAACGGACATGAAACGCCTATTAGCGTATTCCTCGATTTCGCATGTTGGCTACGCCCTCCTAGGCTTGATTTCGGGGACCCCTGCAGGTGCCTCGGCCACCATGACCTACGTCTTCTTCTATGTCTTCATGACGTTGGGGGCTTTTGGCGTTATCATCGCACTGGGTCCGCGAGGCGAGAGCCTGGAGGGTTATCATGGTCTCTCCGCGCAACGGCCCGGAACAGCTGGGCTTATGATGCTCTTTCTTTTGTCCTTGACCGGCATCCCACCCACCGCCGGGTTCGCGGCCAAGTTTCTCGTAATTCTCAGTGTGGTACGCTCGGGCCATCTGGCGTTGGCAGTCCTGTCCGTGGTCTGTAGTGTGATCTCGGCCTTCGTCTACCTGCGTGTGGCAGTACTCATGTACATGAGGGAACCGAGGGAGCCCAAGCCCTTGAGCTGCCCGCTGGCGGTGTCTACCGTGCTCGCGGTGGCGGCTCTGGTCACGGTGATCGGGGGAATCCTTCCGGGCAACCTCACTTTCTGGGCGATGGCCCCGTGATGACCATGGGTCCCGGGGTTGCAGCGACAGCGATCTTCCGTATAATGCGTAAAATGTGAACAGAGGATTATGCAAGGATGAGTGAGTACATCGGTATTGCAGTCTGTTTTGTGCTGGCCGGAGGCATTACGGTAGCGATGGTGGTATTGGCTTCCACCCTGGGTGAGAAAAAGCCTTCGTCTGTCAAGTTAGAGCCGTTCGAGTGCGGGTACAACCCTCTCTCTCGTCCGAGTGGAAAGTTGGCAATCAAGTTCTATTTGACCGCGATTTTGTTTGTCCTGTTCGATGTTGAGCTCATTTTCCTCTATCCGTGGGCTGTTATCTACCGCAAAATTGGGATGGTGGGTCTGGTTGAGATGGGAGTCTTTCTGGGAATTCTGATGATAGGCTACGTCTATGCTTGGGACAATGGCGGACTGGATTGGCAGTGAGCATGTTAGATAATTCGTTCTTGACCAGTCGTCTCAATGAGGCCCTTGGCTGGGCCAGGAAGTTTTCCATCTTCCAATATCCATTCGTCACCGCTTGTTGCGGGATGGAGTATATGGCGACAGCGTGTTCTCACTACGACGTCGACCGCTTTGGAGCTGGCTTTCCCAGGTTTTCTCCGCGCCAGGCGGACGTTCTCTTCGTGGTTGGCACGATCAGTCACAAGATGGCGCCTGTCCTTAAACGCATCCACGACCAGATGGCCGAGCCGAAATGGGTTGTTGCCTTTGGAGTCTGCACCTGTACGGGGGGCTTCTACGATAACTACGCAACCGTCATGGGTATCGACACGATTATGCCGGTGGATGTCTACATTCCGGGCTGTCCCCCGAGGCCTGAGTACGTCCTTGACGGCCTGATGAAGCTCCAGAAGAAGATTCAGGATCAGCACACCACTGGCCAGCGGTCCGCAACCGAGTGCCGCCCGGATGTCTTCAAAAAATGAATAGCTTTTCTTTGATTGAGTCTGTCCGTGACCGTTTCTCCGACGCGGTGTTGGCTTCTCATACCTACCGTGGTGACGAAACGGTTGTTCTGCGCCGGGAGTTTCTCCTCGAGGTCGCACGGTTCCTCAAACAGGATCCGGCCCTGCGGATGAATTTCCTTATGGATCTAACTGCTGTGGACTACTCCACCTTTGGTGAGAGTCCTGAGCCGGCTTTCTTTGCTTCCTCAGGTATAGCGCTGAGTCCCTCATCGGAGGTCCCGGATGAGGACCCGTGGCCTGGGCCGCCGGACAAGGTACGCTTCGTCGCGGTATACCATTTCTATTCTTTGGAGCACAAGCATCGCCTGAGGCTGGTGGTGCCGGTGGAGGAGGCCGAGCCTGAGCTGGATTCCCTGACCGGATTGTGGGCGGGTGCAAACTGGCTCGAGAGGGAGGTCTGGGACATGTTTGGTATCCGATTCCGGGGACATCCCGATCTGAAGCGCATTCTCATGTACGAAGAGTTCAAGGGACATGCTCTGCGCAAGGACTATCCTGTGAACAAGCGTCAACCCCTAGTCGGCCCGGTCAACTGATGGGGATCCGTGGGGTCGGTTACATCTTTGTCTATGGTTCCCCGATGATCCCTCCCTCGGGCCTTACTCGAAAACGTATTGTAATCGAGAACAGGATATGATGAGCTCGGGTTTTATTCAGGATCGGAATAGGACAACGATTGTGATTACAACGACCAGCATTGAGGGTCTGTGGGTTGTTGGGTTGCGAAGTATTGCTAGGGGTTTTGACTACAAGGTATTTTCTCTTTTCCGAAGACCGGCAGCTTGCTTTCCAGGGATGGATTAAGCCATAGACCCATGGACCCACGGACCCACGGACCCAAAGCTTTTCCCATGGACATATCCCGCGCGACCTCGGGCAAGACTCCGAATCTCGCGACGCGCGATATGATGCTCAACGTGGGCCCCGCCCACCCGGCCATGCACGGCATCGTTCGGATCATGGCCGACCTCGATGGCGAGAAAATCCAAAACGCCGAGGTGGAAATTGGCTACCTTCACCGCGGCTTTGAAAAGATGGCGGAAGTAGTGGATTACAATGGCGTAATCCCCTATACCGACCGACTCAACTACGTCTCCCCGCTCATCAATAACATGGGTTACTGCATGACCGTCGAGAAACTGCTTGGGATCTCGGTCCCGGAGCGCTGCCATTACATACGGGTTATCACTTCGGAGATTTCCCGGATCACGGACCACCTCACCTGCGTGGGGGCGACCGCCATGGAGATCGGAGCCTTTAGCGCCTTTCTCTACATGATCAAGGCCCGCGAGTACCTCTGGGATCTCGTGGAGATGGTGACCGGGGCACGTTTGACAGTCAGCTACTGCCGTGTGGGAGGGGTGAAGGCCGACCTTCCCGAAGATTTCTCCGGGCTTTGCCGCAAGGCATTTGAGAAGACTCGCAAGGTTCTCGAGGAGGTGGGTAAGCTTCTCACTCGCAACCGCATTTTTACAGACCGCATGAACGGAACGGGTGTGATCTCCGTGGAAGACGCTATCTCCTATGGGATCACAGGTCCCTTTCTTCGCTCCAGCGGGGCCGACTACGATGTACGCAAGGACTGCCCCTATGCCGTCTATGACCGGCTACCCTTCGATGTTCCGGTCGGGACCCGTGGGGATAACATGGATCGTTACCTGGTACGTATGGAGGAGATGGAGCAGTCCATGCGTATTGTGGAGGCGGCGCTGCGCGACATGCCGATCGGTCCGATCCTTGCCAGTCCTGGGACAGGACGGCCCATCCCAGCCGCGGATATGGTGGATCTTGCTAAGGTGGGGAACATCGAGGCCATATCAGGCGGATGTGCTGTGGCCGCTCCGACTCTCGAGGGCTCCGGTCGCGCCCAGCATCCGTCGATAGCCGCCGACGAAAAACTGGTCTTCCTCCCTCCCAAAGAGGACACCTACGGAAACATCGAAGGACTCATGAACCATTTCAAGCTGGTCATGTTGGGCCACGGCATCCGGCCGCCCAAGGGAGAGGTCTACTTTCCGGTGGAAGGGGCGAACGGAGAGCTTGGTTTTTACGTTGTGAGCGACGGAGCAGGGCGTCCCTACCGGGTTCGGGTTCGTCCGCCCTGTTTCACCATCATGTCGGCCCTATCCAAGCTCCTAGTCGGGGATATGATAGCCGATCTGATCCCAACCTTCGGGTCGGTCAACATGATTGGAGGGGAGCTCGATCGATGAGTGTTTTGGATCTGTGAATATCAAAAGCAGCCCCACGGAGTTATAAACCAATAGAGACTGATGACCGCGGATTTAGAAGCAAAGGCCCAGGGAATCCTCCAACTCTACGAGCAACCGAAGGCCGCCATGTTGCCGCTTTTGTGGCTCGTCCAGGAGAATCAAGGTTATGTTTCCCAGGAAGCCGAGGCTTGGGTGGGGTATATCCTGGGTGTGTCCCGTTCCCACGTGCGCGAAGTAGTCTCCTTCTACCACATGTTCCACACTAAGCCAGTGGGCCGGCGTGAGCTTCGGGTCTGTATGAGTCTTCCCTGCCTTTTGCGTGGTTCTAGGGATGTACTGGGTCGAATCGAGGAGAGTTTGAAGATTAGCCCTGGCCAGACTAACCCGGGTCGAGAGGTCACACTTACAGAGGTCGAGTGTTTGTGCGCCTGCGAAATATCGCCCATGGCCCAGCTCGACGAAACCTTTATCGGACCTCTCGAGGGAGAGACTATAGACGCCGTTCTTCGGGCCTCGCTCGAAAATCCTGAAACCTCGAATTCTTTGCCGGAACCTGAACCTTTCATCTCCAGCAATGGACCAGTGCTCTCTAGGCGCTTCAAGGATCCGGGCGGGACTTGGCTTGAAGATTACCTTGCCGACGATGGATATCTCGCGGCCAAGAAGGCTCTCACTTCCATGACCCCGGAGCAGGTAATCGACGAGGTCTCTAAAGCCAACCTACGCGGTCTGGGCGGGGCGGGGTTTCCAGCCGGTAGGAAATGGTCCTTCATCCCCAAGGGAATGACCAGGCCAAAATACCTGGTAGTCAACGCGGACGAAGGCGAACCAGGCACCTTCAAAGACCGCTATATCATGGAGCGTGATCCGCACTCCCTGATCGAGGGAATGATCATCTCCGCCTATGCCATTGGCAGTCACAAAGCTTACGTTTACATCCGAGGCGAGTACTTCCGATCGGCTAAACGCTTGCAGCGGGCCATGGATGAGGCCTACGGTCAGGCGTGGTTAGGAAAAAATATCCAGGGAACCGGTTTTGATTTGGACCTTGTCATTCATCGGGGCGCCGGGGCGTATATCTGCGGAGAAGAGACCGCGCTCTTGACATCGCTCGAGGGTGGAAAGGGCTTTCCCAGGCTCAAGCCTCCCTTTCCGGCTATTTCTGGTCTGTTCTCGTGCCCTACCATCGTCAACAATGTGGAGACTCTAGCCTGCGTCCCTTTCATCGTGCGCAACGGAGGGGAGCATTTTTCCGGCATCGGCACGGCTACGCAGGGCGGCACTCGGCTCTTCTGCGTGAGCGGACACGTAGCCCGGCCCGGCCTCTATGAGGCACCGGTGAGTAGAACTTTACGGGAACTTATCGATGAGGCCGGTGGTGTCCGCGATGGAAACCAGCTTAAAGCTGTCATTCCCGGCGGTATCTCAGCCAAGATTCTGACAGCCAATGAGATCGACGTAGTCATGGACTTTGACTCTCTCAAGGCTGCTGGCAGCATGGCGGGATCAGGGGGAATAATCGTGATGGATGAGACCACCTGTATGATTGACTCACTTGAGTCCGTGGCCCGGTTTTTTGCCCACGAGTCCTGTGGACAATGCTCTCCTTGCCGCGAGGGGACGGGTTGGGTCTATCGCATCGTGCGCCGCATCGTCGAAGGGCGGGGGAGTGTGAAGGATCTGGACAACCTTCTCACGATCGCCAGCGATATGGAAGGGAATACTATCTGCGTCTTCGCCGACGCAGCCGCCTGGCCGGTCCAGTCATACATCACGAAATTTCGGGACGAGTTCGAAGACTACATCCGCAGCGGTTGCGACGCAGGGAAGAAAGAGGTTGCCAGATGCCCAGTCTGAGCATCGATGGCCGTGAAGTAAGCGTGTCTGAGGGAAGCACTGTTATCCAGGCCGCGGAGAAGTTGGGTATCTACGTTCCCCGCTACTGCTACCACCCTGGACTTTCGATCGCGGGCAACTGCCGCATCTGTCTCGTCGAAGTGGAAAAGTTTCCCAAGCTGCAGATCGCCTGTAACATGCTCGTGACCAAGGGGATGATTGTGCGCACTAGAAGCCACAAGGCCGAGGCTGGCCGGCGCGCTGTGTTGGAATTCCTCCTGGCCAACCACCCGCTCGACTGTCCGGTCTGTGACCAATCCGGCGAATGCGATCTGCAGAATTTCTACATGAACTTCGGGCTCTACGACCCGCGGTTTCGGGAATACAAGGTCAAAAAGAAAAAGGCCGTGCAACTGGGTCCCCATGTGATGCTTGACCAGGAGCGCTGTATCCTCTGTTCCCGTTGCGTGCGTTTTACGGATGAGATTACCAAGACTGGCGAGTTCGGGATTTTCAACCGGGGGGACCAGGCCGAGCTGGGACTTTACCCTGGCGATGTACTTGACAATCCCTATTCGGCCAACGTGGTGGATATTTGCCCCGTGGGAGCCCTTACCGAGCGTGATTTCCGTTTCAAGTCCAGGGTATGGTATCTCTCCAGTGCCCCCACGGTCTGCAACGGCTGTAGCCAGGGGTGCAACATGGATATCCACTTCGTACTCGATCGGCCTCACCTGAATGACGGGGCTCGGGTTTTGCGCGTCAAGCCCCGCTATAACCCGGATGTCAACCAATGGTGGTTGTGTGATGAGGGACGCTACGGTTTTGGCTGGTTGGATCAAGCACGGCTGAATAAGGTGCGCGGACCGGGGGGGGAGACTACCTGGGAGCAGGCTCTCACAGAGATCTCAACAGCCTTAAAAGGGTCGGACCCGGAAGAGGCCTCTGCGCGATGCACGGCCGAGGACCGACAAGGGATTAGCGGTCAAATTGGCGCGATTGTCTCCACCCAACTAACCAACGAGGAGCTTTTTCTGATCCGGGAGATTTTTCACCGTGTCCTAGGGGCCCAAGTTAGCGTCTCTGTCGTCGAGGAACCGGGGTCCAGTGATGACTTTCTGATCAGGGGGGACAAAACGCCGAACACTCTAGGGGCAACCTGGTTGGGCCTAACCAGTCGGGACGTGGCGGACGCTACGCAAATCGTGGAGCAGGCACTGGACGGAAACCTTAAGGTCCTGTGGGTTTTCGGTCACGATCTGGTGAAACTCTTCGGGGCAGAGAAAGTCCGAAAGATCTCAGAGAAGGTGCCTCTCTTTGTTTTTTCGGGCACTAACAAAAACCCTACCGTGCCTTTAGCCCATTGGGTCCTGCCTACTGCAGCCTACATGGAGAAGGACGGGACCTTTGTAAACTGCCAGGGTCGGATCCAGCGTATTGGGCGAGCCTTTCCGCCGTTTGAGGACTCTCGGGAAGACTGGCGTATCCTGCTGGAATTAGCCGAGAAATTGGGGTTTCCGCTCGATTGGAACGGACCCGAAGAGATTTTCCGTGGGCTTGCCGGTGCGGTGGCGCCTTTCGAGGGATTGAGCTACGAAAAGGTTGGAGCTCGAGGAGTTGACGGTGAGGTGGTCAAGCATGGCTCAGGGGTGGCTGAACCATGATGGAAGTCCTGCTCATAAAGCTCGTGTTGGCGGGGATCGTTTTTTTTGCGGTCTTGAACTTCGCTGGGTTTCATACCTGGGTGGAGCGGAAACAGTCGGCCCTCATCCAGGACCGGATCGGAGCTAACCGCGCTGACATCTGTGGATTTCGGTTGCTGGGAATTTTTCACAGTATCGCTGATGCGGTCAAGATGTTCACCAAGGAGGACATTGTCCCGGAGGGAGCGGACAGAACGCTGCACACACTGGCTCCTTTATTCTCGGTCTTCTTTGCACTGGTGGCTTTTGCCGCGATCCCGTTTGGAGACCGTCTCACCTTTGGGGGGCGGATCATAGAACTCCAGGTCGTCAAGATGGACGCGGCTCTGCTCTACATCTTTGCCATGCTTTCTCTGGGGGTCTATGGCGTTATCTTGGCCGGGTTTGCCTCGGGTAACAACTACGCAATTCTCGGGGGCTTAAGGGCTACCGCCCAGATGATCTCCTATGAGATCACGCTCGGCATCTCCGTTATCGGCGTGGTGATGGTCTACGGGACCATGGATTTGGCTGAGCTGGTGCGTGCTCAGGGGCAAGTGATCGGTGGCTGGATCCCTTTCTGGGGTTTCGTAGCCCAGCCCGTGGCTTTCGTCGTCTTCGTGACCGCAGCGCTAGTTGAAACCAAGAGGCTTCCGTTTGACCTGCCGGAAGCGGAGCCGGAAATCATCGGGTACTTCGTGGAATACAGTGGAATGAAGTTCGGGATGTTCTTCCTCACGGACTTTTTGGAAACTATCATGGTGGCATGCCTGGCGACCACCATCTTTTTCGGCGGGTGGCAGGTGCCCTTCCTTCAACCGGATGGCTTTCACTTTCCTTTGGGAGCTGAGTTCTTGGTCTCGAATTGGGTCTACGTCCTGCTTGGGGTTTTGAGCTTTTCGATCAAGGTTGTGATCTTTTGCTGGGTCTTCATGCAAATTCGCTGGACCCTGCCGCGTTTCCGATACGATCAACTCATGAAGCTGGGCTGGAAGGGTCTTTTCCCAATTTCGGTGGTCAACGTTATAGTGACAGGCGTGGCTCTGGTCCTTTTCGAGGAGACGCCTTCATGACCGTAAGAGTTGTCCGAAGGCCTGAGCTGACTTTCTGGGAAAAGCTTTATGTTCCTCAGATCCTCTCTGGTCTCAAGATCACCACCAGACATTTCTTCCGGAACCTCTTTCTCCATATTGTCCATCTTGTGGGTCTTTTCAAGCATCTTCCCGCCTCTGTCACCATCCAATATCCGGAGGAGTTGAGACCCCTGATGTCGCGGTTCCGAAGCCGTCACCGGCTTACCCTCCGCGATGACAACACCCCTCGTTGTGTGGGGTGCATGCTCTGTGAGACAGTCTGCCCGGCTAAGTGCATCACCATCGTTCCCGGGGAGCACCCCGAACCTCACGTTGAGAAGTATCCGGTCCGCTTCGACATCGACCTGGGTTTCTGCGTCTACTGTGGTTACTGCGTTGAGGTATGTCCCGAGGACGCGATTCGAATGGACACTGGAATCCTCGACGTGGCTGCCTACTCAAGGGAAGAAATGCAACTGGATATCCATGAGCTCATGGACCCCAAGCTTCGTAAACCGATCCATGAATGCCGCCTGAAGTTTCCCCACCAGTGTGGGTTAGCCGATGGAAAGATGAAGGGTAGTTGGGAGGAGATGAAGGGCTCGTAAGTGAGTCCTTGGAACTCACTTTGACCAACTAGGGTTTTTTTCGGGTTGGGCCGAGGAAGACATGCAGATAGACTGTCTACCGGTCCAGTTTGGGGTAATAGGCATAAGAGGTCAGGTAGAGTCGCCCTCGAGATTCGTACCTTTGTGTTGTGCCCAAAAGCTCCGGTAGTCTGGATACATCGAGATGCAGCCAGACGGAGGAGAGGGGCGATAAAGTATGTTAGCGATATCGTGAAAAGGAAAGGATACGACATTTGGTCGGTTGCTCTGGACACACCGGGCTACTAAGCGTTCCAGGTGATGTCCGAAAAAAACTGTGGAGAGTTACTGATACTTGAACAGGATCGACCGGTGGGTATCTTGTTAGAGCGGGATTACGCTCGGAAGGTCGTCCTGAAGATGAAGGGAAAGCCCTCCAAACGCACGCCCGTTCAAGAGATTGTGAGTCTTGAAGTCCACTCTATCTTACTCCGTGAAATCCGCAAGCCGATTTCTATATGAGCCAGAGGTAAACTTCCATGTTTCATATCTGGGTGCGCCGTCTGGGCGGAAATAAGGGACCGTAGCCGAACTGGCCTTGGACCACTCCCAGATCACTAGGATTGCTCCCGTGGCATGCTCGGCTCTGGTGAACCCTGCACCGCAGGGTCTAGACTACACTGCTCACGTACCGCCGTAGCCAACAGTGGCGTGACCGTCCTCGATGATGGTAGGCACCTGCCGGACGTCGCCGTTGACCCGAAGCATCTCTTCGAGTTTGGAGACGTCGTCCTTCACATTATGGTAGGTGACTGGCCCTTTTTGCTTGAATGCCTCCAGGGCATCCTGGGTGTAGGGTCAGCCGGGTTTGCCGTATATGATGACCTTGCTCATACTCGATCCCCCTCCATCTGACTCCATTGGCACCAACGGCTTGAGTCTTTCAGGCAGCACCTTATACCTTTGCGCCACACATTTCAATGATTTTGTGGCGGGCCTTGGCATTTTACGCTCATCCCCTCACCTGGGAGGAGCGATTCTCAGAGCAGCTTTTGAAAAACTGAAAGGTAAGGGCCTGAGTGGTTCTGGTCTAAGTTAAAGTGTTGTGGTGAAAGGCGCACCATGTTTGGGCATGGATCCACTGTGCTCGAAGCCTCACATTGATGATGGGAATCTCCTTATGATGAGACGCTATAGTGACCCTCCAGCATCTAACTGCGGCGATTCTAGTACTTCTGGGTTTACTAGCAACTACCTTAGGCGGAGCCGATCACCGGTACGTGAAAACGAAACGGGGAGATCGGCCGAAACCACTCGTTACAGTTGACAACGTCTGCGCCTGGCCAAATCTGACAGATCTTGGCAACGGCTCAATCGTCGCAATCATCTTCAACCAACCGAGCCATGGCAAGGTGGCAGACGACGTGGATTGTTGGGGAAGCCAGGATGGTGGTCTGACTTGGCGAAGACAGCATCACCATGAAAGTACTTGCGAAGGGTTTTCTTCTCGTAGCGAGTCACGATTAGTTCCAGGAACTTCTTGCAACAATCCCCACTGTGAACGTTACCGGGCCGAAGTATTGCACCTTCGCAATCTCCGAACTGGTTGAAACAAAACAGGGGATGGTAGTCAGTACATCCAAAATAGCCATTGTAGACAGATGCTTCTTGCTCGCCATGGACCAGACTGGCTGAACTGTCCATATCCAGATTTGTCGATGAGAGGTTTTCTCCGGCGCTCCTTCTACCCGTCGGCTAGTGACTTCTGAAAGGGCGTTGAGATTGTCCTTCACAGACAGCATCTGAGTCTCAAATCGACCCATGGTGCTGGCACTGGGGGCATTGTTCTTGTCGATCTTTTTTCCGGTGATTCTCCACATAGTCGGATCAATCGATAGACGATGGGCATCATTGACATCTTCATAGCTAGCGAGGCAGCTGTATACGGACTGACGCAGCAACGAAGCCAGGCGGTGCTGGATGTTCCGCCCCGTCCGGGAATCGTGAAAAACGGAGGGTACACTATCGAACAAAGCCAACGCCTCGTCCAGGTCACGATAGGCGAGAAGTCCGTCATCCGACGTGACTTTAGCACCATGAAACTCAAGCCTTATACTACCGTCAAAACCGGCCCTCAAACCTTCACCCTTTGGGTTACCCGTTTCTATTCCTCGACTAAATTTGCTGTAACTATAATGAGTTAGGATGAAGCGGGAAGCAAGATGAGTGTCCCATATGGTGAATGGGGAGTACACTCCTTTGTCAGTAACAGCGATCAGCATCTAGAGCTTGTGGTGATCGAGAGCACACGTGAAAAGGGAGAGCTGGACTAGGAGTCCATGCAACCAGCGCAGATTCGCTTGGAGTTATCTGTTTTATCGATAAAGTGACTCTTATGGTTTATTTTCTGATGGTAATTTTGACTCGCCGGTTTTTTTTACGCCCTTCGGGATTGTCGCTGCCGTCTGGCTTGGTATTTGGCATCAACGGCCTTGCCTCCCCTAAGCCTCTTGTCACGAGCTGCTCGCCAGTTACACCGCTTTTCTCCACCAGCCAGCGTTTGACCGATACTGCGCGCTTTGTGGAGAGTTTAAGATTGTAGGCGTCAGCACCTTTTGCATCCGTATGGCCCTCAATCAAGACGTTTCCCTTGGGGTAAGCTTCTAGGATGGTTACCACCCTACTCAAATAGGCTGCAGATCCTGGGCGTAGAGCCCATTTATCAAAGTTGAAAAGCACGTCAGCCGACAGCTCTATCTTCACTTCTGTTTCGGTTACTGTTGCACGAAGTTCTTTGATCACCTTTTCCAGCGCTTCCACCTGACCACTGATATCCAGCCCCTTGCCCTGAGAGGCTCGTTCAATGCCTACTAAGATGTGTATCTCGCTCTTTATCGGCAGGGCTCCCCTGTCACGCCCGAGTGCCTGGAGCGCTTCTTTGGCAGCCGTATGAGCCAGAGGGTCGTCCGGGTTGGCCGGATCCCAAGCGAGTAGAGATGTAGCAAGGAGTGTTACTGGCAACACTACGATTACTGCTTTGCCGACTGCACACTGGCATTTCATCGTGAGAGGGCTAGCCTTTCAAATGGCAGGACATTAGGGATGACAAGATTGATGCACGGCACGTTGTCCGCGGGTGCTGGAAATTTGAACCAGACTGTCGTTTTACCGCCAGCGGGAAGCTTGACCTCTGCTGCGTGAACTCCGGTTTCAATTGCGATCATGCCGCGTGCCGCAGGGGCCGCAATCCATTTCCCCTGGCTATCCTTGAGTACGTGGTACTTTTTCTTTTCTACGTCATCGATGTAGTAAACGTCTACCAGTTGGTATCGGATTCCTGTGTTTTCTTTTCCGTTATTACGGTAGGTGAGAACGATGGTAAGAATCCCTTCCCGGGCATTAGCCTTGACCACGTCCACCTCGATGTCTCCGGTCATCGCCATCTGGATTTGGATTGCGGATGAAGCTGGTTGTCTAGGTGGTACCGTCTGTGGTGATGTTACTGGTAGGTGTTCCTGTGCAGGTTCCTGGGTGGTGGTCGATGCTGAGGATTCATCCTTGTCACCGCAGCCAGCGATAGCGAGTAGCGGCACCAAGGCACTAGCGAATGCGGTAGTTTTTAACTTTATTGTAGACATCCCATGTCCTCCATCTCTCAGGAAATTACGTTATTCCTCTGATACAGTCCAGCCGCACTTTTCGCTGTTCAGTCATTGGGTAGTGTCCTGTAGGTTGTAGGGTCACTCTCTGAGATTGCTTCTCAACCGTTTTCATTCACTACACTCTAGCATTTCTCGTAGATCGAGTGACGAAGTCATTGACGTCATCCGGGCGACCGTGCACAAGATATCGTGTCAAGTCTGACCGATCGAATCCAGTGAGAGAAACAAAGGATCGATCATCCCTTAATCGGCATATATATTTGAGAGTGATGCCACATCGACGCTGGTTAGAGTGGTTAGCGTTGGGCCCATGCCACAAATAGACATTACAGACGGAAAACTCTCCAGTCTTCAGCTCGACGTCATGCGAGGATCAAAAGAAAACCGGCAGGGCCTTATTGGATCGTTCCATCTCGGTCCGGGTTGACATTCCGTTGTGTCGCCGTTAGTACGATTGCAAGTGGGAGGGATGTTTGTATGCAAGTTTGCTGTTGTTAGAGGAAAAGGAGAAGGTGCACAAGTAAGACTGAATATTTCAGAAGGCTAGGTGCGAGACCATCTCCAGGTTGTTGGGGTCCATGGTCTGTTTCAATGTTGGGATCGCTGAACTAGATCCTGCAATCAGCCAGGTGTATTATCGGGAAAGAAAGCAATAGATATTGGACTTATCTGGCAACCAGACAATCACTAGTTAGGCCCTGCCATGGAATGGCGAAAAGGAAAACAATGGACAGCGTACCGCACCGCAGCTATCGCTACATCAAGGTCGGCCGGATCGCCGGTGCGCTCGGCGCCGAAATAAAAGGTGTGGATATCGTACGGCCCCTGGAACGTGAAGTTGTTTCCGAGATCCACCAGGCCTTCCTCGACCATCTGGTGATTTTTTTCCGTAACCAAGAACTCACCCCACAGGAGCAGCTCACTTTCGCCCAGCAGTTCGGCCAGCCAATGGAATACCCACAGGTGAAGGGACTGCCCGAATGTCCGTTGGTGGCAGCGGTGACCAAGCTGGAGCACGAGCGGGTGAACTTCGGCGGCGTCTGGCATTCTGACACCACTTATCTCGAGTGTCCGCCGATGGCGAGCATGCTCTATGCGGTTGAGATTCCACCCTACGGAGGCGACACGCTTTTCGCCAACCAGTACATGGCCTACGAGACTCTCTCGGAAGGTCTTAAGAAGACGCTCGACGGTTTAGTTGGCGTCAACACTTCGACGAAGCCCGAGGTGGTCAAGACGCGAGAGGACCGCTTATGCGACGCAGGTGCGGAACTGAAAGTGCTAGGCGCAGCGCATTCTGTGGTTCGTATGCACCCGGAGACTGGGCGCAAGGCGCTTTACGTCAACAATGCCCACACCACGCATTTCGAGGGTTGGACGGAAAAGGAGAGCCAGTGTCTGCTCGACTATCTCTTCGAGCACCAAGTTAGGCCAGAGTTCACCTCCCGTTTTCGCTGGGGGCGAGGCTCCCTTGCCTTCTGGGATAATCGGTGCACCCAGCACAACCCAGTGAATGACTATCAGGGGTTCAGACGCATAATGTATCGTGTCACGCTGGCTGGGGCCAAGCCATGCTAAGTGCTGGTCAGCATTCGGGGACCGAGCGACAAAGATTAGGGTTTCACCACCTTTGTTTTCTAGCTGGACACGACATACTGCTGACAAATTCGAGATAGCTATGCCTGCGGACTCGATTGCCCGTTATATCTCCTCAGAGAATATTCATGCAGTCATAGATCAGGCAGTATTAGAATGTCCTGAGTTAGTGGTGCGCCTAGAGCCTTTAAAATGTATGGATGGCGTCGAGTTCTAGGCTGTTAACCTAGCGACAACCAACAACAACCTGGTTGTGGTTCGTGAGATTAGTCCAGTATCCCGTGAGGAATATGAGGAGGTGATGAGAAAACAGTCTGTTCCTGGATGGACTCTAGTTTCGAGTAAAAGATTGCGCCTTCGGGGGTATAAGGTTCTTAGGCTCATCCTAAAAGTGGAACAGGTACGACCCAACCATGTAGAGCAGATCGTGATCGAGTTGAGGCGAGTGTTATTTCATCATCCTGAGCTGTGCTGATGAGAGGAACGAGGAGTGCAACACACTGTTTGACTTGGTGATCCAGACCTCCAGGCTAGTCAAGTCAGAAAATTAGAAGGGAACCGAGTGGATCCTATTCGCTCCACCCCCATATTGAAGATAGAGTGTCACGGGTCCTCAATTCTCCAGGTCGAAGTTCGCTGGCAGGCCCTTCCATCCCCTCCTAATTGCTACTGATCTTGAACAACCTAAGAAGAACTGACCACGGGGGTGATCGAAGGGCCAGCCGCAGTCGAATACAGGATCCGGCGTGCAGCCGAAAACTTCACTGCTTGGGCTGTTGAGCCACTACTTTCAAACCTTCTCGCCTTCACAATTGTTTGATCCTTTTATGATTCACCTGCCAGTCCTCCCGTCGCAGCAGAACCCTAACCCGATATTGTTTTGCGTGATTTATTCTTTTTTTTCTGATTCCGATCGCTGGATGCAGGCTGCGAGCAGCTGTCCTGGACCGTTCAGCCAGAAAAAAGGGAAACGGGATGATGCTAATGGCTCTCGAGTGGGCCAAAGGCAAGTTGAGAGTTTTTCTAGTAGCCAGAAAGGGACAAGGGCCGGTGAGATGAAAAAGAAAGGTAATCGCTCCCTTTCGTACATTGAAGGTTACTGAAGGCGGACAATTATCTCTAAAACAACTACTTGGGCCGAGGTGATCCACCGTATTTTTCTCTCGTACAAGCTCGAGTTCTTGCCTCTGTGCTTACCGGTCTCTTTCTCAGTATTGACCTCGCACGCGGGAAGCCATCAAACTATCCTAAACAGAATCCGCTCGGGAAAGGTGATTGAGGAATGGAAGTGTTTGGATAAGCTTCTTTCTTGGAATTGTCTCCAGGTTTAATTCTAGCCGTTTTTCGAAACTCTTCTTCCATTCATAGTGCAACTCGCTTTCGCTTCCGACTATAATACTCTACCGTTCGAAGTGGTTTTGACTAGACTTGGGAAGGCCAACTGAGGTTTGCAATGTTGAAATTTCCAAAAAATCTCACCTGGAAGGAGATCGTTCGCCTTTTACAGGATTTGGGATACAGGCCCTACAAATCGAAAAGAGGCTCAACCAGAACCTTCAGAAATCCAGACCGTCAACCTGAAGAAGTTAGCTTCAACGAGCCCCGTAAGAAGCAGAAGATAAACTCAGCCAGTCTTCGAGAATACATCAAAAAGCTACAGATCTCACGTGAGGAGTTTTTGGATCTGCTGAACAAGCAATAGGGAATCAGGTCACGCTTGAAGGATGAGTGGTCGGGTTGTTTCATAATTTAACTCTGACAGTTTCCAGACTAGCTCACTTTCTCCCACTGCCTGCTCTTTGCCGAACGTTCGACGGCTGCCAGTACCTTTTGGTTCTTGAGCCCGTCCTCAAAGTTAGGGCTAGGTAGTCGGTCGTCGGCGACAGCCTCCATTAGATCATAGACCGCATGGGTAAAGGTGTGTTCGTAACCGATGATGTGTCCTGGAGGCCACCAGGCTTTAAGATAAGGATGGATCGGGTCGGTCACCATAATCGTTCGAAATCCGCGGATCCCTTCCGGGTCGTCAGAGAAGTAGACCTCTAATTCGTTGAGTCGTTCCAAATTGAATACCAGGCTTCCGCGGCTGCCATTGATTTCGAATCGGTTGTAGTTCTTTCTTCCGGTGGCAAAACGAGTGGCCTCGATGGTACCGATTGCCCCATTATGAAAGCGGACAATAGCCGCCGCAGCATCGTCAACTGTTACCCGCCCCTTTTTTCTTGGATCAGACAGAAGGGGACGCTCCTTGACGAAGGTTTGAAGGATTCCAGAAACCAGCCTAATTTCTCCCAATAAATAACGGGCCAAATCCAGCGAGTGGGAGGCAAGGTCACCCAGAGCTCCGGATCCCGCTGCCCGTCGACTAAGGCGCCATACCAGCGGAAAGTTGGGGTTGACAATCCAATCTTGGAGGTAAGTTCCTCGGAAGTGGTAAAGGTCACCCAAGCGTCCCTCTTCTATCAAGCGGTGTGCCAGGGAAACTGCTGGTACCTTGCGATAATTGTGACAGAGCATGTGAATGACTCCCGCCTTTTTTACGGCTTTGTACATCTCCTGGGCATCTTCGACATTGTTCGCCAGAGGTTTTTCGCAAAATACGATCTTCCCGGCCTGAGCTGCGGCGATAGCCATTGGTCGGTGCCAGTTACCTGGAGTGCAGATGTCCACCAAATCGATGTCTTTTCGCTCGATTACCTTTCGCCAATTTGTGGAATATTCTTTGAACCCATACCTGTCAGCGGCTCGTTTAACGTTTTGAGCATTTCGACCACAGATGATCTTTAGTTGTGGCGTGATCCTTGGATTGAAAAAAGCGTTGACCTGGCGGTAGGCGTTGCTGTGAGCCTTGCCCATGAAGGCATACCCAATCATGGCAACGTTGACTGTAGTCATTTTTCTCCTCCTTGATCCAACCTGTCCATGAGTGACTGGCGGTCAGTTTTCTTAAATCCGCCCTGTATTAGCCAGCTGTAATAGATATTTTGCGATCGAAAGATCTTTTTCACAACATCAGAATTGGCAGCTTCAATCTCAAGCAGCAGTTTTCGTGATACTAGGCTTCCCACCATATACAGGGGTTGGATTTTGGGACTGTAATCCGAGGAATGTCTCAGGTGATTCACTTGCTGGAGAGTCAGACATGCTCGGGTTAAAGTTAGTGTGGTATCCCAAGGGTTGAACCGGCCGTTGCTGTCCATGCAAAAGGGTTTGAGCTTCCGTTATAGGATTGGACGAAGTGACCAATTTTCTCGACGAGTTGTTTGACACTAGAGAAGGAGCCTCGACGGATGGCTTTGTTGGTAATGATGCCACACCAAATCTCGACTTGGCTGAGCCAGGAGGAATAGGTTGGGGTGGAGTGGAAGTGCAAAGGGGGGTTGCGGGTCGGCCCGGGGGCAGAACGTTATGTAGGGACTGGAGACCACCAGCAACAAATCGGCTGCGCCCCTTTCCGATAGTCGCTTGCGACAAATCAGCTGCTGAACAATCTTCTTGTTGTTAACACCTGCGCCGGCCAGCAGGACACTCCGTATTTGAACCGCCAAACCCTGAACCATCGATGGAGAACCAGTCAAGCTCTCAAGTTTCTCTCTTTGCTCTTTCGACATATTCAACGCACTTGTCGGTTCGCATATGCCTTTTCCCTGTTACGATAAATATCGCCGAATGCGCGTATCCTACTCTAGAGTGGGAACCTATCATTAAATATACTTAAGGGACAGAATGCTAGGGCTAGAACTTACATGTGGATCTCCACCAGGTCCCTGTCCTTGAGCACATAACCCCTTTCAACCATTTGGCCGTTGAACGTGGCTTTTCCCCAGACGCGGGCAAACCTGAAGTTTGTTGCCAGTTGCTGATGGACCATGATGGCGGCGTCAAGAATGGTACTCCCTTTCCTCAGAATGTAAGGATGTGGATCTGACTCTGGTTTCCTGCCGGGGACCTTGGTATAGACCCGGACAATTTCCAAGAGGTCGAAGAGGAGCGCTTTGATGAGTCGCAATTGAGATTCGCAGATGGAACAAAAAGGATAGGCTTGAAACTGTTTCTGGTAGAGATCCTGCCAGGCCGCGAAGTTTTCATTCCCTTTGGGCTGATCAACTTTGTTGCCCAGGATGGTGATTAGAGGTTGTCGATCGGTCCCACCCAGAATGTTTCCCTCCCTCAGCGTTGCCAAGATGAAATCAGTTTGGTCCAGCAAATTCGGGTCATTCACATCGAAGAGCAGCAGTGCGATGTCAGACTCTCTAAGAAGAGTAGTGTAACTTTTTTCTGTAATTTCTGGTCAGGCCTTGGGTCGGAAAGACAGAGGTCTGGGACAGGATTCTCCAAAAACAGAAACGAGAATCTGGAAAGGAGAATCAAATGAACCCAGACCTGGAAAAGAGAGTACCATGGGAGATCCTGGAAGAGTTGATCGAGGGATGATATCGATCGAGCAAATGTGACCCACTTTAGCCCGTTTAGATAATGCAATAATGACCCGTGGGTTTTTCCTTTCAACTCCTCTAAGTATTTGGGCTAGAGTCGTTTGAAAGAAAAAAGTCTGTCTAAGGGCGGGTCATATTTACGTGATCACGGTGGGACACCTTTCCTTCCTCGATCAACTCCGCCAGGATTGACCTGCCCCCACGAACGAGTCCACCCTCTAAGTTAGACTCGGAGCCATTTGAAGTGCCCTGCACGGGATAGAACTGAACTCCTGAGACCTAGGTAGTTTGGCCTCTGGTGCCGGCGGCCGATAGGCCAAGGCGCTGTGAGGCCGGATCTGATTGTAATCCCTTCGCCAGCGTTCTACCAACACCTTGGCTTCCCCAAGCGTGTCGAAGATCTCCATGTTCAGCAGCTCATCCAGTAGTTTCCCGTTGAAACTCTCAATGTACCCATTCTCCCAGGGGCTGCCCGGCTCGATGTACAAGGTCCTTACCCCGACAGCCTGCAGCCAGTCCCGGATCGCCTGTGCCGTAAACTCTGATCCGTTATCGGACCGGATAAACTCAGGCACTCCCCGATCAACGAATAACTCCGCCAACCGGTCCAACACGTCTTGGTGATTCATCTGCCGTTTCACATCAATGGCGAGGCACTCTCTGGTGTACTCATCCAGGATCGTCAATAGTCGAAAGTCTCGCCCATCATGGGTCCGTTCATGCACGAAATCATAGCTCCAGACGTGGTTTTTGCGAGCCGCTCGTAACCGAACACAGGAACCGTCATTAAGCCACAGTCTCCTTCGTTTCGGCTGTCTGGACGGGACTTTCAGCCCTTCTTGTCTCCACAGCCTCTCCACCCGCTTAGGATTCACCTTCCACCCTTCCCCATGAAGTATCGCCGTGACCCGCCGGTAGCCATAACGCCCGTATTGCGTAGCCAACTCCACCATCCGGGCCACCAATCGGGCCTCATCATCGGGAATTTGCCTTTCCCTTCGCTGGGTCGATCGAACCTGTCCCAGCACTTGGCAGGCCCGACGTTCGGAGACTCGCTCTGCTCCTAATCGCTCTCGTACCCACATCACCGCTCGTCTCCTGTTCGCCGGGCCTAGAAGTTTCCCGAGGACACTTCCTTCAGGATCTGCTTGTCCAAAGACAGATCCGCCACCAGCTTCTTCAACCGGGTATTCTCCTTCTCCAACACCTTCAACCTATTGGCCTGGTCCAACCGGAGCCCTCCATACTCTTTGCGCCACCGGTAGTAGGTCTGCTCGCTCACCCCCATCTGCTTCGACACCTGTCCCACCCTCTGTCCTTGGGCCAGACCCACCTCTGCCTCACGCAGCTTCATGATGATCTGTTCTGCCCTAAACCGCTTCCCTGCCATCCTTTCCTCCTTCCTAAACCGGAAATCCTAACATTCAAACTGGACTCGTTTTAGGGGGCAAGGTCACGCCTGTTCTCCAGGAGAATTGTCCCCGATACGAACAAGTAAGATCCCGAGTTGGACTCGTAGCTGGGGGTCGTCTGGATGCTGGTGGAGGCCCTTGAAAAGGAGTTCCATGGCCTCGGTGAATTGGTAGCTGCTGGTCAACTGACGAGCTTGCTGGCTGAACTCCCAAACGGTCTGAGCAGTGAGGATTTTGCAGGGGGCGAGGAGTATGAAAAGGAGAATTCTCACCTACTTATTTTAACCCGTTGATGTGGATGGGGGAAACATTGGAGGCACTCTTCCTGACCGACATCGATCCGGGTACAGTTTCTGAAAAAACTATCCTGGGGATCAGATGCAATGAGTGCAGCAGAAACAGGGGGCCGTTGAAGTTCAGCACCAGGGAAAATGGCTATAATAGGAGCATATTTTCTAGGGGGGGGGGGGTGCTGAACTTGGCCAAAGTCAAAATAGTTTTTCATCTTTCTAATCGGGGTTTCTGGGGCCTCATAGTGGCGTTTGTGTTCTTGGGCTCTTGTGCTTCTAGCTCTCACAACAGAACGCTGGAGAAGGAAGAAGGTTATGCTGGGTCGCGCCAGCAGATGGTGCTCTTGCAGCTCAAGACTCGGGACATCCACGATGACCGGGTTTTACAGGCCATGGGAAAGGTTCCTCGCCATCTCTTCATGCCGCCCGAGGTCCGAAGCTATGCCTATGAGGACCGCCCCACACCCATTGGCTCCAGCCAGACGATCTCGCAGCCCTATATCGTAGCCCTGATGACGCAAACAGCCAAGCCCGGATTCCGAGACCGGGCTCTAGAAATTGGAACAGGTTCTGGGTACCAAGCTGCGGTTCTGGCGGAACTGGTAGCTGAAGTCTATACCATTGAAATTATTCCGGTCCTGGCTCGGGCGGCAGCTCGAACGCTTTCTGAACAAGGCTATGATAATGTCCGTGTGCGTGGGGGCGACGGATATAAAGGCTGGTCGGAAAGGGCGCCCTTCGATATTATCCTGGTAACTGCTGCTGCCAGCAAGATCCCTACCCCTTTGTTGGAACAGCTGGCGGAAGGTGGCCGACTGGTCATGCCGGTCGGTAGAGTGGGTGATGTTCAGACCTTGACCCTAGTGACCAAAGCAGGGGGGGCGTTAAAGAGACGACACATCATACCGGTTCGCTTTGTCCCTATGACCGGCGAGGTCCAACGCGGACCCTAGTTCCGAAGCGAAAGCGGCATCTTGGGCATGAGAGTAGCAATGACTTCATCTCTGTTCTGGTTCATTTACCTGGTGACTAGCTTTGCGGAAACAGCAATAGACGGGTAGCCCAGACGCCACGGTAGCCAGTCCGGTAACCGTCTCCCGAGAATGATGAATGACCACGTTGGCCATCATGACTCCATTAATCAAGATAAAGACTCCGGGTAGGACTCGGTAAGGAACCCAGAAGGAGAGGCAAGAGGATGATCGGTCTACTCGGAATAGCACAGAGACCGTGAACGTCGAGAAGAAGAGTAGGATAAAACTCGAAAACAGTAGGATTCAGTATAGGCTCTCGAGCAGAATCAGGATTAGCGCGATTGTGCTTTGAAACCAAATGACTTTAAGAGGTACCTTTTTGGTGAGATGGATCTGATCTCGCCAATCGGAAAAAAGGCTGCTGCGCGACTATAGAGAAATAGACTTGAGTCCCGGCAATTGACATCGTAGTCACTGATCTTAGGATAGAACATGAGATCAGCAGGTTGACGAGTTCGTTGCCCCATTGGGCCGAAGATCCGCGATGCGGTGATTTCAGAGATGGTTATCTTCCCCTACAGTTTGGTTATCGAGACAGTCCCCAAATAGGCCACGTTAATGAGTAGTCAAAAAATCATCACGGTGGTCGTACCCAGCATCAAAGAGCTTGGTATATTCCGTTCAAGTTGGTGAATCTCCTCGGCAATATATACGGTTGCATTTCACCCACTATAGGTGAACATTACCAACCGGGTTGCCGAAGCCAGAGAAGAAACCTCGAACAACAGTCAGTCAGATGTCAGAATCCGTTTGAAAATCACGAAGAGTGGAGTTCACGCGATAACCCATACAGTAAATAGAGCTATGAGGGCGCAATCGAAGAGTGTGATGAGTGAATGGAGACGGGTGTCGAAGTTGAGACCGAAGAAAAGAAGAACACTGACTCTAAACAAGACTAGGGCGGCAGTTATTTTTGGATCATCTATGAAGGCCGGGAGATAAAGGACGATATAGTGAGCAAGTCCCAGGGTGGCTGCCACAATGGGTGCGGAAAACCCGATGAAGAGCGAAGTCTAACCAGAGAGAAAACACATCAAGGGATAGTAAGGGGGATAAAGAAAGGCGTATTTGCCTGCCGTGTGAAGTATTCACGAACCGAGCAATGAGTAATAAGTAGCGCCGACGAGTGCTAGAAGTCCTCCCAAGAACTATACTCCTAACTCAGCTAGAAACTATTCCAGATCTCTCGGGCCATCAGTTCCGCGGTGGTGAAAATGATGGTTTCCACGACATTAGCCACCAGGAGAAAGGTAGTAGGAATGCAACCTATTCCTCGAGAAAGTCGCATCTAGAGATTGTGTACTGGGAAACTGTCCCGGAAGGGCGAGGTGTCCATTTTTCTGAGATCCTCACGGCTCAGAGAACTTGGGCCACCATGCATTTCACTCCCTAGTGAGTTCTTGGATCAGTCCTATGAGGGTCTCGCGAGTTTGAAAGTTGATTAAGTGCCGAAAAATCATTCCGTCTGCTTTAACCAGAAATAATGTGGGGAAGATGTTGACGCTGCCAAAGGATTGACGAGTGGTGTCGTCGAGGTGAGCGTTGACGAAGTTGAGACCATGTCTTTTCAGATACTTTTTACGCTTAATTTCGTCGGTGCTAAGGCCCAATGTGCGGTCAGCATTCAGACCCAGAATCGTCAGTTCTGGATCGTCGTACATTCCATCCAGCTCAGCTAGGGAAGGAGAGATTTTTCCGCAAGGTGGACATCCAGTAAACCAAAAATAGATCAAAACATTCTTACCGATGAGCTCTGAGGTGGTTAGCTTCTGCCCCTGGAAGGTTATGACTTCAAAAAGCGGAAGCGGCTTACCCTCCCAGTGGGTCACTTGAACTTGGTCTCCCCGGCTACGCACAAACGCACCGATGTTCTTCAGGTGCAGAGACGTGATCTTCCCGTCCTTAGCACTCTGCTCAAATAGAGGAGGTATTCGAGGATCAGTGACCATGATGGTTAGCAGCAGGTCTAGTGACTCAAAGCTCAGACCAAAGCGGTCAGCCATTTCTTGGCGAGTGGGGATGGTTCCATTACCTAAATATTTAGACTGTAAATAGCTCGGGATTTCAAAAAAAGTTTCATACAGTTTGCCCAGGAAAGCTTTTTCCTTCCGATTGAGATGTTCACTGTTGTGGAGCTCGGAAAAAATCACCTCTCCTCTTTCTTGCATCATCCCTCGGATACGCTGGAGAACTGTGGTTTCAGCGGTCGACTGGGCAGAGAGAGAAGTGGTCATCCATAGCATCAGAACAATCATGTTCATGACAAAGTAACGCAAAGCTCCTCCTTTATTGTTGCATTTCAGAAATACGAAGATGTTTACTGGTTGGGGCTTGTGCAGCGAGGTTAAGGTGCGAGGAGGAAGGCGATGGCCAGGTGCATTGTCGACGACGAGCAACGCCGAGATCGCTGCGCAACTCCCTTCTGCTCAAAGGGGTGGTGGCGGGACGGGACAATCTCTCGTTAATTCCCCTCCACGATGTGTAGGGGGCATCGCGTTCGTCGTTGCTCCACGACCTTGGTTTTGCCGTGTTCGCCACAAACATCATCGCACTTTTGAAAGGAAACAATAAGGAATGGTTAACTTCTTGCCCACGGCAGTGGACTCGTTTCCTCTGACAACCGGGGTAGAGGTGGTCATTGTCGTTACCCTATCGTACAGGTTGGAAGTCCCACCTCGAACGCGACCACAGAAGTTTCCCGATTCCTGCTCCATAACCCTCAAAACATGGGAGGCTAAAGCGGTCTCTAGTGACCTCAATCCGGTGATATCCTGGACATGGCGTTCGAACGCTTTCTTGCCAGGACTTCACTCGCAGTTGTGTTCACAACTCGGTGGCTGTCCATTTTGTGCCCTCGTTAAAAAGGAGCACTTGACCTGCCAAACAGGACTCATTTTCTAATTCCCAACCAAAGGATGGCCAGGGTCAAGAGGCTCAGGATGAGGACGAGTCCCGCCGGCATGAACTTACCGGTTTCCAAAAATCGATAGCTAAAAAATGCTGCTATCAATAGGGTTAGGCCGATAGCCAGGTAAGCTGCTGTCTGATTATCTTGCCAAATGAACCAACCAGAAAAGAGCAGTGCGACACCAAAGCCTATCCCGGAAACGAGTGAAGGAGTACTCTGAGCCTTTAGATAGCCCATGACTCCTCCCGCCAATACGAGAATTGCGTAGACCAGTGTGACCAGAGCTTGCAGTCTCATCTATTCTGCTCATGATAGCAGATGCTCTATGATTTGGCATACTGTGGCTCGACTGTTTGTCACTTGGTAGAGTTCCTTAAGTCGCCCATTGTCCAGAGGACTCCCTGGAAAAGGTGCTTTTGGAAGCGGGGGTCATCCCAGACCTCAGGTCGGTGTCCCAAGGCTGAGTAGAAAACACGACCTTGACCGTAGCGACGAGTCCAGGATAAGGAAAATTCACCATTATTTCGCTTGATCTTGGGGTTGGCTAAGTCCACTGAAGATGTGTCGAGGCTCATCAAGATGTGGACTCGTTGGCGCGAAAAGTCTTTGAATCGGTAAATCTCATCGGCAATTTGGAAAGTAGCACCCAAATGGGCTGTAGCCTGGTGGATGGGATCCTCCACACGAATGGATACGATTTGATTCCAGGGATGGCTGTCGAAGTAGGCTCCGATCATCCTTCCATATTCGGGCCACTGGTAAAAAGTATCAGTAGCGCTATGAACCCCGGCGAATCCTTTTCCAGACCGAACAAAGTCTAAGAAATCAGCTTTTTGCTGCTCGCTGAGCTCCAATTCTCCGGATTGTATAGAACAGAAGAGCCGCAAATTGCTGGAGATTACGCGAATGGATTTGAGAGAGATCTTCAGTGGCAGTAACGGCAATTCCATACTCGGGTGTTTTCTCTCTAACGATTCTGATCGCGTGGGGCAGCACAGGGTGTTTAAAGCCAGCCGAATGGGTTAGGAAAAGTATTTTTCGATCGACTGACACTGGCCCGGAGAGTACAGCAGTCAGAGAGAGAAACAAAAGGAGCAGAGGACAACATTTCCTCATAAGCTTATCCTAACAAAAAAGATCGGGAGAATGGCAATTTGCCGAGTTGCCATTCTCTCGGAGAGAACCAGGATCTTGGTAGTATAAATTGTTGACTGGTCGTACCATTTTGATGCTGCAGGGAGCCAACCTGAATTGCTTTCGCCTTGATTTGTAGCTAGAATCAAAGTAGGCTTGGTGAAATCAGCCGGTTACGAGTCATGAAGACAGCCGCTTCGAGTCGATCCCCTACACAGTTACTCCAAGGTTCTCAAATTTTGGTGGAGGCTCTCATTCGAGAGGGTGTCGAACTCATTTTCGGCTACCCTGGAGGGGCATCGATGGAGATCCATCAAGCGTTGACGCAGGTAACGGGGAAGCGCTCGATTCGCGTGATCTTACCCCGTCACGAGCAGGGAGCGGTTTTCGCGGCAGAAGGTTATGCCAAGGCTACTGGCAGGGTGGGTGTGGTCCTAGTCACTTCCGGGCCTGGGGCAACCAACATTATTACTGGCATCGTCGACGCCAGAATGGACTCTGTGCCGATTGTTGTCATTACAGGGCAAGTTCCTCAGGTGATGATTGGTAAAGATGCCTTCCAAGAGACCGATGTGGTCGGTATTACTCGTCCCATTACGAAACATAATTATTTAGTCCAGAGGATTCAGGACCTGCCGCGCGTAGTCAAAGAGGCTTTCCACATTGCTTCCACGGGTCGACCGGGTCCCGTGGTAATTGACATTCCCAAGGATGTTCAACAAGCGCATTGCATGCCTGAGTGGCCCGCTGAAGTGCGCATGAGGAGCTACCGACCCTACATCAAAGCCAGGAAGAAAGAGTTAGAACAGATCGCCCAAGTGATTCGAAAAGCGCGAAAACCAATCATTTATGCAGGAAATGGAACCATATGTGGTAATGCATCCGAGGCCCTGTATCAATTTGTCAATTCGACGGGGATTCCGATCGTGATGACGGTATTGGGATTGGGAACCTTTCCTGCCAGTCACCCTTTGTGTTTCGACATGCTCGGGATGCATGGAGCGTTTTATGCCAACTACGCGGTCAATCATGCTGATCTTCTGTTAGCTTTTGGAGTCCGTTTCGATGACCGGGTTACCGGCAAGGTGGAGGAATTCGCTAAGCATGGGATCATTGTCCATGTGGACATTGATGCCTCGGAAATTAATAAAATCAAGACCGCCCATATCCCAGTGACTAGTGACGTGCGTTACGTGCTGGATCAGCTAAATCACATGGAGATAAGTCAGGCCGATTATGGACCTTGGCTGGAAGAATTGCGTGAGGTCAGACGTAAGAAGCCGTTTTTTTATCAGGATGATGGTGATTCGATCATGCCTCAGTACGTCATGGAACTACTTTCCCAGAAGACTCAGGGTAAGGCCATAATTACAACGGGGGTTGGTCAGCATCAGATGTGGGCCGCTCAGTACTTCAAATTTCTCTATCCCCGCACGATGTTGACGTCGGCTGGTTTGGGCGCGATGGGCTTCGGATTTCCAGCTGCTTTGGGCGCTAAGTTGGGACGTCCAGACTGGCAGGTAATCGATGTGGATGGGGACGGCAGCTTTGTGATGAATCTTCAAGAGCTCGCTACTGCCTACAGTGAAGATATCGCCGTAAAGGCGGTAGTCATCAATAACCAACATTTGGGAATGGTGGTGCAGTGGGAAGATCGTTTCTATGCCAGTAATCGTGCCCACACTTTCATTGGTGATCCATGCAATCGAGAGAATATATATCCCGATTTTGTTGCCGCCGCTAAAGCTTTCGGCATCTCGGGTCGGCGAGTTGTGGTCAAGAGTGAGGTCTCCGGCGCGCTCGACGAAATGCTTGCTTCGGAGAAATCATATGTTTTAGATGTAGTGGTACCCTATACGGAGCACGTTCTCCCGATGATTCCCTCCAATCATAGCTTCGAGGATACAATCTACGAGGCCAGTCCGAGGAGTGATTCTAACTGATGCGAATTTTTGATCCTCGCATGCTCGTTCGTAGGTGTCAACGTTCAGACAGGAGATCTGAACGGATCCGACTGAGGTAAACGATGATGTCGAATGAATTGAAATCTGCTTGGGAAGTGGCCCTAGAAAAGCTACAAGCCCAAGGCAACATAGTGGAGAATCTGTCGGCGCAAAAAAAAGAAACGATTGCCGAAATCCGCCGGAAATACCAAGCCAAGGTAGCCGAGGCTGAAATCAGTGCCCAGTCACAGCTTAAGAAAGCCCTTCAAGCGGGAGTGGCCGACGAGGTTGACACCATTCGGCAGAAACTAGTAGGAAAAAAACAGCGTTGCAACCAGCAGATGGAGAAGGAGATTGCCGAGGCGCGAAAGGGCCCTACCTAATCCCGGGTGGAAGGGAGTAATCCGAGCCGATCTGGTTCCTGTTGGGTGAGACAATGTAAGGCACCTCGGCCCAGGATTAGACTTCTACAGTCGAGGCCGATGATCTTCCGCTCCGGGAAAAGTTCTCCAAAGATTTCTAGGACGTCAAGGTCGTTGGGATGGTCGAAAATAGGAACCAGGACTTTCGAGTTGGCTATGTAGAAGTTTATATAGCTGGCTGGCAATCGCCCGTCTGCCCCTTCCACCCGTCCTGGCAAAGGGAGTGAGACGATTTGAAACGAGTGGCCTCGATGATCCCGCGCTTTTTTCAGCCGCCTATAATTATCCTCCAGCGGCTTGTGATTTGCGTCTGAGCGATCCTTCTCTCGGGCGCAGAAGATGGTTCTACGATTCACGAAACGCGCCACTTCGTCCACGTGGCCATCCGTGTCATTTCCCGCAATCCCTTGTCCTAGCCATATGATGTGAGTAATGCCGAGATGGGCTTTAAGGGTTTGCTCAATTTCCTGGCGCCCATAGCGTGGATTCCGGTTTGGGTTCAAAAGACACTGTTCCGTGGTCAGACACATGCCGGCTCCGTTGACATCGAAGGAGCCACCTTCCATAACTGCATTCGGCCTAAAACGTCGAGTGCTCAATATCGGTTGCACTCTGGCTGGTATTTGATTGTCCTCCACCAGTTCTGGGTAGCGATTTCCCCAGCCATTGAACTTCCAGTCGTTGAATGCCAACTCAAAATAGTCAGTGTTTCGGGCAAGCAGAAAATTGGGCCCGTAATCTCGGATCCAGGTATCTGCAGTCGGAATCTGAAAAAAAAAGACATTATTTTGGGTGGGTCCCAATCGACTCTTCACAAAGACCTCTGTACCGAAATCATCTACCAACAAGTTGACTTCCTCGTGGAGGGAGAGAAGCCGGATCAAGTGCAGAAAGGTTTTCTGGAGTTGGTCCAGAGTTCCACACCACGTTTCAGGATTCTTAGGCCAGGCCAATCAGGTAGCGTGGTGGGGGTGCCATTCCGGTGGCATGTAGTAGCCCAAATCTACAGGTGTGGGTGAGGGGGAAAGGAACAAGCTACCGATCAACGCTCTTCTCATCCATGAAACGCAGGCCTAGGTCCTGATAGGCGTCGATTCGCCGATCTCGCAAAAACGGCCAGTTCCGGCGCGTCTGTTCAATGAGCGCAAGGTCACATTCCACCAGCAAAATATCTTCCTCTTTCTCCGATGCACAGCCGATCAGTCGTCCCCAGGGATCGCAAGCAAAGGATTGTCCCCAAAAAGTCAGTGCTGCTTCTTGGCCAACACGATTAACCGCGGCCACAAAGACTCCGTTGGCTACGGCGTGACCTCTCTAGATCGTCTCCCAGGCTGACTTTTGGGAAAGATAAACCTCGTCCGATTCACCTTTGATCTGGCCAATCGCGGTGGGGCACAGAATGATTTGAGCGCCGCGTAAAGCAGTCAGTCTAGCGGCTTCGGGGAACCATTGGTCCCAGCAGACAAGTAGACCCAACCTCCCGTGGGGAGTCGCATGGGTGTTGAATCCCAGATCCCCAGGTGTGAAATAAAACTTTTCACAGTAAAAGGGGTCATCCGGGATGTGCATCTTGCGATAGCGCCCAACCAGCTCTCCTGCCGTGTCTAAGACAACCGCTGTATTGTGGTAGATTCCTGCTGCGCGTCTTTCGAAAAGTGAAGCAACAATGACAATGTTCAGCTGCCTGGCCAATTGCCCTAAAGTCTCTGTGTGTGGACCAGGGATGGGTTGGGCCAGATAGAAGAAACGCGTGTCTTCTTGCTGACAAAAGTATTGATGGAGGAACAGTTCTTGCGAGCAAACTAGCTGTGCTCCCTGGGATGCTGCCAATCGGATTTTCTCCACCGCTTTCTCGAAATTGTCTTGCTGGCTGGTAGTGCAGCTCATCTGGATCAAGCCAAGACAAACCATCTCTTTCCTCACGTTAGATACCCGGAAGCCCTCTGCTCGGATCGGAAAAGCGCTTGTGAGGGTGCTTCGCCGTTAGATTGCGTGTTAATTACAACACTGCACGTCATGAGAACTTGTCAGGGGAGATGTGCTTACCATCGGGTCGGTGCCCGATGCGATGGTAAATACGGGAAGCGTAGAGGGATCTGTTCTGCTGTACTTTCCGTTGACTCAAGTTTGGGGGGCTGATATGATGCAGGCTTCGTGGGGGAGGAGCTTTTGCCGTGATCAAGCTCAATCGCCTCAAATAATTCCTAGAAAAGAGTCTTCAGCGAAACGATCGGCGAGTTATGCGCCCGTTGCACAAATTCAAGATGGCTCTTCGTGAGTGGAAGGTGGCAGCGGGAGCTTTACTTTCTCAGGATCACCCCATTCTGGCCCACATTATCCCCATTCGACGCTGTAATCTCTCGTGCACCTACTGCAACGAATATGACGATCATTCCAAGCCGGTCCCCGTCCCTGTAATGGAAGATCGTATTGACCGATTGGCTGAATTGAGGACGTCCATCGTGACGGTTAGCGGAGGTGAACCTCTTCTTCACCCTGAACTGGAGAAGATTGTTGACCGTATCCGCCGGAGAGGCATGCTTGCGGGATTGATCACAAATGGTTATCTGCTTTCTCAAAAGCGCATCCGATCCTTGAACGAAGCTGGACTCGACCATCTTCAAATCAGCATTGACAACGTCGAACCGGACGAGACATCCATGAAAAGTCTCAAGGTTCTAGACAAAAAACTGCGTTACCTTGCCCAATGCGCAGAATTTAAGGTGAATATCAACTCGGTTCTAGGAGCTGGTGTTCGAAACCCTGAAGATGCCCGGATAATTGGGCGCCGTGCCGTGGAGCTTGGTTTTACATGTACTGTGGGAGTAATCCATGACGGAGTTGGCCGGTTGAGGCCTCTAGGGGAATCAGAAAAGGCTGTTTTTCATGAGTTAAAACAGGTTGGAAAGAGGGGTTATTCGCGCATCAACCGCTATTTTCAGGAAAACCTAGCTTCCGGGAAACCCAACCACTGGCGCTGCAGAGCCGGTGCGCGGTACTTGTATGTGTGTGAAGATGGGCTAGTTCACTACTGTTCCCAACAGCGAGGTTACCCCGCCATCCCCTTGGAAGAATATGATCTGGCGGATATCCGAAGAGAGCATCGGACTAAGAAAAGCTGTGCACCTTATTGCACGATTTCCTGTGTCCACCACGCTTCCATGGCCGATATTTGGCGAGCACCTCAGGGTTTAAAGCCAGTTCCTCGACCGGCCCCTTTGAGAAGCCTGGTCCAATTAAAGTAGGTGGCCTTACTTTTGGTCTATCCCCGACCACCAGCCTGTCGGTGTGAGAGACGTGCTTGGGCTCCTTAGGCGAGTCCTGTCCCTGTGGTGTACAGAAACTTTTCTTGTGTGGCCTACCGGTGGGCAACGTAGGGGCTGGATCGCCCGAGAGAAAACTCTCCTTCCGAAACAAGTTTCAGGCTTGTGGAGCTAAGAAGCTGCGCGCTATTCGTAATACTTGGTCAAACATTTGATGAGTGAGGCGGCCCGTTTGGGTGTTTCGTTGACTGGGATGGTAGGAGGCAATCAGAGTGGTCATATTGTCTAGTCTGCACATACTTGCATGGCTGAAGTCAGGAAGTGGTCGGGGAAGAGCCCATCCCATCTCTTTGCGCGCGGTCAGATAGGCCTGCCAGGCGATCTTTCCAAGGGCAATGGTAACACGGACCTGGCTCAGCAATTTTAATTCTCGTTTCAGGTAATCTCGACACAGAGCTAGCTCCTCGGTGTTCGGGTTGTTCGCAGGCGGCGCGCAGTGAATCGCGGCCGTGATGTAGGTATCCTGTAGCTGCAATCCGTCGTCTCGGTCGCGGCTCAGGGACTGATTGCAAAAACCGAAGCGGAAAAGGGCAGGATAGAGAAAATCCCCGCTTCGATCTCCGGTGAACATTCGGCCAGTGCGATTAGCCCCATGAGCCGCCGGTGCCAAGCCCAGCAAGAGCAAACGCGCGTCGGCTTTTCCCAACGAGGGTACAGGTTTTCCCCAGTAGTCCCAATCTAAATAGGCGCGTCGCTTTTCTCGAGCAATACGCTCCCGATGTTCGACGAGGCGGGGACAGGATCGACAGTGAAGGATCTGGTCTTGAAGTTGGGCCAAGTGATTCACCCCGTTTCCCCTCGGAGGAGAGGAACTGGCATAGAGTTCAAGAATCCCTCCTCGTGCGCCAATTCCGGTTGGAGCGTTCCTTTCGCATGGCGTTCCAGGGCAGGATGCCTTTCCTGCCTATCCCACATTTCTCATGGGATATAACAAAACATCAGCTTTTTGCTTAATAAAGTTAATTATAATGGCTATTTAAGAACTATAGGAAGCTGAAGAATATATCTGCAGAGTATATCTTTTCGAAACTTCAGTTTCAAGGCTTGGACCATCGCCGAGTTAAGGCGAAATCCAGCGGTAAAAAGATCACCTTGGGCACCGGAGGATTGCTGCTTTGGGAGGTGTAAACTCCCTATGGGTTCATCCGCGGATTAGCCGGCTGCTTTGAGGACCGACGAGATCCTGGGCTGATGGAGCACAGTGTGGAAGAATTGCTGGGACAGCGGATCTATAGGTTGTCCTTGGAATGCGAGGCTTTACCCGAGAGGCGCTGATGAGCTGGTGCCAGGAAAATCAACATTACGGCTCAAGAGTTGTACGAACAGCTGTACTGTCCGCAAGGGAACGCGGAAAATCACATTAAAGAGCAGTAGCTGGAGCTGTTTACCGACTGCGCTTCCACCAGCCGAACGAAGTCCAACCAGCTGCTGCTATGGTTTTCCACAGTTACCTATAACCTGCTACGGATGCTGAGACGGGTGGTGTTGGCCCACCACCCAGTGGGCTTGGGATCAGTGCCAGATGATCCGGTTGAAGCTCTTGAAGAATCGGGGGGCCACAGATGCGGGGCAGTCTCCGCCAGGTTAGCTTCTCCCTGAGCGAGGACTTATTCCTACCAAGAAGCTTTTTCCCAAGTTCTAGCTCATCTGCAACGGACCAGCTGCCCCCCCTTCCAGATGCGCGTAACCTATCCACTCGAGGTGTCTGTGAAAAACCGGTTTTTGACCTCCTACGGGGATCCTCATTGCCACTGGTTGACCTCAAGCAGTGCTACCCTGTGTCATTTCGTCTCTAGTAGATCCCAAGAATTAACAAGATTACTCACAACCTCCCTTGAATACTCACTCTGTAATAAATGTGGACTGGTCTTGTCAGGGTACCTTTCCTATGGCATGCTGCTACTAGGGCTTTGCGATTGGCCACAGGGAGAAGCGCCTTATTGCCCATATCGACGGCAACATTCTAGGCATTAAACATTCTAGCCTGAGAGGTTTGGAGAAAACCTACCGGCGTCGAGTTCCCCCGCAGCAAGTCATTTCCTGGGAGCTTGCCAGGCATCTAGTTTCTATTTCGAGTGATATTGGTCGACAGGTAGGGGTTCTTCTGGCTCGCGATGGGACGGTTCGTAGTGTCATCGTCGGAGATCGAAGTCACCTGGTCATTCCTGAGGTTGGGCGACTCAGGGGCGGGCAGGGGCGATTTCGTGGATTAAGGCTCGTACATACCCATCTAAAAGGTGAACCACTTAGCCAGGATGATCTGAACGATCTTGCCTTACTCCGCTTAGATCTGATGGTCATGGTCGAAGTCCGGGCGGGGGGGCTTCCAGGCCGTATCGAACTTGCCCATGTTGTTCCTGTAGGGAATGGCGACAGTCGCCGGTCCGAAGCACCATTTCGGCGTATTTCGGCTTCCAGTATTCCCAGCTTAGAGTTTGACTTTGGGGCTAATATTCGTGCTCTGGAGGAAGAATTCAGAAGAGTTATTAATCGGAGCTCAGGGCCAAAACATGGGGAGCGTGGACTATTAATCGGGCTTCGAGGGGATAAAGAACACTTCGAAGAGATGTTGGATTTGGTTGAGGCAGCTGATGTAGTTTTAGCCGGTAGCATCCGGCATCACAGAAAAAGGATTCATCCGAAAACTGTAGTTGGGCATGGCAAGATCCAGGAAATCGTATTGGAAGCAATGCGCAGTCAAGTCACTGTGGCACTTTTCGATATTGATCTGAAGCCAGCTCAGGCTCGAGCTTTCGAAGATGCCACCGGTTTAAAGACGATTGATCGGACGCAGTTGATCTTGGATATTTTCGCACAGCGGGCCCGCAGCCGGGATGGGAGGCTGCAGGTGGAGCTAGCTCAACTGAAGTATTCCCTACCTCGTCTTACCGAGAAGGACAGTGGCTTGTCTCGCCTGACCGGGGGGATTGGGGGTCGAGGTCCAGGGGAGACAATTCTTGAGATTGGTCGGCGGCGCATCCAAGATCGTATTCGCTCCCTGGAAAAGCAAGTTGACCAACTCTCCCGCCAAAGGGATCTCCGCCGCCGTCGTCGCCGCAAGCAGGATTTGCCAATCTTGTCCATCATTGGATATACAAACGCTGGTAAGAGCACGCTGCTGAATGTGTTGACCAATTCGCAAGTGGTAGTAGCAGACAAACTCTTCGTGACCTTAGATCCCACCAGTCGCCGATTGCGGTTTCCTCGTAGTGGAGAGGTGATTATCACTGATACGGTGGGTTTCATCAGTGAGCTTCCTGAGGACTTATTGGCAGCCTTTCGAGCCACCTTGGAAGAACTGGTAGATGCCGACATTCTCTTGCATGTGGTCGATGCTTCCGATCCTTGCTTGGAACACAAACTGCGGGCGGTGGAACTCGTGTTGAGTCGGCTCGATTTGAGTAACATTCCTTGCCTCCTGGTCTTGAATAAAGTTGATCTCTTGGACGAGCTTCCGGTAAAGGCATTGGCGCGACGATATCAGGCGATCCCTGTTAGTGCGGCTAGTCGGAGAGGGCTGGAAGAATTAGTCAGTATGGCCGAAAGTCTTCTAAGGACGAAAACTGTGTCCAGATGAAAGTAAAAGATCAGGAACCACAGCAAAAGCAGCGGAGCTAATTTTTGCTATTTGGGTCAGGTGAGATTGCTATCCTATTTGGTGTGGGTATGAAGAGGAGGGGTAGTGGTAGGTTCAGATAGGAGATTTTGGCCACTGTGGATTGTTGCTTGGCTCGCGCTAGCTGGCCCCAATAATTTTGCCAGACAAGACACCAAAGAGGTGGGTGTCGATGGCCTGATCTATGATTTGGGGCATCCGGACGAAGATCGGAGGAAGAAAGCAGCGGTGTTGCTGGGTCAGCACCGCGTGCGAGAAGCGGTACCGGCCTTGATTGAATCGGCCAAAGACCCTAACTATTTGGTCCGTCTGGAGTCCGCACGGGCCCTAGCCCGAATCGGTGATCCGCTGGCCTTAGCCTCGTTTATCCGACTCACTGATGATTCCAAAAAGGCGATACAAGAGAAGGCGATCGAAGGAATAATCAAGGTTTACGTGGTCGAAAAAGGTGGCTTTGTCCACGGGCTGAAGAAATTTATTGAGACAGTCAATCCTCTTGATGACGACTATAATCCTTTGGTTGTTGAGTCTTATGTTGCCGTCAGTCCAGAGGCGGTCAAGGCTTTGGCTAATCTCCTCCAGGCTTCAGATAATGGGATCCGGAAAGATGCGGCGATCGGGCTTGGTATTCTGCGGGCTAGCTTGGTATTAGAGGAAATAAAAAGAGCTCTCTCCGGGGAAACAGACACTGCCGTAAAGGTAGAGCTGATCCGAGCAATTTATAAGGTTGGAGATCCTAGAGCAGGTGACTCAGTTATTCCGATGATCCGTGATGCAGACAAGGAAGTGCGCGACGAGGCAATTTTCACGCTTGGTCGTCTCCGAGTCCGTGGGGCAGTATCTGAACTGAGGGAGCTCTATCAATCTGGGATTCAGGAGAGAAAGAAAATTTTCGGGGTGGTCCCCGTGAGTGGGAGCGATGACTTGCAGAAAAGGTTGTTAGAGGCACTATCGTACATTGCTGACCCCAGCTGTGAACACATCTTCCTAGACGCTCTAGAGGACGAGAGGGATTCTTATCGCCGCTACGGGGCGGAGGGATTGGGACGCCTCGGTGACAAGAGCCGTAGGCGGATGGTGGGGGAAAAGTATCTACGTGAGAAGTCACAATCTGTGCGTTTAGCCCTGAGTTTTGCTTTGTTCCGCCTAGGCCGGGACGAACACCTCGTGGAAGTGATCGATCATTTGAATGACACCGAACAGGTTTCTCATTATCTCCTGGAAATGGGCCCAGAAGAGACCATGACTCTGTACCCGCATGTCCGGACTGAAAATTTTTCCATCAGGATACGATTAATTGAAATTATCGGTCTGAGAGCGGACCAATCGGCTCTCAAGTTGCTTGAGGAAACGAGTCAAAATCCAAACCCTCAAGTGGCCTCCGCATCCAATCTGGCAATTCGCCGTATCCGAGGACGTTATAACTTTCTGTATAGCGTCTCAGCGAAGTCCGATGGATCCCCGTAAGTAGTACTGCTCCGGACGATCGTTGGTCACTCGTGATAACTGCTTGCTTGTCAAAGGGACGGCTCTTCAAGTCTCTCGATTGAAGATCAACTAGTTTGTAGAGGAGAAGAAGATTCCCGAGTTGGTAGACCCTCTCCTGGGAGTGCATATGTCTATTTCTGGGGGTATTCCACGGGCTATTTCTAGAGGTGAAGAGATTGGATGTAAAGTGCTGCAGATATTCGTAAAAAACAATAATCGCTGGATCGGAAAAGCGCTTTCCAGCCAAGAGGAGGAGGAATTCCGGAGCGCCTGGGCACGTTCGAAAGTCTCCTGGATTGTGGCCCACGATTGCTATCTCATCAATTTGGCATCGCCTGATCGAGCTTTGTGGCGGCGGTCGATGACTGCTCTCCTGGATGAACTGGAGCGGTGTGAGGTTCTGGGATTGAGCCATCTCGTTACTCATCCTGGATCGCATGTGGGAGGAGGAGAGGTAAAGGGGATTCAGCGGATTGCACAAGCCCTGGACGAAATCCACGAAAAAACGGATGACTACCAGGTTCGGATTGCACTGGAGACCACGGCAGGACAAGGTACTAGCATTGGCTACCGGTTTGAACAGCTTCGCGATGTTCTGGCCTCGTGTCGAAACTCACACAGAATAGATGTTTGTCTGGACACGTGTCATGTATTTGCCGCCGGGTACGACATCCGAGAAAAAGGTCAATATCTGGAAGTCATAGAGGAATTTGATAAAATAGTTGGCTTAGATCGACTTCGTATTTTCCATTTCAACGATAGCAAAAGGGGCCTGGGGAGTCGGGTTGACCGTCATGAGCATATTGGTAAGGGGAAAATTGGTACAGAGGCATTCGCTCATATTCTGTCAGACCACCGTTTTCGCGACGTTCCCAAGATTCTAGAGACTCCCAAGGGAAAGACATCTAAGGAGGATCGTCGAAATCTCCGGGTGTTGCGCTCACTACTCGTAGACGAGTGCGCAATCTGATCCTTCTGGGCTTATTTCCCCGGTGATTCTGGTTGTGTATGAAACGGAACCTCTACTCCAACACGGAGCGAGACCAGATTATTCGTGAGTATTTTGGGCCGGCCGGAGTCAAGGAGAATCCGTCTTGCCCCCGGTGCGGAGAACTGTTGGAATTTCACTCGGGTTTCCGGGGAGACCCCCGATCTCACTACCGGATCGAGGTTGGTTGTCCCGACTGTGGTGGGACTTTCGCTTGGGAGCAAAGGCATTTAGTGCAGCCGTGGAAGCTTTTGCATATGGCCTACTTTGTGGAATGCTACCATCTCGGTGAAATACCTCGTTGTCCCCTAGACGATTGCTATCTGATTCATAGCAAATACAGCGATGGCGTCTTGGAGTTCCGCTGTCCCTACTGCAACAGACGGGGCAAAACAACAGTGACATCTGAACAGTCTTCCTTGGGTGATTAGCGAGGGAAGGAACTCAGCCGGGAGATCCACATCATATTCCCGTCATAGACGGCTGGCATGCTGGACTAGCCGGATCGGAACAGGGATGAAAGTAAAGATAAAAATAAGCAGCCCGAGGGAAGCTAGAAGCAGACGGCCTTTGCCGAGTTCCGGACCTTCCGTTTGAGGTTTGGGATGACGAAAACCCAATAAGCTGACAATCAAAGCCACAGCCAGATAGGTGAAGGAAAAGAAGCCTAAGATCACCAGAGTGAGCACTGAGGCAAGGGAGACTCGTCGATGCACCTTAGGGCCAAAGAGAGCGTAAACCACGTGGCCCCCATCCAGCTGACCGATAGGGAGGAGGTTAGTGCTCGTTGCGAACATGCCCAGCCAGGTGGCATTCCCAATCTGATGTAGGTGAATACTCGACCCCTGATCTCCGGAGAAAAAAAATGTGGTCGCGACACGCAATAATAGGGAGTGACCAAACTCGAATGTGGGCTCTAAGCCGCTCGAGAAAATGAACTCCTTGGAATAATGCACGCCGATGAAGAGCGCTGGAACGATGAAAATAAATCCGGCCATGGGGCCGGCCATTCCAACGTCGAAGAGCTGATGCGCATTACGCAAGGGTGATCTGATCCGGATGACAGCCCCAAAAGTGCCGAACGGATTCACCATCGGAGGTGCAGGGAGTAGATAGGGCAGAGTAGCTTGGATCCGGTAATAGCGGCAGGTTAGGTAATGTCCCATCTCGTGCGCCAGGAGGAAAAGAAGGACTGTGGCACAGAATGGGAATCCGTTCAAGATCTCTGTAGGAGTACTTCTTAGGGCAGTTAGTATGGAGAGTAAGTCCTGTTCTCCTTGCCCTTCGAAGGAAGTGTGCCACAAAAAACCCGCCAGGAGAGTACTGGAGAAGGTAAGGAGGAACAAGAAAAGTGGGAGCAGACGTTTTGTCTTCTGGGCGAGAGAAACGAAATATGGCGGAGGAGCCACAAGCGGATACACTTCCGGTGGAGGATCAGGACGTGGGCTCAATCCAACAACAGTAGCTAGCTCAACCGGATTTCCTTCCCAGGCTTGAAGCGGACCGTTTTACCAGGTGGTATGGGCACTTCGTCTCCCGTGCGAGGGTTTCGGCCAATCCCGCTTTTACGCGGTTTGACGATAAAAACACCAAAGCCACGCAGTTCGATCCGCTCGCCCTTCTTCATAGCGGCCTTAAGTGCATTAAAAACGGAGTGAACAGCAACTTCGGCGGTGACTTTGGATATTCCCATCCTACGGGACACCCGACTGACGATATCCTGTTTGATCACGGTTAAATGGTTCCTCCTCCAAACCTAACCCACTAACGTTAGTCGAACCGAAAAGTCTCTGTCAAGCCAAGCTCGAGCAAGCCTGGAAAGTTCTGTTCCCCAGGCGCCCCGCTTTTTCAAGGCACGATCTTATTGTCTATGCTTACTCAGTCATTGTCCAGTATAGTTTTTGCTTTTCGGGCATCCTTGATGAGTTTGCAGCTGGTGGGATAAACTTTTCTCTCTACACCGAGGATGATGAGGCATGGGAATCAAACCCGATCATTGGATTGTTCGGATGGTCCGAGAGGCCCGCATGATCGAACCCTTCGAGGAGAGTCTGGTGAGGGAGGGAAGAATTTCTTTTGGAGTGTCTTCCTACGGTTACGACTTCCGGGTGGATCGGGAATACAAAGTTATTAAGGGAACAACTGTGAACTCGATTGATCCCAAAGAGGTGAGGGAGGAATTGTTTGAGTATTTTGAAGGTGACCATTGTATCCTGCCCCCACACTCCTTCGTGTTGGCACGCTCAGTGGAATATTTCCGAATTCCCCGTCGTATCCTGACGATTTGCATGGGAAAATCCACCTATGCACGCTGTGGAGTGGTGGTTAATGTAACGCCTTTTGAGCCAGAGTGGGAGGGGTACGTCACCATGTCGCTTTCCAATACGGGGCCCACGGCTGTCAAGATCTACTCAGGGGAGGGTATTGCCCAGTTGATCTTTCTTGAAGCAGATCAGGTATGTTCCACGTCCTATAGAGACAGGAAGGGGAAATACCAGGCACAAAAGGGAATTGTCTTGTCCAAGGTGGATGGGCAAGACTGATGAACAGCAAACGAGTTCGGGCTCGCGAATCAACGGGTAAAGAAGGAGAATCGGATCCGAGCTGTGCGATGAACGAGCGCTACGATTTCGAGGCCATCGAAACCAAGTGGCAAGAACGCTGGGCACATTCCAAAGAATTCGCAGTTCAGGAAAACTCCGCTAAACCCAAGTATTACGTATTGGAGATGCTGCCCTATCCGTCGGGCGTCTTACATTTGGGGCATGTACGCAATTACTCCCTTGGAGATTCGGTTGCGCGCTTCAAGCGGATGCGGGGATTCAATGTACTCCATCCGATCGGATGGGACGCTTTTGGACTCCCTGCAGAAAACGCGGCCATCGCACATAACATTCCTCCTGAACGTTGGACAGCGGACAATATCGCGAGAATGAAAAGACAGTGCCTGCGGATGGGATGGTCATATGACTGGGCGCGTGAGATCGCTACTTGTGAACCGGAGTACTACCACTGGAATCAGTGGTTTTTCGTGCAAATGTACAAGAGAGGTCTGGCCTTTAAGGTCAAAGGGACAGTCAATTGGTGCGACAACTGTAAGACGGTCTTGGCTAACGAGCAGGTGGTGAACGGTCGCTGCTGGCGCGATGAAAGTGTAGTCGTTCAACGGAAACTCGACCAGTGGTATTGGAAGATTACTGGCTACGCAGAAGAGCTGTTGCAGGATTTAGATCAGCTAGAAGACTGGCCGGAAAAGGTCCTTGTGATGCAACGAAACTGGATCGGCAAGTCAGTTGGAGCGCAGATTCGTTTCCAAGTGGCCAACTCTCAGGGACTCTCAATCGATATTTTCACAACCCGGTTGGATACTATTTTCGGTGCTACTTTTATTGTCCTGTCCCCGGAGCACGAGCTAGTGGAAAACTGGCTGAATGATCCGATTCGAGGAGGCGAGTTGGCGGATTTTGTGGACGAGGTGAGCCGTCAGGACCGAATGTTGCGGACTGCCGAGGGCACCGAGAAGCGAGGAGTGTTTACTGGGAGTTATGCCGTGAATCCGTTTAACCAGGAGAAGATCCCAATCTGGGTGGCCAACTTTGTTTTGATCGAGTATGGGATGGGAGCTATCATGGGTGTTCCCGCCCACGACCAGCGTGACTTTGAATTTTCCCAGAAATATTGTCTCCCTATTCGTTTTGTCGTTCAACCTGTGGGGGATACTGGTAATAGTGAGTCCAGTCAGCCATTTCTTGGGTATGGGAAACTGGTCGCTAGTGGGCCCTTTTCGGGTTTCTCCTCGGAGGAGGCCCAGAAAAAGATGGCCGACTTTGCCCGTTCCCAGGGCTTCGGAAAAGAGAGCATTTCGTATCGAATCAGGGACTGGGGAATTAGCCGTCAGCGTTACTGGGGGAGCCCCATTCCGATTGTCTACTGCAACCAATGTGGAGTCGTCCCGGTACCAGAAGATCAACTCCCGGTTCGACTGCCCAGGTTGAATCGCATCTGTTCTTTCCGTGAATTCTATCTTTCGGGCGGTTCTCCTCTGGCAAATATCCCCGAGTTCTTGGAAACGAGTTGTCCGAGTTGTGACGGGATAGCTCGCCGGGAAACCGATACTATGGATACCTTTGTCGATAGCTCCTGGTATTTTTATCGCTATACTGATGCTCATTTGAAGAGTGACCCAATTTCCACTAAGGCGGTTCGCTACTGGTTCCCAGTGGACATTTACATAGGTGGCGTAGAGCATGCCGTACTTCATCTCATCTATATGCGATTTTTTGCCAAGGTCATGCGCGATTTGGGTCTGGTCTCATTCGATGAACCTGTCCGGAGACTATTTACTCAAGGAATGGTGCTCAAGGACGGGACAAAGATGAGTAAATCTCGTGGGAACATCGTGGAGCCAGATGAAATCATTCGAAAGTATGGAGCCGACACACTGCGTCTGTTCATCCAGTTCTGTGCTCCACCAGCCGGTGATCTCGACTGGAACGAAAAGGGACTGCAAGGCTGTTCTCGTTTCTTGAACCGCTTCTGGAGACTGCTTTACCGCGTTCATAAGCAAGTTTCTTTTCCGAGGACAGGGTTCCCAAAGGCCGCCGACAGGGGGGTGTCGATTGTCTCCCCAAGAGCCCTGCTCCGCAAACTTCACCAGAGCATCCGAAAGGTGACTTTTGATCTAGAGCGATTTCATCAGAACACGGCTATTGCTACGATTATGGAGCTCTTAAATTCCGCTTATGAGTATGCTGACCAGGAGCAAGCGGAACCTGATTTGATCAAAGAAGTCTTGGAGGCCATGACTTTGTTGCTGTCTCCATTTGTTCCCCACATGGCGGAAGAAGTATGGATGATTTTAGGCCATCGCGGAGGTCTTAGTTCACATGCTTGGCCCCAATACGACCCGACTTTAGCCGAGGAAGAAGAAGTCGAAATCGTGGCACAGGTCAACGGTAGAGTGCGATCCCGCTTTTCTACCTCATCTGCTCTCTCCCAAAAGGAGATCCAGGCCATCGCTCTTGAGGATAAAAAAATCCAAGCGTACATTAAAGGAAGGACCATTCGAAAGATTGTCGTCGTTCCACAAAAGCTGGTCAATATTGTGACGGATCCCTGATGGATGAGCCCATTATTTCCCCCTGTCGTTTATTGGTTTTTGCGGCCCGAAATCAGAGTGGTTTCCGACGACTCGCAGGGGGATTTTTACTTGTCTTATCCCTCCAGTCCAATTGTGGCTATCGGGTGGCTTTAAAGAACCGGACCAGTCCTGCTATCAGTACTGTAGCGGTGGTTCCCCTGGAGAATGAAACAACCAGTTTTCAAGCTGAGCAGATTTTGACTCGTGCGCTAGTGCGTGCATTAGTAGAGACCTCACCATATCAGGTGGTGAACGACCCAGGTCAGGCAGATGCGTTGCTCGAGGGAGCAATTTTGAGCCTGAGCGCGAAGGCAGTCATATTCGGTCAGAAAACCTTTGGATCAACATTTCTGGTAACTCTGAGAGCGCGGGTTGAGTTGCGAGAGCGGGGAACTGGTAAAATATTGCTCAAGAATAACGACTACCTTTTCAGGGAACAATATGTGATCAATGTAGACGTTCAGAACTTTTTTTCTGAATTGAACCCAGCCTATGAACGGATCGCTCAAGACTTTGCTGCAAGCGTCGTCAGCTTCCTTCTAGAAGGACTTTGAGTCGGCCGATGAACTTCTCAGATTTCCAAGAATCAACAAAATCTCCCGAGCCAGTCTATTTGCTGGTCACCAATCAAGAGTACATTGAGAAAAAGGTTTACCAACACTGCAGGGAGCAGGTTCAAGAGGGAGCTCGCAGCTTTGACTGGTCTGTTTTTGATCTGAAAAGAGACGGTGTGGAAGATCTTCTCAATACGGCTCGAACTCTTCCTTGGATGACACCTCTACGCTGGGTCTATTCCAGAAATACACAAGTGGGAGATCAAAAGAAGCTGATCGCCTATCTTAAGCAGCCTTCCCCCCGATCAGTGGTAGTTTTGGCCTTCGATCGACGACCATCGGGGTGGCCTAAGGTTAAGGTCCCGGTTATAGAAGAGGATCTTTCAGAAAGCGATCTTGTTCAGTGGATACGAGATCAGGCAAAAGAGGCTGGTTGCGATATTGAACCTCAGGCTGCCCAAGCCTTACTGGAGTTGGTAGGAGAGAATCTACAGCTACTGAAGTCGGAGCTGGAAAAGCAAGCCTTGTGGCAACTCAAGGACCGTCGGATCACGCTCGAATCAGTTCTGCGAATGACTTTTCAGACACGCCAATATGATGTGTTTGCCTTGATCGATGCTATAGCTGAGTGTCAGCCTCAGAGAGCTTTACAGATACTTCACCGGCTCTATGATTGCGGAGCACGGGCTCCTCAGATCCTCTCGGTGCTTTATTGGAATTTTCGCCGTCTACTGGTGGCGCGAGAAATGCTCGATCAAGGGCGTCCCTTTCGTAGCATTCTGGCCCAGCTTAGGATTTGGACTTATAAAAACAAAGAAAGGCAGCTCCGCAACTACTCTCGCTCGGCTCTCATCCGAGTTTTGATCCAACTATCTGAAACGGAGCATTTGTTAAAGACAACGGCTACTAACCCGCAACTCCAGTTAGAGCTGGTCATTGTTGACACCTGTCAGAAAACATCCTTATAATTAGCCTTTTAGATGCGATAGGGGGAGGTCCCGTGCCCAACACTAAGTCGGCAAAAAAGCAGATGCGGCAGAATGCAAGGCGAAGAATGATTAACCGGAGAAATCGAAGCCGGATGAGAACGGAAATCAAGAAATACCGCTCATTGTTGAGCGAGGAGAACACCGACGAAGCTCAAAACATGCTCCCGCTTGTGTATTCGATTATCGATTCGTCGGTGAAACGGGGAGTGATTCACCGTAATACGGCGGCGCGTTACAAATCACGTCTGACAAAACGTCTGACCCTGGCAGCTTGCTAAATGCGCTCTCCCACGCTTGCTCACTAGGTTACAACTGTTGAGCTAGGATCGTTTGCGGTGCCAACGGGCTGTTGAGTGAAGTGAGTTCAGCCAGACGACAAAAGGTTTCAAAGCGAGAGGAAGGGATCTTACCAAGTGCCCATTTGAAGAAAATCGCTTTACCCGAGCGTGGGACGGAGATTTTATTCGATGATCAGGATAAAAATGTGCGACTCCTGGAAAGCCTCTTTGATGTCCGCATCAGTGCCCGAGGGGCTCACCTGGTTGTCCAGGGACAGGAAAGAGGAGTTCAAAAAGTTGGGCGCGTCTTGGAAGATTTTTCCAGTTTAGTCTCCCAGGGTCAGTGTTTCTCCAGCGGGGAGCTTCGGGAAGCTCTCCACCAGATCGCAGACAGAAGTGATCTGACCCTTCGTGATTTCTATCCAAAAAGATTGGTCTTAAAAACGCCTCTGCGTCAGGTAGTTCCTCGTAGTCCGAATCAAGTCGCCTATGTTGAGGCCATGAGGAGCTACGACTTGGTTTTTGCCATTGGTCCGGCTGGTACGGGGAAAACCTATTTGGGTGTGGCGATGGCTTTATCCTTCTTGACTCAGAAGATCGTCCAGCGCATTGTCTTGGCGCGTCCGGCGGTCGAGGCGGGAGAACGGCTCGGATTTCTTCCCGGTGATATTCAGGATAAGGTCAATCCCTATTTACGGCCTCTCTATGATGCTCTATTCCACATGTTGGGGGGAGAGAAGGTGCAGGAGTTGATCGAGCGCCGGGTGATCGAAATCGCACCCTTGGCCTTTATGCGTGGCCGGACATTAAGAGACTCCTTCGTCATCCTGGACGAGGCGCAAAACAGTACCTCTGAGCAAATGAAGATGTTCTTGACTCGAATCGGGTTGAACTCCAGGACCTTGGTCACCGGAGACATCACTCAGATCGACTTACCCAGAGGACAGAGGTCGGGGTTGATTGAGGCAGGTGAGATCCTTAGGCGGTGGAAAGGGATTTGCTTCTGCGAATTTGATGGAAGCGATGTGGTTCGCCACCCTCTTGTGAAGCTGATTATTCAGGCTTATCAGGGTCAGTAGCGACAGAAACGAGGTCCGACTCAAACCCATGATCCCAGTTTGAATCACAGGAGTTTCTATGGATTTTATGGTAGCCCTCAGAGGGGTTGACATAGTAGGTCCTTGGCTGTGCGCATTAGGAGGGTTAGAGACAAAGGTCAAAGAGGTGAGTGTTCCCGTTTCAGACAGTTGTGACGTCGAGATCAAGATCCCCGAGGAGACCATTCGCGGGAATTTCAAATATTTCTGTCAGAAATTTTCCACACGAGAGAAAGACTTGGAACGCATGTGATCCGAACGTCGGAAGATCGCAATTCCCGGTTGATTGTTGGGTGGGAATTTACTGATGGCTGGAAGTGTTGTCGGGACCTCATCCTTTTTCCGGAAACCGTATAAGGAAGATCGGCCTGATATAGATTGACGCCCATAGCGACATGAATCTCCCCCGAGAGGAGTGCTACAGGCAATGTGCACGGAATACCTCTAGTAGCTCTGGTGGGTTTGGCGCCATCGCCATTGTTCCAAGATTGATGGTTTTGCTCCAAAAGGTGATGTGTCCAACGTGACGGTTGTCGGCGCTCGTAGTATCGACCATCAAGAAAGGTAAAATATCTAAAAAGTTGGTCGATAGGTGGTGACGATGGAGGAACTAGACATCCGGAGAGATGCAGGTGGTAATGGAAGAGGAACTGAAGCGAATCAGCTAGAGCACGGCCGGTGTTCACTGCAACTGCCACGTGAACGTAGGTGATCCGGATAGTACTCCTAGGGGTGAAACGCCAGTCAGTGGGGGAATCATTTATCGGGAGAGTCACCTGGTTATGGCAATGCTTTCAGATAGCGACAAATTCCCCTCTTTGGAGTTTGTTAAAGTTAATCCCGTCTTAGACCAGAGAAACTGAACCGGTTTGCTGATGGGTGAACTGATCTGTTTCACTTCAGGCAAGAACATACTCTCACTTTTCCCTTACAGTCGAGTTCAATCCCTTGGCTAAGCAAGGGGCGCCACTCGGTGCGGAACCTGTTTTTCCCTTGAAGCAATACCGCTAATCTGCTAAATTAGCTACCTAAAAATGGTCCTGGGCGTGTCGGCCAAATCTAAGAAGACATGTTGCAGAAGGAGGGTTCTCTATGGATGAGGTCGAGGTGAAGAAGCATCTATTCGAAACGGATATGAAGTTCCGCAAGTTGGCAGAGAAGCATCTGGAATATGAACGTCAACTTCAGGAGTTAATCGAAAAACAGTACTTTAATCTGCAGGATCAATTCCAGGAGAAGATGATTAAGAAAAAGAAGTTGGTGGTGAAGGACCAAATGCAGATGTTGATCAGCCGTTATCAGTTGGAACACTCTGTTGGGTAACGGAATCCAGGTTTGCATGGCCTATTGTAGAGACTGCGGCTGAGTCTGTGGTCGGGTTTTTTTAACGAGAGACCGATGGCGAGAGATGCCTATTATTTTCTGATCCCACTGGGTGTTCTGACCAGCTTGGTGCTCTTGGCTGGTTGGCATGGGTTTGGGCTCTGTATGTTAATGGTGATGGTCTTTGTCGTATTCTTCTTTCGAGATCCAGAGAGGGTGATTCCGCAGGATCCGAATGAGGTAGTAAGCCCCGCGGATGGCCGGGTCATCCGTGTCGATAAGAATGATCAAGGGACTCTCCTCAGCATATTCCTTTCTATTTTCGACGTACATGTCAACCGGGCTCCGGTGGGCGGAGTCATTATCCAACAGAGATATTGCCCCGGGAAGTTCCTGATGGCTTTCGATTCCCGCGCCTCAGTGGAAAACGAGCAGTTAGAGATCACGATTGGGGGGAGTCGGCCCTTAACCTTTACTCTAATCGCGGGGCTTGTCGCACGGCGCATAATCTCGTGGAAGAAGACCGGTGAGCAAGTCGAGAAGGGGGACCGAATAGGGCTGATTCGATTTGGGAGCCGCGTGGATGTTCTTATACCACTGGGCTGTGAACTGGTGGTTAAACAGGGCGAGAGGGTGTACGGGGGAAGGAGCGTCATCGCCCGCTGGGGACAGGTCCTGTGACGAGTCGGGGAGGACTGTCCAGAAGAGACATCCTTCAAATACGCAGACCCAGTCCGCCTTTCTCGGATCAAACTGCTACGAAGTGTCAGCTTGATAAGGTGGTGACGCACCCTCTAACTGGCATCGTGTCGACTCATATCGAGCAAATCGAGAGAGCATGACATGGTAGGGGTAGGTTGAGAAATGCGGGTTAGCCGTAAGCTTCATCGAAGCGTTTATTTATTGCCGTCCCTGTTTACAGTCGGCAATATTCTCGCTGGATTTTTTTCCATAATCTCTACCTTAAGCGAAGATTATCAGAGCGCTGCCATCGCCATTGGAATCGCAGTGGGTCTGGACGGTATTGACGGGCGTATCGCTCGCCTGGTCAATGTGAATAGTGACTTTGGTCTCCAGCTGGACTCTCTGGCCGATATCATTAGTTTCGGAATCGCTCCGGCCGTCCTGCTCTATTCCTGGGGTCTGGTGGAGTTCGGCAACTTCGCACGTTTTTCTGCGTTCCTGTTCTTGATCTGTGGAGCGATGCGTTTAGCGCGATTTAACGTTCAGATTCAGGATCTAAAGCATTTTGCGGGTCTCCCCATCCCTGCTGGTGCTGGCTTTATAGCGGCAACTGTGTATTTTTTTGAACAACCAGTGGCCTCGGCGGTGTTCAGATTTTATCTGGTGGGAATTATCTATCTGATTGCTTTCCTTATGATTAGCACGATTCGTTATCCTTCCTTGAAAGGACTCGATCTAGGGCGTGGAAAATCTCATCTGAACATACTTATCCTGGCCCTCTTGGTGGCAGGTGTGGTCTTTTACTCGCAGCTGATGCTGATGGCTCTGACTCTGGTTTATCTTTGCAGCGGCTTGGGAACTAGGGCCTATCGATTGTTCAAATATAGGGTACGGGAATCGGATGGATTTCCTCGCGAAGAGCTCGACATCGACACTTGAAGCCAGTATGGGATCTCAGGGACGCAACCCTGCTGTACCCATTTCTCATGGCTTTTGAAGCTTGCGATAGAGTCGAAACAATAGCTCACATATCATCAACAGGTTAAAAACTTTAATCGGTGGATAGGCCTTCGTTCAGGGGTTAAAGTTTCTTTTAGGCTGTGTCTCGGGGTTGGCTAACCACACTATTGAGGGCCACCTCTTATCTGGGATTCAAGGAGGAACTAGTAGGTCAAGAGAGATCCATTGGAAACCCCGTCTCTTGAGTAGGAAAAATTTAGAGCATCTGCTAGAGTGGCTGGACCCTAGAACAAACCAATGCAAGTCCAGAAGATCCGAATGATGGTGGGAACGACGCGCAGACTATTGCGGCGAAATGCTCAAACTCACCTGACCAACCTTTTGACCAAGCTACACTCTGGAGACATCTCTGAGCTGATGCTGCAGCTGAGCGATCGCGAACAGATCGCCCTCTTTACCCTGCTAATGAAACACGATCGAAAATTGTCGGCCGAGACGCTGAGTGACCTGGGTGAAGAGCGGAGCGTGGATATCCTTCAGCAATTCTCTAGAGAAGAGATTGCGAAAATGCTTCAGGAACTAGAAACTGACGATGCTGCTTTCTTCATTTCTACTTTGCCCGATCAGATAGCTCAGGATGTGCTTGAGAAGATGAGCGTTGAGGAATCAACCGAAGTTCAGGGGCTGATGCAATACGATGAGCAGACGGCCGGGAGAATCATGACGCCCAATGTTTTCGCTTTGAGGGACGAAGTGTCTGTGGGCGAGGCGATTCACGCAATCCAGACGACCGAAGATTTGGAGATGGTCTTTTATCTTTACATTGTCGATGAACGCAAGCAGTTGGTTGGTGTCACCTCCTTGCGGCAGCTTTTGATGGTGTCCCCCAGCACGCTTTTAAAGAAAATAATGAGCGGAGAAATCATTTCTGTTTTCACCGAGACTGATCAGGAAGAAGTGGCTCGCCAAGTGGCACTCTATGATTTGCTAGCCATTCCAGTCGTGGATCATGACAATGAACTACTGGGGGTGATCACTGTCGATGATGTCATCGATGTGATCAACAAAGAGGCCACCGAGGACATCTTTCATCTAGCCGGTCTGGAGGCCGACGATCATATTCATACCTCTCCTTGGACTTCAGTGCGAAAGCGCCTGCCTTGGCTAATCATCAACTTGTTTACTCTCCTGATAGCAGTCCAGGTGGTTGCGCTGTACGAATCCACTATTGCTCGTCTCACTGTTCTGGCTGTATTTCTCCCTGTGGTAGCCGGCCTAGGTGGAAATTGCGGGACTCAAACCTTGACGGTGATCGTTCGTGGATTGGCTTTTGGAGACGTGAGTTGGGAACGCAGCAAGGCGGCTCTCCGCAAAGAAATCCTGGTAGGGTTGGCTAATGGGGCGGCTATCGGTATTCTGGCCGGCCTAGCGGCCTATATCTGGAAGGGGCAGTTTATCGTTGGCCTGGCCCTCGGGAGTGCTATAATTATTAACCTGCTTGTGGCTGGTCTGTTTGGTACTTTACTTCCTTTGCTGGTCCAAAAGGCCAACATCGATCCGGCCATCGCATCGGGGATTCTTCTCACCACAATTACCGACGTGATCGGATTTTTTTCCTTTCTTGGGCTGGCCGCTTTGCTCCTTCACTATCTCCCAACTGCATGAAAGTCCACCAAACCGAGGCCCTGACATTAAAAACTTATCCTTATGCTGAAAGTCACAAGATCGCTGTGTTTCTCACCCGCGACTTTGGAAAACTACGTGGTGTTGCCTATGGAGCAAAAAAAACTAGGAGTCCCTTCGGAACCAGTCTGGAGCCGTTAACCCACTTGCGTCTCACCTTCGGCCGAAAGGAGCACCGGGAGCTGTCCGTGGTTCGAAGTTGTGAAATCATGCGGGCCTTCCCAGCCTACCAACTGTCGTGGGAAGTCAATCTCCATTTCAGTTACTTCACTGAGCTGTTGATGGAGTTTGCGAAAGAAGAAGAGGCCAGTGAAAAGCTCTTCCGATTAAGTCTAGCTGTGCTTAAGGCCAGCCGGCAGGTTCCAATCCAACTGTTGGCTCGTTATCTTGAATTTTGGCTTTTGCAACTGGAAGGAATCTTACCTCCTCTCGGTGGAAGGTTGCCAATGGAGCTGGCAGTCCGGACAGGGGCGTGGCTCAAACGACTGCCGAATGAATGGAAAGCAATCCATTTCACGGATGGAGAGGTTAAGCGACTAGAGAGGTTCTCCGGAGAGTTGATTGAAGATCACCTTGAAAAGAAATTAAAGGCGCGCAAGATTCTGAAAGAGCTTCTCTAAAATGCGACCAGAGAAAACCAAAATGACCCTTCAGGAAGTCATTCATAAGCTTCTGGAATATTGGATGAACAAGGGCTGTATTATTCAACAGCCGTATGATGTGGAAATTGGAGCTGGAACCATGCATCCGGAAACTTTTCTGCGCGTTCTGGGACCACAACCCTACCGAGTTGCTTATGTCCAACCTTCTCGCCGTCCAACTGACGGGCGGTACGGACAAAATCCGAACCGACTCTACCGTCATTACCAATTTCAAGTGATCTTGAAGCCTCCTCCGGAAGAGATTCAGGAACTTTACCTTGAGAGTCTGAAGCATCTGGGTATCGCTTTAAAGGAGCATGATCTCCGTTTTGAAGAGGACAACTGGGAAAGCCCGACCCTGGCGGCCTGGGGCATCGGATGGCAGGTGCTTTTAGACGGGTTGGAAATTACCCAGTTTACCTATCTTCAACAAGCCGGAGGTGTGGAACTGATGCCGATCTCGGGGGAAATTACCTACGGAATAGAACGCCTCGCAGGCTTTCTGGCGGATACTGATACGGTCTACGATTTGGGATGGAGCTTAGACTGGACCTATGGAGAGATTAGGCGCCGGGAGGAGTATGAATTTTCAAAATACAGCTTCGAGGTTGCGGAGCCGCGGATGCTCTTCGAGCTTTTCGATCGCTATGAAGAAGAGTGTAATCGTTGCCTGGAGGCCAACTGTATTCTTCCCGCCTTCGATTATTGTTTGAAATGTTCCCATACCTTCAATCTGTTGGACAGTCGAGGGGTAATCAGCGTTACCGAACGGGTGGGGCTTATTGGAAGGGTGAGGTTGCTCGCTGTTCAAGTAGCTGGGCGTTATCTGGGAAGCAATGAGGAACCAGTTTCTTTTTGAACTGGGAACGGAAGAGATCCCATCGGGGATGATCCCCGCAGCCCTGGATCAGTTACACCAAAAGTTCACCACACTGTTGGAAGAGCAAGGAGTGACTTGGGACTCGACGACAGCCCTCAGTTCGCCAAGGCGGCTAGCGATTTTTCTGGTAGGCCTTCCCCGTTGCTTGCCAGTTCGTGAAGAAATTGTCTATGGGCCTCCGAGGTCTGCTGCTTTTGATGAGCAGGGCAATCCAACGCGAGCAGCGGAGGGGTTTGCTCGTAAAATGGGTGTCTCAATCGAAAAGCTGCGAACCATGGATACCAAGCGGGGCCTTTATCTCGTTCACCAAAAAAACGTATCCGGAAAACTCATATCTGAAGTCTTGTCGCAAGCTATTCCTAGACTGATTGCTTCCATTACGTGGCCTAAGACCATGTATTGGCGGGAGAGTCGCTTTCGATTTATTCGACCACTGAGATGGTGCGTTGCCCTTTGGAATGATCAAATTCTACCTTTTGAGTTTGAGGGAATACGTTCCGGTGACACCACTCGCGGCCATCGTTTTTTGGGCCCAAGGATGGTTCGTCTTGAAAGAGCCGATGTCTATCAAAATCGAATGCGAGATACCTATGTACTTGTCGATGTTGAAGAGCGTAAAGCCAAAATTCGCAAGGAGTTTGAAGAGGTTACACCGGCAGGTTTAAAGGTCTTGTGCGACCCGATCCTAATGGGAAAAGTAGTTCATCTCAATGAGTATCCGACGGTGATTTGTGGCGCTTTTGATCGGGTGTTCTTGGAGCTTCCCAAAGAGGTGTTGATAAGTGTCATGCGAAAACATCAAAGCTATTTTTCGGTGGTGAACGAGAAGGGAGAAATCCAGCCATTTTTTCTGACAGTCCTCAATACAGCTGAAGATCCAGCTGGAAAGATCTGTAAAGGGCACGAGAAAGTCTTAAAGGCACGATTGGAGGATGCTGCCTTTTTTTGGCGGGCAGATCAAAAAATTCCTCTCAGAATCAGAAAGACATCATTGACACAGCCAGATCGATTGACCCAGTTGGAACAGGTTCTATTTCAAGAAAAACTGGGAACCTACCGTGACAAAGTAGAGCGTCTGCGTATTTTTTGTTCGAGGTTGAACGATGATTCTGCACTCGAGACAAGTGCCCTGCTTTCCAAGGTAGATCTCACAACTGGAATGGTCCGTGAATTTGCTGAACTCCAAGGAGTAATTGGAGGTTTGTACGCTCACCGTGAGGGCTATCCCAAACGTGTTTGGAAAGCGATCTATGAACATTATCAACCCGTCTCGTGGGATGATTCTTCTCCCACCTCCTTGAATGGGGCACTGCTGTCGATTGTCGACAAGCTCGATACGATCGTGGGCTGCTTTGGAATTGGTATTTTCCCTCGTGGTTCGAGTGACCCGTACGCATTGCGTCGGCAGGCTCAGAGCCTAGTAAAGGTGCTTTTGGATCGACGGCTCAGCTACGCTTTGCCAGAACTTGTGCAAATAGCCCACGAGAACTTCCCTCCGGGGAAAGGCGGCAAACATGACAGTCGTGCGGTTCTTGAGTTTCTAGAAGATCGCGTGCGTTTCATTTTCCAAAAGAAGGGAATTGCTTACGATGTGGTCAATGCTGTCATGGCTGGAGGCGTCGACTACATTTATCGAGCTTATCAGAAAGCCCTTGCTCTGTCTCAAATCAGGGGAGAACCAGACTTTGAGGCTTTGACCTTAGTTTACAGGAGGATCAAGAATATAATTATCGCACAGCCGGTTGAACTTTTTCAGGTTCGACCAAAAGAATTGGTGGAAAAGGAGGAAAAAGATCTGTATGGTGTTTATCGAGAGGTAGAGACGCACGTCAAAGACGAACTGGAGGACGAAAACTACTTGGCCGCTCTGCGGAAGGTCGCCAGTTTGAGGGGGGTAGTGGACCGATTCTTCGATAGGGTGCTGGTATTAACGGAAGAAACGAGGTTACGCCAAAATCGGTTGAGGCTCCTTTATGATGTCTCAGGTCTTTTCCTCAAGTTAGCGGATATGTCGGAAATCATACAGAGCGATAAAAACGGGGGTGGGCTGAAATGAGACTCTGTTTCTCGACATCAGCCGCTGCTTAGGCAGAGAAATATGATTGGAAAAGGTGTAGAGATTCAACCTGTCAGAGGGAAACTCGGGGTATTACTGGTTGGTCTGGGAGCTGTCAGTACAACGTTCATCGCCGGCGTGGAAGCCATTAAGAGTGGTCTCGCAAAGCCCATCGGGTCCCTTTCTCAAATGGGAACTATCCGCTTGGGGAAGCGTACGGAAAGTCGAATTCCCAAGATAGGCGAGTTTGTTCCTCTGGCATCTCTCCAAGACCTAATTTTCGGTACCTGGGACATCTTCAGTGACGACGCCTACGCGGCAGCTGTTAATGCAGGGGTACTAGACTCAAAGTTGCTGTGCCAAGTTAGAGAAAAGTTAGAGTCGGTTCGTCCCATGAAAGCGATCTTTGACAAACGGTATGTCAGAAAGTTGGATGGAACGTATGTCAAAAGAGGGAAAAATAAGTGGGATCTCGCCCAACAATTGATCGCGGAAATCCAGAGTTTCCAGGACCAAAAGAAGGTTGATCGAATGGTAATGGTGTGGTGCGGGAGTACCGAAGTCTTCTTAAGGCCACAGAAGGTCCATGCTTCGCTGAAGGATCTGGAAGCAGGTATGAAGAGTAATCATGAACATATCCCCTCCAGCATGATTTATGCGTATGCAGCCTTGAAATTGGGTATCCCCTTCGCTAACGGAGCCCCCAATCTTACGGTCGGAATACCTGCCCTTTTGCAACTGGCGCAGGAGAACCGAGTTCCCGTTTGTGGCAAAGACTTCAAGACTGGTCAAACCCTCCTGAAAACAATCATTGCTCCCGGCTTGAAGGCTCGCTTGTTGGGCCTGTCTGGCTGGTTTTCCACCAACATTCTAGGGAATCGAGACGGGGAGGTTCTGGATGATCCTGCCTCTTTTAAGACCAAAGAGGAGAGCAAACTTTCAGTGCTTAAACAGATCCTGCAACCCCACATATATCCCGATCTCTACAGTGACTTCTACCACAAGGTGAGAATTAACTATTATCCTCCTCGCAAGGACAACAAGGAGGGATGGGACAATTTGGATATCTTTGGTTGGTTGGGCTATCCCATGCAGATTAAGATTGATTTTCTGTGCCGTGACAGTATCTTGGCTGCACCGTTGGTGCTAGATCTGGTGCTTTTTCTAGATCTGGCAAAGCGGGCAGGGATGTGTGGAATCCAGGAGTGGCTATCTTTCTATTTCAAGAGTCCATTGACCCTGCCTGAACTCTATCCCGAACATGACCTTTTTATTCAGCTCATGAAGCTCACGAATACATTGCGCTATATGCGAGGTGAGGAGCAGATTACCCATCTTGGGATCGAATACTACCGGTGAGTCAGGCAAGCCTGTTGCAGCGCCAAGTATTCTTCAATTCCGATCCATCAGAGCAAGGGGATGGCGTCCAGGACAGATACTAGGACTGACAAGGCTGCCAGAACCACGCATGCGAGAGCCGCGATCAAGTGATCGACCCTTTCCGGCTTCAGTGGGTCGAGCCGTTTTGCTGTTAGGTAACCTCCTATGAATCCTCCCAGATGAGCCCAGTTGTCGATTCTTGGTATGATCAAACCGAAAATAAAGAGGACCGCAGCATAGATTTGTGCTTGGCGTCCAATCATGCTGCTCCCGCCCCGTCGATCCGAATAGACCAAAGCTCCAAGCAGGCCAAAAACGGGTGCAGAGGCTCCTATTGTGAAAGCAGACCCCCAGGGAAGGAAGGTGGTGGCGCCGGCCAGGGTGCTCAACAGAAACCCGGTCACCGACGCACAGGTATAGACGATTACCATCCGACCTGCTCCATAAATGTCCGCCGTGGCAGGAATAAGCTGCCGGACCCACATCAAATTGAACAAGATATGGAGTAGGCCACCATGCAACCAAGCTGCGCTCAAGACGGTCCACCAACGTCCCAGTTGAAAAACGGGGACAGATCCACTGGCACCGAAAACAACCAGGCTTTTAAGACTGGGGGAGAAAAGGTTCAATAGCCCACCTGTAGACATTCCAGCAGGATCAAACACTAGGCAGCCGATGTAGAGGCCGGTACATCCCCAGATAACTAACGACCCAAATCCAAGGTCTTGACCTAAACGCCTCAGCAAAGGTGCAAAACCCCAAAGACCCGGATGCCAGCGACCACAGTGGAAGCAGCGTTCGTCATTGACCGCTACCAGTCTGCCGCACGATGGGCATACTATTGAGCCTGTTTTTTGACGTCTCCACATCAGAATCCCCACACGTGTAACAGTAAACCCTACTGGGTTTTGACCCGAGAGATGTTCACTGCCAAGCCCACTGCCACTGAGCCAGTTTCTGGAAGATCGAAGCGGAGGCTAATGCGCCGAAGGCTCTCCATATACTATAATGAGGCCAAGTAGATCTCAAGCTGTCTCAGCTTTTCTGAGCTCCAAATCGGTCAGCTCTAAGAGATATAGCGCTCGGTGATTCTTAACCTTACTCGATCACCAGCGGAGTGCGGTTGACTGAGTGGAGCTGCGATTTGAAATTGAGAATCTTAGTAACTGATATCGTCGGTTCGCTTAAGATTTGGTGAGGGTTGGTAGAAAAGTTGCAACGAATTCCAGGAGAGCCAGTGGCCTGGATGAAGTTGAATCTTTGCCTCGAGAATATCAGCCAACTTCTGCATGATTTGAGAGTTTCTGGTTAGCCCCTCAATAAACTTAGTTACTTCCGTTATTTGGATCTTCTGTGTTCTCCCCTGACGGTGGATGGTCCACTGGATGACTCTTGCCCGTGTTTCCAGGAAAAGGCTAGCGATGCCGTAGCCCAAAAGGCAGACTGTCCCAGGAAATGAACAGGGACAGTTCGTTTCAAAATGTTCGGCACTACATCAATTAGAATCATGACCACCTCTCCCCCTCGAAGCTTGTCGAGTAAAATGGGGTAATTTCCTTTCCCGGTTAGTAGAAATGGTCTATTGACGGCTTCCTCGATCCACCGTACGCGCTTTCGATTGTAGCGCAGGCGGGCCGGATGGAGCGGGTTTTCCTGGGATTCAATCGGGCGACCCACAATATTGATTTTTATTCCCTGTTTGCCAACTACAGTGAAGAAAAGGCCCGTACTTCCAAAATGTCCAGAAACCAGCAGGACCCCAGCTTTAGAGCCCACGGCTTCTTTCAATACCTCCAATCCAGATATCTCCACAAAGTCTTCAAAGAAAGACGATGGATTCCTATACCAAAAGGCCTCCATCTCATTGCAAGACTCTACCTGGAAGTGGTGCGCAACTATTTTCTTGGTTTCTCTTATCCCTAGTGAGGGAAATACTTTTGAGACATTGTCCTGAGCGTGGTGTCTCCAGCTTGTCCTCGCTAAGTATTGAAGCCAACCGCGAAATTTCGCCAGACCGTAGGCAATGGGGAAGGGAAATTTGGACATCAGTGGCAAAAACAAGGAATAGTCTAGGTATGTAGCTAGGTTACTGATTTTCGAGATGGTGAACTTTTTCATCGCTGCCTAAATGTGGTGCATCATATCTCGAACGGCAAGTTTAACCCAGACTGCTCTTGACGAGTGAGAAAAATTCCCAAACTCGCGGAATACAAGCGAACTTGAGAACCAATTCCGTACTCAGGAATTGAGACAGCAAGAAGAATGTAAACTAATGGGGTATCCACTGGACTCAGGTAACCCCAACATCTTGTGGTTGGGCTCACGGGGCCTCGGCGTCCCAGTCGGCGACGATCGATCGATACGGCGTTGGGTCCACGGCGACTGCCTGCTGCACAAGGCGGTAGAAGAGTTTTCCCCGGCTGCGTGAGTTGCGCCGGTTGAAGCGGAACACAAACTCGTCGAGGTAGTAGTCCAGATGCTCGTGGCTAACCGCGCCTTGGTGCGTGCCCAGCAGCCAGCGCTTGAGCAACGAGATCGCTTGGTGCACCCTCGGCAATAATTCCGAGGCCTGCTTGCGGCGGCCCGACAGAAAGACGATGCGATGCTGGTAGCCCTTCTTCTCCAGCGGCTCGTAGCCCAGCCAGCCGTCGGTGTGCACCAAGCTTCCCGGCTCGACCGACTCCTCCACGAAGGGCATCAAACTGGCCGCCGATGCGTTCCGAACGCGCTGCATGCGGATCCGTCCTAGCCCGCGGCCTCTCTCTTCCGCGGCTACTGAAATCAAGACTTTTCGCTCGTTCTGCCGGCCGCTCACACCCTCTTTCTCAGCGCCCCAATAGGTCTCATCGACCTCGACTACGCCCGCCAATCGCTCCCGCCCCGGACGCACCATCGCTCGCCGCAGCTTGTGCATCCAGGTCCACGCAGTTTGATAGCTGCCCAACCCGAGAACGCGCTGCAGACCCAGCGCGCTGACCCCGTTCTTTTTGCGAAGTGACGTGCCAGATCGCCCGGAACCACAGCCGCAGCGGCTTACGTGTGTCTTGGAAGATCGTGCCCGAGGTCACCGACGTCTGCCGCCCGCAGCGAGCGCATTCGAACCACACTTTGCGCACCGGCCAAGCCCGCTCATGCCCGCATCCCGGACAGATAGTCGCGACAGGCCTCTTCGCTGGCGAAGCGTACCTCGAACTCGAGCAGGTCGCGTGGATAATCCTCCACGAAGGCACATACTACATCTTGGGGTCACCTGAGTCAAGTGGATACCACATTGTAAACTTTTCTTATTCCTAATCCAGGTAAGATCAAAAGGCAAGCCAATGGGCAGACCGCGCTGACTGCAAAGGTTGAAAAGTCTGTTTTGTTCCGACAGGGATACAGTTGTTTCCCGGGTGGACCCACATAAGCAATTCTGACCAGAAGTAGGAAGGGTTGGTCGGAACCCTGTTCACCCCGTGTCGGCTGGTTCAGCTCAAGAAATCCTGCTGTGCTTGATTCAAAGCCCGATCCATGGGCAATTCTTTTTCTCAAAGACGGTACTAGATAAAGGCGCTCAGCAGACTTGTCCATTGCACAGCGATTGATCAGTAAGGCTCCCACGCCCTGGCCGAGCAAGGTCGATCATCTCTTACTGTTCCGGTATAAGCATCTTCAGAATGCGATGGATCTTACCCAACAAAGAACTTTGTATTTCTGCCTTTTCTTCCTGAATCAAAGTGGCCAGTGGTGTGGGTGGATCTGGCGAAGTGGGTGCGCAATAGATGACGCCCGAGTGGCGTTTGAAATGACGGTAGCAGTCGCTTGCAGTATGAACATGACCGGTCGCGCATATAATTGTGCGCCTGGTCCTCAATAGACGAGTGAAGGCTTTCTGTAAGACGTCCTCGCTATTAGAGGGTTCAATCAGAACATTACGCGTGATGGGCCCGAGAATATTCTGGTGCTTCTGCCAAACTTGCTTAAGTATGAAGAAAAGCTGTTTCCAAGGGAAGTAGATACTAAGGCGTTATACTCTGTCGTGAAAAAAGGGCAAGACAAGAATGTGCATGAGCTGGATCAGAAATTTAGAGTCGAGTGAAATCACCTATCCATTCTTCTTTCAATTTTCCGCCGCAATCTGACTTTCGAGGAGTACCGTGATTTGTTTTGCCTGATGAGTTTCTCTGATCGGCTGCTCGTAAACAGAGAACAAGTTAATGCTTGGCGGAACATTTGACTGCAGGAGGTGAGCCTCGAGCTAGATAGGCTCCAGGTCTATGTTGGGTCAGTGGAACTATTCCCCCCTTCGCACTAAAGTGGATTGTACATTTCTATCAAGACTTGTCCCTGGGCTGGGGCTAGGGAAGGGTGAGTGGCAAGGGGGAAACTGCAATAATCCTAAGGAATATTTTTCATCTAGCTCAATCGGACAGATCTAAAGAAACTGCAGCAATTCTCGTGTAACTGGATAGGAGCTAATCATTGCTGTACCTCAAGCTCCTTGCGGGGGTTACAAGAAGACGTAAGAAAAAGGAAAACAGAATTTCCCTGGATCAGTTGCTTTTTGGGGAACGGACTGCGTAACATAAAGAGTTCCTGATGGGGAGAGACGTTACAGTAATCTATCCGGGTTCTTTCGATCCAGTCACCAATGGTCATCTCGATATCATCTCCCGCAGTAGCTCTATTTTTGAAAGAGTCATCGTCGCCGTGCTGCTCAACGTGGGGAAGGAGTCGCTATTCACCATAGACGAGCGGAAAAAGATCCTGAGTAAAGTAACTTTGCAATGGCGAAATGTGGAAGTGGATACCTTTGAAGGATTGTTGGTGAATTATGCGGTGAAGAAAAGAGCTCAGGTTCTCTTACGGGGGATTCGGGCAGTCACTGATTACGAGTACGAGCTGCAGATGGCACTCATGAACCGACGGATGCAGCCGAAGATTGAAACCGTCTTTATGATGCCAGCTGGGCAGTACTCCTATTTGAGTTCCAGTCTAGTCAAAGAAATCTGTGCCTTGGGTGGCTCCGTGACAGGTCTGGTTCCAGAAGTGGTAGAAAGTCATCTGAAATGGAAGCAGTGTCGGGAATGAGAGGTTTTGCAAAAATGTTCAGCTCAATAAGATATGCTGGATAATCTAGTGAAGTTTAAAAAGCGGGTCGAGAGACTGGTAAGGAATCGAAGAGTTTTCTTGCTCAGCCTGCTGGTCGGGGTCATTGTACCGCTTGGCTTAGTGTACTTTGATCCTTTTTCGGCCCCCCTTCCTTTGCCTTATGAGGAGGATCATAACCAGACGATTGCTTTCCTAAACGAGGTTTCTTCTCCGAAGCCAGAGGTTTCTTCTCCAAAGCCAAAAGTTATTCAAGTTGAGACCCGGTTTGCTGCCAATTCTACTCTCGCGGAGTTGTTGGGGGGGTATGGAGTGTCGCCCGAAGAGATCTACCGCCTTATTCAGGACACCAAGTTGGTTTACAACCTCAACCACGTGAGAGCTGGGAATCCGATTACCCTCGAATGGTGGAGTGATGGAAGCTTTCGGTCTCTTCAGTACGGAATAAACCCGGACGAGTATGTCTTAATCGAGCGAGATGCCTTTGGGTACAAGGGTGTTCGTCGTCGCTATGACTTTCAGATCGTAGTCTCGGAACTGTACGGAGAAATTAACGATAGTTTGTGGGCCAGTCTGATTTCACTCGGGGAGAAGGATGGCTTGGTAGTCGCATTGGCGGATATCTTACAGTGGGACGTTGATTTTACTACCATCCAACCTGGCGATTCCTTCAAGGTGATCGTGGAAAAAAAGTATCTGGATAATCGGTTTATCCAATATGGGAGCTTAGTGGCCTTAGAGTTCAAAACCAGTGGAAAAAGCCTTTATTGCTTTCTGTTCGAAGATCCGGAAACAAAAAAAAGGCAACACTATGATCAGAAAGGTAATGCGGTCAGAAAGGCCTTTCTAAGGGTTCCCTTCAACTTCAACCCACGGGTTACTTCGAACTTCTCCTACTCACGATATCATCCCATTTTGAAGAGAAGACGGCCCCATCTGGGTGTAGACTACGGTGCTCCAACTGGAACCCCCGTCTTGGCATCTGCTAGCGGCAGGGTGATCTTCGCAGGACGCCAGGGGGGATATGGAAAGCTAGTGAAAATCCGCCATCCGAGTGGGTATGTGACCGGTTATGCCCATCTTTCCCGTATCCATGTTCGGGTGGGACAGAAGGTCATTCAGGGCCAGAGAGTTGGTAGAGTGGGGGCCACGGGCCTGGCAACCGGTTCCCACCTAGACTATCGAATATACGATAAGCGAGGGAAGCCTATCAATCCCAGAAAACTCCTGGCTTTGCCCTCTGACCGACCGGTCGAGCAGCGTTACAGGGAGCAATTTCTTGTCCTGCGTGATGCCTATATGCGACGTCTACAATCGATCCAGGAAGTCAACCTCTTGTGAAGCTCGTTTCCCAGATAGGAGATCATATCGGTAGGGCCGGGGACCCAGAGGCGGGAAACTTTGAGAAGGGGAGCCACCAGGAGGGCTATTTATGACCTCTGGCCCCATTTTGTCGTTGACGTTCTGTTCTTCCTGCGAATACCTGTTGTGTAAGTCTTAGGAGATGCGCTATTCGCCTTTGAAACGCAGTGACCAGCGGGGCGAAGTGATGGCGAATTTACATGATCGAGGCTGTCCTTCTTTATAATCCTGCCGCAGGGCGAGTTCCCCTGTCTGATAAATGTCTGAAGAGGCTACTGGAGAGATTGTATAGGCTCGGTATTCGCAGTGAAGCGGTGGCTGCCTGTCCCGAAGGCAAGAAGCTGACCCTGATGCTCAAAAATAAGGATCTGCTCATCGTCTACGGCGGAGACGGAACAATTCACCAAGCGCTTGGGGAGGCAGTGCGATGGGACGTTCCCATCGCGTTACTTCCAGCCGGCACGGCCAACATTCTTGCCCGAGAATTGAGAATACCACGTGACATCGAACAGGCCCTGGCTGTGGTCGCGCGAAAAAGGCTGCGTTGGATTCACCTGGGCTGCAACGATGGGCATTTTTTCCACGTGATGGCCGGGGTCGGGCTGGATGCCTATATTCTGGAACACTTCGATGAGAAGCTGAAAAGGGTTCTCGGGATTGCTGCTTACTGGGTGGCCGGCATAAAAGAATTTTGGCGCTATCCGCTCCGGCAGTTCCAGGTCGAAGTCCATGGGGAAGTCCACACAGCCACTTTTGCGGTTATCAGTAAGACTCGATACTATGGTGGGCACCTTTTAGTGACTCCCTACGCCAGCCTTGATGAGGATTTGTTAGATATCTGCCTTTTCACTGCAACCCGGCATATTCGTTTTTTGTTCTATCTGCTTGGTGTGATTCTAGGACGTCATGTGCACTATTCGGACGTCATTTACCGAAGAGCCCGGCGGGTGTCGATCTCGGGGAATTCCGCGGTTCGGGTTCAACTCGATGGCGAATTGGCCGGAAGAATCCCTACCGAGTTTTCCTGCTTCAGTAAGCGGCTGAAGGTCGTGGTTCCTTAAGGGCTAAGTTTTGCGGCTCCGATCCCTTGAAGGACTACTGAGAAATGAGTCTCCTCTGACCGACTGGCTCGATCTCCAATGCTTGAAAGTCTGCTCTTGGATCGGCGCTGTTCACATTAACCGCATTGATCTTTTCTGCCAAAGCCTCGAAATCCAGACAACCAATCGGTTGGAGTTTGAAGGAGTGATCACCTAGTTCGATAGATATCCGGGTGGCTTCGGGGAAGTGTTCAAAACTTCCAACAAGATCCACCCCGATGAAGTTATGGCCTAGGATTTTCAGCCGAGGTGTGAGATATGGTTTTTCCCTCTGCCCGGTGTCGATAGAGAATCTCTTTGTTTCGGCCTCTTCTCCTCTCTTGTTATAAATATGGATCTGGTCTGGTGATAAATACCCCTCTTCTCCAGTCAGGGTAATGATATTGAGGATGGGGACTCGTTTTCTTCTCCCGTCCTGGACCATTTCAAACGTCCAGATGTTCTCATGGTCAATAAACAGGTGACAGCGCGATGAGTCCGGAGGCTGTTTCTCAGCTCTCCGTTCCTCGGGTCCGGCGCTCAATGGCTGGAAGAAAAAATAGAAACAGGTAAGTAATGCTTTTGTCACCTCCTGACATTCTAGCAGGAAACGCTAGGGTCACTTCTCCTCAAGTCCTGCAATATCGTGTTTTCCAGGCCGAAGCAGGCTGGTGCTTCCGGTTCCTACCCGCGCCAATGGCTAATCCGAGTTAGCGCGGAACGGGGTGTGTTTTCATGCTATCCACCAGACTGTTGATGTCGGCAATCTTGCGCTGTTGGCAGTGGCGGCGTAATCCCTGAACGACTTTGAGGCAGGACAGCGGGTCAAAAAAATTGGCCGTTCCAACCTGAACTGCTGTAGCCCCGGCAATCAGGAACTCCAGAGCGTCTCGTGTTGAGGTAATACCGCCAATTCCGATGACGGGAATGTTTACTGCCGCAGCTGCTTGATGAACCAGCCTTACGGCAAGAGGTCGGATTGCCGGTCCAGATAGCCCCCCACTTAGATTCGACAGTCTGGGATGGCCTTTGTCAGTATCGATACTCATCCCCAGAAAAGTGTTGACCAGGGTTACGCTGTCGGCACCAGCCTGTTCACAAGCTTGGGCGAAAATAGTGATATCAGTGACGTTAGGGGATAGCTTCACCCAAACTGGCTTGAGGGCGACGCGTTTTACGGCATTCACCACCCTATAGGTTAGCTCTGGATCGTGTCCGAACTCGACACCTCCCTGCTGCACATTGGGGCAGGATATGTTCATCTCGAGGGCGCTCACTTTGGGCTGGGAGTTGAGAAGTTCGGTAATAGTGACAAACTCTTCAATGGTCTTGCCAAAAATGTTAGCGATGGTATGGGTGTCGCAAGTCACCAAGAGCGGTAGTTTTTCGCGAATGAAATCTTTTACCCCGACATTTTCAAGACCAATGGCATTGAGCATGCCAGCCGGAGTCTCCACGATTCTACTAGGGGGGTTACCGGCCATTGGCTCCAGAGAGAGCCCCTTGGTACAAAACCCTCCCAGTTGTGAGATATCGAAAAACTGAGTGAATTCCAACCCGTATCCGAATGTACCCGAGGCAGCCAGGACAGGGTTCTTGAGACGCAGACCCGATATTTCAACGGACAGGTTGACTGCTTGTTCCATATTGTTTTCGTAAAACTACTGACCTTACAACTGGTAGATCAGATGCTAGGAAACCACTTCCTTCTGGGTCCGTTGGGCCGGATTCATGTTTCCTCCCACAGAAATTCGGAGGAATTGAACACGGGCCCATCCCGGCAAGCCAGCCGGTAGGAGTTTATTGTTTTGACGCTGCAGCCCAAGCAGACTCCAAAGCCACAGGCCATTCTGGCTTCGACTGAAACTTGGCAAAGGATGGTGTATCTGGTCGCAAACGCCGAAACTGCTTGCATCATGGTATTTGATCCACAGCAAAAGAAACTCATGCGATCCTTGGAGAAGTGCTGGAGTTGCTCTTCTAGACCTTGCGTGATGAGGCCTTTGAAACCCCGGCTTCCATCATCGGTGGTCACGAAAACTGGAATGCCAAGACGTTGAAAGTCTTCGAGTCCAACCAAGTCTTCAGCCGTACGACCACCGTAAATCAAGCGGACTTTCTCTCTACGTTTCGTCAGTTGTTCCGCCAAAAGATACATAGACGCGATTCCTATACCTCCGGCGATCAAAACATGAGCCGTTCCTGTTGCAAGAGTCAGGTCAAAGCCATTCCCTAACGGACCGATCAGGCTGAGTGAGTCATTTGGCAACAAAGAGGCCAGGCGTCGTGTTCCCTGACCCACCACCTTGAGTAAAAGCGTAATAACCCCTTTTCGGCCCTTTTCCTTTCGAATCGAGTAAACAGCTAAGGCACGCTTGAGTAGGGGGTAGGGAAGAGGGTGTTCTTCCAACTTTGCCGCCATGACAAACTGGCCGGGCAGCGCCGCCTGCGCGATTTCCGGTGCTCTCACAGCGAGTAGGTAGTTACGCCGTGGCAGCCGCAGATTCTCAATGACCTGAGCCTTGAGCAAATGGGCCATGGGAGACAGGATAGCACAGGTGGCGCAACAGGGATTCTGGTCAAGGACGCAGGATTCCCTGGTGTTTTCAATGAACTTGACCCTTGGCTCCTATCTAGGCACGCTTCCAGGGGGTGTGTTACCATTCTTTCCCACCTGTAAGACTCAAATGAAAGGAAATTATCTCAAGAAGGTCATGACGGCAAGTGAAGTGTGCCGGGTGATGCTCAAAATAGCAGAGGATATCGTCGAAAATCATTCTGATCTGGACCATAGTGCACTAGTCGGCATCCGTAGACGCGGAGTGCCCCTTACTGAGAGGCTACAAAAAGAAATCGAAAGATTGTCAGGCGCCCGACCCCAGCTGGGAGTGTTGGACATTACTTTCTACCGGGATGATCTTTCCATGGTGGATACTCAACCTGTGGTGGGAGCCACTCATCTCAATTTTGACATATCTGGCAAGACCATCTTTTTAGTGGATGATGTTCTGTACACGGGGCGGACGGCTCGCGCCGCAATCGACAGCATTATCGACTACGGTCGCCCCAAGAAGATTGTACTGGTGGTTCTAATCGACCGGGGACATCGAGAACTTCCCATACAAGGCGATTACGTCGGCAAGTCTGTCGAGACGGCGGCGAGTGAAGTGGTCGAAGTGCGACTCCGCCCTATTGACGAGGAAGAGGGGGTGTATTTAACCAGCACAGCGTTTCTTCAGGAGCGAAAAAGCTGAGAACTGGGTGTTCGCTTTTCGGAAATAGGATGATGTTTAAAGATGGGGCTTGTCTGGCGATGTTAAGACGCGAAGAGGAAGGCGATGTCGGGGTGCATCGTCGAGGACGAGGAACGCCGAGATCGCCCGTGATCCCCCATCCGCCCAAAAGGTGGTGGTGGCTCGGGCCAATCTCTTTGTCGCTGTGTCTCTGCGATGCGATGAGGTATTGTCTTGGTCGTCGCCTGGCGACCTTGGCTTTGTCACGCTCGCCACAAACGTCGTCCTATTTCTGACATGGAACACAGAATTGAAGTAGAACACTCAGCGATTAATCGGTTAGTATCGCTTCTCCCAAGATGGCGCTAAGTTGCAAGCATTTGTTGAGTATAAAAGAACTCACGGTTGCTGACATTGAGCTCATTCTCAATACCTCCCGTGGTTTCAAGGAGATTTCCACTCGGGCCATCAAGAAAGTGCCGACTCTCCGGGGTAAGTTGGTGGTTAACTTTTTCTTCGAGCCCTCCACACGGACGCGTTCTTCTTTTGAGATCGCGGCTAAAAGGCTCAGTGCCGACGCGATCAACTTCAACCCTTTCTCGAGTAGCACGAGCAAAGGAGAGTCCTTGATCGATACCGTTCAAACACTCGAGTCCATGAACCCAGACATCATTGTCGTACGTCACAGTGCAGCCGGGGCTCCATACCTACTGGCTCAATGTAGTAGGAGAGCCTCTATCGTAAATGCTGGCGATGGAATGCACGAACATCCGACCCAAGCTCTCCTGGATGCCCTAACGATCCTGGATCACAAAGAGAGGCTGGATGGTCTCAAGGTGGCTCTGATTGGAGACATTACACACAGTCGCGTGGCTCGATCGAACATCTTGTTGTTGGTCAAAATGAAGGCTCAGGTTTGGGTCTGTGGTCCTCCAACTTTGATTCCCATGGAGTACGAGCAGTACGGCGTGAAAGTGAGCTACCAAATGAAGGAAGCCCTTGAGGAAGCTGACGTGGTGATGGTACTGAGGACCCAGCGCGAGCGGCAGAAGGAAGTCTTCTATCCATCAATTAGGGAATACTTTGACCTCTACGGGCTCAACAGACAGAAAATGAATTGGGCAAGGAAAAACGCGATCGTGATGCATCCAGGGCCGATCAACCGGGGTGTGGAGATCGACACGGAAATGGCTGATGGAGAGCACTCGGTGATTCTGGATCAAGTCAGTAATGGGGTGTCGGTTCGTATGGCAATTCTTTACCTTTTGATGGGTACCGGTGAGGAGATGTAATCGTGGCGCTGCTGATCAGAGGTGGAAAGATCGTCGACCCGAGTCAGAAGCTTGATCAGAAAGCTGATTTGCTGGTGGAAAAGGGCAGAGTGGTGGGCTTGGGGAGGATTCGCGCCAAGAAGAGTTGGCGCACTCTAGAGGTCTCGGGATGGGTAGTATGTCCTGGGTTTGTTGACGTCCATGTTCACCTCCGTGAGCCGGGTCGAGAAGACAAGGAGACTATTTTGACGGGAAGTAGGGCAGCGGTTGTGGGAGGGTTTACGAGCATCGTGTGTATGCCCAACACTGAACCCGTGAATGACACTGCAACTGTCACCCAGTTTATTCGGGAACAGGCGCGCAAGGCGGGCCTGGTGAATATTTTTCCTACCGGGGCTATCACCAAGGGTTTGTTGGGTAAAGAACTGGCCGAGATCGGAGAAATGGTGAAGGCCGGCGTGGTGGCCGTGACCGATGATGGAAATCCAGTCGAGAATAATCAGATCATGCGCAGAGCATTGGAATACGCCAAAATATTTGATGTTCCAGTTTTTGACCATTGCGAAGACCGGTCTCTGGCTGCCGGTGGAGATGTCAATGAGGGAGCAGCGTCTACTCGGTTAGGCCTTCGAGGGATGAGTCGAGCGGCTGAAGAGCTACACGTGGTTAGGGATATCATCTTGAGCCGTATCACAAAGAGCCGGGTGCATATCGCCCACATTTCCACTCGAGAGTCGCTAGAGTGGGTTCGCCAGGCTAAAGCACAAGCAGTACGGGTCAGCTGTGAGGTTACGCCGCACCATTTTGTCCTCAGTGACCAGGATATCTGCGACTACGACACAAATTTCAAAATGTCTCCTCCTTTACGGACACCTGAAGATGTGGAGGCCATGAGGGAAGGTCTGAAGGATGGAACCATTGACTGTATAGCTACCGATCATGCACCCCACACCAGCCTGGAAAAGGAGTTGGCCTTCGAAGAAGCGGCCAATGGTATCATTGGAATGGAGACTGCTGTACCCTTGGCCTGGGAATTCCTGGTCCGTGGAGAAATCATCTCGCCGTCTAGATTAGTTGAACTAATGAGTTGCAATCCCAGTCGCATTTTCAAACTTGGGCGGGGGACGCTCAAAGAGGGCGGTGTTGCCGATGTGACCGTTATCGACCCGGACCAAGAGGTGGCTATCGATGTCTCTAAATTCAAGTCAAAGGGACGTAATTGCCCTTTCCATGGCTGGAAACTTCACGCGGTTCCCATGCTAACAATTGTAGCGGGTCGAGTCGTTCATTCTTTGCTGGACTAAAACTTCTCGCTTCTTTGCCTGATCGAGGGGCGATGAGGATCGGGAACGGACACTCCCAATGGGTCGTATCAACAGTATGAAGTGGCGCTCTATCTTGCTTTTTTCAGTTTTGATTTGGTCCCATGGGTGGCTTGTGGGGAAAGACGAAATTCAGTTTCGGTTGGCAGCGGTTGAAGATCAGATCCCCGCTGGAAACTTGTTTGAAATCGTGCTGCAGGCAAGAATCAAAGAGGGTTGGCACTTGTACTCTCTAACCCAGCCGCCCGGTGGTCCGATTCCAACTTCCATCTCTGTGGGAGAAAATCCAGTTTTTAGACAGGCTGGAAGTGTTGAGCAGCCCCTAGTTAAGACCTGGTTTGACGAGAATTTCAGGATAGAGACTGAGTACTTTGAGAAAGAAGTGGAGTTCTATATTCCCGTCAAATCAGGGTCCGATCGGTCTTCGGGTCTGTATACTCTCCCGATTCGGGTGAAATTTCAGGTCTGTAGTGACCAGTTGTGTCTGCCTCCACAGACCAAAATTTTGGAGACTCCAATTCAGGTAATCTCGTCAGAGCCAGCTTCTCCGGAGGGAAAAGAAGAAGGGTATCATTCCTCTGGATCCCAGAACGAGAGACCTTCATTTCTCCCCGATCAGAAGGGAAGCGATCGCCCACAAAGGAGCTGGATTCAGTCCATACCGGAGGAGGACTCGACGTCCGGCAGGACGGGTTTAGCTTTGGCGACTTTGGCCTATGTCTTGGGTGCTATGGGTATGGGGGGGATCGCTCTTCTCACTCCCTGTGTTTTTCCCATGATTCCAATTACTGTCTCTTATTTCACCAAGCGAGAGGCGGTGACGAAGAGACGGGCGGTAACAGAGGCTGGGGTTTATTCCCTTGGAATCATCCTGACATTTACCGTGATTGCTTTCCTTTTGACTTTTCTTCTGGGAGCCGGAGGGATCAACCGCCTAGCTTCCAGTCCTCTAGTCAATATAGCTATTGCTTCGATCTTCGTCGTCTTTGCTTTGAGCCTGTTTGGAGTCCTTGAGATGCGGCTCCCCGCTAGCTGGATTAGTGCCGTGGATCGAAAAGGCTCCACTTCGGGCGGAGTGGTGGGTATTATGGCGATGGCCCTGACATTTTCCCTGACCTCCTTTACCTGTACGGTTCCCTTTGTAGGAGCTGTAATGGTAGCGGCTAGTCAGGGGGATTGGTGGTGGTCGCTGTTAGGAGTATCAGCTTTTGCTGCCGTGTTTTCGGCCCCCTTTTTCCTGCTGGCCGTGTTTCCGACCTGGCTCCAATCCTTGCCCAAGAGCGGTAACTGGATGAACTCGGTCAAAATCACGATGGGTTTTTTAGAGCTGGCTGCGGCTGTGAAGTTTCTGAGCAATGTGGATCTGGTGTATCAGTGGGAGATCCTAACGCGTCCGGTTTTCATCGCCGTGTGGCTAGGCATTTCTCTTTTGACCACACTGTATCTGTTGGGCCGGTTTCATTTCCCGCATGAAGTCCCCTCACGAGCTATAGGTACAGTGCGCGTTCTTTTCTCCATTATTTTCCTTGCAATGTCTCTTTATTTGGTGAGAGGTTTCTTTGGTGCCTCTCTTGGAGAACTCGACGCTTTCTTGCCCCCACGGGACTATGGTAACCCGGCTTTGGTTGCTCTTCCGGGTGGTTTTCAGGTGCAGGGGAGAGAGCGGAATTGGCTGTCTAATTATTCGGCTGCTCTCGCCACGGCTCGTGAGGAGAATCGACCGATATTCATCGATTTCACAGGTTATACTTGTACCAACTGCCGTTGGATGGAAGCTAATGTATTCACCCTACACGAGGTTCAGCAGTTGTTTGAAAAATATGTTCTGGTGCGTCTCTACACCGATGGCAACCGGCCCGAACATGCCGATAATCTGCGATTCGAACAAGAGCGCTTTGGGACCATTGCCTTACCGCTGTATGTAATTGTGTCCGCGCGCGATGAGATCGTGGCGATTTTCCCCGGATTGACCAGGAATGAACGGAAGTTTATCGATTTTCTGGAACAGGGTCTAGTGCGGGCTCAAACGCTGCAGCTGGCGGCCGACACCAAACGACTACTGGAACACTAATCGAGTAGCTACTCAGGTAGATTGACGATGATGTCCCCAGGGCGGGCGTAGTGGTAGCGCTCGCGCGCGATCCGTTCGACTTCCGAAGGGTTGTTTTTTAACTTTTCGATCTTCTCGAGGTCAGTGCGGTGCTGGTCTCGAAGATGGTGATTGTGGAGCTGGAGTTGGTGCAGCTCGGAGCGGTAGAGACGAAGTTTCAGGTAGCCACTTTCACCCCAAATCAGAAGGACCATGAAGGTAAGCATGCTCGCGAAGAGCGCGATCAGGGAAATTTCCCTCCTGGCTTTGCGAGTAATTTTCATTAACTGGAGAGGAGAACTATGCCATCCGTTCAGATCGTTATTTCCAACACCGACAGCGAGCAGAGCGCACAGAACATCGCTGATCAGCTCGTAGAAGAACACCTTGCTGCCTGTGTAAATATCATCCCAAATATTCTATCAGTTTACAAGTGGAAAGGGTTAGTCGACCATGCTCGGGAACATATGCTAATCATAAAGACTCCGGAAGACCGTGTTGAACAGTTGACTCGACGCCTGAAAGAGCTACACAGTTATGAGTTGCCCGGAGTGGTAGCGATAAGGATTGAGGGGGGGGACTGGTCCTACCTAGACTGGGTGGTTTCCGAAACTCGGTAACGAGTGGGAGGAACACTGGGGTCCACGTAAACTTTCCTTTTCTCTTGTCCGAGCTTTGTTCTAATAGCCAGGCACAGTCGCTGTAATCTGCAAGCTGTTTATGCGAAATCTGGTCTATTTGGTATCCACTTTACTCAGGTGACCCCAAGATGTAGTATGTGCCTTCGTGGAGGATTATCCACGCGACCTGCTCGAGTTCGAGGTACGCTTCGCCAGCGAAGAGGCCTGTCGCGACTATCTGTCCGCGTTGCGCTGGCCGGAGGGTTTCCGCTGTCCGGGATGCGGGCATGGGCGGGCTTGGCCGGTGCGCAAAGTGTGGTTCGAATGCGCTCGCTGCGGGCGGCAGACGTCGGTGACCTCGGGCACGATCTTCCAAGACACACGTAAGCCGCTGCGGCTGTGGTTCCGGGCGATCTGGCACGTCACTTCGCAAAAGAACGGGGTCAGCGCGCTGGGTCTGCAGCGCGTTCTCGGGTTGGGCAGCTATCAAACTGCGTGGACCTGGATGCACAAGCTGCGGCGAGCGATGGTGCGTCCGGGGCGGGAGCGATTGGCGGGCGTAGTCGAGGTCGATGAGACCTATTGGGGCGCTGAGGAAGAGGGTGTGAGCGGACGGCAGAACGAGCGTAAAGCATTGATTTCAGTATCCGCGGAAGAGAGAGGCCGCGGGCTAGGACGGATCCGCATGCAGCGCGTGCGGAACGCATCGGCGGCCAGTTTGATGCCCTTCGTGGAGGAGTCGGTCGAGCCGGGAAGCTTGGTGCACACCGACGGCTGGCTGGGCTACGAGCCGCTGGAGAAGAAGGGCTACCAGCATCGCATCGTCTTTCTGTCGGGCCGCCGCAAGCAGGCCTCGGAATTATTGCCGAGGGTGCACCAAGCGATCTCGTTGCTCAAGCGCTGGCTGCTGGGCACGCACCAAGGCGCGGTTAGCCACGAGCATCTGGACTACTACCTCGACGAGTTTGTGTTCCGCTTCAACCGGCGCAACTCACGCAGCCGGGGAAAACTCTTCTACCGCCTTGTGCAGCAGGCAGTCGCCGTGGACCCAACGCCGTATCGATCGATCGTCGCCGACTGGGACGCCGAGGCCCCGTGAGCCCAACCACAAGATGTTGGGGTTACCTGAGTCCAGTGGATACCCCATTCTGGTCTTTTGGCTCGGTTGACCTGCATAGCTGAAATCAAAAAAGGGATCAGCTTAAGTCTTTGTATCCTGATGTCTTCTGCTGGATGCAGTAGAGAAAGACTAATTATTTCGCAGGGCGGGCGTAACGTAGTAATCGACCATAAAATCCCCAGTGTCATAGCAAATCAGTCGATTCTTGCAAGCCTCGATTCCTTGAAAGATATGCGCGTTGTGCTCGTGGAGAATGTCCATACCAGAATCGATCATCCGATGGACCAAAAGGGTGAAGGATTCGGTCGGAATCTGCTCGAAAGTTGGATGCATTGGCAAATGGCGTAAACGGGTCGTTAGTGTGGTTTCCAGGTTGATGTCCGTCATTTGTAGGATCTCCAGTATGTTGCCCCACGGATAGCGATAGCTTTTCTCTCCAATCACTTCATTGACCAAACGACCTAACATGGGGTCCTCAGCCAAGCAGATGTTGAGCAGTGGACGCTACTTGGTGTGTTTTCTTCGTGCCATCGCGGCTCCAATTGCGGGAGGAAAAAGTAACCCCAAGACGAATGATCAATGAGCGTACTGGGGTACCATGTTTAGCAAACCATCTAAGAGGCTTAGGGGTCCCCTGTTAATGGAAACTCGGTTGTGGCCGTCGTTTAAATAGTTTGGGCATTGATCGTTCTCTGTCGAGTGTACTCGATCTATCCCAGTTCTCATGATCCGTCTATTTGGGTAATGGGGAGGAAACAAGTTTGTCAAATACGACTTGCAAATCCTTTGAGCCGGTTCCTGCTATTAGCTTATAATTCGGGTAGATGTGCAAAGGAGGATGTGATGCCAGTCTATGAATTTGAATGCTTGAAGTGCCAAAACCAATTCATCTACACCTTGGTGGTGGGCGAGTACGAAAAGAAAGCTCGAGGGGGCTTTCGTTGCCCAAAATGTCACACTAGGAGGGTCGAGCAACTGATCGGTGCGAAAATCCAGACGGCCAAAAAGTCCTGATCTGCAACTGATCTAAATCGGTGTTTCCCCTCGCTGGGTTGCGGTAGGGGATCAGGGTGTCAGCCCATACGAGTCCCTTGATTCGGATTTTGATGCAGCTAGCCCTCCGAAGCACACAAGAGAGGGAGAACCTCATCCCCCTGTTGAGGGTCGTCCTGGTTAGGCAATCATTTCCTGGATGAGATGGCCGCCCAAATCAGTCAGCCGCTTGAAACGTCCGGCGTGATAGTAAGTCAACCGCATATCGTCCAATCCCATCAAGTGAAGAATGGTGGCATGAAGATCGTTCAAATGGTAGGGTTTCTCGACCGCTTTCTCCCCTAGTTCATCGGTGGCCCCCACCACAGTACCACCTTTAACGCCGCCGCCGGCAAACCACATCAGCATGGCCGTCCGATTATGCTCCCGCCCCGGTATACCAGACCAGAAGTACTGCCGTAGGGCCTGGGGTGTACGCCCAAACTCTCCGCCCCAGACCACCAGGGTCTCCTCCAACAGGCCCCGCTGCTTCAAATCCTTCAGCAGGCCTGCTATGGGACGATCTGTTTCCTCGCCGCGCTTCTTGTGCTGGACGGCCAGATCAAAATGGGAGTCCCAGCCGCTGCTATAAATCTCGACGAATCGCACGCCTCGTTCCACCAGGCGTCTGGCCATCAGGCACTTTCTCCCCATCTCTTGGCTAACCTCGTCGTTTAGCCCATAGAGCTCCTTGGTGCTCTCCGGTTCGGCCTCGACGTCCAGTGCCTCGGGAACCGTCCTTTGCATGCGAAAGGCCAGTTCATAGTTCTTCATCCGCGCCCAGAGATCTCCTTGGAGGGGATTGCCTTCCAAATAAGGTTCATTGAACTGGTTGAGCAGTTCGATGTTAGCCTTCTGGCGCTCCGGCGTCATCCCTTCGGGAGGCTGAAGATCCACAATTGGAGTACCTTCGGTATTCAGCGGGGTCCCCTGGTAGATGGGCGGCAGGTAGCCGTTGGCCCAGTTCTGGGTCCCAAACAGGGAGCTCTTGATGGGGAGGACCACAAAGGCCGGCAGATCCTGATTTTCCGTCCCCAGGCCATAGGTCACCCAGGAACCCAGCGAGGGACTGCCTGGGATCGGCTGTCCCGTGTTCAGCAAAAAGGCGCCCGTGCTGTGCGCGTCCGAGTCCGTGTAGAGCGAGCGGACCACGGCCATGTCGTCCACGCAGGTGGCCAAGTGGGGAAACATCTCGGAAACTTCCATCCCGCACTGCCCATATTTGGCAAACTTAAAGGGGCTTCCCACATAGAGCAGATTGGAAGAAGCTCGGGGTTGGGAACCCTGACTGCACACGGTTCCATGGTATTTGGTCAAAGCTGGCTTGGGATCAAATGTATCCATCTGGCTGGGGCCCCCAGCCATGAACAGGAAGATGCACGACTTGGCCTTACCGCTATGATGCGGCGCTCGGACCGCTAAGGGATTGTTAGCCGCCGCGCTGGCGCCAAAAAGGCCCTCTTCCCAGAGCAGGGAAGACAGGGCAATGCTACCCAGCCCCTTTCCCAGGCGAAACAAGAAGTCTCTGCGCCCCACCTCTCCCAGACGCGGGTCTGGCATTTCTACTCGATTGCAAAATTCACATCCGGTTGGCGCCATGGGTTGACAGCCTCTCCTGCTCACTACATCGCGATGTAGTGAGCAGGAGAGGCTGTCAACATGGGGCCGCCGGGGCCTTCCCAGTTCTGCTGGCTACGCAAGCGTGCCTTGACAGTAGGCCAGGCGCGGTGGTAGTGGTAATAGGGTGTAGCCGACATTTGTAGGAAGGATTTGGTCTTTCGTTGAAGATGCATAAAACAGAGGAACCTAGGGTCCGTGTTGGACTGGTTGGCGCCGGAGCTAACACAAAAGTAAAGCACATTCCAGGCTTTCTCAGTATTGAGGGAGTCGTAATTTCGTGTGTGGTCAATCGTCGTCGTGATTCCTCGGAGAGGGTGGCAAATCAGTTCAACATTCCTGTGGTAGCGGATTCTTGGCAGCAGGTGGTGGCTTCTCCAGAGGTGGATGCCATCTGTATTGGAACCTGGCCTTACTTGCACTCCCCGGTCACCTGTGCGGCACTTGAATCAGGGAAACATGTTCTGACTGAAGCCAGGATGGCGATGAACCTTGAGGAAGCTAGGTCCATGTTGGATGCTTCCGAGAGGCATCCGGAGCTGATCACCCAGATTGTTCCTTCGCCGATTGGGCTTCGTGTAGGGACTACGGTTCGAGAACTGATCGAGGGAGGCTATTTGGGAGAACTTCTTGCGGTCAAAGTGCACGATGTCGGACCGGATTTTGCTGACCTGAAGGGACCTCTCCAGTGGCGACAGCGTAAGGATCTCAGCGGCTTAAACTGTCTGGTGATGGGCATTTGGTACGAGACTGTGATGCGCTGGGTCGGCCATGTCCGATCTGTTCTGGCCTCGGCGAAAATCTGTGTTCCCAAAAGAAAAGATTTGGAAACTGGTAAATTGGTTGCCGTGGAAGTGCCCGACCACATCGACGTGCTAGTGGAATTTGAGGGCGGTGGATGCGGGAATTTTCAGTTTAGTTCTATCACTGGGCTTGGCCGGGAGTCTTCGGTTTATCTGTATGGGAGTGATGGAACGCTGGGATACAATGCGATTTCCGATACCCTCTGGGGGGGCCGACGAGGCGAAGCAAAGCTGGCGGAAATTCCGATAGCGGAAGACAAAGCCGGACACTGGCGAGTCGAAGAGGAGTTTATCAATGCTGTGCGGGGGAGGGAGCAGGTCACTCTTACCGATTTTGAGACTGGGGTACGATACATGGAATTTACGGAAGCCGTTTACCTCAGCTGGACGGAGGGCGTTAAAATCCAGCTACCCCTCTAAGGGAAATTGAAAGATAAACTGTAATCAGCAAAATGGGAAATTTGCTGAAGGCTCGATATCTGCAATAAATTCCAATCCCAGGATTCACGCCGAATCCGTTTTCCCAGAATTTGCGTTTTCAAAATTTATTCTGCTCTCACAGGGGTGGCCAAAACGCCAATGTTTTCAATTTGTGCCTTGATGACATCTCCAGGATGGAGATAGATATTTTGGGCGGTCCCCACGCCGGCGGCAGTCCCGGTAGAGATCAGATCCCCTGGTTCTAGGGTGACGAAGCTTGAGATAAACTCGATGATCTCAGCCACAGGGAAGACCATTCGCGAGGTTGAAGAGTTCTGATACAGCTGACCATTGATCTTTAGGCGGAGTGCCAACCTCTGAGGATCCGGAAGGTCTGTGGCCGAAATGATGCAAGGACCGACTGGGGCAAATCCGTCAAACCACTTTCCGTGTAACCAGTCGAAGAAAGCATCCTGGTTTCGCGTTTTTCTAGCTGGATTGGGACTGAACTTCCGGTTCGAGATATCGTTGACGATGGTGTAGCCAGCAACATACTTGAGCGCTTCGAATGCACTCACTCGCTTGCACTTTCTGGCGATTACAACGCCCAGCTCAATCTCCCAATCGATGGTGTGCGGAGAAAGTTTGGGCAGGAAAAGGGGTTGATGTGCTCCGACCAGAGTCGTACTGGGTGGTTTCATGAAGAAGTAGGGGAAGGTATTCTGCTTCTCCTCTGCCCGTTCTCCTCCTTCCTCGATGTGCTCCATGTAGTTGCCTGCCAGCAGCAAGAACTTACGAGGAGTCAGCAGCGGGGGCAACATGCGCACCGATGTCGGATCGATTTGAAGTTCCCTTTGTTCTCCAAGGCTAAGTGAGCTATAGGAATCGTTCCACCTACGTGCTTCAGAGGAAAAGCACCCCTCGGAGAGCAAATCAAGGGGGTCAGTCCACTGAGGGAGGGCCAGATCAGCAGCTTGTCGGTGCTTCGCTAACTTGTGGAAATTAATGATTTGGCCATCTCGATATAGACCGATCTGAGACTTTTCTCCCTGGACAAAACGACATAACTTGAGCGCTTGTGGACCCATCTTTTTTGCTCCTAACTTTATTAGAGTTGATGGAATAAACTTCCGATGTCCTGCGCTTGTACTTTATAGTTCCTTATGGCCGTGTCCGTCAATGGGAGCCAGCAGTTGGAGGGAATGTCTGCTCACTGTTTGGTAGAGGCTATTGCTTGGTGCTTTGGATTTGGGATTCACCTCAAGGTCGTGATGGGGAGTGCGATTATGTCGGGAACTGGTCCGATCAATTGATCTCTCGAGGTAAATAAGTCGCTTTGTGTTGAGTCGTTTGTGTAATGGAACTATCATATGTCAGAGAAGGAGGCCGTGATGGATTTAAAAAGCGTGCTAGATCGGATCATCGAAAGTAAGAACCTACTAGACAACCCTTTCTATCGAGCTTGGAGTGCGGGAGAACTTTCGTTGAGCGCGCTTCGAACGTATGCAGAGGAATATGGAGCCTTTATCGCCTTGCTGCCGGACGGATGGTTAGCTCAGAATGACCCCGAAAACGCACAGGAGGAACAGGAGCATCTTCAGCTTTGGGGGGATTTTGCGCGTGCTCTAGACACCCAGGTTGGTGGCTTGACTCTCCCCGAGACGCGAGGCCTAGTTGCGACAGCCAAAAGCCTTTTCACAGAGTCTCCAACGGCAATCGGAGCACTCTATGCCTTCGAGGTACAGCAGCCTTCGACGGCCAAAACAAAGCTAGACGGCCTGAAAGCTTTTTACAAATTACCCAAGCCTGCGTATGCTTATTTCGTTGCCCATCAGCAAAACGAGGACGAAGCGGAGAAACTCTTCGACCGAATGAGCGAATTAGAATCCCGGGAGCAAGCGCTTGCCGTCCAAGCCTGCGCAAGAATGAGCTCTGCCCTGTGGGATGCTCTGACAGCCATTTACGAAAAGGGCGAGTAAATTTTGGGCTGAATAGTTGGCTAGAGGCCCGAAGCGTCAATCACCTGTCTTTATCCCGAACTGCTTCTCTCGATTTCGGCAGCAAACGGAGGTGTCCCGCAGGCAGGTTGTGTTCTCACCCGATCATAGGTCCTGGATCGACATCTCTTGTTCCTGGATTGAGACCCACGTATGCCGATCAGAGATGCTCGTGCTCAGTCCCATCCAGGGAGCGGGAGATGATTTTATCCGTGCTCTAATCTTCCAAGGTGGGGGATGCTTGGGATCCATCGGATGACGCCAATTCAACTGGTGGTGGCGCTGGGAACGGGGAAGTTGGCCAAGAAAGATCTGGAGCACTAGTGAAACGAAGCCCCGACCTCCTCGCGATCGCGCTTTTGGAAAAACGGAAATCCGGCTATTGGACGCAGTGTTGGAGGTCCGGGCCAAATGTTTACCACAGAAAATTCGATTGTTTCCCGAGTGCTTGCACCAGTGGATGTATCAACTGCGATGAAGTTTTGCCTGGACGTCTGGCAGTTCTTAACGGTGATCGAGAGTGGTTAAGTTGAATCTTTAGCTGTCCCTTCTCTGAGTGCACTACCCCTGTAGATGCAGTAGAGAAAACACTATCCCTAAAGACTCAAGTTGTCGTATTCTGCGCTTTAGATTTCGGGTCCGTTTCCGAGCTGCAGGGAATCAGGGTCTCGAGAAGTCTTGTCTAACCGGTTAGCTCACTCCTCACAATTTGTGTTCCCCTGACCATGCTCTTCAATTTGGCCACAGTCAGCCAGCGTGGCAGCTGAAAGAAGCCGCAGTCCGGTACTACCGACAGCCTTTCGGCTGGGATGTAGTGCAAAGCGGCTCTGATACGTTCAGCTACGTCTTCCGGAGTTTCTCGGTGAAATGACTTGACGTCAATGACCCCCACGCCGATTTCCCGGTCCTGTGACAACTCTTGGAACAGTTGCAACTCAGACATTTCCCGGTTGGCAAACTCGAAGACGAATTGGTGACATTTTGCTTCCAGAATTCCGGGAAGCATCCAGGCGTACTGGCGTTTCCCTCTGGGTCGGGAAGAGAGATTTCCAAAACAAATGTGAAAAGCAATTTTAGCCTTGATTCCTTCTACGCAGCGGTTGAACAAGGCCACATAATCTTTGAGCTGTCCCGGGATAATGGCGAAAGAGGGTTCGTCCAATTGAAGGAAGTCTGCTCCGGCTTTTTCCAGACCTCTCAACTCATGGTTGATTGTAGCTGCGAAGTCCCACGCCAGTTCGAGACGGTTTTTGTAGAATTGGCGCACGGCGTTTTCCCGAATATGAATCGAAATAGTCAGCGGCCCTGGACAGGTTGCCTTGAGTGGTTTATCGGTGTGTGCACGCAAATATTTGAACTCTTCGACAATGCCCAGACCACAGGGTACAGAGACGCGTTCTTTGAGCCCGTAGCGGGGAACCGAGTCATAACTGTACAGTCCAACTTTCCGCAGAGGTTCTAACGTCTGCAAGCCGGTCATGCGCTTGTAGAAGCTCTGAACAAAATACCATCGACGCATCTCCCCATCGGTAATGATGTCTAGGCCCGCTTTTTCCATGTCCCAGATAGCCAAGTTTACCGCATCATTAAAGGTCTCCCGGATGTCCGTCTCCCCGTATTGTCCCGCCTCGATGGCTTCCACTACTGTCCAGAGCCAACTGGGAATTGCGTGACTACCGATGACTGAGGTAGGAAGCAAGGGAAAGGTTTTGCTCATCACACCAATCCGAACAATTGAAAGCTGACCATCCTATCACAGAACGAATTCTCCTTATACCTTGTTAAGCCCAAGGAGGGGATCGAAGTCGCCATCCTCTAGCATCTTCGGCCTAACCCTGTTGCGAGACTGAACTGACTGGGGAGGGGCACAATACCTCGACGGTGGGTGTGCGAAGCCGTCGGACAAACTTTGCCCAACTTCTTCCTGAGCCAAAAAAAATATTGGCGTAAGCAGACCGATGGTCTTAGCAAAGGTGAGCTGGTGGGCAGGAACATAGAGCATGACGGAGCGAGTGACAAAATTGAGCTTATCGAATTGACGAAGGTAGATTCACTCTTTCCTGCGAACCTTCAACTTAACCGTCTTTCCCAAAATAACGATTCGCCTAGGTTCAAGCTCTGGCTAGATGAATGAGATCGCCCGGCACTCTGACACACCTATTTGATGGCTCGTTCTCAAGATCTTGTGTCGAGATTTAAAGGTCAGCTTGCTGCCCTCCAGGTTTCTTTGTCTGGAAACCAGCACAAGTTGGCCCAAACACTTTCTGATCCTCTAGGCCAGTGGGGTTCAACCTAGAATCCTCCCTTTGTGGTTCTCCGACAGCTCAGGGCCAAAAGAGAGAGTAGCAAAAGACAATCGAGCGTTTTTTCTATAATAGTTCAATTTGGTATCCACTTGACTCAGGTGACCCCAAGATGTAGTATGTGCCTTCGTGGAGGATTATCCACGCGACCTGCTCGAGTTCGAGGTACGCTTCGCCAGCGAAGGGGCCTGTCGCGACTATCTGTCCGCGTTGCGCTGGCCGGAGGGTTTCCGCTGTCCGGGATGCGGGCATGAGCGGGCTTGGCCGGTGCGCAAAGTGTGGTTCGAATGCGCTCGCTGCGGGCGGCAGACGTCGGTGACCTCGGGCACGATCTTCCAAGACACACGTAAGCCGCTGCGGCTGTAGTTCCGGGCGATCTGGCACGTCACTTCGCAAAAGAACGGGGTCAGCGCGCTGGGTCTGCAGCGCGTTCTCGGGTTGGGCAGCTATCAAACTGCGTGGACCTGGATGCACAATCTGCGGCGAGCGATGGTGCGTCCGGGGCGGGAGCGATTGGCGGGCGTAGTCGAGGTCGATGAGACCTATTGGGGCGCTGAGGAAGAGGGTGTGAGCGGCCGGCAGAACGAGCGTAAAGACTTTATTTCAGTAGCCGCGGAAGAGAGAGGCCGCGGGCTAGGACGGATCCGCATGCAGCGCGTGCGGAACGCATCGGCGGCCAGTTTGATGCCCTTCGTGGAGGAGTCGGTCGAGCCGGGAAGCTTGGTGCACACCGACGGCTGGCTGGGCTACGAGCCGCTGGAGAAGAAGGGCTACCAGCATCGCATCGTCTTTCTGTCGGGCCGCCGCAAGCAGGCCTCGGAATTATTGCCGAGGGTGCACCAAGCGATCTCGTTGCTCAAGCGCTGGCTGCTGGGCACGTACCAAGGCGCGGTTAGCCACGAGCATCTGGACTACTACCTCGACGAGTTTGTGTTCCGCTTCAACCGGCGCAACTCACGCAGCCGGGGAAAACTCTTCTACCGCCTTGTGCAGCAGGCAGTCGCCGTGGACCCAACGCCGTATCGATCGATCGTCGCCGACTGGGACGCCGAGGCCCCGTGAGCCCAACCACAAGATGTTGGGGTTACCTGAGTCCAGTGGATACCCCATATAGTTCATTCCTGAAGCAGATTCAGTTCTCAGGTGTGACACGTATTCTATATTGGTCTCGGTTCCTCAAAAGGAAAAAGTGGACGCCGTCGGTGTTGATAACTGAGAGTGGTCATGTCAGCTGTAGTTACTCCAGGAGTGTTGGCACGGATGAACTCTCTGCAGACCTCTGAATAAGCGGCAACGGGTGCGATGACGCCTTTGGCAACTAGAATCTGAAAGGATGCAGGGTCCAGGCCACAGCAGGTGATTTGGTTCAGGCTCAATGGTGGTGTGCGTTTTGAGGTCAGTTGTACACTTAGGCCATCAACCGACTCGACAATGGCCGTTTTCCCCATGTGATAAGTCGTGTGCCCGCCGTGACGAGGTTTTGACTCGGTGAAACGACCTTCATGGAGGCTGCGGACGGTAAATTCTGCTTCGAGAGGTAGACCATGGAGATCATCGGTCTTACCGCCAACGTTCAATCGAGCGCGCCGGCCGATACCGGCTTGAGTGGCCACCTCGACTGCCCCAGGATCATTGATACAGACGAATGATCTGGGCCCTTTCCGGTGATGGATGGCGTGGGCAAGAATAGTACTATCGGCTGGAGAGCCACCTCCTACATTGTCGCCCATGTCGAGTAGACAAACGGGACCTTCAGCCACGGTGGCCCCATCGATAGCTCTCTCGATGTTGATCAGTTGGCCAACGAAATCCTGGCGGTGGTCCCACAAATGTTGTGTCAGTTGGTCTGCGAGTTTCTGAGCCAAAGCCTGGTCGTCATTGGTGATGAAAATAAAGGCGCTACCCATCTCTTTCACGTCGGCATAGGGAAAACCGAGGAGTATGCTGTGCGAAAGCACCTCGGGTCGATTTGCCATCTGTTGAGCCAAATCGTACATTGGTTTGCAAGGTGCTTTAGACGTTTCCTGCCGTTCGATGTTGATGGCAATGGGAGGGTAGGTCGCAGCTTGGGTAGGTTTGATTCGGCCGCGCAGAGTATTGACCAGAAGACTAGCGGCTTCAACGCCGCGCTGGCGCTGGTCCAGATGTGGGTTGGACCGGTAGGCAATGGTAGCGTTGCAAGCCTCAATCATGCGTGGGGAGAGATTCGCGTGAGGGTCCAGGGTACAAACGATGGGAAGTTTCGGACCTACCTTATTCCGGACCAATGAAAGCCAGTGTCCGTCTAGGTCAGGGTGATCTTCACTGACCGCCGCGCCGTGTGGAGCTACGAGTAATCCATCGAGTGGACCGGCCCGGTCCAGCGAAGCGAGCAACATAGTCAGTAGGTCTTGGCAGGTCTGGGCTGTAATGATCCCCGCCGGTAAGGCGCGGGCGGCAAAAATCGGCACTGCTTGGACGTTTCTTTCACTGAGCCCTTCGAAAAAGCCTCCAATCTCGTGGTGGGCGGCACTGAATTCTTCCCGGATCGCCGGTCCCATCAACAATACTTCCTGAGCAAACATCTCCTTCGTCGTCGGCCAGCGTATAAAAGTATTCGACTCATGTTGTAGAGCCAAAATGCCAACGCGCATTCGCCACCGCCTTCCCTTTGGGACGAGTAAAAGGGTGAACTCCACGAACCTTGAAGTCTTCCATTGTGAGCTTTTTTGGATGGTGAATCAACTTGGTTCTGTCGAGGAGGGTGAGGCAGATCCTTTGGAAACTCTGTTCATTGGGTTGAAGCCGAAGCCTTGGAGATCTCCACTTAGACCAGATTGAACCTTTCGAGCCATCTCCCTCCTCCTCGTGGCGAGTTGACGAGGTCTACCAATGTGTGGGGCTTTCCAGATTAACGGTTAACCCAGGCAGGATCTGGAAATTTCGTCCTCCGACGGTTAGACTATGCTCGTAGACTGTAGCTGAACCCCTGTCCCAGTGAAACCGCTTCCGGAATGATCATGCGCGTTCTGATGAAGGACACCGGCAAATGGAGTCAGTCTATCCAGGGTTCTGACGAAGTCGAAGGCCACAAAAAAATCCTCTGAGGGATTGGTAGGCAAGGTGCTCGTTGCACTGGTCCAGCCGGCGTTTACCACGGCTCCATTCTTCCCAAATGCGTAGGCCATAAAATCCCCGTGGTACCAACCCTAACTCCCTCATCCCCTTTCACAAGTAAAGTGGCCTGGGGGGCTACAGCAACGGATACAGATTTACCTTTGTACACTGGCCGGCGGAAAACCAGGCCGATGTGGTCTCCGAAGTCGATCATTCTCTGGCCATTAGTGGTTAGGCAGGAGATGGTGTCGAAACCGATGCTGAATTCACCCTGATGGAAGAGGCCGCTGGTCACGAACGGAGTGAATTTCATCACCTCTGGGAGAGTGAAGAAGCCCTGCCAAAAAGCAGTTCCCAACTCGAGCTCCACCGTTCCCAGTGCGCTGGTCGAGGTGTCTGAGGTGAAAGTCGGTCGTTGGGTGTAGCTTCTGAGACCTTGTCGGGGACTCCTCCTTGCCCGGCCAGTGACCCAGCCGCCAGCGCGAGTGCTGTCAAGATGAGCGATATGCGTCCAAACGGAAAGCACTTTTCTCTCCACAGACATAGCCCGATGGTCTAACCTCGCCCAGGCTTGCAGTAAGGTTATCTATAACCGACATCCATGCGAGCCCCAGAGACAGCCTGGGTCCCCTCAAAGAGCTTTCCCTCTACGGGATCGAACACGAGCAGGAAGTCTGTGGCAGAGCGAAATTCTGAACCATCTGCCACCTGTAGTGACAGGTAGCGATCGCCGACGCCCTGGACAGGTAAAAAACTGACTTTGCCAAGAGTGCCTTCCATGTGAGTAGGTAGTACTTGACACAGTCGACCGCTCTAGCTTAATCTAGCACTCTTTGGAAGAGAGTGCTAGATTAACCATTTGTGATCAAGATCGCCATGGCCGTTAGGCCCAGGCGAGGAAAGGAGTTAGAGGTGATGGGAATCAAACCGTTAGAGGATCGGATTTTAGTCAGGCGGAGTGAGGTTGAGGAAGAGGTCCGGGGAGGGATCATTGTTCCGGACACGGCTAAGGAGAAGCCGATGGAAGGGGAAGTGGTAGCAGTTGGGGAAGGTAAGGTACTGGAGAGTGGGGAGCGTGCACCAATGTCCGTCAAAGTGGGAGATCGGATACTGATTGGAAAGTATGCAGGGACGGAGGTGACGCTGGATGAGCAGGAGTATGTGATTTTGAGGGAGGATGAGGTTTTAGGAATCCTAGTGGGCAAGGGCGCAGCGGTGACGGTTTAGGAGGAGAGAGGACTTCTAGAGTAAAGGAGAGAGGCAATGGCAGCAAAAGACATTACGCATGGAGAGGAAGCGCGACGGGCCTTGATGCGAGGGGTGAACACGATGGCGAATGCGGTGCGGATCACGCTGGGGCCTAAGGGGCGCAATGTGGTTTTGGAGAAGAAATTTGGTTCACCGGTGGTGACAAAGGATGGGGTAACGGTGGCCAAGGAGATTGAGTTGGAAGGATTGGAGAAGGTGGGAGCGGCGATGCTTCGGGAGGTGGCGAGCAAAACGAGTGATGTGGCGGGAGACGGAACGACCTCAGCGACGGTTTTGGCGCAGTCGATTGTGCGGGAAGGGCTGCGCAACGTGACGGCGGGAGCCAACCCGATGGGACTGAAGCGGGGGATTGAGCGCGCGGTGGAGGTGGCGGTAGCAGAGATCCGAAGGTTATCGAAGCCGGTCAAGGGGGAGATGATCACACAGGTGGGGACAATCTCAGCTAACAACGACGGGACGATTGGAGAGATCATCGCTGAGGCGATGAAGAAGGTGGGCAAGGACGGAGTGATTACGGTGGAGGAAGCTAAGTCGATCGAGACCTCGCTGGAAGTGGTGGAGGGGATGCAATTTGACCGAGGCTATTTGTCGCCGTATTTCGTGACGGATCCGGACCGGATGGAAGTGGTGCTGGAGGATGCCTATATCTTGCTGCACGAGAAGAAGATCAGTTCGATGAAAGATATGCTGCCCCTTTTGGAGCAAGTGGCTAAGTCGAGCCGGCCCTTTTTGGTGGTGGCGGAGGATGTGGAAGGAGAAGCGTTGGCGACGCTGGTGGTGAACAAATTAAGGGGGACACTGGCGGTATGTGGGGTCAAGGCGCCGGGGTTTGGGGATCGGCGCAAAGCTATGTTGGAGGACATTTCGATACTGACAGGAGCTAAGGTGATTTCGGAGGATTTAGGGATCAAGCTGGAGAATGTCCGGATTGAAGATCTGGGGCGGGCCAAGAAGGTGACGATTGACAAGGACAACACGACGATCGTGGAAGGAGCAGGCCAGCCAGGAGATTTAGCGGGTCGGGTCAAGCAGCTTCGTGCCCAGGTAGAAGAGACGACCTCGGACTACGATCGGGAGAAACTGCAGGAGCGTCTGGCGAAACTGGTAGGAGGCGTAGCCGTGATTCAGGTAGGAGCGGCGACGGAGACGGAGCTCAAGGAGCGAAAGGCGCGAGTCGAGGATGCGATGCATGCGACCAAGGCGGCGGCGGAAGAAGGGATCGTGCCGGGAGGCGGGGTGGCCTATTTGCGAGCGGCGGAGGCCTTGGAGACGTTGAAGCTAGAGGATGAGGATGAGCGGGTCGGGGTCAGTATTGTACGCCGGGCCCTGGAAGAGCCGCTGCGCCAGATTGCACAGAATGCTGGCCAGGAAGGTGCGGTTGTGGTAGGCAAGGTACGCGAGAGCCAGGACACCAATTCGGGCTTCAATGCCGAGAAAGAGGAGTATGAGGATCTGATCGCAGCCGGTGTAATCGATCCCACCATGGTGACGCGGACGGCCCTACAAAACGCCTCCTCGATTGCCAGCTTACTGCTGACCACCGAGGCACTGGTGACCGAGCTTCCTGAAGACGAGAAAGATAAAATGCCTGCCCATCCCCCCGGAGGAGGCGGTATGTACTAGGTCACGGATGATTTCCCCGTGGCCATCAATAACCGGGTGTGACAGAGCGCGGCCCATTTATATGCTCATTTAGGTCCCAGTAGAAAAGGAGAGAGACTGAGGGATTTTTCTGGCTGTGGTACCTGCGCAAGGATGACCGGTAGGAAGCCGGGATACGCTCTTCGTTCAGGCCTCTCCAAACTGGTTGATGAGAGCGCGTAGTAAATCTAAGGCCAGCGGTGCAGTAGGCAGGTGTGAGAAACATAGCCTATTTGAGTCCCTGGTTGCGCTGGGTTATTCAGGCAAGAAACTGCTCTTTTGAGGTGGCCGACCGATGTGTTGGCCAGCCCGGATGGTGAGGCAGGGATTCAGGTGAAAAACGGGCTCCTAGCTTGCGCTTCGAGCTAGTGTAATTGGGAAAGCATATTCTTTACCTATCGAGGCGTAGGATACTCAGGAAAGCTTCTTGTGGGATTTCGATTCGACCGACCGCCTTTAGGCGTCGTTTGCCTGCCTTTTGCTTTTCCAGCAACTTGCGTTTGCGTGTTACATCTCCACCATAGCATTTAGCCACCACGTTCTTGCGAAGTGGTGCCAGCCTCTCAGCGGAAATTACTTTCTGGCCCAACGACGCTTGAATTCGTACCTCGAAAAGTTGCCGCGGTAAGATCTCCTTTAGTTGCCTAACCAACTCTTTTCCTTTCAGATAGGCTTTATCCCGGGGAGTGATAAAGCTAAGAGGGTCGACCAGAGTCCCATTGATGCGGGTGTCCAGCCGGACCAGGTCACCTGTGCGATAGCCGACGAATTCGTAATCCAAGGATGCGTAACCCCGGCTTCGACTTTTCAAGTTGTCAAAGAATTTCATGAGAATCTCTGATAGGGGCAGTTCGTAGACGAGGACAACGCGATTTGGGCCACTGTGCTCTAGTGAGCGAAAGATACCCCGCAAGTCGGTGCACAGCTCCATACAGGCGCCAAGGTGTTGGGTAGGCGTCAGAATGGTAGCTAAAATGTAGGGCTCCTCGATTTTTGAGATGTCCCCTGCGCCGGGCCAGCGGCTGGGGTTGTCGATATCGAGTGTCTTACCGTTGGTCAGAGTAAGACGATAGACTACCGATGGACAGGTAGCTACTAGATCAAGGTCGAACTCTCTCTCGAGACGCTCCTGCACAATTTCGCTATGCAAGAGCCCCAAAAAACCACAGCGAAAACCGAACCCCAAGGCAGCCGACGATTCCGGTTCGAAGGAAAGGGCTGCATCGTTGAGCTGAAGCTTAACGAGTGCCTCTCGTAGCTCGTGAAATCTATCTCCGTCTGCGGGATAGAGACCGGAGAAGACCATTGGTTTAACCTGTCTGTAGCCGGGGAGTGGATTTGACGCGGGACAGTTTGCATTGGTCAGAGTGTCTCCTACTCGACACTTGCTGACCGCTTTAAGACCCGCATAAACAAAGCCAACCTGTCCAGCACCCAGTTCAGTACTAGAGCGCCTTTGCGGAGAAAAGACTCCCACGCCACTGACTTCTGCTTGTAAACCTGAAGCCATCATGAGGAGACGTATTCCGGGCCGAAGGCAACCATCCACTACACGCACGTAGGCAATAATTCCCAGATAGGGATCAAAGTGGCTGTCGAAGATCAGACAGCGCAGGGGTGCTTTGACGAGACCCTGAGGTGGAGGAATCTTTTCCACGATCGCCTCCAGAATCTGGACAATTCCAATACCCTCTTTAGCACTGGCCAACAGACATTCCCCGGGATCCATAAGCAAAGTTTTTTCAATCTCCTGTTTGACCCGCTCAGGATCAGCAGCGGGTAGATCTATCTTATTAATGACAGGAATAATTTTCATGTTATGTTGAAGAGCGAGGTTAACGTTGGCAATCGTTTGCGCTTCAATACCCTGGATAGCATCTACCACGAGCAGTGCCCCTTCGCAAGCCGCCAGGCTTCGGGAAACCTCGTAGCTAAAGTCCACGTGGCCAGGAGTGTCGATTAAGTTGAGTTCGCAAGTTTGACCGTTCTGGGTGTGGTAGCGTAGGCGTACCGGAGCCATTTTGATCGTTATTCCACGCTCTCGCTCCAAGTCCATCTGATCCAAAAGTTGGTCCCGCATCTGACGGGAATCAACCGTTCCCGTGGCTTCCAATAACCGGTCGGCCAGGGTGGATTTGCCATGATCAATGTGAGCAATAATGCAAAAGTTTCGGATATGTTCCTGGTTAATCCGTGGGTTTTCAAGGGATGGTCCAGTAAGGGTAGATACCGATCTAGGCGAACTTGACTTGGTCATAAAAACATAGCCTCAAGGAAGCGGAGCTGGCCAGAATAGATGTAACAATTGCGTTGAAGGAGACCCCTCCACGCTACCAAATAGTTGGGCTGGGGGTCAAATATCCTGGTATACTATTATTGTACGGAATGGGTTTACAGGAATTCGATCACGGATATGCTTTTATTTATTAGGTTCGTATTTTGAGGAACTGCATGCGTGATAAACGGGGTTTTTCTTGTCTGATGGTCGTTCTGGTGGCAGCGGCGGTAGGGGGCTGGCTAGGAGATCGGATTAGTGGCCCTCCTCCAACTGAAGAAGGTGTACAGCGACTGCTGAAGATTTTGGCGGAGACGTTCGTTGGACTCCAGAACCACTATGTGCGGTCGGTCTCTTCCCGAGATCTAGTCGGCAGTGCCATTCGAGGGATGTTGCGCACTCTAGATCCGCACAGTACGTACTTTCCAGTGTCGGAGTACGCCCGGCTTCAGGAAGAGCAGCAGGGAAGATACTACGGATTTGGTATTCGGATTCGTCCGGAGAGGCCTGGATCGGGAAGGGTTTTGATTGTAGAACCGCCCGCTTTGGGAACTCCTGCCTACGCAGCTGGATTGAGGGCAGGGGACGTAATCTCGAAGATTGATGGAGAGCCGACCAAGGACTGGGAGTACCCGGATGAGGTCGTGCCTCGGCTAAAAGGTGAGAAGGGTACCCGAGTGAGCATAACAATCGAGCGTCCGGATAAACGCGAGGCCCTTCAACTCCAAGTTGAACGCGATGAAATCCTGCTCTACACTGTTCAACCGGTGTTTCATATTCGAGAGGACATTGGGTACATCCAGATTAGCCGGTTTTCAGATACCACTGTTGGGGAGCTGGGTGAGGCGCTCAAGGTGCTGGACGAAGTAAACCTGAAGGGTTTGGTGTTGGATCTGAGAGACAATCCAGGGGGTGCGCTCGAGCAAGCGATTGGGGTGGCTGATCGCTTTCTCGAAAAAGGTCAGCTTATTGTCCGCACCCGAGGTCGCAAAGGAGACAGCAGAGAATACCGTGCTCTTCGAGGTCGGCGACATATTTACCCGTTGGTCCTACTCATCAACCAGAACAGTGCCAGCGCGAGCGAGATTGTGGCGGGAGCCCTCCAGGACCATGATCGAGCTCTGATTGTGGGAAAAACCAGTTTCGGAAAGGCCCTGGTACAAACCATTTTCACGCTGAAGAATAGACGCGGTTTGGCTCTCACCACGGGCCGCTACTTTACTCCGAGGGACAGGCTCATCCAAAGAAATTACGAAGAGAGCTTTTACCAATATTACAACTCTCGAAAGAGCACCGGCGCAGGAGAGGAACATCAAACCAATGGAGGTCGTCGAGTCTTAGGGGGTGGGGGAATTGCTCCGGACGAGGAAGTTTCCGAGCAACAAACAACCCGATTCATGCGGCAAATAGATCGTCAACAACTGTTTTACCGCTTCGTGGAGAAACTTACTCAAGGTGAGCTCGTGTCGGATGTCCGATACCACTATGGACGTGATGAGCTGAACCGGTTAACTCAAGAGCACAGGGAGAAAATTATCGAGCAGATGGCCATCACTGAGCGAACGATCTTACTTTTTAGAGAGTTTCTGAGAGATGGAGAAGTCCATTTTACGAGCAAGAGGTTCGAAAAGAGTCGTCATTTGATCGAAAATCGGATCAGGCGTGAGATGGTTCAGACCCTGTTTGGAGAAAAGGAGGGTCGTCGAATCGAGTCGGAGAGCGACTTTCAATTGCAGAGAGCCCTTGAGCTGATTCCTCGCGCTCAGGCCTTGATGGGAAACAATGGGACCGACCAAGGGAGCTGATGTTTGATGGGATCAGGCGGTGATGGCGCCCTCGGAGGCAGAGGAAACTGTTCGGGCATATTTAGCCAGAACGCCAGTTTGGTAGAGTGGTGCTGGAGGTTTCCATGTGCTTAGTCTGCGCTGGATCTCGTTCAGGCTGAGTTTTACTTGTAGCAGCCGCTTCTTCACGTCCAGTTCAACGAGATCACCATTTCTAAGTGCGGCCAAGGGACCTCCTTCGGCTGCTTCAGGGGTGATGTGGCCGACCACCAGACCGTGACTGGCTCCCGAGAAGCGCCCGTCCGTGATCAAAGCCACCTCTTGACCTAACCCTGCCCCCTGTACCGCAGCCGTCACTCCCAGCATCTCACGCATACCTGGACCACCTTTTGGTCCTTCGTAACGGATAGCAATCACGTCGCCCGGCTTGATTTTACCTGTTTTTACTGCGAGAAAAGCGTCCTCTTCTCGGTTGAATACGCGAGCAGGTCCACAGTGAGTTAGGAGTTTCTCCGCGGAGAGCTTCATGATGCATCCTTCGGGAGCGAGATTTCCCCTGAGAACGATCAACCCTCCCGTTTTCTTAAAGGGATTTGAAACCGGCCGGATCACCTTTTGTCCTCTTTTTCCACGGCCTCGTTGTGCCTCCTCGGCGATTGTCCGGCCGCTTACAGTTATCTGGTCCGGGTAAAGTTTTCCTGCCTGAAATAGATGTCGAGCCACTAGTGGCATCCCCCCGGCGTGATACATATCGGGAGCGGTGTAGATCCCGGATGGTTTCAGGTTGGCAAGGACGGGGGTCTTGCGAGAAACGTGATCAAAATGGTCAATCGACAGCCGGACACCTGCTTCTTTGGCCAGGGCAATCAGATGGAGAACTACGTTGGTAGAACCTCCCGTTGCTACCGCTCCTGTAATCGCATTCAGGAGGGAATTTTGGGTGACGATGTGGCGGGGTCGGATCCCTTTCTTGAGTAATTTCATGACTAGTCGACCACATTCGTAAGCCACAGTTTCCTTGTGCGGATCCGTTGCTGGTATCCCATTAAAACCCATTGGAGAAATTCCCAACATCTCAAATGCGGCAGACATGGTGTTTGCCGTAAATTGTCCTCCGCAAGCACCTGCTCCCGGACAGGCGTGATTTTCAATGCCACGCAGTTCTCTTATATCGATCAAACCTTTGTTGTAGGCTCCTACCGCTTCGAATACGTCCTGAATAGTCAGTGTTCGACCCTGATAACTCCCTGGCTGGATAGACCCGCTGTAGAGGACGAGGCCGGGAATATTCAATCGCAGCAAAGCCATAGCTGCCGCTGGGCTAGTTTTATCGCAGCCCGTAATCGTAACCAGGGCGTCAAACAAGTGTCCGCGACAGACCACTTCAATTGAGTCGGCGATCACTTCTCGGCTAACTAGAGAGACTTTCATACCCTCCGTTCCCATGGCGATCCCGTCCGTGACAGTAATGGTGCTGAATTCGAGAGGGGTACCGCCGGCTGCCCGGACTCCTTCTTTAACTTTTTCTGCCAATTTTCGGTGATTGAAATTACAAGGTGTGGTTTCGATCCAGGAGTGAGCAATTCCAACGAGAGGGCAACTTAGGTCCTCATCGGTGAAACCAATCGCTTTGAAAAAGCTGCGTGCTGGTGCACGGTCCACTCCGTCCAGCAAGATACGACTGTTTTGTCGTGGGTCCGATAGCATGGTATTCCCTCCCATCTAAGTATTCCATTTTGGAAATAGGATGAGGTTTGTGGTGAGTGTGGCAGAGACAAGGTAGCGAAGAGACCGACGAACACGATGTCCCACACATTGGCGAGGAGAAACGGACAAAGGGATTGGTCTGTGCTGCTGCCACCCTTCGGAAAGAAGGGGGGGTTGCGGACGATCTCGGCATTAACTAGTCGTAGATGATACTCCCGGGCATCGCTTTTCTCCTAGCGCCTTGACCTTACCACATAAGCCCTAAATAAGCCCCAACTGAAAACATCATAGTATTTCCAAAATGGAATACGAAAACCTTGCTTGAATTACCAGCCGATTATAGCGTAATCATGCCGTGGGGTCTCGCGATGGTTCCGGGGTCAGCTGAAGCCAGGCCGGTACTGTAGAATGAGTCACCTAATTCTTCCCTTTTCTTGTTTTTCTTGAGGGAGACAAATTCTCATTCGCAAATCGAAAAACACAGCAGTGGATGTTGAGAAGCTCGAAAGGCTTGTGTAAGGGGAAGTTTTCTCCGATGAGGAGACCTTGCGGGAGGTAATCATGCTCTTTCGTTTGAACAACGTGGCAAAGGCCTTTCATGGGCAATGTATTTTTCAAGCAGTTACCGTACAGTGTAATCCTCGGGAAGTAATAGGACTGATTGGAGCGAATGGGTGTGGGAAGACAACGCTGTTGAACCTGATCGAGGGGCGCATTGAAGCCGATGAGGGTCAAGTCCATAGGGCAGGGATCGTAGAGATTTCGAGGATTGAGCAAAGCCCTCGCTTTACTGCCCAGACCTCCCTTCGAGACGAAGCTCTGCAGGTGGTTCAACCACTTTAAGCAGATGCAGGAGCGTCTTGGACAACTAGAAGCAGAGATGAGCAGGTTCCGTAAGGTCTCTGAAGCCACGGCCAGAGAGTACCAAAGCCTTCAACTTAAAGTCCAACTACAGGGAGGATTCGACTACACGGCTCGAACGGAGGCCGTACTGATGGGCTTGGGGTTCTCACGTCAAGATTTTGATCGACCCTGCAGCCATCTGAGCGGTGGACAGCAGAGCCGGTTACTTCTGGCACAGGGTCTTTTACGACAGGCCGATCTGTTGTTGCTCGACGAACCAACCAACCATTTAGACATCCAAGGGATAGGGTGGTTGAGCGATTATCTTCGCAAGCAGGGCGCTTCCGTGATCCTCGTCAGCCACGACCGTCGCTTTCTAGACGCGGTCTGCTCCCGCATTTGGGAGATTGAAAACTCCAAGCTATACGATTACCCCGGGAACTTTACGCGAGCGCGTCATTTGAGGGTTGAGAGATTTCGTCGACAGATGAAGCAATATCAGATTCAGCAGAAGTGGAGAGAGGAGAGAGAGGATTTCATTCGTAGAAACATTGCTGGCCAGAAAACTCGTCAGGCTCGGGCCCGGCGCAAGCAGCTGAAAAAAACGAAGTGGGTAGATAAACCAACGGAGAGTGGGACGTCGTTGAGATTGGGTGCCCCTCGGGTATTACGGGGTGGGGCCTGCACGTTGGCGATCGAGCAGGGCTGCATCGGTTATCCTGGAAATGTGCTCATCCGGGATGTCAATTTACGACTGAGTCGAGGAAATCGCATCGGCTTATTGGGTGACAATGGGAGTGGGAAGACGACCCTCTTGAGGTCCTTACTAGGGGAAATTCCATTGCTGGAAGGAAGGATGCAATGGGGTCCAGATAACGTTCCCGGCTACTTTTCCCAGACTTTCTCTCTGGGCAAGTCTACTGACACGGTGTATCACCTTCTCCGAGAGTTGGATCTTAACTGCACCGATGGTGAGTTGCGCAGCTTTGCAGCGCAGTTTCTGTTCCGGAAAAAGGACGTCGATAAAAGGGTTGAAGATCTCAGTGGCGGGGAACGTAGCCGCCTGGCACTGGCACGTCTGCTCTTTCACCCTTCAAGTGTACTGATCCTGGACGAGCCCACGAATCATCTCGATATCCCTAGCTGTGAATCAGTCGAAGAGGTACTTCTACGCTACAATGGCACCTTGGTGGTAGTGTCTCATGATCTCTATTTCCTTAAGCGGGTACTCAATCAGTTCTATCTCATCCGGAGGAAAAAACTTATACCTGTGGAGAACCTGGACCAATTGTCCTTCGAAGAGGAAAAGCTCGGGGTCAAGAAAAGAAGGGAAGCAAGGCGCAGTCTCCAGTCTCTAAACAAGCTCTCCAAGAATGAAAGATTACGGTCCCAGCAGAAATTGTGGGAATTGGAAGTTCATATCGAAGATTTGGAGGCCAGTAGGCAGAAAGTTTTGACTAAGCTCCAAGAACCTGATCGGAAGTTCTCCAGACTGCATGAATTGTCTCGGCAGCATGACCAGTTCCAAGCTCGGCTGGACGAACTGTATAGCAGATGGGAGCGTGAGGCGAAAAAACTGGACAAAGCTGGTGCTCTGTAGAGCATATATTCTCAGAGGACAGAAAACTCGAACCTACCCTCCCAACGATTGTGCAAGACCGGTTCAACTGTGCTAGCATCAGTTTTACCTGAATGGTGAGAAGAATCATCCTTGCGGCCCCTCGTGGATTTTGTGCCGGAGTGGTCAGGGCGATTGACGTGGTTAAACTCGCTCTCGAGGTCTATCCCAGTCCACTCTACGTTCGCCGAGAAATTGTTCATAATCCCTACGTAGTGGAAGAATTGCGCGAAAAGGGAGCTATTTTTATCGACGAGCTTGATCAGGTTCCAGAAGGAAAAACGGTAATCTTCAGTGCCCATGGCGTTTCCCCGCAAGTCTGGGAAGAAGCAACTTCTAAGTCGTTGAATATCATCGACGCTACTTGTCCCTTGGTTACAAAGGTTCATCTGGAGGCGCTACGCTATGCAGGGCGCGGTTACACAATCGTTTTGATCGGTCACAAAGGGCACGATGAAGTAATCGGAACCATGGGAGAGGCACCACAACACATGCAGCTTGTCAGTACGATTGAGGATGTCGAGGGGCTTGAGGTCGAGAACCCTGAGAAAATTGCCTATTTGACCCAGACAACGTTGAGTTTGGAAGATACTCAGGGCATCGTTCAGGCCTTGCGAAAAAGGTTCCCGGCTATGCAGGGACCTCCCTCGGAGGACATCTGCTACGCTACCCAGAATCGGCAGATGGCGGTGCAAGAGCTAGCACGGGTGACGGATTTGATCCTGGTAGTGGGTGCGGCCAACAGCAGCAATTCAAACCGGCTGGTCGAGGAGGCGGAGAAAGCGGGAACTCGCTCTCATTTGATCAGTGATGTCGACTCAATTCAAGTGGAATGGCTGCAGGGTGTTGAAACGGTTGGGGTGACCTCGGGCGCCTCAGCGCCTGAAATCCTGGTTGAACAGGTGGTGGACTTCTTTCAATCCAGAGGTGCCATGGTGGAGGAATTGGTGGTTCGTGAAGAGCGAGTGCAGTTTGCTTTACCCGATAGTCTGCTGACTGACCTGGAGAAAACTCGTATCCCCTAGCATGGAGTCCATTTCAGGGCATGCAACCCTAGAAGGGACTCGTCGCTACCACCAAAGACTTGCTGAGCTCCTTCATCCTAGCCATTTTTATGAGCGATACGGGTTGTGGTCTATTCATCCATTGGTCTCGGCACCTACTTGGGACACTATGATGAGGAAACAGATCATTTCTATGAAGCGGCAGTGGTCGAAGCTCTTCGCTTAGGGTGCATATTCTTGACACCGCGATCAATCATCGCTGTATGCGTAGTGAGAGAGCTGTGGGGATGACCAGTGCTTCGATTTGTCAGGGCAGACTGACTCGGAACCTACCCTTGTTCATTGGGCAAAATCTCAGTGGTTTCGAGAGCGATATACAGCGGGAGGTTCAATGCGCTCGTTCGACCCCCGGAGTGACCACTGCTCTGGTCGGAATGAAAAAGGTCGAACATGTTCGGGAAAACCTCTTCGTTGCCAAAGTAGCCCCGGTTTGTCCCGAGGTGTTTATCAGCCTTTTTCGGCGGGGTGGCTTAAGTCTGTAATAGAGAACTAATCAGTTCTGTAATGAGTATTAACTGCAAGGTGGTGGTTCGACAGCGACTCAGCTAGCCAAGTTGACGGAGGATTGGTATTCCTTTAGAATCTAGGTGTGTGAAGCAACCACCTCCCGTACCTACCTATTTCGTTAAAACGCTTAGAGAACTGCTCTTCAAGGCGGTCGAACGCTACTCTTATCGCGTGGCGCTGAAGACTAAAACACAGGGTCTTTATCACCCTTTGACCTACCGAGAGTTGGGGGAGCGAGTTGAGACCATGGCTGTGGGTCTTTTTCAGCTGGGACTGCAAAAAGGGGATCGGGTGGCTGTTCTGTCGGAGAATCGGACCGAATGGGCTGTCGCCTACCTGGCCGTGACCACCTCGGGACTTGTGGTGGTCCCGGTGGATAAGGACCTCAAGAGGGAAGAAATCGAGCACATCCTGAATTTTTCCGAGGCAAAGGTGCTGATCTGTTCGGGTCACTATGCCAGCATGCTGAAGCAGGCTAAAAAGCTTCCTTCCCTAAGAAAAACAGTTGCGATGGAGGTAGAATCCTCAGGAGCCGATCTCTCTTTCTTGCAAGTCTCGCAACAGGGTCAAAACGCGCTATCTGCAGGCGATCGGACCTTCCAAGAGATAGAGGTGGATCCGGACGATCTAGCAGCGATTATCTTTACTTCCGGTACCACAGGCCGTTCGAAAGCAGTGATGCTGACTCACGGGAATATTGCCGCCGATATCGTGGCGACTTCCCGCTACGTTTCCCTTCAGGATGGCGTTTTGCTTTCAGTCTTACCCCTACATCATACCTACGAGTGCACGGGAGGATTTCTTCTGGCGCTGTACCAGGGTTGCACGGTCTGGCATGCGGAGAACCTTCGGCGTATCCCAGAAAATCTACAAGAGAGTCGGGCCACTGTCATGTTAGGAGTCCCGCAGCTTTTCGAGGCCATGTATCGAAAGATCCAGAGTGGTATCAGGGAAAAAGGTGAGCTAAAAGTTCGTCTAGCCAAGGGGATTGCTACCCTCCTTGAGCGCTTTTTTGGGCTCAACATTCGCAGGGCACTTTTTAAGTCGCTGCACGATCGCTTTGGGGGAGCTTTGCGTCTATTCATTTCGGGAGGGGCTGCTGCTGATCCTGCGATAGCGAAAGGCTTCCGGGATCTGGGCATCGACTTTATTCAGGGATACGGGATGACGGAAGCTTCACCAATCATTGCCGTCAATCGGATAAACGCTTTTCGCGATGCCGCTGTGGGGTTGCCACTTCCGGGCCTTGAGGTGAAGATTATAGATAGCGAAATTGTGGTTCGTGGGCCGACCGTGATGAAAGGATATTATCGAAACGAAGCCGCCACCGCAGAAACTCTGAGGCAGGGGTGGCTGTACACGGGTGATCTGGGTTATTTTGACGAGGATGGATTTCTGTACATCAATGGGAGAAAGAAATCGGTCATCGTTACCCCTAATGGGAAAAACATATATCCCGAAGAGTTGGAAGCAGGTCTCAATGAAAGCCCATATATTTTGGAATCACTGGTCTGGGGAGGAGTTGAGGCGGAACTCTCCAGGGTGGAGGTGCAGGCGATTATCGTTCCCCTGACGGAGACCTTTGACACGGAATTTGGCCCGAATCAATACGATGAAGTCAAGATAGAGGAGGTCATTGCTGCCGAGGTCAAACGCTGTTGTCAGAAGCTGGCTAATTATAAGCGGATTAGGAAGTTTACCCTTCGAGACAAAGAATTTGAGAAGACTACGACTCGGAAAATTAAGCGTTATCTGTACACGCTAAAACCAAGATGAGTAACTCTTTCCAGTTGATTCACCCGACAGGCGAGTAATCATCCCGGGTGGCTGTCCGTCTCCAGTTGAGCTGGCACTACACCCGAGCTAGCTGGGATCGGGGCTGGAAAACGGTTCTGTGGTTAGTGAAGTGTCCCACAAGTTAGAAACTTTCCCGAATGAGTATCCAGGCCGGCACTACGAGATCAATATTTCCTGCCCGGAGTTCACATCCGTTTGTCCCAAAACGGGTCAACCCGATTTCGGTACTCTCCACATTAACTATGTTCCAGATCAGGAGATCATCGAACTGAAATCCCTAAAACTGTATCTGTTCTCCTACCGGGACCAAGGAATATTCTACGAGTATGTGGTCAACAAGATACTGGATGACATGGTGACAGCCTGCCAGCCCGTGCGCTGCGAGATTGTTGGAGACTTCAATCTACGTGGCGGAATCAAGACGGTTGTGCGCACTCGTTACGAGAAGAAATCAGGTGCCGAAGCCGGTCTGGTGTGACTTTTGAGTGGACGTTCCACGGCCAGCGAGAAAATGACAGAGGTAGTCCGGCTAACCCGCCAGTTGGTTGATGTTCCGTCTGTGACTGGTGAGGAAAAGCGGCTCGGAGAGTTACTCATGAGCCTGTTGAGCGACCTAGGAGGTGAATGCCGGGCGCAGGAGGTCGACGTGGACCGTTTCAATGTTCTGGCCAGCTGGGGAGATCCCTCCATTCTTCTCACCACACACATGGATACGGTGCCGCCATTTTTCACTTCAAGTGAGGATAGACACTTTGTCTACGGACGAGGTTCCTGTGATGCGAAAGGCATCTTGGCGGCTATGATCTGCGCCGTGGAAGCACTCCGTCAAGAAAATGTAACGAACATCGGGTTGTTGGCGGTGGTTGGGGAGGAGACGGGTAGTGTAGGTGCGAGAAAAGCTAGGGAGTTGGAACTTCGGTGTGATTTTGTCATTGACGGGGAGCCAAGTGATAACCAGCTGGTAGTTGGGCACAAAGGAACCGTCTTTATCCGACTGAAAACACGTGGGATAGCAGCCCACTCGGCCTATCTAGAAAGGGGAGAATCTGCTATTGAAAAGCTGATCGATATCCTGGTGCGGCTCAGAAATACAACTTTTCCAACAGATCCGCACTGGGGGAAAACTTCGCTGAATATCGGGACCCTTCGAGGTGGTAAGGTGGCCAATGTAGTGGCCGACAAAGCCGAGGCTGAGGTCTTGATTCGGACAGTGGCCGGTACTGATAACTACCTCAAACTTTTGAAAAAGGTGGTGGGTGAACAAGGAGAGATACAACTGGTCAGCGCCAGTGAGCCTCAAGAGATGGAGCAGATAGAAGGATTTCCTACCAAGGTGGTCAGCTACGGTACCGACGTTCCCTTTCTCCGTTCCTTGGGAAAACCTCTTCTGCTGGGTCCCGGTTCCATTCTCGATGCCCATACCTCGGATGAGAAGGTCGCTAAGTCGGAGTTGGCGGAAGCGGTATTGCTCTATCAAGAATTAGTAATGACCCTGAGACAACAGATTGGGTATTAGCCAATGGAGCGCGAAAGTAGATGTCTGCTGTGTAGTCTCATGTTAAGAATAGCCCAGAGCCCGCGACCCTGGTAAGACTGTTGTCGGGAGTAGATAGGTACAGTTGGTTCGACAGGGGTCATTGGTGGAGAGAACTGGTCTGAGGCGATAGCCACTCACAGTCCAATGCTTGTCCAGCAGGTTCTCCACCTGGTGAGCAAACATTGAGTTCCCGCCTCACAGTACAAATCCCAGATGTTTTATAGTGTCGATTAGACGAATCAGCTCAAGCTCATGCGAGAAGGCTATAGGGGTAGGTTTTTATATTCCTTGCGGCAGGCAATGGACTCCCTACCTTATGCGTCGACCGGCTGAGCGCCAGGCCAACTTCCTATTTGACCTGCGGTATCTTCTACAGAAATAGTGGGTAACCGTTCCCACTCGGTATTGCCTTCCTGTGAGCTAGTGGCTTAACGAGGAGAGATAGCGTCTGAATGTCCTGAAGTTTGGAAAATAATCGCTGTAGGAAAAGCCCTCCGTGAGTGTTGGATCCAAAAACGGCGTGCCCACTAGGACGATTGGGATCCGATAGTTATCGGCAGCTTTGGACAGCGCATGAAAAGCACCAGACTCCTCCTCCGATATGGGTTGGGAAGAGGTGATGCAGACCAGATTCACAGGCTCCTGTTCAACTATCTCTGCTATTGCCTCAAAGGGGACCTTATCCCCTAGGTTCAGACACTCCCAACCGTCAACTTCGAGGATGCGAGAAATTGCGTTAAGGGATAGGTGGCAGATGCTACCTGGAGCTCCGCAAAGCCCGGTTTTCCCGTTTCGCTTTCGGCAAACAATATGCGGAAATAAGTAATGCATTGCCTCTTCCAGGGTGTGATGGGCTAGGCGGGTGTGCCCTAAAGAGAGTTTGTTTTCCTCTAGAGCCTGTCGCACTCTGTGACTCACGGGGATAAGTACGTCGTCGTAAAGTTCAACGAGTCCCATGCCCCGAAGATATAAGCGTTCGAGCAGTTCTTTTATTCGCAGCCGCTGATTCTGGGTAGCCAGATACAGAACTAGGTCTCGAACCTTGTCAAAGTTCTTTTGATTCAGGGATACTTCAATATCTGGATCTTCCCATTCCTCGGTGGTGAGTAGACCGGTGGCCTCGAAGCCCCTTTTCATCTGAAAGTTGCAAATATCGTCCAATTGAAATTTCCGATGGCCTCCGGGGGTGCGGTGGCAGTGCAAACTGTCGTGGTCGGCCCAGCGTTTGATAGTTGATTCACTGACATTCCACATTTGAGCCAGTTCGCGCGTCGAAAAAGTTCTGTTTCCCGCCATTACATACGTATGGGAGCGCTTGAATGTATTGAGGGTTTCACCTGGGTTTGTGTGCTTGTAGGACGAGTACAGGCCTCTGGAAAAGCTTTTAATGTAGGTGTCTTGGAGAGAGAAGTCAAGGTCTAGTAGATCACTTCATTTTAATTTGTTCCCTTTGTTCCCGGCCTTTGGGCCCAATCATCTAGTTTTTTATCCGATTAATTCCGAGTAATAATTCCCAGGGGTCTTTGCGATCATTATCCACGGCTAGCCCTCATAAGAAAATCACCGTTTCAAAACAAGATCAAGTCGAGTTTTGTTCTTGGTTGTGTCATCGCAACACCCCACACAGCCGAGCTATCCAGGCTCGCAGGGAAGGATAGCCGCGCAAGCTGATGTCGCGGTGCATCAGATTTACTAAGTCTGGAAGGCAGCTGATCTGAGGTCTAACCGTATCCAGACCTTCAAGATCAGCAACGATCCCCTCTTTGCCGAAAAAAGTAGTCGATGTCTTTAGCTTGCACCTGGACCCTCCCGACAACGTTGTTGTTTTCTCCGTCAATGAAAAGACTGAAGTTCAGGAACTGGACCTCAACTTCTATTGTCGATGTGTTCCGGTTAGATCGAGCGCCAAACCCACGATTACAAACACTACGCCACGGCTAGCCGTACGCTGCCTTCGATGTGTCCAGTGGTCAAATGGTGGGGCGTATCACTTGGCGCCATGAAATCCGTCGTTACATCGTGTACATAATCAGGAACTAGCCAAGCCCTTTTGCTGGACCAAGGGTTGCTGCTTCAATCCTGTGCAAAGTTGAAAAGCCAATAAAGAGTAATGTTATTAACTCCAACTCTACTCAAACAATATATTAGTCTTGGGTCGTGTGGACCGAATCCATTGATGGTCCGTTTTGTTTGAGCGTTGTGACAATTCCTTTTTTTGTATAGTATTTGGTTTACACGTTGGACTTCCTGAAATGTTCAAAAACTGCGACTTTGTGTTCGATATAGGGAATTGTCGGGCAGTGGTGGGTAGGAAAAAGATCGATCTCACCACGACTGAGTGTAATTTACTTACTTGCTTGCTTGAGCGACGTGGTGTCGTCTTGAGTCGAGCAAAACTGCTGAGTCAGCTTTGGGGAGACACCTACCAGGGTACGGCGAGAACGATCGATAGTCACGTCCAAAGGTTGCGACGGAAGCTAGGTAGTGCAGGGCGACCTATTCGGACGATTCGGGGGATAGGGTACACCTGGGATTGAGTGGATTGGGAAGAAAATTGCTAGGTGTTTCCAAGTGTAGCGCTAGTGGAAGTTCGCTGGGTTTTCTTTGACGCCGCGGGAACACTTTTTTCCTTGCGCAAGCCGGTGGGGGAAATTTATCGAAGCTACGCCGTGACTTTGGGCTTTAGACCGGGAGAGGCCCCACACACGGGTGAGAAAATCACCAGGGCCTTTCAGCGTGCTTTCCGAAGCCACGTGCCGTTGAGTCTTGGGGGACGATCTCCCGGCACAATCCAAGAAATGGAAAAAGAATGGTGGCGCCATGTAGTTCAACAGACCTTCGAGTCCGTTGGGCCTTTTCCGCGGTTTGAGGAGTTCTTCGTGAAAATCTATGAGGTTTTTCGCAGCTCCGAGGTTTGGCATCTCGAGCCGGGGTGCCGAAAGCTCTTGGTCGAGTTGAAGCGAGTGGGGAAAAAGTTGGGAATTATTTCTAACTTCGACTCTCGACTTTGGGACGTACTCCACGAGTTACAGATCAGTGGTTTCTTTGACAGCGTAGTGATTTCAAGTCATGCGCCAGCTGCTAAACCCAATCCTGTGATGTTCCAACACGCTCTCAAGCAGGCCGGGACGACTGGAAATGTTTCGATTCACATCGGAGATGACTTGAGGGAAGATTTTTTTGGGGCAAGGACGGCGGGGATGAAGGCGGTACTTTACGATCGCTGGAAGCGTTTTTCCAATTGCTCCCAGTTACGTATAGAGCGCCTGGAAGAGGTTTCCGCATGGCTGTCCTAGGGACGAGTACTTTGTGACAAGCTTTGGTTCGGATGGAAGCTTTTGCTCACTGCTCAATCGGATTTTAAAGATCTAATGTTTGGACTACTCAATGGCATCTAAACAGACCGTTCGGCTTGCTCACAGTCCCGACAGTGACGATGCGTTCATGTTCTATGCCCTAGCGACAGGCAAGGTCGATATGGGAGATTTTGAATTCGTTCATGTACTTCAAGATATTGAGACGCTTAACCAGGCTGCTGCCATTGGTACCTACGACGTCACGGCCCTTAGTATCCACGCCTATGCCTATCTCTCGGACCGATATGCGTTACTCAACAGTGGTGGTAGCATGGGCGAAGGTTACGGTCCGATGCTGATCAGTAAACAGTTCTTCCCAACGCGGGATCTTTCCAGGCGATGCATCGGTGTTCCTGGAGAGCGAACCTCAGCCTTCCTTGCTCTGAAGTTGTTTGAGTCCGACTTCAGGTATGAAATTCTTCCCTTTGACGAAATCATCCCCGCCGTTGAGCAAGGAAGAGTTGACGCTGGCTTAGTGATCCACGAAGGGCAGTTGCTCTATCCTCAATGCGGTCTTCACAAGATTCTGGATCTGGGAGAGTGGTGGAAAGAGACCACGGGGCTTCCATTACCCCTGGGAGGAAATGCCATCCTGCGAGAGCTGGGACTGGAGAAGATTAGCCGCATTTCAGACGTGCTCACCAAAAGTATTCTTTACGCCTTGGATCACCGCCAGGAAGCCTTGGAGTATGCTCTGACTTTCGGACGTGGCTTGGTTTTTGAGCAAGGGGATCGCTTCGTCAGTATGTATGTTAATGACCGGACTTTGGACTACGGGAGGGAGGGTCGAAAGGCGATCCAGCTATTTTTGGACCGGGGCCATGCGGAGGGTCTGATCCCTCATCGTACGCGAGTGGATTTCGTTTGAAGGGCGTTAGAATATGCACCCTTACTTCTACCCGATTAACTTGACAAGCCGATCGGGCAAATCCCATAATAAAAACCGACTAATTTGATAGGAATTGGGGGATAATGAAGGTCAGTGCACGCGTGGATTATGCTATTCTGGCCGTTTTCGAGTTGGCCCTACATACGGCGGGAAAAAGAGTTCAGGCCAAGGAAATTGCCGGGAAGCAGCAAGTCCCTTTGAGATTTCTCGAACAAATATTGATTCAGCTCAAGAAGGCTGGGTTGGTGAAGAGTATCCGTGGTGCTTCAGGAGGATATGTTTTGGCGAAAGCTTCGGCGCAGATCAGTTTGCTTGCAGTGGTGGAGGCGATTGAGGGAGAATTTTCTCTTCGAGATCGAAGGTTGCAGGCAAACTCGACCGTACTCAGCGTTTGGAGAGAGATTGAGGAAGAGGTCCTGAATAGACTCCGGTCTGTAACCATTCAGGATCTAGTCAGGCGTAAAATTAAAGAAGATAGGGTGATTGTTTACCACATTTGATGTATTTGTGAGGATGCCGCTAGTAGTCCGTAATCAGAAAAGCCTGTTGGAAGGGATCGGAAACACTCCACTGGTGCAAATTCGCCGGCTGGCACCCTCCTCTCGGGTCCGTATTTTTGCCAAATTGGAGTGGGTTAACGCCAGCGGCTCCGTGAAAGCTCGACCGGCGTATAACATGATCCAGCGAGGCGAGGAAACAGGCCAACTCGCGCCGGGTAAAGTGATCGTAGATTCGACTAGCGGCAACACGGGCATCGCCTATGCCATGATTGGGGCCGTCAAGGGGTACAAAGTCTTGTTGGCGATGCCGGCGAATGCTACGTTGGAAAGGAAAAAGATTCTGACTGCTTATGGTGCGGAACTGCTGCTCACCGACCCTTTAGAGGGATCAGATGGTGCGCTCCACGCAATTCGTGCACTGTATCAGGAGTCTCCAGAAAAGTACTTCTATCCCGACCAGTACAGCAATGAAGCGAATTGGCAGGCTCATTACCAGACTACCGCTGCGGAGATCCATGAGCAGCTGGAAGGGGAAGTAACCCATTTCGTGGCCGGACTGGGAACCAGCGGCACCTTTGTGGGTACAACACGTCGGCTGAAAGAGCTAGACCCTACCATCGTAGCCATTTCGTTTATGCCCGACTCGCCCTTTCATGGTCTAGAGGGATTAAAACATATGCCCACAGCGATTGTGCCCAGTATTTATGATCCTGCCTTGGCCCGAGAGAACTTGGAGATTTCGACAGAAGAAGCACAGAAGATGGTGTTTCGCCTGGCCCGTGAAGAAGGGCTCTTGGCAGGGATCTCCTCCGGCGCAGCGCTGGTAGCGGCTCTCCAGGTTGCAGAAAATTGGGACCGGGGCACGATTGTGACGATTTTTCCAGATGGCGGAGACCGGTATCTATCGGAAGAATTTTGGGAAAATCTAGGCTAAACTCTCTTGACGACCTCTGTCTAAAAATAGAGGCAGGCGTGGGTGAAGTCGGTGAAAATCATCTTGAAGTCTAAGCATCTGAATCAGATCAGACAGATCGCAGAACGAGCCTACCCTCACGAGTGCTGTGGCTTCATGGTGGCCAGTTTGGATAAACAGGCCAAAGCGGTTGAGCGAGTTATTCCAGCCGAGAATCAGCACACGGACAGCCCTACCAATCGATATCTGATTACACCAGATCAGGTTTACAAGGTCGAAAGACAGCTTAGAGGTACTTCTCATCAGCTGGTCGGTTTTTTTCACAGTCATCCAGATGTGTCAGCGCAACCGTCAGAATACGATCGGAAACATGCCTGGCCATGGTATTCTTATTTAATCGTATCCGTAAGGAGGGGGAGGGCGCGTGAGGTGAACACCTGGAAGCTAAGAGATGACCGTTCAGCATTTGACCCTGAGCAGTTGGAGGTGGTGTAGATCAAGAATTCAGCGTCAGGTTCAAAGCAAAACGATTGACGTGGGGAAAACCCAGTCCCAAAGAGGAGGAAGCTGAAATGGGAGCAACAGTTTATATTCCAACTCCTTTGAGAACCTATACGGGCGACCAAGAATCTTTGGAGGTGGAGGGTGCAACAGTTGCAGAAATTCTTGAAAATTTGGTTCAAAAGTACCAGGAACTCAAGAAACATCTGTTCAATGAGGATGGAGACTTAAGAAATTTTGTCAATGTCTATGTAAATGACGAGGATATTCGTTACCTGCAGCGAGAGAAAACTTCTGTAGCAGAAAACGATACGGTTAGTATTGTGCCTTCTATTGCAGGCGGAGCTCTGGAGGTCCGGACGCCAGAGTGCGAGCTCACAAACGATGAAATCAAGCGCTATAGCCGCCATCTCATCATGCACGAAGTGGGAATGGAGGGTCAAAAGAAGCTCAAGAGAGCCGAAATACTTTGTATTGGTGCAGGTGGACTGGGGTCTCCTTTGAGTCTCTATCTAGCTGCCGCTGGAGTGGGCCGCCTCGGGATAGTTGACTTTGACTTGGTGGATTTTAGTAATCTTCAACGGCAAATTATTTATTCTACAAATGATGTGGGACGATCTAAATTGGAGTCGGCACGCGAGAAGCTGGAGGCGATCAACCCGAATGTACATGTTGAAGTGTACGAAACCCGACTCACCTCCGACAATGCGCTTGAGCTGTTTGAGGACTATGAAATCATTGCTGATGGGACTGATAATTTCCCAACCCGCTACCTGGTCAATGATGCCTGTGTTTTGGCGGGGAAGCCCAACGTCTATGCCAGCATCTTTCGCTTTGAAGGTCAGGCTTCGGTCTTTTCCACTCCGAATGGGCCCTGCTATCGGTGCCTGTACCCTGAACCTCCTCCCCCGGGACTTGTGCCGTCGTGCGCCGAGGGGGGAGTGCTTGGAGTTCTTCCCGGAGTGGTCGGTATCATCCAAGCCACAGAGGTCATCAAGTTGATTTTGGGGAAGGGAGAGCCTCTGATCGGGCGTCTGCTGCTCTTTGATGCTCTGGGCATGCATTTCCGGGAGCTCAAACTGCGTAGGAACCCAGAGTGCCCGCTTTGCGGTGACCATCCGTCAATTCATGAACTCATCGATCATGAGGAGTTTTGTGGAATACGCCCACCCACCAATGCGTCGGTGGATGAAATCAGTGTCGAAGAGTTCAAGGTGGAACTAGACTCGGGAAAGGATCTGGTCATTTTGGATGTCAGAAATCCGAAGGAATACGAGATCTGCCACCTTGAAGGTTCCCAGTTAATTCCTCTTGGGCAGTTGCTGAATCGCATTCACGAACTGGACAGTGCTCGAGACATGGTCGTGCACTGTAAATCCGGGGCACGCAGTGCCTCGGCTATCGAGCTTTTGCGTCAGGCTGGATTCCAAAAGTTGCGTAACTTGAAGGGTGGAATCACGGACTGGGCTGAGAGAATTGACCCGCGTATGCCCACCTATTGAGGCGACTACCGGAATGTTCCTGTCCCCCCTCCAGCGAGGTTCAGTTGTGTCTAGGTAAGTCTCTAGGACGATTGATGTTTCTCAGAATTTCTTGGTCCTGGACCGGTACCTGAATAATTGCTTCCGGGTTTTGTCGGACCACCCAGCGGGCTCCTTGGTTCAGAGGTGCTTGCCTTAAATCAGGGTAGAATCGTCTGGAGAAAAGAATCGGGTGACCAGTGCGACCTCGAAATTCAGGGATGAGGATGGACTCTTCAAAGTGCTGATGAGCCTGGACAAGTAGAAGAACGGTCTCGATTTTGACCAGTGGGTGATCCACCGGATGCATCAGCAAGGCTGAAGAATCCTCCACTAACTGGAGAGCTGTGTGCAGGCTGGAAAGCTGTCCTTTCTCGGGCCGGGGATTGATCACCACCACTACCTCAGATAGATTGGTCAGCCGTTCAATCTGTCTCCGGTTTTCTCCAAGTACAACGCAGATTGGCAGCCCAGCCTGTTTGTGAGTTTCGATGATTCGCCCGAGAAAAGTTTTTCCCTGCAGGTAGATCAAGGCTTTGGGACTTCCCATCCGACTCGAACGCCCTGCCGCCAGAATGACCGAAGCAATTCGGTCAGCGAAAGTCGATGTGTCTCGTTGCGGTGCCATCACATGGCCCCGATTGCCGGGACTCTAATTTCTCGTGTATAATAGTAGCTCAAGCGTTGTAGGTAGTCTGCAATGATGATGCTCATGGGAAGATCAGTGTACAGTAAGTTGCATGGCCATTCACGTTACTGAAAAGGCTGCCCTTCGAATTAGAGAGGGCCTGAAAAATCAGGATGTCGAGAGCGGAGGACTTCGCCTTGGAGTCAAAGGAGGGGGTTGTTCGGGACTCTCTTATGTAATGCGTTTTGAAGCTGGTGAGAGGCCAGGGGATAAGGTCTTTGAGGGGCACGATGCTCGGATCTTCGTAGATTTGAAAAGTTATCTCTATCTCAAGGGAATGACTCTTGATTGGCAGGGCACACTCATGCAGCAGGGATTTGTCTTTGTCAATCCCAATGCCTCCAAGACCTGTAGTTGCGGCCAGTCTTTCATTGTCTAACCCAGGTGTCTCCCACCGTTCTGTCGCAAGATACCGGAAAGTCTGGTGCTGGACAATGCCTTGTGAGTGAGTCTCCCACAGGCGTACTGGTGCATGTATCGAGGGGTAACTGAAAGAAGGAGATCGTCCACTATGAAAGAGACTTTACATTGGATCTCGTCATCTCGATGGCTACCTGGTCGGCTTTACCTCGGAGAGTTTCCGGAAACTTTCTGACTCTGACCCGGACCGAGGCGATCCGACTGTCGCTTAGAACAGTCCGGCAAAGCTGTGCAGTTAGTGCCTCCAGAAGTCGATAATTGCTTTTTTCCACTGTATTTATAGTCCTTTCGACTAATTCTTGATAGTCCGCGCTAAGAGTAAGAGTGTCGCAACTAGAAGCGGGTTCCAGATCCATGGAAAGAAGGATGTCTACGACCACTTTCTGAGGAGCCGATCGCTCGGATTCGGAAATCCCTACTCGGGCTAGGCAGGCGATTCCATCAATGCGGATCTTATCCATCTCAAATTTCTTCAGCAAATTGCTTGATCTGACGCCAATAATCGATGGGATTCACTAGATGGGTATCATTGTGATCTGCTCCCGCAACGCTGTAGAAGTACTTTGGCTGAGGTAGGTCCCGGAAGAGCTTTTCGCCTTCTCTAAAGGGAACCGTCTGGTCACGATCACCGTGAATTACCAGCACAGGACAGCTGAGGTTTTCCAGGAATTTTGCTGTCGGAAAGCGATAAGTCGAGAACATTCCCAGGAGCCTGAACAGAGGGTAGTGTTTCAAGAGAGATCTCTTGCTCGGGAAGCTTGCCTCCAGAATAAGCCCGTCGGGCTTCTTTAAGGTTGATGCATAGGCCGCCATCACCCCCCCCAAAGACCTACCCCAGTAGATCACAGGGAGATCGGATTGGTGTATCTGAAGCCAGAACTCTTCGACCAGAGCCTGGGTGTCCAGGTATAGCCCCTTTTCAGTTGGTGAACCAGTACTGTTTCCGTATCCCCGATAATCGAGGGCAGCAACCGACAAGGCTTGACGCTGGAGAGTCATTAGAAACTCGACTAAAAAGGATAAGTTGCCTCCGTTACCGTGAAAAAAGAGGATTTCCGACGTAGGTCTCCGGGCGGTGAGATGCCAAATGTAGACACTCTCACCATCCTGGGTTGTCACGGTTTTTTCCTGAAGATGGATTCCAGAACTCTGGTCGGGTGGTCTGAGTCCACGGATCGGAAAAAAGGTCAAGCGCGGTTCCAGAAAAAGAACCAGGAGCTTTAATAGCACCATCCCGATAATGAGGAGGGTCAGTGAGAAAACGACTATTTTGGGCATTGGGTCATCATCGATGTGATGTCGGATAAGGGCGGGATTATCCGTTTCGACTATGTTGTTCTCAGGTAGTCTCTCTGAGGTGATTTGAGATTGTCCAGTCCCGTTGTCAGCCACCCGTAAACATCATCGTATTTCCCAAATGGAACACTTTAGGATAGAGCGCGCTCTAGTTTTTTCAGATTCCAGTCCTGCAGGCTGTCGAGTACTAGGTCAGCTTCAGCCAGGCGATCCGCGGGGTAGGAAGTAGCCAACGCAACACATTTCATGCCTGCCCGGTGGGCCGAGCGTATTCCGTTGAAAGAATCTTCAAAGACCACAACCCTTTCCGGAGGAAGTGCGGGCTCCTTCCGTTTGAAGGCCTGGAATGCTTGGAGAAAAGCTTCTGGATCAGGCTTACCTCGCATCACGTCTTCAGCAGCAATGGTTGTACTAAAGCGCTCTTCAAGTTTCAGCTCGCTTAGGATAAAGCTAATCTCCCTTTTGGCTGCACCGGAAGCGATGGCCAGCGGAAGTGACTCAGGAAGGGACAGGATAAACTTGAGAGAGGTTTTGATGACTGGAATATGCTCTCGGATGGAACTCACATAATACAGCGACTTCAATGCCACAAGACGTCGGATGTTGTCAGGGCTAGTCTGGTAATTTCGGTCCCTCAGGAAGTGGGAGAAAAAGTCCTGATCATCGTAGGACAGATAGTGCTGATAGTACTCTTCTGACGTGAGAGTAAGGCCCATTGGTTGAAGGGCCTTCTGAAACCCGCCGCAGTGGAGTGGTTCGTCGTCGACCAAAACACCGTTAAAGTCAAAGATCAGCCCTCTAATGCCCACTAGTCCTTATACCATGGTTTGACAAATTCGTCACGGTGATGCTGAAATGGGGGCATGGATTCTGCCTTACGCCGAGAGTATGACTCGGTACTCAGTGCAGTCGGTTTTCTGGATCTTTCCTCTCGAGGGAAAGTGGAGGTCCGAGGACCAGATCGGATTACTTTTCTTCATTCCATGTTCAGCAATGACGTGGAGAAACTGGAGAACCATGCTGGACGGTACGCGACTTTCCTGACATCGACCGGAAAGATAGTGGCTGATCTTTTCTACTATAAATTCCCCGATGCCGTACTGATCGATGTCGATTCCCAGCTTATTATCAAAATGGTGGAGACGCTCGAAAAATTCATCATCATGGATGAGGTCTATCTGAGCAATCTCTCTACTCAACTGAACCACTTCTCCTTGCAAGGTCCCCGTTCTTCGGCATTGGTACACCGGGTTTTCGGAGAAGAGGGGCCCTTGAATCAATACTGTGCTCGGGAGCTGGTTTGGCGAAGTGTAAAAGTGTGGTTGATACGGAAAGATGAACTGAGTGAGATGGGGTTTGAAATCATAGTACCAAAGGATGGGGGAAGTCTTTTACATCAAGCCATTTTACAGGAAGGAATAAATTTTGATTTATGCGAGGTCGGAGAGACAGCTCGTGATATTTTACGTTTGGAGGCTGGAATTCCACGCTATGGAGTTGACATGGATGAGACCCGCTATCCGATGGAAGCGCGTCTGGATAGCGCAATTAGCCTAACAAAGGGATGCTATATCGGTCAGGAAGTGGTGGCTAAAGCTACCCATATTGGCGGAGTAGGCAACCTTCTTATGGGATTGAAGCTGCGAGGTTCCTCTACTCCGAGTCCTGGTGCAAGAGTTTTGGAGGAACAGGGGAAACCAATTGGAAGGATTACCAGCGCGGTTTTCTCTCCCCGTCTCCAGTGCCCGATTGCTTTTGCCTACCTGAAGCGTAAACTGGCTGTGCCCGGAGCTCTTTATCAGGTGGAGTGGTCGTCGCAAGAATGTGTCTTGGCCGAAGTGGTGGAACGATTCGTTTAACTCTAAGAAAGATAAGATAAAGTGGTTGCCAGGAGCGAGGGTTCTCAGTCTGCACATTAAGTCGTCCGCGTGGCACGTTCCTCTCGGCTATCTGAGCGTGGGTTTGTCAGATCTCCGCAGTCACCATAGGGTGAGTCTAGGCTGGGAATGGGAGAGTCTTTCCAGAGAACCTCTGCCTTGTCGCTCGGGGGACTGGAAGCTAATTGAGACAGGCGATTCAGCCGTTTTTTTTTGAACGGAACTTAGAAGGTTCAATCGCCTGAGGTTTTTTCCATGGTCAGACGGGTCTTAGTGTTTCATCGGAATAGGACGACGTTTGTGGCGAACACGACACCCCAACACGTCGTGGAGGAGCTATAAAGAGGGTAGCCTCTCACTGAGCCAACCTTCCGCACCCATTGTTGTTATATTTCCAAAATGGAACCCTTAATTCCTGATCCTCTTAGTGGCCATCGCTTTGCTATTTCAGGGGACGCAGAGAAACATTCGAGCAGCACGCTCTCGGTGAGAACCTTCAAGATTTCCTCAGGCGCCTCAGACCAGAGTATTAGCTGCTGGGTCTAGACAGGGTCCGCAACCAGCAGCAGTAACTCTCCTCGATTGTTGATCAGATCAAAGATAATTAGCCGCACAGGCCAGCCAGATGGGCGGCCTTGAGCAAGGGTAGGGCCTGCCGGAGCTGGTTTCACGGGTCTGAGAAAAGAGCAACATGCCGGCCACGATTCGTAGGAGCTGGGTTCCTGAGAGGAGGGTGATCTAATCCATTCCTCGTCGAAGTGGTAGAAAAGGAGTCAGGTCGAAGACGAGTGTGGCAGAGACGGTGTGAGATCAATCGATCGGGCTGTTAGCAACCGCGAATGTGTCGATCCGGAGACAAATATGGTCAATGGATCACAAGCTCCCGGTCCCTTGGCTTTGAGGTTGGCCATGCTGACCTGGACCGTCAAGAGTGTGCTGGAGGTGGGGAATGTTTATTCGATTTCTCCGCCCTCAGTGGAGAGCAGAGCTTTCACCGCTTCTACGATATTACGCGCACTGATCCCGTAGTGGTCCATCAATTGAGCAGCTTTTCCCGAGCGCGGAAGATCATTGACGGCAAGCTTCTTGTATTTGAAATTCTCACTGGCGATGGTCTCCAATACGGCTTCTCCCAGACCTCCCTCGGGATAGTGATCTTCGATGGTCAAGAGAACTTTCGTTTCGCGAACTGACTTCCGGAGTGTTTTAGCATCAACTGGTTTTACACAGTAAAGATCGATCACTCGGACCAGGATGCCCTCGTCGCACAACTGGTCATAGGCCTGGAGAGCTTCATGGACTGTCACGCCAGCGGTTACGAGAGTGGCGTGGTCCTTCGAGCTGGACCGGAGAAGCTTGCTTCCTCCGATCTGAAAACTTTCATCATTGGAATAGAGGACAGGTGTTTTGGGTCGTGAAGTGCGAATGTAGACAATTCCGGGAATCTGAGCAGCTAGTGCAACCAGCCGCTCCGTAGAGACCGCGTCGCAGGGATAAAAAACCTTAGATTCTGGGATGGTTCGCATCATAGCCAGATCTTCTAGGCCCATCTGCGAAGGGCCATCTTCTCCGATGGAGATACCGGCGTGGGAGCCACACACTTTGAGGTTTGCACAAGAGATTGCCGCCATGCGGATGTGGTCGTAGGCGCGGGTCAGGAAACAGGCAAAACTGGAGGCAAAAGGGATTTTACCCAACGCACTCAGGCCTACTGCAGCTCCGATCATGTTCTGTTCCGCAATAAAGCACTCAAAAAACCGATCGGGATAATGGCTGAGGAACTCCTGGGAATAGGTAGAGTTTTTCGTGTCACTGTCTAACGCCACCACAGAAGGATCAACGGCTCCCAGCTTTTTCAAGGCTGTACCGTAGGCCTGGCGCGTGGCGATCGGCTGACCTAGCGAATATTCTGGAGGGGATGGCTTCGGCAGTGGATGACCAGAGTCTCTGGACTTTATCCATGCTTTCGAATGCTGAGCAACAGGGGTTACGGAAAGGGGCTGCTTTAACTCTAGGTCTTCCCCAAGCTCTCGTAGAGCTCTTTCTAGATCTTTTCCAGGACTAATGGGTTTTCCATGCCAGCCGTCACGGTTCTCTAGAAACGAAACACCCTTACCCTTTAACGTGCGGGCGATTACCGCGGCTGGTCCATTGAGGTTCTCCGTCACTTTCTTCAGCGCATCGAGAATATCTTCGATGTTATGGCCGTCGACTACCTCGGTGTGCCAGCCGAAGGCGTCAAAACGCTTGCGGTAAGTCTCGAGGTCGTGTCCCAGCATGGTTGCCTGGCTCTGGCCTAGACCATTCACATCGACAATGGCGATTAGGTTATCCAGGCGGTAATAGCTTGCGAGCCCCGTAGCTTCCCAGACTGACCCTTCCGCTAACTCTCCATCACCGAGCATCACGAAAATCCGATTGTCCAGACGGTCGAGCTTAGAGGCCATGGCCATGCCCACACCGATTGAGAGGCCCTGGCCAAGGGAACCGGTAGCCACGTCTACCCAGGGGTTTCGGGGTGTGGGGTGGCCTTCGAGGTCGCTGTCGATCCTTCTTAATGTCCGCAGTTTTTCGGCTGGAAAAGCTCCTGCCTCAGCCCAGGTAGCCCACAAGATGGGGGCTCCGTGTCCTTTGGAGAGAATGAAACGGTCGTTAAGTGGATCATCGGGGTTATCAACATCAAAGCGCAAAACGTGGAAGAAAAGGCTGGCGATCAGATCGGCGCAGGAAAAACAAGTAGACGGGTGTCCTGAACCTGCTTCGGTGGTTGCCAGGAGAGAATTCTTTCGCAGGCGGTTAGCCATGCTTTGGAGTGAATGAATCAGGCTTTCAGAGTAGCCCATACTCGAGGTTGAGTTCTGTTCTTTCATTGAATGCAGGAGCGTACTATATTAGGAGGCGTGGATCCAGTCAACTACACAACATATGGCCAAGTCTGGACCTGGATTTTTCCGCCATGGTATTGAAAGTTAATGAGCTTGCTCCGCCCTTCGAGCTTCCAGAACTTATTTTATCTAAAGCAGCTCCTGGATCTTCATCAGCCCAGCCAGAAAGACTTTGCGGTGAAACTTGGAGTCTGAGTCAACATCTGGCTAAGGGGCCTGTATTCTTAGTTTTTGTGAAGGAGAGCTGTCCCACCTGTCAATTCATCTTGCCTTTTGTGAACCGCATCTATCTGAACTATCCCCGCTGGAAGGTCTCGATTGCGATCATTGCTCAGGAACATCCTCGTCTGGCCCGCAAAATGGTTCAAGAGTTCGATGTCTTGGTGCCAGTGTTGCTGGATCAGGACCCTTATCCAGTGAGTGACTTGTACAGATTGTCTTTTGTGCCATCCTTTTTGTACATCAGTTCGAAAGGAGAGATTGAGAGGGTAATCGAGTCCTTCTCTCGAGAAAATCTGAAAGATATAAACCAAAGAATTGCCCAACAAAGCGGCTTGAAGGCCCAGTCATTTTTAGGGCCACAAGAGGGAATCCCCTTTTTTAGACCCGGGTGAACGAGTAGGAACGCAGCTTAGCTGGAAGCTAGCTTTACTCCAAACCATTTCCTGTGCAGTCTGCATTTCAATAGTTTTTGGTCAGAGATTTAGTCAGGCTAGGAACAGTCTTTTGGTGGCGACTGGAGAACCGCTAGATGATCCCGGTGGGCCCTCCGGACAGCGATAAAATCCTTGTGATCGAGCTTGAGTTCACTGGCGATCTGGCGGATTGCACTGTCCTCACTGGTAGAAATTGATTTGTCTGCAGAGGAAACTGAGAAGAGGCAGTGGAGCAGGGCAAGTTTCTGGCTTCTACTGGAGATTGTGTTAAACTCTCGGGTTACTAGGTAGTCTTCGGTTCCTCCAAAGAGCAAGGCTTGTGTCTTAGCGATCTGGACCACTAAAATGGCCTGTTCTTTGGGTAGCCCTCCCTGTTCCATGACGATCCTTTCCATTTCTTGGCTTTCCTCATAGCTAATGTCTAGATCCGCGTTAGCTACGCGGCTGAGGATGTAGGAAAAAGCAGCAACATAGGTCGCCTGCTTCGGATCCATGCGGTCCAAGGCTCCTGTAACCTTACGAATGGTATTTGTTTCCGAAGTAGGGCGAGTTTTGGAATCTGGGCTAATGAAACCGAGGAGTTTCAGAATCGACATGCACTACAGACACTAGAGGTGAAGTCAATCATTTAAGTCAGTGGATAGTGCTCTGATTCGGTGTGGGCATGTCGGGTGGAATCACATTGCGGTTGACATAATTGTCCAGGTTAATCACATAGGTTTCCTTTGCTTTCAGTAAGATTTGGGAGTGAGTTGCGGCTACGATACGCATGTTCTTTTCGTCGACTAGTTCCATCAGCATCTTAACAACCCGTCTCTGGTTCGACTCGGAGAGGGCCATCTCCGGCTCGTCGAGTAGCAAGACAGTCCCGTTCGGCAAGGTAGGGAACGTGTCTCGAAATAACGACAGCATAACTTGACCGTGGCTGGCCAGTTCTAGGAACTCCTTCATCTCAGGTTGCTTTTCGAAGAATCCAAGTTGGTTGCGCGGGTTATGCTGCTCGGCGTCGAATAGGAAGACTCTTTGAGGGTCGATGTCCTTGCCAATGAGCCGGTAGATATAATGGTCTGGTGTTTCCCCCCGGAAAGCGTAATAGAGTGAGTGCAATAGAGTAGACTTTCCCGATCCGTTTTCCCCTTGTAGCATAATCAGCGGGTAGGAGAGGTCGATGAGCATGGGCATATGAAAGTGCAACGTCATGAATATGGGGTGAGAGAGAATCTTTAGTTGCATGGGCACTGCCCTCCTAGCGAGCGACAGCCAGTTATTCTGCCCGATTCTCAAGCGCGTGTCAAACTGAGGTGGGAGGCGAAGAGGAGGGGAAGCGGAGTCAACGAATACAACTAAACAGGGAGGAAAGGACGTGGCTTTAGGTTCGATTTCGAAGGCAGAGCGATTCGACAAAGGCACGGGGTTGGTCCTTAATCTGAATCGTAAACCATGAAGGATTAGCGTAGACGATGACAAGCTCTATCCTGATCGGTTTCAATACGGTGATCGTCGCGGTCACTGAGGAAGTGCCACGAATCATCACAGTACAGTGCAACCAAAGATTACCCACGCTAGTTGGTGAAGTGATTGAGGGATACTCTCTTGAAGCTCTTCTTTTCGGGTTGCTCAAGCCTCGGTGCGACCGGACGCTTGATTTGGCACTCCGTAACTCGGTGCGGGAACAATCGGGCATCGAACTGGGCTATGTTGAACAATTATACACTTTCGCTGATCAGTATCGTGATCCATTGGAGACTCAGGGAGGGCCTCGAGTAGTTTCGGTCGCCTATCTAGCGCTGATGAAGGAGCGACTCCCTTCCGGTAGCGCAGTCAGGTGGCGAGACTGGTATGGGTTCTTCCCCTGGGAGGACTGGCGATCAGGACGCCCTGCTCTGATCGATCAGCAGATCGCACCGTGTGCGCAGCGGTGGATCGATAGTGGGCCGAAGCAGACAACCCGTGAAAAACGCCGCGAACGCTTCGAAATTGCGTTTGGATTCGGTGGAGCTGCCTGGAATGGAGAGCGAGTCTTAGAGCGCTATGAGCTCGTCTATGAGCTCGGCTTAGTTGCGGAGGCTCACCATGACCGACGCAGGAAAAGGGAAGTGGTTCTCACCAAGGGACAGTTCCAAACTGTGGCAGAAAATGTGCCTTTGGGGCGACCAATGAGGCATGACCATCGGCGTATCCTGTCCACTGCCCTTGGCCGGATAAGAGGCAAGCTCAGATACCGGCCAGTGGTGTTTGAGCTTCTACCAACCACCTTCACGCTGCTGCAACTGCAGTGCGTGGTAGAAGCATTGGCAGGCGTTCGTCTACACAAGCAAAATTTCCGTCGTTTAGTCGAGAAGGGGGGACTGGTCGAAGGGACGGGTCTGGTTGATCGTCAGACGGGAGGTCGACCTGCGGAGCTCTTCCAATTTCGGCGAGAAGTGCTGTGGGAACGCCCTGCTCCTGGAGTTGGTCTTCCAGGAGTTGCTTATCGGTCCGGAGAACGTGGATAAGTGTTTATCTACTGATCAAAATACTCAATTCTATTATACAGTACCGTATGGGCCTGGTGTTTTAGTTTCAGGTTCCTGTTGTCGCGTGTGTGTTCTGTTCGAGCGGGCTGGTTTCCTCTAACCCTCCCAAGGTGATCAGCGAATTTGTTCTCGGTGGTTTCTCGCACACGCAAGGATCCGAAACTTAAGCAGCTAGCCCTAACCTAAAACTTAACCTGCACCATGTTTTTCAAATGAACGAAGGGGTGGGGCGGTCCTGTGTGTCCTATTACGGATGCACCGGGATGCTGAAGGCTGGCCGATACATTGGTTGGATACGACAAAAAGGAGATTTCTGGTTTGGATAGTCCGCTATTGCGGGGGGCTCGGCGAGGGAAGGCTGCACTCACTCAGCTTGACAGTTTAGTGTGCTCAAGTTTAGTATACTTAGGGTTATTCATGCACTGAATGTTTGATTGGGACCTATATATACTCATTTAGAGTATAAGGAGGATTCAACCATGCCAGCGAATCTATCCACTGTCGATCGGTTTGCCTATACGCCTGAGGTGGCGAAAGCGACTGCGAGCATTTATGAAAAAGTACGTGACGTAATCCCGGAGATCGAATGGCCGGTTCATGCTCCCTTGATCGCTGCTATCAACCAGTTGAAACGACGGCGAAATGCTGTGATTTTGACCCATAACTATCAGACTCCGGAGATCTTTCACGGAATAGCGGATCTGACTGGTGACTCTCTTGCCCTGGCCCAACAGGCGTCCGAGACCGAAGCGGAAGTGATTGTACTATGTGGAGTACACTTCATGGCGGAAACGGCCAAGTTGCTCAATCCGTCCAAAACAGTCCTAATTCCAGATCTTGAGGCCGGTTGTTCCTTGGCCAGTTCCATTACAGCCGAGGATGTCCGACTCTTGCGTCAGCGTTATCCGGGTGTTCCTGTTGTGACCTATGTCAATACCTCGGCTGAAGTGAAGGCTGAGTCGGACATCTGTTGTACCTCGGCCAACGCCCTGGCCGTAGTAGAGTCGGTCAACAGCGATCGGGTGATTTTCCTGCCTGATGAGTTCTTAGCCCGCTATATCGCTCAGCAAACTTCTGTGGAAGTGATTTACTGGAAAGGGCACTGTGAAGTCCATGAGCGCTTTACGGTAGAAGACCTGCGTGGCTTTCGGGCCCAGTATCCAGATGTTGAAATTTTGGCTCATCCCGAATGTCCTCCAGATGTGCTAGCTGAGGCGGACTTTGTGAGTTCCACTTCGGGTATGATCCGTCATGTCGGAGAGCGACGACCTCAGCGGGTGGTCATGATAACGGAATGTTCGATGAGTGATAATGTGGCAGTCGAATTTCCAGAGATCCAGTTCTTGAGACCCTGTAACTTGTGCCCTCATATGAAACGTATTACCTTAGCCAAGGTTCTTCACTCCCTAGAAGCTCTGCAATTCCCAATCGAAATTCGACCTCAAGTAGCCCAAAGGGCTGGCCGTGCAGTTGAACGAATGATGGAAATTGGACGTAGCGGAAAGTGATTTGGTTTTCCGCTCACCTCTATTCGAATCTCTGTGTCACTTCGTCTGAGGCTGGTTGACTGGGTCGGGTTTCTCACCGCGTGGATGTACTGGCAAAATGAGAAACCTTTCCGGGAGAGGCTGGGCTCCACAGCACAGTTCAGACAGGGGTATATCGGTTTCAACGCTGTGTAGCCTGCGGACTGTTTTTCTGGTCTCACCGAGTTGGGGAAGTATAACTACCCAACCCTTGGAGGAAGAGGAAGGAGTAACGGGGTGGGGACGTCGGTTCGGTTGTGATCGGAGCAGTTTAGCCGGTGTGGATTGCTTCGAAAGATGCTTAATTTGCCCCCGTATTGTAGCTTGTACATCCTCCTTCTTGTAGTTTTCTAGGTTTTCGAACAGTTGTCGGAGTAATTCTTGTTTCTGGGTAGGGTTATTGTGATCCCCGTAAAGTGCCATTTCGAGGAATAGATAAAACCGTTTTTCAAAGTCCTGATCCCAAAAATGAATGAACTTGTAAAAATCCTGACGGGGAGCCTTCTCCAGCAGATAGGTTAAAATATCGATGCGGTGCTTTTCCCGGTATTGTGAAATGAACTCAACGGGTGGCCGGATGGTGTCCTCTAATACTTTCAACCCGTTCATCTTTTTTACATTTCCGAGCAGTTGTGGAATGCTAAACCAAGACGCTACTGCCAAACGAGTTCCATCTCTTTTTCCAACCAGAGTAAAGGGTCTTGCTCGACTTGCTCCTACGACCTGGAGTTCCAGAGAGTCCATCTCCAACTTGGCCTGGAGGATCTTATACGGATACCATTCTGAGTCGTATAGTTCCACCTCTTCTAGGGTTCTCACGATCAGATGGAGTCCCTTCTGTGGAGCTTTCTTAGGCAGAATTCTCCAGACGCCCACCCAGGGGTTGGAAGCGAGAAATATAAACAGGAGGGTCGAGATGCTGATCATCGCATCCACTTCTAAGGCAGGTTTGGAACAGATCTCTGCTCCTTTACCCTCAAGGCAGTTGAATCGACATGACGATGGCCTCGTGTTTTGTCAATGATCCCTAGTAGCTGTTTTTTCGCTTCATTCGAAGCTAGTTTTCCGGAAACGAAGATCACGTCATCACTAACCGAAAGATCGATCCCCGAGATTAAACGTTTGGCTCCAAGAGCTCCCCAAAGGATCTGAGCAACTTCTGGGTTAGGGACGGCTACTTGAGGAGCGTGTTCCTTCTGCTCAGAGGGTCCCTCAAAGGTGTGGTTCATCCTTTGCCAGCGGCCATTGACCCAGCGCCAGTGGAGACTAGCTGGTTCTTCCTTTTGGCTGAGGATTTGGGGACCTCTTTCCAAGAAATGCAAGGAGTTTTCCACTGTTGAGGCTGGTCTCAGGAGTTCCTGCATCTGGGGTGTTCTGGAGATTGTATATACTGCCACAATCAACAGAGCAATCATGGCCAGGGAGGAAAGAATTCTCAATGCAACCATACTACTGTTATGCTATCAGTTTCTCACCGAGTGGTGTAGGATTGAGAAACTCAAAACAGGCCTCAGCCGCCGGAAAATCCGGATAATGGATCTGGGCCGGCCAGTGCACGCGTGATGAGCATCTTCGGCGGAGGCTCGGAGGAACCAAAGTGGGCTACCTTTCTCCAGCAGTCCGAAAGCCAACGCTGAGAAACAATCTTTGGGGACTTTTCATATCATGGATACCCACTAGTCTGCATGTTTGGCACCCTGCCTGGAATTATCCGTCTTGACTGCGGTGTGCTCGCTGGGCCTCCTCGATATACTGTACAAGTACGGTCTGCGAGGGACTCGGTGGCAATGCCTTACCAAGCCAACCCTTCTAGCCGTTTCGCAGCCGCCCGTTGTGAGCAATGTGAGTTAGTGGGCGCGACTATCCCCGGTGTCCAAAACGCACAAATCCGAGCACTGAGTGGGCGCCCTGGACCTTCTTATTACACACAGAAACCAGAGCTGGCTGACGTAGAATAGAAGACTGGGTGGGTGCTGCCGAAAAAGGTCTTTGAGTTTGCGGTAGGTCTCCTACTGGGATCTACTTCGAGACAGTTGGGAAAAAATACTCGAACGCTAATTCTCGCGCCGGGCGTTTAAACCTGAAAGGACTCACCACAGCCGCAGGAGCTCTTGACATTTGGATTATGGAATTTGAAGCCAACTCCGTGGAAGTTCTCCTCGTAGTCGATTTCTGTTCCTTCGAGATAGAGCTGACTTTGCTCATCTACAAACACCTTAAAACCATCTCCTTCGATGACTTGATCTCCTGTTCCGCCATCATTCTCTAGGTTCATTGTATATTGGAAACCGGAACAGCCTCCCCCTTCAACGGCAATACGGACACCAGTATAAGACTTCGGCTGCTCGGCAATGAATTGCCTCACCTTTTCAGCTGCTTTCTCCGTCAGTGTAATCACGATCGACCCTTTTTGAAGAACACCTACATTATAAACCCTGCCAGCTAGATGTTCAAGCAAGGCCGGCCTGATAGAAAAGTGGGGAAAGAATCCCTGTGACAGGATCTACTGCTCCTTATCCAGCAGTCTCTTTTGGCCCAGCTCATGCAAAATCTCACCCAAGCGCTGCTGTTCCTCTCCATAGGCGGTCCAGCTCCCCTCTTTCAAAAACCTCTGGCTTCTCAGATAGTGGTCTAGGGCGCGCTTGATAAGTGGCTGTGTGCTGGGAATCTCCGAAGAGGGTCTAGGAATGGGTACCGGTTGAGGTGATGGAGGAGGAGGACCACTCAGTACTGCCTGTTTAAGGGCTTCCTCAAGTGTTTCTCCCATGGCGACGCGGTTTCTATAAACAACGATGATCCTGGTCAGCTCGGGGATTTTACTCTTTTCAGCCTGAAGATAAAGTGGCTCCACATAGAGGATAGATTCATCGATGGGAATTACTAGGAGATTACCACGGATAACTTGCGAGCCTTTCTGACTCCAGAGGGTAATAAGCTGAGAAATGTTGGGATCCTGGTCGATTCTAGCCTCAATTTGCATGGGGCCGTAGGTGAGCTCTTGTTTAGGAAACTGGTAGAGGACCAATTTGCCGTAGTTTTCGCCGTCACAGCGAGCAGCCAGCCAGGCGATCATATTGTCCTTGTTCTTCGGGGTAAAAGGGATCAGCAGGATGAATTCCTCATTCTGTGCGCCGGGCAGGCTCATGATGACGTAATAGCTTTCCATGGTCTGCTCAGTTCCTCGGTAGATCTCGGTAGGAATTTGCCACAGGTCTTCTTTGTTGTAGAAGACTCGTGAATCACGCATGTGATAGGTGCTGAGCAGCTGACTTTGAATGTGGAACAGATCTTCCGGATAGCGAAGGTGGGCCCTTAAGCCATCAGGCAGATCGACCAGTGGCCGAAAAAGATCGGGGAAAATCCTGGCGTAGACCCGAATAAGGGGATCTTCCGAGTCGGCAAGATAGAAGTGAACGTCTCCGAGATAGGCATCAACTACAACTTTGACCGCATTCCGGATGTAGTTGAGACGCGACTGGAAAGGTTGAGAGTAAGGATAGCGGCGAGTAGTGGTATAAGCATCTAGGATCCAGAACAGTCGACCCTGATCCAGTACCAAGTAGGGATCTTGGTCATATTCGAGGAAGGGAGCGATCTTGGGAACTCTGTCCTGGATACGGCGGTGGAGTAAGATCTGGCTCTCTTTGGTGAAATTCGGAGTAAAAAGGATTTGGTAATCTTTCAACTCCCAGGAGAAGAGAAGCCTTCTAAGCAACGAACCAATGGATAAACCACGCTTAGCCTGATATTTGCTTAAGGCGTTTCGCTCTCCTATCGGATAATCGAATTCCTCAATCTTCGTTCGTACAAAGACTGGATGACTGGTCTTTTCTCCGAAGTAGATCTCGGGACGACTCACGTGAAACCCGACTTCAGAGCGGGGTGGGATGTCTTTTAGGAAAAACTCAGGTAGACCCTCTGGGGTCACCTCATTGACCGGACTCATGCATAATCCGTAACCGTGAGTGTAGGAAAAGAACTGGTTGATAAAGGTTTTGGCTTGTTCAGGGATGCGGTCAAAGTCCAGTTCTCGAGCAGAAAGCATTATTTGACGGTAGTCCCCATCGACGACATAGCGATCGAGGTCGACGTCTTCAAATGCGTAGTAGGGACGAATGGCCTGTAGTTGTCCATACGCATCCTTGAGTGGCCTCCAGTCCCAGAGGCGGATGTTTTTCAGGGTGACCTGGTTTTTCTGAAGGGCCACTGAGTCGAGGCTGCCCTTGGCTGAAAAGTTTCGTACCTCAGTGTCTTCTAGATCATAGGCCTTTAAGGTGAGCTGAATGTTGTGTTGGAGGTAGGGACTTTCCATTTCAAGTTCGTTGGGCTTAACGATGAAGCTTTGGACCAAGTAAGGGTAGATGTTGATGATCAGGTAGCAGACAACAAATCCCGCTCCGGTTATGATGGCCGGGCGAAAAGTCTTTGCCAAGGTAGAGAAGAAGAAGAGAACTCCAGTGGCCGCGGAAAGCACAACTAGGATCCAGTAACTGGGGAGCCAGGCGTTAATATCCGCGTATCCAGCGCCAAAAACAACTCCGCGATCACTATACAGAAGGCCAAAACGGGACAGCCAAAAGCGAGCAGCAACGAAGAGAAAAAAAATCCCCGCCAGAGAGAAGAGGTGTAGTCGGGCTGGAAAAGTGAGCTGGAGTTGACCCAAGTAGCCCAGGTGACCGTGGACGACATAAGTCACAGTAGAAATGGTCAGGCACAAGGCCACCAAACCTAGTCCAAAGTTTACTCCGAATTCATAGGCAGGTAGGGAAAAGAAGTAAAAGGCAATATCCTTTCCAAAGATGGGATCCAGTTCACCGGTTGGCACACGATGCCAATATTGGAGGAAACTCATCCATTGGCTCTGCACGATCATGGCAACGAAAACAGAAATCACAAGGATTCCCAGCCAAAAGAGAGCATTTGAGCCCTTGCGGGCTAGGGCCACCCACTCCTCTCGCAGCCAGCTGCTTTTCAGAGGTTGCCGAGAGGACAACCACAAATTTAATCCCAATATCGCAAACGAAAGTATGAATCCAAGCAGCCAGAAAAGAGATTTCATGCCCAGCATGATTTGAAAGACACTCAGATAGCCCACTGATTGAAACCAGAGGGCGTCGATGTAGAGGCTTATTCCACCTCCTAGAGCAAGCCCGATCAAAAGGAGGACCAGCAAGAGTGCGCTACTAGCTCGCATTTCTCCACACCCTATTGCATCTGCGGAATGAACAATCTAGGCCAGGTTGTAGTCACGATCAGTCGCAGATTCGAAAAAGTGTCATGAAAATCGATCGACAGGTGTACTGGGGTCACTGTACTCATAAACTCGACTCCCGGGGAAGAAATTCGGTAATCGGTATACTCCGGAAGCCTAACTCTCGATAAAGTTGCTGCGCCTCAGGACTGAGCAAAAAATCAAGGAAGCGTCGGGCCCAGGAATTGGCGGGATTCACTAGACCGATACCGTAGTGGATGGGCGACCCAATCACCTCGTAGCGGGACCCGGGTGGGTTGCCGGTCACCTCCAGAAAGACCTGAGCATATAAATGCTCGGACGACGAATCTGAAAGAGAGATCTGTCGCGGTAACTGGAGGAGGCTAAGATTGTTTTGTAGGGCGGTAGACCTGTAGAGAAAAGCGAAATCTAACTTCCCATTCTGAAGCAAGGCTACCAGTTCGCTGGACTCGTGACGGGTCGAGAGTGAGTCAGGACCTTCAAGAAGCTGGCGATAAAGGACCGGTTTCTCGTAATGGATCTCGGCTAATTTCCAAACCAGTTGAGCATAATAACCGGAGGGATCGCGGTCGGGGTGCGAGATACCATAACGATAGGTCCTGCTGGACAGCTCTTCATGCCAGTTTTCCTTCCAATAGAGGTTGCTGGCAGTTGAGGCCAACCATCTATTCGAAGCTGTAGCCAGGACTATTTCATTGCCTAGAAAGCGATAGGCAGTGGATACAGGGCTTGGCATTAGGAAACGCTGAATAAGTCGATAGTCTGCCGTAGCGACTAGGTCGTAAGGCTTGCCAAATGCTCCAACTTTGTAAATGGCATTCAGATTGCTATAGGCTTCGGCGCGAATCACGGCGTTGGGATGGTTCTTTTCAAATCGTTCTGCCACTTCTCGAACCAGAGGAGAGAGGCTTTTCGCTTGAAGCAGATCTATCGTATGCGGCGGAGCCCGGCAACCGGTTGGCAATAAACTCCCCCAGGTCAGAATAAAACAAATTCGAGCTAAGCCGGATCTTGTCCACACCCCTGCTATTCTAGGTAATTCTCACCATCAGAGCGAGGACATTTGGGATTGAATTGGCAAGCTGCTTTATAATGTTTCCAGATCAAGCCTAGGTGCAGTCTGGGACGCTGGTCGAGGAGTTGCTTTGATTTGAGATTCCAGCGGTATGTTAGACCTAAATAGGGGGGGGGTGTGTCGGGATGAGGTCGAATCCTGACTGACCTTGCGTTGGACCCTTTGCTCAGAGCAGGGGTTGGAATCTACTCAAGAAAGGAAATGTTGCCTTGCATAAAGTAGAACAATCTAATGTTTCCCGTGTTCCAGGTTTTAGATTCTTGGTGTTTCCTACGTGCTTTGTCAGGCTAGGGATGGGAAAGTCGAGAGTTCTTTCCGAAATGAAACACGAAGCATTGGCGCTTTTCTCTTCCCATCCGGGATAAAGGGCAAACCGTGTTCGGTAGTTGTGCCGCGCCCAAAACGAGAGAAAGTAATGTTTGATCGCTGATATATTGTTTCTCATCAAGTCCCGGGCGAGGAGCAGCTGAAACGGATATACGGTAGGGATGCCGTCATAGCGCAGCTAGGGTTGCTCTAGTTAATTCATCTGGATCATCCCAGCCCCAAAGCGGTGAAGCGGCGGATCGCCGAATTTGGTCTTGCAGAGCTCTACTAGACTGACTGTTGCTTGTGTCGGCTGTACTGTCAGGGAGGAGAGGGCGTGCTCGTTGAGAGTGAAGGATGGGGATAAAAGCAGGTGAGAGTCCTACGAGAGGAGCTGAATCTATAGTGCCAAGGTGGATGGAGCTTGCTCTCGAGGAAGCCCGGAAAGCGGAGCTGGAGGGTGAAGTGCCTATTGGAGCTGTGGGGGTATGGAAAGGTGAGTTGCTGGCCCGAGACCACAATCGGAGCATAGGGCTTCATGATCCGACGGCCCACGCTGAAATTCTCATTGTGCGTCAGGTCGCGCGTCGTTTGGCAAACTATCGCTTGGATGGACTGGAAATTTACGTTACGGTCGAACCTTGCCCTATGTGTGCTGGAGCACTCACCTGGGCTCGGGTTAAGCGACTAGTCTTTGGAACTCGAGATCCCAAAGCGGGGGCCGTTGTCTCGAAGGCCCAATTGCTGTCACCCGAACTCTTCAATCACAAGATCCAAGTGATCGAGGGGATCATGGCTGAGGCATGTAGGCAGATTCTTCTCCGTTTCTTCGAGCAGCGACGTAGAAGGAAGTGTTCTGGAGGGTGAACCTTGGAATCTGAAGGTCAGTCCAGAATGGCTCTAGGATTCTTCTCACATTTCGACTTCTCGGGCAATCTGACCCAGACGACAATGGAATTACCGGAGTCGGGCATACACCAGATGAAGCGTCTGGCCATTCAACACCAGGGAGTAAACCTTTCCCAAGGATTTACTGTTGAGACAGCTACTTGCAACATGGCCTGATGAGGAATTATGGCTGCACTCGGAGGCGCCAAGGATTAGATATGCAATGGCTTGAAAGCCTCACTGTGAAGTAGCTTGTGGAAGAGCTAGATGTCAATCTGGACGATTGCCTGGGCTTGTACCGAAAAGATCCATCTACTCAACTACAAAACTCCCGAAACCGTATCAACCAGGATTCTTTTGAATTAAGGTGGACTCTTACGGAGTATATGGAACGCTTCTATGGTTTCTATGTCGATCCAGCGAGGATATCATCGCGGTCCTAGACGTCACGGCAGACTTGGTATCTGTGCTGCAAGCTGCTTGAAAGCGCAGTGACGTGGGGGATTACTTCCCAACCCTTTCGGAAGATATACCCTCGCTAGACCCTCGTTTTCGGAGCACGGCCCCAATATGACCTAGCTCACCCAACCGGGGGTCAGGAAGCTCAACCCGACACAGATCACACGAACCTTTGGTCATCATTGTTTCCCCCTTTCACCAAGCACAGGTAGAGATGGCTCAACCGAGCACTATCTTATCAGCTATTCTAGAAAAATAAATTCATTCATATTTAACAAAATGAGGCACAGGTCAGCCAAGGAACCCTTGGCCTTGAGTTCACGCTCCACATCGTTGGGAGTGCCTAGCGCCGAGTCAGCAAACGCGATTGGCTTAGCAGCTACCGGAATTTCTGGTCTCGAGTAAGGTCTGGATTGACCAAAAAAAACGAGGCTCTTTGACTGTTCCAAGGTGGTGGGAGCACGCTGCAAAGCCAGCTGGAAAGCCCGTTCGATCTGTCTTTCGGCATTCGATCCCACCTCACCGCGAATTCGATCGGCCAGCTCTCGACTTTGACGATGAACAAACTGGCTGTTGAAGAGCATAAAGACCTGTGGGGTAACCGTAGTGACTCCTCTCAGTTCGCAACTTTCGTTCATATTCGGGCCATCAAAGACCGTCATCATAGGGATCGGAGCAGATCGTTTTTGAATCATGTAGACACTTTTTCGGTTTCTTTGCTTTTGAGGGGAAGGATCCCAGTAGGTTCTAACCGCTTTCATCCATTCATCGTCCAGCTCAGGAAAAAATGGTGGGCCACCCATCTCCAGGTGTAATTGGCCACTGACTGCCAAGATGCTGTCGCGGATGACCTCCGCCTCGAGACGGATAGGTTCCATTTTCCAGAAATAGCGATTCACACTGTCGATCTTATCGAATTCCTCGACTCGAGGGTTGTGCATCGATTGGCGATAGAGACTCGAGTTGAGCATGATTCGATGCATGGCTTTGATGCTCCATCCCTGCTCGATAAACTCCGAGGCTAGCCAATCGATCAAATCCGGGTAAAGGGTGCCGGAACCGTTTTGGCCGAAATCGCTGGGAGTCAAGACCAAACCCTTGGAGAAATGGTGCTGCCAGATCCGGTTAACCATGACTCGGGCTGTCAGTGGGTTCTCAGGACTGGAGATCCACTCGGCCAAAAGTCGGCGAGGACTTCCCCCAGAGGATCGAGTGTCCATGCCTGCCAGACTCACCGGATCAGAGTTTCCCGTTGCGGAGCTGAGGAATCCCGGCTTCACAACTTCTCCCTTACTCTCCTGGTTGCCTCCCTTCAGGACAAAGGTCGTTGGGATAGCAGGAGCATCGCGTCTGAAGGAATCGAAAGCCGAATAAGCGAGGGGCTTATAGCGGTCTGTGTGCATCGGACCGCGACCTTTCCTGCCCACTTTCCGACTCAACAGACTGTAGAAATCCCGTTCAGCTTTGCTGAACACCAATCCCTTGCGCAGAGCCGCTTGAAATTCGAAATTATTGACCGGAAGGACGCCATCCTTTAAATCCTGAGGGGCGTCGAAAGGGCGAGTTTGCCGGACCCTGTGTTTGAATTCCTGAGTGACCCTTTGGTAACTCTTTAAGCGCTGGGAAAGCAAGGCTTCCCACTCACTGGCCCTTTTTTCCCATTCTTCAGGCCACTGATTGGGTGCCTCGTACTGTGTAAATGGAATTTCCTGAGGGGAAACATCTACCGTAATCGGTGAGAAAAAGGCCTCCATCCGGTAGTAATCGTGGGTGGGAATAGGATCATATTTGTGGTCATGGCAGCGAGCGCAGGCTAGGGTCAGTCCCAGAAAGACCGAGCCCGTTGTTCCAACCAGATCGGTCAACAGTTCTCGGCGTCTGGCGACCTGCTGCATCATTCCGAGACGTAGAAACCCCAGGGCGATCTTGCCTTCTGCATCATAGAGTGATCCTCTATAGGGAATCATGAAGGTATCGCCGGCAAGCTGTTGCTTAATAAATTCGTCGTAAGGACGATCCTGATTGAAGGATCGGATAACATAGTCTCGATAACGCCAGATGTTAGGCTGGTCAATGTCTAAATTACCGCCCAGGCTATCTCCATAGCGAGCCAGATCCAACCAGTGCCGACCCCAGCGCTCTCCGTAGTGAGGGCTGGTCAATAGTCGGTTGATCTCCTTCCCGTAGGCATCCGGCGAGGGATCCTTGAGAAATTGCTGCATCTCTTCCGGTGTGGGCGGAAGACCTGTCAGATCGAAGGCGATCCGCCGCAGCAAAGCTCGCTTGGAGGCCATAGGGGACGGCTCCAGGCCCTTTGTCTCCATCTTGGCTAAAATAAAGGCATCAATGGGATTGGTAACCCATTCCTTGTGTTGTACCTTGGGAACCTCCGGGCGCTGGAGTTTGGTCCAGGGCCAGCCCAGCTGTGGTTTGGCCTCGGCCACTACTGGGGTCTCTAGATCGTCAATCCAGCTCGCAATCTGCGTGATTTCCTCTTTCGGCAAGGGGGTTCCCTCCAGCGGCATCCGAGGGGTTTTCTCCCCCCGTAGGTGAGAAATCAGGGGGCTCTCCCCGCTTTTTCCAGGCACGATGGCCGGTCCACTAGCCCCACCACCCTTGAGCAGGGACTCGACCGTCTCCAGCACCAAACCGCTGCGGTGGGTCTCGGAGCTGTGGCAGGAAAAGCAACTTTTTTCTAAAATGGGCCGGACCGTTTCTTCAAAGCCGTGATCGGAGACCAACCCGGCCATCTCAGTTTCCGCTTCCTGGCCGGCCGACTTGAGCTGGTCAATCCAGCGAGCGATCAGCGCGATCTCCGCTTCCGGCAAGCGATCATCCAGCGGCATCCTTGGCTCTTTGTCTCCCCGCAGGTGCAGCATCAGCGGACTCTGGCTGCTGTCTCCAGGGATCACTGCCGGTCCACTCACACTCCCGCCTTCGAAGATGGAATCGATTGTCTCCAGTACCAAACCGCTCTGAGGGTCTTGGGCACTGTGGCAAGCCATACATTTCTTTTCGAAAATAGGCTTTATTTCTTGTTGAAAAAGAGTAGATCCATCAAGGAAAGATGACTCTCCCTTCTCGATGGAAGCTTTTGCTACAAGTGCTGTGGAAAGCAGACTAAAGCATAGGAGAAAAGCCAAGTGATCTTTCATGACTGTCGTTGCTTCCTCCCTCTGATGAATGGTGTACTTCCTATCCTAACCTACTGTAAAGGTAACATGGAGCCTATGCGAAGGTCTACCTGATCGTTCTAGCTGAGTGCTTAACATTCAAAGATTGGTGTTGTCTAGCGTGAAAGCAGAAGATAATTACATGATTACCTTTACCGGTTACACACGATGATAGATATGGTTTATTGATCGCATATGGCTCTGATAAGACCGATCTTAGAAGGGACCGCAAAAGAAACTAGACTGACAAATATCTGATATGGAGCTCAGAGTTCTATGAGGGAATTCGGAAGTTCCTCAGTCAACGTCTCGGTCCCCGTTTGGATTGAAGATCGGTAGAGGGTTCAGACGAGACTTTTTGGATTAAATGAGGTGTCATGGTTGGCCCTTAACGACGTTCGGAATTATCATTTCCTTTCCCCAGTTGGACTTTCACTTTGGTCCACAGGTGCTTGATTCACAACAAGACCGATGATCTTTGGCCGACGGGTCCTCCAAACCGCAGTCATTTCTAGTCTGGTCATTTTGCTTAGGGTGGGAAGCATCACCTGTGGTTTCTAAACTCTTACGCTTTATCTGATCTCCAGAAAACTGGCAGGTAGCAACCGCCAGAGTCCAACTAGTAGGGATCCCGTGACAACCAGCCGGATGGACACATGTCCGTCTAAGGTACGGTTCATCCTCTCTGGGCTATAAGTTTAGGGAAGTGGGCTGACCTGGGGGATTTCGTCTGTGGAATCATAGGTCAAAGAGTGAACGGGGACGCCCTATTTACGTTGAGGTGCACGCGCAGGGCATTGTCGGGTTGGAGTGCAGGACTCGAGTTCAAGTACGGTTCCTCAGCCAAAGTACGCGGCATCGATCAAATAATCCGGAAAGGGGGGAACCATCGCTCATTCTGTGAGCAGGTTCTCGACCCCTACGCGATACGAAAGGGGGCCCCATGGTGAGGGAGGTGCTCTCTTGACCCCTACTACGGTCATTCTTCACCTCTTGTACGGGGATCGGCGACCTGTAGTACGGGGTCATTCTTCTTCAGCGGTGCGACATTTACGTTGAGGTGCTACCGCACCAGAAAGGGGAGGGGTTGGGGATAAGAAAACCACATAAACAATTTCTTTTGTATAGTTTACACTAAAAACTCCCTCAGCCAAAGCCAGCCTCCGGCTGGTGAGGGCCTTTTTTCTGTCGGGCTCCTGGTCTCGAGGGCCTGCGCATTCTCAATGGTCCCGCCATTTTCCAGGTAGGCGGTGATGCCGGTGGCTCGGAAGGTGTGGCAAGACGTGGTCGCTGGCAGGCCAGCTTGCCGGGCGCGGCGCTTGATCATCCCCAAGACATCGTTGCGGTGCAGGGGGCGCTCGGTCAGCTTGCGGTACTTGTCGACTGATCGGAATAGGGGAGTCTTCTTTTCGCCGGCGATCGCGGCTTCGGCGAGATAGGCGTCCATGTACTCTTCGGCATTGTGGTGGGCCGGCACCTCGTGGCGTTTGCCGCCCTTCTCGTGCAGACGGAACCAGGCGCGCTTGCCATTCTCGTAGTAGTCCTCGACGCGCATGGCGGTGACGGCACCGACGCGCGCAAAGGTGTAGCACATGACTCCCAGGAGGGCGCGGTCGCGAAGACCGACCACGCTATGGGTGTCGATGGAGTCGAGAAGCGCGCGCGCTTGCTCGGCCTTCAAGACCGGGGTCTTGCCGCGTTTGACGACATGGCTGGGTCCGCGCACGGCCGCGGCCGGGTTGAACGGCAAGACCTGGCCGGTGACCAGGTAGTCGAAGAGCATCCGAATGGCGGACAGTGCCTGCTTGACTGTGGGCGCGGATCCAGGGTGGTTTTCAATATAGGCAGCAACAACAATCGGCTCGATGCGATCGAGCGAGACGTGGCGCTCTTCGCACCATCCAAGAAAACGGGCTACGGCACGAGCATAAGCCAGACGCGTATTTGCGTTTCGGATGTTGGCCACAAAGAACTCGACAAACCGCCGACTGGCTTTTGGACCGGCTTCGTCAATCACAGCCGGGAGCCGTCCGAGGCCGACCTGGGTGAGTTTTTTCCGCTTGTAGGGGGTAATTTCCTGGGTCATCCTGCTGGGGCTAATTAACCTTGCATAACGTCCTTTATGCTACCTCCTAGCCTAGCCTACCCGAGGGTGGTGTCAAGGCGAGTTGTCCACAAGTCCACAAAGGATTAGGCGACGATTAGGAACTTCTTCTAAGAGGCTCATGGCGGTTCTTGCGTCAGTTGCGAGAAAACTGATGTTGTATCGAGGCGTTTGACCTCTACCCTTAGCAAGTAAGGACTGAACGGCCGATGCCTTTCTCTCAGTCCCCGCGATTAGAAGGATGTTGGGGATCTCTTGGAGCTGCTCATCGGTGATAGTCAAAAGCCTTCGGTTGGTCTTTTGGACAAGCGCCTCTAGTTCTGCTACCCGCATCTCACCAGATACGTCAATCGTTTCGGGGGGAGGGAGATAATGCAATCGATTGCATACATCGACCACAGGAAACCATGTAGGTGAGTACTTCGCTTGTATCTCCTCGGAACGGGCTACCAATTGTTCGAGCAACTCAATAATTGGCTCGACCAGGCGGGTCCTATTTCTGGGCTCCTTTTTTACCTCTTCGTAGAACCGATTCCCTGGTCCAAGAACACCCACACCGACTAGGGCACTGGTAGGGCACAACGTTGTCCAGTTCTTGCCATAGAGTGGGGTTCGTTCCCACGCTCGCCTGAGATCCCGATCGCTGCCAAAGGCCATAGGATGTGAGATTTGCTCCAACTTCACCCGCTGCTCAAAGCATGGGGCGAGCTGTCCCAAGTTGCTGTCTGCGTCAAAGTTGACGTTCGTCCGTCCAGCATGGTCCCGAGCATTTACAGCCCCTGTGAGTCCCACTAGTGTGACGCTGACTCGGAGGTGGGGGAATCTCCGGAGAGCGGTAATCGTATAGCTGACGCCGCGACCGCTCCCGACTCCTACGCTGTCGCCGTTGCTAAAAAGAAACTTCTGTCCGGCAATGAACTCCGCAGCGACCTGCCCCAAGGCTTCGTGGAGCTCGTCATCGAGGCGCCCACGCTCTTTTGCATCTAGAGATGGGTCAAGAGGTGGAGTCTCAATGACTCTAACATCCTGGAGTTGGTTGAAGTGGCGTTTGAGGTCATTCTCTAGAGCCCGGTTTCGAACCGGAGGTCTGATGCGAGCTTCCTGAACGATGACCTCAACAGAGCCCTCCCTGATAGTCTCAGGGATAATCCGGGAGATGACCGCTGCAGAGCGACCGTATTTCCCCGTCAAATCCGGGTCAATGCGTGCCAATTGCCCTGTAGTTTTCAGGGGAGCAAAACGATCCATTGTAACCTGGATCCTTATCTTCGCGCGAGATCGGTCTTTTTTCTTTCCTGAATGCCTTTAGGAGGAAAGTCCTGCTTCTTTCCAGATTTCATAGTCATAGAATATACTATAGAAACTGTGTATACATAAGAAGAAACTGCGCACATAACTTGATATCTCTGGGGCAGGATGAGACTCTAGTGGAAGTCCCTTCCGCGGAGGGAAAAAACGAAGTAGGAGGGTGTCGACGGACTGCCGTCGCATTATTAAACGAACCCGCTGGGGCGGCCACCCCAGCGAGCCCGACGCTAGCACACCACGTGGTGTGCACCACACGTCATCTCGATTTTACCATTCCAGCGCCGGACAACGGAACCAGTGGCCAGAAAAGGAGGCTGCCATGTTGTCCAGTACAAGCATTCTCTTCGAACTCAAGCTCCTAGCCCTTTTGGTCCCTGAGTTCTTCGCGTTCGCCTGTTGCTTGAGTGTATCCCTGGGAATCATCGGGGGGGGCCTGAGGTGGTATTACCTCAGTGGCACTCCACTACCAGGGGTAGCGACCAGATTGCTGTGGGGTATCGATAGCAACGGTGTAAACCTCAACGCTAAGGCCTGCTGGTGCTAATGGACCTGGAGAGATCAGGGCAAGTGTCCGATTTGATGCACCGATGAAATCGTACATATGGGGTATCCACTGGACTCAGGTAACCCCAACATCTTGTGGTTGGGCTCACGGGGCCTCGGCGTCCCAGTCGGCGACGATCGATCGATACGGCGTTGGGTCCACGGCGACTGCCTGCTGCACAAGGCGGTAGAAGAGTTTTCCCCGGCTGCGTGAGTTGCGCCGGTTGAAGCGGAACACAAACTCGTCGAGGTAGTAGTCCAGATGCTCGTGGCTAACCGCGCCTTGGTGCGTGCCCAGCAGCCAGCGCTTGAGCAACGAGATCGCTTGGTGCACCCTCGGCAATAATTCCGAGGCCTGCTTGCGGCGGCCCGACAGAAAGACGATGCGATGCTGGTAGCCCTTCTTCTCCAGCGGCTCGTAGCCCAGCCAGCCGTCGGTGTGCACCAAGCTTCCCGGCTCGACCGACTCCTCCACGAAGGGCATCAAACTGGCCGCCGATGCGTTCCGCAAGCGCTGCATGCGGATCCGTCCTAGCCCGCGGCCTCTCTCTTCCGCGGCTACTGAAATCAATGCTTTACGCTCGTTCTGCCGGCCGCTCACACCCTCTTCCTCAGCGCCCCAATAGGTCTCATCGACCTCGACTACGCCCGCCAATCGCTCCCGCCCCGGACGCACCATCGCTCGCCGCAGATTGTGCATCCAGGTCCACGCAGTTTGATAGCTGCCCAACCCGAGAACGCGCTGCAGACCCAGCGCGCTGACCCCGTTCTTTTGCGAAGTGACGTGCCAGATCGCCCGGAACCACAGCCGCAGCGGATTACGTGTGTCTTGGAAGATCGTGCCCGAGGTCACCGACGTCTGCCGCCCGCAGCGAGCGCATTCGAACCGCACTTTGCGCACCGGCCAAGCCCGCTCATGCCCGCATCCCGGACAGCGGAAACCCTCCGGCCAGCGCAACGCGGACAGATAGTCGCGACAGGCCTCTTCGCTGGCGAAGCGTACCTCGAACTCGAGCAGGTCGCGTGGATAATCCTCCACGAAGGCACATACTACATCTTGGGGTCACCTGAGTCAAGTGGATACCAAATTTGTACATAATGGCCGGGTGAACCACCGGGCCATCGCCGTCTACCTCCGAGTACCCACGAGTCGCCAAGACCTCCGATCTCAGGAGCCCGAGCTCGAGACTTGGCTTCAGACCAACGCCGGTGACCGCCCTGTCGCCTGGTATCGAGATCAGCACACCGGTCGCTCCCTGGACCGTCCGGCTCTTGGGAGGCTCGAACGGGACATCATCGCCGGCAAGGTAGGAACTCTCGTCGTCTGGCGCAGCGACCGGGTGGGCCGGCGCGACCTCCTGTCTGATTCGTCCTCTGCCCGCCGGCAACGCGTCGCATAAATGCCTCCGCGGATCCTCTCGGGAGAAGAGCTGGCGCGGCTTGAGCGCTGGCCGGCTCACATTCCCTCTGCAGAGCTCATTCGCTCGTTCACGCTGACGGGTCCGGACCGCGACCTCATTGCGACTGTTCCTGAAGGACGGCGTCGCACTCACACAGTGGATTGATGCATACGGACGGAGTTTCTCGGGGACACCGGGGCGCTAACCTATTTCCAATTCGTTCTGGACGATGCTGCTATGGATGCGGAAAACGGGTTGGCCTGCCCTGATGAAGGGCACTCGTCACATTGGCGATTTCACGAACTGGAAGAACCACGACTCGTACAAGGAAGTGTTTGACCGACTACTGGATCTAAGAGCCGGATAAAAAGAGGTGGCGTGATTTTTGGACGGAAGGCGACTGGACTCGGGACAGTTCCCAAATGTGTCCTGGTCCGGTAAGAAAATCGCCTCCGAGAGAGGTGGTGCTGTTTCCAGGCCTTCGTCGCTTCAGCGTGCGTGGACCAGGAGTTTCTTGCCCGACTTGAAGAGGACTTCAATCTTGTTTCCCGGCTGGACCTGCTGAACGATCCCAATCCCGAAACTTTCGTGCTCCACAACCTCGTCAGCCTCAAATCGCTCGGTCATCGAGTAGAGCCTGGCCTCCGGGCTGTCGTCGGTCGGTCTCTCCCAGGGGGCGTTTTTGCGGCTGATTCGGCGTGACCTGAAACCCTTCTTTTTCGCTGGCCGGCGCTGGCCAGGCGCCAGACGATAATTGTGCTGGCCATGACAGCTGTCGCACTCAACTCGTTTGGGCAAGCCGTCCACCATTGCAATGATAGTGTGCTCCTCTTCCGACTTACATCGCGTACACCAGGCCTCACAAGATCTTCCCACCCGGTAGGGTCGCTGCATTCCTATTCCTCCGTTTGGTCCACTCCACAATCTAAGCGTAGCTCAGTCTAAAGTGGGAGCTTCTTTGATTCAAGGTGGGGAAAAGCTCCCTAAGAGTGCAGCGGCTTCGGAATTGGAGACCGTCCAAAAAGGGAAAAAGTGTTTGAAGTCAACAACAGCTCCCGTTGTTGTTGATTAAGAATATTAGAAACTAATAGAACTAATAGAGTTTTTAGTTTTCCAGTCACCATGCAGGTTTGGGGCTGATTCACTCGACCTGTGGTACGGGCTTTCTCGACACGTAGTACGGAGTTCCTCGACCTGTGGTACGGGAAAACTCGACACACGGTACGGGGGTTCTCGACCAGCGGTACGGGCTTTCTCGACACTAGGAAGAGCAAGTCCGAAAATTCCGTAATCCACAACGAAGAGAATTGCGCCCAGATAGGACACCATTCTCACAACCGGATCAGCTGGATTCGATCCGGGGTTGAAACCATACTTGGAAATGCACTCCGGGTGCCACTCTATGACAAGTGGATAGATGAAACCTGACCAGCACAGGTTTACTACCGGTTCCTATGATTAGTTGTATTACGGAGTTTATCCACTTTTCTAATGATGGATAGGCGTAGTTGGTACAGCGAAAAGGCTTAGCCGATGCGTCATTGTGAACTGTAATATAGCGACGGATCTCTTTGCGGAGTTGGGGGACACTAGTGAAGGAGTTATGGTACAGAGCACGTTGTTCTAATTTAGCAAACCAGGTCTCGAAGGTGTTGAGCTAGGAAGGACTAGTAGGCGTGAAATGGAGGTGAAAGCAAGGGTGCTTTACCAACCAGCTCCCGCGGTTGTCTTGTAGATACTCCCGTTGTCAAGGATGAGATAAACGTCCAAGGTTTTATCCGTGCTTCCGTCAATCTGGTACAGAAAAACTAGAAACTCTTTTGCTCGATGACGCTTCGTCAGACGCCCAATAATTTGACTACTGGCCATGTTGGTATACAGACTGGCCGTTCCGTGGCGCTTGTAGCCATGGATGTGGCGTGTGGCGCGACCGAATTTCATGGGTAACATGGACTGGGACTGCGGGATCAACGAGAGGTCTGAAATACAGTAGGCAACAAGTGATTGTCGGCCAGAACCTGGAGAAACCGTCCATGGGCAGACTGGGCGCGTTGGAAACTGGCTAGGCGGAAAAACTCGTTCGGGCTATGGGCACACTCGTCATCCAGTGCAAAGGAGAGATTGACAGTGTGGATGCCCAGGTGGTCCAAGATCAATCCACAGGTTGCGATACTTCCTCCTGAGCCTACAACATAAGGCTTTACTCCATAGAGTTCGTGCAGAACACGACTGGCTGAGGCGTTTCCAGGATGATCAATGGGAATGGAGTATGGCTTTGCTGATGAGCCAAGAGTGACAGTCTCGGATTGCACACCGGGAGGTGTGTGGACCGCAACATGGCGAGAAACAGCATCGATGATTCTTTCAGGATTCTGATGTGTCACCAATCGGCAGGTGATCTTGGCATGGGCCTGGCTGGGTAGGACGGTCTTCATTCCGTCTCCTTGAAAGCCTCCCCAGATGCCATTGATCTCTAGGGTGGGACGGATCCACTCGCGCTCATAGGTACTATACCCTGGTTCTCCAAACGTCTCCGTTAAGCCAATGGAAGAGAGCAGCTTCTCTTCGTGGTAGGGTATCCGGGCCAGCTCCTCTCTCACCCGCAAGTCGGGTTCCTGCACTTCGTTGTAGAAGCCTTCAACCAGAATCTTTCCATCGGGAGAACGCAAGGAGTTCAGCAAACGAATCAGAGCATGGATCGGGTTTTGCACTGCTCCCCCGAAAAGGCCGGAGTGGAGATCTCGAGAGGGTCCCCGAAGGTTGATCTGTAGGGCGCAAAGTCCACGCAGAGAGATCCAGATAGCGGGTTCTTCTTCACTCCATTGAGAACCGTCAGCACTCACCGCAATGTCAGCTCTGAATCTTGACGCCTCAGCTTTCATAAAGGGAGGAAGCTGTGGACTACCAATTTCCTCCTGTCCTTCCAGTAGGAACTTGAGGTTCAGGGGCAGAGAGTTGGTAGTCGCCAGGATCGCTTCTGCTGCAAGAATCGGCGCCAGCATATTGCCTTTATCGTCCGAGGCCCCACGAGCGTAAATCTTGCCATCTCGGATTATCGGATCGAAGGGAGGGGCACTCCAGAGCTCCACTGGATCTACAGGCTGGACATCGAAGTGACCATAGACTAGTAGCGTTGGCTTTCCGGCAGCGTGCAGCCAGTCTCCATAAACTACCGGGTGGCCCTCGGTAGGTAGAACACTTACGTGCTCGATTCCAGCGCTAGTCAGTCTGTTTGCGACCCACTGTGCTGCCCGTTGTACATCGTCACGATGCTTGGGAAGAGCAGAAATGCTGGGGATGCATAAAAACTCTTGTAGCTGTACCATGAACCGTTTCTGATGCTCATTCAGGTAGTCCTGCCAATGACTAGCTCTCATGCTTCACCTCTTTTCTAACCCAGATTTCTCATGCCCAGTTTACTGCGGTGACGCAATCATCCATTCTAGCTACCTTAAGCTCGATGGAGCCCCTCAACATACCGAAGAAGCAATATTGCAGAGGTTTTCCACGAGTGGTCTCGGTTACAAAGCTTTCCAGGACCGCGTTTACACCGGCTCGCTACGACCAGGGTATAGCCGAAGTCCACCTTGGATTCCACAGACCCGTGCACCAGGGGAACAAAGACATCCCCATCCTTACACCTTAGTTCCCAGACCGCCTCTTTGACCTTGGTATAGCCCGGATACATTACTCTTCCCGTAGCCATTGGAAGACCCGCTTGGCTGTGTGCTGCTGTTTATGGGGGAGCTCCTGATCGGAATCCAGGTAGGGCCCAATTTCGGTTTCTGTCGCTCCAGGGTCTGAAATACCGGTGGCCTGGGACACCTCTAGTATCTCCTTGATCATATCAGAGTGGAGCCCAGTCTCTTGTCAAATCTGGCTGATGCCCACTCCATCTCGAAACACCCGTCATGGTATCTCATGCTACTGCTCCATGTCTTGCAACACTCCTTGATTCCTCAAGGTTTCATACCTTGAATCCACGGGTGCCTGTCAAGGGTGCCGAATTTCTTGACCAGCATTTACACCGCTACTTATTTGTGAGCTTGTTTGCCATGATTCCAACGTTAGCGGAGTACAGCGACACCGAGAGCTGGTTTCATTGTAAGAACAAAACGAGTTAATTCCCCTAATTTCCAACACTCAGCGAGTGAAGAATAGGGGTAGATGAGCATAAAATAAGGGTTTTTGAGGGTTGTGAAATTCTGTGGCGGAGAGGGCGGGATTCGAACCCGCTTTTTCCTCAACCGCTGGAATACCAGTGTTTATCAGTGTTTACACCAATTATTTACGTTTGTTTTTTGGAAAATTTCGGTGTTTTTTGAGGTTTTCGGTTGCAATTGCAACTCGAGCCTTTCACCTTTTTTCGGAGTCTGCGAACACTGGTTCAGTTTGGCTCATCATCGGATTCGCCGCTCCGGTTCACGCAATTGTTATGCGGCACTTGCACGTCCCATTACGGGTGGATCTTGAATTCACGAATTCAGCCTAGTGTTTCTTCAGGATATCGAGAGTTAACTGATCAGGCTTTCCGTCAAAGTACTTGAGAAGAGTGTCCCGAAAGATGCCGTTGTCTGTCGCAGAGTGTTCAAACAACGTCATGCAAGATCGGAATTTAAGATTGTCGGGATAATAGAAAATTTGTTGTTCGGCGCTACGCCCCTCCACATTCATGACAAGCTGAGTACACTCTCTCAATCGTGATCCCAAGTTCGGGTGTTCCGAGTAAGCTTCAGCTTCTTCTTGAGATGAAATTGCATACATTTGCGCCATTGCACTTACGCCAAGACCTTTGATCTGCGGAAATATGTACCACATCCAGTGCCCACGTTTCTGCCCAACTCTCAATTCGTTGAGGACTGATTCATAGGCTTGGTCTTGAGTTTCAAAAAATCGTCGCAGATCGTAAATATAACTCATGCAGATACACCTTTACCGTTGAGAAGTTGAGAGCCATTGTCAAGGTATATTTTGTCCCGCATCTTGCCACTCTGTTCTCTGACGTCTTCTTCAGTTGAGTTGGAGGGAGCTAAATTGATCCACATGTATGCAAGTACGTAGTCCTTGGGGACTCCTTGGCCGTCGTAGTACATTAACCCTAGACTCGCTTGGGCCGGGGCAAAACCTTGATCGGCAGCCATGCGCCACCACTTAAGAGCTTCCTGGTAGTCTTTCGGGTCGTCTTTTCCGCGACCTCCGATCATAAGCGATAGGCTCTCGGGGACGATTCGGGGAGTTTATACCTCCAAAACCACGCAACAATCGGAGGTCTTCGCCCATCCTCAAGGAAGGAGCAGCTCTCTGATGCGCACACCTCGCGACTGTGCACCTTCCATCCTCTGGCACGACTCGTTGCGTACCGGTCTGGCTGTAGCTAAGCTAGGCTCAGTGCCAATAGATCTTTTGACGAGGGGGACATCAAGTTCTCTTCAGCCGCGAAAAGGAGGTAAACCAGCATGTACGCTTTTCACACGGCTTTCGAGCAATCCCGCCATACTGTGCGTCGAGTTGAGTGCTTACTGACGCTTGTTCTCGTCTTGAAGGTGGCAACTATTCCTCTACTGGGCCAGTTTGGTGGGATGGAACAACAATTTTCCCAGGTAGTGCTGAACGGGGGTTCCACTACGTCGTTTACCATCCACAATCCCAGCGCCACGGAGACGATTACCGTCGATGTCCAACTGTATTTTCCCGATGGCAGCCGTCTGGCCGATGGGCAAGTGGAGTTGGGACCAGGAGCAACCGAGACCCTCTCTTTCGGAGACGCGGAAGCTACTTTGACCAGAGGATGGACGGAGCTAAAGTCCGATAGCGAGTTTATCGCCACGGAGTTTTTTCAACTCTTCATAGGGCAGCTCAAGCCCCGCGTAGGAGTGCTGCCCAGCGTGGCTAGCGATGAGATACGGTTTTTGGGATTCGTCAACCCTCAGTTCAAGTCCGGTTTGGCGGTTCACAACCCGAGTTCGACGGAGGCAACGGAAATCACGGTTCGTGTCAAGGACAAGGCAGGTCAAGAACCGGTCGGCGAAAAGAACCTCATGCTGGCTCCGCTTCAGTCCGAAGCCGGGTTTCTGAACGAAGAGAAGTTTTTTGGAGCGGCGCTGAGTAACTATGAGGGGGTGGTGGAAATCAGTGTCTCCTCGCCTCCCGTAGCGGTGCTCTCCTTGATCCAGGAGGCCAGTGGAGATGTTGCGACTGTCGCCGTCGAGACTCAGAGCTACGTCGTCACCGGCCCCACCAACACGTCCCTGGGGCGAGGTGCGCTCAACTCCAACACCACCGGCGACGGGAACACGGCGAGTGGGGTCGAGGCGCTCAGATCCAACACCACCGGCAACTACAACACGGCGGGTGGGGCCGATACGCTCCGAAACAACACCACCGGTGGCTTTAACCTTGCCATCGGAGATTTTGCCGGTTCTAATCTGGTCACCGGCGACAACAACATCTATGTTGGAAACTCCGGTGAATCTGTAGAATCAAACATTATTCGGATTGGCGACACAGACCATACGAATGCATTCATCGCTGGTGTCCAGCTTGTTTTAGCTTCCTCCCGGCAATTCAAACAAGACATCCACGACATGGACAGGGCCAGTAGCGACCTGATGCGGCTGCGGCCTGTGACCTTCCGTTACAAGAAAGAGCACGACTTCGGAGAGGGCCGTCTGCAATATGGCCTCATTGGAGAGGAAGTGGCTGAGGTGTACCCAGAGTTGGTCGTCTACGACGACACGGGAAAAGTCAAGACCGTTGAGTATCAGAAGTTGCCCTCGATGCTGCTGAACGAACTCCAGGGACAGCACCGAAAACTCCAGGAGCAGGAAGCGGCCATTGCCGACCTGACGGAACGGTTGATCCGACTGGAGCAAGTCCTGGCAGCCCAGCAGTCTTTTGCCGCACGGACGAAGTAACCGCTGGGGAAGATCGTGAGGTCCGTGAGGAGAGCCCTGCAATTTTTACAGCGGAAGGTCATGTCGCTTTCAGCATAGAAAGACGACACCCTCTTGCCACTTACTCTGGAATTCCCTCACCACGTCTAGTTCAACCTAAGATCACCGTCATACCCGCCGGTGCCGGTTCATTGATAGGTGGGCCCTTTGATAGGTCGACCAAGCTTGGTGAGAGGCCCTCTTGCGCGAATGGCTCCTTACAGGTATCGAAGAAGGCACTGCAAGAGCTGCTCGACTGACGATTGGGCGAGTGCGCTTGTGGGCAGTTCCACGATCGGTATAGGTGACAGACTAATGGCACCCTCCTGAGCGATCCAGCCCTGTACAAAGAGTCCATCGCTGGCGAGAGACCGGAGTACACAAACCAGATCCTGCGCAGAAAAGAGAGCATAACCCGTGATGTCCTCCACCCCTGACATTTCATTAGAATCTTAAGAGACACCACGCGTCGCGCAACTTGGCAGGACTCTACTGCCAGTCACCAATCAATGGCTTTTCCTTGCTCTGCCGCTTAATTGCCTTCAGATTCGGCCGCTGCTTCTGCAAGAGAAAGAAGTTTGGCGAGGTTTTCATCCGTGAGTTTCTCGCGCCCAGGGTCTTCCACCTCGACAAGGCCCTGGAATTTCAGTTTGTCGACCTGCTTCAGACCTGCACGATCGAGAATGTCCTTGACGGCACTAAGGGAGGTTGACTGGTTTTCGCTTTCGATGAGTCTCTCCAGCTGCGTCAGAGCAGGATCTACCATCGCGAGGACCCTGAGCCGTGCCGCTTCCCTAACCTGGGGCGCTGCGCCGCCATGCACCCGGCACACAGTTCCACCCTTAATGGCGTCCTTTCGGCACTGTTGGCCTGTGCTCTTTACGGTGGCCTTGCATCTCATCGATCAATCTCCATCGATCACAGGAGACTCGGCAATGTCCAGACGATCTGGGGTGGTGGCCTGTTTCTTTTTGTTCTCAGGCTTGGTCATTCTTCAAATTACCCCCAAAACTTCTCATCCGATCTAATTCCTTCGACGAATCTCCGCTGCTTGTTTGTGAGCTTGGTGGCGATAGCATTCTTCGTAGCCGCCAACACTCTTTTCTTTGCGGTCAATCTACGTTCACTCCTTCTTCCAATTTTAGCCGATGACAGCGACACCGAACGACTGGCAGATACCACACCTTCTTCATGTCGAGTGTCGGGTGGTTCGGATTGGCATCAGGGGGGGTTATATATAATTACTCGCAGGCCGCACGGCCAGCCCCGGCTTTTCCCAAAGAAGTTTTTGGGTTGGTGGTTCTCCCTTTTTCTTTTAGTGGCTGGGGTCTGATACCCTGGCCGTGGGGCCGTTCCTCAGTATCAGGGGGAACCAATGGTAGATATTAAATCTCCGCCACCACCGGAGAGCCGAAATAAATTCGAAGATGTGGCCCGGAACTGGTTCGAACGAGAACCCGAGATGCGCGCCACATTCAGCGAGATCGACAATCGCTGGTACTTTGGGGAAGTTCGCGAAGATGGGCCACAGGAACTCATGAACTTGGCGCAAGATATTGCAAGAAGAAGAGGGCAGGGATCACTTGAAGAAAAAAAGGCGCGGGGTCGGCTGCTCAATGACTTAAAGAATTTCCTCGTAGAGTTCCCGAACAAGCACGACAATATATGTCTAGAGCACGCGGGAAATCCAGTCCTTCGTATTATCAACGTGACAACTCTTGGCCTCGGGGGAAAGCATCGCGTGGGAGAAAGCTTCACTATTGAACCCTTCTGGTGGGCCCTTGCGACCTACTGTCGGCAATTGGACCTGGAGCACCCCGAAGCAGGAACGCAGCCACCTCCCTCTCGTTTCCCGTCACCCCTTGATCTAAGCTGGCAGGAAGTCGTCATCACGTTCGTTTCCACCGGCGCGATCAACATAAAAGCCCGTGGGCACGTTCATAGATTCCACTACGCAGAGATTGGATTCAAAGACGGTCGAACCGCTAACGAGCCAAACCAGTCGTGGAGCTTCCTCAAAGTATTCGCCAAATATAGCGGAGAGTTCCCCAAAAATCAGGACACAAACGAGCCGATAAAAATCGCCAAGCAAATAAAGCCGGCGGTAAAGAAGCTGCGGAAGCGGTTAAACGCGATTATGGGACTTTCCGAAGATCCCTTTCACCCCTACTATTTCACCCCTACTATCAAGAATAAAAACTACGTGACTAAGTTCACCATCAGCGATCCGGAAGCTTCTCCCGGGGTACATGGCCATGGGGCAGGATGGGATGCATGAGATGGAGGGGATGGGCATGGCGGGGCCTCCCAATACCATCCCGATGATGGGTGGAGACGGGCCGTTCGGCTTGGTCGGGATGGGGGGGATGTTCACCATCCTGAAGGTTCGGGATAATCTGACGAGCTACGATGCGGATCCGGGCTGGTACGACAACCCTCCAGGAACGGTCTCCGGGCCGGTAGACTCACCGGATTTCCCCAGTGCCATTGAGCCCGCCGCTGGCTCGTCGCTCTACACCTGTCCGACGCATCCGGAGGTCATACAGGACAAGCTAGGAAAATGTCCGAAGTGTGGGATGGAGCTGAAACCGAAAAAGGGAGCTATCGGGGAGCAGGAGAGCCAATGAGGAAAAGAACCAAGATTGGCCTGCTGATTTTCGCTTTGGTCACGCTCGCCGCGGTGCTCACTTTGGTAGGCATCCTCAGACATGGATTTAGCGCACGGGACGAGCCCACCGCTCTCGAAGCGTTCGTTGCCCGGCGCCTGCGTCAGCTGGCTGTTCCGAGCGCCGCTCGAAATATGGAAAACCCGGTTGCGCCGACGGGCGAAGCCCTGTCCGAGGCGAGAGCCCACTTCGCTGACCACTGCGCCCTGTGCCATGCGAACGACGGTAGGGGACAGACCCAGATTGGGCAGAGCTTTTACCCTAAAGCTCCCGACATGGCGTCTCCCACGACGCAGTCGTTATCCGATGGAGAGTTGTTCTACATCATCAAACACGGCATCCGTCTGACGGCCATGCCGGCTTGGGGTAAGGACACTCCGGAGCACGACAGAAAATCCTGGAAGCTAGTCCACTTCATCCGCCATCTCCCTGAGATCACCCGGGAGGAGATCGAGGAGATGAAGGAGATGAATCCCAAGACCCAGTAGACAACGATCAATAGTCAGTCTCCCCCCCGTGTGAGCGCCTATACCCTGAACGCGCAGCGTGACTTCCCCCCCCTAGGGTGAACGTTCACCCTTGCTTGTGGGGATAAGTGCAAAAAATCCTATTTCTTCTAACCCCTCCTTACAGAATCACTTACCAATATACCCCGTCCCATCACTCATCTAATAAATCCCCGTCTGGGTGAACGTTCCCCATTAAGGGGTAGAGGCACTTGGTGCAAAGGAGATCAACGATGGAAAACAAGAATATAGCTCGGGAGATAAAGCTTTTGAGTCCCACTCGGTTTGGAGACCGCCTGTCTTTGAGCAAGTAGACCATTTACCAATGGGTAGCGGCCGGGAGGATTCAGTCCGTAAAGATTGGAAGGCTCATCAGAATTCCCGAAACGGAACTCGATCGAATTATTGACGAGGGAATGGACAAGCAACTGAAAAATCCTTCGCTGGAGGCTGCACCATGAGGGGGCCCTGACATTCTCACTCGTGAGTCTGGCAACGCTGACTGGGCAGACCTGGTCAAAGTTCTCAGGGACCTCTTACCTCGGCTCTGCCAACGGATGGACAGCCTCGACGAACGGTTGAAGCGACTTGAGGAGGCGCTCTCGGATGACGAACAAACCGACATCAAAACAGGCAGCCTGGGTGAGTCCTCCTCAACGTGAATACGAGCAAGACGGGCAACGCAAGTTTTACGCCGTGGTCCAGTTTTCTGAGCGACTCAAGGGGCTGGTGACCGAGGCGATTCTCGATGTCTGGGATAGAGGGCAGGGCTGATGGGGATACTCGAAACGGCTTGGAAGCTCACCCAGCACGGCATCAGCGTTGTCCCGGTTCTTACGAACGGCTCAAAAGCGGCAGCTGTGCCCTGGAAAAAGTACCAGGAAGAAATCGCTGATCCCCAGACATTGCAACGATGGTTCGGGGCTGGGACGACTCACGGGCTTGCCATAATTTGTGGCAAAGTCTCCGGTTTCGGTGCTTCATCAGGGAACTGTTGTTGATCGTCTCCCAGTGTCTCCTCAACTCATGATCCTACCTGGACTTTCTGGCGGTTGTCTGTCATCAAGACATGTATGAAGCGGAGCAAGGAGTCCAATCGCACTTGTCCCAACCCCAACTGCTGCCTGAAAGGACGGCTCGGCAAGGGCAACATCATCCGACACTCCTTCTACATCACCAGGCAGGGCAGACGCCGGCGCTATCGCTGCAAAGAATGCGGTCGAACCTTCTCCTCGACCCGTGGCACGCCTTATTATCGGCTGCACAAGCCCAGGTCTTTGTTCGATGAAGTCGTCCGCATGTGTGTCCACGGAATTGCGATCTCAGCCATGGCTCGAATCAAGCGGATGGCGTGGGGCACCATCGCACGCTGGCTTGAATCGGCGGCCACATACGCTGTCCGGTTCAATGATCGGATGCTCCTGGGTTTCGTCATCCATGAACTTCAGGCCGACGAGATCAGGGCCTTTGTTGGAGCGAAGAAACGGGTGATCTGGGTGCTGACCACCCTGGAAGTGTGGTCCAGACTTTGGGTCTCGACAAACGTTGGCCGCCGCAGTCTCCAGCAAATCAAGAACGCAATTCTGAACACACTGCAGCGAGGCCTCCTTAAACACCGCTTCCTGTTCGCCACCGACGGGTTCGAGATGTACGAGTGGGCTGCGAAAAGGCTGCTCTTGGGAGTCTGCATCTACGGCCAAGTCATCAAGAAGCGTCGGGAGAATCGGGTGGTTCGTGTCGATCGTAGACTGCTTCTCGGAACACAAGGCGAACTGGAAGAAGCACTGTTTCATTCCGAGGATTCCAGCACACTGAACACCAGTTTCGTGGAGCGCCACAATTTAACCATCCGGCAGGGCTGCTCCTATCTTGGCCGTCGCACACCTTGCCACGCCCGACGTACGGAGTTCTTGGAAGGTCACGTGGCGCTGCTGATGACCTATTACAACTTCGTACGTCCGCATTCGGCTCTGAGATTCGGTAGAACGATGAGGACTCCTGCCATGCAGGGCGGCCTGGCCAAAAACAGGCTCTCATTCCGAGAGGTCTTCACAAGTCGGGCGGCATTCCTTTTGTTTGTTTTGATAGCGATCCGATTCTACGCCACCGTGGACTGCCGTCAGAACTCAACAACAGTTGCCTGAAGAAGCGCCGCGCAGGGCCGCATAGCCGGTGATTGCCCGACGGACTCTCAGAATCTCAGTGATTCGGTTCGTAGTCCCCTTAGTGTATCGTCGCCCCGCCGCAGCAACGCTTGTATTTCTTGCCAGAACCGCACGGGCACGGATCGTTCCTCCCAATCTTGGGAGTGTTGCTCCGAGGTTCGCTGGTGTAACCGCCTGCCGCGTGCTGCCGATGTAGCCGAAAGTACCGGTAGGCGCCTACGATCCCGATGGCCATCCCCACGATGATTTGTTCCCGCCTTTCTCGCCCAATCGGCCCCGGCCGCATTTCAGGGTTTTTGTTGTGCTCGTGGTAAAGGCTCAGTACTGGAATCATCAATCCGGCGTGTTCCTCATCGGTCATGAGTTCGGCCCAACTTTCTTTGCGCATGCCGACTCCGCGTATGAACCCACGAGCCCAGTTGTTGCCAAGGCAGACGCCGTTCTCGTCCTCAAACAGGATCGGTAAATACACGTCCTCGTTGTGCAGAGCTGCGGCAATCGTGTTCCAGTGCCGCATCATCAGCCCCAAGATATCGTTGGCCTCATCGAACCCAGCAAACTCGCAAGTATCTGTCATTTCGCCACCAAACACTTCCGGCAAGTACTTGCTCGGTGGCACCATTTCTGGGCCAGCGATGAGGGCCGAGAAGAATCCGTCGAGCTCTTCGATGTTCATCGTCTTACCTCCCTTGCACTTCCGGAGAAATTCTCCGAGGCGGTCCAGTTCGGCGTCCGTCAGCGGTTCGGGCTGGTCAAAAGCTCTCATGCGTATATCCTCTGTGTGAGACAGGTCGGGGTAGTGCGAGGGCGTATGGAGCATTCACCCAATTCCAACCGGCATTCCTCCTCCAGACCGGGCGAGTGAGACGCGCGCGAGGGTGGCTGGATGCCCTATACGACCTCTCCAGGGCTTTTCTCCGCCAGCGGCACCGGGAGAGGGCGCAGGGGCGATCACGGGATTCAAGTGCCGACGGTAGTATACACTTGATTGCCGCCGGTCTTTCACTGGGACTTTCAGCAACGGCGTTACCAACTCGCAAGCCCTCCAGGGCTGCCATGATCTGCTGGGCGCGGCGGGCACGCACCCGAAACCGCCGTTCCACGGCCTAGCGGTCCAAGTGATCGGCGTCCATGTCCCGTAGGATGTCGAGGATTTCGGGAAGTCGTTGAAACCAGCTCACGGGTGCCGACCGCATCGTGTTGGTCTCCAGCCGGGTTGACGCCGATAAAGGAGAGCTTGGCTCCGTTCCTCGATCAGCCTCGCATCGCAATACCAACACTTGAACCCATGGACATTTTTTGGCAACCGATAATCCGATAGTAATTTGGCCATCCTCTCAAGGGTTGCCGTGCCTGGAAAAGCCCGTCTCGACATAGTGAAGAATCCACTTTACTGACCAGTGGCGGTCCTGAGCAAGCGTAAGGTGCTGATCGCCTCGCCCTCGAAGCCCGACGATCCCACGCGGCTTCAATTCGCGATTTCGAGTTCCCTTGATTTTGGTTATTATTACCACAGGATGAAACGTCGTCGACTATCTTATTTCCTGATTCCCTTCGCCTTCCTGGCCGCGGCGCCAGCTCTTGTCGCCCAGGGGGCCGCTGAACCGCTGTTTTGCGCGGACCGCTCCGTAACCGCCAGCGCCGTGCGCACACCGGAGGACGTTAAATCGTTCGTTCAATGCGCCTACGAGTTTGTCCAGGAAGTGGGCTTTGAGGAGGCCCGCCGGGCCTTCAACGAGGACGAGCGTTGGAGAAGCGGCCCAATCTATGTCTTCGTCGCCGAAGCGACACACATGACTGAGCAATTGGTCGTCTTCCCACCCGACCCCTCGAGGGAAGGATTACCGTTGGGACCGCTGGTCGATGTCTTCGGCAACGGATTCTTCAGTGAAGGACAGCGTATCGTGAGCAGCTTCGGCGAGGGCTGGCTCTACTACTCGTTCCCAAATCCAGCGACGGGCAGAGAGGAGCCGAAGGCTTCCTACATCAAGGGCCTCGACTGGAACGGAACCCCCGCCGCGATCGGCGCGGGGGTCTACCGGCGCGACATTCCCGGCACGTGCGAGAGCACGGAAGTGAACGCGGCCTTGTTGGAGGGCTACTCAAGCGACGAAAAATTGCAGGAGTTTGTCCGTTGCGCCGCAATGGATCTTAAATCGCAGGGATACTTCGCCACCCGGGCGCTGTCAAGCGATCCACGCTGGAGGAACGGCTCGATCTACCTGTTCGGCCTGGATACGCACGGCAACACGCTGTTCAGCGGAGATCCCTACAGCCGATGGTATGGCATCCTTGCTCCCGAGTTGAACGGCTATCTGGACGGACCCTTTGGCGGCCGGGATGTGGTGAGCGTCGGCGATGCGTTCGGCGAAACCTTCCTGTACTACTCGACGCGCAATCCCTCCACCGGGATGCTGCAGCGGAAGGTGACCTTCGTCAAGAGGGTCGTGGCCTATGGCCAGCCGATCCTGGTCGGCTCCGGCTATTATCTGGACGAGGGTCCGGAGATCGAGGTCCTGAAGACCGCAGTGGTTGCCGCCCTCGATACCTTGGTGGCGGAGTTGGTGGCGGAGCGACCGGCCGATGCGCCCGCGTATACGGAACGCTTGCGGGCCTACTTGGAGGCCCATCCCGCGTTCTTCGGCAGTGCCGCCGCGCTGCTGAATCGCGCCGGCACGGTCACCACCAGCCCCTACGTCTATCGCACCGCCGACGGCTACGCCACCAGCGACCTCGCATGATCCCTTCTTACAACATCGAGGCACAGGCTTGGTTCACGACGCCATTAGCCGCAAACGCGGGCGTCTGGACGGCCCCTTACTTTGATGCGGGCGGCGGTGAGATCTGGATGATCACCCGCTCTGTCCCGGCGCGCGATGCCGAGGGCATTTTCGCCATCATCACCACCGATCTGCCCGTGGATGCACCCGTCCGGTAACGCCTCGCGTTCCGGGGGCCAAGGCCTTCCACCCCTCCGCCGCCCGACAACCTGGTACTCCCGCGACAATACCAGTAACGACCTATACCGATAGCCGACACGCCCCGAGGGGGGCTTTCTAAATCCGAAAGAAGATGGGATCATCCCGGGCAAGGGGGAAAAACGGCGCCAAGAGAAGAGTGCAAACTATTCTGCTTAACTGAACAGTACCACCGACGTTTCAGACACCGCCCTCCCGCGTCAACAACCTGTCTCGAAGTCTCTACCGGTAGGTGAGAGACGCGCTCAATAATAAGCGGCTGCGATCTGATAAAATCCTGGAGATCCTTTGATCTGCGCCGTTGAGACGCACATATAAATTCTGGGTAACATGACCGAAGACGAGCGCCTTAACCGCGCTGTCGAAGCAGTAACGAAGCGGAGATGGAGCAGCAGGCCGAGCGGATCGGCGAATTCAAGGAGCAGGTGCAGCGGCTCAAAGAAGCAGTCAAGGACTTGAAGCCGCAGCTCGGGCGGACCGAAGCGCTGGCCGAGGATTTAAAGCAGCAAGTCAAACGCTTGGCAGCGGACTACAAGGAGATCGCCGAAGTGTTGCGCGGGCTGTAAACGTGATCTGGAAGAGGCAGCAGCGGGGACGGCAGCGAGGGCCGGAGCGGGACTATGGACCGAGCCGTTAGGTCTCTTGGTTGCTCGCATCATCCAGGCCAGCAGCAACGAAGGCGATATGGTGCTTGATCCCTTCGCCGGATGCGCCACGGCTTGCGTGGCGGCTGAACGCCTGGGCCGTCAATGGGTACGACATATCTGCGCCTTGTTGCATAAATCGCTTCGGTTGTCGGCTTGTCTCCGATGGGCCAGGGTGCCAGCATGAGGAATGACGCCGAATCAATACACGTTCCGGTACCGAGTACGCAACTGGTCAGACTACAATCGGGCGCTGATCGCCAGGGGGCGTCTGACCTTTTGGTTCGATGAGGACGCCGTTGCCGCCTGGCGGAACGCCGACCCGCCCAAGGGCCCCGGAGCTCCGAAGGTTTACTCCGACACGGCCATTCAGTGTGCGCTGATATTGAAGTCGGTGTTTCAGCTTAGCCTTCGGTCGACGCAGGGCTTCGTTTCTTGGCTCCTGGAGTTGCTCAGACTCGATCTGCCAGTTCCAGACTACAGCTCTCAGTAGACGACAGAGTTCCTTGGCGACGTTCTTGGGCGCTTCTTCAGGCAACTGTTGTTGAGTTCTGACGGCAGTCCACGGTGGCGTAGAATCGGATCGCTATCAAAACAAACAAAAGGAATGCCGCCCGACTTGTGAAGACCTCTCGGAATGAGAGCCTGTTTTTGGCCAGGCCGCCCTGCATGGCAGGAGTCCTCATCGTTTTACCGAATCTCAGAGCCGAATGCGGACGTACGAAGTTGTAATAGGCCATCAGCAGCGCCACGTGACCTTCCAACAACTCCGTACGTCGGGCGTGGCAAGGTGTGCGACGGCCAAGATAGGAGCAGCCCTGCCGGATGGTTAAATTGTGGCGCTCCACGAAACTGGGGTTCAGTGTGCTGGAATCCTCGGAATGAAACAGTGCTTCTTCCAGTTCGCCTTGTGTTCCGAGAAGCAGTCTACGATCGACACGAACCACCCGATTCTCCCGACGCTTCTTGATGACTTGGCCGTAGATGCGGACTCCCAAGAGCAGCCTTTTCGCAGCCCACTCGTACATCTCGAACCCGTCGGTGGTGAACAGGAAGCGGTGTTTAAGGAGGCCTCGCTGCAGTGTGTTCAGAATTGCGTTCTTGATTTGCTGGAGACTGCGGCGGCCAACGTTTGTCGAGACCCAAAGTCTGGACCACACTTCCAGGGTGGTCAGCACCCAGATCACCCGTTTCTTCGCTCCAACAAAGGCCCTGATCTCGTCGGCCTGAAGTTCATGGATGACGAAACCCCGGAGCATCCGATCATTGAACCGGACAGCGTATGTGGCCGCCGATTCAAGCCAGCGTGTGATGGTTCCCCACGCCATCCGCTTGATTCGAGCCATGGCTGAGATCGCAATTCCGTGGACACACATGCGGACGACTTCATCGAACAGAGACCTGGGCTTGTGCAGCCGATAATAAGGCGTGCCACGGGTCGAGGAGAAGGTTCGACCGCATTCTTTGCAGCGATAGCGCCGGCGTCTGCCCTGCCTGGTGATGTAGAAGGAGTGTCGGATGATGTTGCCCTTGCCGAGCCGTCCTTTCAGGCAGCAATTGGGGTTGGGACAAGTGCGATTGGACTCTTTGCTCCGCTTCATACATGTCTTGATGACAGACAATCGCCAGGAAGTCCAGGTAGGATCATGAGTTGAGGAGACACTGGGAGACGATCAACAACAGTTCCCTGATGAAGCACCCATGGGCGTGCGAGCATCGGAATCTCAGGCGATTTCCGTTGAGAAACCAGCTTTTGGAAACGGGCTCCCGGTGTGAGGTCGTCGCTCCGGCACAGCGGTGCTGACTCGACCTTCTCCCCAGTCTTATGGAGTGTATCCGAATTCAAGCAGCGTCTCGATAGTAGTATCGAAGCAAGCCACCGAGCCTGGGACGGCAACTTAATTCGCCGTCCTTGCGACCAACTTCATCTCCCGCATCAATGCTTCGGTTCGCGAGTCCCTGATGATTCCGTTCGTGGTGAAAGTGCTCTCCGAACTCTCTCCAGGCCCGACGCAATGACGCTTCACCAAAGAAGATCATACGGTTGAGACATTCAGATTTCAGGGAGCGCATGAAGCGTTCCAGATGAGCATTGAGATTAGGACTCTTGGGAGGTAAGACTACCGCCTCGATGTCGCTGGACTTCAAGATCTGACGCAACGGCAAGTGCTTCGTGTCACGGTCAGGGATGACGTGGGTCGAGCTGCGGAAAAAGCCGTCGACACAGTCGGTCAGGTTCCTTCCGACTTGCTGCATCCATTCGGAGTTGGGGTGAGGCGTCGCACCCGCGATTTCAATGCGCAGCGTCTTTAGATGCATCACCACAAGGACGTAGAACGTGACCAGTCCTGACCGAGTCCAGACCTCAACGGTCGTAAAGTCGGCGGCTGCGATCGAATCCCAGTGAGCAGCAAGGAAGGTACGCCAGGCCGTGCGGCTCACGCGCTCTGGAGCTGGCTCGATGCCGTGGGCTTTGAGAATGTTGCCAACCGTGGTGTCAGAGATGTGGAAGCCCAGGTTGGCTAAAGCACCCTGGATACGGTCATAGCCCCAGCTAGGATTCTCCTGAGCCATGCGCAGAGCCAAGTCAAACAATCTGTTGTCGAATGCCTGGTCGGCCAACGGATTGCCTCTTGTCTGAGTGATCCCACTTGCGAGCGATAAGCTCTCGATGCCAGCGCAGAAGCGTGTCGGGCCTGACGATCTTGGCCAGTTTGCCGAGGCTTTTTCGGCCCAGCACCTTGCCCTTGACGGCCAAGCGTCGACGCTGGTCGTCGTTGAGCAGAATGCGGCGCTTGCCGAGCTTTTCTCTGAGTACCTGATTCTCAGTCAAAAGATACTCGATTGCGTCCTGCTGGTCTCTGTTGATCCAACCGGCCAAGATCAGGAGCAGCAGCTGCCAGGGCCTGAGCACGAAGTTCATGGTTGATTAGATGCTCACGTCAAGTGCTCAGACGCAAAGGGGGAAAACATTGGGGCTCAACCAAGGCTGACTTCTGTTTGCCGTGACGGTTACAACTTGTTGCACAATAGAGACTTGTGGATCGGCTGAATATTTTTACCTTACGCGCTGGAAGCACCTGTTCACTAACAATGGCCTCATCTTTAGGCCTGACGGGTCGATCACAAGGTCTCGGGACGGTGAGGAACTCAGATGGGATACGCTCAGCGGTGGTGAACGGACGTGGGCCAGAATAGTCACCCATTTGATCGTCATAGGTACTACGACATCCCTTCCCTTCGCGTGGTTCGACGAACCGCTCGAACACCTCGACCCCCAGCTGCGTCACGCTGTCGCAGCAACTCTGGCCACAGCCACCCTTGGAGGTTCTCCCCGTCAACTCTTGGTGACCACCTACGAACACGGCATCGCGCAGCAGTTAGCCGACGATACGGATGGTGCTGAGATCATTGCCATACGGGAGTCGGGCGCCTCCTTTAGCCCAGATGAGGCCTTGTGGCGACGAAGGTTTCGACAATAGCGGCTGGGCGGTTTTCGCGGAGCGGATCTCGCTCCGGAACTGCTTCTTCCGAGATCCTCAAGTACCGCGGCTACAGCCGGAGATCGCGATTGATAATCTCCGGCTGTAGCCGCGGTGCGGAACTTGAGACTTCAGTAGAATAGGGGCGGCCGTCTAGATCGCCAAGCGGGCGGGAGGCTGTTTAGTGTGGGCCGACATTAGACTATCGATGGCGGAGCAGTGCTCCAGATCTTGTCCGAACCCGTATTGTGTGCGCCTTAGCGGCCGAGTTCTTCCTGAACAATCGACGGACGTTTTTCGATCAACGCAAGGAGCACACGTGCCGCCCCCTCTGGCCGTCGCCGTCCCTGCTCCCAATTCTTGAGAGTGCCAAGCGGAACGCCGATACTCTTGGCAAAAGCCAGCTGAGAGAGTCCCGTCTTGCCTCGGATCGCCACGATGTCGGGCTCGGGCACCTCAATTTCATGCACCACAAAACCGTCACGTTTGCCGTTTAAGTAGCCTTGGGCATCCCCAAGCCCTGCCATGACCTTGTCGTATGCCTTGCTCATTTGCACCTCCTGTAAGCTTCAATCATTTCTTTTGCGGCCTCGATCAGGACTACTCGTTCCCCGGTGCTGAGATTTGCTTTCTCGTTCTTGGCAAAAACGGTGAGCAAAAACACAGGAATGTTTTCACCGGAGAACAAGAACACCACGCGTGCCCCGCTGCTTTTGCCGCGTCCTGGGCGGGCGATCCTTATTTTTCGGATACCGCCCCCAAGCGACACGCCCGTCTCTGGATTCTCGGCCACCATATTGACGACCTCGCTCCGCTCCCTGTCAGACAAAAGACCCTTGGCCGCCGAGAGATATGCAGGAGTCTCTACGACGGTTTGCAGGCGGGTGCCCATAGCAAGAGTATAGGCGTCATTGGCGTCGGCGTCAATAGCGTCTAATCAAGGGTGTTTCCCAATTCACCGCGTAAGGTAAAAATATTCAGCCGACCCACAAGTCTCTATTGTGCAACAAGTTGTAACCGTCACGGCAAACAGAAGTCAGCCTTGGTTGAGCCCCAATGTTTTCCCCCTTTGCGTCTGAGCACTTGACGTGAGCATCTAATCAACCATGAACTTCGTGCTCAGGCCCTGGCAGCTGCTGCTCCTGATCTTGGCCGGTTGGATCAACAGAGACCAGCAGGACGCGATCGAGTATCTTTTGACTGAGAATCAGGTACTCAGAGAAAAGCTCGGCAAGGGCCGCATTCTGCTCAACGACGACCAGCGTCGACGCTTGGCCGTCAAGGGCAAGGTGCTGGGCCGAAAAAGCCTCGGCAAACTGGCCAAGATCGTCAGGCCCGACACGCTTCTGCGCTGGCATCGAGAGCTTATCGCTCGCAAGTGGGATCACTCAGACAAGAGGCAATCCGTTGGCCGACCACGCATTCGACAACAGATTGTGGACTTGGCTCTGCGCATGGCTCAGGAGAATCCTAGCTGGGGCTATGACCGTATCCAGGGTGCTTTAGCCAACCTGGGCTTCCACATCTCTGACACCACGGTTGGCAACATTCTCAAAGCCCACGGCATCGAGCCAGCTCCAGAGCGCGTGAGCCGCACGGCCTGGCGTACCTTCCTTGCTGCTCACTGGGATTCGATCGCAGCCGCCGACTTTACGACCGTTGAGGTCTGGACTCGGTCAGGACTGGTCACGTTCTACGTCCTTGTGGTGATGCATCTAAAGACGCTGCGCATTGAAATCGCGGGTGCGACGCCTCACCCCAACTCCGAATGGATGCAGCAAGTCGGAAGGAACCTGACCGGCTGTGTCGACGGCTTTTTCCGCAGCTCGACCCACGTCATCCTTGACCGTGACACGAAGCACTTGCCGTTGAGTCAGATCTTGAAGTCCAGCGACATCGAGGCGGTAGTCTTACCTCCCAAGAGTCCTAATCTCAATGCTCATCTGGAACGCTTCATACGCTCTCTGAAATCTGAATGTCTCAACCGTATGATCTTCTTTGGTGAAGCGGTTCTCGTGTCGTTTGTGGATGAGTTCGTGCGCGAAGTAAAGGAGGCGAAGACACAGGAGACCCTGCAGCTCGTTAGTTCGCAGCATGGAAGCTACTCGGTTAGGACAGCCGTCGCAGTGCTAAGATCCTTTGATTCTGAGGCGTCGAAGACGGCGATTCAAAACGTAAAGCAGCTTGGCGATGAGAAGCTCGCCGCATTTGAAGGAGTTCGATGGGAACTTGGAGATTTTGAGTAGACACACGGTTGCCTGTTGCGCGGCCCAATTGATGTGCCGCTGAGGTAATTTCCAGCCGAGCAACCACCCTACGGTCGGGAGAGTTGCGTCGTTCATGACACCTCGGGTCTAGCGTGTAGTCCGGCAAGATGCCCTGTCCGAACAGCAGGCCGTAAACTACCGGCTGGTCCGTCTTGTGGCCAGGCTTGATCACGTTGTTCTTGAGCCACTTACCCCAGTGTTTGACGCCCTTTTCCAGATCGATGTCGGCATCGACCGAAAACGACCGTTCTTCGTCTGAAGAGGGGTCCGGCCAGTTCTCCGGGTCTTTCGAGAAGGAGAGTTGCAGATTCCCCACCGGAAACGTTCGATGTTTCCAACTGTCGGGGTGGGCCGGCAGCTCGATCCCTTTCTTCTTTCCGTGGCCCGGTGCTGAAGCGAATGCCGTGGATCTTTCGACCATCTCCTTGATCTGCGGCTGCATCATCACGTAGATACGGTCCGGCTCCACATGCCGCAGTCCCGTAACTGATGCGCTCAGGGCGTTGCCGTTAATTCTTGTTGCTCGTAGCTTCGCCTCGATGTTCAGCATGGCCATCTTGGCAGCGGGTTTCAGCGCGTTGTACTTCTTACGCGATATTCCGATGCCCTTCTTGACCAGATGTGACCCCCGGTCTTTGAGCTTGTCGAACCCGGGGTTCAGGTCCGATGACTCGGCACTGTTGGGGATCATGATCGTCCGAATAATCACATTCCGTCGTTCGACCTCTGCACCATCCTCCTCCCTTGTGATGAAGCTGCGGCGATGCAGGACATGGAAGATTCCCCGATGTTTGGGCGCGTCGACGTACAGGAAATAGCGCTGGCCGGCGTTGAAGGCCAGGTTCAGATCGAGTTGCAGCGTCGATTGATTGGATTTCAGTTCGGTTCTGTTCTGCCCATCCGACTGAAATCTCATCTCCTTGATCCCGTTCGAATCGAACCGACGGACCTTCAATGTGAAATCTCCACTCTGCCACAGGTTCCGATTGGCTGCGTAACAGGATTAGAGTTACCTGTTTATTGGCCACAGGGTTGTCCTCCTTACGTCAATGGGTAGGGCTCCGCTCCGAACTGTCATTTCGAGCAAGGAGATTTTCACATTGTAACGGATCCAGTATATGGAAGCCCTCGCGGGGCTCGCCTTCGGGGACAAATTCGTACATTGTGGTGAATCCATCCGGGTTCTCTCTTCGCTGCTGCTGGTATCGCTTTTCCATCAACATTTCCGAAAAGAACTCGGATGAACAATCAGTTGAGAGTTCACAGCTATTGCACGAACTGCAAATTCTTCGCTGCCATCTTAATCATGGACTTGTGCTGAACATTCCTCCTCGTCTTTTCTTATGCAGCCCTGGTGGAAGATGTCCCCATCCTTGTCGACAGCAGCGAATCGTACTTCTTCCTCACTGACTTCGAAATGCAGGAAGTGATAGGTTACTTTTCCAAACTCAACCTCGCCGTGATTCTTCTTGATACCTTCTCGTATCTTACCGGCACCACCGGACACGAAGTAATGAATTCCACCCTTCTGGTTCCTTATTTTTTGATAAAAGTGGTCATGCCCCGAAAGAACAATGTCTATAGACCTTGTTGCATGGAACATCCCGAAGGATACCTTATCATCGTGTTTTTCAACACCGGGGATAACCTAGATGCCACATAAGTTCAACGCAGCCCGACGGCACAAGTTTGATAAGGCGCAGTATCGGGTGATCAACTGGGCGGAATATAACGAGAGCCTGCGCCAGCGGGGTGATCTGACGATTTGGGTCAGTGATGAGGCTCAAAGTGTGTGGCGCGCGCCGCGCCGCACGTCACGGGGTGGCCAGCGGAGATACTCGGATCTGGCGATCGAGACATGCCTGACGCTGCGCACGGCGTATCGGCTTGGGTTGCGACAAACGCAGGGGCTGATGGGTTCCATTGGCACGCTCATGGGGCTGGATATACGGGTGCCGGACTTCTCCACACTGTCGCGTCGCGCAAACGGCTTGAGCATCGCGCAGGTGATGAGGCAAGCCGGGTCTATGCCTGTCCATCTGGTGGTGGACAGTACCGGCCTCAAGATCTTCGGCGAAGGGGAATGGCTCGCGCAGAAGCATAAAACCAGGGGAATACGCCGCCGCTGGCGCAAACTCCACCTCGGACTGGACCTCCATAGCGGTGCGATTGTTTGCGCCGATCTGACTCACGATGAGGTTGGAGACAGCACCGCCTTACCCGGGCTCCTGGATCAACTCGATGCCCCGGTCACGGGCTTTCTGGCGGACGGCGCCTATGATGGAGCGTCCACACGGGATCTGCTGAGGGAACGGTATGGGGAGACCCTGGATGTGATTATACCGCCGCCGAAGAACGCAGTGATCCGACCGCAATCGGCGCGGGATCCAACCGTTCGGGATCGCCATATTGCCCAGATCCGCAGCAACGGCCGCATGGCCTGGCAGGCGGCCACAGGGTACAACCAGCGCAGCCGGATAGAAACGCAGATCGGCCGGTGGAAGAGCGTCATCGGCCCCAGACTCAGATCCCGCAGCTTCTCCAGGCAGATCACGGAGATCCAGGTCGGCCAGAAAGTCCTGAACACAATGACCGCACTCGGACGGCCTGTGTTCGAACGTATCGCCTGACGCTACCGCTTGGGAAAGGGCGAATTCCATCTCCGCCCCGATCCATGCAACAACGCTTTACTGATGCTGGTTTTCATCGGCGGCTGGAAGACGCCGTCGGTGTCGGCGCTGCACCGCGACATGGACCTGCGTCACCCGCGCCGCCATTGAGACGATGCCGACGCGCAGGACGCGGAGGGATGGACCTATGCGACGGGGGATGGGATCGCGGTAACGATGACGTTCAGCGAAACGGTGAAGGTGGAGTGGAGGCCATCAAGCGCTGGTATCGCAACGACTGGATCGCGCTCGACAACAAGCCTCGCAGCAGCACATCGCCGTGACAGCAACTACCGTCAAGAAACCGTCAGAAAACTCGCCCATCAAGCGAGCGACCCGTTGTTGGGAAGAGTGATCAGGGAATCGATAGGGCCGTTGGCTGAGGAGGGTTTGGACGTAGCGCTCGGCCTTGCCGTAGGTTTGAGGTCGACAAGGTCGCGTGCGCAGATGCCGCAGCGAGAGCGATCGACAAACCTGGGCGAAGGCCCGGGAGATGTAGCAGGAGCCATGGTCGGTCATCACGCGTTGGACTGGGACGCCCATTTTCTGAAATCAAGCGACCGCTCGGCGTAGAAAAGCGGCCGCGCTGTTGCCCTTCTCATCCTCCAGGATCTCGACGTAAGCCAGCCGAGAGGCATCATCCACACAGAGAGGAACAAACTCCCAGCCCACGCCCCCGGCTCGGCGTCGTTTATCTCCCGTGACCCGGTGATCCATCCGGCCAATCTTGCCCAGCTTTTTCGTGTCCATATGCAGCAGCTCCCCCGCACAGCGCCGTTCATACCGCTGGTTCTGCGGCTTCGGCTCCAAGGCCTTCAAGCGTTCCAGTCCCACCTCGGACAAGGTGCGGGCCACGGTACTGCAGCAGACGCCCACCCGCTCGCCAATCTCATGACACGTCAGTCGGCGATAGCGCAGTTCGATGATGCGCTCCCGCACTCGTTTGGGCCTCTTGTTGGCCACCCTCCTGAGCCGGCAGGATCAATCGATCAATCCTGGTTTTCCTTCCTCCCGATAGCGTTTCAGCCAATGATAGGCCCGTCGTTCACTCATCCCCGCGGCTTGCGCCGCGCTTTCACCGTCCAGCCTTGCTGCACTAAGAGCTCTCGACTCGCCGGGCAACTTCGAGCCTTCTCATGTAAGTCCATCCGGTTCCTCCTTCGGGTGCTGATTATTCTTGATGAATCCCCAATCAGTTTCACCGAAGCGGCCCGGATGGACAACTCCCTTCCATGAACAATGTACTGCGACAACATAACTAGGCCCGGCGATGCGATCGCGACCTGAGCGCATTGAACGGCGTTTTCAGGCGGAGCGGCAGCTTGGCGGTTTATTTAAGGTGTATTCCGATTGTCGATCATACCGCCAGAATCTCCTTGGATAGATCTTCCTGTCGTTGTTGCTGCGCCTGTGAGGGTGTGGGCAAGGCGCGTAGCAGCTTGTCCATCATATCCACAGGCGGGTTGCTACGGTAGGCCTCGGCTGGGGTTTTCCCATCGAGTGCCGAGTGTGGCCTTTCGGTGTTTTGTAGAAGCCGATCCACTCGTCGATGAGGAGCCGGGCCTCGAAGCCGCCGGCAAGGTCGTGCAGATAGACAGCCTCGTATTTCATCGAGCGCCACAGCCGCTCGATGAAGATGTTGTCCATGCAACGGCCCCTGCCGTCCATCGAGATTCGGACACCGGCCGTCTGCAAGCGCCCGGTGAAGGCGAAGCCGGTGAACTGGCTGCCCTGATATCGGTATTGAAAATCTCCGGCTGGCCATGGCGAGTCAGCGCCTCACCGAGTGCCTCGACGCAAAAGCTCGCGTCCAGGGTGTTCGACAACCGCCAAGCCAACACATGCCGACTCGCCCAATCCATGACCGCCACCAGGTAAAGGAAGCCTCGGCACACCGGGATATAGGTGATGTCGGCGCACCGGGATATAGGTGATGTCGGCGCACCAGACCTGATTGGACCGGTTGATCGACATGCCCTTGAGCAGATAAGGGTAGACCCGGTGCTCGGGATGCGGATCACTGGTGCGTGGCGCCCGGTAGATCGCCTGAAGCCCCATCAGGCGCATCAGGCGACTGGCCCGGCGACGACCGATGCGCACACCCTCAAGGCGCAGATGACGCGCCCATCTGGCAGGCTCCGTAGAACGGGTGCTTCAGGAACAACTCATCGATGCGCTGCATTAGCGCAAGGCTCTCCGCACTCTCGCCCTTGGGCGTGTAATAGAGCGAGGATCGCCCGATCGATAGCAAACGGCATTGACGGCTCAAACTCAGCCCAGGGTGAGGGCGCGTCACCATCGCCCGGCGCTCGGCCCGGCTCATCGACCGGACCCTCTGGACAAAAAATCCCGTTCAACCGTCAATTCGCCGATCTTGGCGTGAAGCTCATGGACCTCGCTTTCATGGTCCCGCCGACGGCGGTCCACGCCGTTCGAGAACACCTCGCCAAGCCCTTCGATCGCTTGGCGCTTCCATGTGCTCACCTGGTTCGGATGAATCTGGTGCTTCGAGGCAATCTCCTGCAGCGTCCGGTCGCCCCGAAGCGCTTCCAGTGCCTCCTTCGCTTTCAAATCACCAGAAAACCTGCGTCTCCTCCTCATCGCATATCCCTCCTTAGTCGGTGGAATACACCTCAAATAATTGTCCGATTTTCCGGGGCCACCTCAGATTGAGACACTTGGCTCGGAAGCGACTGTTGAAGGCTTCGATGAAAGGATTGTCTGTAGGCTTTGCTAGGCTGCACCGTATCGCGATGGCAGGACCATGACGGAGCCGATAACGTTCGAGGACGCGAGGAAAATCGCTCGGGCTTACCTCTCTTTAGCTGATCACATGGTTGTGACGGGCCACCCGTCCGGGGAGGCACTCTGGGATGGACCGGTGACTTCGGCCGGGCCGGTGCGCTCGGAATTGGCTATGGTGGCTTTGCTCAAACCGGACCTATTGCCCAGCCTGTTGCCGGAATACATCAAACTCGCCCACCAGGATCGCGAGTGGTGGGATGCCCTGTGTGTCTTTGCGGGGTGCCTTCTGCGCAACAACGTGCCGCTCGCGGACGGTTTGCGCCTTTTCATTGCCGACGTGCTGACTGACAACATAGAGCCGCCGAAGCGGAAAACGGGTCCAAGTAAATCAGTCCTCTACCATCGAAACCTGCTCATTTGGGAGGCGATCAACGAACTGGTCAGCCGTGGGATGACGGCGACGCGCAACGACGCCTCCGTGGGGGCATTCGGCTTGCGATGCGGTCGCAAAGGAATCGGGACGGACCTACAACGGGGTCTTGAGCGTCTGGCTGAAAATGAAACGGGACGTAAACGAAATGACTGCCCGGTTGAAAAAGGCGAAATGAACATTGGAGCCGTAACGAACATTACCGCCGGAATCATCAGTTCGACAATGCGCCGAGCGGTGACTACACTCCCCGAAGGGTCCACTTATGACCCGCGGGTTTTGCCAAATGCGCCAAAAAATCCTGCACTGGAACCGATCAGGTCCAACATTAAAGCTTTCAAGAGCCGGTATGTTATCGCCATGCGACTTCGCTTCAGGAGAGCGGTTCCTCCACCGTTGGTCAACCCTGTCCAATCCTTCGGTGGATCCTCGGCGATGTCGCGCACCGGCAGCTGATTCTAGGATGTTAATAGATCTCGATTGAGGTTTTTGATGAAGGAAACAGCAAAAACGAAAACCCCGACGCGCTCGACGTCCGATTTCGCCCCCAGCCGGCCGTCGATCACCTATCAGTCGATATTGGCCCTCCAGCCCGACGCGCATAATCCGCGGACCCATAGTAAACGGCAGATCCGGCGGATCGCCGACAGCATCCGCACGTTCGGCTTCACCAATCCGATCCTGGTCGACGAACGCGGCCAGGTGATGGCCGGGCACGCCCGGCTGGAGGCGGCGAAGCGGCTCGGGCTGTCCCAGGTGCCCACGATTTGCATTGGCGATCTGAACGAGGCGCAAAAGCGCGCCTACCTCATCGCGGACAACCGCCTGGCGGAGCTCTCGGGCTGGGACGAGGAACTCCTGGCGATTGAGCTGCAAACGCTCACGACCATCGACCTTGACTTCGACATCGAGATCACGGGCTTCCAGACGGCCGAGATCGATACGCTGATCGCTGGACTGAACGGCGCCGGGAACCAGGACGAGGCCGACCGGTTGCCGGCGATCGACGACACGGCGCCGATCACCCGGCCCGGTGATCTGTGGCGGCTTGGCCGGCACCGCCTGTTGTGCGCGGATGCGGCCCGGACGGCCTCCTATGACCACCTGCTGGACGGTAAGATCGCCCAGATGGTCTTCACCGACCCGCCCTACAACGTACCCATCGACGGGCACGCCTGCGGCCGGGGCCGGGCGCGTCATGGGGAATTCGCCATGGCCGCGGGCGAGATGTCCGAAGCGGAGTTCACGGCGTTTCTCGAGACGGTGCTCCGCCAACTCGCGTTGCACAGCCGGGACGGCGCCCTCCACTTCGTGTGCATGGACTGGCGGCATCTGTTCGAGCTGCTGACGGCGGGGCGCGGGGTCTACGAGGAGCTGAAGAACCTCTGCGTCTGGAACAAGACCAACGGCGGCCTGGGCTCGCTGTACCGCTCCAAGCACGAGCTGGTCGCCGTGTTCAAGGCGGGGCGCGGGGCGCACATCAACAACGTTGCGTTGGGGGCGCACGGGCGCTACCGCACCAATGTGTGGGACTATGCCGGTGTCAACGCCTTCGGGACGGACCGCGACGCAGAGCTGGCCCTGCATCCGACGGTCAAGCCGGTGGCGCTGGTCGAGGACGCGGTCCTCGACTGCTCGAGGCGCGGCGGCATCGTGCTCGATGCCTTCTGTGGCTCAGGCACCACGCTGATCGCGGCGGAGCGCGCGGGCCGGCGGGGCTTCGGCCTCGAGCTTGAGCCGAAGTATGTCGACGCCGCGCTCAAGCGCTTCCGCGATTTCACCGGCGAGGAGCCGGTGCAGACCGAAACCGGACGGACGTTGGCCGAGCTGGAATAGGCGAATCGCCATGATGGAAGACTACGAGGTCGGCTACGGCAAACCGCCGAAGGCAACGCGGTTCAAGCCCGAACGCTCGGGCAACCCGAAGGGCCGGCCCAGGGGCCGCAGGAACCAGCGCTCGGTCATCCGAGAAGTGATCGACCGCAAGGTGACTTTCCGCCAGAACGGCCGGACGCGGCGAGTGAGCGTGTTCGAGGCGCTGGTGGAAAGCCTGGTCGGCAAGGCGCTCAAAGGCACGATCAACGATCAGATCAAGCTGATCCGGCTCATCGAGAAACACGCGCCCGAAAAGCTGGAAAAACACGCGCCTGAGGAGACCCGGACCGACCTGTCCGCGCTGACCGACGAGGACCTGCGCGGCCTGCGGGCGTTGATCCGCGGGAAGGGAGACAGCGTGATGGACATGGAACACCGCCCGCCGAGCCGGTGACGAAGCCGGACGTCCTGCGGGCGTTGAGTCGGCACCGGCCGATGTGCGGCGACTGGACGCAGGCGGACTTCGAGCGGGGTTGGGTGGGGGCCTCGCCGCCGGTTTCTGGGGTGGCAGGCACCGTAACGGCCGCAGCGGTGAGGTGGCCGCGGCAAGGTGCCTGAAACGCGTATCGTGCGCACTCAGCCCCCCGTTCGAGGTCCGAGATGCCGGACGAACGTGCCTTCGAGGCTGTTCCACGCAGTTTCTGCGCTGGCAGTGGGGCCGGCAACGCAGGCGCCGACGGATCTCCACCGTGGCTCCCATACTGGTCACCCCGAAGATGACGCTAACATATGCGGCTCCCTGTTTCAGTCGCGATGACTGCATTGAGGGAGCCAATAGTAGCCGCCGCGAGATTCATCGACGGAGCCGTTCGTAAAAGCTTACAGCCTGCGAACGGACGACATTGGACGCTCATGAGCCGCTTCACCACACAGAGACGCCCTCCCTTTTTGCACGAGCCTGATAAATTCTCTTTTGGACTGGACTTCAGCGGGCAACAGAGCGTCAATGGGTGTGCGTGCACGGTCCGAAACCACGTCGAAGAGGGTTTGTAACATGACCGAGGTTGGAATCGAGATTGCCGAGATTCGGGCGATGGATTTGCCAGCGCTGCGCGATGAATGGCGCCGCCATCACCGGGCGCCCCCGCCCCGGCGGCTCAGCCGGGACCTGCTTATCCGGGGGATCGCCTACAAGCGCCAGGAGCAGGTGCATGGCGGCTTAAGCCGTGCGGCGCGGCGGCGGCTTCGGGCCCTGGCCCAGGCCTTCGCCGAGACCGGTCGGTCGCCCTCGACAACGGCACCAAGGTGCGCCCCGGCACACGGCTGGTGCGCGAATGGCGAGGCCGCACCCATGTCGTCACCGCGACCGAAAGCGGCTTCGATTACGACGGGGAGGCCTATGGTTCCTTGAGTGCTATCGCCCAACGCATCACGGGCGCGCACTGGTCCGGTCCTCGCTTCTTCGGCCTGCGGCCTTCAGGCGAGAGCGCATCGGCGGCGGAGCATGGTTGAGCGTCGGAAACCACCACGAGCGAGGAGTCCGGCCACGGTGCGCTGTGCCATCTACACCCGCAAATCCTCCGAAGAAGGCCTCGAGCAGGACTTCAACTCGCTGCAAGCGCAGCGGGAGGCCTGCGAGGCCTATATCGCGAGCCAGAAGCACGAGGGCTGGATCGTGCTGCCCACCTTTTACGACGATGGCGGTGTCTCCGGCGCCACCCTGCAGCGCCCGGCGTTGCAACGCCTGCTTGCCGATGTCGAGGTCGGGCGGATCGACACGATCGTCGTCTACAAGGTCGACCGGCTGACCCGGACGCTGTCGGATTTTGCCCGGCTTGTGGAGATTTTTGATCGAAAAGCGGTCTCCTTCGTCTCGGTCACCCAGCAGTTCAACACCACCACCTCGATGGGGCGTCTGACCTTGAACGTCCTGCTCTCCTTCGCCCAGTTCGAGCGCGAGGTCACGGGCGAACGCATCCGCGACAAGATCGCTGCCTCGAAGAGGAAGGGGATGTGGATGGGCGGCAACCCGCCCTTGGGCTACGATGTGAAGGACAAAAAGCTCATCGTCAACGAGGCCGAGGCAGAAACGGTCCGGTCTATCTTCCGCCAGTACCGGGAGATCGAATCCGTGCGTGAACTGCGCGACCGGCTCGCCGCCGAAGGCGTCACCAGCAAGCGGCGAGTGAGGCGCGACGGCAGTATTGTCGGCGGCAAACCCATCAACCGCGGGGCCTTGTATCACCTGCTCCACAATCGCCTCTACCGGGGCGAGATGGTCCACAAGGACAAGGCCTATCCCGGCCAGCATGAGGCCATTGTCGATGAAGCGCTGTGGGATGAGGTTCAAGCCACCCTGGCCGCCAACACGAACGGCGAGCGCCGAGAAGGGACCCGGCAACCGAGCCTGCTGACGGGGCTTGTCGTTGACGAGCAGGGCGAGGGCCTCTCACCCAGCCATGCCGTCAGGAAGGGACGGCGCTATCGCTACTACGTCTCCCGCCATCTCATCACCGAGGGCAAGCGAGCCGGCCGCAAGGGGTGGCGCCTCCCGGCGGCGGATCTCGAAGGCCTCGTTACTGTCCGTCTCAGGGACTGGCTCGCTGATGCGGCCGCGATCAGCGCTGTCATCGATGGAGACCCTCAAGAGGCATCGGCTCATGCCAGCTTGATCACCCAGGCGCAATCGCTCGCGGACCGGTGGCCTGAGCTGAAACCGCACCAGGCCAAGGCCTATCTCAATGCGCTTCTCCGGCGGGTGATCGTCGAGTCCGCCCGCATCGTGATCGAGATCGACGGCGAGCGGGCCCTAGCCACCCTCCTGGCAGGACCGGACGTCGTCTCAATAAAAAGATCGAGGCAGGACGCTCAGCCAGCCAAACATCCGATCATCCTGGATATTCCAATCGCCCTTAAGCGCGCTGGCACGGGCATGAAACTAGTCGTCCCCGGCGCCCGCAACAATGCCAAGTGCGCCCCGGGCCTGATCCGGCTGCTGCTGCGCGCCTTGGCCATCCAGGATCGATTGGGGCAAAATCCCGATCTCACCCTGCAGCGGATCGCCGAGGCCGAAGGCGTCTCACCCTCCTATGTCACCCGGTTGCTGCGGCTTGCCTACCTTGCCCCGGACATCGTCACCGCCATCGTCGACGGGCAGCAACCGCCCGGGCTGACTGCCAACACGCTCATGAGGAACACCCGCCTGCCGCTCAGGTGGGAAGCCCAGCGAAAGCGGCTTGGGTTCAAGCACGCTTGACCTCCGGTCCATCCCAAGCCGGCCGGTTCTGTCGCTGGGCACAGATCATAGAGAGCCGTGTCAACCGTTTTGGACGTCGAAAAGACGGACCACTGAAAAGGGCTCGGGAGACGATGGCGCAGAAACGGCGCGCCACACCGCAACGACGCGTCTCTTTCAATGGAGGTCCATTGCCAAAGTGCCCCTAAACGCCTGAAAATTAAAGACAAATTTGGTTAGAGAATTGAGAATAACGCAGTAATATCAACGACACAGGTGGGTGGCGGTGGAGGCAGTCTGGGGCGAACCCGTCTCTGACCCGATTTCCCTGTTTTACAGGGAAAAAACAGGGAATTTCGTGGATTCGGCCTCGAATAGGCGGGATCGAAGCCTCCTAACTCACTGATATCATGGGGTTTCAGTTTCGAATTCCCTACGCCACGGAACAGGGAATTTGTTTGGTCGAACAGGGAATTTTCTGGGGGGAACAGGGAAAATCAGTTCATGGAACAGGGAAGACCAGCAGGTGTTGAGTGTAGGGTGCCGCCGTGCTGTACGAGGTGCACCGGATGCGCTGCGAATCGCAGCATCGATCCGGACAACGGGGTTCCTGTCGGCGGATGGGGTTCGCGCCGAGACTATAGCCCCAGCCGCTAGTTCTCTCTAGCTGCGGAGCAGCCCCAGTGCAACCATCAGTGCATCGTCGAGACACTTGAGTTTGGTGGTGTCGAAGGTCCCGACGAACTGAGTCAACTGCGACTTCCGCAAGCTCGCGTTGTTGCACAATTCCGGTCGGGTCACGGACCGATCCCAGTCCTGTTTGAATGCTATCGAATTCGCACTGACTCAGGCATGCCCCGGCTTGACATACGATTCAGTACCTCACAGTTGATGATGGCCTCGACCCGTTGATTGTCGAATCGTCGGGCCGACAGCTTAGGCCCAAACAACGTCTTGAACCTCGACATCGCATTCTCTGCAAGGCTTTGCCTGGTGCAACCACTGGAGATGCGCCATTCATATCGACCGAGTCTCCTTATTTCTCGTAGATGGGCATCCCGCATTGCCCGCCAGGCAGGCGGGTCCACACTTTCACTCAGCCGTGCACTGCGTCGCGGAGGGATGGTGGCGACAACCTCCCGCTCGAGTATCGATTGATAACAGGCCCTCGTGTCATAGGCCCCGTCGCCCGAGACTTGAACGATGCGACCCGGAATCTGATCCAGCAGGGCCGGCAACAGACGACAGTCGTGGACCCGGCTCGGTGTAACCTCCACCGCCACAATCTCTTTCGTCCTCTCATCGACACCCAGGTGCAGCTTACGCCAGGCTCTGTGCCGACCATGTCGATGCTTTCGGACGTGCCATTCACCCGAGCCGTACACTCTCAGGCCCGTCGCATCCACAACCACGTGCCGAGGCCGACTGCTTGGGCTAACAGTCAAGAACGTCGCCAAGGAACTCTGTCGTCTACTGAGAGTGCTGTAGTCTGGAACTGGCAGATCGAGTCTGAGCAACTCCAGGAGCGAAGAAACTCGCCCTGCGTCGACCGAAGGCTAAGCTGAAACACCGACTTCAATATCAGCGCACACTGAATGGCCGTGTCGGAGTAAACCTTCGGAGCGCCGGGTCCCTTGGGCGGGTCGGTGTTCCGCCAGGCGGCAACGGCGTCCTCATCGAACCAAAAGGTCAGACGCCCCCTGGCGATCAGCGCCCGATTGTAGTCTGACCAGTTGCGTACTCGGTACCGGAACGTGTATTGATTCGGCGTCATTCCTCATGCTGGCACCCTGGCCCATCGGAGACAAGCGGACGTGCCAAAGCGATTTATGCAACAACGCGTGTTTTTCCACCAATTTCTTCCTTTCGTTGCGCTTACACGGCTTGTGGGTATTTGTTTTCGCTTGCAACGCCTACGGTAGCTTGCTTAATGGGCAAGTTTTCTGAGCTGCCGGACCAGGCCGAAACGGGCGAGCTACTCCTGGAGGCCCTCCGTGTCCGGCGGCAGACCGACGGCGTGTAGCGCTTGGTCAAGCGCTCGTTCCGCCTCGCTGCCCGGAGCGAGATCAAGTGCTGCCTGGCGGAGGACCGCTGCGGCGATCGGCAACGACGCAGCAGCAGGCATCAGATCCCTCATCGCATGGAAAAAGATCCGCTCCATCTCTTCCCGGTTGGCTCCCCCAATGCCTTCGACCGTCATGCCGTTAGTGCGATGCGTGCCGCCCTCGACGGCCAGATAGTACGCATGGCTTAGTATCAGCGAATTCCAATGGTGGCCGCCATATCCAAAATTATCGGTAGAGTCGATGTACTGGCCATCGACGAATACGAACCCGGAGTAGTCCCAGTTCTCGTCTTCGTCCAGAGTGAGGGCGAACTCGTAGCGGTCGCGGTAGACATCCGGATAAAAGCCGTCCCTGAGCGACTTGGGGTCGCTCAGGGAGCGAATGGGTCCGCGCTTCGTTTCGCCGCCCACGAGATAGTCGGCTGTGGCGCCTTGATTTTCATAGAAGAATTCGAGGGATTCTCCGAAGATGTCGGAGTAAGCTTCGTGGATGGCGCCGTCTCCCGAGTAAGCGAGGAGGAACCGCCCGTCGACACACCAGGCCGGGACCAGGCCTTTTTCCGGCCCCTCCATTGCCGCCCCCAAGCCGGGGAACCGTGCGGTGGCGCACGTGTAGATTTTACCGTCGACGTCGGTGAAGCTTTCCGGACCGAGTCTCGTGTCCAGAGGGAAGGGGTTGGCAAGACCAAAGGGGCTTCCGGTGCGATTGCTCACGGAGAAGTGCGTCACACCGTGCATTAACTCGTGGCCAACGATATCGAGCACCGTCAACGGGTCCTCGCTCGTTTCGTCGATAGCCCGGCCGAAAACGAATATGCCTCTTCCTTCCGGGCCAAACGGCGGGGGAGCAAAAAAGGCATTATCCGCGTCAATATTGACCATGGTGATCGTGCGTCCGTTCGCGCCGTCGATGCCTTCCCAACCGTGTCTGCCGAAGAAATAATCGTACGTCCAGCCGCTGTAGACATGGGCGCCAACCACAGCCGGGTCGTCCCAGTCGTTATCGGCGTCAACCGCGATGTCGTCCGATGTCCAGACCGGTTCCCCGGGCGGCAACTGGAAAAGATAACCAAAGATCAGACGAAAGGCACGCAGGAGGTTGAACCGGGCGTCCAGAGTGACGAGTTCCCCCGGCCGCATCCGGTCGTATGCTCTGAAGCCGGCGTTCCCCTGCGTCGTGCTCAGCTTCCTCCGCATACCCGTGGAGTCTGCGCCGGCCCCGACCGCCGACTGCGACTTGAGCGCATGGACGCGGTGCAGGAGTTTGCCGTTGGCGCCGCCGGCGAAATAGAAGTATCCGTCACTCATGGCGACTTGATAGGCCAGGACGTACGAGCCGTCAGGCCGCGGCAGTATACTCAGCGGAGGCTGTCGGTCGGCGACGAACTCTCCGCCGTGCATCACTTCGAGAAGCGCGGCAACCTCGGCCCCGGACAGCGCCGGCGTCGTATCCACGGCGATCCCCTGGTGCAAGGTACCGAACAGCGACACGGTGACGCCGCTACCGTCGAGCTGCCGGGAGACGCCCCCGCCGTGCACGGGAATGCCCGCATGGTACTGCGCGAGATACTCGTGGGTGCGGCTTTCCAGGGAGGCGTCGCTCCGGCGCGACATGACGACGAGTTCACCGGTGCGCTCCATGCCGTAGACCGTCGCGTCCCACCGTCGCAACGCGTCGAGGCCTAGAGCTTGTCCTGCTGCGATGGAAACGACATCGAGTTCCTGGGCCGTAGCGTCGTGCCCCGTTGCCATGAGTGCGATCCCGATGAGGGCCAGAGCGATAACGATTCGTGGAGCGATTCTCATTATGTGTCGATCTCCTTGGGGTCACAGGCTAACGAGTTTGCCGGTTCGCTGTGTGGAGGCGCATTCAGAACCGCAAGCGCAGGCCCCCTGCCGCATGCAGCCCACCGGGCTTGATGTCGAGTGTTCCGTTGCCTGCGGACGGAAGTTTCAACGTCGCCCGGCTGTAACGGGTGAACCAGCCGATACCGACGTGGTCAGTGAAGTAATAGGTGACGTCGGCTCCCACGTTGAATCCGATAGTCGAGGCGGATTCCGTGCTGGCGACCGCACTGGAGAACGTAGCCGTGTCGAAGGGGTATGTGTGGACGAAATTCACGTCGGTGACAAGTTGCTGCTTCACGTTGAAGAACGTGGGTCCGGCAAAGCCCATTACCGTGAGCGAGTTAGTGACCGGCACCACCACGTACGCTTGCAGGTGGACGGCCATCTCGCTGTGGGTGAGAGGAGACGAAATGCCCGAGATTGAGCGGGTGCGGTTGAAGTAGAGCGGGTGCGGCAGCTGCGCCGATACGCTGGCCGTTTTCTCGGTGTTGAACCACGATATACCGGCACCGAGCGCGAAGTACGGCGCGATGCGCACGCCGCCGCTCACGTCAAAGAGCGCCCCGGTCCTGTAGCGGTAGTCGCTCTCGAAGCGGGCCTGCTCCTGGGCTGCAGCCGCTGACAGGACCTCGCGATACACGCCTCCCGATTCCGGAAAGTCGACGCTTTCGGAGAAGCTGCCGGTCAGTGCCTGCAGTCCTCCGTTGATGCTAATGAACGTCCGCGCCTTCCCTGCGGGCTGCTGTGCGTGGGAGGGCGCGACGCCAGGCACGGGAATGCCCGCATGGTACTGCGCGAGATACTCGTGGGTGCGGCTTTCCAGGGAGGCGTCGCTCCGGCTGTAACGGGTGAACCAGCCGATACCGACGTGGTCAGTGAAGTAATAGGTGATGTCGGCTCCCACGTTGAATCCGATAGTCGAGGCGGATTCCGTGCTGGCGGCCGCACTGGAGAACGTAGCCGTGTCGAAGGGGTATGCGTGGACGAAATTCACGTCGGTGACAAGTTGCTGCTTCACGTTGAAGAACGTGGGTCCGGCAAAGCCCATTACCGTGAGCGAGTTCGTGGCCGGCACCACCACGTACGCTTGCAGGTGGACGGCCATCTCGCTGCGGGTGAGAGGCGACGAAACGCCCGAGATTGAGCGGTTGCGGTTGAAGTAGAGCGGGTGCGGCAACTGCGCCGATACGCTGGCCGTTTTCTCGGTGTTGAACCACGATATACCGGCACCGAGCGCGAAGTACGGCGCGATGCGCACGCCGCCGCTCACATCAAAGAGCGCCCCGGTCCTGTAGCGGTAGTCGCTCTCGAAGCGGGCCTGCTCCTGGGCTGCAGCCGCTGACAGGACCTCGCGATACACGCCTCCCGATTCCGGAAAGTCGACGCTTTCGGAGAAGCTGCCGGTCAGTGCTTGCAGTCCTCCGTTGATGCTAATGAACGTCCGCGCGTTCCCTGCGGGCTGCTGTGCGTGGGAGGGCGCGACGCCAGGCAGTGTCAGGACTGCGGCGGACAGCCAGAGGGCCAGTGCCGACGACGATCGCGTGTTCGAATGTGTGGTTATGAGGTTTCCTATGGTCAAGGAGGCATGTTACATCATCAAATTGGGATGTGTTGCAACTTCCAAAAGGGGTTTATATATAAAAGTCCCGAAAACCCTCACCGCTTCCTGTGGTTGCGGGGCTTGTCGATCCCTGGAATTATCCTTTGGAAAAATCGCTGTGCTCTCATTCCCCAATTGATATGCTTGCAATATGGACAACGAGATTTTCGTGCGAAATCCCCTCCCTCTTCCAGCTGGTTCATACGTGTGGCTTCTAAGGCTGTTCGTAGGTCTCTTGCAAAATTATGAGGATCAAGAAAAGGGTTGTTCTCCTCCCTTTCCCTGCCTTCTTGCCGGTGTTCGCCGGGCACTCCAGCACTATTCTCCAAAGGACCGTCGTGGGATAGAGCAGCTGCTGGATTGCATGGAGGAGTGGTACCAGGATCCTCGTATTCGTTTTCTCTCCTCGGAATATCGGGGGAAGATTCAGTAGTCATTATCATTTCCCCTTCCTGCGGTTGCGGGGCCTGTCAATCCATCGAACGTTGACCGGGCTCAGGACGGCGTCTGCAATCTCCTCCATGGAAGCATCCGTCCGAAACTCCTCCTCCTGTTCGGCCTTGGTGGGCTGGTAATCGGATCGGACCAACTCAACGGTCTTGGGTTCGGATTTCTTGTTCATCTTCATGGCTCTCCTCCCATCAACCCGGATTATGCAAGAGATCTGAATACGAGTGAGAACTGGGTCCAGAAAAAAGGCCGTATCTCTCTGATATAAAAGGGGTTATATAAAAACAACCCTAAACATGAGCCACGGCTATGTCGAAAACAGTCTACCAGAATACCCGGCCATTTCACAGCCACAGAGACATCCCAGCTCGTTTTGATGGGGGGAGCCTCACTTCCGACGCAGGATGGTTGTTGTTTGGATCGCTGGATCGGCAACATCGATTCTGCGAGGGCTTCAGTTCGTGTATTGCGGAAAGCCGGGACCGACGCTACATTCGTCATGACCTGTTGAAGTTGATCCGACAACGAGTGTTGCAGATCGTGGCCGGCTACGAAGACTGTAATGACGCCGATACGCTGCGCTCGGATCCGAGGCTCAAGACAGTCTGTGATCAGTTGCCCGAGAGCGATCCCGATTTGGCCACCCAGCCGACTTTCTCCCGCTTGGAGAACTCCGTCACCAAGAAGGATCTGATGCGTCTGAGCCGGTGGCTGCTACGCCGTTATGTGCGCTCCCTGAAGAAGAGACGTCCCGCCAAGATCATCCTGGATCTGGACAGTACCGACGACCACACTCACGGCCAACAGGAGTTCGCCTTCTACCACGGGTATTACCGAAACCACATTCTGCATCCTTTGCTGATCTTCGATGCCGCCACGGGAGACCTGGTCTGTGCCCTGTTGAGACCTGGCAACAAGGGGGCTGCCTCGCGGAATCAATCGTCGCTTTGTGGTCACCAACCGGGACGATCTCTGCTCCCAATCACTTTATGACCACTACACCGACCGAGGGCAGACCGAGAACTTCATCAAGGCCTTTAAGAATCATCTGAGCATGGACCGACTCAGCTGTCATCGATTCCTGGCCAACCAGTTTCGACTCCTCCTGCATGCCGTAAGGTAAAAATATTCAGCCGACCCACAAGTCTCTATTGTGCAACAAGTTGTAACCGTCACGGCAAACAGAAGTCAGCCTTGGTTGAGCCCCAATGTTTTCCCCCTTTGCGTCTGAGCACTTGACGTGAGCATCTAATCAACCATGAACTTCGTGCTCAGGCCCTGGCAGCTGCTGCTCCTGATCTTGGCCGGTTGGATCAACAGAGACCAGCAGGACGCAATCGAGTATCTTTTGACTGAGAATCAGGTACTCAGAGAAAAGCTCGGCAAGGGCCGCATTCTGCTCAACGACGACCAGCGTCGACGCTTGGCCGTCAAGGGTAAGGTGCTGGGCCGAAAAAGCCTCGGCAAACTGGCCAAGATCGTCAGGCCCGACACGCTTCTGCGCTGGCATCGAGAGCTTATCGCTCGCAAGTGGGATCACTCAGACAAGAGGCAATCCGTTGGCCGACCACGCATTCGACAACAGATTGTGGACTTGGCTCTGCGCATGGCTCAGGAGAATCCTAGCTGGGGCTATGACCGTATCCAGGGTGCTTTAGCCAACCTGGGCTTCCACATCTCTGACACCACGGTTGGCAACATTCTCAAAGCCCACGGCATCGAGCCAGCTCCAGAGCGCGAGAGCCGCACGGCCTGGCGTACCTTCCTTGCTGCTCACTGGGATTCGATCGCAGCCGCCGACTTTACGACCGTTGAGGTCTGGACTCGGTCAGGACTGGTCACGTTCTACGTCCTTGTGGTGATGCATCTAAAGACGCGGCGCATTGAAATCGCGGGTGCGACGCCTCACCCCAACTCCGAATGGATGCAGCCAGTCGGAAGGAACCTGACCGACTGTGTCGACGGCTTTTTCCGCAGCTCGACCCACGTCATCCTTGACCGTGACACGAAGCACTTGCCGTTGCGTCAGATCTTGAAGTCCAGCGACATCGAGGCGGTAGTCTTATCTCCCAAGAGTCCTAATCTCAATGCTCATCTGGAACGCTTCATACGCTCTCTGAAATCTGAATGTCTCAACCGTATGATCTTCTTTGGTGAAGCGTCATTGCGTCGGGCCTGGAGAGAGTTCGGAGAGCACTTTCACCACGAACGGAATCATCAGGGACTCGCGAACCGAATCATTGATGCGGGAGATGAAGTTGGTCGCAAGGACGGCGAATTAAGTTGCCGTCCCAGGCTCGGTGGCTTGCTTCGATACTACTATCGAGACGCTGCTTGAATTCGGATACACTCCATAAGACTGGGGAGAAGGTCGAGTCAGCACCGCTGTGCCGGAGCGACGACCTCACACCGGGAGCCCGTTTCCAAAAGCTGGTTTCTCAACGGAAATCGCCTGAGATTCCGATGCTCGCACGCCCATGGGCCCTTCTATCCTAAGGATCCGCTGCCCGACCGAATATTGTACCTTACGGGGCGATGATTAAAAAAAATCTATATTAAGGGAGCATCTTCGTGGTCTCAAGAAGCACATCAGATGGAATATAGGTGTGCCTGAATTCTTGAATTGGTGGCCGGCAGTCCTCGGATGGCCAGCGGTAGCTGCGTCGCTGATGCTGGCCGCGGCTGCGATCGTGTCCAGGCACCCCGCCTTGCTCGTCGTGTCAGCCCTGCTGGCAGCCCCGTTCGGACTGTATCTCGGCGGAGCCGAGAATTGGATGGCCGTGGCCGGGCCCGCGATCCCACTGGCGCTATTGGCGGGAGCCTATGCCCTCAAGCGCGGATGGATCTTTCTTGCGTGGTGCTCGCTGGCCCCGCTTGCGGGAACAGCCGGCTGGCTGGGGGTCCGGATAGCGGGGTTTTAATGCGGGTGGTGACCCGCAAAACTTTTTTGACTTGTCTGCTCCAACTATATAGCGGCCTTAAACTAGGAAATTCCGATCGAAAAATATGACGCTTGTTGCCCTTGTTTAGTAGCACAGGATCTGGGGACTGCCCTCGTCCTCAACATCTGCAGGATAGAATCTAGCCGTGCGGGCATTTCACATTCCCGCTCAATGAACGAGCAAGATATCATTTGGGTTCGCTGCTCGTTATTGCAGCCGTCGTGATCTTCTCCTGGAGGATTCTTTTCACGAAACGATCCAGGATTCTACTATGCCTACATCTTCACCCACTTTCTGGGCGCAGTGTGTATGTGCTGATTTGTCGTGCCGTTCGGACTTATACTGTGCGCGCGCTCGGTGACGCACCGACTTCTGAGTTGGCACATCCGCTGCAGGCTCAACGGTACTTATGCATTGCCTCATCCGTCCAGGATATCCTTCAATGTCTTGCCGGATCGCGGTTTGTCCACCTGTGTTATGAACTCCGGAGGGGTAAACAGGGGGTTGCCCGACGACCACAGTTCCAGGCTTTCGGCGTGTTCCTCGAAATATTCTGGATCGGTGGTCACCTGCAGGCCAGCAGGCCGTATTCCCGGCGTCCCATGGGCTGGATGTCGGTTCCCGTCGGCAGCAGGTCAAACCTCACGGGCAAGCGATCGTCCATGGATCAATAATGGTTACGCCGGTGTTGCGGAAATCCCTCTCGTTTCGCGTGACAACGGTAACATTTCGACTAACGGCCATTCCGGCCAGCATAGCGTCCGGCAAGTGATCATCGAGCGGTTCACCCCGCCGGCGTTTCTCTTCCATTACCCGGGCACACACGCGAGAGTCGGCGATAGTCCAATCGAGGAGCCGCCCTTCAAAGAGGTCCTCAAGAATGCCTTTGAACCGTTCGGTAAGATCCGCGCGGCGGCGACCGGGGTCTAGACGTCCGATACCATCAAGGATTTCCCATACGGTGATGGATGCAAGACCAATCCCCTCTCCGGCGATCATATCGAGAAACGTCGCGACACGCGGCTCCGGGTTTGGGCGCATCATTTCTGAAACAATGTTGGTATCGAGGAGATAGGCAACCGGCGCACTCACGCCTCGCCCTCATCAACGAATTTAACTGGCCGATAACCATAGCGGCCCCGGGGCGGCAGTTCGACCCCGTGTTCCGGTCCGAAATACAGCTTGAAGGCCTCGGACGGTTTTACGCGGCATTCGGTATTTTCACGCCCTTCGTGGATGAGATGACGGACAAGTTCCTCCATTGAGACACCGCGACGGTGGGCCTCGCGTTTGAGCCATGATTTATCCCGTGGATCCATATTGCGGACAGTGATTGTGGTACTCATCTTGGCATCTCCACATCAATGCATCGATGTTATGCTAGCACAGATTGCTATCAACGACTATGGCGATCCCCATCTCCGTTGGACGAGATGGTACTGTCAAGTTAACCGATTTGGTGTCTAATCAGCGCCTCGGCCACTCCATAAGTTGTTGATTCTACATTCGACCGCCGACCGTTTCCGCCTCCAAAACCCGAGAATTCCACTTAACTTGACAGTACCCGTTCATGTTCTCGGCTCGCTTGCGGGGGCCGGGCAGACCACCGACAACGATGGGGACTGCCTCAATGGTTCGCAGGCTGTCGGGTGGCGTCATGCCGGCGCCGGGCAACCCACGGACCGAAGTGGCGGAGGTCGAGAAGGCGACTGGAGCCTGGACAGCATGAGACCGATTACAGGAGATTGACAATGTTCAAGTGGTCCAGCGCTACGGTCCTGAACTGGAGGAGCGGCCGGCAGCTGCTCCAGGTGGCTGCATGAGACGGAGCCCGGTCGACTCGACCCATCGTTCTCCGGCCACTTCTTGAAAGTTACAACACATCCCGATGACCTGCTAGCGTGCCTGCGTCTTTGAATTTGAGGGTGTGTTCGAGGGTGGCGCGAATCGGCATACTCCCCGAGCCCGGTCCCATTGGAGGATGATCGCGCTCGATCCGGGTGAATCTTGCGGGTGGCTGAAGTCAGTTAAGACCATCAGTTGGGAATGCGGAGGACTGTGCCCGGGTAGATCCGGTTGCTGGTCAGGCCGTTCGCGGCCACTAGGGCCTCCACCGAGGTGCCAGTCCGGCGGGCGATGCGCACCAGCGCGTCGCCGCGTTGCACCACGTAGCTGCGGCGACGGGACTGCAGCCTTTGGACATACTGCTCATACTGAATGGGAAATACCGCCACGTGATAGTGCGCTGGGCTCCGTTCCCGCGTGGCTTCCAACACGCCGGTGGCCTCCAGGGAGAGCAGCGCCCGGTTCAGCCAGTCGCGGCACTGCTGGGTGCGGGGCACCCGCAAATCGACCGCCATGCCCGTGGGGTGCACCGATCGGCCGTGCGCGTTGCCAGGCTGTTCGTCAACGGGCCGCGTCAGGCTGGTCACGGTGAGCGTTTCGCCGCATGTTGAGCGGAACTGCCGCGACAGCCTCTCGATAAACAGCCGGACGGCCGGGCGGGCATAGGGATAGGACACCTCATGCAGGAGGTAATCGCTGTTGCCTTCGAGCGGGACGATGAGATTGGCCGCCACGAAACGTCTGATGCGGGCCGCGCTTTCCATGAACGTGAAGTCGTGGGTCCGCGCCTGCCGGTGCTGGCGGTTCATGGAAGGCGGCGAACCACCCAAGCTCTGAGCGTCAGTTCGAACAGCGACGAAAAGAACGAGGGCCGTCGCCAAGGCCGGTACAAGCTTCATCCAACTCACGGCACTTTTTAGCATACAACACGTGACAAGCGGCTCGTCGATTGACAATCCGACTCCGACTGTCACGCCACACTGTCTAAGGACACCCATGATCCGCAAGAAATGGACCGGCGGCGAGCCGGTGCTCTGAGTCGAAACCGAGGATGAATCTCACAAGGCCTTGCCGCTGGGTCTTCCCATCGAAGTAAGCCCCGAGATTGCGGAGGGGATAGGTTTGATGGCTGAGGACATGGGCACCCTGGAAGAGATTATCGCAGCGCGGAACGACTGACCTGCCCCCACGAGTGGTACCACCCACTAAGGTAGACCCGGGACCAACTGAAGTCCACCCCAAGGGATAGAGGCCGTGATGTCTGTGACCTGGGGAGTTCGGCCCCCGTCGCTGGCGACCGATAGGCCAAAGCGCTGTGAGGTCGTCGCTCAACTTCAAGGACCAACTGGGGTCATCTCACGAAACGGAAAAAATCGTACGCCGCGAACCATCCGAATGGCCGCTCGTGGCTCACAACAGCCCTCTCCCCCGCATTATCTTGCTCTGTCCAGTTGAGGCACAACCCTAAGCCTAACGTCAGGGACGGGGCGTTAAGGCGTCAGAATAGAGTTCTGATTTGGATTGATGCACACATCCCGTCCAGGGTTATGGAGTTCTTCCTGACAGATTGGATTCAGGGAAACTCCATGAATGGTCACTGCATCGAGTATGTCCGGGTGAGCAGCTTCGACCGGAACCCAGAACGCCGAGTGGTGGTGCAAGCTTTGCGGGACGCTGGATGCGTGGAATGACAGCCTGCTGCCCCATCTGTCACCACTGGGCTGGGAGCAAATCAGGGCGACTTCCGACCCCTACCGACGATCTGCTCGGCCCAGGAAATTCGTACCAACTCGAACTTGATGGGTGGATTCATTCCTGGGGGAAAGCTAGAATGACCTTGCCCCCTAAAACGAGTCCAGTTTGAATGTTAGGATTTTCGGTTTAGGAAGGAGGCAAGGATGGCAGGGAAGCGGTTTAGGGCAGAACAGATCATCATGAAGCTGCGTGAGGCAGAGGTGGGTCTAGCCCAAGGACGGACTTGGAATGGCTTGATTTGACCGATGGTGTGCCTAATATCGATGTAGACAGCCAATTTAGTGCAACAACTCCGTTATGACATGGGCGTCACGGAATGCTTGAATCGAGTGAGTTCATCAACGACTTCCTGGAAATCGCTCTTGTCTTCGAGTTCAGCTGATGCGAAGCCGCCGTGCACGTCAATCATACGTTTGTATAGGGACATGGAAAACTGCCGACCTTGAGTCAAGAATGCTGTAGAGCTGCTCATCGTAGACACCAATCCTTGCAGTCCTTTTGCTATTTCTTCCTTATCGTTCTCCAGAATCGCTCGGTTGAAGCGGTCTGTGTCCACTGTAGCGTTACCTTGATTGAGCCGCGTGTAGGTGAAAACACCGTGCTTCAAAATATCCATTTCGAAACAGTCCTCGTTCGGCAGGCATGAGGCAAGTCCCTCATCAAGTCTAAACCCAACATATTGCTCGTAAGCCGCTATAGCGAGGCGAATTAGGAACGCGCCGGAGTAGCAGGAGTCGAGCCACAAACCGATGGTGCGTTCACGGCGTCTGTTTTTTTTCAACTTTATCGGCTTGAAAATCCAAATATTGGGTCGGGGTAAGCAACCCATCGCGCAAAACAAGATTGCCTGTGTTTTCTTCACCGTGGCCAGCGAAGTATAAGTCAAGCCCAATGTTTTCACCGTAGTGCGCATCTATTTGGCGACTAAGGTCCTTGAGCGTAGATTCCACTTCGTCCAGTTTTGGGTCCATAAGGAGCCGGTGGAATGTGTCGGGTAGGCAGTTGTTTTCTTTGCGCCAGAAATCCAAGACGGTCTCTGCGTCTTTAGCCGTATGTTGCAGAGCTGCACCGGTTCGGGACCGGATGCTCCCGAATGCTGTTTGAAACGTGGCCGGCTCTTCGGGCCCCTGGGAGGCAATTGCGATGCTTGCACACGGGGGACGGTAACGCAGCTTGTTGTTCGTCACGGTCGTCATCTTCTTCCCCATGGGTCTATTTTACTATTCATCCGCGCTCGGCCCGGCAGGCGAGCCACTAACGAGTGAGTGGCCGGAGGGCCTCTCCTACGCCGTGGTAGCGACGGCATTCCACGGTGGGGCAAGTAGTGCTCGGCACGGCAGCCACCGAGGACGAGGCATGGGAGATCTAAGATCAGTGGCCCAAAACGGATTGCAGGTGCGGGTGCCAGGGGCATCGTCACCCGCGATGGGTTTCGCCTCAGCCGCGGTGGAAGTCTGCAAAAAGTAGACGACTGACCGTATTAATTTGATCGGCATTACCTTTATGCAGGTCCGGGGGGATCAAGCCGCTAGTTTTTTCTCAAGCAAGGGGAAGGGCCGGTAGAGGAAGCCCCAGGCGACCCAGCACAAGCCCACCAGAGTTTGAGGCGCATGGGAGAATGGGTCACGGAATTGGGAGGTATGAGATGTATACACTACATAGGGTTCTGGTGCAGACAGCGAAGGGGATTGGCGATAATGGGATATGGCGCATCGCAAAACTGAACGGAATCCTCTATTTGTCGGACGTTGGTTCGAAGACGACATCATTCTCCTCTGCCTTCGCTGGTATTTTCGCTTCAAACTGAGTTACCGAGACCTGGTCGCGATTTTAGGTGAGCGGGGTTTATCGATTTCGCATACCACGATCTTGCGTTGGGTCATTCGCTATGCCGAAACCTGCGAAAAGCGTTGGAGCCGATTCGAGCGGCAGGTGGGTGGGAGCTGGCGAGTTGATGAAACGTTCATCAAGGTGCGGGGCCAGTGGATGTACCTGTATCGAGCCGTGGACGGACAGGGCAACACCGTGGAGTTCTTTCTCAGTCGAACACGTGGCATCGCGGCGGCGAAGGCATTCTTTCGCAAGGCGCTGAAGCATCATCGGGAGCCACACAGCATCACCTTGGATGGCCACTGGTCGAGCCATAGCGCGCTGCGGCGCATGGGAATGAACGGGGAGTTCAACTTCCGGGCCCGAACCCGGTGAGAATTCGTTGCTGTCAATACCTGAACAACGTTGTGGAGCAGGACCACCGTCGGGTGAAGGGGCGATTGCGCCCGATGTTGGGGTTCAAAACATTCTACAATGCGCGACGCGTCATTATCGGCATCGAACTGGCGCAGAAGATTCACAAACGCCAGTTCGCAATTCCGATCACATGGCGGTCGAATCCCGCGGTGATCTGGAATCACGTCATGGCAGCACAGGCCGCTTCGCCGCGGCGCACTCCTGGTCTTATCGCTCCGACAATCCTATCTGCACCAGAACCCAGGTACAGGATCGATCGGTAAGTTTTCTCTTCAACGATATCAATGGTGGCATGCTCGGAAGCATAGCCCTCGACCTTCGTTGTCAGATGCCACTTCCCGACCGTCAAGTATCGGAATTCGACCCGGCCAGTCGTATCCTATTTCGCGTGTATCGCGACCAGATTGCCCTTTTCGTTCGAGGCCAAGGCGACTTCCCCGGACACCCCGAGAAGGGTTTCCGAGTCGATCAGCTCGCCCACAAGCACGGTGTCTCCAGCGTGGACAAAGCCTGCTAATCCAGTCAACAAGAACCCCAGCACCAATACTTTGATTAAGAGATCGCTTCTCATTTCAAGGGCCTCCAGTTGCTTCTGGTCGTTTGACCACCAGAGTGACGTCTCTCTCGTCCATCTCTTTTCCCCAGCGATAGCCGAGGATCCCCATTCCTACCCCCGGCCCAGCCACCAGCGCGACGTTGGCCGCACGATTAAATTTTTTAGAGGCGAGAACCGCTCCGAAGGCGAGACCCCCAATAGCTAATATTGTTCCGATAAGGAGTCTTACCTTGGGGCCTTGATACCGGTGTGAACTGCACGGTGGAGATCCGATCCGTGGGGATGTCCTGAAGTCCACGCATCACCGGATTGGGGCCGGTGCTCTTCTTGATGTCTACCGTCAGGAAACCATCCTGGATCTCCTTGACCCGGCCCCTCAGATGGGTGCCATCCGCAAGGAAGGCGTCGATTCGTTTGCGGCTGAGCAGATCGCGCAGCCGCTCGGTCTCCGAAGCGCCGACGGACAAGACCTGGTTCTCGGCACCCTGCGCGCTGCCTGCCGCCAGCAGGCAAGCACACAACGGCAGGACAATGACCCGGTTCCACACGCTCACGCTGTTGCATCCGATCATCTTATGAGCAAGGTGACATTCTTCTTGTCCTTCTTTTGTCCCCACAAGGCGCCAAGTGCCGTCATTCCGCCGCAAACCCCAATCCATACCGCCACTTCTGTATTAGTAAAGCTAGCCCTCGGGCCGGAGAGCGTCATGGCGGTTGCCCATCCCAGCCCTAAGCCGCCCAGAAAAAACAATGTTCCGAAAAGGGCGCTCTTGTACCCTTGATACCGGGTGAACTGCACGGTGGAGATCCGATCCGTGGTGATGTCCTGAAGTCCACGCACCACCGGATTGGGCCGGTGCTCTTTTTGATGTCTACTGTCAGGAAACCATCCTGGATCTCCTTGATCCGACCCCTCAGATGGGTGCCATCCGCAAAGAAGGCGTCGATTCGTTTGCGGCTGAGCAGATCGCGCAGCCGCTCGGTCTCCGAAGCGCCGACGGACAAGACCTGGTTCTCGGCACCCTGCGCGCTGCCTGCCGCCAGCAGGCAAGCACACAGCGGCAGGACAATGACCCGGTTCCACATACGCTCACCCGCTCCTTCTTGCCGACTTGCTCATGTCACAGGCCTTCCTCCCCCTTCATGGCACGGGCGGTTCGCACATTGTCGGAATGTATGCCAACTCGCACAGGTCGCCTGGATAAAAGCCCTCGATTCCGCCGAGGAGAACTGTGGCGTCCACCCTCTTGCAAGGCACGTTGGGATCGTTCGGAGCAGCAAACCCTTTCGCAATTATCTACCGTATCGCAGTCGCCTTGATATTGGGTGGGCCAACTATAAGCAGAGCTTGAGCGGTCATCGATATCATCGATCCACCCGTCGAGGTCATCGTCCCCCACGGAGAAACAGACCCACATGGTGCACTCCAGCGTCCCCGAGACATCCGGAAAGTACAATGATTGGACGAGGTCCTCAGGACCATGATCTAACTCATACAGGGTCATGAAGTTACTCAAGATAGAATAGGTCAATCCATTGTCCGTATGATAAGATTAGGAATTATACACCAAAGTCACCTACCCGCTTGCCTCCGAGGACGCGATAAGTAGCAAATTACCTTGCCCTATTCAGGCCCCTCTAGGGCATCTAGCTTGGGGTGAACAATATCTTCCCAATCACCCAACTTGCTTGTCCATTTACCACAGGGAAGTTGCCGAGCTGCATGGGTGCTTGGCCTGCCCCCACGAGTGGTACCACCCTCTAAGTTAGACTCGGGACCCTGTGAAGTCCACTCCAGGGGATAGGATCTAGTGCCTGGGACCTAGGTAATCTGGTCTCCGGCACCGGTATGTGGACCTCCAAGACCCCAGTCATCGGCATGCCCTGCCTGTAGTCGTTGCTTATATGGTGTTAGGCTAGGATATGCCTCAACTGGACAGAGCAAGAAGTATGGCGGTGACCTGCCCCAAAGCCCGTCCAACACTGCCTCCCACAGTGAACTAATCCGTGGGCTTTGGACTCACATCCGTCAACCTCTTCACCGCTTTGTGGAGTTCATCTCGATCCGTCATCACGTCCGCAATGTTCTCTAGCAAAGTGGTTAGAATTACCCTGACATCCGCCGCCTGCTGAAGGCACTCCTCATCCGTCAGTTCATGCAGCTGCCTGCTGAGTGGCTGATATAGCAATGTTAGTGGGTTTTTGCCGTCCAGGATAAGCAACTTTTCCGGGATGGCGTCCTTCAGAATCTTCACAGCTTTAGAGAACTGTGTTTCCTGGAGGGCAGCGTTGTATAAATCTAGATTTTCTACGCCCAACCGATCGGCGGCTTTACGGATTTCTTTCACGAGGCACTGCCATTGCTCCTCGACAATGCGCCGGAAATAAGTGGCGGCCCCAATGCCGAGGCTCTGAGCCTCCGCGCGGCACCCTTTCCGGTAGAGTTCCAAGTCTTCTTTGGAAAGTAGCTTCTGAATCTTTGAGGATATGGGAGCCGAAAATGGCGGATACTCTCCCAGTTTCATCACCTTGACGTCAGGGCCGTTTCTCCGAATGACCAAGACTGCGAACGTCTTATTGGTGCTCTGACAGTCGCGGCATGTATACGTGATGAACACGTAGTCCAAAAGGGAATAAAGAGTGATTTCTTTGCTGGTTGGGTCGAACCTTCTAGGCCCGTCGTCGTGTTCGCAGTGCAGTTTGATTTTCGGGGTATTGAAGCCCCAGCGGTCGTATCGTCGATCCTTCTCTGCCAACCCCAGGATCTTCAGTGAAGTATTCGGAGGAGTGGTCTCCAAAAAATATTTCCATTCATCGAGGGCTTTCGAGGTGTTCATTTGTTCCTTTTCTATCCCAGATTATCCCATAAAGGTCCGGTGGTTTTGGTTTCTTTGATTCGATGCCGTTCCGTTCCCGCCGCATGGCTTTATTCTCCCATGCGCCCCTAGCCATACTCCGGCCCTCCGTTGTCCACGAGGCCACCAGCATCCAGCTGGAAGTTGGGGTTCGGTAGTTATCGCGGCCCGGATATCGACTGGAGTCGATGAACGACGGTAGATGCGGTGGATCGAGTGCAGTCCGGACTGCCGAAGCACATTGCCTACCTGTTACCGGATTCATTCGAGGAGGAGTTATGACTAGACTGAACTACGCGAAGCACCAACAAAAACACCCATGATCCGCAAGAAATGGATCATGGGCTGTCCTTTAGAATAAGGCAGAACGGGGCCAAACAATATTGACTTGCTAAGGGTGCCCGGAAAAGGGGCGCTATGTATTGGTGGGGGGCAGTTGATCCCCTGATTTTCTGATCGAAAAATGAAGTTTCCGGAGCCTTGGAACGGTTGTGAATTGCTGCTGAAAGACCTTAACAAGGAGGGCGTGGAATACTGAATTATCGGCAGCATGGCTGAGTCGCACTATCGCTCGGTGGCCAGCGTGGGCGATATGGACGTGCTAATTGATCCCACGCCAGAGAACGCAACAAAGGCGAAGCCTGCCTTAGATTCTGTTGTGTGCCGGATTTATGGTTCCCCGGCGAGGTGCACCGCGGAAGACCTCGCCGAACCGGGTAAGCACCTGTACCTAGGTAGAGACTACAAAGACTACCTCAACGTGGACTTGTTCACGGCTAAGCGGGAGTTTGATTTTCGCGAAGCCTTCTCTCGTTCAATCGCTGTAGAGGTTGTTCACGGCATACCGGCGCGGATCGCGTCTGAGGGCGATTTGAAAATACTCGACTCACTGAGGCAACAAAGCGAGCGGCAGCGCCCCTGAGCGTTCGAGGGGTCACCTCTGTCCAGTTGAGAATGCCTCAACTGGACAGGGCAAGAAGTACAGCGCGGCGGGAAAGGGCCGTTGTTAGCCACAAGCGGCATTCGGATGGCTCTTATCGTACAATCTTTTCCGTGTAATAACTTGCCGGGCCAGTGTTCGAGTTCTGGGCCTCAACCGCTCCCTGTGGTCGGTTCGCTTTCTGTGTGGTTCCTGCCTTGGCAACCGTTGGAGAATGGGCGGATGAAAAACCGGCTGATTCGGCGAGGCATAATCGTCATGGCGCTGCTGGCTACACTGCCCGGCATGCCGGTCGTGGCGGCGCAGACACTTGACGAAGCCGTGGCGGCGTATGAACGCGGCGACTATGCCATAGCGATACGAGGGTTCCGAAAGGCCGCCGAGCAGGGAAATGCCGCCAGCCAGGTCAACCTCGGTCACGCGTACGCCGAAGGCCGGATTGTACCCCAAAACTACCAGGATTCCGTAAAGTGGTTCCGCAAGGCCGCCGATCAAGGAGACGCCCTTGGCCAGTTCAACCTCGGACAAATGTACCGCCTAGGACATGGAGTCTCCCAGGATTACTTCCAAGCCCATAAGTGGCTTAACTTGGCAGCCTCACTAACTACAGGTGAAGTGGCGGATCACTCCCGTTTAGCGAGAGACAACCTGGCAGAGGTGATGACGGCTTCACAAGTCTACGAAGCCCAGCGGTTGGCGCGGGAATGGCAACCGAAGACCATAGGTCCGGAAACAGGGCCGCTCGACATGAACACCCTCAAGAAGGCCCTTGAGTGGTCACTCGGCCGTGACGGCCCTGCCGGCGGCGCCATCGTCCATACCACCGGCCCCGGGATGACCAATCCGCAGATCCTGCAGCAGACCATACCTAGCTACACGGAGGAGGCGATCGACGCCAAGGTGGAGGGCCTCGTCACTCTCCAGGCAGTCATTCGGAAAAATGGACGAGTGGACAGCTTCAAGGTATTGAGCGGCCTGGGATATGGCCTGGAGGAGAAAGCCATCCAGGAAATTTCCAGGCGGTGGAGATTTCGACCGGGAACTCTACACGGGAGGCCGGTCGATGTGATGGCCACCATTGAGGTCCAGTTCAATCTCCGCTAGCTGCGAACTCTCAACAGGTTGATACCCGTTGCTTCCACACCATGCGGCTGAGGGCTTTTGCTTTTCATTCATCCAGCTAATCTAGCATGAGGGTATGAACCCCTTGCTCGGAGCTGAGCACCTCGCATCGAGCCTGAATCGATGTTTGGTAAGGAGTGGTTGTGAGATCTCGGTCCCATTTGGATGGGGATGATGCATCTACGCCGGAACATCCACAAAGTCATTGACCTCCTTGCCGAAAATTAGCAACAGCACAACGTGTCTCATTCAGCGCTCGACTAACGTCAGTGATTTCAGGAATCGTCCGTGGCCGGAAGTCCAAGACGACCATCCCCGATGAACCGGCGCTCCGACCTCCGGAGCGAGTCGACCGGAACTTCACGACATCCGGGGCGGGACGGCTCGGCTCGGCTCGGCTAGGTTTGTTGCATGTGTGCTGTCAGATGAAGCCTGAGTATTTGCATTTAAGCGTTGCGCGGCAGTTTGACAAACTTCTTTTCCATTTCTTCCACAAATACAGCATTGCAACTAAAGCCGAAGAGCTGCAGTATCGGGCAGCTCAATTTCGCGACGATGGTTGAACGAGCAGTCCGAAGTTGCACCACGCCCCATTCCCCTTCAGTGGTGCGTTGGTCCGCTCTTGCGATGTATCCCGGACGCCAAGAGCTTCCAGGGTCAAAATCGTCGATTTTTCTGTCTTTGAGACCCATCCATGTGCAGCGAAAGCTGACCTGCGTTGTCCCCTCCATGCGTCTTGCTAACGAATTCGCGTGCGCGACGAGCTCGGTCGTTTCCCGAACGACTGTTTCAGGGGACAATCAAGTGCCAGCCTCGCGCCCTAAATGATTAACGCGCTCCTCAAGATCCTCCCTGTAAAGTCGAACTAAGGTCGCGCGTCCGTCGGGCGCCACTCGCCAAAAATCAGGCAAGGAAGTGCCGACTCTATCACCTATAAGGTCGGCCTCAAGGATATCCTCGCCAGTTCCATCAGTCCGTTCAGGGTAGATTTCCGGTGCAATGCTTGGCTCACTGAACGGGTAGAACATGCTCCAACCTGTCCACACCGTATCGCGGACCTCGTAGTTCACCTCCTCTAGGATTTTCGATAGCGAATTCGTGGCAAGATGCTCATCTCTGTCAAAAAAAGAGAGCAGGTAGCTTAATTGACAACGGTTCTCATTGATTGGCACAGGCCAGTAAGGTTCTTTGGCCTGAGACAATAATTGGAGGAAACGTCTTTCGCCCTCCTGGTGCCACTGCTTCAATCGTTGCCGCGCAGCTGGTGCGGGTGTTTCGGGTGTCTGCACAACGCGGGCAATATCGGTTAGCAATTGATCTTGATCGTTGAGTACGCATCGCCTGATCAAGGGTCTCCATTCCTCAGCACCAACAATCGGTGCGCTTTCCGGACCTGGTTTGCGAATGTAGTATTTCCCTATGTCGATACCCTGTGGTTTTCTTCTGTCGTCCTGAGGCCCGTCAGCCTTCGCGGCAATTGGCACATTTCCGTGACTAGGCGCTCTAATCACCGGGAACTTATTTCCGCTGTTGTGTGGAACAAGAGAAACTTCACATTGAAAAGAGGGGGTCAAATAACGCTTTACGATCGCCGTGAATACATCCCGATTGTATTCTTCGAGTGATGAGGGACGGTTCTCGTCGTGCGTTAGATCATCCTTAAATCCAAATATCAGATAGCCGCCTCCGTGATTGGCCAACGCCCCCAAGTGGCGCGCAAGATTAGCTTTTTTGATTGGGTCACCAAGATCAACCCATTCCTTCAATTCGATTCGCTCGGTTTCCCTGGGATTTTCAATTAGGTCTTTGAGGTCGTCGTCCATCTCTTCGCAGCTCCACACGAAGTGTATTGTGCCGCCCACAGCTCAAACAAACGAAACAAGCTCCAGTTCCCTCGGGTTTTACCCCGATTTCACGGACGGTTGAGTTAAGAGTAATTCCTTCTGTCGAATCATTTCCAGTTGTCGTCGCTTTCTCGGATTGTATGACCTGCCTGTAGTCGTCGCTCATATGGTGTTAGGCTAGGGTGTACCCTAGCCTAACGTCAGGGACGGGGCGCTGAGGCGTCAGAATAGAGTTCCAATCTGGATTGATGGACACATCCCGCCCAGAGTTATAGAGTTCTTCCTGACAGATTGGATGCACCGTCAACGCATCGGCTAGGTCCAGGTGAGCAGCTTCGGCCAGAATCCGGCCCGCAAAGTGGTGGTGCAAGCTTTGTGGGACGCTGGATATGCGGACGACAGACTGCTGCCCCACCTGTCGTCACTGAGTTGGGAGCGCATCAACCAAGGCCAGGGTATCAACCCCGTCCAGGGTTAAGCGTCTGACATAAGCTTCACGGAAGTAGAAACCACGTTACCTGGTAGACGTGACCGAGCAGGAATTGAGCCTGTTTGACGGCGCTTGACAGTTCACGTGCCATCTGTAGCGGCCGGCGAAACTTTGAGGCCGCCGAACTGTCTACAAGCTTCTCCGTACTGCCTACAAGCATAGTGCTGAGTTCTTGGATATCGTCCAGCGTGATGCGCTGCCGCATCAACTGCGGCGCGGTTATCCCGGCATCGCTGTACGGGTATTTAAAGCGCTTTAGCTTCGGATGTAGCGTTGGGTTCTGACCCAAGGCATCGTAGGTTACGTTGTGTCGCTCCTTGCCGGTGACTTCTCCCACATCTAACGGGTTAAGGAGAACCGCGTTTGCAGCAATGGACGTAGCGCGAAAGTGTACCTCCAATTCGCTTCTGAGATGAAATCGAGGGGCGCAGTAGAATGCGTTGCCCTCGGTTCGGCTCAGCTTGCACAGAACGTTGTGTTGCTCGTTGTCAATTGGAAAACGAAAATACGGCTGATTGTGCGCATCGTAGAACGGAGCGTTCCGGCCCGCCCGTACCTCGACGGATGACGCCACCTTATGCTGCAGGAACAGGGAGCGGTTGAATTTTCCATTAGCGATCTTGAACTCGACGTCCTAGCCAAGACCCTTCTCAGCTCTCTGGGAAGGAATATGAGGGTATGCTGCCAGCAACGCGGCGTTGAGTTGACAGTATTCGGCGTTGTAGCAAAATTCGAATGTGCGTTCACTAAAATCTGATCTCATGGGATTCCTCGCGGCGGTCAATGGTGAGGTCATAGGCCCTCCGAACGTCTATAACACGCCATGCGAACCAGCATCTGTTTTCTTCCGGCGTCCAGTCCGCCGCATCCTTTGCCCCCTTCAGGTTGCGGTTCAGGTGCGGAGCAGAAAGGGGCAGATTGCGAATGTCTCGGGCAAATTCGCGCTTGCGTTCCGGCAAGGCCGAGCACAGGCTAGAATCATGCGCTTCGCTCCGGGCAACGATATGCTCAATATCGGTTTCGGTGAGTTCCCCGAACGTTTCGCAGGTGTAAGGCGAATAGACGCCACAAAGACGATCGGCAATTCCCGGTTTGACGGATTGCGGGTAGCTGTATTCGTCCGCGTTGTAGGGTGCGCATCGTTCTTCTGGAGCGACAACGAGGCCCCGCCATTCCTCGCCGGACTCGGAGAAAGATAGCTGCCCTGCAAAAACCAAGGCAAAAAAGACTGCAAGGACCCTCGGGAGAGGACAACTATGGTGATTCAGACCGGTTCTCATTCACAGACCTGGCCGTCCCCGTCACGGTCGTTCATGTACTGGTAAGCGGGGTGATCCTTCGTGATGGGAGTCTTGAGTCCACAAGCTCTTGCTTCAGCACAAGTGATTTTGCCATTCTTGTTCGTGTCGCACTTCTCAAGAATGGCTTCCCCTTCTTCCTTCTCCGGCTCTTGAGCGGCGAGCATCATGCACAGCATCCCCGCCATGATCAATCGCATAGCGTTCTTCATTTCATTCCTCCTGGATTTATGTAGTCACAATGGCAATGATTTTTCTCTAAACAGTTCAGATTTTGATTCTCTCACATGCCCGGGACGCAAAAAACAGACGAAAGAGATGGTGGTGCCGCTGCTACTGGTCCAAGAGACTCCCGAGTCCGTACGGACTCAGAGACTCAAGCTGACGCTGGGACGAGCTGTTGCGCAAGAGCATTCTCCGCTCCAGAAGTGGGGAATTCCCAGGAGGATCCAGAAAAATCGATCCCATTCGAAACCCTCTGACTCGATGGGTTGACTCGGACAGAAGGGGTGTCGGGCCAAGCCGCGTTCGTCACTCCTGGGATTCTCCTAGCATCCTGACTCGGATATGCTAGGGCCTGAAGAGGGGAGAGTAGCCCACATTTGAAGCCGATAAATAAAATACCAAGGCTGATCCGTATAGCTACTGCCGTGCTCGTGGTGGGTGGCCTCGCCGTCATGGTGCTCTCGGCACAGGACGATCTCGACACGGTCCGGCAAGCTGCTGAGCAGGGCCACGCCAATGCGCAGTTCTACCTCGGGGTCATGTACGCCATAGGTGAGGGCGTCCTCAAGGACGAAGCCGAAACCGTGAAATGGTACCGGCTGGCCGCCGAGCAAGGCCAAGCCAATGCGCAGTTCGAACTAGGGGTCATGTACGACAATGGTGAGGGTGTCCTCAAGGACGAAGCCGAAGCCGTGAAATGGTACCGGCTGGCCGCCGAGCAGGGCCAAGCCAAAGCGCAGTTCAACCTCGGGGTCATGTACGACAATGGTGAGGGTGTCCTCAAGGATTCCGTGCTCGCGCACATGTGGTTGAACATCGCAGGCGCCAACGGGCACGAAGCGGCCAGGAAACAACGAGACAACCTCGAAGACGACATGACACGCGCCGAGATCAGCCGTGCGACCGAACTGGCACGAGCGTGTATGACCTCGGACTACCAAGCCTGCGAGCCGTAAGCAAAAGGACCGAGAGCCTTGACCTGTTTCATCCGCGGACCGATTTTCGATCCTGGGGCGACCTGAACAAAGCAGGGGGAAAGTAAACATGGAAAAGGCAAAGGGAGCGCTCTAATATGCCCAAAGATATTGACCTTGGCATCCTGAAAAAGCGCGATGTGCGCGAGATCTGGCCGAATGAAGCCAGGGACTTCACTCCTTGGCTGGCCCAGAATCTCGCCGCGCTGGGAGACGTGCTGGGCATGGACCTTGAGCTCCAGGGACAGGAATCACCGGTGGGAGCCTTCTCCCTTGATGTGCTCGCCCGAGGGCATTGTCAAGTTAACGCATCACAAGCTGAGACAGCCCAAGATATCGTTAGTAGAACCACCCCTGAATACTCGATGGGGCGGCTGGCCGCGCGGCAACCAGTTAACTTGACAATGCCCCTGGTACTGGTTCCGAAAGGAGTACCAGACACGGCTTGAGTTCGCCTTCCGGGAGATAGAACTGCCTGCGCTCAATCACGAGCCCCAGAGCGCAAATGAGTCGGGGTCAGCTCATCCGAAAGTTCCAAGCGGGACGGAGATTATCTTCCGTTACGGCCAGCGCGAATATATGCGGCAGATGGTTGAGCAGGGAATGGTACGGTTCTCACCCGCAGAGTTATATGAGGGCGAAGAGAACAATTCGGCGCGCCGGGATGACGAACTGCAAAAGCACTCCTATATGCCGGGCCGGTATACAACGATCACGCATGAGAGCGGTCAGCGTGTGAACGTGATTTGGGATATCCGACGCACCATCGGGGGGCCACAATATCATCTTGTTTGCTTTTCCTGCGTCCGGAATTTAGAACTCTTCGAAGATTTTCAAGCGGATACATGCGTTGCCGTGACCGACCCGGAGGAATTCGCAAAGCGCCTCGAAGTGGCGGGTGAATCTGTGTTTCCCGGCTGGTATTTTCTCCACTGCCCGGTCCAGTATTTTGATCCATATGAGCGCACGAAGAACGAGTTCTTCAATTCGGAAATGTCCAAAGACTTTCGATTTTCCTACCAAAATGAATACCGAATCCTATGGTCTCGGATGAGAGCTGCTCCCGTCGATGGGTTTCAGTTTGTTGATATAGGACCGGCGCGAGACATCATGACAATGTATGACGTGGGCGGAAGAGAGATTCGTCTTTAAAGGGGTCACCTCACGAAACGGAAAAAATCGTACGCTAAGGCCGATTGAGCGGCGGTAGTGGCCGGGAGTCGTCCTGTTCGACTTGCTTGTTCTGTCGCCAGTTGCGCCTACCGGTCCATGCTATGCACCACCGACTGTGTCGCCTTTGCGCGCGAAGGGGCGCGCCCTTTCCAGTTCCGGACGCTGCGTGTTCTTACCTGAAGCCGTGTCGGTAAAAGAGCTGATCGACCGGGACATGCTCGAGTTGGCGTTCCGGGTTCTGGTCGAAGCTGCTCACCCGGACGTAGCCGATGCATGGACCGTGCAAGGTGTCTTCTTGAATCCAATCTGTCAGAAAGAAATCTGTGACCCTTGACGGCATATGTCCATCAATCCAAATGAGAACTCTATTCTGACGCCACCGCGCTGCCTTCCCTGACGACAGGCTAGGGTGTGCTTCAACCCGACGCCTTCCTAAAGCGCGACTTCTTCATCGGAACCCCCTGTTTCATCGTGCCAGAAAATTCTACTTTTGGATGGTGTCTTTTCTGGGGAAGCTTACGGGGCGGATAGGGCCGTTTTATCTTTCTGATTTTTAATGTTAAGTTTCTCCCCATGATGAAAAACCCGTTGTTTTTACGATACGGCATCCTTTGGAGCGCCGCCGCCGTCCTTCTGCTGGCAGCAGCCAGTTCGCCCCTGCAGGCCCAGGAGGGGGAGGCGTTCGCTCCAGCAGACCAGGCGGCGTTCGAAGATCTCGTGGTCGGACAGAGGATGATATTCAACGACGATATTTTCGATTACTGGGAATTTATGGCCGGCGGTCGTTTTAAAGGCGCAGCCGGAGCGGATAGCGGTACGGGGAGCTATTCATACTCGAATACGGGGGTGAACACGGGCGACCTTGCCATAAACGTTGATGATGGCGGGGAGAGCTTTACGGCCCACTTGGTCTTCACCTCGACTACCGCCGGGACCTTAATCGTTGGACCGGATCCTTCTAACTGGCGTCTGATTCCGATTCCCGAGCTGACCACGCTCTACTTCCCTGACTACGCGGATGGAGCAGGGTGGTCCGTGCAGCTGGCGGTCAGCCATATTGCCGCTGCGACCAAGGACGCGGCAGTCCTCGTTGCAGCCTATGATCGTGAAGGCCAGGTGATCCCGGACTTCTTCGAGACCGAATACATTTTTGAAGGCCGCCTTGTAAGTTCTTTGGCAAGTGACTCTTTTGAGATTCCGCCCCTGGGAACTCGAGTCTTAAAAAGCAATGAGTCGCACGGGGAAGTCGGCCAGCCAACCCCTTCGGAACGGGAGTTCCGAAGGGGTTGGATCGTGGTGAAGACCGATACGGCCTCGGTGAGTGGATTGTTGACCTATAGAAACGCCGAAACAAGGGTAGAGGTGAGCGTCGAACCGGTCGAACTGGGAAGTTACTTCGCTCTGTTCGTTGAGGAATCAAGCGACATCGGCACCGGACTGGCCATTTTCAAACCAGATCTGTCCTCCACCATCGAGTTCCGAATCCGTGACGAAGACGGGATGAACCCTTTGGGGGAGGAGTTCGTGACCCACCCTGTAGAGGGGAGGACCTTTCAGCAGGCTGCCCTTTCCATCCCACGATGGTTCGCCATGGACGGGATCGATACGGAGTTCCTCAAGGACTTTCGAGGAATCCTGCTCTTGAGGGCCGAGGACGACTCTTTGTTCGCTCCGATTGGGATACGATTTGGGAAACGGGGAAACTCGCTCTCAGCGGTGCCGGTGATCCGGGTCACATCGGTTCCGGAGTCCCCGGCCCAGCTCGCTCCAGCTGATCAAGCTGCGTTTGACGACATTGCCGTTGGTAAGCGCGCTTTATCGGTTTTGCCCAATTATTACACCGATTTCATTAGTCCCGGGCGTTTCAGGGAAAACCAAGGCACGGAGATCTACACGGGAAGCTATACCTATCGGAACACGGGTTCGGATACGGGAACGGTAACGTTCAACTACGACGACGGGGACCGCTGTACGGCCAGCCTTACGTTTGATTCGACGACCTCGGGCGCCGCAACCTCCATGTGCGACGACGGATCGAGCTTCGACTACAACTGGCGGTTGGTGGAGATTCCTTAGGGTGTGTAGGTAACGATGTCCACTTTGCCCGCTTCCATCAACACCATGATGAGTAGCAACAATCTGTACATTCGGACCGGCAACCTGTGGGAGAATGACTACATCGAGAGTTTCAAGAGAAGGCGCCACCAAGCTCTATTTGTTGCCGATCAAGCAGAGCTTTTCAGAAAACATGATCCAGGTCCGGATCCACTCCTGGCTGGATTCAAGCGGCATCCAGGACGGACCGGCGGTGCCGTCCTGGTCAGTTCCAATTCATGCACCAACGCCCTATCGTGATGGCACAGCTGATCCGTCGCATCCTCGGCCCCGCGTCATCAACACCGACCAGGCACGCCTCTACGGGGTGGCGCACGAATGCGTTCTACACTGGCGAATCGGCCGAGCCTGCCTGAAGTGTAATGTCTACACTTCGATGATGCGCGCTAGGATTCTCTGTGCACGATGCGAGGGAGAAATCTTCCCGTTTGCTTCATGTACGTCACGTGATCATCACCGAAACGCTTCGTCAGTTGCTCTTCTTCCGTGGTGGTGCGTATGATGAGCAAAACAACCACGAGGCCACCGGTGAGCCCAATGAACCAGTTCGCCGTTGCCAGCGTGTTGGCAGCAATAGCCAGGGTGAACGCGACGTAGAACGGATGCCGGACGAAACGGTATGGGCCACTGGTGACCAGCGTATGGTCTTTTCTGGTCACTACAGTGTCCGTGAGATTGGTTCCCAGGCTCTGGAACGTCCAGATCAACAGAAAAGCGGCCACCACACCACCTTCCACACCCATCCACCGGAGCCACAGGGGCAAGGTCAGGGACGACCAAGTCATTCGTGACGGGCTCGCAACGAATGTCAACAATCCGATCATGCTCGCCAGGGCGAGCGGTCGGAGCGCACACAGGATAAAGAGCCCTTCCTGGCGTCGATCGAGTTTCTCGCCGGACGCCTGAGATCGCAGGCGATAGTAGATCCCCACGGGCAAGACGACGGCGAGACCGCAGGCCAGAATCGCTCTGAACAACTGGTCATCTTGCATGGGAAGAGATCAGTTTCTTAGCATCAGAATAGTAGTGGTCGGCGGGCATTGTCACGTTAATCGTGTTGGGCCGCAAAGGCCCGCATGGATTCCCTTTCAGGCGGCCGCACTGGCACTTTCCCATACATTGAATGCGTCTTTTCGAAATCGTTTGAATGTGAGTCTACTGCATAAATGACGTTGGAGGTAAAAGGTATTGTAAACGGCGGCCTGGATGTTCAGGAAGCGTTGGGCCGAACTCGGTGATTTGAAACGCTGCTGTTTTCGTTCTCGACGCCGGACGGGCTGATGCGAATTCGCGAGGAGGGCGTCACATCGGCCGAGAACGAAAGCAGCGTCGTCCTCTATGGAAATCTCGCCGGGATGGCGTCTTGTTGACTGGAGATGCGGTCCGCGGGCGCTGGCACGCGCAGCCGATCAGGCAGAATATGTCGGTGAAAATCTGCACACCGCGCGATTTGTTCAGACCCCGCACCATGGCAACCGCAACAATGTGAGCCCAAGCATCCGGCGCTTCTTCAGGCAACTATTGTTGAGTTCTGACGGCAGTCCACGGTGGCGTAGAATCGGATCGCTATCAAAACAAACAAAAGGAATGCCGCCTGACTTGTGAAGACCTCTCGGAATGAGAGCCTGTTTTTGGCCAGGCCGCCCTGCATGGCAGGAGTCCTCATCGTTCTACCGAATCTCAGAGCCGAATGCGGACGTACGAAGTTGTAATAGGTCATCAGCAGCGCCACGTGACCTTCCAAGAACTCCGTACGTCGGGCGTGGCAAGGTGTGCGACGGCCAAGATAGGAGCAGCCCTGCCGGATGGTTAAATTGTGGCGCTCCACGAAACTGGTGTTCAGTGTGCTGGAATCCTCGGAATGAAACAGTGCTTCTTCCAGTTCGCCTTGTGTTCCGAGAAGCAGTCTACGATCGACACGAACCACCCGATTCTCCCGACGCTTCTTGATGACTTGGCCGTAGATGCAGACTCCCAAGAGCAGCCTTTTCGCAGCCCACTCGTACATCTCGAACCCGTCGGTGGTGAACAGGAAGCGGTGTTTAAGGAGGCCTCGCTGCAGTGTGTTCAGAATTGCGTTCTTGATTTGCTGGAGACTGCGGCGGCCAACGTTTGTCGAGACCCAAAGTCTGGACCACACTTCCAGGGTGGTCAGCACCCAGATCACCCGTTTCTTCGCTCCAACAAAGGCCCTGATCTCGTCGGCCTGAAGTTCATGGATGACGAAACCCAGGAGCATCCGATCATTGAACCGGACAGCGTATGTGGCCGCCGATTCAAGCCAGCGTGCGATGGTGCCCCACGCCATCCGCTTGATTCGAGCCATGGCTGAGATCGCAATTCCGTGGACACACATGCGGACGACTTCATCGAACAAAGACCTGGGCTTGTGCAGCCGATAATAAGGCGTGCCACGGGTCGAGGAGAAGGTTCGACCGCATTCTTTGCAGCGATAGCGCCGGCGTCTGCCCTGCCTGGTGATGTAGAAGGAGTGTCGGATGATGTTGCCCTTGCCGAGCCGTCCTTTCAGGCAGCAGTTGGGGTTGGGACAAGTGCGATTGGACTCCTTGCTCCGCTTCATACATGTCTTGATGACAGACAATCGCCAGGAAGTCCAGGTAGGATCATGAGTTGAGGAGACACTGGGAGACGTCAACAACAGTTCCCTGATGAAGCACCGAAAATCGCCGCCTTTTCACGGCGCACTGAATAATCCGGGTTAAGCGCCTTGGAGTTGCTGCTCTCAAGATTTCGAGTCTCCGGGAAACCCGGGGTGGTTCATCCTCGGAAACGGGCGGTAGAGTGTGCATGCAAGGTTGAAGGTTGGAAATGTTTGTTTGTTACCTCGACGACAGCGGGAAGGATCCTCAGAACCCTGGTACAACCCTGGCTGGTTACGTGGCCAGGGATACAGAATGGCACCTCTTTGAAGAAAGCGTCGGGCCGGTATTCAAGGAATTTGGTGTTGAGGTTCTGCATGCGATAGACCTTCGCAATACGAAGAGCGACTTCAAGGGCTGGAGCCAGACCAATAAGCAAAAGTTTGTCTCTCGTGTTTACGAGACAATGATCCCGCACATTCCGCTTGGCTTAAGCGTCTCGGTGCTAAAGATAAATTACCAAGTGCGAAGGGAAGAGAGCCGTGCAAAGGGGGTGGAAAAAATCAGCCCATATAACTATTGCTTCAGGGTCCTCTGGGATCGGCTTCTCAGTGACCGAAATAGCTGGGTTAGTGATGCGATCAGCCAGGTCCGCACCGCGATCCGCGCCGAAGGGGTGTCATTCATCCTGGAACGTGGGCACGAAAATAACACCGAGGTAAAGCATCATTTTCAGGAAGTCCGCCACCAACACAAGCTGGTGGGGGTTCTGGGGTCAGTCTCCTTCCATGCCAAACAGGATTCTCATGCAATTCAGCTAGCGGACTTGTTCGCGTACTACTCGCGCAGGAACGTAACAAACTGGGCTCAGGATAAGAACGGGATGGAACCCATATTGGAAATCATTTGTCGAAGCCTCCGCCACCATGACTTTTTGGTGAGGGCCGTTTCTGACTGAAAAAACCCTAACCCCTAGCTAGGCATCCCAGCGCCGGTGAGGTCACCGTGGTGACAATGGTGAAGGACTCGAGGGCCGCCTCCATCCTTGTCCCGGTACTCCCAGAGCGCGGCGAACGACAGTGGCGATCCGTCCTCAAGCGCTAGAAAGAAGGGTTGTTTTCCGTGCTCGGTCCGTTGCCATTCGAACCACCCGTTTGCCGGTACCACGCACCGACGTGAGCGGAATGCGGCCCCGAACGCTGGCTTGGTGTGAACGATCTCAGCCCGGGCGTTGATGAGACGCGCGTACCCATCCCGACACCTTCGCCCAAGGCGGCACCAATCCTCAGCGGAGTTTGGCGACGGTGCGGTTACCGGTATCGTCAACCCGGCACACTGCGAAGTCCTGCGCCGCAGCCTCGTTGTAGCGAGGATGCAGATTCAGCGGCGCCGCTCGTCCCGTAAGGCTGTAGAGATCGTGAATCTCACGCCAAGCCAGTTACTGGGTGAAATGGGCACACATCGTTCGATGATCTCCGGATTCGTCCGTCTCGATTGCTATCATGCCGTCAGGATCTGCCCGACGACACTCGGCCCGGTCACACCCAGACTAAGAGCCCGAGCGTCTATAATACGAGCGCTATGCGTGCGGTCTCGTTGCCACCTCCGATTCTCGTCGCTGACGAAGATAGCCTGGGTGGGCTAGTCCGCGCTCTTGCCCCTTATCCGGTGGTAGGCGTCGATACTGAATCCAACAGCTTCCACGCCTATCGCGAGCGTGTGTGCCTCATCCAGTTTTCCACCCCCGCAGTTGACTACATCGTCGACCCCATCAGTCTGCCTGATCTGAAAACGCTTGCGCCCTTCTTCGCCAATCCGAGCCAGCAGAAGGTCTTCCACGCTTCCGAGTATGATCTCATCTGCCTCAGCCGCGACTACCACTTCGAGTTTGCGAACATCTTCGATACGATGAGCGCCGCGCGCACACTCGGTTGGCCGCAGACCGGCCTGGCCGCCATTCTCGACACCCACTTCGGCGTAAAGCTGAACAAGAAGTATCAACGTTCCAATTGGAAACTCCGCCCCCTGAAGCCGGAACAGTTGAACTACGCGCAGCTCGACACGCACTATCTCGTGGCGTTGCGCGACCGACAGATACAGGCGTTGACTGCCTCCGGTCACTGGCCGGAGGCGCAAGAGGACTTTGCACGCCTGGTGCGAGGGCGTGGCGACTCGAACCACGCGGGCCCAAACCCGGCGGCATTCTGGCGCGTCAAAGGAGCGCGCGCCCTCACATCGGCACAGGCCGCTGTCCTCAAGTCACTTTTTGCCTACCGCGAGGGCCAGGCCGCACGCATGGACCGACCCCCCTTCAAAGTCATGGGGGAGGCGACTCTGATGGAGCTCGTCCTCCGTGCGCCGATCCACGCCAAAGACCTACAGGGCATCTCCGGGATGACCCCGAAGCAGATCCACCGCCACAGGCACGGCTTGTTGCACGCCATCCAAGAGGGACTCCACGGCCCGCCCCAGCAGCCGCCTCAGGTTGATCCCGAGTCTGACGACGTGGTTGATCGGTACGACTGCCTGCACACATGGCGCAAGAAGCGGGCGCGCGGGCGCGGTGTGGAGTCGGATGTCATCCTTTCGCGCACGGTGCTCTGGGATCTGGCTCGTCGGCCTCCGCGTACCCACGGCGAACTGGCGGACATCACAGACTTTGGTCCCTGGCGGCGGGAAAGGTACGGGGAAGAGATTCTGGCGCTACTGTCTGGCGCCACACCGTGAACCTGCAGGAGGCCTACGGCTCCAAGTTCATCCAAAGTTGCAGCAGTAGATTTTCTCAGTTGCCCCGATCTGCTAACACACTAAGACAGCCATCAAAGCATTCCCGCGTCGTCCGGCCACGGGATCGGCTTTCACGCACTTCAGACTATTTTATGAGTTTGAGAAAATTACGGGCAAAGTTAGTGGAAGGCAACCGTTGTAATATGTTCAGCCGGCGGTCTTCAAACTCCCAAACCAGCCTGTTCCCGATAATTGCGTAACCTTTGGCGATCGTGCCGAATCCTCCATCCCACCTGAAGACCAGTACCACGTCTGCTTCTTGAGGACGATCAACAACCGCCAACGCCGTACCCCGTAAGGTCAAAATATTCATTCGACCCACAAGTCTCTATTGTGCAACAAGTTGTAACCGTCACGGCAAACAGAAGTCAGCCTTGGTTGAGCCCCAATGTTCTCCCCCTTTGCGTCTGAGCACTTGACGTGAGCATCTAATTAACCATGAACTTCGTGCTCAGGCCCTGGCAGCTGCTGCTCCTGATCTTGGCCGGTTGGATCAACAGAGACCAGCAGGACGCGGTCGAGTATCTTTTGACTGAGAATCAGGTACTCAGAGAAAAGCTCGGCAAGGGCCGCATTCTGCTCAACGACGACCAGCGTCGACGCTTGGCCGTCAAGGGCAAGGTGCTGGGCCGAAAAAGACTCGGCAAACTGGCCAAGATCGTCAGGCCCGACACGCTTCTGCGCTGGCATCGAGAGCTTATCGCTCGCAAGTGGGATCACTCAGACAAGAGGCAATCCGTTGGCCGACCACGCATTCGACAACAGATTGTGGACTTGGCTCTGCGCATGGCTCAGGAGAATCCTAGCTGGGGCTATGACCGCATCCAGGGTGCTTTAGCCAACCTGGGCTTCCACATCTCTGACACCACGGTTGGCAACATTCTCAAAGCCCACGGCATCGAGCCAGCTCCAGAGCGCGTGAGCCGCACGGCCTGGCGTACCTTCCTTGCTGCTCACTGGGATTCGATCGCAGCCGCCGACTTTACGACCGTTGAGGTCTGGACTCGGTCAGGACTGGTCACGTTCTACGTCCTTATGGTGATGCATCTAAAGACGCGGCGCATTGAAATCGCGGGTGCGACGCCTCACCCCAACTCCGAATGGATGCAGCAAGTCGGAAGGAACCTGACCGACTGTGTCGACGGCTTTTTCCGCAGCTCGACCCACGTCATCCTTGACCGTGACACGAAGCACTTGCCGTTGCGTCAGATCTTGAAGTCCAGCGACATCGAGGCGGTAGTCTTACCTCCCAAGAGTCCTAATCTCAATGCTCATCTGGAACGCTTCATGCGCTCCCTGAAATCTGAATGTCTCAACCGTATGATCTTCTTTGGTGAAGCGTCATTGCGTCGGGCCTTGAGAGAGTTCGGAGAGCACTTTCACCACGAACGGAATCATCAGGGACTCGCAAACCGAATCATTGATGCAGGAGATGAAGTTGGTCGCAAGGACGGCGAATTAAGTTGCCGTCCCAGGCTCGGTGGCTTGCTTCGATACTACTATCGAGACGCTGCTTGAATTCGGATACACTCCATAAGACTGGGGAGAAGGTCGAGTCAGCACCGCTGTGCCGGAGCGACGACCTCACACCGGGAGCCCGTTTCCAAAAGCTGGTTTCTCAACGGAAATCGCCTGAGATTCCGATGCTCGCACGCCCATGAGCCCTTCTATCCTAAGGATCCGCCGCCCGACCGAATATTTTTACCTTACGGGCTACGGGCCGAGACACTGAGCGGATCCGCCTGTGGCTGTGAAGATCCGAACAGTGATTTATAGCATTATACATACATGAAATTATATATGTATGAAACATTGGAGATAATCCCAATAAGGAGCACAGGTCGCCCTTGTAGTCTGGCCAGTTGCATACTCGGTGCCGGAAGGTGTATTCATTCGGCGTCATTCTTCATGCCGGCACCTGTGGCGATCAGAGGCAAGCTGACACGGCGGCAGGGTTTATGCAACAACGCGGAACAGAAGCAAGGATGGTATTCAGGACATGGCCCGGGTTGCCGGAGCGAGTGCTGATCAACGATCCGGCCCCGTGAAACGGCTGCGGAGGGCAGGTAACCTCTAGGGAACAGGAAGGGAACTGTGGAACTCCATAAACAACACCGCAGCCCAATGATCCGGGGAATTCTGGTGCTGGTTGGAACAGTCTCAGTGGGTCTGGGAATCCTGGGGATCTTCCTTCCAGTCCTTCCTACTACCCCTTTTCTGCTCTTGGCGGCAGCCTGCTATGTGCGGAGTTCCACCCGTTTTTATCAGTGGCTTATCACCAACCGTTGGACCGGTGAGTATATCCGCAACTACAGAGAGAGGAGAGGGATGCCGGTCGCCGCCAAGATCGGTTTAATCGCCTTGCTGTGGTTCACTCTGGGAGTTTCAGTAGGGATGGTGGATCACCAGGGGATTCATGTTTTGCTAGCCCTGGTTGCATTGGAAGTCCCCGTGCTGATTCTTTCAGTGCCCACCCTTCGAGATAAGTGACTGGTGTGGCGTCTATCCTCTCAGGTGCAAAGTCCCGCGACTGAACCGCCCCCGGTTTTTTACCGCAGGCTGTTTTGTTGGGCTCCCGCCGCCATGGCAAGAGCCGCCTGATTCCGATAGTAGATCTGCTCGGACCCGCGGGAGGGGATGTCCCCGATTGGAGCGGGGAGACTATCCGGGGATGGGGTTGCGCAAAGGAGCGGTTTTGCAAAACCTGACTTTCTCTCCTAGATAGCAGTAGATAGAAAGAGGGGAAATTGAATTTAGGGTTTGGTTTCAGGTAAAAACAAGGGTGGACACAATCTCCCGCTTTTCCACGGCACCCGGAGCGTAAAGAACCATGAAACCCTGCGCCCATGTTGCCTTCGAAGTCCCAGGGACAGGTTACCCGATCCCTCCTAGAGAACAACGCCGACTACGACAACAATACCGCCATCGCGCTCAACGGACGGAGACACAGCTGACCCTGTTTCCTGTCGAGGCCCTCGACCCTCAGCCCAAGGTGACTATCCTTGAGGAGTGCTTGCTCTGCGAGAAGATTCGCTACGTAAACTTGGATGCTTCCGGGAGGCCTGTACACCAGTACATTTGGATGCACAGTCGGCTCTTGATTTCTTGATTCAGAAGGGGACGACGGGGGGGGGGGTCCCCCCTCCGCCCACCAGGAGGTTCAAAGAGTGAGAGGGGGAGAGGGGAGACGCGGAAGGCATCGTTTCAGAGCTTCGCTTGGAAAGGGATCTCCCTTGGAATCAGAAGGGGGAGCTCCCAGGGGGAAAAGGTCGTAAGGTCAAAATATTAAGCCGACCCACAAGTCTCTATTGTGCAACAAGTTGTAACCGTCACGGCAAACAGAAGTCAGCCTTGTATGAATGGCGCATCTCCAGTGGTTGCACCAGGCAAAGCCTTGCAGAGAATGCGATGTCGAGGTTCAAGACGTTGTTTGGGCCTAAGCTGTCGGCCCGAAGATTCGACAATCAACGGGTCGAGGCCATCATCAAATGTGAGGTACTGAATCGTATGTCAAGCCGGGGCATGCCTGAGTCAGTGCGAATTCGATAGCATTCAAAGACCTTGTTGCATGGACCATCCCGAAGGATACCTTATCATCGTGTTTTTCAACACCGGGGATAACCTAGATGCCACATAAGTTCAACGCAGCCCGACGGCACAAGTTTGATAAGGCGCAGTATCGGGTGATCAACTGGGCGGAATATAACGAGAGCCTGCGCCAGCGGGGTGATCTGACGATTTGGGTCAGTGATGAGGCTCAAAGTGTGTGGCGCGCGCCGCGCCGCACGTCACGGGGTGGCCAGCGGAGATACTCGGATCTGGCGATCGAGACATGCCTGACGCTGCGCACGGCGTATCGGCTTGGGTTGCGACAAACGCAGGGGCTGATGGGTTCCATTGGCACGCTCATGGGGCTGGATATACGGGTGCCGGACTTCTCCACACTGTCGCGTCGCGCAAACGGCTTGAGCATCGCGCAGGTGATGAGGCAAGCCGGGTCTATGCCTGTCCATCTGGTGGTGGACAGTACCGGCCTCAAGATCTTCGGCGAAGGGGAATGGCTCGCGCAGAAGCATAAAACCAGGGGAATACGTCGCCGCTGGCGCAAACTCCACCTCGGACTGGACCTCCATAGCGGTGCGATTGTTTGCGCCGATCTGACTCACGATGAGGTTGGAGACAGCACCGCCTTACCCGGGCTCCTGGATCAACTCGATGCCCCGGTCACGGGCTTTCTGGCGGACGGCGCCTATGATGGAGCGTCCACACGGGATCTGCTGAGGGAACGGTATGGGGAGACCCTGGATGTGGTTATACCGCCGCCGAAGAACGCAGTGATCCGACCGCAATCGGCGCGGGATCCAACCGTTCGGGATCGCCATATTGCCCAGATCCGCAGCAACGGCCGCATGGCCTGGCAGGCGGCCACAGGGTACAACCAGCGCAGCCGGATAGAAACGCAGATCGGCCGGTGGAAGAGCGTCATCGGCCCCAGACTCAGATCCCGCAGCTTCTCCAGGCAGATCACGGAGATCCAGGTCGGCCAGAAAGTCCTGAACACAATGACCGCACTCGGACGGCCTGTGTTCGAACGTATCGCCTGACGCTACCGCTTGGGAAAGGGCGAATTCCATCTCCGCCCCGATCCATGCAACAACGCTCCGCTCATCAATCGACACGTCACCGTCATTGCTTCCTCTTTGATGTTGCGAACAGCGGCGGCGGAGCTGATTCCTCCCGCTTGGCGGCGAGCCGGAAAGATGACATCCCTCACGGGTTGGCTGGCTCCCACCCCCGCCACCCCGATGCCAGGCAGATCAAAGCGCAGGACTCCGCCGACGGGAACGTTAGTGACTACTTTTACCGATCCCCTCACGAGTTCCCCTCGGCCGTGGGTCGAAATCGTGCGTTCTCCCAGGGGCTCTATCTCCTTCATGACCTTCAGGCCGCCGTCCTCCTGGATCACCAGATCTCCCATGACATCCACCACCGAATCGGGGTTAATGAGACGACCCTCTTAATCGTAAAAATAAAGGGCGGGATAGATCGGAAAGAGGTTGGACGGCCGACGAGCGGGGATCAGGTTCACGAGCACCATCTCGGAGGTGATGCCATCCCCGTTAGCGAAATGTGCAAAGTGCAGGGTGGCGTCGCAGCACGAGTGGGGGACTTCAACCAGGCCGCTCGAACCATCCTAGAATGGTTCGCTATGGATGGGATAGATACGGAGTTTCTTGAGGACTTCCGGGGCCTCCTGTTCCTGAGGGCCGAGGACGGCTCTTCGTTCGCTCCGATTGGGATACGATTTGGGAAGCGGGGAGAATCGCTCTCGGTGGTTCCTGTGATCCGGGTCACAGGGGTTCCGGAGTAGCCCCGCCGTCCGGATATCCGGGAGTGGGCTCGTTTGCGGGGTAGATCAGGTGGAAAGCGAGGACTTACAATAGAACGATAACAACCTTTACCGTGCTATATAAGAGGCGCTCAAATCTGTTGCATTTGAAAATCTCAGTTGAGGCCCGAAAGTCCTTATCGATATTCGAGAAACTTATCGATGGTAAGACCGGTGTCCTTTGCGATTCGACGCAACAGGAGTGGCGAGATGTCTCGACCCGAGTGGAAGGGGACGGTTGTGCCTCTTCCACCAGGATGACGAAACTGATTAATGAGAACTGCGCTGGCGGACCTCGGTAAAACCGAGATGCTTCAAAATCGCAGCCACCTCGTGCGGCTTGAGCACCGGCACCTTGGTCATAGTCAGGGGAGAGAGACTCGTTGAGTTCCGACAAACTCTCCTTCAAGTGTCGGCTCGCCATCTTCCAAAAGCATTTTCATCACTTCGCGAAGGTTCTTATTGAGTTCATCAAGCGTAGCGGCTTGGGAGTGAGCTCCAGGGAATCCGGGAACGTAACCCACATAGAAACCGGTCTCAGGATCTTGTTCGACAAACGCCGTATATTATTTCATGACTGTATGTACCCTTTATTTTTTGATCTAGTCCGACTGAACGGCTAACATGGCGGATCCTCAGGATGAAGCAAGCGGCCATGAGCTGGATCGAGGAGTGCTCCCGCCGAAACTTTCAAAAGCCTCTCAGGTGTTTGGAAAACCCTGGGAAGCCCCTGGAACTACAAGCTCGGCGGCTACCAAGTTCTCAAGAAGTGGCTATCTTACCGCGAATGCGATATCGTGAACCGCACGCTGCGTCACGAGGAAATCTAGCACTTCGTCAGATACAGCGCGGCGAATTGGGGCGATGGTGATCGTGACAACCAAACGGTAGCTTGTAGAGGTGGCAATAATGAGGGGCAACCGACGTCGCCAGTATGACGCATTTGCAAAGATCATTCCATGGGCTTCAATGGGCCGACCAAGCATAGTGTCTCAAGTTGGGCGGAGTCTGTTGCCAATCGGGGTTTATGATCCCAATCTTTCTGTTTGGAAATATGAGGGATCATCAACGGAAATAAGCAGTAGAGACGAGAACTTTGAAAAATACATTATGAATATCGTTGGCACCGCAATTCGAACTGGAACCGGGAAACTAGTAACTTGCCTTCATGTAGTTGACGACATTATCCAACAGAATTCGAGAGGTTATGCGCTCGTATCGCGTACACTGGTGGAGAACACGATCTCCCATACCGCATGTGCTTTCGGCTCTGCGCTAAAGTATGTCCGACCAGGCCAAAGAAAGGGGGACGCGGGAGTTGATCTAGCTGTGATTCCGTTTGTTCCTCGAGATCGTCACGGACATATCATTGATACGCCATCTATTGCGTGGGGAGACTCCACTAAACTGGGTGTCGGAGATCGAGTGCTAATTGGAGGATATCCCTACGGTTCAGACCTATTCAAAATCACTCAGACGAACCGCGGTGTTGTACAGCCATCATTCTTCGACGGCATTGTCAGCGCAATTGTACCTGCTCAGAACGAAGGGGAAACGAGGTTGCTTCAGTTGAGCACTCCGGCTGCTGGCGGCATGAGCGGAGGAGCGGTGTTTTGTCCTGAAACAGGCGAGGTGTACGGAATGATTACCTCTAGCATCCAAGACTTGAACGGAGCGTTGCACCCTGTGACGTATGCTATTCCGAGCGAGGTTATACTCCCCTATTCGGGAGCAATTAATTTCGACACTGAACTGGGCCGCATGGGGGATAGTGACCCGATGTGGTTTGGCGAAATCGACTAACGCTATAGACGCGTGCTCTTCGAACGATGTGTTTTGTTGCACGTTTCTTCTATGCCTTGGCCAATCATGGCCTCAGCGATGAGAACCCAATTGATGATTTCTTGAGATTTCTCCATAAGGGGTAGCAAGCAGAAACGTGTATATAGCATGGAAGGCTTGGCCATCGCGGTAATCTACCTCGCCCTCCCAGCCATCGCGGTAATCTACCTCGCCCTCCCAGCCATCGCGGCAATCTACCTTCTCTTCAAGGGTCTGTTCAAGAAACGGCCCGGGGGAACGATCACCGGCAAGGCATATGTGACCGATGGCGACGGGATAAGGGTATCCGGGTACAACATACGTTTTGCTGGACTCGACGCGCCCGAGTGGGATCAGTTCGCGAAACACCAACACGGCTACTGGTTCAATCACGGAAAGCGCGTCAAGAGTGCATTGATCCGAGAGATCGTCGGCAAACACGTTCGAGTCACGGTCATGGGATACGACAAGTACGGGCGCGTATTGGGAAGCGTAACGTGCAACGGCAAAGACGTTGGGGCACGGCTCGTCCGAAACGGACACGCAATCTCTGCATACGGAAACAAGGGCATTGGTGCATGAATCGGCGTAAGCGGGCACGCTAGCATCGGCGGAGGGTTCCGGTCTATCATGGAGATCAAGGGGGCAACGTCATGGCCGCAGGGAAGTCGAGCCGAATCAACCGCCAGTACAAGACGAAGTACAGAATCCGGAACTGGAGGGAGTACGAGCGTGGCCTCAGGAGCCGCGGAGACGTCACGATCTGGCTGAGCGAGGATGCGATTGCCGCGTGGATACCACCGAAGAACGGTCTCCGCGGAGGGCAGCGTCGATACTCGAACCTCGCGATCCGGACCGGGTTGACGCTGCGGGTCGTCTTCGGCCTACCGCTTCGCCAGACGGAGGGGTTCCTGGACTCGCTGCTCAGCTTGATGAGCCGCGACCTCAAGGCCCCGGACCACACCACCCTCTCGCGCCGGAACCAAATTGTTGTGGTGGTGCCCCTGACCCGAGCCCACGACGGCCCGATCGACCTGATCGTTGATTCCACAGGGCTCAAGATTCTGGGTCGCGGCGAATGGAACGCGCACAAGCACAAGACATCGAAGAAACGCCGGGATTGGCGGAAACTGCACATCGGAGTGGATGCGGAGGGGTTCATTGTGGCGGCCGAACTCACAGCGAGCAGCCGGGACGACGCCTCCACACTCCCTGATCTTCTCGCCCCGCTCGAAGTTCCCATCCGGCGTTTCACGGCCGACGGGGCCTACGACCACAGATCGGTCTACGATCGGGCCAGCGCGGCCGGTACAGAGAACGTCGTGATTGTGATCCCCCCTCGTCGCTCTGCGCTGTCGGCGGGGCCCACCGACGGCCCCTGGGCGCAGCGTGAAGCGTCTCTTCAGAGGATTCGCAAGGTCGGGCGACGGGAGTGGCACAAGGAGTCGGGCTACCGACAGCAGGCGCGCGTTGAGAACAGCTTCTCCCGATACAAGTCCGTGTTCGGAGGCGACCTGAAGGCGAGGCACAGCAAGGCGCAACGCAGAGAAGCCGCGATCGGGTGTCACATCCTCAACCGGATGGCCGAGCTCGGTAGGCCATCGTCGTACCCTCTTGGTAGGTGATGGACCTGTGAATCGGGTTCGTTGCGGGCCAGTTCCGATTCATGCACCAACGCCCCGTTTTTGTCCAAATTCCACTCATGCTACCGTGAGAACTTATCGCTAAATGAGCAATACAGAGGATTTCATATTCTTGACTTCAGGCGAGAGCAACAAGCTCATCAAAGCGCCGAATACGCCTTACGCACTGGAACAGGACCTACAGACGCTTGTGGCCGAACATCCCGAACTCCTGCTTGTCGGAGACACCTCCGAAGATGGAGACCTTCGGTGGATGCTCGTCGCTCCAGAGGCTGGCATACCCGATGCCGAATCCGGGGGCGACCGCTGGTGGATCGACCATATGTTCCTGGATCAGAAAGGAACACCGACTTTTGTAGAGGTGAAACGAGCGACCGATACCCGCATCCGCCGGGCAGTCGTCGGGCAGATGCTCGAATACGCTGCGAACGCTCGCCGGTATTGGCCCGCTGGCAAGCTCAGGGCGCTCGCCGAAGAACGGTCGGGTGACAGCGCCAACAGCCGGCTGACCGAGTTACTGGATCTGAATCCCGCTGCCCTGGAGACGGACCGGATTGAAGCTTTCTGGCAAACCGTCGATGAGAACATCCGCGAGGGGCGAGTCCGCCTGTTGTTCGTTGCGGATGAACTGCCCAAGGAACTGCGGGCCATAATCGAGTTCATGAACGAGAAGATGGAGACAGTTGAAGTTTTGGGCGTCGAACTTCGCCAGTACGCTGGCGAAGGTGTACGGGCGCTGGTTCCCCGGATCATCGGCCAGACCGAAGCGACGCGGATCGCAAAGCGCAAGCCCTCCGCATTGAGGCCGAGGCTGAACGAAGTCACGTTTCCGAAGGTATGTCCTGGACTCGCCCTGGAGTGCTTTACCGATGCGCTCCGCGAGGCTGGCAAACGTGGTCTTTCCGTGAAGTGGGCAACGCAGTCGTTCGGGCTTGGGATACCGCTTGGGCGTGGATATGCAACGCTTCTGACCGCGTGGGTTGACCGGGAGCCTGCAATGGTTCAGTGCTACCTTCAGGGAGTTGATGACAAACAGATGCGCCAGGAAGTGAGGCAGCGCTTTCTCGACCTGGGACGATTTCGGTCGAGCGGGGAATACACTGCGGAACTGCAATTGACTGATTTAGAGGCGGTAGAAGTCACCCGGAAGGCCCTCGAAATCGTCTGGGAAATTGCCGCCAAATTGGGTGCCACTCAGGCTACGCTAGAGGAAGGCCAGAGCGCATCCGGTGCTTCATCAGGGAACTGTTGTTGATCGCGTAAGGTCAAAATATTCAGCCGACCCATAAGTCTCTATTGTGCAACGAGTTGTAACCGTCACGGCAAACAGAAGTCAGCCTTGGTTGGGCCCCAATGTTTTCCCCCTTTGCGTCTGAGCACTTGACCTGCCCCCACGAACGAGTCCACCCTCTATGTTAGACTCGGGACCATTTGAAGTGCACCTCGTGCATCGTTGCTAGGTTCTCGTCCTCCTTGCGGACCGGCTTATCTGATCCGCACTATGTAAAAACGGCCGGTGGTCGAGAAAAGTTTCGGCGATACCTGAACTTAAAAGAGTAGCCTGATTGGTAGAACTCGTGGTAAAAGTCGGGTTTCAAAAAGGGGGCTGCCAATGGCGAAGCAGATCACGCGCCGAGAAATCCTCAGGGGAAGTCTGGCGGCGACAGGACTCGCAGCAATGGGCGTTCCGGAATGGGCTCTGCCCGCGCTCGCGCAGGGCGAGATGCTCGTGTCATTCACCGACATTCCAGAGAACTTCAACACGAATCCGAGCGAGCAGGTCCGTTTCCTGGACATCCGCAAGATCGACGGTCCGTTTACGCCCCGGGATCAATTCTTCGCCGTGCAGCACTATGGCCAACCGGAAATCGACGGCGCCAGCTTTCGGTTGAAGGTGACCGGCTTGGTCGCAGGCCCGATGGAATTCTCCATCTCCGACCTGCTTCGGATGGCCGGCGAGGACCTGGCGGTCGGGTTCGAGTGCTCCGGCAACAGCCCGCGCCGGATCCACGGCCTGGTCGGGAACGGGCGTTGGACGGGTGTTCCGGTGCGGACTCTGCTCAACGAAGTCGGCGTAAAGCCCGCGGGCCGGGAGGTGGTTTTCTTCGGCGCCGATAAGGGCGAAGAGGAGGTTGAGTTCCGCGGTCGGACTTACAACGTCGAGCAGGAATTCGGACGCAGCATATCGATTGAAACCGCGATGACCGGGGAGCCCCTCCTGGCCTACGCGCTCAATGGCGAACCGCTGACGCGTCACCAGGGATTCCCTTTGCGTGTGATTATGCCGGGGTGGTACGGCGTCGCCAACGTCAAGTGGCTGGCCCACATCCATGTCCAGGAAAAGCGCTACCTGGGCAAGTACCAGGCGCGCTGGTACCGCACTCTGAGAGCGGAAATGATCGACGGAGAAGTGAAGTACAAGGAAACCGCCATCAGCAAGCTGCAGTTGAAGTCGGTCATCGCCCGCGTTACGCAGGAAGGAAACCGGCACAAGGTTCTCGGCTTCGTCCTGAACGACGGGACACCCTTGCGGTCGGTCGAGGTCAAAATCGACGATGGGGCCTGGCGGCCGGCCGCCATGGATTCGTCCAACACCAAGTACTCCTGGAAGCTGTTCTCTTACATGTGGAACGGCGCGACACCCGGTGAACACACGCTGGTTTCGCGGGTGACGGACGAAAACGGGAACGTCCAGCGGGAAAGCCTGGACGAGAAGATGACCGGCCTGGAGAACTACGCCCAGTTCCCGAGAACGGTGATGATTGGATAGTAGTAAATGGGTGTAGGTGCGCTCACAGAGCGCACCTACACCCACCCGGCCAGGGCGGCGATGTTGGTCGCGCACCGTCCGGCCCAGGTTGTCCAGATTGTAGCCGCCTTCCAGTAAAGACACGACGCGGCCTTCGCCGTGCCGACTCGCCACCTATGCGCACCGGTCCTTCAAGCAGGGACCAGTTGGTCGTGGGGCTGGCGAAGGGAAGTTCCGATACGGACGTGAAACGCTACAGGAAGGTTTAAAGAAAGCCTTTCAACATTTGCAGTCCAACCAGAAGAACTATCGGTGAAAAATCCATCCTGCCCATGGTCGGGAGAACGCGCCGGATCGGCTGCAACAGCGGTTCGGTAAGGCTGTTGACAAACCGGACAGCCGGATTGTCATAGGGGAGTTGGAACCACGAAAGTATGACCGCGACGAAAACGATCAATGAGTAGAGATCGATGATCTTGATCAGAATCATGAGTTTTGTTCATTCATCTGGAATTTTTGATTTGGACTTCTGGCTGCAACAGGATAGTCTCGTAAGGTCAAAATATTCAGCCGACCAACAAGTCTTTATTGTGCAACAAGTTGTAACCGTCACGGCAAACAGAAGTCAGCCTTGGTTGAGCCCCAATGTTTTCCCCCTTTGCGTCTGAGCACTTGGCGTGAGCATCTAATCAACCATGAACTTCGTGCCAGGCCCTGGCAGCTGCTGCTCCTGATCTTGGCCGGTTGGATCAACAGAGACCAGCAGGACGCGATCGAGTATCTTTTGACTGAGAATCAGGTACTCAGAGAAAAGCTCGGCAAGGGCCGCATTCTGCTCAACGACGACCAGCGTCGACGCTTGGCCGTCAAGGGCAAGGTGCTGGGCCGAAAAAGCCTCGGCAAACTGGCCAAGATCGTCAGGCCCGACACGCTTCTGCGCTGGCATCGAGAGCTTATCGCTCGCAAGTGGGATCACGCAGACAAGAGGCAATCCGTTGGCCGACCAGGCATTCGACAACAGATTGTTTGACTTGGCTCTGCGCATGGCTCAGGAGAATCCTAGCTGGGGCTATGACCGTATCCAGGGTGCTTTAGCCAACCTGGGCTTCCACATCTCTGACACCACGGTTGGCAACATTCTCAAAGCCCACGGCATCGAGTCAGATCCAGAGCGCGAGAGCCGCACGGCCTGGCGTACCTTCCTTGCTGCTCACTGGGATTCGATCGCAGCCGCCGACTTGACGACCGTTGAGGTCTGGACTCGGTCAGGACTGGTCACGTTCTACGTCCTTGTGGTGCTGCATCTAAAGACGCGTCGCATTGAAATCGCGGGTGCGACGCCTCACCCCAACTCCGAATGGATGCAGCAAGTCGGAAGGAACCTGACCGACTGTGTCGACGGCTTTTTCCGCAGCTCGACCCACGTCATCCTTGACCGTGACACGAAGCACTTGCCGTTGCGTCAGATCTTGAAGTCCAGCGGCATCGAGGCGGTAGTCTTACCTCCCAAGAGTCCTAATCTCAATGCTCATCTGGAACGCTTCATGCGCTCCCTGAAATCTGAATGTCTCAACCGTATGATCTTCTTTGGTGAAGCGTCATTGCGTCGGGCCTGGAGAGAGTTCGGAGAGCACTTTCACCACGAACGGAATCATCAGGGACTCGCGAACCGAATCATTGATGCGGGAGATGAAGTTGGTCGCAAGGACTGCGAATTAAGTTGCCCTCCCAGGCTCGGTGGCTTGCTTCGATACTACTATCGAGACGCTGCTTGAATTCGGATACACTCCATAAGACTGGGGAGAAGGTCGAGTCAGCACCGCTGTGCCGGAGCGACGACCTCACACCGGGAGCCCGTTTCCAAAAGCTGGTTTCTCAACGGAAATCGCCTGAGATTCCGATGCTCGCACGCCCATGAGCCCTTCTATCCTAAGGATCCGCTGCCCGACCGAATATTTTTACCTTACGACTGCAGATGCAGGTGCCGGCACAGTGCTATCGAGCCAGTCCTCGAGCTCTTGAAGCCGAGCCAGTGTCATGGAAGTATCCGTCAGGCTGGCAACAGAAAAAGATCTGTCGCTCTGGAGATTTGCTCTGGAATGGCGGTCGTTATTTCGTAAGTACGGCCTTGGGAGGTCGACAAGTTGGCGTGTTGGAGGTGGACGCTCGGCTGTTGGTACGTTACCGACACAAGTATTTGTGTGAAGTGGATTTAGCCAATCAGCGAGTCCTCAGTTGGATCCGTTCTCCTCATCAGAACACCAGACAGCTGCAGACTTAGTGAGGAGGTGAATAGGCCTGTGCAAACCGCCGCCCTGTGGAAACCAGACAAGCTAACGAAACTGGGAATCTCAACCGCAGTGTTGCCACAGTGCTTGGAAAACCCTGCGGGTTTCCCACTGCTTGCACAGGCCCGACGACTATTTACCAACCATCAAAAGTGTAAACCATGTATTGGCACTTGACACCTGAGGCCCCTCCCACCCTAAATGCTAGAAGTACCACTTGGCGCCTATATACAGGGTGGCGGGAACGGGACCATACTCACTTTCAATGCTCATTTCGTCCTTGAAGCCAGGCCCGATGCCCCACTGCGCTCCCACCAGAAGCGAAGAGTTGTCAGACGTCGACCAGTTGAGAGAGGGAAGCCACAACAGCGACTGATCATTCCAGTTGAACAGAAGTGCCTGGTTTAGAGTCACCAGGGGGTGCATCTGCCAGTTGAATCCGCCGCCTGTGTAGTAGCGGCCCAGCGAGCGCACATCGCCCCGGCTTACCCGGTCTGTCATCGCCAGGCATACATATTGGGAGGGGTCCCCGACTCCGAAGCCGTTGAAATGAAATTCTCCGGAAATCCCCGTGGTGGGAGTCAGTTGGCGATCCAGACCGAGTGAGACTCGCCAGAAGCGTTCGCGATCCAGAAGCTGGTCCTCGGCAGCACCTGATCGCGTCCAGGTGACCTCTCCGCGATAGGCGGTTCCCTGCACGTCGGTGGTGATGAAGACACCCGCCACCGTATCGCCGTGAAACCTCCCGCCGACCATGCCCAGATCCCAGGTACCCATGTGAAAGCGAAGCTGGGCGGCCGCAGATCCGTCTTCCCTGAAGGAGGGTCCCAGAACGGCCCCGATGACCTGCAGTTCGGAGTAATTGCCTAGGGGAACAATGGCCCGGGCGGCATCGACTCCGTCCTTGTAGTCACGGTCAATCCTCTCCGGGGCGAAGGATGAGAAAAGGTCGACTGTGGGCCAGAAATGAGCTACCCCCCAGCTGATGGCCTGGCGGCCCAGAATCACGCGGACATCGTTGATCTTGAATTGCAGATTGAGTCGGTCGAAGCGGCCCGTGAGGAGGTGAGAATCACCCTCGCTGAGAATCCCGTCCAGCGGAAGATAAGTACTGGGGCGGCTCTGGGCGATCCGAGCGGAGCCGGACTGAGGTGGCGACAGGAAGTCCAGGACAGCATGAGTTTGGAGCCGAATCGAGGGGTTGAATTCGGAGTCGAGAGTAAAGCGAAAAGAGGTGAACTCGGTGTCTCGACGCAGGTCAATAAACTCCGGGAGATTTTCCAGACGGAAGAAGAAGTAGCCGCGAGCAGATCCACCCAGATCCAGACTTTGGCTCCTCACCTCGAGGGTGCTGATCAAGAGGATGCCCGGAAGGAGCAAGGCATGCACGAGACTGAGATGCTTCCGATTCATGGCCGGTCGAACCGCTCGTCGCTCTCAACTTCACCGTCCAGAAGCTTGATCAGTCGATGGGCTCGTTTCATGACACGCAGGTCGTGGGTGGAGAAGAGGAAGGTGGTTCCGTTTTCGCGATTCAACTGCTCCATGAGGTCGAGAAGAGCAAATGCGGTCGTGCTGTCGAGATTGGCCGTGGGTTCGTCCGCCAGGACCAGAGACGGCTCGGCGACGATTGCCCGGGCCACGGCAACTCTCTGCTGCTGTCCGCCCGACAACTCGGCCGGTCTGCGCTTCTCCAGATCCCACAGCCCAACCTGTTCCAGGATCTCGGCGACTCGACGTTCGCGCTCCTCTCTGGGTGTTCCCCGCAGCAAGAGCACAAATTCGGCGTTCTCCCGGGCGCTGAGCACCGGGATCAGATTGTAGGCCTGGAAGATGAATCCTACCTCCTCCAGGCGCAGCCTGGCCTTCTGTCGCCGTGTCATCCGGGAAAGATCATTTCCTTTGAGTAGCACTCTTCCCGAACTCGGTGTGTCCAGCCCGGCAGCCAGGTTCAGCAGAGTGGTCTTGCCCGAGCCGGAAGGGCCGGCCACGGCCACGAACTCACCTCGCCTGAGAGTCAGGGTCACCTGGTTCAAAGCCCGGACGGTCTGGTCGCCCTGTTCATAGATTCGACTTGCGTTTTCAAGGTGAAGAACTACTTCTTGTGTCATCGTCCGCTCGCCAGGAGTTGTATGTTGCCAGGCGCAGCGGCGCGCCGGGCGGGCAAGAGCGCCAGGAGAAAGGTCATAGTGAAAACCACTGCCAGTGATTGCAGGATTCGCCCCCAGGACAGTTTGGAGTACATGATCGGCTCCATGACGACACCCGCGATATTCCCTTCCTCCAGACTGAACAGGTCAAGAGGGAGGCCATAGATCGAGAGATAGAGATGGCCGGAATAACCGATCAAAAAACCTAGCAGGCAGGACAGGCAGGCGATGAAGAACGCTTCCAGCATGACCAGCCCGAACCGCTGCTGGGGGCTGAGACCAATGGCATCCAGAAAGGTGAACTCCTTGCGTCTCTCCAGGACCGACATGAACAGCGTGTTGAGCACCAGAAAGGCAATGAGCAGGAACAGAAAGACGTGAAAGACGTAGTTGCCCCCGTCGTCCACCTGGATGAAATCGTGCAGTTCAGGCAGGGCGCCCTGCCAGCTCAGAACCTCCAGGTCGGGAAAGGCCGCCTGGGCTTCCCTGGCCAGACGGAGGCTGTCGCTCTCGTCCGTCAGCAGGACGGCCAGTTGGTGCAGTTGGCCGTTGAGTCTGAAGAAATCCTGAATGGTGTCCAGCGGCGCCAGCACCATTGTCTGGTCCACGTTTTCCTGGCCGGTCTTGAGGATTCCCCCCACTCTCATCAGGGTAGATTCTATGTCCGGGGAGTGGGCGGCCTGGGCCATGAGCACAACCTTGTCGCCGATCTGCACTTCCAGCTTTCGGGCCACTCCGTCTCCGATCAGGATCCGATTGCCCTGTCCCTCTGCAGGGAATTCGCCAGCCGTCAGTTTTCGAGAAAAGTTGGACACCTCCCGTTCCAGTTCCGGCTGCATCCCGATCACGAGAACGCCGCTGGACCCACTGGCCGAGGAGGCCAAAGACGAGGCGAAAAGACGCTGCACCACTCCCTCGATTCGATAGTCCTCTTCTTTCTCCCCAAGCCAGCTCACGACCAGATCGGCCTGGGACTGCAGAATCGTCCGCTCCAGTCCTCCCAGTTCCTGATAGTCGGGAGCCTGGAAGACGACATGTCCGGAGCCAAGTCTCACGGCCCCGTCGATCATCTGGGCATGGCTTCCATCTCCCAGGCCCACAAAGATGATCATTATGGCCAGACCGAGAGCAACGGTCACTGCGGTCAAGGCAGTCCGCCGCCCGTGTCTCCACAGATTTCGCCAGGCCATGATGAGCAGGAGTTTCATGTTTCCACCGGAGCCGCCAGCGCCTCCACCGGGTCCATCCTGGTGGCGTTAAAAGCAGGGATAAGGGTGGCCAGCAGGTTGGCTGCCAGCAGAGAGGCGGCCGGACACACGACATCATGCCAGACCCATTTGAAATGTAAAACCGGGTCCATCCGCGTGTTCAACATGGACAGTTCTCCGGTCCAGCGAGAGAGATCCACCCCGTGGCTGGTGAGCGGTTTCATCAGGGCCAGGGAGAGGACAAGCCCCAGGACCAGACCCATCAAGGTCATGAACAGAGCCTCGATCAAGAGCGTAGTGATGACTCGTGAAGGCGGCATCCCCAGGGCACTGACGACTCCCACCTCCCGGGTCCGCTCGAAGACTGCCATCATCATGGTGTTGAGGACTCCAAGCGCCGCGAAGAGGGCGATGAATCCAACAATGAAACCGTAGAAGCTGTCAAAGAGAGCCAGATAGTCTCGCAGTTGCGGTGCCAGTTGGCCCCAGTCCCGGGCCTCTGAATCCGCTGGAAGCGACTCGTCGCGGTTGAGGCGAACCGCCAGTGCAGGTGCAGCCAGCGGATCATCTGATTTGAGAGCCAGTTCATGAAACTCGGTGCTGCTCAGGGCGAGCAATTCCTGGAGATCAGAAACATGCAGGACGGCCAGGGATCGGTCCAGAAGCGCCAGCCCGGTGCGGATGATTCCCACAACCCGGTAGAGTTCGTTTCCCATGCTGCCATCCGCCGCCTGAGTCACGGCAGCAATTTCACTCCCCACGGAAGCCCTGAGTTCTCTTGCCAGCCCGGAAGTGAGGAGGAGTTCTCTCGCTGCAGAGGGGTCCAGAAGCCGCCCCTCCACCAGTCCCTTCAGAAGGGTGCTGAGGCGGACCTCCTCGACTGGATCAATTCCCAGAAGCTCGCCCCCCACCGATCGGTCCCCGGTCGACAGGAGGGCAAATCCGTACACTCTGGGAGTCACGACCTGGAAGCCATGCCCCCTCGTGATCGTTCGAAATTGGTCCAGGTCAAGAGCCTCTTGCCCTCCAATCGTGTCGTAGAGGCTGCGGTCGGGAAGGTAGTCCACGTGGTGAATCTGAACGTGGCCCATGAGAAGACCGGTTCCGTTTTCGAGGAGTTGCTCCCTCAATCCCTCCGTCATCGCCAGTAGCAGCACGAGGAAGAGCAGGGCAGTAGCCACCCCGGCGATGTTGATCAGGCTGCGACGGGGCCGCCGCCACAAATTGCGCCATCCCAGTCTCCAACTCAGCATGGGCTATTCTCTTAGCGCCGCCAGCGAAAAGGTCCGCCTGGGGATGGCAATGTCGAAAACCAGCTGGTGATAGACCAGTTCCGTCAGCTCGTCCGGGTGATCGGCCGGAACCAGTGTCATGCGAGCGGGTACTTTCCGGTCGCCCATGATCTGATAATCACGGAACCACATGGTTCGTTTCAGCTCGCCGTGTTCGTCATAGAATCGAGACCAGACCGGCATCAGATCATCCTGACGGATCTGATAGAGGATTCGTCCCCAGACCACTGGAGCGTCCTCATGGGGGCGAAGATCGATTTCATAGACCTTTACGCCGTCCCGATCGCCCGAGAACTCCAGCTCGATTTCATAGTCACGGATCAGACGGCTTTCCTTGACCAGGTCGTCATTCGTAAAGTGGGATCCCATCCAGGCACCCATCATCATGGAGCTTGGAACCCGGATGGTACGGTCGATCTTGGGCAGGTAGTTCCAGATTTGTGAGCCCACTCTCAGGGTTGCAGTGCCCTTTTCCTTGCGGGGTTCCAGAATCCGTATCAGAGCCTTGTCGGTGCCTTCCGACCAGATGTCCAGGACCAGGGTGCGCTTCCACCGTCTGGTGGTCACCTTCATCTCGACCGTGCCATGAGAAGATTCACCGCGGAGCAGACGGTCAACGCGATCGATGAGGTCTCTGGCATCCACGTCCCGAGCCTGTCCCGGCACGCTGCCCGGCAGAGTCAGCAGGACGCAGCTCACGATCAGGAAACAGAACCGGTAGCCGCTGCGAATGTGGTCGTGCATGGCAAGTTTAAGCCTCCCTTTCAACTTTGCACTTTCCACCTCGAACCTTCAACTTTCTTTGGGGGGACCGAGGTGGTTGAACATCGGGAAAAAGTGGGAGGCGCCTTGGGGCGGCAACCGAAGTGCTTGAACACCATGCCCGGCGGTCGCGGCCCTGAGGCCCCTCCCACTTTCAAGATTCCAAGACGTGGAGCGTGAAACGTGAAACGTGGAACCTCCTAATCCCCGTCCACCACCGAGATTCTCATTTCATCGCTGTTCGTCCGAATCTCGGGGACGTACATGGCGTAGCCCAGCAGCGGCAAGGCGTGAAACTCACCGGGGGTTTCCGCCCGCAGTTCATAGCGGAGTTCCCAGAAGCCCTCGGGAAGCTTGTCGATGAAGAACGCAACCTTCCGGTCTTGGAGCTCCCGGTGCACCCACCGGGTCCTTCCCGTCAGGCGACTCTGATCGGTTCCGGAAAGGCTCTGTTCCCCGGGAGACGCTGCACCGGAGACGGCGCTCGACTTCAACTGGCGGGCGTAGACTGGACCTCCGCTGCGCAGGGCAACAGCTTCCAGGCCGGCCGGCTTCAGGTCTTCGAACACCAGGTACTCATAGTTGTTCTTGGCCTCGATCCTGAGTACGATCTCGAGGCGCTCACCGCTAGTCAAAGTGTCTCCATCCTTTACCCGGATTCGTTCCAGAACATGCCCGTTCAGGAGTGTCGGCCGGGGCACCAGCCGGTAGTACTCCCGCTGGCTGAAGATCTCATAGCCCTCGGCCCGAATGGGCTCTTCCAGGCTGAAGAATCTGGCTTCGATCATGTAGTAGAGAGGAGCCTCTCCGTCGGTCCGCCGAATCTCAATCTGATTGGTTCCGTCCCGAATCATCTCCGGGTCGATCGCAAAGCGACTGGGAGCGGAGAGCAATTCGGCGCCCGAGATGTGACGCTCCGCAATCTTCTGGCCGTTGACACGCACCTCGTATCCGACTGGTGCTTCATCAGGGAACTGTTGTTGATCGTCTCCCAGTGTCTCCTCAACTCATGATCCTACCTGGACTTCCTGGCGGTTGTCTGTCATCAAGACATGTATGAAGCGGAGCAAGGAGTCCAATCGCACTTGTCCCAACCCTAACTGCTGCCTGAAAGGACGGCTCGGCAAGGGCAACATCATCCGACACTCCTTCTACATCACCAGGCAGGGCAGACGCCGGCGCTATCGCTGCAAAGAATGCGGTCGAACCTTCTCCTCGACCCGTGGCACGCCTTATTATCGGCTGCACAAGCCCAGGTCTTTGTTCGATGAAGTCGTCCGCATGTGTGTCCACGGAATTGCGATCTCAGCCATGGCTCGAATCAAGCGGATGGCGTGGGGCACCATCGCACGCTGGCTTGAATCGGCGGCCACATACGCTGTCCGGTTCAATGATCGGATGCTCCGGGGTTGCGTCATCCATGAACTTCAGGCCGACGAGATCAGGACCTTTGTTGGAGCGAAGAAACGGGTGATCTGGGTGCTGACCACCCTGGAAGTGTGGTCCAGACTTTGGGTCTCGACAAACGTTGGCCGCCGCAGTCTCCAGAAAATCAAGAACGCAATTCTGAACACACTGCAGCGAGGCCTCCTTAAACACCGCTTCCTGTTCGCCACCGACGGGTTCGAGATGTACGAGTGGGCTGCGAAAAGGCTGCTCTTGGGAGTCTGCATCTACGGCCAAGTCATCAAGAAGCGTCGGGAGAATCGGGTGGTTCGTGTCGATCGTAGACTGCTTCTCGGAACACAAGGCGAACTGGAAGAAGCACTGTTTCATTCCGAGGATTCCAGCACACTGAACACCAGTTTCGTGGAGCGCCACAATTTAACCATCCGGCAGAGCTGCTCCTATCTTGGCCGTCGCACACCTTGCCACGCCCGACGTACGGAGTTGTTGGAAGGTCACGTGGCGCTGCTGATGGCCTATTACAACTTCGTACGTCCGCATTCGGCTCTGGGATTCGGTAGAACGATGAGGACTCCTGCCATGCAGGGCGGCCTGGCCAAAAACAGGCTCTCATTCCGAGAGGTCTTCACAAGCCGGGCGGCATTCCTTTTGTTTGTTTTGATAGCGATCCGATTCTACGCCACCGTGGACTGCCGTCAGAACTCAACAACAGTTGCCTGAAGAAGCGCCTGACAGTCGCCTCCAGGCCGAGAGGGAGCTGTTCGATTACATCGAGGTCTTTTACAATCGTCAGCGTCGCCACTCGACGCTGGGCTACCTCAGCCCTCACGAGTTTGAGATGACTCAGCGGAGGGAGGCTTGAACTTTGGAGTGTCCACTAAATCGGGGGAAGCCCAGCTGTAGGCAGGTCTTAAGGGATTTGCGTGACAGCGGGGAGAATCCACAGCCGCCAGCAATTACCGAACAGACGCTGTGCGCCGGTGAAACCGACAAAACCCCATGGTACGGCGACAGCGGCGGGCCGTTGTTAGTCGACACGCCTGACGGATGGGCACAAGTGGGAGTGTTGTCGCAGGCGACTAACAACCCAGACGGCAGCGTTGGCTACTTGGGCAACTACATGAGAACGTCCTACTTTTGGGACTGGATCTTCCCCACCTATTTCCTGCACTTTGCTCACTCGGCTAGGGGCGGCGGCTGGCGAACTGATTTGGTGCTGCTGAACCCGGAACGCGATGCGGCAGAAGCCACGGTGGACTTATTTGGCCAAACTGGAAGTCTTGGGAACGTTGCCAAGCAGTTCAACCTGCAGGAGTTAAGCATGGTTGAATGGGAACTGCTCCCAGGCATAGGAGTAGAGACAGGTGGGGTAGTAGTGTCGTCTGCCGCAAAGCTATCTGGCTTTTTGCGCTTCAGGCACAGTGGCGGCGCGGCCCTCTCGGTTCAGGCGGCTCCAGTGGCCAGCGCCTTCATGGTTCCCGTCAGCGAGCAAGTTGACCGAGTGGGGGTGGCTGTCTTTAACGCTGGTGACGAGGAAGTAACGGCGGTGTTTAGATTGGGGGCGAGAGTGTTTTACGAGACCCTACCGGCGCAAGGGAAGATGGCAAAGTTTGTTGACGAGCTTTTTCCTAGTGCCCCCACTGGCACTTTGCTTGTCAGTGCCGATGGGGGAGAGATTACTGTACTGGCCCTGGAATTGGTGGGCACGTCACTGATAACGCTGCCCGCAACTCCTTTGAATTGAGGGTAGGCGGCTTGACAACCAACACACCCAGATAGACCAGTACCCGATTTTTGGAGTTTGCTGCTGGGGCGCTCAAAAAAGAGTCAGAGCGATCCGGCATAATCCCCGTAAGGGAGAGTTTTATGTCGCCGGGGGAAAATAATGCTGAAGGACAAATACCATCAGGAACGTATCCCACGTCATCACATTGTAGGCTGTGCGGCGGGCTCGCCCCTTCATATATCTCTATGCGGTATATTGGGTTTCCCGGCCCGCCACCGGGGTATCTTGAGACCGTAGATTGCCAGAACTGTGGTGGCCGCTTCGGTCTCTCGTTTGCAGCCAACCACGCCATTGGAGACAGAGATTACGAGCAGTCCCGGCACTATGCGATGGCAGTGCATAAATGGCTTGTCAAACAACCTCGCGCCGAGGAAGAAATACCGGAAGTTAGGTGGGAGCGAAATAGGATAGTCATGTCAGGCGCCGACGTGACCCAAGAGCTTATAATGCCTATGGGCAAAAATGAAATGCAGGCCAGGATTATGAGCCTGGAAGCTGAAGTGGCAGAGCTTAAGAGGCTCTTCCAGCGACAAGACTAGACCACACTAGCCATTTCAAGCTTGACTGGAACCGCCGCTAATTTTCCCAACCAATAATTTGCACGACCCACGACCAGCGACAGGCTTCTGGCCTGAGCTATCCTCTCCTTGAAACACACCCAGATACACCAGTACCCAAAAGATAGTGGCAATATCAGAGCTAAGCAGCGACTCATCGCTCACCAACGTGGTTGCCGTGCAAATGATTGAGGAGCTGAGGATTTAGTGGGGAAGTTGATGCAAATCTCAGCGCCACAGGAAGAAGCTGGTTGGTGTCGTTCATTTCACATGAATCGGTACTAGAGGTCATGATCCCGTCCGGCCTAAAAACCAGCGCTAATCGCTGAGATTGGCTCATTGGAGGATAGGGTTATGTGACCAAAAAAGTCATTTGTTGTTCGGCTTCTGACAGGAACGAGTTCGAGATACGAAGAAAGCAGAATGCCCGTTGGCTGGCAAAATTCGAAAAAGAATCGTCGAGCACGCACCGCTCCAAAGATATCCGTCAACACACTCAAATTCTATAAGTGCCAATTCCTTTGCCCTTGAAATTCAGTTCGGTCATTCTCGCCTCTCATTGAGATTCTTGTCCCCCCGCAGGGCTTTTCCTGACGCCCCGGTTTCGCGCTACGCCATGGCGTAGCGTTCGATCAGTAGCCGCAAACCGTCCCGGATCACTTCGCTTTAATTGTTGTAGAGGCCGGATTCGACCTTGCACCCGGACAAATTGCCGGAGCGTTTTCACTCATGCCAGCCAGTCCTCGAATGTCAAATTTTCCACTCGTTCAAATTCGCTTACATTGTGTGTTATCAAAGTCAGAGAACGAGCCACGGCCTGTCCTGCAATCAACACATCGTAGGAACCTATGGGCGTTCCCTTAGCCTGCAGGCTTGCGCGGATTTCTGCCGCCCGTTCAGCGTCAGCTTTGGAGATTGGGAGCGCCTCGAATTGCAAGGAGTGGACGTTCTGCAAGTTGGCAGCTACCCGTTTGCTTTTATACGCGCCGAAGCACAACTCGTGATATACGATCGAAGGCATGCCAAAGTCGGACGGTTGGTAGGTGCGGAGGCGATTGACGAACATCTGATTGCCTTCGAGCAGAGCAATCACGGCGTTCGTGTCTAGAATAAATTTCACTCGAAGACGGCCAGTTCTGGCCGAGATTGATCGTCGGGCCTCTCCGCCACGGCCTCAAGAAAATCCTCATCAATCGGGCGCGTGATGGCATTCAGCCACGCCCAATCCTCCGGCAGAGGTTCGAGGATGACAGCGTTGCCATCTTTTCTGATCCGAACCTCATTGGATTTGAAGCGAAACTCTTTCGGCAAGCGAACGGCCTGTGAACGGCCAGTCATGAATACCTTAGCAGTCTTCCCCATAGCACCTCTTGATATGACCTAAAGATAGATATCATTTTAGGTGGTACAAATCAACGGCTCAACCTGATCTTTGTTGCTTTTGGGCGCATTGTTGTATAAATCGCTTCGGCACGTCCGCTTGTCTCCGATGGGCCAGGGTGCCAGCATGAGGAATGACGCCGAATCAATACACGTTCCGGTACCGAGTACGCAACTGGTCAGACTACAATCTGGCGCTGATCGCCAGGGGGGCGTCTGACCTTTTGGTTCGATGAGGACGCCGTTGCCGCCTGGCGGAACGCCGACCCGCCCAAGGGCCCCGGCGCTCCGAAGGTTTGCTCCGACACGGCGTTGGTGCATGAATCGGAACTGGCCCGCAACGAACCCGACTCACAGGTCCATCACCTACCAAGAGCGTACGACGATGGCCTACCGAGCTCGGCATCCGGTTGGGCTAACAGTCAAGAACGTCGCCAAGGAACTCTGTCGTCTACTGAGAGTGCTGTAGTCTGGAACTGGCAGATCGAGTCTGAGCAACTCCAGGAGCGAAGAAACGAAGCCCTGCGTCGACCGAAGGCTAAGCTGAAACTTGATTTGCCACCTCCATCGGAACAAGAGCGTAACCCATTTATTTTGCGACCCCTTTTGAGCGTACTTGAGCCGATTCTGCTGGAAACGTGCCTCATAGGCCTCAGCTCCCTGATCAACGTACTCCTGACCGTATTTCAGTGCCCGATAAATGTGTTCGCAGAGCTTGCGCGCAGTGGCTCCAATGGCGATGGACATGCCTTTGCGCTGAGCCATTCTCCGATAGTAGGCACCCAATGCTGTTGAGGAATGCTTCAGAGACAGAGACGCCATGCGAAGGGTGCAGGCAATTCGGGTCGATCCCAGGCCCCTTCCACGACGCTTGCGGCTTTTGCCGGCAGAACGATCCAAGGGGGTGCAAACCTTGAGCCAGGATGCAAAGTGCTGGGTGGAGGGAAAACGCTGGATGTCGAATCCTACTTCACTGACTGCGGTCAATGCGGCTTCTGGGCCGATGGCGTCGATTCGGGTCAGGTCGACCCCTGTAAATCGCCACAGAGCCGTGCGCAGTTCGTGATATCCCTGTCGTTTGATGTTCTTCTCTTTGGTGGGATTGGGATGTACCGGCAGCGGCTGTTGTTGACGCTCGGGCGGGCTCAACTCTTCCAGCCGCTGGATGATCTTCTGCTCATAAACCTCCACCATCTTTTGCAGATACTCATAGTGCTCCAGATGCATCTGGAGATTGAACAAATGCTCGGGCATCCAGGTTCCCTTCAAGTGCTCGGAAATCTCTTGTTCACTTTTCTTACAGCGACGATCTCTCAACTGGGCCAGCTTCAGAGGATCTCGTTCTCCCGCCACGATGGCTCGTAGAATCGACATTCCCGTCACTCCCGTCAGATCCGTCACGGCTTGGTGAACTTTGATATTCATCCAGTCCAGCGTCTTCTGCATGCGCTGCACCACCGATCCCAAGGCTTCTTTCAGGTTGGCCCGCTCTCGGGCCAGAGCTCGCAACTCCCGAATCACGGGCGAGGGGCGGAAACAGGTCTCCAGCAGTCCACATGCGTGTAGCTTCTGGATCCACTACGAGCCGTTGCTCTATCTGGACACGAAAATCGTCGAGATCACCCCGGTTCCGCTCAACAAAGGCGAGCTTACGTTCGTCGAGGATCTGAAGGCGTTCCATGACGGGAATGCGGACTTCTTTGAGACCCGCGAACTCTATCTGCTACGAAACCTCAGCAAGAGCCGCGGTGTGGGCTTCTTCGAAGCCGGCAACTTCCACCCCGACTTCATTTTGTGGTTACTCGCGGCCGGCCAGCAGCAGGTCATCTTTGTGGACCCAAAGGGAATACGGAACCTCGGGCCGAGGGATCCAAAGATCCAGTTTTACAAGACCATCAAGGAGATCGAACAACGCCTCGGCGATCCGGCCGTGCGCTTGGAGTCCTTCATCGTCTCGAACACTCTGTCCACGACGATGCGCCCGCTGTGGGACATGGAGAAGAGTGAGATGCAGAGGCGGCACGTCCTTTTTCAGAAAGAGGACAAGGACAGTTACATTGGGACAATGCTGAATGGATAGAGGTCCGAGTAGCAATGGAACGGAATTATGGCGTTTTTCGGGGGCATGTTTTTTTCTGTGCGCGACAGGGAACTGTCAGAAGAAACTGGTTTGAGTTGGCGAGATGCGCCTTATAGTGTCTTCGGATGAAGAACCCATCGGAGCAGTTCACTGCTTCCTGCGAATGATCCATGCGTAGCTGGGGTCGTTGACGAATTGGTTCAGGCGCTTCCGAAGAACCTTACGCTCCGCCGGGTTTAATGCCCCAAGAAGGACTACTCGAGCGATGACGGCCTTCTCCAGAGGATACGGGTGTCTCTTGCTGGGTGGGTGTAAAAGGTACTTGCGGAGCTGGGGGTCAATAGTCTTGAGATTTGCGAGTTCGTCTATGCTGGCAAGGACGCGTACGGCTTCCATAAGCCCCGACTGAACAATCATTCTTTGGACGTCGTTCCGTTCGGTGTTTGGCAGCAATGGGGTTGCTGCTGCTACCTGACGAGCCGCCCAAGAGGACCGAGTCCACACGGTTGACGAGGTAGTGAGAAAGCCTGCCAGTTCTGCTGGGCGGCCGTACTTCGCTAGAATCCAGACGGCTGACGACACACCTGCTACCGTCATCGGACTAGAAGTTCTTTGCTCCGAACCTAGCCTGACGGCTACCGGCACCAGGGCGATGATCGTGTCTCTCCTCGCACCGTTAAGTTGGCCTCTCCACGAGATGAACGTCCGAACAACCTCAAAGAGAGAAGCATCATCCAGGCAACAACCTGAGCGAAGGTATCGTTCGAGGTGTTGTAGACGTAACTTGCTGGGACCAAGTAGGGCGTAGTAGCGACAAATCGCACCACGAAGACCGGGGACGTTGCGCAGCAGGTTGGGAACTTGGGTCTGGAGCCCGGCGTCGTCGAGTAGACCGAAAAGAGTGAAGTACCTCTTGTAGACCTTTTCCCACTGGCCCAGTCGACGCTGGAGCAGGAATCTCTTGTGGCGCCTGACCGCATAGCCTCGGTGCCTTTTCCAGGTTGCAGAACCCTTTACAGCCGCATTCACTAGATTCGTGAGGACTGTAATTATCTGGTTTTCGCCTACCCAGAAGTGAGCCAGAGCTTCCTTGGATTCTAGGATCTCCGTTTTTGCTGGGTTCAGTCTGAGTCCGAGGCTGTTTAGAACGATTTCAAGACCTCTGAGCAGCGTATGTGCAGTTTTTGGGTCAGGGACACCGCAGTTGATGTCGTCCATCCACCGAACGAAATCACCGCCAGTCCTCACCTGGAGCTCGGTGTCAATCGGGAATAGATAGGCGTGAGCAAGAAGACGAGGTGCGTCGAAATTCAGTTGAGGCAGACCCACGCCAGACGCAGGCATGTAGTACGGCCTCCAAGTGAACGCATCCAACAGGAAGAACAAAAAATTCAGCACGGTTTCGCTGAACTCTGCGAGGGAGGCGATGCGGTTGCGTAGAGCAGCCAGAGGGATGCAGTCGAAATAGTTAGCCACGTCCGTAATGACGACGTAATCGTAGGTTCTGGTGAATCTCCAGATTCGTTGCTGAAAATGAGGCCAGAGAATCCACCAGGGATAAGCGAACGTGCCATCGATGTCTTTTGGCGACGGGGGCGCATGACTCTGTGAGTAGTAGGCGTTCGGATGGACCTGACCAGCTGCTATCTCCTTCTCCAGCGCGCTCACTATGGTCTGGAGGAGGATCGCGTCAGCAGCCGCGGGCAGGACAAGCCTCCTTGGGATACCATCTCGCTTTTCGAGTAGCGTGGTCTCAGGCGGCAGGGGACGATATTGACCTGACAAAACCTCACTCCTGAGTGCTCGCAGGTAGGGTCTCAGGCTTCGGTGAACGTCAAGGAAGTCGTGGAGATCTGCAAGCGGCTGTCTTCGGAGACCCGTCCGCACGGTCTTTTTCCAGGCCCTGGCCATCTGAGGGACCGAGAACACCAAGTCCAAGTCTTGGGCTATGACCGTCGAGTGGTGGCTAACTGGCATCGTTGCGGATCACGTTTGAGCCATGACGGCTGGAAGACACCTCGACCATCTGGACATCGTCAAAGGCAAGTCAGGGTGCCGCTGGCAACGCTACCTGCGAGGAAGCGTCGGGAAGTGGACACCACGTCTTGGTGCGTCCCACGGTTCTGCCTGCCTGGGGATATGGTGGCACAGATGGCGCTACCGTTTGATTCGTGAACAGTCCTTCTACTTTGCTTCTGCTTATCCGGTCGTTTCAGTTCGATAACTACACGTCGTGGTTGGGTGATTATAGCTCATCGCCGGAGGTCACGGGGTCCGCGGATGCAGTGGCCCGGTTGGGCTGGCACGTGGTTCCGAGACCGAGGAGGGTTTGAAAGGCGGCCATCGGCTGTCGCCTGCGATTGTGACGAACGGCGAGTTCGGCCAAATACGCGGGCAGTTGGACGCGTCTGACGTCTTGAGAGGTGCCAATCAAACCTCGGTCGGTCGGGCGCGAAAAGCCTCGAAAGATGCCCGGCGCGGCGCTGCCTGTGTGTCGTCCACGCTTCACGTGGCGTAACGCTTCCCTAGACTCCGAGTACGTCGCACAGGCATTGTCAAGTTGCCGCATCACCAGCTGAGATAGCCCCAAAATATGGGCATTGAACCCGCGCCTGAATACTTGATATGGTGGCTTGGTCCCTCGGAAGCCAGTAAACTTGACAATACCCCTCCAGGTCTTATTGCGGGAAATTAAGAGCGGGAAAATCAAGGCAATCAAGTCCGGAAGCCCCTCTCTCTCTCAGGAGCGGCTACGGGGATTTGGGAGGGGGAGACGATATGCAACGCAAATTGAGATCCGGAGCCCCTTGTGTCAATATAGCGAATATGCTATAAATTATAGATGGACTGGTCGGTCGAGACCCACGCCGCCGCCGATGCCGAGATCGCGGCGTTGCCGACCACGCTTCGCGCCCGGTTGGTCCGCCTGCTGGAGATGGTGGAGAATGTCGGTCTCGACCACCTTCACGAGCCGCATGTCCGGCATCTGGAGGGAAAGCTCTGGGAGTTGCGGGCCAAGTCGCCGGACGGAATTGCCAGGGGTATCTACGTCACCGCGACGGGGCGGCGTGTCGTGGTTTTGCATGTCTTCGCCAAGAAGTCGCGGCGGACGCCACGGCAAGCGTTGGCGACGGCTAGGGAGCGGATGAAACAGGTGACGTCATGACGAAGTTGAAAGACCTGAAAAAGCGTTTCATGGAGGACTCGGAGTTTCGCGAGGAGTATGCCCGGGCCGATGGCGAGTATGCGTTGGTAGAGGCGATGATCCGTGCCCGCACGGCTGCGAAGCTAACGCAATCGGAAATAGCGGCGCGAATCGGCACAACACAATCGGCGATTGCACGCCTGGAGGGTGGCGAGCTGTCGCCGACGGTCGCAACCCTGCGCCGTTACGCCGAAGCGACGGGCACGCAACTGACGGTCGCGTTCAAGGGCACCGATGGTTGACCCCCCGAGGCCGGCCCGCTCGAATCTGTTCCTCGCCCTTCACCCTGTCGGATCGCAGCCCGGCGGCCTACCCGGCCGGCAGCTCCGTTCCTGGGCTACCGCTCACCGCGGCCTCTGGGCCGCCCTCCGCTCCCTCGGGCGCGTGCTACAGTTCCGAGGGAAAATATCCGGAGAGAAGCAAAATGAGAATCTTGACGGACGAGCATGAGATCACAAAAGCCCAAGAGAGGTTTGAAAAGGTAGTGGCAAAGGCTGCAAGCAAACGAATCAAGATCACGGTCGGGCACCGTGGAGACAGCCGGAAAATACGTGTCTATTGGGTACCAAAGACTGACCTATGGGCACGTTTCGGTTTGCCTCCTGATAAGAAATCTCCCGGCCGCTATTGGAACCCATTCGGTATCAAGACAGAAGAAAAGCTGCGCAATGACGCATCCATCAGAATCATCTGCGAAATCAATTCGCCTCTCCATGGCATTGCCCGCAACGTAGGTGGCGCATTCGGACGAAAAGGAAAAAGTCTCTACGTCTTGCACCGTGGCAAATTCACCACACATGATGGGCTTACGAAAGATTTCATGCGCAGAGAGTTCCAAGGCGAATGGTGTTCTGCTCGTGATGGCCATCGGGATTCGGATTTCCTGGTGGTAGGTAAGTTGCAGGATCCACGCTTCATAAAGAACCTGCACAAATTCGTGGCCGAGGTTCAAAAATTAAAGGGTGGCTCTATAGGCGACTAGTCCACTACAATTTTCTTGGAGCGGTTCTCGTCGCATCACGTTAGCGAGGCCGTGAGGCTCTGGGCTGGAATAAAGGTGCCGGGCGCCAAGCCTGTTCCGGCGTCCGGATCGGATTGGGGGTGTCCATTTACCCCAGGCCACGTTCGTGGCTCCAGAGCGATCCTGTCTTTGCCCATCTGGACCGCGCAGTTTACATTGGAGAGTCTGCTTAACGGACCTCACAAGGGAGAAACACAAGGCCGTAAGGTCAAAATATTCAGCCGACCCACAAGTCTCTATTGTGCAACAAGTTGTAACCGTCACGGCAAACAGAAGTCAGGCCTTGGTTGAGCCCCAATGTTTTCCCCCTTTGCGCCTGAGCACTTGACGTGAGCATCTAATCAACCATGAACTTCGTGCTCAGGCCCTGGCAGCTGCTGCTCCTGATCTTGGCCGGTTGGATCAACAGAGACCAGCAGGACGCGATCGAGTATCTTTTGACTGAGAATCAGGTACTCAGAGAAAAGCTCGGCAAGGGCCGCATTCTGCTCAACGACGACCAGCGTCGACGCTGGGCCGTCAAGGGCAAGGCGCTGGGCCGAAAAAGCCTCGGCAAACTGGCCAAGATCGTCAGGCCCGACACGCTTCTGCGCTGGCATCGAGAGCTTATCGCTCGCAAGTGGGATCACTCAGACAAGAGGCAATCCGTTGGCCGACCACGCATTCGACAACAGATTGTGGACTTGGCTCTGCGCATGGCTCAGGAGAATCCTAGCTGGGGCTATGACCGTATCCAGGGTGCTTTAGCCAACCTGGGCTTCCACATCTCTGACACCATGGTTGGCAACATTCTCAAAGCCCACGGCATCGAGCCAGCTCCAGAGCGCGAGAGCCGCACGGCCTGGCGTACCTTCCTTGCTGCTCACTGGGATTCGATCGCAGCCGCCGACTTTACGACCGTTGAGGTCTGGACTCGGTCAGGACTGGTCACGTTCTACGTCCTTGTGGTGATGCATCTAAAGACGCTGCGCATTGAAATCGCGGGTGCGACGCCTCACCCCAACTCCGAATGGATGCAGCAAGTCGGAAGGAACCTGACCGGCTGTGTCGACGGCTTTTTCCGCAGCTCGACCCACGTCATCCTTGACCGTGACACGAAGCACTTGCCGTTGAGTCAGATCTTGAAGTCCAGCGACATCGAGGCGGTAGTCTTACCTCCCAAGAGTCCTAATCTCAATGCTCATCTGGAACGCTTCATGCGCTCCCTGAAATCTGAATGTCTCAACCGTATGATCTTCTTTGGTGAAGCGTCATTGCGTCGGGCCTTGAGAGAGTTCGGAGAGCACTTTCACCACGAACAGAATCATCAGGGACTCGCGAACCGAAGCATTGATGCGGGAGATGAAGTTGGTCGCAAGGACGGCGAATTAAGTTGCCGTCCCAGGCTCGGTGGCTTGCTTCGATACTACTATCGAGACGCTGCTTGAATTCGGATACACTCCATAAGACTGGGGAGAAGGTCGAGTCAGCACCGCTGTGCCGGAGCGACGACCTCACACCGGGAGCCCGTTTCCAAAAGCTGGTTTCTCAACGGAAATCGCCTGAGATTCCGATGCTCGCACGCCCATGAGCCCTTCTATCCTAAGGATCCGCTGCCCGACCGAATATTTTTACCTTACGGGCTGCATGAGTCCTCCTTAGAGTTCAAATGAGGCCGGATCGCGGGGCTTGCCTCCACCGCCCCCGCCGTTGTTGCCATCGTCCCGGCCAAGCGCCCGCGCCACCCGTGCCGCCGCCCGGCCATTGCTTCCATGCACGGCGAAGCCCGCCGCCGCTTTCGCGCCGATGCTCTTGGTGCTGTAGTGCTCAGTCGCAATCTCCACATTCACCCTGCCGCTGCGTCCATCAAGGTCATACTCAAGTTGCGCGTCCGGGTACTCGACTTTCCCGGCCTTGACGGGCAGGCCCAGCTCCGCCGCCTTCTCCACCCGCGCCACGTCCGCCGCCTCCTTGCCGCCCTTCGCCCTGGCCGTTTCTGAGGCCCTGGCAACCTCGCGCTTTAATTCGGCGTCAATTCGCACCCGGCGCAACACGGCTCCCTTTTCGATCAGCTTCCCTTGCTCCACCCGCGCCGCCCGGAATACCGCCGTGTCATGCTGTAGCTCCGCCGATCTGACCATGCCGCTCCACGCCTTCTGTCCGCTCTCAAGCCCCTGGGACTGGGCCGCGACTTCGGCCCGGTGGACTCCCTTTTCGGTGAGCGTCAGCACCTTGTAGGTGCCTCCCTGCGGACCCTTGGCGATCTGCTCTTGCACGTCGCCCTGTTGAATCATCCGGTCCACCGCCCGGCGTGTGGCGTAGGGGTGTCCATCAAAATGCGCCTCCGATAGATCCTTGTAGGCTACCGTCCGATACATGCCGATCTCGGCCACGGCCCGCTCGGTGCGACTCGTGAAATCCTCGCGCTCGGATCGCGGATCAAACTCGGCCCGGCTTCCGGTGCGCGTCCGGTCCTGGCGCTCTTTCAGGGGATCGCGCTTGGGCCGCTCCGGGGTCAGTGTTCGCGGATCGCTGCTTATGTCTCGCGGATCAAACACGGCGTCTCCTTATCGGCTTGGTCCCATATCGCGCTCTTGCGTCTGCGTCCGCGCCGCCTCCGGCTGCTTCGGTGTCTGGCCGATCTGCGGCCCCCTGGCGTGGGAAAACTCATGCGTCAGTTCGGCCTTGGTCTTGGTCGGGTGCTCCCGCTCCTGGGTGATCGCCCGGTCCATGAGGTAATTTGTCATCTGCTGCGCCTCGCCCGCCGCCCGGCGGATCTCATGCGGGTCTTTTTCCAGGACCGCCACCCAATTCTCAACGTAGGCCGCGCCGCGTTGCGGGTCGTGTCCCACGCCCACTTGCTCTCCGGTCATCATGGCGCTGATCTCCGCCCGCAATTCCTCGCGGGCATACTCCGGGCTCCCAAAGCCCGCCGCCATGCCTTCTTTGAGGGTGTCGCGGTTCATGCGGTCGTGATGGCCGGTCGAATGACCCGCCTCGTGCAGCGCCGTTTGGTAGTAGCCATTACGGGAAGCGAATTGCGAGGGGTCCGGTAGCACAATCTTGTCCTTGGTGGGCGAGTAGGACGCCCGATCTCCACCGGGAACGTGCTGCACCTCCGCGCCGCTGGCGCGTAGCACTTTGTCCGCCTCCCGGTGCGTGTCCCATTCCGGCGCGGCGCGGGTTTCCCTGGGCGGCAACTTCAAGCCTTTGGTCTGCTCCACGTTGAAAACGGTGTACTGGCGCATCACTGGCCGCGCGTTCTCCGCTTCCTCATAGATCGTTTTACCGTCCTTGTCCTTGCGGATCTTCCCCGTCTCGTCCTTCGCCGGTTGCTCCGTGCGGTTCTGGTAGAACAGGACTTGCGTTCCCTTCTCTCCCCGCCGAACCTGACCGCCCGCCGCCTCGATCTGCCGGTAGGTTCCCCACCTGTTGTCTCCCCGGCCCTCGCTGATCTGACGGCTCATGAGATACAGGCTGTTGCCTCCGGTGTAGGCTTTGCCGGTTGCTACATTCGTCGCTCCGATTTGTTCTCCCGGCTTCCAGGGCTTCATCCAGGGCGCGGTGCCTTTTTTGATCTGCGCGATAATTTCACCGCTCACCTGCTTGGCGTATGCCTCGCTCCGCTCATAGTGGGTTTGCTTCGGTTGCCGTTTCGCCATGCCGTCTGCCTCCGGTTGTCTCAGTTGTAGGGATCGAATCTCGCGGCCTTGATATCTTCGAGGGTTCCCACATCCTCAACCATCAAGCCAACCTTTTCAGCGAGTTCATGCGTGAGTTCCACGTCCGCGCCCCTATCGAGCGCCGCGTGAAATTCTTCCTCCGTCTCGACTGAAACCAATTCAACCTCCGCCTTGGCCTTCTTCTTTTTCCAAAACATCAATAGCCCTCCTTTTGGTGTGTTCGGGACCGGATTGGCCCCTCCGTTGGCGAAAGGTGTAATGAACCGGACGAAGAAATCCCGCCGCCCGCGTCCTCTTCCATCAAACCGATCCGCTCCCCCAGCTCCCTGCTCAGTTCAACCACCTCCCCACGGTTGATCGCCTTCCAAAATTCTTCCCCGGTCTCGACCGGTATGTATTCCTCGCCGTTCTCTTCTTCTCTTTCGTCAATCATCGTTTCTCCCCCTCTGGGCCGATCACCGCCGCATGCGCCCACACACGATGCAAACGGCCCGGATGGCGGTTTGAGGCCGCTTCAATCGCCGCCAAGGCTGAAATTCCTCCCCAAAGGGCGGCCTCCTTCGCGGTTTGGTCCATGGTTCCTTGATGTTGACGGATCGGGGGCGGCGGGCGGAAGTATGATCCGTCACGCGCCGGAGGCGGCACTTTGCCCGGTAGACCCGTTGCCGGTCCCGGTGATCGAGCTTTCCTTCCGGGCTGTCCTGGTGTTTCCGGTTGGCAAGCCGCATCTGGTTGCGTCTCATCCGGCGGCGGCACCTCTCTCCGCAGTAGACCTGCCCCCGGTAGCAGCTTCCACAGATGTAAAACCTCACCCCGCAACCCGACCCTCGGCAAAACAACTGGACCCATGCCATTTCGCGGGCCATACCCCGCACGATTCCATAGCCGCCTGCGAACCTTGCAGGGTTGGCGGAGAGGGGATATCGACCTAGAATTAGGGGGTGTGAGAGAATGAGCCGAACGGATTGGTAGGAAGCATGAGCGTCGAGCTAATCAGCGTCTTGATTTCCCCGCATGCTTACTAGCACAGCAGCCAACGCCGGAGGAGCAGCAAACCAGCACTCAACTCCAAGGCGAGCTAGCGCAGATTGAGTCAGAGATAGAGTCAGCCGAAGAAGATAACCGCGCTGAGCGGCCCGAGGACGCGCGGGGACGGCGGGGAAGGCCCAGCGCGATGGCCCGGCCGCGTGCGCGGCCTTCTGGGGCCATCCTCGAGCCAGATAACAAGGCGCTGAGACGGTGTTGTGTACCCTATGCTGTTCTCAGGAGGAAATACCATGAAGAAGCGGATCGCGTTCGTACTTGTTGCCGGTCTTATGGTCGTCGGCTACCTGCTGGTACAACCGGAATCAGAACCCGCAGAGCCAACGATGGCGGAAGTCTGGGCGCGCACTGCGGATGCGAGCCTGGACATGCGGATGGAGCGGTTCTTCTCCCAGATGCCGGACGACCTAGCTTCCGCACAATGGACTGAGGGGCGGGTGCATACGATGACGTGGGCCGATGGCAGCGTTGTCGTCACGCACTGGAAGCCAAGTAGTGTTTCCGGAGGCGGCCTTCTGCTAGATTTCATCGAAGAGATCGGCAGATAGATCCAGCTTCGCGGCGTGACTATTCCACGAGCCGCAGTAGCGATACCGCCTGATACAAGACCTGTAGCACCCGGCCCACTGACCATTTCCGGTTCACAGGTCAATTGGAGAGAGTTGCCATGGGAATGATTCTAGTGACGGCGTCGGTGGGCGTGTGGGTTTTGTCAGTCGTGCTCTTCATCATCGGCAGCGCGTTGATGCCGGATTCGACGCCTGAGCAGACTGAACAGTCAGCGGCGCTGGGGAGCCAATCAGTTCCGCCACCCACGCCAGAGGCAGTGGCAGCACCAGCGACAGACGAACGGGTCCACCCGGAATCAGATTTCCAGGCACAGGTTCAGCGACTCTGGCAGCAAACCGCTCGGTGGTGACACGACCGAAGCCCGCGCGTTCCACAACGATCTCACCCTCACGGTCAACCGGGAGGCATCAGCGCTTCTGGCGTCAACGACATGTGACCAGCAGCGAGATCTCGCAGCGAGCGTCTGGTTGAAATGGTCGGAGATGGACGTCGGCCGCGGTGCAGGCGTCACGATCCAGTCGTACACCGGCCGCATAGCGCTAGGAGGATAAGGAGCGTGACGACGTTCCGCCTCAGTTCCCCACCATGCATCTCACACCCTTCTCCCATCCAACCGCGTTCCGGCAGACGGGCCATCGTCCTGCCACAACCCGCGACCGCTGATCGGGGTCAGCTACCGAATACTCCTTCCCCTCGTCGTATCCCTACTTCTGAACTGGGATTCCGCCGACCCAAGCAGGCTGTCTGTAGACCCACGAGAATGGAAGATGCCGCTTCCGGTTCCGTCCCCCTGACTGCCGCATCGGGAAGCCATCGCCCTTGCCGAACCGCAGTCACTGCGAGGCACCCGAGAGTTTCATGCGGTCGATATACTCAACGAAATCAACCTTATGGCCGAAATGGTGGGCATTCTTGACGATTTGGCGGAAGACCTGAAGGCCGTGATGAGCGAATCGGTTCACGACTTCACCCTCGTCGATCTCAGCGCCGTGATGGACGAACCGTGACCGAAGTGCGTAGGCCTCCTTGACGTCCTTCAAGGCAACCGTCCGCTCCTGCACCGTGTCGTACGCGAACATCGCTAATCGTTCGCTCAAGTTCTGAAGAATCGGTTCCGAACTGTCGCGAAGGAGAATCGACTCCAGTCCGGCGCAGTACCAGATCATCTTCTCTCTGAGATCTGCCGTGAGCGCCGCCCGACCGAACGTCACCATACCCGCCAGAACTGCCTCCTCGAAATCGGTGCGTGAGGCGCGCGCGAGGATGCCGCAAACTTCCGAGAGGCCGACCCCGAGCAAAATATCACGCAGGTTGTCGCTAAGTACCATGGTCCCAGGGCGGTCAATGATCGCGCCTGAAGTGCTCAGGAACTTCCCCGTAGAGTCCGTAACAAAAACCCGGGAGGTGCGCCGCGGCGCGTAGCCCCAGCGAGCAAGTCGTGATGTGACTTCAGGGGGAGTGAAGAAGCGAAGCACGCCGACCGCGAGATCGACTCGCTCCGCGGCGATTTCTCGTGCTCGGATCCGCTCTCCGAAGACGCTGACCTCCGCCACTGCGAGCCCCTGAAAGTCTTGGCGCATCGATCGACAGAACTCCGCATGCGTTCCGGCAGACGGGCCATCGACCCGCTTGGATTCAAGCTCTTCAAAGATGCGCTCTGGAAAGGTCGACACCGTGACCGACCCGAGCGTTAGCGGAGACTGCACGTGGAGGTTAGACACCGGGAATAACAGTCGGTGCTCCGCCGCCGCGCTCTCCAACGCCCGCAAGAGGTAGTCCACGCACGCCGCGGAACCCTGTCCACGGTGGCGCTCCTTCACCCATTCGAAGATCTGCGTGCGCAAGAACTTGAGGCTCGCCGTCAACTTGAACGGCCGGACCCTGGCCATCGACAGCACGAGGGCCTCCAGCTTCGCGTAACCCGGTCCGATCAGACCTGTGCGCAAGCCCCCCGCCTCGGCTACGGCGATGCCCGTTGGCTTCCCGTGGCGGTCCTGCCAGCCTAGATGCACATCGCCGTCGATGTCTGCGTCCGTAAGCGGTGGCCCCGTGAAGATGTTTGGCGAGAAGACAGGGCGGTCCCGAGACGGGGGATCTCGGAACGTAACAACACGGCCGAGTAGATCCTGTCCCAGCTCCTCGAACCGTTTTCTGGCATCCTCGTGCAGCTGGTCGCTCAGTTGGCTCATGGCGTAGTGGTCTCTCGGCGGCAGAATCGGCGTCTCGGGGCACTACCGAGCCGTGCCGTCGACGTGCGCGGAGCACGACGGTCCGAAGGCGGATGGTCCGGCATCGTATAACCCGTCCATGGGCGGTCGTCTCATGCAGGAGTGCCACGTGACCAGACCGATCTTTTGTACCAATCCTAGTGAGAGAGTTTACATCACAGCCTGGGGTGCGAAATCGGTTCTGGGAGAAGAAATGGATTACAGGCCCCCGGAGCCGGGGGCCTGTAATCCAGCGCCGAGTGCGGTCTCCGGGTCCGGACCGTGTTTATGAACGCACGACTAGGGGTAGCAAGCAGAAACGAGTAATGGTATACGGTAGCTCCTGCTACGGATCGTGAGTACACAGAGCCCACGCCTGGCGCCGAGATGGGTTGGGGACTTCGCAGAAAGCCCTGCCCTGCATCGGAGTGGCCGGGGTGGGGGCCAGCGAACCTGTAAGGGACGCCCTCTTCATTGAACTCCTTCTCCGACGTCCGCCGCCGATCCCCGTGAACCGCCGAGAGCGCCAAGTGGGTAGTAGTAAACTGATTCGCATCACGATACAATTCAAAACGTGCTCAGGACGTTCCGGCACCGAGGCTTGAAGCGACTCTTCGAGCGCGGCGACAAGAGCAAGCTACGCGCCGATCAAGTAGAGCGGATCGAAGAGATCCTATCCCGTCTCGATGCTGCTGCCGGCACGAAGGATCTGAACACTCCAGGCTACCGGCTACATCCGCTGAAGGGTGATATGCAGGGCTTCTGGAGTATTCGGGTTTCCGCCAACTGGAGGATCGTGTTCCGCTTTGAGGCTGGCGACGCCTGCGATGTAGACCTGGCCGACTACCACTAGGAGGATCTGCGAAATGCCGATGAAGAACCCACCCCACCCTGGACGTGGACTCAGGCAAGATTGTGCAGAGGCAGGACTCAGTGTCACTGCGGCGGCCAAGAAACTGGGCGTGGCCCGTGTCACCTTCTCTCGCGTGCTGAACGGCCAGGCGGGTATCTCGCCCGAGATGGCCTTAAAGCTCGAAGCGGCCGGTTGGTCGAACGCCGATTTCTGGATGCGTCTTCAAGCAGCCTACGACCTGGCGCAAGCGCGACTCCGCAGAGAGAGCGAAGCGGCATAAGGCCGTTGATGGTTCTTGTCTGAGGAGCATGGGAAAATAAGCTATGCAGTCTAAACGCGGCGAGTTGGTTCCAATCGGCGAGGTCGTCTCCGGCCTGGATGACGCGCCGGTGCCAGCGATCCGCGACGCCTCGCCCCAGGCGCAGCACCACTTCACCCAGGCCGATCAAGTAGACCGGCTTGTTAGGGCCAGCGAAGCGGACCCGGATCGTGGTTTCCTGGGGCGAACGATGGCGCTGTGTTGCCTGCCTCGCACCAATCCCGGCAACCGCCTTCAATACGAGCGCCGCAATGGTCCCTTCACGCTCTACATGATCGCCGGTGGCGGCAACAAGCTGCCCTTCGGAACCAACCCCCGCTTAATCCTGGCTTGGATCTGCACCGAAGCGGTACGCACCCAAAGCCGCGAGTTGGTTCTAGGCCGGTCCCTCTCCGCGTTCATGCGAAAGCTCGGCATCGCTAGTACCGATGGACGCAGGCTTGCCCGCCTCCGCAATCAAATGGACCGGCTGTTCGGTTGCAGCGTCTCGATGATCTACGAAGACGAGCACGGAAAGCAGTTCGTTAATTCTCACATTGCCAATCGTGGCGAGTTCTGGTGGAACAAGAGTAAGCCCGATCAAGCGCCGCTGTGGGGGCAGGTCAAGGTCACGGGCGAACGCATCCGCGACAAGATCGCCGCCTCGAAGAGGAAGGGGATGTGGATGGGCGGCAACCCGCCCTTGGGCTACGATGTGAAAGACAAAAAGCTCATCGTTAACAAGGCCGAGACCGAAACGGTCCGGTCTATCTTCCGCCAGTACCGGGAAATCGAATCCGTGCGTGAACTGCGCGACCGGCTCGCCGCCGAAGGCGTCACCAGCAAGCGGCGAGTGAGGCGCGACGGCAGTATTGTCGGCGGCAAACCCATCAACCGCGGGGCGTTGTATCATCTTCTCCACAATCGCCTCTACCGGGGCGAGATGGTCCACAAGGACAAGGCCTATCCCGGCCAGCATGAGGCCATTGTCGATGAAGCGCTGTGGGATGAGGTTCAAGCCACCCTGGCCGCCAACACGAACGGCGAGCGCCGAGAAGGGACCCGGCAACCGAGCCTGCTGACGGGGCTTGTCGTTGACGAACAGGGCGAGGGCCTCTCACCCAGCCATGCCGTCAAGAAGGGACGGCGCTATCGCTACTACGTCTCCCGCCATCTCATCACCGAGGGCAAGCGAGCCGGCCGCAAGGGGTGGCGCCTCCCGGCGGCGGATCTCGAGGGCCTCGTCGTGGTGCGTCTCCGGGAATGGCTCAACGAGCCGGCCGCGATCAGCGCCGTCATCGATGGAGACCCTCAAGAGGCATCGGCTCATGCCAGCTTGATCACCCAGGCGCAATCGCTCGCGGACCGGTGGCCTGAGCTGAAACCGCACCAGGCCAAGGCCTATCTCAATGCGCTTCTCCGGCGGGTGATCGTCGAGTCCGCCCGCATCGTGATCGAGATCGACGGCGAGCGGGCCCTAGCCACCCTCCTGGCAGGACCGGACGTCGTCTCAATAAAAAGATCGAGGCAGGACGTCCAGCCAGCCAAACATCCGATCATCCTGGATATTCCAATCGCCCTTGAGCGCGCTGGCACGGGCATGAAACTAGTCGTCCCCGGCGCCCGCAACAATGCCAAGTGCGCCCCGGGCCTGATCCGGCTGCTGCTGCGCGCCTTCGCCATCCGGGATCGATTGGGGCAAAACCCCGATCTCACCCTGAAGAGGATCTGACCTTGCCCCCTAAAACGAGTCCAGTTTGAATGTTAGGATTTCCGGTTTAGGAAGGAAGCAAGGATGGCAGGGAAGCGGTTTAGGGCAGAACAGATCATCATGAAGCTGCGTGAGGCAGAGGTGGGTCTGGCCCAAGGACAGAGGGTGGGACAGGTGTCGAAGCAGATGGGGGTGAGCGAGCAGACCTACTACCGGTGGCGCAAAGAGTATGGAGGGCTCCGGTTGGACCAGGCCAAGAGGTTGAAGGTGTTGGAGAGGGAGAATACCCGGTTGAAGAAGCTGGTGGCGGATCTGTCTTTGGACAAGCAGATCCTGAAGGAAGTGTCCTCGGGAAACTTCTAGGCCCGGCGAACAGGAGACGAGCGGTGATGTGGGTACGAGAGCGATTAGGAGCAGAGCGAGTCTCCGAACGTCGGGCCTGCCAAGTGCTGGGACAGGTTCGATCGACCCAGCGAAGGGAAAGGCAAATTCCCGATGATGAGGCCCGATTGGTGACCCGGATGGTGGAGTTGGCTACGCAATACGGGCGTTATGGCTACCGGCGGGTCACGGCGATACTTCATGGGGAAGGGTGGAAGGTGAATCCTAAGCGGGTGGAGAGGCTGTGGAGACAAGAAGGGCTGAAAGTCCCGTCCAGACAGCCGAAACGAAGGAGACTGTGGCTTAATGACGGTTCCTGTGTTCGGTTACGAGCGGCTCGCAAAAACCACGTCTGGAGCTATGATTTCGTGCATGAACGGACCCATGATGGGCGAGCCTTTCGGCTATTGACGATCCTGGATGAGTACACCAGAGAGTGCCTCGCCATTGATGTGAAACGGCAGATGAATCACCAAGACGTGTTGGACCGGTTGGCGGAGTTATTCGTTGATCGGGGAGTGCCTGAGTTTATCCGGTCCGATAACGGATCGGAGTTTACGGCACAGGCGGTCCGGGACTGGCTGCAAGCTGTTGGGGTAAGGACCTTGTACATCGAGCCGGGCAGCCCCTGGGAGAATGGGTACATTGAGAGTTTCAACGGGAAACTACGGGATGAGCTGCTGAACATGGAGATCTTCGACACGCTTGGGGAAACCAAGGTGTTGGTAGAACGCTGGCGAAGGGATTACAATCAGATCCGGCCTCACAGCGCCTTGGCCTATCGGCCGCCGGCGCCAGAGGCCAAACTACCTAGGTCGCAGGCACTGGATCTTATCCCGTGGAGTGCACTTCAAATGGTCCCGGGTCTAACATAGAGGGTGGACTCGTTCGTGGGGGCAGGTCAGATCGCCGAGGTTGAAGGCGTCTCACCCTCCTATGCACCCGGGCACTGCGTCTTGCCTACCTTGCCCCGGACATCGTCACGGCAATCATCGACGGGCGGCAACCGCCTGGGCTGACCGCCAACGCGCTCATGAAGAACACCCGCCTGCCGTTCAGGTGGGAAGCCCAGCGAAAGCGGCTTGGGCTCAAGCCCGCTTGACCTCCGGTCCATCGTAAGCCGGCCGGTTCTGTCGCTGGATGCAGGTCGTAGAGAGCTGCGTCAACCGTTTTGGACGTCGAAAAGATGGACCACTGAAAAGGGCTCGGGAGACGATGGCGCAGAAACGGCGCGCCACACCGCAACGACGCGTCTCTGCCAATAGAGGTCTATTACGAGAGTGCCGGTAAACACCTGAAGATTAACGACAAATCGGGGGCGGGAATTGAGAATAGCGCAGTAATATCAACGACACAAGTGGGTGGCGGTGCAGGTGTGCAGGGCGCGGTGCTCAATGGACGGTCGGGGTCGTTGCCTGGACAACGTGTTCATCGAACGGCTGTGGCGCTCGCTGAAGTACGAAGTGGTGTGCCTACATGAACTGGCGGACGGTTTCGAGTCGGAGCGGGTGATCGGGGATTGGATGGAGTTCTACAACGGAGAGCGTCCTCACTCGGCGCTGGGTGGGCGGACCCCAGGGGAAGCTCACCAAGGGAGGGAGGCGGCATGAAGTCGAGGCCCGCCGCCGCGAAGAGGCAGTTCATGGACCGGAAGGGGACTTCCGGCCCTGTCGGACCGGAACCGACCACTTTCATCAACCGGGACCACGCTGCAACCTGGCATCGCTCAGCGGTGCCATTTTCCATGGAGATGAGGGCACAATTTCAACATCGGAGTCCACCTTTCCTCTCTTGATTTGGCCCTCAGATGGTCCAAAGAACCCGGACCACCTCACGGGGGGGCGGTTTCGGATCTCATCCTTCGTACTCCCTTCTGTCACAGCGACATTAGAGGTCCAGATATCATTCCTCCTCGCTAGCACCGGAATTTCGAAGATCGGTCGGCCGCCACCCTCCAAGGTACTTGTCTGCCAGGGCCAGAATCTGATCGAGATCCGGGGGATTAGTCGCCTTCAGCTTTTCGATCCTGTCGCGAAGAACGTCCTCACCGCCATACACGTCGACCAGGTCGTCCCAGGCCAAACTGTAGAACTTGACGACGGCACGGCTCCCAAATCCCTGGGATCGCGTTGTTTTGCGCGCTGACTCGAGCATGGCGCGGGTTACGCCGGGGGAATCCGGGACTATCAAGGGAGGTTCACCGGGGCCCGCATCTTCTTTCGCAAAGTAAAACGTCCAGAGCAGGCTTTTCTCTGCGGCTAGGGATGGGACTGATGCAGATTGGACCATGCCGCGCCAACTTCTCTCGAATCGCTGTGCCTCACCTTCCGATACGAGTTTGAGTCCGGTATTTTTTCGGTGGCCCACTATCAAGATCAGTTCCCATTTAGACCGCAACGTACGGATCTGGGGCAGGATCACTTTGACGATGCCCTTTACTTCGTCAGGGTCGTTGATGGGGTGCAATAGCCGATAGACAATTCGTCTGACGATGTGTCGGGGATCGAGGTCGAAAAACCCCACCCGCTGATCCGGCAGATCAGGTAGGAGGTTGAGGAGCACAACGCTCCCTGGCTCTACATGCTCCCGGGTGAATTGCTCCTCGTATACTTTAAGTCTTTCGATGATGTCCTGCAGTCTTTCGATGGGCAACGACCGCAGGTAGTTGTCGAAGGCTTCCTTGTCGGTCATGTGGCCCCATGCTTGTTCTGCGTCTATGAACGCCTGGAACTTGCCGGAGGGAAATCGTTCCAAGTACAGGCGCAGAATATCTTCATGCGCTACGCGTCGTTCTCTGAGCCACGCGGTCCTAGAGTCGGTGCTGTAGCTGACGCCGTTGCCAATGTGCCGTTGCGCAGCTGGGAACAAGAGATTAATGACGCGTCGGGCGACTTTTTTGTGCTCCCCTGCTAGTTCGATCAGATTATTGATCTGGTCTGTGAGGGGGGAAGGGTCTCCGTAACGGGAAGGTCTCCTGTCGGAGATTGTAGTGAGATCGGGTATGGATTTGTGCAGTTCAGCGAACAGATCCGGGAGAAACATGCGAACGGCTTCAAGGGCGAGGACATCTACCAAGGCGACCTGACCTTCGAGGGACTTTACAGTACCGGGAAGCGCCGTACAGTAGCGGCGAACGTGTCGGAGGGTTGTCATGAGGGGCCGGATAATCTCGGGAAACACGTCGTACCAACGATCCTTGTCGAATGGACCCTTGTTTTCGATATCGGAAAGCGCACTCTCGATCTCTTGGGCGACCTGTCTGGCCAGAACCTCTTCCGAGATCACTGGCAGATCAATAGCCAACTGTAGAATCTTCTCAAGGTAGTCCCGTCCGGGTGCCCCTTCCTTTTCCAGTGCCTCTTCCACGACCTTGCGGTCGAATTCCGTTATGTAGATGACGTTTGGGAAATTCCCTGTCAGACGGATGAGTTGGAAGACATTTCGGATTTCCGCAACCGTCAGGCGGTCGATATCGTCAACAATGACGACAATCGGTTTGTCGAGGGCAGCAAGGGCGGTTGTAACCTTGTTCTTGCGTTTGTCGATTCCTTCTTCCCCGCGCCGTAGGTATTTTGAGATAAGGAGCATCCCTAACCCAAAAACAGATACGCACTTTACTCGAGCAAAGATTTCTCCATAGTCTTTCAAGCTATCTGCTAGTTTATCGAAACAGCTACAGTCCCGAGTTCTAAGCTGTTCGGAAAGTTCACCGAAGAAAGACTCGACGAGTTGCTCCGTGCCGCTAAACATCCACGGGTTGAAGTTTATAATCGTGGCTCCCGCTTTCCTTAGATGAGGCTTGGTCAGGTTGACAAAGGAAGTCTTCCCTGAACCCCAGGGACCCAGGACACCAACAACGACACCGGCTGAGGCGTCGAGTGAAAGAATTTGCTCTGAGAAGGATTCCGCTAGTTTTGCCCTGCCGAGGACATCATCCTTTGAATCCTGGATTGGAGTGTCAGTTTTAGTCCCCATCTATCTTTTCCTCCTAGGAGTGCGCTTCACCAAGGAGTAAAGGTAAGAGAAATGACTTTCCTCCACTCTAGTTCTTCCCTTGCAATGAAACAATATGCAAATCACAAGCGTAAAGAGTGTAAACAAAATGAGAATGCAAAGAGTGGGATGGAGGGATTTGGAGCATACCGCTTGCGTGTACCATTCTATAAATGTCCATGCCCCAAGACCGGTCCACACGATGGTGACATAGAAGCTGGTGATCTGATTGATCTTGGACACGGAATACTTTCCAGGGTCTAACCAGCCAGCAGTTTCCATCCATCCTCTGTAGAATCAACCGGTACAAGGATTCATCTAAGCATTTCTCTAGCTTGTCCACGTGGATTTCCCGATTTTGTTGCCAGAAACTTGCTACTGCGATTGATGAAGTACCAACCGAGGGAGAAGACGAATCCCAAGTTCGCCACGATGAAAGACAAGACTTGCTTACCGTCAAGGTCCTTAGCCGACTGAATCGCAAAGAAGGACACGAAAGCTGCTGCGATGAGGGTCCAGAAGTAGGTAGTCCGTCTCCAATAGAGTTCGATCTCGAATTTCCGGATCTCGTGTGCCCGGTCGAGCGCCTTCCTCTTCTTCTCTTCGTGCTCTTCTGTCAGTTTCATGGTCATTCCCCTCCTAAGGCTTAGGAGCAAGCCAATCCAAGATGATCTGTCGCGCCCTGTCCCGCTGGCGCAGGGTATGCCCGCCATGAATGCCGAGGTGAGCGCGGAGGACTTCCAGCACCTTGTCTAGATTCGCGTCGTCCTTCAACACGGTCTTGACCTTCGCCCTGTAGTCCAGCTGCTTCTACCGAGCCTCCAGGTACTCGAGTTCCGAGAACTGGCGCTGTTGTGATGGTAGCCGTTCACCGTTGCTGTTGAGACCCTATCAACTTCACCCGCGCCTCGTGTAGAACTTGGTCCGGGTGGTCAAGGTGGATGAGACCCAGTTTCAGGGCGACCAGTTCCTTGGACCCGGAGTGAATTTCACGCGCCTGCGTGGCGTGAAAAAACCTCATCCCACCTTGTGCCTCGGATCGGACACTTCCCCCATACTACCTGCACCAGAATGTTGGAGAGTGTGCGATCTGAGGATATTAGATTAGACTAGTTCTCATCCGAAAAATGATAAGTAGTTGTAAATAAAAGGCTTAGGTCGCATCTTCGACCTCCATTGTTGTCGTGGTGTCTTGTTATAATAATGTCTCAAAGCACTGAAACAACAAGACTTACGGCAAACACAGGAGGTCAAAGATGCGTCAAAGTCGTGAAAATCAGCTGCCGCTGACTCCCCTCTGGCCCGATCATCAGCACGCCCAGGAGCTGCGGGAGATTTCCAAGATCCTCGATGAAAATTCTAAGCTGAACGAGCTGGTCTGGCAAGATCTCAGTGAGGCAGACTCGACAAAAGGGGCTCCGGGGATGAGCGGGGAGCAGGTGTTGCGCTGTGGTGTGATCAAACAGATGCATCAGTTCTCCTATGACCGCTTGGCCTTTCACCTGGCCGATTCCGTGAGCTTGCGGGCCTTCTGCCGTCTACCTTTGGGCTGGCCGTCGGCTCGTTCCACCCTGGCCGAGAACCTCTCGCGCATCCGCCACTCGACCTGGCAGGCCATCAACGCGGCTCTGGTGGACTGGGCCTGTGAGCAAGGCTTGGAGAAGGGAGAGAAGGTCAGAATCGACGCCACTCCGGTGGAGAGTGAGATCCACCACCCCACCGACAATCAGCTGCTCTATGATTGCGTACGGGTGCTGGCCCGTTGGCTGGGACGACTTTCTTGTTTTGTCGACTTCCCTTACCGGGATCATGGCTTGCGGGCCCGCCGCCGCTGTCTGGCCATCAGCAATGCCCGCCGTCAGACCCTGCGCATCGGCCCTTATCGCGATCTGCTCAAAGTGACCCGCAAGATGGCAGGCTACGCCCGGGCAGCCCTGGCGGCGTGCCAAGACTCCAGCCATCCCCGTGTTGTGCGAGTGAGGAGCTTGCTCGAACACTACCTGGAACTGACCGATCGAGTGATCGATCAGACCGAGCGTCGTGTGGTGCGGGGGGAATCGGTCCCGGCTGGCCAAAAAGTGGTTTCCATTTTTGAGGAGCACACCGATCTGATTCGCAAAGGCGGCCGGGAAACGGTCTATGGGCACAAAGTTTTTCTATCCTGTGGCAGATCCTCTCTGATCCTGGATTGTCTGCCGGTGCGGGGTAACCCGGCCGATAGCACTTACCTGGAGACGATGCTGGATCGGCACTGCCATCAATACGGCTCTTATCCGCGTCAGGCCAGCTTGGACGGAGGCTTTGCATCCAGAGGGAACTTGGCCTTGGCCAAAAGCAAGCCCGGCCTCAAGGATGTGGCTTTCGCCAAAAAGTGTGGACTCACGATCGAATCGATGGTGTCCTCCAGCTGGGTGTACAAACAGCTGCGCCGCTTTCGGGCCGGCATCGAAGGCTGTATCTCGATGCTCAAGTGCGTCTTCGGGCTGGACCGCTGCCACTGGAAAGGCTGGCAGCACTTCCAGCAGTACCTGCAACTCTCGACGCTTTCCTATAATCTGCTGGTACTGGCGCGCCTGCCATTGTAGAGGTGTTCCTGCGGCTGACATCTCGATCCGGCTGGCAAAAGGCCGAAGTGTCTCTTAAAATCGACTCTGGGTGATCCGTTTAGGTCCCCAGCCCACTGCACACAACGGATTGCCAGCGGCTGATTGGGGCCTGCTCGACTGCGAGCGTCTTAAAAAGCCGATTTCCGGATGAGAAGTAGTCTAGGCTAAGAGCCATGTCTGTCGCAGAGAAATTCGAGCGGACCCGCCACGATGTCCTAGACCTCACATTCCGCAACCCGCTGCTGAACTTCCGCGTACTGAGAGCAAAGGGACTGAAGATCATCGACGAGATCCCGCACGAGGGTACTGTCAAGTTAAGTAGAAATCTCGGGTTTTGGAGGCGAAATCGTTCGTCGGTCTAACGTGGAATCAACAACTTAGGGAGTGGCCAAGGCGCCGAGTAGGTCCTCAAATCGGGTAACTTGACAGTACCGAGTCGACGTCTTGAGTACTGCGATCTGCGTGATTTACAGGACACCATCCTCAGCAAGAGTCTCTGGCACGGTTTTGAGAAGAGATTCGCGAACAAGGAAACGCTGTCGGCGAAATTCGGGCGCTTCTTCAGGCAACTGTTGTTGAGTTCTGACGGCAGTCCACGGTGGCGTAGAATCGGATCGCTATCAAAACAAACAAAAGGAATGCCGCCCGACTTGTGAAGACCTCTCGGAATGAGAGCCTGTTTTTGGCCAGGCCGCCCTGCATGGCAGGAGTCCTCATCGTTTTACCGAATCTCAGAGCCGAATGCGGACGTACGAAGTTGTAATAGGCCATCAGCAGCGCCACGTGACCTTTCAAGAACTCCGTACGTCGGGCGTGGCAAGGTGTGCGACGGCCAAGATAGGAGCAGCCCTGCCGGATGGTTAAATTGTGGCGCTCCACGAAACTGGTGTTCAGTGTGCTGGAATCCTCGGAATGAAACAGTGCTTCTTCCAGTTCGCCTTGTGTTCCGAGAAGCAGTCTACGATCGACACGAACCACCCGATTCTCCCGACGCTTCTTGATGACTTGGCCGTAGATGCAGACTCCCAAGAGCAGCCTTTTCGCAGCCCACTCGTACATCTCGAACCCGTCGGTGGCGAACAGGAAGCGGTGTTTAAGGAGGCCTCGCTGCAGTATGTTCAGAATTGCGTTCTTGATTTGCTGGAGACTGCGGCGGCCAACGTTTGTCGAGACCCAAAGTCTGGACCACACTTCCAGGGTGGTCAGCACCCAGATCACCCGTTTCTTCGCTCCAACAAAGGTCCTGATCTCGTCGGCCTGAAGTTCATGGATGACGAAACCCCGGAGCATCCGATCATTGAACCGGACAGCGTATGTGGCCGCCGATTCAAGCCAGCGTGCGATGGTGCCCCACGCCATCCGCTTGATTCGAGCCATGGCTGAGATCGCAATTCCGTGGACACACATGCGGACGACTTCATCGAACAAAGACCTGGGCTTGTGCAGCCGATAATAAGGCGTGCCACGGGTCGAGGAGAAGGTTCGACCGCATTCTTTGCAGCGATAGCGCCGGCGTCTGCCCTGCCTGGTGATGTAGAAGGAGTGTCGGATGATGTTGCCCTTGCCGAGCCGTCCTTTCAGGCAACAATTGGGGTTGGGACAAGTGCGATTGGACTCCTTGCTCCGCTTCATACATGTCTTGATGACAGACAACCGCCAGGAAGTCCAGGTAGGATCATGAGTTGAGGAGACACTGGGAGACGATCAACAACAGTTCCCTGATGAAGCACCTGGAGCGAGCCGAAATGAGATACGGGATGAGCGAGCGGCACGCCTGCCGGCTGCTGGGGCAGTCCAGAGGAACGCAACGATACGAACCGATGCGGCGAGCCGACGAGGATCGGCTGACAGCGGCGGTGGTCGCCCTGGCAAGTGAGTATGGTCGTTACGGGTACAAGAAGATCGCGGCGATGCTGCAACGATCGGGATGGCAAGCAGGCCGGGACCGAGTGGAGAGGATCTGGAGGCGTGAGGGGCTGAAAGTTCCGCAGAAACAGAGGCCTCGAAGACGGTTGTGGCTCAATGACGGTTCCTGTATCCGGCTTCGTCCGGAGCGAGCCAATCATGTCTGGAGCTACGACTTCGTCAATGCCCGGACGCACGATGGGAGGTTGTTGCGGATACTATAGCGCTGATCGACGAGTATATGCGGGAATGCCTGGCGCTACGGGTAGCACGGAGGCTGAACTCGCAGGATGTGATCGAGACGCTGTCGGAGGTGATGCTGTGGCGAGGGATTCCGGAGCATATCCGTTCCGACAATGGGCCGGAGTTTGTTGCCCGGCAGCTGCGGGACTGGCTCCAGGGACTGGGAACCAGTCCCCTGTATATCGAGCCTGGCAGTCCGTGGGAGAACGGGTACTGCGAGAGCTTCAATGGGAAGCTGAGGGAGGAATGCCTGAATGGGGAGATCTTCTACTCGTTGAAGGAGGCACGGATCGTGATCGAGCAGTGGCGGCAGCAGTACAACCGGGTCAGACCGCACGCCGCGTTGGGGTATAGGCCCCCGGCGCCGGGGGCCTATACCCCACTCTGGAACCCGGTTCCAAGGCCTCAAGTGATAATGTAATATGTCTCACATCACTTGGTACAAAATCTCGGCCCGGTCAGTAGGAGCGGCTACGACTGTGGATAAATCACCGGATCAAAAAACCAAAAACCACTCTCAGAAGGGAAAAACCTAAAAACAGAACCCCGGCGCCGGAGGACCGCTGCTCACCTTACGACACAAACGACTACACTATCCGCAGCCGGTCGAGGAGCGTATCGTCAGTGAGCTTGGCGGCATGCACACCGTGGCGCGGTCGGAAGTGCAAGACAGCAGATTGATGCACTGAGATGAAAGCATCATGGATAGAGACCTCTATACTGTTCTGGGTGTACCGGTTACGGCAACTCAAGAGGAGGTACGCGAGGCCTACCTGCGGGTGAGTCGCGTCGTCCATCCCGATCGCTTTGATCCTGCCAGGCAACCCATCGAGTGGAAGCAAGCCAACGAAATGCTTAGGGAAGCAAACGCGGAGTATCGCGTCCTTCACGATCCGACGGAGCGCTCTAGGTACGATGCGAGGAGGCCACAGTCCGAATCAGACGCATCAGGCCGACCCGAGCAGTCACCACCACCGCCTTCAGGTGCGAGGCCAAAGACCACGCGACAGTCAGCTGAACAACCCGAACAGCCAAGTTCGGGCCAATGCCAATTCGGCGATCTGCCAAATGAACTCAAAGGGAAATTCATCAAACGGCAACAGGGTACTCTACAAGATCACTATGCACTCGCGACTGACAACATGCTCTGGAAGTATGTTGGCCTAGTGGCGAGTTTGGTATGGCTCTTCATCCTGTTTGCGCTAGCCGACGAAACTCGTTGGGACGATTCGACGTTGACCACCCTCCTCGTTATCACCGGCGGTGCAGCATTACTTGGTGGCTGGTCGGGGCAGCGGATCTGGAAGTGGCATCGATCACCGCTCAAATGTCATCTGCTGGTCACGCCGTTGTACTTCATCCATATCCGCCTGAACGAGATCCGCTGGTGGCCATTGTGGTCACTTCAAGACATCAATATTACGCACCATTACCGCAACGGTGCCTACTCGAACACCGAGCTTAAGCTGGATTTTCCTTCTGGGCCGGTAACGTTTTTCGTATCGCCAGTCCAGAGTGTCGAAAACTGGATGAAAGGACTTCGCGCGTTCGACAAAGCAATACGCACTGCGGCTCAGGCTGCCAACTGGGACTATTTTGAGCAGAGAAATGAGTTTAACGGAGTCGAGTCGCGGATTCGGAGCGGCCGCAGCTTCTCTCGATCTACAGTATTGGGCATGGCAACCTCTCTTCTGATCAGCGCGGGTGTATTCCTGGGTGCATATACCAACAACGCCGATAATCCATCGCTTACCGGAGTCCCCCCTCGTAGTGTTCAGCCACAGCGTGCTCCAAGAAGTGCGACTCCTGTGGCCGCCCCAGTTGTTGAGTTTGACGAGCCTGCCCAACCTCTTCCTGCAAACGGCTACGAGTCCCGGTACAACCTTCAAGAGGCAATCGCGCCGCTTGAGATCCGAACTCGCGGCAACGGTACACACTACTTTGTCAAACTCGTGGATTGGAATACAGAATCTCCCGTTGCCGCGTTCTTTGTTAGAGCGGGGCAAACAGTGGAGGTTAACGTACCCCTGGGATCATACAGGCTTCGATACGCCACAGGGCGCACCTGGTGCGGTGAAAGATATCTGTTTGGGCCAGAAACCATCTACAGCCAAGCAGATAGCCGGTTTGACTTCGTTCGTGAGGGCGATCAAGTCAGCGGATACACGGTGGAGCTGTTTATGCAAGCCGACGGAAATCTCAGCACAAGCCGAATTAGACCAGATCAGTGGTAAGACGAGGCATAACAAGGCAATGAAGCTGGCAGTCCGTGAACGCGATGGGCGGACCCTTGACGGCGAGGACCGATCCGGAATCATGCGACGCGAGGGAAAGGGGAAACCCGCCGCCGGTCCCACAAGGGAGGTAGTACCAGACCCCCATCCCGCCGTAGAATCTATCTCGTGGGAGCAAGATGAAATCGAAGATATCCATCTGGAATTGCCGAAGAGCGATTGAGATTGCGAGCGGCATCCCCCCTGGCGATTCGTGGCGATCTCTTCGCTGGGCCTGGACCCCGAGCTGTGGCCCGCTGGCTCTCTGAAACGGTACTCGTCACCCAACTCGAAGTCAAACAGGGTCGATGGGTCATCGGGAATATAGGGTTTGCGCGCCACGGGCAGGAATACCTCACCAAGCTGGCGCGAGACATCATTGCGGACGACGAGCGCTCATATGCCCAACAACAATCGGACCCCGACCCCTAGCAGCCTGTGGTGAAAGTCTGGAATCGCGCGTCACCTTGGAATACTAAAATTGGTTTCATGGCTATGGGAAAGCGCAAGCGGGACCGTCAGAGAGATCTTTGGATTTCGTTCGGAGAGATGGCGCAAGCTCCGGGACATCCCTTCTACGAACGAGTCAATAAAGTGGGCATTGTCACGTTAACTGGTTGCCGAGGGACCAAGCCACCATATCGAGTACTCAGACGTGGTTTTACTGCTGATATCTTGGGGCTGTTTCAGCTTGTGATGCGTTAACGTGACAATGCCTTACATTGAGCGCGAGGGACGCTACGAGCAGGACCGGGAGGAACTAGAACACCGCGAGAGCGACCATATGCCGGAGTGGGCCGAGGAAGACCCGCGCTCCTATTGGGAGGCGGCGGACGAGCACGAACGGGCCAACGGTCGGCTGTACCGGGAAGTCCAGTTCGCGCTTCCCAAGGAACTGAGTGACGGGCAGCGGCGGGAACTGGCCTCCGGGTTCGCCAAGCGGCTGACCGAAGGGGAGCGGCTGCCCGATACGCTGGCGATCCATCGCGGAGACGGGGAGAACCCCCACGCGCACCTGATGTTCTCGGAGCGGCCCAATGATGGCATCGAGCGCAGCGCGGAGCAGTGGTTCCGGCGGCACAACGCGAAGGCCCCGGAGAAGGGCGGAGCACGAAAATCCAGGGCGGCGATGCCCCAGGCGTGGCTGGAGGACACCCGCAAGGCGTGGGAGCGGGAGGCGAATGAGGCGCTGGACCGGGGGCCGGTTACGGAGAGCGCATCGACCACCGAAGCCTAGCCGAGCGGCGCGATGCGGCGGAGCGATCCGGCGACCTGGAGCGAGCGGCCGAGTTGAGCCGCAAGCCCAATGTTCATCTTGGGCCGTAGGCACTCAGAGAGTTGCCGGGGGAGCCGGAATCGTTTGTTCATCAGAAGGCCGAGCGGGTGGAGAAGGACAATCAGGCGATGGTCGAGGAGCGGGACGGCCATATTAAGCAGCTCCAGGAGAGGATCGCGTGGCTCAATCGGGGGATTGAGGCGTTCGGGAAGGCGATTCTTGAGATGAAAGACCGGATCAACAATCGGTGGAGGGACGCCAGCTTCGCCGAACTGGCACGGAAATACTCTCCACGCCAAAGGTCCGTAGATCAGCACCACGCCGGCGCGCTCGACGCGGCCCACACGCGGACCTGAGCGCGACGTGGGGCCGAGCCGGTAATGGCGGGCATCCACCAAACGCTCAAAGAAGCGCGGAGCCTCTATGCGGAAGCGGTCAAACTGCAAGAAGCGGTTCTTGCCAGCCACCGGGAACTGAAGGGCTACGTGGCGCAGGCCGAGACGTGGCACAAGTCGGCGGAGTCGTTGGTGGCGCAGGTTGAGACGTCGAGGGTGCAGCTCAAGTATCTGGGGAAGGGCTTTCTCGCCTTGGTTTTCATGATCGGCACCCTGGCCGGATTAGCGGGCAGTTTTCTCGCGCTGCTGGCGTTTCGGCTCGCTAGCGGCGCAGACTGACAGCCCGATAAAGACTTATCGTGCTGTTCCGCTTGCAACGTGAAGTGTTGCATTCGATAATGGACCAGTGCGGATAGCGCACGCGGGATTGAGACGCTTGTTCGAGCGCGGTGACAGCCGCCGGTTGAACCCAGCCCATGTGCGGCGCATCCGGCGCGTGCTGGCGGATCTGGCCGTCTCGTCTTCTCCGACAGACCTGGATCAACCCGGCTACCAGCTGCATCCGCTGAAGGGCGACAGGCGCGGCCTCTGGAGTGTGCGCGTCTCAGGAAACTGGAGAATCGTCTTTTGCTTCGCCGATGGCGAGGCGATGGACGTGGACCTGATCGACTACCACTAGGGGGAAGCATCCATGCCTATGTACGATCCACCACATCCCGGCGAGATGATCCGAGACATCCTGGAGGATGAAGAGGTCGGCTGGAGTGTGACGGAGTGTGCCCAGCGTCTCGACGTGGCGCGGAACACACTGTCGCGGCTGCTCAATGGACGTCTTGGAATCTCGCCACGAATGGCGCTGGCACTGGAGCGAATCGGTTGGAGCAACGCAGATCACTGGATGCGTCTTCAGGCGGCTTATGACTTGGCGCAGGAGAGGCGCAAGCAGGCGGCTGCGTGAACTATGGTGAATCTGGAAGGGTTGCGGGAAGCCATCAGCGGGCGGGCGGCGGCCATGCAGCGTACCACCACGATAGTTGGAGTTGTCATTCTCCTTGGCTCAAGCGCTGGTTGCACTGAGGGCTACGAGGAGCGACAGGCTCGCGAAACTGAGCGAAGCAGGCGATTCAAAACCGCTCAAAAGAAAGAACTTACTGACTTCGCAAAACGCCACCATGCGGCTCCAGTTCAACTGCTCCCGGATTGGTCGGATGTTTTAGGTTTGGATATGCAGCAGGGGGATGACGAGCTTCCACGCACCTTTACTGCGCAACTGCAAGAGAGGATTGAAGGGTCGACCGTTGCTTTTCGAGGAGAACTGGTAGCGGTGTAACTTTCTTTCTGTAATTTGAGTTCTGCCCGGGCAAGAGCGGATTCCACGAAGGGAGGCCGGAGGGCCGACCGAAGTGGAATCCGGCGACCGCCCGAATACCGCCTCAGACAGCTCCTGACAGCCCCGGAGCCGGGGGGGGGGAGATCGCCCAAGGGCGCAAACGGCGCTCCTGGGCGATCCTGCGGCCATTGTCCGGGGTTGTCTGGATGTGGTGCGGTGTTTATGATTCGAAAGCACCAAACTCCGTGCTAGGAGAGACCAAATGAAACGTTCCATTTTCGTTCTACTGCTGGCCGTGCTCACCATGTCAGTACAGGTTCTCGCTCAGAGGGTGCAACCCAGTTCAGCGCGGGCTTGGTCTTACTTCCCGCAGATCGCCAATGGTGGCCATGACTCCTCCCGATGGGTGACGACCTTCACGATTTCAAACACATCCGAAGTGGAAGTGAAGGCGTCCATCTGGTTCCAAGACGACGATGGAGAACCCTTGCGGTTGCCCTTCGGCGGTGCGGAGTACCCTTCAATTGGCATCACCATTCCAGCGAAAGGCTCCATCACCTATAGCACCGATGGCCGCAGTCTCTATGGAAACGATGTGGTCGATGTTGGATGGGCGTAAGGTCAAAATATTCAGCCGACCCACAAGTCTTTATTGTGCAACAAGTTGTAACCGTCACGGCAAACAGAAGTCAGCCTTGGTTGAGCCCCAATGTTTTCCCCCTTTGCGTCTGAGCACTTGACGTGAGCATCTAATCAACCATGAACTTCGTGCTCAGGCCCTGGCAGCTGCTGCTCCTGATCTTGGCCGGTTGGATCAACAGAGACCAGCAGGACGCGATCGAGTATCTTTTGACTGAGAATCAGGTACTCAGAGAAAAGCTCGGCAAGCGCCGCATTCTGCTCAACGACGACCAGCGTCGACGCTTGGCCGTCAAGGGCAAGGTGCTGGGCCGAAAAAGCCTCGGCAAACTGGCCAAGATCGTCAGGCCCGACACGCTTCTGCGCTGGCATCGAGAGCTTATCGCTCGCAAGTGGGATCACTCAGACAAGAGGCAATCCGTTGGCCGACCACGCATTCGACAACAGATTGTGGACTTGGCTCTGCGCATGGCTCAGGAGAATCCTAGCTGGGGCTATGACCGTATCCAGGGTGCTTTAGCCAACCTGGGCTTCCACATCTCTGACACCACGGTTGGCAACATTCTCAAAGCCCACGGCATCGAGCCAGCTCCAGAGCGCGAGAGCCGCACGGCCTGGCGTACCTTCCTTGCTGCTCACTGGGATTCGATCGCAGCCGCCGACTTTACGACCGTTGAGGTCTGGACTCGGTCAGGACTGGTCACGTTCTACGTCCTTGTGGTGCTGCATCTAAAGACGCGTCGCATTGAAATCGCGGGTGCGACGCCTCACCCCAACTCCGAATGGATGCAGCAAGTCGGAAGGAACCTGACCGACTGTGTCGACGGCTTTTTCCGCAGCTCGACCCACGTCATCCTTGACCGTGACACGAAGCACTTGCCGTTGCGTCAGATCTTGAAGTCCAGCGACATCGAGGCGGTAGTCTTACCTCCCAAGAGTCCTAATCTCAATGCTCATCTGGAACGCTTCATGCGCTCCCTGAAATCTGAATGTCTCAACCGTATGATCTTCTTTGGTGAAGCGTCATTGCGTCGGGCCTGGAGAGAGTCCGGAGAGCACTTTCACCACGAACGGAATCATCAGGGACTCGCGAACCGAATCATTGATGCGGGAGATGAAGTTGGTCGCAAGGACGGCGAATTAAGTTGCCCTCCCAGGCTCGGTGGCTTGCTTCGATACTACTATCGAGACGCTGCTTGAATTCGGATACACTCCATAAGACTGGGGAGAAGGTCGAGTCAGCACCGCTGTGCCGGAGCGACGACCTCACACCGGGAGCCCGTTTCCAAAAGCTGGTTTCTCAACGGAAATCGCCTGAGATTCCGATGCTCGCACGCCCATGAGCCCTTCTATTCTAAGGATCCGCTGCCCGACCGAATATTTTTACCTTACGGCCACAGCGGGATGGCATCTGTGGACTAGGTCGCGCTGACCAATTCCGTGGCCCGGAAATTGTTGGGGATATCCCCAACCTATTCTTTTTCAAAGCCCTGGCTCGTGAACTTCAGTGTCCGGCTGTTCTCCGTGACCGTGCGAACGACGTGATCAGGGGCTCCGGACGGAACCTCGGCTTCTATCTCGAGGGTCACCGTGACCTTAGCTCCTACCAAGCCGGAAAGATGCGCGATCACCTCGTCCGCGATCCGGCTCGCGTCGCGGCCTACCCTCGCGGAATCAAGCGTAGCAGTCCCATGAAACCGCGTAGGTTGCGGCGGAGGTGAGCCCGGCGGAACCTCCCCGGGACCCGATCCTCCTTCTGGAACCGTACTCCCTCCACCCGGCCCTGCGCCGGCACCTTCGCCGCCGTTAGGCGGCTGTGCCCTTTCGGCATCAAGCTGTCGACGGGCAATATCCGACTTGACGAGCAATCCAGGAGCATCCGCATCCGGTAATGAAACAACTTGTCCGCCACGTAAACCACGGTAGCGTTTTGCCTCATCGTCAAAGCTGTCCGCGAAAGCATACGCATCCTGTTCCCAGGTAAGGAGGGCAATGCCACCGCTGATTGCGTTCAGCAGGACCTTCGGGTTGCTGGCCCGCGGCAGATAGGGATACCGCGCAAAATCATCGATGATCTGTTTGATCGGCACATGGTCGCCGCGCCAGAGAGGGACGCGGTCAAGCTCCATCCGTAGTCGAGTGGCGGCAAAGCCGGTCACCAGCAGCTCATCGCCTTTCAGTTTCTTGCTCGCCCTGGCTGCGAGCGAATGCTGGCCCGACAGTCTCATGGCCTGCCACTCCATCGAAGCGTCGGGACGGGCCTGAACCGGAACCAGGAGCCACTGGTACGTCTCCGGGAGCCGGGCCGTAACCGCGCTGGACGCGGCTTCCTTTTGGGTTTCGGCCTGCTTGACTTGGTGAGGCGAAAGGTCGAGCTGTTCCCGTTCCCCGAGTATCGATTCCCACGCCAGGTACCGCCGTGCCGCCTCATCGAGATCCTGAAGCCTTGTCTTGTCGGCGGCCAGAAACACGAGTGTGTTGCGGTAAATCCTCGGAGTGCTACCCTTCGATTCCAGGATGGCTTGCGCCGCGGTCTCTGCGGGATTTCCCCTCTCTTTGCTATAGGGCGTGTCGATTCCGAGCACCACGAGTCGTGCATCGAGATCATCCGGAACATCCTGCCCGGATTGCGGGAGAGGATGAACTCGATTGAAATCACCCGTGTCGCGGAGATCCGAGCGGAGTCGCGAACCGAGTTCCTGCACAACCTTGTCGGGGTTGCGCTTCAACTGCTCGGCGCGGTCCTCCGCCAGCTTCGTGACGGTTGGCTGCGTGGAGTACCAGTAACGAGGACCATCCTGGTAGAGGTACGTTGCCGCACCGGCCAGACGCCGCAACGCGTCGCCGAAGACCGCCGGAGACTCCCCCGGCATGACACAGCCGAGTTTGACGCGACGGTCCTCAAGACCCCGGTGCGCCGCATCTGCCGTGGGGGCGGATCCGAGATAAATCGCACGCGCGATGCGTCTGGAAGCGTGGAACTTTCCGAGGTTCGGAACTGCGCCGTCAATCCGTAGCGGCAGCGAGCTGGGCCCGTCCACATCTTTCTCGATCACCGGCACCCAGTTGTCGGGAAGATACCGGGTCAGCTCGAACTGTACGCGGGGATCGTCGATCGCTATGTTCGCCGGGAGAATCAGTGGATTCCTGTCGTCTTTCTCCCACAGGCTGTGAATCACGGCCGCCATCAACCGCAACACGCCGCGCGTGCGCTGGAATTTCACCAGCGTCGACCAATCTGTGTACAGGCGATCGAAGATCTCGGGGTGTATCGGATAGGCCGCCTTGATCCGCTTCTCGTAGTCCGCATCCCGACACTCCGGAGGAAACTCTTGATGCTGTGTCCGATAGAACTCGGCAAATGCGCGGGCGACCACATCCCTATCCCTGAATTGGACAGGATCTGTGAACGGCTCGAAAAGGCGTCGCCGCACAATCTCGAAGCTTTCCTCGGCACTGGCCGGACGCCAGGACGATTCGATACGCCCGACGACGTTCCGCAACCGATCGAGTGCCTCCCGCCCGCGTTGCCCGCCGACCTCGACGTCATCCGCCTGGGTGTGGGGGGACCCGGCTGTGTCCGAGGCCGGCAAGCTGATCACGAGCAGGCAGTTGTTGGCGAGTTTGGCCGATTCCGTGAGCACCTGGGCAAAACTGAACTGGGTCTCGAAGCCGCCTGCAGGAAGGTCGCTCTGGTCATGCAGTTGGCGGGCGTAGGCGACCCACTCATCGATGAGGACCAAGCAGGGACCATATTCATTGAAGAGTTCCCGCAGTGCATCGCCTGGACTCGTCGCCTTTTCGTCGTCGGCCGCAACGCGCGCGAACGCCTTCTTGCCGCCCAGTTGCCACGCCAGCTCGCCCCAGAGCGTTCGGACGACCGTGCCATCCGGTTTGGTGACCGGATTGCCCGGGGAAATCTTGTTTCCAACCAGCACAACGCGGCGCGCCTCCGTAAGTTTGGTTGCCTCCGCTTCCTGAAAAACGGGGTCGATCCCGTCCAGTTCACCGGAGGCTGTCCCGGAGAACAGGTGATACAGGGCCAGCATGGAGTGGGTCTTGCCACCGCCAAAGTTCGTCTGGAGGTGAACAACGGGATCGCCTCCTTGGCCTGCGAGGCGGCGGATGGCCCCAACCAACAGTCCCTTCAGGCTTTCCGTCAGATACGTGCGCCGGAAGAACTCGACGGGTTCTCGATACTCGTCTGTTCCTTCACCCAGGTGCACCTGCCAGAGATCGGCGGCGAACTCGGCTTGTTGGTACCGCCCACTCGCGACATCCCTGTGGGGGGTGACGATTTCCCGCCAGGGCTTCAGGCTGGCCGCAGCGGCGCTTTCAATCGCCGCTCCCGCCTGCTTGCGCCGCTCTCCACGCGTCTGTTCGTCAAAGCGCACCCGCAGCAGTTCCAGCTTGCGCTTCTCAAGCTCTTCTGATTGCGGCGCAGATACCGCGGCAAGGAGTCGGCCCACCGAATCCAAGGCCCGATAGGCGTCATCACTGGAAAAACTCTCCTGGTGCGCCCACTGGTTGCGGTGGCCGCGCAACTCGCTGACCAGACTCCGCTCCGCCGGCCCCAGAATCTCTCGAAAGACATGGTGCCAGGTGTCCCACATCAGCTTGAGCAGCCCGGCCACGTCCTGCTCAGGGATAGGATTGTTCCCCAACGCGCGATCTTCCCCGTAGCTGCGGAATTGGTGGGCGTCCAATTTTCGCGACTCCAGGGCGCCTCGGATCTCGCGTTCGACAAACGGGCCCAGACCCGCTTTGAGCAGATCCAGCGCCTTGCCGACCCGTTCGTGATTCGTTATCGCCATACGTTACTCCTGAGTCTCGTGAGGGCTCGTCGGTTAAGTGTCCTCGCTTGTGAAGAGCGAAGTCTGTTCAGCTTCGGCCTTCTGCTCTTCTCGCGCCAAGCGAGTGATCTCGGGCCAGCTCTGCACCAGGCTGTTGTAGGAGAGCGCCTCTGCCGCGCGTTTCTTGCGCTCGCATAGCGTGTACAGGCGGTAGCACAACTCGCGCGCCGCTTCGGCCTTGGCGCCGAGTTGGGCAGCGATCTCGCCCGCGGCGTTCTCGCCGCGGGCCTCCAGCGCTCGTACGAGGTGATGCACCATCTCCCAAGTGGTCAGCCTCGGGTCGGCCGTTGGATCCCAATCTGGAGGCAGTTCCTCGGGCTTCAGCAGCCGGACCTTCCCGCCCTTCGAGGCCAGAATCCCTGCATCGACCATGCCAGCGACGCTGGTGTTTTTGGCCTTGGAGAGCATCTCAGCGATGCCGTACTCGCCTTCGTCAAAGCCGCACTGTTCAAACCAGGCGAGCGCCCAGCGGCTGTCGGCGTCGAAGTCGCCCTCCTGTTGGACCAGCGTTTCATCGAGAGTTTGGTTGATTAGCACCAGCGCTTCGCGCACCGAGAGGGCGTTGCCTTCGGCGTCCAGCACCTTGGCGTAGCGGGTGTAGACGGCCATGCCGGGGCCGATAGCAGCCTGCGCCAGATCAACCGGCGCGATGTTGCCACGCTGCAGGTGAGTCAGGGCCACTGGCAATTCAGATTTGAGGGCCGCAACGAACTCGCGACGGGTGGCCAGCGGGGCGTCAGAAGGGCGCTGGCGGCAGACCAGGACGATGCTGGAGGCGAGAGCGTTGGTTCCGATGCCAATTCATGCGCCCGCCGCGCTCCGTGCGCATCGGCCACGTGCCGGTAACGGCGAAGCCTGACTGGATCACCGCAGCCAGAAAAGTCTCCCAGCCGGTGCTGGAAGTGCCCTCGTCCCCTTTCTTCTCGGACTGCTTGAAGGCGTAGTAGATCGTAACCGGGAAGCCAAGGTGCGCCTGCTCGGCGAGACGGCGCATCGCCTCCGTCATTCCAGCGAGAAAAAATGCTTCTGCCTTTTCCTTGTTCCCATGCCGGTATGGTGTCGCGACCAATTCCTCGGCCTTCGGTACGGCGAGCGTGGCGAAGAGGTCGGGATAGGTCAGCCTTAACGAACGTCGCAGCCAGACGTAGAAGAAATCCGACAGGTCAGCGTAGCCGATATTGTCGTAGTAAGGCGGGTCGGTAGATACAAGCTTGTTTTCGAGAATCGATTGAGTCGCTGCGTCTGCTTGTATCGCTGAGCCATATTCGGTTGAGGGGAAGAGTTCGAGCGCCTTCGTGATCCAGTTAATTCCTGCGAGCCAGTTACCACTGGTTTTTCCAAAGGGTGGTGCCTCAGCGTAGTCCCAAGTCATTGGAAGGGCTTGTCGCGCGAACGTCCCCCGAATAAAGCCTTCTGCTGGGGTTGCAATAACTGACCAGTAATTTGAGGCGTAATCAACACCACATGCCAAATACACCCCCACTGCCTCGGCGTAGGCCGTGGCTCCGGTGCCGCCATCGCGCAGAGGCGTGCTGTCGTCGGGCAGCCCCGCGGCGATGGCGTCAGGGCGGATGCGTGCCCGCGCTTCCGCCACCAGGTCGGAGAAGGTCGTCAGCGCCACGAGCTGGCGATGGGTGAAGAGGTCCGCCCACGTGAAAAAACCGTACCCGCGACCGCTTACCAGATTGCTCGTATCGCGATTCATCTGTTGATCCGGTGTCCACTCCGGCTTTGCCTTGCGCGCGACCGCTTCATGTTCCGGCGTCGGCGCAAGATAAACCCGGCCACGCTTTCCCTCGGCCACGGTGGCCATCAACCGTGCCCCCATGCGACCGGCCATACTCTCAGACTTGATGTAGGGATCGTTGACTACAGCGCCGGACATCAGGCACCGGAAGTTGGCACCGCGCGACAGCTTCGTCCCGGCCTTCGCCGTAGCCGCATCCGGCGGTGCGCCTACCTTTACCGTAAATCGGTACCCCCGATCCTCAATCACCGGCTCGACGTAGGCTTCCTTGCCCTTCTTCGTCGACAGCATAAAAGTCGAGATCAGCGGCACCTCGACATCGGCAAACGCCGGGTTGGGGCTTTTCACCGTCCGCGCCCACAGCCACGCAATCACCGTCAGCTTGCGGCCCTTGTAGCGTTCCAAGTCGGGCCGCTCCGCGACCATCTCATCGGTGACTTCGACCTTCGGATATAGATGCCCGATACGCCGCTCGGCTTCGTCGCGCATCCACTGTCCGTAGTAGCGTACGTCTGCGGCTAAACCCTGCGCCCCCGTCCAGTCGCGCTCGATCAGGCTCTTTTCCTGGAGGGCTGACGGATTCACCGGCGGCTGGCCGGCAAACTTCGGCGGGATCTCGATCATGGCCTTGTTGATCAGCACCGCCACCGGGTTCAGGTCGCTGGCATGGGCTTCCAGCCCCAGCCGCTGCGCCTCCAGCGGGAGCGCTCCTCCTCCCGCAAACGGATCGTGAAAGGCCGGGAGCTTGTGACGATCGAAAATCTCCCTGGCTCTTGGATGTGCCGCATTCTCAGCGCACGCACGACGCCAACTCTGCCAGATCTCCCGCCGCGCCTGTTCGAGTACCTCTTCGTTCGTGGTGTTCTCCCAAAGAACCAATTCTTCGATAATTGCGAATAGCCGGTCGCGCTCTTGCTCGGCGATGATCTCTTCCAACGTCGGCTCAGGCTCGATGATCGCATCGTCGGGGGCCAATGCCCGCTTCGTCGCATGTCCCGCAACGCGCTTCTTGAGCTCTCGCTCCGCAGCCCTCCTTTTCTTCGTGTCCGACAGCAGCACGTCCACATACCCGGACGGATCATCTACCATCTGCGCGAAAATCACCGCCCGTGCCGTCGCCAACGGTCGACGCGCCCACCAAAGGTGTAGCGTGCTGGGATGTCCGTGGCGAATGGACTTCTCCCTGGCCGAGGCCTTGTTGATGGCATCCAGCGGCAAGGCAACTTCAATCAGCTTCTTCTCAATCTTCATGAGGGCTCTTCCGCTCGCGCGAGCAGTTCCGCGAAATCGTAGTTGACGCTCGTCACCCCAAAATCCGGCTCCCGCTGAAAGGGTTGCCGAACGTAGTGGACATGATGCCGTCCGCCATCCTGAAACTCCACGATCCCGAGGATAAAGTCCTCGGGTTTGTTCAGGGAGTACAGAATCTCGTTGCGCGTGACGGTGACCGTTGACGCGCCGGCGGTCCGGCCCTTGACCTCGATGAATCGGAGCTTGCCCGTGTCCGGCACGCGGCTTTCGATGTCGTACCCCAGTTTCTCCAACTCCCGGTCGGCCGGGTCAAACCCAAGGCTCCGCTCGACCCCCATAATGATGCCGCGCGCCCGGGCGGCCGATTCCTGAGTATCCGCGGCTGCTCTTGTGCCCACCGGTTTACGGCCACTCATTTCATCAATGAGCCCCTTGGGCACAACCAGCAATCCTCCCAGCACCACCGGTGGAAGAGGCGAGATGTGCGCCTCGAGCTTGAGCTCCTCAAGCCGTTTCTGTAGGCGTGTTTGCAGCGTGTCCGCGCGCTTGCGGGCCTCGCCTGAATTGAGCCTCGCTCCGGTCTTGCCCGCCTGCTCCTGCAGTTTGAGTTGCTCGGCTCGATGATCCCAGTAGGTGATCTCCTTTGTGAGACGGTCCTTCACGGCCACTTCGGTCTTGGCGATCAACGCCAACTTCGCATCGCGCACCTCCGCCAAATGCCCCGGGACCACAGTCGCAACAGCGTAGCCCTGCGCCTTCTTTTCCATATCCCGGCCGATCCACGCGCACTGCGGCCACTCGAGGATCTGTTCGAGACCGGGATCGCCTTTAGCGAGCGGCCGATAGTCGAGGTAGGGTGCATATTGCACATGGCGGGTCATGCCATCCGCATCCAGTTCCACGTACAGCATGCGCTTGGAGACGATCCGGCGATCCCCCGAACGCGTCAGGCTCGCATCCTGGATCGCGTGCTCAAGAAAGAAGAGCACTCGCGGCTTGTTGCCCCTGTCCCGCTCGTCGACCAACACCGCGCCCCGTTTCAAGAGATCCCGGTGCCGTTCCAGCGTTAGATCGATGACCGCATCCAGCAATGGGTGCCCGGGACACACAAACGCCGCCAGCGGTTGCCCTTGGGGCGCCACCAAAGATTTCTCGAATGCGATGCGCTCGTATCGGCGAAGGACCGGGTCTCCAACACCAATCAATCGGTCTCGATTCCGAACCGGTGCGGGAACGTGGGTGATCTCGTAGCGGCTCGCCTCACGTTGCTTGGTAGAACCGCCTAAGCGTTGGAACGCCTCCCTAAAGAACGACTCGATGTAGTGCGGTTGTAGACGGCGGGCTTCGGCCCGCTCCATCTCTTCACGGATTCGCTGCACTTGGCTCGCGTCCATGGCGTCGTGCGCGAGAGCGCGCTCTTCCAGTAAGTCCTGGAGCCTGACGCGGTCCAGGGCATGATCGACCGCCGTCGTGAGGCGCGCTCGAACCTCCGGTTGTTCCCCGTAGCGTATGGCCTCGACCAGGAGCTCGCGGAGGGGTCGGCCCTCGAAGTGGAGCTTGCCGAGCACATCGAACACCTGCCCGCCGAGGGTTTTCCGCGCCTGCTCTAACTTGTCGAGGAGCCTGCGATAGACGTCGCCCTCCCTGGTTTCATCCGCGACAAGATTCCAGAGGTGACACACTTCCGTCTGGCCGATGCGGTGAATCCGACCGAACCGCTGCTCCAATCGGTTGGGGTTCCAGGGCAAATCGTAGTTCACCATCAGGTGGGCACGTTGCAGGTTGATGCCTTCGCCGGCCGCATCTGTGGCGAGCAGCACCTGCACGTGCGGGTCGTGGCGGAAGGCCTCTTGGGCCTTGAGCCGGTCCTCGCGTCCCATGCTGCCGTGAATCAGAACAACCGCCTCCTCACGTCCCAGCAAGGTCGTGATGCGCCCTTCGAGGTAACGCAACGTATCCCGGTGCTCAGTGAAAATGACCAGTTTTTGCTTCGGAGATGGGGCCGGCCGGGAAATCTTGCTGCCGCCGCAGAGAACGTCCGCTTCCGGGATTCGCCCGGCGGGTCCGCTTGCTGTGAAGACTTCACCGAGCAGGCTGGCCAACTCTCGCCATTTGGTGTCCGCACCGCTTCGCCGCACTTCAAGCGCAAGACGTTCCAGATTCTTGAGCGTCTCAATCTCAGCCTTCAACTCGGCGATGGATCGCGCCGCCGTCGCCCGGTCGAGAATTTCCTCCTCGGCCGCTTCGACTTCGTTTTCGGGGGCCTCGTCCAGATCCTCGACATCCTCGGCGTCGAACTCCGGACCCGCGGCAGCAAATACGATGGTAGCCTGGCCGCCACGCTGCAGCACCTCAAGCTCACGCAACCGGCTCTCCAGACGCTCGCGGCGCCGGCGCAGCGACTGATAGATGGCCTCAGGCGAAGAGGCGAGCCGGCGCTGCAGAATCGTCAGGGCGAAGCCAACAGTCCCGGCCCGGTGGTCGTTCTCAAGCGCCTCCGCACGGTTGAATTCCTCGCGTACGTAGCCGGTGACGACCTTGTAAAGGCGGGCTTCCGCCTCGGAGAGGGTGTAGGGCACCGTGTGGGCAATGCGCTCCGGGAATAACGGCATGCCGTTGAATTTGAGCAGATTCTCTTTCACCATGCGCCGCATCAGATCCGAGACATCGGCGGCATGGACGCCGTCGCGAAAACGCCCCTCGAATCGGTCCCCGTCGATGAGCGCCATAAAGAGCTGAAAGTCTTCCTCTTTCCCGTTATGCGGCGTGGCCGTCATCAACAGGAAGTGGCGGGTGAGACTCGACAGCAGTTGACCCAGCCGGTAGCGCTTCGTGTACTTAATTTCACCACCAAAGAACGTCGCCGACATCTTATGAGCCTCGTCGCACACGACGAGATCCCAGCGGCAATCTGGAGCTTGCAGCTTCTGCTGAACGTCTTCGTTGCGAGAGAGCTTATCCAGCCGGGCAATGACGAGATTGGCCTCCAGGAACCAGTTCCCTGTGCGCGCGGCTTCGAGCTTGTCGTTCGTCAGGATGTCGAAGGGCAGCTGAAACCGGCGGTAGAGCTCATCCTGCCATTGCTCCGCGAGACTACCGGGACAGACGACCAGGCACCGCTGCAGATCACCGCGAGCGATCAACTCCTTGATGAGCAACCCCGCCATGATGGTTTTGCCGGCACCTGGGTCATCAGCGAGAAGAAAGCGAAGAGGCTGGCGGGGCAACATGGATTCGTAGACCGCAGTGATCTGATGGGGCAACGGCTCGACGACCGAGGTGTGTACGGCGAGCACCGGATCGAAGAGATGCGCAAGGCGGATCCGTTGCGCTTCGGAGACCAAGCGGAACAACGCGCCGTCTCCGTCGAAGCTCCATGGCCGCCCGGCCTCGACGATCTCGAGCCGGGCTTCGTCGTGACGGTACAAGAGCTCATTGGCGACCTTACCCGTTGGTGTCTTGTACGTTAGCTCAAGCGCTTCGGAACCGAACCACTGCACGCTGACCACCGTGACGAGGCCGTCGGAGAGGATGCCGCGCACCGCGGCGTTGGCCTGAAGATCTTCCAGTTTCGTGCTCTGCTCCTGTTCCCCGTTCATATTCAAGGACTCGATGCGCTCCCTGGAGGGAGCCACTCCGCAGCTAAAGCGGTGTGATCTTGACTTGTCACCATCCCGCGCAACCGTGTTCCTTCGGTTGTCGCCTCACTGTAGCCGTTCAGCGATCCATAACTTGATGAGCGCTTGCCGGGTCACGCCAAGGTGCCGCGCCTGACGGTCTAGCCCGTCAACAACCCATACCGGGAAATCCACATTCACCCGCTTTATCTGCTCGTTCGGGCGCTTTGCTTTCGACCAGTCGGCATGGCCGCTAACATCCTCTCCTGCATCAAATTTCCTGTCGAACTCACTTGCTTTCATAGTGCTCGATCTCCTGTTTCCGGGCGCGCCGCACCGAGATGATCCGCACATTGTCCCCACGATGAGCGCAGATGGCGGCCCAGTGGTCTTTGCCAATCTTTCCGATCACCAAAAAACGCGGCTCATCATCGGTTTTTGCCGGAGCTTCCAGCATCCGAGCATCTTTCCAAAGCACCTGGGCTTCGTCGAAGTTGATGCCATGCTTGGCCTTGTTTGTGGTGCTTTTGGCGGGATCATACTCAAATGGCATGAGCTATTATAGTATAAAAAATATATCTTTATACCAAATCTTGGCCTTGACACGACCGGGATGTCATCATGCATGGCTGCTTCCGTCCGTCTCGCGGTAGAGGTCCAATACTTCATCGTAGAAAAGCTCGACCGGCTCCGGTCCGGAAACCTGGACATAGGCGATGAGTCAGTTTTCTCCCGACACGGCTAATCGCTCTCTTGCCGCTCTTTGAAAGTTGCAACACATCCGACAGTGGATTACCACTAAGGCATGGGTATGGGGAGACCCTGGATGTGGTTATACCGCCGCAGTGATCCGACCGTCCGGGATCGCCACATTGCCCAGATCCGCAGCAATGGCCGCATGGCCTGGCAAGTGGCCACAGGGTACAACCAGCGCAGCCGGATAGAAACGCAGCATCGGCTGTTGGAAGAGCGTCAACGGCCCCAAGCTCAAATCCCGCAGCTTCTCCAGGCAAATCACGGAGATCAAGGTCGGCCAGAAAGTCCTGAACACAATGACCGCACTCGGACGGCACGTGTTCAAACGCATCGCCTGACGCTACGGCTTGGGGAAAGTAGGCTGATATTTTGGTGTCTTCGAAGTCCAATCCGTAGCGGTTGTGGAAAAGTGTGTATTCGAACTTGGGGGCCGGTACAGTTTCCGGATATACGCACTCGTCGTTCATATCAAAAAAGGTCCTCATCGCTTCGCTGAATGGTTCAGACCCCAGTTTGAGTTGTGCGAGGGGGACTTGACAGGGCGTCGCAAGCGTTATACGCTAATCAGCGGATCGCAGTGGGGCATGGGACACTTGAGCACATTCGGCCGGATCATTGTGGACGCGCGCAAGGCGCTCGGCATGAGCCAGAAGGAATTGGCAGCGAGAACACGTAAAGAAGGCGGGGGTGCGATCTCGCCGCAGTATCTCAACGACATCGAACACGACCGACGAAATCCGCCGTCGGAGCACATCATCGAGCAGCTCGCAGGACATTTGGGGCTCTCGAAGGAGCATCTGATCGCCGCGGCGGGTCTCTGGCCAACGGACCTGCGGGAGGAGCTCCCGGGGTCTGATCCGCAGCGAGTCGAGAAGGCCTTCACTGCTTTTCGGAAGGTGCTCAAGGACAAGCCATGAATCCGAGATCAAAGGAGTATCGCCGTGAAATGGGTGCGTGACAACTCCGGGCGGTTTCGAGAGCGACCACACTACCATCCCGACGAGCTCGAACAGCTGTGTGAGGATACGATGACTCGCTTTCTGCGGGACCGTCACGGCAGGGTGGCCTTCCCGGCCAGCACTGACGACCTGACGGTCCTCCTTGAGCGGGAGGTCGACGATCTGGACAATGGCTGCGTGCTCGAGGACGGTGTCGACGGGTTGACGGATTTCTTCCCGCGAAGGAAGCCGCACGTCAAGATCTCCAGTCGTCTACAGGCACCCAATTACAAAAAGCGCCTTCGCACGACACTCACGCACGAATGCGGCCACGTGCTTGTGCACGGCTTCCTGTTCGCTCTGGAGGACGGACTCGGAAGGTTGTTCGCGGGCGAGCCGCGGAAAACACGCAACAGCTGTCACAGAGACGCGATCGCCGCGCCCAGCAGCGACTGGATGGAATGGCAGGCGGGGTACGCCTGTGGGGCGTTGTTGATGCCAAGAACCGAACTTGTGCGGGTTGTCCGGGCGTTCCGTGCCACCGAAGGCCTCATGTACAGCAACATAGCCGTCGGATCGGAGGTCGGGCAGGCCATGATCGACCGCATCGCGGCGGCGTTTCAGGTGTCCCTCGAGGCTGCACGAGTGCGACTGGAACAGCGGCGAATATTGGTCAAGACGGCGGTTCCTGGTTTGTTCGGCTAGCTTTTTTTTGGCCTGCTAATACGCTAGACAGCGGATCAGCGGCATGGCGTGTTATAATGGAGGCTGTGATCAGAAGGGCGACCGCCTCGGTCCATCGGGACTCTAGCGGCCGCTAAGGACGCAACGACGACGTGAACCCATTAGGAGGAAGAGCAATGAATGCAGGTAGGAAGATCTGGCGGGGTGTTCATGGATCTCGATAGAGGTTTTTGATGAAGGAAACAGCGAAAGCGGGAACCCCGACGCGCCCGACGTCCGATTGCGCCCCCAGCCGGCCGTCGGTCACCTTTCAGGCCATATCGGCCCTCCAGCCTGACGCGCGCAATCCGCGGACCCATAGTAAACGGCAGATCCGGCAGATCGCCGACAGCATCCGCGCGTTCGGTTTCACCAACCCGATCCTGGTCGACGAGAAGGGAAGCGTGATGGCCGGGCATGGGCGGCTGGAGGCGGCGAAGTTGCTGGGCATCCGTCAGGTTCCCACGATCCGCATTGGCGACCTGACCGAGGCGCAAAAGCGCGCTTACGTCATCGCGGACAACAAGCTGGCGGAGAACGCCGGGTGGGACAGCGAGCTGTTAACCGAGGAGCTTCGGTTCCTGACGGACCTGACGCTGGGTTTCGACGTCACGCTCACCGGTTTTGAGACGGCCGAGATCGATCTCCTACTCGATGAGGCGCGGTCGGGCGAAGAGACGGATCCGGCCGACAAGCTGCCCGCTATCGACGACGCGCCGCCGGTTTCGCGCATCGGCGACCTGTGGCGCCTGGGGGCCCACCGGTTGCTGTGCGTCGACGCCAGGGATCCTTTTGCGTTCGAGCGGCTGCTGGGCGGGGAGAAGGCCGGGCTGGTTTTCACCGACCCGCCCTACAACGTGCCGATCCGCGGCAACGTCTGCGGCAGAGGCCAAGTGCGCCATGGAGAGTTCGTCATGGCCTCGGGCGAGATGTCCGAGCGGGCCTATACGGATTTTCTGGGGAAAGCGTTTGGAAACCTTGCCGAGCACAGCCGCGATGGCTCGATCCACTATGTGTGCATGGACTGGCGTCATCTCGGCGAGGTGCTCGCGGCCGGCCAATCGGTCTATTCGGAGCTCAAGAATCTGTGCGTTTGGAGCAAGACCAACGGCGGTATGGGCTCGCTCTACCGTTCGCGGCACGAACTGGTCTTCGTTTTCAAGCATGGCGCGGCGCCCCACATCAACAACATCGAACTGGGCCGCCACGGGCGGAACCGGACCAACGTTTGGGAGTATGCGGGCGTCAATGCGTGGGGGCCGGACCGTCTGGACGATCTCGCTCTGCATCCGACGGTCAAGCCGGTGGCGATGATCGCCGACGCGATCAGGGATTGCTCAAGACGCGGCGGAATCGTACTGGATGGCTTCGCCGGCTCGGGCTCGACGTTGATCGCGGCCGAGCGCACCGGGCGGCGCGGGTTCGGCATCGAGCTGGACCCAAAGTACGTCGACGTCGCCATCGAGCGCTACGAGCGGCTGACCGGTCACTCTGTGGTTCACGCTGCCAGCGGGGCGACCTTCGCCCAGATCCGGCCAAGCCGCCGGTCGGCCGACACCTCCCGACAAAATGCAACGGATTCATGACGATGGCTGGAGAGTACGAAGTCGGCTACCGCAGACCGCCCAAGACAACGCGGTTCAAGCCCGGCCAATCGGGCAATCCCAAGGGCCGTCCCGCCAAGGCGCGCAACTTCAAGAGCGACGTGATAAAGACGCTTGAGACCCCCATTCGGCTTGTCAAGGATGGCAAGCCGCAGACCGTGTCGACCCAAGAAGGGGTGCTCCTGCGCTTGCGTGAGAAGGCGCTCAAGGGGGATGCCCGATCGCTGGATCTCCTGGTGATGCTCGCGCAAACCTACAACGCGGAAGAGCTGGCCACGGCCGCCGCCGGCGTATTGGGCGCGTCGGATCAGGAGATTCTCGAAAACTACCGAGGGCGGGTTTTGCGTCAGGAGACAAATGCTGAAGCGAACGAACCGGAGGAGCCCGGCGATGCCTGACGCGAGCGTCCTGGCGGCCGCGATGCGGTCGGATCTGGCGGCGTTCATCCAGAAAGCGTTCCAGACGGTCTCGCCGGAGGACAGATACCGGCACAACTGGCACATTGAAGCCATCGCCTATCAATTGGGCCGTTGCTTGGATCGCCAGAGCCGGCGCCTGATCATCACGCAACCGCCCCGCTCCCTGAAATCGATCTGCGCATCCGTCGCTTTCGTGGCCTGGGCCTTGGGCCGCAACCCCAAGCTGCGCTTCATCTGCGTGAGCTATTCCGACGCCCTGGCGGCCGCGCTGGCCCGGCAATTCCGGCAGGTCGTCAACAGCGGTTGGTACCGCGCCCTTTTTCCGGGCACGCGGCTTAGCAAAGACACCGGGATCGAGTGCGTGACCACCGCGGGCGGGGGCCGCCTGGCGACCTCCATCGGCGGCACCCTGACCGGACGGGGCGCGGACATGATTATTGTCGACGATCCGCTCAAGGCCGGGGACGCCAGCTCCAAGACCGTCCGCGACGATGTCAACGAATGGTATACGACGGCCCTGGTCTCCCGCCTCAACGACAAGGCGCGCGATGTGATGATCGTCCTCATGCAGCGGCTGCACGAGGACGATCTCGCCGGCCACTTGCTTCAAAGCGGCGATTGGCATCATTTGAATCTTCCGGCCATCGCCGAGGAGGACCAATCGATCGCCCTGGGGCCGGAACATACCCACGATCGCAAGCGCGGCGATGTGCTCCATCCCGGGCGGGAATCGCTTCAGACGCTGATGCGCATCAAGGAGGAAGTCGGTAGTCTCACCTTTTCCGCGCAATACCAGCAAAGCCCCGTGCCCCATGAGGGCAATCTGATCAAAAGAGAATGGCTGAAGTACTACGACCAGCTACCGGAGCGGGACACCGGCTGGCAGATCGTGCAAAGCTGGGACGTGGCCACGACGGTCAACAAGAGCAGCGATTACTCTGTGTGCACGACCTGGGCGGTGCACCGGCAAACCTGCTACCTGGTCGAGGTGTGGCGCGGTCAGCGGGGTTACCCGGGCGTCAAGCGCGCCATCGTCCAGCGGGCCCTGGCTCAACGCGTAAACACGATCCTGATCGAAAAGGCGGGGCCGGGGCTGCACCTGGTTCAGGAGCTGCGCCACAACGGCGACGCGCGTGTGCCGGCTCCCATCGGCATTCAGCCGGAGGGCGACAAGCTGTCGCGCACCGAGGCTCAATTGACGGATTTCGAGTCGGGACGAGTCATCCTTCCCAGGCACGCGCCCTGGCTGGGCGAGTTTCTCAATGAGCTGCTGGCCTTTCCCAACAGCCGGCACGACGATCAGGTCGACAGCGTCACGCAGTTTCTCGGTTGGCAGCGGGGCCGGCAACGCAGGCGCCGCCGGATCTCTACCGTGGCTCCCACCCTGGTGCCCATGGAGGGTTGACTCCAACGTTCTGAAACCCGCTGTTTCTGACGACGATGAGCGTGTTGAGGCGGCGGTCCGGGGGAGGGAGTTCGCCTCACACGTGTTGGTCTGGTCGCCCATCCTCCCCCAGCACGATCGATCTTCACTTTCGGACTGGACTTCCACCGGGCAACGGAGCGTCAATGGAGGTGACCCGGGCGGCAATCATCGATGACGAGCCTGCCCGGAGGAGGCCACAAGATGCCGACGATCGAGACCCGGATGACCGGGATCCAGGAGATGGACCTGCCGGCGCTGCGCGCTGCATGGCGGCGCCATTACCGGGCGCCCCCGCCCCGGCGGCTCAGCCGTGACCTGCTGATGCGCGGCATTGCCTATAAGCTCCAGGAACAGGTCCACGGAGGGCTCTCCAAGGCGGCGCGGCGGCGGCTTCGAGCCCTGGCCCAGGCCTTCGCCGAGACCGGCCGGGTCGCCCCCGGCAACGGCGCCAAGGTGCGCCCCGGCACACGGCTGGTGCGCGAATGGCGAGGCCGCACCCATGTCGTCACCGCGACGGAAAGCGGCTTCGATTACGACGGGGAGGCCTATGGTTCCTTGAGTGCTATCGCCCAACGCATCACGGGCGCGCACTGGTCCGGTCCCCGCTTCTTCGGCCTGCGGCCTTCAGGCGAGAGCGCATCGGCGGCGGAGCATGGCTGAGCATCGAGCACCATCGAGGACGAGGAGTCCGGCCACGGTGCGCTGCGCCATCTACACCCGCAAATCCTCCGAAGAAGGCCTTGAACAGGACTTCAACTCGCTGCAGGCGCAGCGGGAGGCCTGCGAGGCCTATATCGCGAGCCAGAAGCACGAGGGCTGGATCGTGCTGCCCACTTTTTACGATGATGGTGGTGTCTCCGGCGCCACCCTGGAGCGGCCGGCGTTGCAGCGTTTGCTCGGCGATGTCGAGGTCGGGCGGATCGACACGATCGTCGTCTACAAGGTCGACCGGCTGACCCGGACGCTGTCGGATTTTGCCCGGCTTGTGGAGATTTTTGATCGAAAAGCGGTCTCCTTCGTCTCCGTCACCCAGCAGTTCAACACCACCACCTCGATGGGGCGTCTGACCTTGAACGTCCTGCTCTCCTTCGCCCAGTTCGAGCGCGAGGTCACGGGCGAACGCATCCGCGACAAGATCGCCGCCTCGAAGAAGAAGGGGATGTGGATGGGCGGCAACCCGCCCTTGGGCTACGATGTGAAGGACAAAAAGCTCATCGTCAACAAGGCCGAGGCCGAAACGGTCCGGTCTATCTTCCGCCAGTACCGGGAAATTGAATCCGTGCGTGAACTGCGCGACCGGCTCGCCGCCGAAGGCGTCACCAGCAAGCGGCGAGTGAGGCGCGACGGCAGTATTGTCGGCGGCAAACCCATCAACCGCGGGGCGCTTTATCACCTGCTCCACAATCGCCTCTACCGGGGCGAGATGGTCCACAAGGACAAGGCCTATCCCGGCAAGCATGAGGCCATCGTCGATGAAGCGCTGTGGGATGAGGTTCAAGCCACCCTGGCCGCCAACACGAACGGCGAACGCCGGGAAGGGACCCGGCAAGCGAGCCTGCTGACGGGGCTTGTCGCTGACGAGCAGGGCGAGGGCCTCTCACCCAGCCATGCCGTCAGGAAGGGACGGCGCTATCGCTACTACGTCTCCCGCCACCTCATCACCGAGGGCAAGCGAGCCGGCCGCAAGGGGTGGCGCCTCCCGGCGGCGGATCTCGAAGGCCTCGTTACTGTCCGTCTCAGGGACTGGCTCGCTGATGCGGCTGCGATCAGCGCTGTCATCGATGGAGACCCTCAAGAGGTATCGGTTCATGCCGGCTTGATCACCCAGGCGCAATCGCTCGCGGACCGGTGGCCTGAGCTGAAACCGAGCCAGGCCAAGGCCTATCTCAATGCGCTTCTCCGGCGGGTGATCGTCGAGTCCGCCCGCATCGTGATCGAGATCGACGGCGAGCGGGCCCTAGCCACCCTCCTGGCAGGACCGGACGTCGTCTCAATAAAAAGATCGAGGCAGGACGCTCAGCCAGCCAAACATCCGATCATCCTGGATATTCCAATCGCCCTTAAGCGCGCTGGCACGGGCATGAAACTAGTCGTCCCCGGCGCCCGCAACAATGCCAAGTGCGCCCCGGGCCTGATCCGGCTGCTGCTGCGCGCCTTGGCCATCCAGGATCGATTGGGGCAAAATACCGATCTCACCCTGCAGCGGATCGCCGAGGCCGAAGGCGTCTCACCCTCCTATGTCACCCGGTTGCTGCGGCTTGCCTACCTTGCCCCGGACATCGTCACCGCCATCGTCGACGGGCAGCAACCGCCCGGGCTGACTGCCAACACGCTCATGAGGAACACCCGCCTGCCGTTCAGGTGGGAAGCCCAGCGAAAGCGGCTTGGGTTCAAGCACGCTTGACCTCCGGTCCATCCCAAGCCGGTCGGTTCTGTCGCTGGATGCAGGTCGTAGAGAGCTGCGTCAACCGTTTTGGACGTCGAAAAGACGGACCACTGAAAAGGGCTTGAGAGACGATGGCGCAGAAACGGCGCGCCACACCGCAACGACGCGTCTCTTTCAATGGAGGTCCATTGCCAAAGTGCCCCTAAACGCCTGAAAATTAAAGACAAATCCGGTTAGAGAATTGAGAATAACGCAGTAATATCAACGAGATAAGTGGGTGGCGGTGGGCGCAGTCTGGAGCGAACCCGTCTCTGGCCCGAATTCCCTGTTTTACAGGGAAAAAACAGGGAATTTCGTGGATTGGGCCTCGAATAGGCGGGATCGAATCCTTCTAACCCACTGATATCATGGGGTTTCAGTTTCGAATTCCCTACGCCACGGAACAGGGAATTTGTTTGGTCGAACAGGGAATTTTCTGGGGGGAACAGGGAAAACCAGTTCGTGGAACAGGGAAGACCAGTGCTGTACGCGTGCACCGGATGCGCTGCCAATCGCAGCATCGATCCGAACAACGGGGTTCCTGTCGGCGGATGGGGTTCGCGCCGACGCGTTCCTTCACGATCGATGTCGTCGACTTTCTTCCCTCCGTCGACCGCGAGAAGGGTACTGTCAAGTTAAGTGGAATTCTCGGGTTTTGGAGGCGAAATCGGTCGTCGGTCGAACGTAGAATCAACAACTTAGGGAGTGCCAAGGCGCTGATTAGGCACCAAATCGGTTAACTTGACAGTACCTTCGGGAGGACATGCCCGGGCGGTCTCTTGTTCGTGGGTTGAAGCGGCGGGAGCTGGATCGCGCATCGACCGGACACAAGCACAGTCGAACTGCTTGCCGGAGGTATATATAATAGATCTATGTATGAGGAGGGTACTCTGATGGAAGCAAAATCGCACATCTCCAAATGGGGCACTAGCCTGGCGGTCCGGATTCCCAAACCCATAGCTGAGCAGTGGGGTGTTCAGGAAGGTTCGGCCATAGAAATTTTCTCGCGCGGCGACCAAGTCGTACTGCGCAAGAAGTCCTATAACCTGGACGACATGTTGGCCACTGTGACGCGCGACAATCTCCATTCTGAGTTGGACACCTCTCCCGCTCTGGGAAACGAAGAATGGTAGATCGGAACTACGTCCCGAGGCGCGGAGATATCGTTTGGCTAAGCTTTACGCCTCATGCCGGTCGGGAACAGGCTGGACATCGCCCCGCCTTGGTTCTGAGTCCGAGAACCTACAACGGGAAAACCAGCTTGGCTCTGATGTGTCCCATCACGTCCAGAGTTAAGGGGTACCCCTTCGAGGTCACTCTCCCCTCCGCCAGCACCGTTTCGGGAGCGGTCCTGGCCGACCAAATCAAGAGCCTGGACTGGCGAGCGAGAAGCGCCTGCTATGAATGCCGGACTACGACGCAAGTTGTGGGCGAAGTGTTGGATAAGGTTGGTGTCCTGCTCGAATGACAGTCACAGCCGTTCGAACCAAGCACCGCTAGCGCAGGTGCGGCGAAAGGAGTGTTGCTCCGGCTCCCGACCGAACTGCACCGGCAACTGCGACAGCTCGCCCTCGACGAGGTACTGTCAAGTTAAGTGGAATTCTCGGGTCTTGGAGGCGAAACCGGTCGTCGGGCTAACGAGTACCGAAGGTACCAGCGCACGGCTCAAAGAATCAGATCGGGCTCCGTTTGTGCCACTTGAAGATTGACGGTCGGATTGCCTTTTTCATGAACCCCTCAAGTTACCAGCCGACGGCAGCCAATGTTGCAACACAACCATCTTTTCGGCATTCTGGATTGCAAACCAATTTTTCTCAAGACATCATTCCTGAAGGTCGCGTTCCTCTTAATCGACCTGCTAGAAAAAGAACTATTTGAGTGTCTGCTCATTGAAACATGGGAAAATGCCCTGGATCGCAGAGCGCTACGGAAAGCGCCAAAAACGGCGGTCAAAGAGATTTTTAACTGGACGAGTTATTTGGACCTCGGTCCACGTTAGTCGCTCCTGGACGATCCTGCGGCCCGCATCACGGAGCTAGAGAATGTTCGGTAGGCTCATTGCTAGGCTTATTGCAAAGCTCATTAATATCTTCGTGTCCGAACTCCTCCGGTTTCTGTTCGAGATCGTCAACTGGATCGTCATTACTACCGTCAGGTGTCTGTTTTGGACGGCCAAGTTTCTATCCATTGGAGTTTGGAGACCAGTCCGCTACTGCCTCAACCTGCCCTTCAAATGGAGTGAACGATCACAACGTCGAGGTGTTCCCCCAGAGAAGGCTCACAGCCATCGCCTCGAGTTCCACGAGCAGGTCGAGGTCGTACGTGACGATCCCAAGGAAGTGCAGGCCGCCGCCGAGAATCTGGAAAGCGAGCGGCGGCGGGCCCTGATCGATAAGGGTCAGGCTCGTGCTGTCAACAACCTCCGTCAGCAACTACTCGATGTCGGGAAACGCAACAAGCTCATCAACGCGCCGGTCAGGAAAGACCGGGCCAAGCAGATCACCATCGAGGACGAACTGGCCAACGAGGTTTTCAAGATCCTATACCTCCAAGGCAAGAGCATGACCTTCCAGTCGGCTCAGGACGGCGTCTTGACGAAAATAGAGGATGCCGACGACGAGCCCGTCTTCCTGCCGACCGAGGACGTCGAGCCCGGAACAACCACTGCCGCCCGGCACAGCGACAGCAAGCTCCAGACGCGACTGACGACTGACCGCCTCCAGAAGAAACTACTCACTCTGTACCGGGACGCCCAGACCCTCGAAGAGGAGCAGGGGGTCAGCGTTCTGTTCCTCGCCCTGGGGTTCCTCCGCTGGTACGAAAGTGATTCTTCGCCGACCGAGAGGTTCGCCCCATTGATACTGCTGCCGGTTGACCTTGAGCGCATCAGCACCCGCAGCCGATTCAGACTCATTTTCAGGGACCAGGACCTAGAGCCGAACCTCTCTCTCCGTGCATTGCTGTCGAACGACTTCGGCCTGACGCTTCCGGATTTCCCCGAAGGTGACGAATGGTTGCCTTCGGATTACTTCGGGCGTGTCCAGGAGGCAGTGGAGTCGATGGCGCGCTGGCACGTCCGGTCGAACACCATCGAGCTGGGATTCTTCTCGTTCGCCAAATTCCTAATGTGGAGGGACTTGGACCCGGAGAGCATTTTGGATGGCACCGCAGGGACCGGGATCTTTGAGGACATCCTGGTCGGCGGATTCGAGCCAAACTCTAGCATCTTTGCCCCCTACGAGAACCTCGACACGCGTTTCCCCGACCCCGGGGATCTCGGGCACATCTTGGATGCCGATACCTTTCAGACCCAGGTCATCTCTGCGGCTCAAGAGGGCTTGAACCTCGTGGTGCAGGGTCCACCAGGCACGGGCAAGTCCCAGACGATTGCGAACATTATCGCGGCCGTCGCCAAGGACGGAAAGAAAGTACTGTTCGTTGCCGAGAAGCGCGCTGCCCTGGACGTCGTCCATGATCGCCTCGAACGGTGTGGCCTGGGCCCGCTTTGCCTTGAACTCCATTCACACAAGGCCATCCGAAAGCACTTTTATGCCGAGCTCCGGCAGACGCTGGAGCTTGGCGAGCCGAGGGTTGTCAACACGGAGCGGTACGAGCAAGTACAACGGGTGAGAGATGAATTAACCGCGATATCTGCGCTCATGCACAAGGTCGATGAAGCGACGGGCGAGACGCCGTACCTGGTCATCGGGAAAATTGCCGATCTTGCCGAGGAAAATTGCCCGCGGCCGGACTTTCGCATTCCCGGCGCCGATAACTGGAGCCGTGACGCCTTTGAGAAGCGAACCCGCGCCGTCGCGGCTTTGGCGGCGCTGACCGTCGAGCACGGGAGCGAGCACAAGCACATCTGGCGCGGTGCCCGGAAGCGCCTGACCCAGATCGACCGCCAGAGGCTGGACGAGCGGTTGCGGGACATTCTGCCGCGCTTGGACACCGCCCGGACCGTGCTTCGCGAGGCTGCCAGGATCGAGGGCATCGAGGACGCAGGTTGCGCGGCGGCGGTCGAGGATGTTGCAGGGCACCTCGATGCCCTCGACGCTATGCCTGATGCAGTACCCGGCCTGCTGGACACGGAAGCTGTCCTTGAGCAGCCGACGATGGTGCTGGATTTGTGCGAAAACATTGCAGCAGCGCAAGTACTCAGATCGAATTTTGTGTCCGACGTTGTCGAGACTGCGCTTGATCTCGAATGGATCGAAGTCCGAATCGCGATCGCCCACCGTGGCCGGTCATTGTTCCGCTGGCTGAGCAGAAGTTACCGGAGGGCAGTGGCGCGCTTGCAATCCGTTCAGCGGTTGGGGCTGCCGAAAGACCTCGATGGACGGCTCGCAATGCTCGATCGGCTTGTTGAGTATCGCAAGCGACTCAGCGCAATCGCAAAGACTGCCGACTTGGGGAAGGAAGTCCTGGGCCGTGCTTGGAGAGAGGTGGAAACCGACCTAGGAGCGTCTCTTCCGGCCATCCGGTGGATTGTATCGCAATCGGAGAAGCTAGGTTCCGCCGCCGTAGTGAAGCGGCAGGTTGGCTCGGTCCCGCCAGGGCTCGACCTGCGATCCCTGGCCGAAGACCTGCGTAAGTCCTCGGCCGCCTGGGTAGACACTTGGAACGGCATCGTCCAACTTGTAGCTCTCGATACGAACGCAGCGTTCGGTACCGAAAGTATCGAGGACATCGACCTCACAGAACTGAATTCCCGCCTCGGCTCCTGGATCTCAGAGGCTCATTCCATGGAGGGGTGGCACCGCCTGATCGCGGCTTCCCAGCGTGTTACTGAACTGGGTATGGACGCGATCCGGGAGCGTCTCGCGGACGAGCGCTTGAGTCCTGGCCACGCGCAGGCCGTGCTGGAATTCGTTCGTGCTGAGGTGGTTTGGGACCGTATGCGCGCGGACGAGCCGCGTTTGGAGTCGATTGACGGTGTGGAACGCAGCCGCAAGGTCGAAGACTTCAAGGATCTCGATCAGCAGCTTCAGGGGCTCGCTTCCCAAGAAGTCGCGCTACGGCATTTCCAGTCGCTGCCCACCGGCTCCGCAGGGCAGATCGGCGTCGTGCGCGGCGAGATCGCCAAGAAAACCCGCCATATGCGTATCCGCCAGTTGCTGGACAAGGCCGGAGAGGCTGTCCAGGCGATTAAGCCCGTCTTCCTGATGAGTCCACTTTCGGTGGCTCAGTATCTGAAAACGGGCGGCCTCCAGTTCGACCTGCTCCTAATTGACGAGGCCAGCCAGGTCCGGCCAGCCGACGCGATGGGCGCAATCTTGCGCTGCCGCCAAGTTGTCGTAGTGGGGGATCAGAAGCAGCTGCCGCCGACCTCGTTCTTCGACAGGCAAGTGGAAGGCGACGAAGAGGCCGCCGACCTGGAGAACCTCGATGAAATCCAGGCGGCTCAGGTTGGCGATATGGAGAGCATTCTGTCCCTGTGCGAAGCCAGGGCAATGCCCGGGGGGATGTTGCGCTGGCATTATCGTTCCAGACATCCGTCGCTGATCCAGGTGTCAAACCTCGAGTTCTATGACGATAGCCTGATCTGCCCGCCCAGTCCGGACAGGGAGGGAAGAGAAACCGGATTGAGCCTCGTCCATGTGAACGGGCTGTACCAACGTGGCCGGAAACGAGACAATCCGCGCGAAGCGGAGACCGTGGCTGAGCAGGTACTCGCCCACGCCCGCAGCCGCCCCAACGAGACGCTCGGCGTGGTCGCTCTCTCGGTCGCGCAGCGCGATACGATCCGGAACAAGCTCGAGTTCATGCGGGCCGAGTATCCTGAACTCGAAGCGTTCTGCAAGGAAGGCAAGGATGAAGCATTCTTCGTCAAAAATCTCGAGAACGTGCAGGGCGACGAGCGTGACGTCATCTTCATCTCGATCGGCTACGGCAAGGGTGCCGACGGCTACATGTCACAGAACTTCGGGCCGGTTTCCAGGGAAGGCGGAGAGCGGCGGCTGAACGTTCTCTTCACGCGGGCCAAAAAGCGCTGCTGCGTTTTCTCCTCGATCCGCCACTCAGACATCCGCGTCGACGCGACGCGTCAAGTTGGCCCGAGAGTCCTGAAGCGGTATTTGAAGTACGCAGAGACCGGCGAGCTGGATATCCCGCTGCCCACCGGGGCTGAAATGGACAGCCCTTTCGAAGAAGCGGTCGCCAAGGCCTTGCGAAGTCATGGTTACCGGGTCGAAGCGCAGGTCGGATCGTCGGGATTCAGGATCGACCTCGCCGTGTACGATCCGGAAGACGAGGGCCGATTCCTGCTAGCGGTAGAGTGTGATGGAGCGCGGTACCACTCTTCAAGCTGGGCCCGTGAGCGGGACCGCTTGCGTCAAGCCGTTCTAGAACAAAAAGGTTGGACGTTCCATCGGATCTGGAGCACCGACTGGTTCTACAATCGGGACGGCGAGGTGGGAAAGCTGTTGGAGGCGATCGAAAGGGCCCAATTGAACAGGCACGCGGACACGAAGCCCGACTCCTTCACACCGCGTCCAACAGTGGAACGCGCGGAACCGGTCGAGACCAGCGTGCTGGCCGGAACTCCCTATATAGAGGCAGACTTCACGATTCCAGGTTCCGAATACGTGGAGCTGTGGGAGGCAGCAGAGGAAGACCTCATGCAGTGCGTCGTGCAGATTGTCGAAACTGAGGGCCCCGTGCATATCGAGGAGATCGCCAGGCGCCTGAGTCGGCTCTGGGGGTACAGGCGGACCGGATCACGAATCCAGGGCGTCGTAAAGTCTGCCGTTAACGCCGCCGTTGAGCAAAACTGCATCCAGTATGTCGATGGAGCCGCACGGCGGTTTTTGGATCGGCGCGACCGAACCGGGAAGACGGCCGTTCGGGACCGGAGCGCCGTTCGTTTCTCAACACTGCGGAAGGTCGAGATGCTCCCTCCCATGGAGATTCGTGAAGGCATCCTGGAGGCGGTCGAGCGTAACATCGGCATCAATGCCTCGGACTGCGCAAGGGAGGTTTCGCGGGTACTGGGCTTCAAGTCGCTCAGCTCGGACCTGCGCAATCGCGTTTCAGAAACTGCAACGGAATTGGCCGAGGAGGGATGCCTCGTGCTGTCAGGCGAAGAGTTACGGCTACCGTAGGTGTGGTTACCGCGCCGTATTGATGAAATTCAATGTTCCGGATGAGATTTGGCCTGCTGACCTGCCCTCACCAACGAGCCCACCCTCTAAGTAAGTTAGGCCCCGGACCATTTGAAATCCGCTTCAGGGAGCAGAGCCAGGGTCTGGGATCTCGGGCCGCTGCTCACCCGGACCTAGCCGATGCGGTAACTGTGCATCCAGTCTGTCAGGAAGAACTCTATGACCCTGGACGGGATGTGTCCATCAATCCAAATAAAAACCCTATTCTGACGCCTTAGCGCCCCGTCCCTGACGTTAGCAGCCCGTGGTGAAAGTCTGGAATCGCGCGTCACCTTGGAATACTAAAATTGGTTTCATGGCTATGGGAAAGCGCAAGCGGAACCGTCAGAGAGATCTTTGGATTTCGTTCGGAGAGATGGCGAAAGCTCCGGGACATCCCTTCTACGAACGAGTCAATAAAGTACTGGAGAAAGCTGGCTTTGACGATTGCGTTGAACAACGGTGTGCGCAGTTCTATGCAGCGGGAATGGGACGGCCCAGTCTGGCACCGGGAATCTATATTCGGCTGCTGGTGGTGGGCTACTTCGAGGGGTTGGATTCGGAACGAGGGATGGCCTGGCGGGCCGCTGACTCGCTGGCGTTGCGGGAGTTTTTAGGGTTGAAACTGAGCGAATCTCCTCCCGACCACTCGACGATTTCCAGACCCGTCGATTGATCGACGTGGAGACCCACGAAGCGGTCTTCAGCTGGGTACTCAAGCAGCTGGCCGAGAGCGGATTGCTGACAGGCAAGACCATCGGAATCGATGCGACGACGCTGGAAGCGAATGCGGCTATGCGCAGTATCGTGAGACAGAACACGGGCGAGGGGTACGAGGAGTTTTTAAAGAGATTGGCCCAAGCATCCGGGATGGAGACACCCAGCCGGGAAGATCTGGCCAAACTGGACCGGAAACGTCCCAAGAAGGGATCGAACCAGGACTGGCCCCACCCGCATGATCCGGATTCAAAAATCACGAAGATGAAGGACGGGCGGACGCAGCTGGCTCACAAGGTGGAACATGCGGTCGATCTGGAGACGGGAGCGATGGTGGCAGTTACCGTACAGGGGGCCGATCAGGGAGATACGACGAGCATGATTGAGACGCTGATTGAGGCGGCCGAGAAAGTAGAGGAGGCCTTGCCCTGCAGCGACGGGATGCAAGAGGTGGTAGCCGATAAGGGGTATCACAGTACGGCTCGAATGGTGGATCTGGCAGCCGTGGGGGTGCGCAGTTATGTTTCGGAACCAAAGCGGGGAAGACGACGCTGGAAGGGGAAGCTGGAAGCTCGGGATGCCGTGTATGCGAATCGTCGGCGAATTCGCGGTGCCAGGGGGCGCCGACTGTTGCGACGACGGGGAGAATTGCTGGAACGCCCCTGTGCCCATCTTTACGAGACGGGTGGGATGAGACGGAGTCACCTTCGAGGTGGGGAAAACCTCTTGAAGCGATTGCTGATTCACGTCAGTGCCTTCAACCTGGGTCTACTGATGCGCCAGCAGCTCGGCGTAGGGACGCCCAGGGGTCTCCAGGGACGCCTTCGGACACTGGCTTTCATGCTCCGGTGGCTGCTGAGGGCCAAAAGAGGCATCATCGGCTTGATTTACGGTCCTTTCGAAGGTAGTTTTCCTTTTTTCTCAAAAGGTGCCTTCGTCAGCTACTAAACTCAAAGTAAGCACTTTTACCACGGGCTGCTAGGAGGGATCGGGTAACCTGTCCCTGGGACTTCGAAGGCAACATGGGCGCAGGGTTTCATGGTTCTTTGCGCTCCGGGTGCCGTGGAAAAGCGGGAGATTGTGTCCACCCTTGTTTTTACCTGAAACCAAACCCTAAATTCAATTTCCCCTCTTTCTATCTACTGCTATCTAGGAGAGAAAGTCAGGTTTTGCAAAACCGCTCCTTTGCGCAACCCCATCCCCGGATAGTCTCCCCGCTCCAATCGGGGACATCCCCTCCCGCGGGTCCGAGCAGATCTACTATCGGAATCAGGCGGCTCTTGCCATGGCGGCGGGAGCCCAACAAAACAGCCTGCGGAAAAAACCGGGGGCGGTTCAGTCGCGGGACTTTGCACCTGAGAGGATAGACGCCACACCAGTCACTTATCTCGAAGGGTGGGCACTGAAAGAATCAGCACGGGGACTCCCAATGCAACCAGGGCTAGCAAAACATGAATCCCCTGGTGATCCACCATCCCTACTGAAACTCCCAGAGTGAACCACAGCAGGGCGATTAAGCCGATCTTGGCGGCGACCGGCATCCCTCTCCTCTCTCTGTAGTTGCGGATATACTCACCGGTCCAACGGTTGGTGATAAGCCACTGATAAAAACGGGTGGAACTCCGCACATAGCAGGCTGCCGCCAAGAGCAGAAAAGGGGTAGTAGGAAGGACTGGAAGGAAGATCCCCAGGATTCCCAGACCCACTGAGACTGTTCCAACCAGCACCAGAATTCCCCGGATCATTGGGCTGCGGTGTTGTTTATGGAGTTCCACAGTTCCCTTCCTGTTCCCTAGAGGTTACCTGCCCTCCGCAGCCGTTTCACGGGGCCGGATCGTTGATCAGCACTCGCTCCGGCAACCCGGGCCATGTCCTGAATACCATCCTTGCTTCTGTTCCGCATTGTTGCATAAACCCTGCCGCCGTGTCAGCTTGCCTCTGATCGCCACGGGTGTCGGCATGAAGAATGACGCCGAATGAATACACCTTCCGGCACCGAGTATGCAACTGGCCAGACTACAAGGGCGACCTGTGCTCCTTATTGGGATTATCTCCAATGTTTCATATATATATAATTTCATATATGTATAATGCTATAAATCACTGTTCGGATCTTCACAGCCACAGGCGGATCCGCTCAGTGTCTCGGCCCGTAGCCACCGCTCACTTCTCCCACCACGATGTGATCTGGGCGGTGGAGCAACGCAGGGTGCCCCAGACCGGCTCGTCACGACTCTGCTCTCCAGTCCTCCCTCCCCGCAGTGAACACAAGACCCCTCGATAGCGCTTTCGAAGGAGCCACCGGAAATCTCGGGAGTCATGGGATTGCATTTGGGAGCGCTCCAGTATTCGAGTCGAACCATCTCCCGGAGTGGGGCGCCTCCAGCACCTCGAGCATGGTTTGCGCGCAATAGGGCGCTTCTTCAGGCAACTGTTGTTGAGTTCTGACGGCAGTCCACGGTGGCGTAGAATCGGATCGCTATCAAAACAAACAAAAGGAATGCCGCCCGGCTTGTGAAGACCTCTCGGAATGAGAGCCTGTTTTTGGCCAGGCCGCCCTGCATGGCAGGAGTCCTCACCGTTCTACCGAATCTCAGAGCCGAATGCGGACGTACGAAGTTGTAATAGGCCATCAGCAGCGCCACGTGACCTTTCAAGAACTCCGTACGTCGGGCGTGGCAAGGTGTGCGACGGCCAAGATAGGAACAGCCCTGCCGGATGGTTAAATTGTGGCGCTCCACGAAACTGGTGTTCAGTGTGCTGGAATCCTCGGAATGAAACAGTGCTTCTTCCAGTTCGCCTTGTGTTCCGAGAAGCAGTCTACGATCGACACGAACCACCCGATTCTCCCGACGCTTCTTGATGACTTGGCCGTATATGCAGACTCCCAAGAGCAGCCTTTTCGCAGCCCACTCGTACATCTACGAACCCGTCGGTGGTGAACAGGAAGCGGTGTTTAAGGAGGCCTCGCTGCAGTGTGTTCAGAATTGCGTTCTTGATTTGCTGGAGACTGCGGCGGCCAACGTTTGTCGAGACCCAAAGTCTGGACCGCACTTCCAGGGTGGTCAGCACCCAGATCACCCGTTTCTTCGCTCCAACAAAGGTCCTGATCTCGTCGGCCTGAAGTTCATGGATGACGCAACCCCGGAGCATCCGATCATTGAACCGGACAGCGTATGTGGCCGCCGATTCAAGCCAGCGTGCGATGGTGCCCCACGCCATCCGCTTGATTCGAGCCATGGCTGAGATCGCAATTCCGTGGACACACATGCGGACGACTTCATCGAACAAAGACCTGGGCTTGTGCAGCCGATAATAAGGCGTGCCACGGGTCGAGGAGAAGGTTCGACCGCATTCTTTGCAGCGATAGCGCCGGCGTCTGCCCTGCCTGGTGATGTAGAAGGAGTGTCGGATGATGTTGCCCTTGCCGAGCCGTCCTTTCAGGCAGCAATTGGGGTTGGGACAAGTGCGATTGGACTCCTTGCTCCGCTTCATACATGTCTTGATGACAGACAATCGCCAGGAAGTCCAGGTAGGATCATGAGTTGAGGAGACACTGGGAGACGATCAACAACAGTTCCCTGATGAAGCACCCTTCAACGATTCGCCGTCCGACTTACGATTCCTGTGATCCTTACTTCGATGGTTTGGGTAAAGATTTATCCACAGGTTGCGGTGATCTTGGGAAGTTTTCCACGCTGAAACGGGAACACTACCGACGTATCTTCTCCGCTGAAACGGAAACACTTTGGCAAGAACTCGCCGCTGAAACGGAAACACTTTGGCAAGAACTCGCCGCTGAAACGGGAATACATACAAGTAGTAAGACAAGTAGTTAAAGAACAAGTAGGAGGAGCGACTACCCCTGTGAATAAATTAACCAGAACCCAAAACGGACCCAAACCAACCCAAAACGGACCCAAACCAACCCAAAACGGAGAGAGGCTAGCCCCTTTTTGAGAGTAAAATCCGGAAAACAGAACCCCGTAAGGTCAAAATATTCAGCCGACCCACAAGTCTCTATTGTGCAACAAGTTGTAACCGTCACGGCAAACAGAAGTCAGCCTTGTATGAATGGCGCATCTCCAGTGGTTGCACCAGGCAAAGCCTTGCAGAGAATGCGATGTCGAGGTTCAAGACGTTGTTTGGGCCTAAGCTGTCGGCCCGACGATTCGACAATCAACGGGTCGAGGCCATCATCAAATGTGAGGTACTGAATCGTATGTCAAGCCGGGGCATGCCTGAGTCAGTGCGAATTCGATAGCATTCAAACAGGACTGGGATCGGTCCGTGACCCGACCGGAATTGTGCAACAACGCGACTGGTTCGTACAAAAGAAGCGTGGCCGGGGCTCGCGGGTCTTCGAGTTTCTAAGGGAAGATGAGGTCTGGTTCCTGGTGCGCCACGGCGATCCTTTCCGGCGCGAAGGCAGCTTCGATGCCGGCCAGATCTCCAGCGTTTTCTACCGGCCAGAGAAGCATGACGGGGGTCAGGCCACCCTACCGGAACACATCTCTCCACGCGTCCTTTGTGGCGGGCCATTTGCACCTTGGCTGGGTCGGCCACGAATCAGTAGTGTCTTTCCAGTTCGGCGTAGGCCGGGTTGAGCGTCGGATCGTACAGATCGGGCTTGAGCACGCCGTTTTTTAAATTGTCTAACACGATCAGCCGGCTACAGCCCTGGAAAAACGTAAAAGCGCGGATGTGGCAGTCCAACCAGGCGGCGCTGTCCTGGCGAAAAACGAAGCGCACGAAGCGGTGGCGGCTGTAGCTTAAGATCATGATAAAGATCCAAGCCTTGCGCCGTTTGCCTGTTTCCGGATCTCGCATCAGTCCGGCATAGCCGAAATCCACCTGGGCCTGTTCGCCAACCGGTGGATGCAGCCGAACTGTCACCGGCTTGCGGAGCGGCTCAATGTGCTCGCGCACATAGCGGTACACGCTCATATAGCTGACCTTCAACTCGTGCTGCTCCTCGAGCAGCCGCTGTACCTGCTGAATGGTCATATGAGGCTGCCCAAGCCAATCCTGGATCTGCTGGTGGTAGAAGCAGCGCCCGCTCCCGGGCCGGTTGTTCGAAAACCGCCACCTGGATCACCGAGGCCACCATCCGGGCCAGTTCCTCCTGTGGCGGCAGCGGCTTCTCTCGGCTCAAGCCTCTGGCCATGAAAAGCCGCAGGTACTTGTGAATCGTCTTGCGCGAGATCTGTAACGAGTCTCGGATCTGGCGGATACTCCGTCCGCGGTGCCATTGGTAAACCAACTCCAGGTACTCTTCCATCTTCACGTTCCTTCTGGCCATCCCTTCCTCCTGCGGAAATCCTTGTTGGGGTTCCGCAGAAAGATGGCCCTGGCCTCTGTCACGAAATGATCAGGTGGGGGAATTACCCTGGTGAAAGGGTGGGGGATATACCATGGTGACCGACAGCGGCCGTTGTTGCGGATCTGGGCAATATGGCGATCCAGAACCGTCGGATCCCGCGCCGATTGTGGGCGGATCACTGCGTTCTTTGGCGGCGGTATAACCACATCCAGGGTCTCCATACCGTTCCCTCAGCAGATCCCGTGTGGACGATCCATCATAGGCGCCGTCCGCCAGAAAACCCGTGAGAGGGGCATCGAGTTGATCCAGGAGCCCGGGTAAGGCGGTGCTGTCTCCAACGTCATCGTGAGTCAGATTGGCGCAAACAATCGCACCGCTATGGAGGTTCAGCCCGAGGTGGAGTTTGCTCCAGCGGCGGCGTATTCCCTTGATTTGATGCTTCTGCGCGAGCCATTCCCCTTCGCCGAAGATCTTGAGGCCGGTACTGTCCACCACCAGATGGACAGGCACAGATCCGGCTTGCCTCATCACCTGAGCGATGCTCAAGCCGTTTGCACGACGCGACAGTGTGGAGAAGTCCGGCACCCGTATATCCAGCCCCATGAGCGTGCCGATGGAACCCATCAGCCCTTGCGTTTGTCGCAACCCAAGCCGATACGCCGTGCGCAGCGTCAGGCATGTCTCGATAGCCAGATCCGAGTATCTCCGCTGGCCACCCCGTGACGTGCGGCGCGGCGAGCTCCACACACTTTGAGCCTCCTCACTGACCCAAATCGTCAGATCACCCCGCGGGCGCAGGCTCTCGTTATATTCTGCCCAGTTGATCACCCGGTACTGCGCCTTATCAAACTTGTGCCGTCGCGCTGCGTTGAACTTATGTGGCATCTAGGTTATCCCCTGTGTTGAAAAACACGATGATAAGGCATCCTTCGGGATGATCCATGCAACAAGGTCCAAACAGGGCAGCCTTTTCTGGTCCCATCCGTGAACTATGCTGGTTGGGCCTGGAGTGGTATAACGTGAAAACCGTCTCTTAGCAAAACGGCATTTTGTCCGAAATGTTCTGACGACGTACAGGCCGGATGACTAACTAACGAAAATGGCTTACACACAAGCTTTCTGACACTGCCCATCCCTTCGCACGAGAGGGCTGATGATGACCTCGCCCCTTGCATACAATTCAGACTACGCCTTGAACGCGATCTGCCCGTACTTCACGATGTTCCCGCTGGAGTACCCCGTGAGAATTATCCGCAAGCACAAGAACCAGTCGCCAGTTGTTGTTGATCCCTTTTGCGGACGAGGGACCACACTCTACGCCGCTCGTAAGGCCGACCTTCATTCCTATGGTTTCGACGTGTCCCCGATCGCCGTCGCAATCGCCCGTGCCAAACTGGTGAGCGCGTCGACCGAAGCGACCCTCAGACTGGCGCGAGTTCACTTCGAGGTTGAGCCGCAACATGTTCCCGATCAATCGTTCTTCCGCCAAGCCTACTCGGCCCAAACCCTAAAGGAGCTTTGCAGCCTACGAGAAGGCCTCCTGAGAATCCGGAATGAGACGGACGAATCCGCGTTGCTCAGAGCTGCCGCATTGGGGTGCCTACACGGGCCTCGCTCCAAGGACCCGTCCAAGGCCGGGCATTTCTCCAACCAGATGCCGCGAACCTTCGCCCCGAAACCCGACTATTCGGTTAGGTACTGGAGGGAGAATGACCTTAAGCCGCCGAAGGTCTCTGTCTTGCGCGTCCTGCGCAGGAAGCTCGAACGCATTTCAGACCTCGACGTACCCGCTCTCGACAGCTTCCGCCGCGTGCTTTGCGCCGATGCACGCGAGGCCGGACCTTACCGACAGCTGAAGGGCCGCCTTCTCGTGATCACGTCACCCCCGTACTACGGGATGAGGACCTACATCCAAGACCAATGGCTCAGGCACTGGTTCCTTGGAGGCCCGGACGAGGTTGACTACGAGGCATGTACGCAACTTCGCCATTGCAGCCACGACGACTTCATCCTGGATCTCGCACGCGTCTGGAGCCACCTGAAGAAGCGAGCGGACACCATCGATCTCTACGTCCGCTTCGGAACCATCCCTTCGGTAAAGAGCGATGCGCAAGAGCTGTTCAAGACGTCACTGAAAGAGTCGGGAGACTGGAGACTTATTTCCACTAGGCGTGCCAGGACAGCAAGCAACGGGAAGCGGCAAGCGGACCAGATGCATCCCGACTCAAGCCCGGCCGAGGAGTTCGATTTCCACGCCGTCACGGCCTAGCTTGGCTAGTGCCACCTGAGTTCTGCTTCTCGTTCGGTTTCCCTAAAGGTGATGAGAATCTTCTCCCGGTTACCGCAGAACTCCTCGACGTAGGACTTGATCGCAATCGAGGTATCCGCGGCCTTCTGGTCGCTGGGAAGGTGATAGGCGAGCGACCGCGGCATCAGGACGATGCACTTCGCCTGCGCCCGGGAGACGGCGACGTTCGTACGCTCCATCTGCAAGAGGAATGCTTCCTCGCCCTCGATCACGTCCGTGTCGCCGACCCCGAACGACACGATAATGGTCTGGCGCTCGCCACCCTGAAACCGCTCCACGGTATCGACAGCGCCGTACACCTTGGCCGGATCAGCATCCGGAAATGCCGCAAGGAGCGCACGGACTACCAGGGCCTTCTGCGCTTTGTGGGGTGTGACAATCCCAATTCCGACGTCGAAGAACTCATCGTCGTCAAACTCGGTCTTGGGCCCGCCCTCCCCAGTGTCCAACTCCCTCGCCATCGATCGGCGAACGCAGAAGGCGAGCCCTGCGACCAGTCCTGCTTCAAGCTCGTTCGCCTGAGAAGACACGGGATCGTCGTGGATCAGCGCCACGACGCTTCTTGACGGAGCAAGCATGCCGGTATAGGCATTTGTCGCAGGGAGGTGCGCAGGCAGCAGCCCGATCGCCTCTTCGATCGGATGCACCGGCTGCAAGTTCTTCTTGGCCTTGAAGGCCTTCAGTTGGGCTGGATAACCAAGGGTCTTCGCGTACTCAACCAGGTCCTGATTGGATCGGTAGTTGACCAACAGCTCCTGACTAGGAACCCCGAAGCGCTTGGTCAGGTAGGTCTGGATGCTTGAGACGAGATGCTCGGCACCAAGGGGCGGCTCTAATTCGTGGATCGGTGGCATCTGCAAATTATCGCCCGCGATCACGACTTGGCCGTCTGGCCGAAGGCCAGCAAGGGGGCGAAGAGCCAGCGTGACTGGAACCTGCGAACTCTCGTCGAGGACAACCAGGTCGAATAGCTCCTCCAAAACCGAGTTGCCGCCCTCGCCCAGTTGCTCGAGGATCCGATTCACGATGTGTGCAGTTGTCGCGACAATCGTCACACGGTCGGCGTTGGCTGCGCTGTCAATCAGCTCGCTGACCTCGACAGAATCAGGCTCCAGATTGATTGCCTTCAGATTCATGTGTGAGTCCACCACGGCCGGCGGCGTTCCAGGGTCCCGATAACGAGAATAGACCCAGAAGAAGTCGCCAGCGGCCGCCGGGTCCTGGCCCAGACCCTTCGCGAGCCGGCACGCGAGTTCCTCCACAGTGCGGTAGTTTGGGCCACTGATGAGGATCTTTCGCTGCTTGCCCTCACGCACCGTCGCATGAAGAAACGCTACGAGCGTGTCGGTCTTTCCGGTCCCGGGCGGGCCCCAGACAATCGAGAGTTGAGTAGCCGCGCACGCTCGCACCGCGTCGTACTGACTATCGTTGAGCGGAGCGGGATTCGCAGTCCGTGCGAACTCCGCGAGGGCGTCGGCTTCAGCGCTTGAACGAACCTGCGTCGCGCTCAACTTGTTCGCGGTCCAGAGAACGCGTGCGATCGGAGTATCTGAGTCCTTGCCGGCAAGGATTTTCTTCGCTGCGGGCTTGCCCATGGCCTCCAGCGCCTCCGGCGCGGTCTGCGCGCACTTCGGATTCCCGATGGCCTTCAAGATACGTCGCGTGGGTTTTGTATCGTCCGGCGGCAAGCCCTCGATCAGATAGATGGGTTCTTTCCCGATCGGTATGATGCTCTCGCTCATCAGGACATCGAAGGTGTCCGTAACCGCCCCATAGCGAGGACGCAACGCAATGCGCGCTCGGCAGTTGGCTCGGTCGAACTCCTTGACGCTCACCGCGACGAGCCGATGAATCGGAGAGTAATACCCCTGCGCGCCTGGGTCAACAGGCAGGTCGAGCGACTTGGGCGTCTGAAGAGGGAACCCCGGCCAGCTCCCGATCCCAACAGCGCAGAACTTGTCGCCTTCCTCGATCTTCGCTTCGGTGGAGTCCTCGCTCACCTGAAACGTGTAGTCATAGCCTCCGTGGTCATCCTCAAGCTTCTTGAGGATGATCGCCTTGTAAGAAGCCTCCAGCCACTCGGCACGCGTGATCAGGCCGAGGAAGGCTGCGGTCTCCGCGGCTGCAGCGGAGACCTCTGACCACTGGTTCCACAGCTTCGAGTCGTGCGCGACGGACTGCATCCCTTGCGGAATCGAGAGGGGCAGGGACGGGGCCCGCCCCTCAAGCGCGCACTTCAGGTCACTTCGCAGCCGCGCCGTGATCGAGCCCAGAGCCCAAGCCTGCGCCCGTAGCGCGGAGCCGTAACGCTCGATCGCCTCCGCGATGCTTACCACCTTACCAAAGAGGCGAACAGTGCCGGTCGGGGATTTCCAAATGCCGAAGATCCGCTCTCTCGGGATCGCGTTTCCCAGGGGTTCCCGGTAGTAGTTGTCGACCGTCCGCGGCGTGAGTTTCGGGTGGTGATAGTGCTCTACCGTGCCCAGCAAGGTCGTCGCGAACCGCTGCGGAAGGAGCACCGAAGACGAAATTACGTCCCTGATGAAGACAATGCTCGGACAGATCTCGTCCTTCCTCTCCATCAGGCGTTCGGCAGGAAAGACCCAGACGAGGGCTCTCTGCGATTTGCTGGGCAGGGCCAGAATGTCCAAGAGGTGCCGGCCAAAGGCGTTGCAGAGCTCCTCGTACTGCCGAGGTTCCCAGAAGCACAACTGCGTATGAACTGAACCCCAGTCTCGGCCTCTGAATGTCGCCTCGGCCTGATCCACCCACTCGCCAAGGTGATCGATGAACGCCAGTAACGCGGACCACTCGGCGGTCAAGTTGTCCTTCGGTACAACGAATGCCTTCTCGCCCAGGAGCTCGAGCGTCTTCGGAGGTTCTGTTGAGTCGTCGAAAGCTTTATCGTAAGGCGCAGAGAGGACAGCGCGTAGCGCAATGCCGGTAAGGAATCCGGAGCCCGCGTCGAAGTTGACGACGATGTCGTACTCCGCGCTCCAGGATCGAGCGAGCCCCGGGATCTTCGCCGTGGAGTCCACGGAAATCTCGTTGTCGACCAGTGCCTGGGCGCGCGCGCCCAGCCGTTTCCGGTCCTTCTTCAGAATGGTGTGCCGCCTGAGCGATGAGTCGGTCGGCGCGATACCAACCAGGTCAGCAATTTTCGGATGCCCGCCAGCGGCTAGGACCCGCGCCGCGCCGCGGCTCAGAATCGGCAGCTTGGAAAGATGGTCACTGACCTCGGCATTCTGAAAGCAGTAGTGTTCCGGGTTTGCCTCGAAGACCTTCTTGTCGTCAGGAGACAGCCAGGACTTGTTGCCGAGCCAGTCGCACGACCCGCAGCGCGGATTCACATGGTACTCGACCGAGTTCCACCCCTCGCTGTCTCCTTTCTGGACGACCCGGGGCACATCCTCGACGAAGAACTTCCGCACGCTCGGCATGAAAACCAGGTAGTTCACCAACCCGTCCTCGAGATCTTCGAGGAGGGCCGCGAAGCGCTTCTGGGGGTCTCCTCCGGCCTTCGTCGCCATGGTCTTGGTGAACTTCGGCATCTCGACGTGTCGCCAGAGGTACACGCGGTCCGAGACGAAATACCGCGCGGACAGCGATGGACCTTCTGCGGCAAGCCAGTTGGCGAGGAAGAACGCGTAAAGGCAAACTTCAGCTGAATAGCTGGCATTCGCCTCTGTGATGTTCTTCAGGTCGATCACGCTGATCGGCAAGCGTTCATCGCCCGGCTTGATCCGACTGCGCGAGCCGTCGGGGAGGACCTCGTATTCCGCCGTACTCGCCTTCCCGACGAGCAAAACGTCTGGCCTTAGCCCTGAGAGCTTCGGAATGTAAGCCTGGGACTTGGAAGGAACGTTTATGTGGCCGAAAGCGAGGTCTCGGAACTCCTCAGGTTCTATCTGCGGCTGTAGGATCAGCGCGGATGCTCCGAGCCCTTCAAGCGCGTCACCGAGATCCACGGTCGTGCGGCCGTTGGACTTGTGAACGACAAACGTCGGAATCGACGACACGAGTAGGTCGTACTGCTCATACTCGAACTCCCGCCCTGAGGCTGTGATCAACTGAACGCCTGGGCGCGACTTCAGCGGGGGAGGGATTCTGACAGCGGCTAGTTCCTTGGGCCGGTTCGAGAAGAGCGAGAGGTAGAGCTCCCGGTCGCATTTGGTGCGCAGGTACATCGCGAATTTGCTCTTGCTCAACGCTCGTTTTGGGAGGCCACCGCTGGACATGATCCGTTTACCTAGAAATTTGGATTACTGCGTGTCGGTCAAACCGACCGCCTGATCGAGCCAGCGCGTCTTGCGCTGGAGCATTGCTCGCGAAGTGACCAACTCAAGGCTCACCTGGAAAAACGACGTACTCAACGATCAGACACCGTCCGTGACGGAGCAACGGGGCAACGACGACGCCCCCTCCCGAACAAGGTTACGGCTGTACCGGCCGCGCGGCTATACTATCAGTCCACACCGGCTTATGTCACGTGTTGCAGAATCTCACTGACGAGAAACGAACACAGCAATCATTGCAAGCACAAGGGCTAGAATAGCCGAAGTTGCGGTTCCGCGACGAATGCCTCAACGAGCACTGGTTCACGAGCCTGCCCCAGGCGCAGGCCACGTCATCGAGGCGTGACGGTGTGAGTACAACGAGGAGCGCCCAAGAAGAGCCTCGGCGGACTGACGCCCGCCACTTACGCCAGGCAGCTGGTCGGGACCGGGAGTAGGATTCCCCTCGGGCTCTAGACCGAATCGCTACTCAAAGGTTGTGTTGCAACTTTGGGCGACGGCGGCTGGTAGCCTGAAGAGATCATGAAGAAGGCAATCCGCGACCGGCGATCTTCAAGTGGCGACAAACCGAGCCCGAGCTGATTCTTTGCGCCGTGCGCTGGTACCTTCGGTACTCGCTCTCGTTCCGCGATGTCGAAGAACTGCTCAGCGAGCGCGGCCTGGAGGCGGACCACACGACAATCTGGCGTTGGGTCCAACGCTACGGTCCCGAACTGGAGGAGCGGCTACGCCGTCATCTCAAGCCAACCAACAAGTCCTGGCGTGTCGATGAGACCTACGTTCGTGTCAAGGGTCGCTGGTGCTACCTCTACCGAGCCATCGATTCCACCGGCGCTACGATCGACTTCGTGCTCTCGGGGTTGCGCGATGCCGCGGCGGCCAAACGCCTGTTCCGCAAGGCGCTCACTGATCCGTCGCATCCTCAGCCCCGCGTCATCAACACGGACCAGGCACGCCTCTACGTCGCGGCGATTTCAGAAGTGAAAAAGGAAGGAATCCTGCGACGCCGTTGCCGCCACCGGCCTGTCCAATACTTGAACAACATCCTGGAGCAGGACCATCGAGCAATCAAACGACGAGTGAAAGCCAAGCAGGGGTTTCGTGAGTTTCAGGCAGCGAGGCGAACGATCCAGGGATACGAGGCAATGCACATGATCCGGAAGGGGCAGGCGCGGTGGGTTAGCGGTTCGGATGTTCGGCGACAGATTCAGTTCATCAACAAGCTGTTCGAGGTGGTTGCATGAGACGGAGCCTGGTCGACCCGACCAATCGCTCACTTGCTGCTTTTTGAAAGTTGCAACACATCCCTCGTTGACGGTCATGTGGTACGACATCGGCGAACCGGTCCCGGCTGGAAACCAGCGGGTGCTTGTGAGTGGAGGACAGTTCACCACGACGATTGACCAGGTAGCCCTTGCCTTCACTTCTCCGAGCAATCTTCCGCCCGCGCAAGTATACGAGAACGCAATCCGGGCATCGCTGGAGCGGTGCTGATGGACCGCAGCGCCAACATGCGGGCAATCCGAAGCAAAGATATGAAGCCGGAGCTTGCAGTACGAAGCCTCGTTCACAGGCTCGGCTACCGTTTCCGGCTGCACAGAAAAGACTTGCCGGGAAAGCCAGACCTGGTGTTCCGCTCGCGCCGGAAGGTGATTTTCGTGCATGGGTGCTTCTGGCACGCGCACGGCTGCAAGTGCGCGCACGTTCCGAAGTCGAATGTCGATTATTGGAAGCCGAAGTTGGAGCGCAACCAGGCGCGTGACGGAGAGAATGTAGCGGCTCTGGCGGTAATTGGTTGGGAGTCGCTGATCGTCTGGGAGTGCGAAACCGCGGATGCGTATAGCTTGAAAAAAAGCCTCAAGACATTCCTTGAGGGGCGGTTGGATTTAGCAGCTGCGGCCATAGAAAGCAATTAGCGATGTCGAACGCCATCATTTCACTTTTTTACCGATCATCGCCTCTCCCAAGCGACGGGTTTCAACGTACAGCAGCAACTCGTCTTCCGGCGTGATTAGGCGGGCATGCATGGTGTCCACACGTATCGGGTACAGCCTTTGGAAAGACTCGCGCATGTCCTCCTTCCGTTGGAAGAACGGCTCAAAGGCCTTCCAGTTGTCACGCTTGCAAATCACCTTTTCATAATCGGTGAAGTCTGCATAGGCGATCAGGTCCGTTTCACTACCCGTACCCTGTTGCGCCTTCCGCTTCTTCTCCTGCCACTCGTCGTACACCCCATTCGGCAACCGATGCTTCGGCCAGTCGGAACCGAACGCCTTTGTCATTCGTTCGTGAATGAAGTTACGCATCTGCATTTCTAGGTACATCAACCATTTATGCGCCTTGTTGGTGCGGGCAAGATCTTCTTTCTCTTCGTCATTGGTGGCGCCGGGTATTGGCGGCCCATACAGATCAACCAGGGAAGGAGGTTCACGGCGTAAGCCAGCGATGTGCAAGCTTTCCTCGAAAGCCGGAACCGGAAAATCCGTGAGCGCGGAATTGAATCCACGGCTTACATAGAAATCCTCCCGGACCCCTAAATTCGTAAATATCTCTGTCGGCCAGGTGATCGTGTCGCGCCAGTCCCCCAGATCAACGCGCAACGCAGCACCCAGAGTATGCCCGAAAGCAGGCATATTCTTAAGCGCGTGACCGATACCCTGCAACGCTGCAAAACCGCCCATCGAATGCAATGGCTCTTTTATATCCAGCCACGGCGTCAGCATGGTTTCGGCTGCGTGCTGAAGGGAGGATTGCTCTACATGGTAGCGCTTAAGTATCTCCACTTCCCCCGGTACTGTGGGCTGTAATTTCGCCAGTAGGCCCGCCGTTTCCGCTATCTTCGGCAGACGGAAGCGTGCCCCAAAATCGGCAGGCATCCGCGGCACCAGATCCAGTGCGGGCGATAGCAACTCCTGGGCGAATACACCTGCCCTTCGTAGTTCCTCAATTGGCCCGATTGCCGACCGGAGTAACGCCGACATGCGTTGAACTTCGGCATTCTTCTCCTGAAGTGCCTGCGCTGCATTGATCACAGAACTCTGAGTAGCCACCACAGACATCGTCTCCAGTGCCTTCGAATGCCTAGCAAGAGTGTCGAGAGTAGATTTTATTGACCTATTCATCAATTTACCTTTCTTTTTTCTTTCAAGTCCGTCAACAACAGCGGTAAAAAATTTCTTCATCTGTTCTCCTCATTTTACCCTGTGGTAACAAACGTAAACCTCGGCCAATCGGAACGGTCTCTTCGGAGAAAATTAAGTTCCTGGGCTAAAGAGGCCCTTTGCCTTGGTGAACCCCAAGATGTGGGCGTCTCCGAAGGCAGGAATGCAGCGGGACATCAACTCCGACTTTTCAACGGCGATTTCTCTCAGACTCTTGCGCTAAAAGCCTTTCTCTGAGGAGTTTCAGCTCGACCTTCATGTGAAGGTTGTCCCAGTGCTTGCGATTCTTGCCGAGCTGATCAGGCATTCGACCGATTTCCTGTGTCGCACTGTAAGTCTCGTCGACAAGTTCTGGAAACACCTCTCTCCAGGCACGCATTACCGCCCCAATTCCACCACGCCATTTTGCATCGTTCGTTTTCTCGTCGATTTCAACATAGTTTCGGAAAGCGGCCAGAATTGGGTAGCTGGCACCTTTCGTTAGCCTGTAGCTGCTTAAGGGCAAACCCGCGAATGGAAACTCAAACTTGCCGCGCCTCTTACCCGCCTCCTCGAGGATGTTGAGCGAGCCAGCTCGTCCACCAGATCGATTGTGGATGTCCCTGAAACCATGCCGGATGCAGTCATAGAGGATCAGCGCCTCCACTAGAAGGTTTCGGAGTCGGTAGTACTTGCTTTGAACAAGATTACCGTTCGAGTTGTTAAAGTCATCACCAAACTTCTTAAGCGGTATGCTCCACTTCTCGTATGCAGAGACCGGATGCTTGCCCGAACTATCGTTCGGAAAGTCGATAATATTAAACAACTCCAGGACAGCGATGAGATCGCGTACGTCATATTCGCCCTTGTCCGATTCTCGCCAGGATATCGTTGGTGCGTAGGGCTGGCTATCAATGGTCTTCTTCAACCAGTCGAACACGTTGGCGATGTTGTAGATCGAGTGCCTTTGTACCTGCATACCGGTGTTTAGTCCCCTCGCTATGTCGCTGATGAGGTCCTCTTTGACACCGGTACGAACATACACCTCCACAAACTGCTCATCTGGCACAGTTTCGTTCTCTTGTGCTTCGGTGATTATCTTGGCGGTGTGGGCGCCATCAACAATGCCTCCTAGGTCATCGTCAACCTCGACTTCGAACAGGTTAGTGTCCTTTTCAAGCAGGCGGACGTGTCGGGCGAGAATTGTGATCCCTTTGTTCATCAAATCGAAGGATCCGGGTTCAGACGCTTTACCCTCAAGGTTTTCGCGAACGTCTCGGTAGACCTGACGGTTCAAACCGACCGGGTCACGTGCGTTGGCCTTCGTGGGTAAACCATGAGGGAAGTGACGTGCAGCTACCGTGAACCAATGCTTGTCAACTTCGGGGAAAATAGGATGGGTTGTTCTTCGCGCCGCATGGGCACGAATCACATGCTTAGACATTAACTACCTCCAATGCCGCAGAGGCGGCTTGTTATTATTGTTGTGCGTACGGCGACGCCAACGATTGGAATTCTAGCACAGTGGTGTGCCACTTTTGCCTGACTGGTATGGGAGGACGCGTTGACAAACTGGAGAGAGAAGTCCCGTACCTCCAAGGTGGTCCTGATACTCATGTTTCCGAAAACGCGAACCGACGGTGGGCCAGTAGAGAACCACGACACATGGTGCTTCCTGATTGACGAGTCGGTCCAGCGGATCGGGATCAAGCTCGGCATTTGGGAGGAGGTTGATGGCCAATTGGCAACAATTCTTGATGTGGACGACGAAAGACGGGGACAGAACCTTTCGGTGGCGGTCCTCAACCCAAGCCTTGCTCTCACGCGCGACAATGCAGCCCACTTGAACGAAATGCCTAACGCGAGCGAGGCGAGAATCGTCGGCGTCGGTATCGGCGCGCTCGGATCTCAAGTTGTGATGAACCTCGCGAGGGCTGGCTTTGGACGCTGGACCCTGATAGATCCCGACCGGCTGATGCCACACAACATCGCGAGGCATGCTCTCGACGGTCGCTTTGTGGGATGGAAGAAGGCGGTGACCATCACCTACTTGGCCAATACCATGACATACGAAGACGACGTTTTCGTCGGGCTGGACGCTGACCTGCTGCGACTTGGGGCGAAGTCCGGTGAAACCAAGGAGGCTCTGTCGTCTGCGGACGCGACCCTCGACATGACGGCCTCCGTCGCGGCCCAGCGACATCTTGCCAGGGACGCGAGTGCTCCAGGCCGGCGTGTATGTGCATTTCTGACTCCGTCCGGTGCGGATTTGGTTATCCTGACGGAAGATGAGGCACGCCGGTTCACGCTCGATGCACTGGAAATGCAATACTATCGAGCACTTCTCAATGATGGCAAGCTTGCTGGCCACGTTGAAGCGAGGGGCCCCAGCCAGCGGTACGCTCGGTCTTGCGGCGACACGACGAGCGCCATGCCGCAGGACCTCGTGGCACTCCACGCCGCGATCGCATCCAAGAAGCTCAAGGAAATTCTCGTTGAGGCAGAGCCGTTCATCAGTGTGTGGCGAGCCGACACAAGATGCGGTGTGCACTGCGTTCCAATCGACGCGTTGTTGCACAATTCCGGTCGGGTCACGGACCGATCTCAGTCCTGTTTGGATGCTATCGAATTCGCACTGACTCAGGCATGCCCCGGCTTGACATACGATTCAGTACCTCACATTTGATGATGGCCTCGACCCGTTGATTGTCGAATCGTCGGGTCGACAGCTTAGGCCCAAACAACGTCTTGAACCTCGACATCGCATTCTCTGCAAGGCTTTGCCTGGTGCAACCACTGGAGATGCGCCATTCATATCGACCGAGTCTCCTTATTTCTCGTAGATGGGCATCCCGCATTGCCCGCCAGGCAGGCGGGTCCACACTTTCACTCAGCCGTGCACTGCGTCGCGGAGGGATGGTGGCGACAGCCTCCCGCTCGAGTATCGATTGATAACAGGCCCTCGTGTCATAGGCCCCGGCGCCCGAGACTTGAACGATGCGACCCGGAATCTGATCCGGCAGGGCCGGCAACAGACGACAGTCGTGGACCCGGCTCGGTGTAACCTCCACCGCCACCGTCTCTTTCGTCCTCTCATCGACACCCAGGTGCAGCTTACGCCAGGCTCTGCGCCGACCATGCCGATGCTTTCGGACGTGCCACTCACCCGAGCCGTAGACTCTCAGGCCCGTGGCGTCAACAACTATGTGCCGAGGTCGGCTGGTCGGGCCAACAGTTAAGGCCGTCGCCAGGGAACGCTGTCGTCTACTGAGAGTGCTGTAGTCCGGTACCGGTAAATCGAGTCTGAGCAACTCCAGGAGCGAAGAAACAAAGCCCTGCGTCGACCGAAGGCTAAGCTGAAACTTGATTTGCCACCTCCATCGGAACAAGAGCGTAACCCATTGATTTTGCGACCTTTTGAGCGTACTTGAGCCGATTCTGCTGGAAACGTGCCTCATAGGCCTCAACTCCCTGATCAACGTACTCCTGACCGTATTTCAGTGCCCGATAAATGTGTTCGCAGAGCTTGCGCGCAGTGGCTCCAATGGCGATGGACATGCCTTTGCGCTGAGCCATTCTCCGATAGTAGGCACCCAATGCTGTTGAGGAATGCTTCAGAGACAGAGACGCCATGCGAAGGGTGCAGGCAATTCGGGTCGATCCCAGGCCCCTTCCACGACGCTTGCGGCTTTTGCCGGCAGAACGATCCAAGGGGGTGCAAACCTTGAGCCAGGATGCAAAGTGCTGGGTGGAGGGAAAACGCTGGATGTCGAATCCTACTTCACTGACTGCGGTCAATGCGGCTTCTGGGCCGATGGCGTCGATTCGGGTCAGGTCGACCCCTGTAAATCGCCACAGAGCCGTGCGCAGTTCGTGATATCCCTGTCGTTTGATGTTCTTCTCTTTGGTGGGATTGGGATGTACCGGCAGCGGCTGTTGTTGACGCTCGGGCGGGCTCAACTCTTCCAGCCGCTGGATGATCTTCTGCTCATAAACCTCCACCATCTTTTGCAGATACTCATAGTGCTCCAGATGCATCTGGAGATTGAATAAATGCTCGGCATCCAGGTTCCCTTTAAGTGCTCGGAAATCTCTTGTTCACTTTTCTTACAGCGACGATCTCTCAACTGGGCCAGCTTCAGAGGATCTCGTTCTCCCGCCACGATGGCTCGTAGAATCGACATTCCCGTCACTCCCGTCAGATCCGTCACGGCTTGGTGAACTTTGATATTCATCCAGTCCAGCGTCTTCCGCATGCGCTGCACCACCGATCCCAAGGCTTCTTTCAGGTTGGCCCGCTCTCGGGCCACAGCTCGCAACTCCCGAATCACGGGCGAGGGGCGGAAATAGGTCTCCAGCAGTCCACATGCGTGTAGCTTCTGGATCCACTGGCAGTCCAACATATCGGTCTTCCGGCCGGGGACCCGCTTGAGCTTGCGGGCATCCACCAGCACCACCTCGATGCCCCGTTCTTCCAGCAGATCGTACAAGGGAATCCAATATGTTCCCGTACTCTCGATGGCCACCGACTTCACTCCCTCTTGGTGCAGCCAGTCCGCCGCCGCCTCCAACTCTGACGTGATGGTCCCGAATACTCGCACATTCGGCACTTCCTCCTCCCTCTCGGGGGCACAGATCCAATGCTCTCGACTGCCGGCATCGACTCCTGCTACCCGGCTTTGGACGACCACCAGCCCTCGGGCTGCTAGCTGTCTTTTTCGGCCTCGCTTCCGCTTGCTTTTCTTCTTGGCTTTCATGCTATCGTTGAACCTCCGTCAGGAAATGTGCGAGCTGTGGCCCGAGGTGGCTATGCTGCTAAATCTAAGCTTCGGGATGGTCCCCTTGGGGGCCTCACCAGTGAATCATGGCCGACTCGGGACCAGGCTGAGATTCGAGCATTGATGCTTCAGTGTCTGCAGGGTCTTGACTGCCACAGCTCGCACATAGCCTATCGAAACCTCGCAAGTTTCTCTCAAGAATCATCCGGCGGGCGGCCGGGGGCTGGGCTAAGATGAAACACCGACTTCAATATCAGTGCACACTTAATGGCCGTGTCGGAGTAAACCTTCGGAGCGCCGGGACCTTTGGGTGGGTCGGCGTTCCGCCAAGCGGCGACGGCGTTCTCATCGAACCAAAAGGTCAGACGCCCCCTGGCGATCAGCGCCCGATTGTAGTCTGACCAGTTGCGCACTCGGTAACGGAACGTGTATTGATTCGGCGTCATTCCTCATGCTGGCACCCTGGCCCGTCGGAGACAAGCGGACGTGCCGAAGCGATTTATGCAACAATGCGGTGAGTATTGCCCGTTGATGGTCTGCTACCCGAGACTTGGACCACTTGAGAGGTCAGAGATCCGGTTATTTTGGACCGATTCGCCCTGGCAGATCGGTCGGTTTCAGGAGGTCCATCGGCACCCGATTGCCGATGGCTCCATGGGGTCGGATCTGATTGTAGTCCTGCCGCCAATCGTTGATCTTCATTGTGGCGTCCTCCAGGTCTGGGAACCAGTGTTGATTGAGACACTCGGCTCGGAAGCGACTGTTGAAGGCTTCGATGAAAGGATTGTCTGTAGGCTTTGCTAGGCTGCACCGTATCGCGATGGTAGGACCATGACGGAGCCGATAACGTTCGAGGACGCGAGGAAAATCGCTCGGGCTTACCTCTCTTCAGCTGATCACATGGTTGTGACGAGCCACCCGGCCGGGGAGGCACTCTGGGATGGACCGGTGACTTCGGCCGGGCCGATGCTCTCGGAATTGACTATGGTGGCTTTGCTCAAACCGGACCTATTGCCCAGCCTGTTGCCGGAATACATCAAACTCGCCCACCAGGATCGCGAGTGGTGGGATGCTCTGTGTGCCTTCGCGGGGTGCCTTCTGCGCAACAACGTGCCGCTCGCGGACGGTTTGCGCCTTTTCATTGCCGACGTGCTGACTGACAACATAGAGCCGCCGAAGCGGAAACCGGGTCTAAGTAAATCAAGCCTCTACCATCGAAACCTGCTCATTTGGGCGGCGATCAACGAACTGGTCAGCCGTGGGATGACGGCGACGCGCAATGACACCTCCGAGAGGCGTTCGGCTTGCGATGCGGTCGCAAAGGAATCGGGACGGACCTACAACGGGGTCTTGAGCGTCTGGCTGAAAATGAAACGGGACGTAAACGAAATGACTGCCCGGTTGAAAAAGGCGAAATGAACATTGGAGCCGTAACGAACATTACCGCCGGAATCATCAGTTCGATAATGCGCCGAGCGGTGACTATACTCTCCGAAGGGTCCACTTATGATATGACCCGCGGGTTTTGCCAAATGCGCCAAAAAATCCTGCACTGGAACCGATCAGGTCCAACATTAAAGCTTTCAAGAGCCGGTATGTTATCGCCATGCGACTTCGCTTCACGAGAGCGGTTCCTCCACCGTTGGTCAACCCTGTCCAATCCTTCGGTGGATCCTCGGCGATGTCGCGCACCGGCAGCTGATTCTAGGATGTTAATAGATCTCGATAGAGGTTTTTGATGAAGGAAACAGCAAAAACGGAAACCCCGACGCGCTCGACGTCCGATTGTGCTCCCAGCCGGCCGTCGATCACGTTTCAGGCGATATCGGCCCTCCAGCCCGACACGCATAATCCGCGGACCCATAGTAAACGCCAGATCCGGCGGATCGCCGACAGCATCCGCACGTTCGGCTTCACCAATCCGATCCTGGTCGACGAGCGCGGCCAGGTGATGGCCGGGCACGCCCGGCTGGAGGCGGCGAAGCGGCTCGGGCTGTCCCAGGTGCCCACGATTTGCATTGGCGATCTGAACGAGGCGCAGAAGCGCGCCTACCTCATCGCGGACAACCGCCTGGCGGAGCTCTCGGGCTGGGACGAGGAACTCCTGGCGATTGAGCTGCAAACGCTCACGACCATCGACCTCGACTTCGACATCGAGATCACGGGCTTCCAGACGGCCGAGATCGATACGCTGATCGCCGGACTGAACGGCGCCGGGAACCAGGACGAGGCCGACCGGTTGCCGGCGATCGACGACACGCCGGCGATCACCCGGCCCGGTGATCTGTGGCGGCTCGGCCGGCACCGGCTGTTGTGTGCGGATGCGGCCCGGACGGCCTCCTATGACCACCTGCTGGACGGCGAGATCGCCCAGATGGTCTTCACCGACCCGCCCTACAACGTACCCATCGACGGGCACGTCTGCGGCCGGGGCCGGGCGCGTCATGGGGAATTCGCCATGGCCGCGGGCGAGATGTCCGAAGCGGAGTTCACGGCGTTTCTCGAGACGGTGCTCCGCCAACTCGCGTTGCACAGCCGGGACGGCGCCCTCCACTTCGTGTGCATGGACTGGCGGCATCTGTTCGAGCTGCTGACAGCGGGGCGCAAGGTCTACGAGGAGCTGAAGAACCTCTGCGTCTGGAACAAGACCAACGGCGGCCTGGGCTCGCTGTACCGCTCCAAGCACGAGCTGGTCGCCGTGTTCAAGGCGGGGCGCGGGGCGCACATCAACAACGTTGCGTTGGGGGCGCACGGGCGCTACCGCACCAATGTGTGGGACTATGCCGGCGTCAACGCCTTCGGGACGGACCGCGACGCAGAGCTGGCCCTGCATCCGACGGTCAAGCCGGTGGCGCTGGTCGAGGACGCGGTCCTCGACTGCTCGAGGCGCGGCGGCATCGTGCTCGATGCCTTCTGTGGCTCAGGCACCACGCTGATCGCGGCGGAGCGGGCGGGCCGGCGAGGCCTCGGCCTCGAGCTTGAGCCGAAGTATGTCGACGCCGCGCTCAAGCGCTTCCGCGACTTCACCGGCGAGGAGCCGGTGCAGACCGAAACCGGACGGACGTTGGCCGAGCTGGAATAGGCGAATCGCCATGATGGAAGACTACGAGGTCGGCTACGGCAAACCGCCGAAGGCAACGCGGTTCAAGCCCGAACGCTCGGGCAACCCGAAGGGCCGGCCCAGGGGCCGCAGGAACCAGCGCTCGGTCATCCGAGAAGTGATCGACCGCAAGGTTACTCTCCGCCAGAACGGCCGGACGCGGCGAGTGAGCGTGTTCGAGGCGCTGGTGGAAAGCCTGGTCGCCAAGGCGCTCAAAGGCACGATCAACGATCAGATCAAGCTGATCCAGCTCATCGAGAAACACGCGCCCGAAAAGCTGGAAAAACACGCGCCTGAGGAGACCCGGCCCGACCTGTCCGCGCTGACCGACGAGGACCTGCGCGGCCTGCGGGCGTTGATCCGCGGGAGGGGAGACAGCGTGATGGACATGGAACACCGCCCGCCGAGCCGGTGACGAAGCCGGACGTCCTGCGGGTGCTGGGTCTCGGTGCCGCCCGATGTGCGGCGACTGGACGCAGGCGGACTTCGAGCGGGGTTGGGTGGGGGCCTCGCCGCCGGTTTCTGGGGTGACAGGCACCGTAACGGCCGCAGCGGTGAGGTGGCCGCGGCAAGGTACCTGAAACGCGTATCGTGCGCCCTCAGCCCCCCGTTCGAGGTCCGAGATGCCGGACGAACGTGCCTTCGAGGCCGTTCCACGCAGTTTCTGCGCTGGCAGTGGGACCGGCAACGCAGGCGCCGACGGATCTCCACCGTGGCTCCCATACTGGTCACCCCGAAGATGACGCTAACATATGCGACTCCCTGTTTCAGTCGCGATGACTGCATTGAGGGGGCCAACAGTAACCACCGCGAGATTCATCGACGGGATCGTTCGTAAAAGCTTACAGCCTGCGAACGGACAACATTGGACGCTCACGAGCCGCTTCCCCACACAGAGACGCCCTCCCTTTTTGCACGAGCCTGATAAATTCGCTTTTGGACTGGATTTCAGCGGGCAACAGAGCGTCAATGGGTGTGCGTGCACGGTCCGAAACCACGTCGAAGAGGGTTTGTAACATGACCGAGGTTGGAATCGAGATTGCCGAGATTCGGGCGATGGATTTGCCATCGCTGCGCGATGAATGGCGCCGCCATCACCGGGCGCCCCCGCCCCGGCGGCTCAGCCGGGACCTCCTTATCCGGGGGATCGCCTACAAGCGCCAGGAACAAGTGTATGGCGGCTTAAGCCGTGCGACGCGGCGGCGGCTCCGGACCCTGGCCCAGGCCTTCGCCGAGACCGGTCGGGTCGCCCCCGACAACGGCACCAAGGTGCGCCCCGGCACACGGCTGGTGCGCGAATGGCGAGGCCGCACCCATGTCGTCACCGCGACCGAAAGCGGCTTCGATTACGACGGGGAGGCCTATGGTTCCTTGACCGCTATCGCCCAACGCATCACGGGCGCGCACTGGTCCGGTCCTCGCTTCTTCGGCCTGCGGCCTTCAGGCGAGAGCGCATCGGCGGCGGAGCATGGCTGAGCATCGGAAATCACCACGGGCGAGGAGTCCGGCCACGGTGCGCTGCGCCATCTACACCCGCAAATCCTCCGAAGAAGGCCTTGAACAGGACTTCAACTCGCTGCAGGCGCAACGGGAGGCCTGCGAGGCCTATATCGCGAGCCAGAAGCACGAGGGCTGGATCGTGCTGCCCACCTGTTACGACGATGGCGGTGTCTCCGGCGCCACCCTGCAGCGCCCGGCGTTGCAACGCCTGCTCGCCGATGTCGAGGTTGGGCGGATCGACACGATCGTCGTCTACAAGGTCGACCGGCTGACCCGGACGCTGTCGGATTTTGCCCGGCTTGTGGAGATTTTTGATCGAAAAGCGGTCTCCTTCGTCTCCGTCACCCAGCAGTTCAACACCACCACCTCGATGGGGCGTCTGACCTTGAACGTCCTGCTCTCCTTCGCCCAGTTCGAGCGCGAGGTCACGGGCGAACGCATCCGCGACAAGATCGCCGCCTCGAAGAGGAAGGGGATGTGGATGGGCGGCAACCCGCCCTTGGGCTACGATGTGAAGGACAAAAAACTCATCGTCAACGAGGCCGAGGCCGAAACGGTCCGGTCTATCTTCCGCCAGTACCGGGAGATCGAATCCGTGCGTGAACTGCGCGACCGGCTCGCCGCCGAAGGCGTCACCAGCAAGCGGCGAGTGAGGCGCGACGGCAGTATTGTCGGCGGCAAACCCATCAACCGCGGGGCCTTGTATCACCTGCTCCACAATCGCCTCTACCGGGGCGAGATGGTCCACAGGGACAAGGCCTATCCCGGCCAGCATGAGGCCATTGTCGATGAAGCGCTGTGGGATGAGGTTCAAGCCACCCTGGCCGCCAACACGAACGGCGAGCGCCGGGAAGGGACCCGGCAACCGAGCCTGCTGACGGGGCTTGTCGTTGACGAGCAGGGCGAGGGCCTCTCACCCAGCCATGCCGTCAAGAAGGGACGGCGCTATCGCTACTACGTCTCCCGCCATCTCATCACCGAAGGCAAGCGAGCCGGCCGCAAGGGGTGGCGCCTCCCGGCGGCGGATCTCGAAGGCCTCGTTACTGTCCGTCTCAGGGACTGGCTCGCTGATGCGGCCGCGATCAGCGCCGTCATCGATGGAGACCCTCAAGAGGCATCGGCTCATGCCAGCTTGATCACCCAGGCGCAATCGCTCGCGGACCGGTGGCCTGAGCTGAAACCGCACCAGGCCAAGGCCTATCTCAATGCGCTTCTCCGGCGGGTGATCGTCGAGTCCGCCCGCCTCGTGATCGAGATCGACGGCGAACGGGCCCTGGCCACCCTCCTGGCAGGACCGAACGCCGTGTCAATGAAAAGATCGAGGCAGGACGCTCAGCCAGCCGAACATCCGATCACCCTGGATATTCCAATCGCCCTTAAGCGCGCTGGCACGGGCATGAAACTAGTCGTCCCCGACGCCCGCAACAATGCCAAGTGCGCCCCGGGCCTGATCCGGCTGCTGCTGCGCGCCTTGGCCATCCGGGATCGATTGGAGCAAAACCCCGATCTCACCCTGCAACGGATCGCCGAGGCCGAAGGCGTCTCACCCTCCTATGTCACCCGGTTGCTGCGGCTGAGCTACCTTGCCCCGGACATCGTCACGGCAATCATCGACGGTCGGCAACCGCCCGGGCTGACTGCCAACGCGCTCATGAAGAACACCCGCCTGCCGTTCAGGTGGGAAGCCCAGCGAAAGCGGCTTGGGCTCAAGCCCGCTTGACCTCCGGTCCATCGTAAGCCGGCCGGTTCTGTCGCTGGATGCAGGTCGTAGAGAGCTGCGTCAACCGTTTTGGACGTCGAAAAGACGGACCACTGAAAAGGGCTCGGGAGACGATGGCGCTGAAACGGCGCGCCACACCGCAACGACGCGTCTCTTTCAATGGAGGCCCATTGCCAAAGTTCCCTTAAACGCCTGAAAATTAAAGACAAATCCGGTTATAGAATTGAGAATAACGCAGTAATATCAACGACACAGGTGGGTGGCGGAGAGGGCGGGATTCGAACCCGCGGTACGGTTCCCCGTACACACGCTTTCCAAGCGTGCTCCTTAAACCACTCGGACACCTCTCCAATAACCTTTTTTCCTGATCAGCTGACCTCTCGACAACGATCCGGCCCCGGCTGTACCCAACAAAAAGGCACGGGTGGCCCTGTGGGGAGTGGGATTGATCTGCTCTTAATTTTAGTCATTGCTCACCTCTTTCGCGTTCTAGACTTTGCCGTTCGCGCTTTATCTTGTCAGGAGTCTGGTCCGCGATCAGATCGGTGAGATAGATTCCGTTGGTTTGTCTACTAATGACGAAAAGCCGGCCCTTTTCGTCGACGCCAAAACGGGCATCACTCCGGTGCTTACCAATCAGGTCACCAAAAAGCCCCGCGGGATCGCCGTCCAGACTTACCGCTATCACCCACATCAACGCCTGGGTATTCGCTGCATCGGCTGCCAACAAATCGTCAAAGTCGGCGTGGAACAATGCACAGCGCGCCAGATCGCCAAACACCACCTGGTTCTGAAAACTTGGATCTCCAGGATCGGAGACGACGAACCCGCCAGTGATCGCGGCGGAACCCGCTGTAGGGGTCGCTTCAGGAAGGTCGGGAATGTTGTGGTCATACACGGTGGCGGGAAATTCGAGCGTGGAACCTGGCGGCAGGTTTAGTATAGTGTTTCTGTTGTCCTCTACCGGACCATCGCGCTGCGACCAGCAGTGGTTGTCACCTAGGTCTACGATATTCACTTCTTTGAAGTCAACGGCGCCAATGTCGAACACGATCAGGTGGTGGTCGCCGCGAGCGTCCTTGGCGAAGCTGAAATTTTGGGGATAACGCAGGCTCCAAGCGAAAATCTCTTCGACGTTGTTGTCATTATCGAGTAGTGAACCGCCATCATTAAACGAATTGTCCGCGGGGACGGAATACGGGTCGCTGCCATTCTGAAGCGGGTTGATGCGCAACACCTTGCCGAACGGATTGTCCGAGTCTTGCATGTGTTGCCAGTTGGGTACAGTACCTCCGGCGTAGGCGTCGCCTAATGAGAGATAAAGATTCCCGTAGTCGGCCTGACCCGGTATGGCGAACGGGTTGAAGCTGATCTCTCCGACGGAGTGTACAGTCTCGGCCGGACCACTGAACTCAAACCTGATCACCTCGCGCCGCAACGTCGTGTCGATTCGGTTGGGATTATTTGCATCGACAGTCCATTCGACGATGGTGTGCTGGCTGATCACTTTTCCTGGCCTTGTTGCAAGTCCGGCTCCACTGTAGTCGGGGTCGCGGGCTCCCGGTACGCGACTTTTATAGATGGTGTAAAACCTACCTTCTCCGGGAGCACCGGCTGTCCTGTAACTCGGATGGAAGGCTATGTACGATAGCCCATTTGTTGTGAAGCCGAGCGAATTGTCAAAGTCCAGGACTGCAGCTGTGTTGAAATCCAGGAACGTTTCCAGATGGGTTCCGCTGGACGAGAAGGCATGGATCCTACCTTGGTTGGTGCTCACAAAGATTCGTCCCGATCTATCCTTGGGATGTGTCAGATCGATCGCGCTTTCCGGCAAAGAGGCGGAAGAATGCGTGGCGAAGGTAGTCAGGTGCAGCACCTTCGATAAATTTAAGGGGCCGTTAGCCTGGACGAACACGGGAGCTATTCCGTATGGTGTGCCAACAGCTAGGGCTGTAATCAAGGCGAGTCGAATGGGGTGTGTGTGGCGCGCTTTGCCAGTCTGATCGCAAACGTGCATCTTTGCTTTTTCCTTATGAAAGGGTACCCGTCGGCGCCTGGATTTTCCATTTGTTTCTCGAAGATTTTTTCGACGACGTTAGGAAGGCTTGTGAGAAGTGAGGGGATTGCATCTTTACTTGTTTGTTGAACTTTGGCAAAGGGGTCCTGCTCGCGCTTGGATAGAAAATCTTGTATCGTGAATAGATTCTTTGAGTTATGGATATGAAGAGATTCTGTACTGCCGGGGAACAACCCTGCTTTCAGACGGAGGTGTCCAGTGACCCAGAGTGTAGGGACGACAGTTGTCTTTTCCGGCAATGGAGCGTGCTATAAAGACGATCTTTGATCTTTGTATACCCCGAGCGGACATCCTCGAGGGCGTCGTCAAGGAGTCCGACTCCGCGGCCGATCTCGTCCAGGTCCTGCGCAAGGAAGCTCCAACTGAGTACGGCTACCCAAAAATCTTCTTCTCCAACACCCCTCCTACGGAAGGCCTGAAAGCTCTTCTCAGATGAGCACTTAGTAGCAGTAGGGAACATCAGGTAAACTTCGGTTTGCGCAATTTCCAAGCGTGCTCCTTCAGCCACTCGGACACCTTCCCTTGTCTTGCCTGGAGTCGACTTCCGGACTGGGTTGAACCTGGTGGCTGATACGTGACTTCAACTAAGCAAGAAAGCGCTAACCAGGCCAGGAGTGCAGCCGAACGAGATGCCCCGCTGACCTTATCCGAGGATGATGGTACTGACTGAGGTTAGGGAACCGCAAGGAAGGCAGCGTACTCTGCCGGGCGTATGACCTCAATGGGCTGGGGTACGGATTTAGTCTGGGCTAGAAGAAAGGCAGAACGCTTCGAAGGGAGAACCAGGCTTGGGCTGCGATATTGCGAAGGAACCAGCTCGACATGAACAAAGCTTCGATAGGTTAGCTGACGACTCGTACGTTTTCCTGCTTGATAGTCTGGATCACAGAAAAGCGATTCTTTTCGGCGTAAATGAGAGTGTAGGGGTAGCCCAAGTGGATGAGGTGATACACATCTGAGTTGCCGACTGGAGGAAGATCGTAGCAGTGATCAATCTGTTTAGTTCAACGGTTAAAGTTGAGTTGTTGCAAGTCAAATCAGCCAGCTTTTCATCGTCGCCTGGTCACTGATGGATTGGACAAACTCGTTTTGAGCTTCAGCTCTAACCTACAAGTTAGCCTATGGGCAGGGGAACGGGAGAGATTTGACGGAAATCGCCGCGAGCCACTTAGGGGACAAGCTGCCTGTTGTCGTGATCAACGACGATCAGGGCTTCGACTGGACAGACTCGACAAGCCTCCAGCATGCGTTCACCACCTGGATCGGATAGGTGGTTTTTAAAGGTGCAGATTTGTTTATCGTCCAATTCGAATACGCCTGGCGCAACTTTTATGCAATTTGAAGAGCTAATACAGAGGTCGCGATCAACGCGGACCATGAGTTCTCCAACTGTGTGTTCGACGCGGTCTTGCATGAGGGGCCCTCCATCCTCAGCACTGGTCCTGAGAGTCTCAGAGGATATCAAGTTCCTAACCTCGCGGTCAAGCTAGGGATGTTCCTCAAATGTCATCCTCGACTAGCTTACCCACTGAGCAACAGTGCAGAGCGTTTGCTCCCCAGCATCCAATCGCAGATCGGATGGGTCATTTCAATGCACTCGCCATGGTCTCCAAAGCCCATTTCTCCCATCCTCATTGCAGTCACTCCCTTGATCACCCAGATGTTGCCGGCATGGCGTTCCACTTGGGTAGCAGGATAGCCGCGGCAGTTAGTGACATAATGCCCAGGAACCAAAAGATGCCCTCCCAACCCCATAGGCCGGAAAAGAAACCGGGTATCGTACCCCCTAAAATTGCGCCGACGGAACCGGCTCCGTTAATGAACCCAGCTGCAGTCGAGGCGCCCTTCTTCGTTCCAAAGTCGATGGCCACTGGCCCATTGAGGATAGTGTCGGAGGCAAAGACTAGAAAACCAATGAACAGATAGGAGGCGGACAGCACCAGCCGTGTGGCCGGTAAACCATCCATGACGAACAGGAACCCGCCCAGTGCCAAGAGTGTAATCACGCACACCGGGATGCGCCTGGAGCCAAAAACCCTGTCGGACACTACACCCGCCAGAACAGCGCCCAGGATTCCCGATAATTCAAATAGGGCACTGATCGCGCCTGATTCGGTCATCCCACTTCCGAGCTTGTCGTTGATGTACTGTGGTCCCCAGAAGAGGATTGCATAGCGTACGGGTTTGGTCAGGAAATAGGCCAGACAGACGACCAGTACTGTCCGATTGCCGATCATCTCCTGAACCACCTTCCAAGAACTCTCTAGCCCATTTTCCGAAGTTTCAGTCTCGGCCAGTGGGGTCTTTTCTCCCCCGTGATACTCTTCAATGGGCGGCAGGCCGACATCCTCCGGACGATTCCGCTGGAGAAAAACAAAGAGGATCCAAATGCCCAAGAGTGTGACAGCCGGAATAAAAAATGCATAGCGCCAGCCTAGCCGGTCACCCCAATAGCCGGCATAGATCGACGCGACCATGCCGCCACTGGCGTAACAGGTGCTCCAGGCGCCAATCACGGTGCCTCGTTCGTGCTGGGAAAAGAAGTTTCCTAAATTCTTTACCAACGGAGCCCAGCCGGTTGACTGGAAGAGGCCCTGCAGGCAAAAGAAAACCCCCAGGGCTAGGGCAATCGACGAAGCGCCCATGGCCGCTGCCGCCAGTACTGAACCGAACATGCCCACCAAGATGACCTTACGGGTACCGGTCTGGTCACCAAGAATTCCCGAGGTGAACTGGCCTATGGCGTAGGCTACCAGAAAGACCCCATCGATCCAGGCCATTTCGCTCCGTGTGAGAATGGTGGTCTGATCCTCCTGTATGCCGATCTTAGCCACGGAGAACGTTTTGCGGGTGAGGTAATAGCCAAAGTATGTGAGCCAAGTAATGGCGAAGATTTGCCAGCGCCAGCGCTCGTAGAGCCGATTGTCGCCAAAGAGTCGTGGGGTCAGGTTCATGGAAGCTGAACACCTGGTCTTACGGCCACTCGGAGGCTGTCTCCCGCAATGGCCTGGCGAAATGCCGCTTCGACGTCGTGCAAAGAGAACTCGTCGTGCACTAGATCAGCAAAAGGAAAGTCATGACCATGCTTGGACAAGAATCTGACAGCCTCGGCTAGATCCTTTGGTGTGTAGTTGTGATTGCCCACGATGGTCAACAGCTGACGAACGATCGATTCGGGATCGAGCGCCACCGGTGGGGTGGGGAACGTGCTGCCGATCAGTACGTAGCGGCCGCCGATTCGTAGTAGTCTGACACCGATTTGGACGGCCTTGGGGGAACCCGAAAGTTCCAGGGCCAAGTCAACCCCCCGGCCGGCGGTCAGCTCTCTGACTGAAGCGATCAACTCAGGCTCATCATCGCGGATGAGTAAAGTTTCTGTCGCCCCGAACTGAGGGGCCCGCTGGAGGCGTTTGGCGTCTACGTCGCAAACAATCACCTCTCGGGCACCAGTAGATGAGGCCATTGCTGTTGCTGTCAAACCCAACATTCCCGCACCCTGAATGAGGACAGACTCTCCCATGCAATTCCCTGCCACGCGGAAGCCTGCTGCGATGCTTGCCGTGGCGCAATTGGCAGGACAGGCGACTACATCGGGAAGTGTATCGGGTAGGCGAAGAATCGCCGTCCCTGCGGCTAAATGGCAATACTCCGCCAAGCCACCACTGAGCGGATGGTCCGGCGCGATCCGCTCATGACCGTACTTGAACAGGCGTACGCATTTCTGGGGGATATTATGCTGGCAAAAGAAGCAATCGCCACAGCTAGCGGCAATCGACCAGGTGATTCGGTCGCCAATCTCTAGCCTCTGCCCGAAATAATCACACGCCGTCTGGTCAGCGCCACAGGAGTGGCCTCGCGGCGGCCCGATCGCCTCGACGAAGCCCATGATTTCGTGTCCCAGAACGGTGGGTAGCGGCGTGGAGCGGCGTCCCAAAAACGTGTGCACATCGCTGCCGCAGAGGGTGGCGCAGGTGATGCGGACCAAGAACTCGCCAGGTCGCAGACGTGGAAGTTCATATGTCTCTAGCGTTAACGGTGAGCCTGGCTTATGAAAGACTGCAGCCAGGGAAGTTTGTGCCATTTATGAAGTCCCGTAATGTGCCTGCCGAAAACACTGGTGCCAATGGAAAGTAAGGTGGGGAGAAGGATACACTCCTGGCTACCATGCCATATTCACGTTCTTAATCTGAGTATAGCTGAGCAACTCGTCGAAGCACTCTTCCCTTCCGATGCCGCTTTGCTTCCATCCTCCGTACGGCGCACCTAGATAGCGGCCCGAAGTATTGATCCACACGTACCCGGCTTCGATCCGCTCAGCAGTTTCCATGGCTTGTGCGAGGTTGCGGGTTACGATGGCTGCGGTCAGCCCGTACATCAAGGTGTTAGCCTGTTCGAGCATGGTCTCGTAGTCGTCCCAGGTGAGGACCGACAACACCGGGCCGAAGATCTCTTCGCGAGCGATCCGCATATGTGGGCGGACGTGGTCGAACACGGTGGGTGCCACGAAGAATCCGCGCTCGCACATCACATCATCCGGTTTGCCACCACCGGTGAGTAGTTGGGCGCCCTCCTCCTTGCCGGATCGGATGAAATCCATCACGCGATCGAACTGCTCCTGGGAGACGATTGGACCGACCTGGAACTCTTCTTGCCAGGGGAAACCGACCGTCAGGTTTTCCGCCTGCGCGACGAGGTGCTCGACAACTCCGTCGTGGAGCGACTCGTGCACAAACACCCTGGAGGTCGAGCTACACGACTGCCCCTGCCGATTCATGTTCATTCCTTTGATTACCAGCTGGGCGGCCCTCTCTGGCTCGGCATCGGGGAAGATTATGATTGGATTCTTTCCGCCCAGTTCAAGGGAGACATCTTTAAGCCCTTCGGCCGCCTCACGGGCGATGATCCGTCCCGTCTCGACTGAACCAATGAATGCAATCCGATGCACGTCCGGGTGTCGGACCAAGGCCGACCCGGCCATGGCGTCCCCTGTCAGAACGTTTACCACGCCGGCAGGGAAGATACCCTCACACAGTTCAGCGAATCGCAGCCCGGAGAGCGGCGCCTGCTCGGGCTGCTTGACCACCACCGTGTTGCTAGCGGCCAGCGGTGCTGCCACCTTCTCAGCGCAGAAGCGAAAGGGATGATTGAACGGATTGATCTTAGCGACCACACCGAATGGCTGGCGGAGTGTAAAGTTCAAGTGCCCGGGTCGGCTGATCTGAGTTTCGCCTTTGATCTCGCGGATCATGGCGGAAAAGTATTTGAGCGTGTCGGCCGAGATCGCCACATCAGCACGCATCCCAGTCACGGGATTTCCGGAATCGTAGGCGTCCAGCAGGGCTAGTTCGTCCGCATGGTCGACAATCCGTTTGGCGAGTTGTTCCAAACATCCGGCCCGTTCGGTGGCAGGAACTTTCCGCCACTCGACAAACGCTCGTTTGGCAGCGGACACCGCACGGTTGACATCTTTTTTATCGGCCCGCGGCACCTCGCCTAACCTTTCCCCCGTGGCGGGATTAAATGAAGTCAAGACATCGCCGGACTGACTGCAAGACCATTCGCCGTCAATGTAGAGTCCTTTGGGTGTGAAATTTAGACTCATTTGAAATTGAAGGGTACGAGTGTGGCCAAGGAGTTGGGTTTGGGTGCCGAACTGTTAAGTAAGGTGTCAGTATTTAAGTAAATTTTCAGAATAAACATGTATCAGTGATTCTCTGTATTCTTGCCACCACCTGCAATGTTCTCTAGACGCCCCCCCCCCACAGTTTTCGCGATTTTCCCGTTGCATCTCGATTTTCCCCGAGAGAAAGCTCTCAACCCTGTTTCTCCAGCCGATTTAGGCGGAGTTAGTCTCACTTACCGTATAGAAGATCGCAGGTCCGGCACTCTTCGGGATAATTCTGGGTCACAAATCCGCTACGGAACGCCCAAAACGTAGGGCTGTTCCAAACTTCCAGGAATCCCTGGCTGCGAATGTCTCCATAACAGAGGGATGAGGGTGGATAGTATTCGCCCTCAAAAAAACGACTGACATGGTGGCCAAAGTGGCAGCAGGGAGCCACCTTTCCTTCGTATGAAAAATAAACTGCCTCCAGCGGTGTGGCCAGGCAGTGTCGACCTTTTTTCTGGGAATTCAGAGGTATTTCTGAACAAAGTGTTACCTCAATGCCAATAGCCTTGGCTTGTTCTTTCACCTGCAGAATCTTCTCTTCCAATTGCCGGATCTTACCGTCGTTTTCGAGCCGTGGCTCAAGACGATACTTCAGAAAGCTTCTTTTCCAGTCTTCGGCGTTGGAAATGACGTTTAATTGTTTCACATACAGAATGTGGGCGCTGATCTGTTTCATCCAGGGGATGATCAGCTCTAGTTCAGCCGCATTGCTCTCCTGAATGGTGACGGCGATAGCTAGTTGCATAGAACTGCCGCTCTTGGAGATCAATTGGGTGAGTCCCTGCAAGTTGCGCGTCACCTTCTCAAAGCTGGCTCCCAGCCGGAGGGCTTCAAAGGTTTTTGGGGTAAATCCATCTATCGAGACAGCTAGTCTGCGCATTCCTGCCTGGATCAGGGCCTGGCTGTTTCTCTCGTTCAAAATTGTTCCATTGGAGGTCATGGTAGGCATACACCCCTTTTCCCGTGCCATGCGCACCATCTTGTAAATGGACGGGTGCAGCAGGGGCTCTCCCCAGCCGGTGAAATCCACTGTATGGGCGTATTGCATAGCGTCATAGATCTGCTCATAAGTCTGCATTGACATGTCCAGATGAGGATCGGTACTAGAAAAACGGGGGCACATTTCGCACTTGAGGTTACACCGAAAAGCCGGCTCTAAATTAAAGCAAAGTGATCTTGGTTTCATCGATTAATCTACATATTCGTCCGTTAATCAGGAATGGGTACAGGGGGTCGATACTTGCTTTTCGTCATTTCTCTGCTTCCTGCAGGGTTGCAGTGCCGTGAGCTTGACCTACCAGTTGCCAGTTACCTTCGATCAGACAGCCTCTGAAACCAAATCTTCCCCTGTGATTGTATTTTGACAGGGAAAACTGGTCAACTGAGAGGAGCGGCGGTTCGAAGTAGACTATTTTACTGGGTCGTCCAGCTCGGGGGCGAGATCCTGCTCACACACATCGTGCGACAGGATATTCAGAGGGGCCAACTGGTGAGCGCTATTGGTGCGGAGCGGGAGTAGTCGGTAGTTATAACAACGGTTTGACGTGGGACATGGCGCACTGCTACTTGCTGGGTGATTTTGAGTTTGCTAATGGGAGCTCACATCAGCTGACCTGTGGTCACCAGTGGTCGGTGATCTTCGCTTATGGTTGTATTTTTACGGTGTTTGGGTATTATCTGTCGAAGGAAGCCTGTTTCGTCAAGTGGAAGTCGACTTTACGTAAATGAAGTGAGACGCCGCGTTTAGAATACTTGTGACTGATATTTCTTTAGATGATTGAGGAATAAATGTGATGTGATATCCACTTGACTCAGGTGACCCCAAGATGTAGTATGTGCCTTCGTGGAGGATTATCCACGCGACCTGCTCGAGTTCGAGGTACGCTTCGCCAGCGAAGAGGCCTGTCGCGACTATCTGTCCGCGTTGCGCTGGCCGGAGGGTTTCCGCTGTCCGGGATGCGGGCATGAGCGGGCTTGGCCGGTGCGCAAAGTGTGGTTCGAATGCGCTCGCTGCGGGCGGCAGACGTCGGTGACCTCGGGCACGATCTTCCAAGACACACGTAAGCCGCTGCGGCTGTGGTTCCGGGCGATCTGGCACGTCACTTCGCAAAAAGAACGGGGTCAGCGCGCTGGGTCTGCAGCGCGTTCTCGGGTTGGGCAGCTATCAAACTGCGTGGACCTGGATGCACAAGCTGCGGCGAGCGATGGTGCGTCCGGGGCGGGAGCGATTGGCGGGCGTAGTCGAGGTCGATGAGACCTATTGGGGCGCTGAGGAAGAGGGTGTGAGCGGCCGGCAGAACGAGCGTAAAGCATTGATTTCAGTAGCCGTGGAAGAGATAGGCCGCGGGCTAGGACGGATCCGCATGCAGCGCGTGCGGAACGCATCGGCGGCCAGTTTGATGCCCTTCGTGGAGGAGTTGGTCGAGCCGGGAAGCTTGGTGCACACCGACGGCTGGCTGGGCTACGAGCCGCTGGAGAAGAAGGGCTACCAGCATCGCATCGTCTTTCTGTCGGGCCGCCGCAAGCAGGCCTCGGAATTATTGCCGAGGGTGCACCAAGCGATCTCGTTGCTCAAGCGCTGGCTGCTGGGCACGCACCAAGGCGCGGTTAGCCACGAGCATCTGGACTACTACCTCGACGAGTTTGTGTTCCGCTTCAACCGGCGCAACTCACGCAGCCGGGGAAAACTCTTCTACCGCCTTGTGCAGCAGGCAGTCGCCGTGGACCCAACGCCGTATCGATCGATCGTCGCCGACTGGGACGCCGAGGCCCCGTGAGCCCAACCACAAGATGTGGGGTTACCTGAGTCCAGTGGATACCCCATTAAAGGTGTTTTGGGAGAGGTGGGATTCGGTACCACATTGTTGCTTAATTTCTTGATATTTAAGTAGCATACTTTAGAATAGGGACTTGTAAGCGTTTCTCTCTGGTTTCTTTACTGCCCGTGATTCTCTCTGGAACCCCACAGTTTTGGCTAGTATGGGCTAGTAATAGCCTCTCCCAACAGTCTGACTGTGCTGAAGGAGTAGGCGCCTTCGAAACATTGCTGTGACGGCAATATTTTTGAGCTACAAGATACGGAAGGTCCTTATTTTCCTGCCACCAACCTAAACGTCCCCGGCGCTGTCCTGAATATCGCCCGAGTGATATGCTGCCTCGAGGCCGCCGGAGTGGGAGAAATAGCCAGTTGGGAATGCGGAGTCAACAAGTTGCCACTTCAACCACTCTTTTGTATTCATCAATTAAAACCCTGGCATAGCGTCTGGCCATTTAGGTGGCTAGCTAGTTCCCGTCCGCTCGACTGTAACTAATAATAAATACAGGGTAAAGGTCATATTTCCGGGCGCCTTTTTGTAACCCTATCTTGCTAGTAAGGAGTTGACAAGTGGTGGAAATAAAGCAACTTAGGATAAATCCGGAGCGCGGACAATACGAAAGAACTGTGAAGACCAAAGGCCTCTTAGCTTACTGTGCCCCAATCACCTTTTGACAGACGAGCTACAAATAATTTCCCAGATCTTGGACAGAACTCCCAAGACCCTGGAGTTAGTTTCACACGATATCTCTAACAAAAGTGATCCCGAAAACGGCTCTAGCGCCGAGTAAGTACTGCGATCCGCGGTACTGAAAAACTAGCATCATCCCTTCTACCAGAACAGAAGCTGGCCTTTTACCTAGCTGACAGAGCCTAATAGGAGCGGATCTCTTCGAAGTTCTCAAGAACTACTGGTGGACGAGAAGCCCTAATATTTATCGTCTGTACTGCCTTACCCTGGAAAGAACGCAAGTCACGGATCAACTCAGTCGTGCCGTCAAGAGGATAACCGGAAATTCATTGATGTCCGTCCACTGGTTCCGGCACACTGGGATCATGCATGGCCTCAACGTTTTGGGAATCAAGCCGTCCATCATCCAGGCCATTGCTCGCCACAAAGACTTTTCAAGTACGAAGCTCTACACCCACGCGGATGCCTCTGACCTCAAGAGAGAAGAGGGGAAAATCGAAAAAAAGAGCTGACGAAGCCGTTGAGAGCAGCGTTGTTAGAATCTAGTGCTGCGAAACTACCACAGTGTAGCACACTAGCCTCCCAACCTATTTATTATCAACAAATAAAGAGTCTGGCGGAGGAGGTGGGATTCGAACCCACGTGCCCGGCTCATCACCAGGCAACCCGATTTCGAGTCGGGCCCGTTACGTCCACTTCGGTACTCCTCCTAGGCTTCAGAAGAACATCATTACAACGCCTGGACAAGTGGAAAGTCAAGTAAGTACACCTGGGGTTCATATAGTGGAAAACGCTCAACTTGAAGAGGCAGTGAACGCCATATTTGTGCCCAGTTTCCAGTCAAACTCTGCGTCTGTCACTGTGAAGTCCATAGTCTCACATATGACCTGAAGCGAAAGCGGTAAAGAGGATGGTATAGTAGCAGCTTTATGGGCTATCAAGTCCTCGCACGTAAGTGGCGACCTCAGCAGTTTGAAAATGTGCTGGGCCAGGAGACGGTCACGCATACACTTCAAAATGCGATCAGGAGCGGCCGTATAGCCCATGCTTTCCTGTTTTCGGGAGTTCGGGGTGTGGGGAAAACTACGACCGCCCGCATTCTAGCCAAGGCTTTGAATTGCCACAACGGCCTAACGCCTTCTCCCTGCGGAAAGTGCGTTTCCTGCCGAGAGATCGCCGAAGCAAACAGTGTCGATGTATTGGAGATTGATGCCGCGTCCAACACGGGAGTGGAAAGCATCCGAGAGCTTCGTGAGAGGATCCTTTATGGAACAGCGCGGGATCGGTTCAAGATCTTTATTATCGATGAGGTTCACATGTTGTCCAACGCGGCGTTTAATGCCCTGCTTAAGACATTAGAGGAACCTCCTTCCCATGTAAAGTTTGTCCTGGCCACCACCGAATACCATAGAATTCCGGAGACGATTACTTCGCGTTGTCAGCAGTTTGTATTCAAACCGATCGCTTTCTCTCTGAGCCTTGAGAAACTGAGGCTGATTTGCGGGGAAGAAGGTTTGCAGATTAGTGACTATGCCCTGAAAGCCATTGTTTCATCCGCGCAAGGGAGTATGCGTGACGCGCAGTCGACCCTGGATCAAATCGTGGCTTTTTCGGGGCAGGACATCAGTGATGAAGATGTACGCATCCTCTTGGGTGTAGTAGACGATGCTTTGGTAAGTAGTGTGATGGAAACTCTTTTGGCCTGTGACCGAAAGGCTTTGCTGGAAGCGGTTCAAGAGCTGATCAACCATGGAGTGGATCCACAAAACTTCTGCCGAAAGCTCATCGGCCATATACGCAACCTCCTTGTCTATCGGGTTGCGGGTTGGGAAGAACGGCTTCTACATTTGCCAGATTCTGAAGAAGCGGTTTTACTTCGACAGTCCAAACAAGTTTCTGAACTCAACCTTTTGCGATGTTATGATTTGGTCAACAGGACGCTGAACGAGCTCCGGTGGCATTCCCGTCCCTACATCCACCTCGAGATGGCGTTAATGAAACTGGTGGAGATGGCTCAGCTACCGACGATTGAAAAGGTTCTAACCCGATTAGCGTCTGGCAGGGAACAAGTTCGGATCAAACATCCGGTTCAGCTTATCCAGCGGGCCAAACCTGAAACTTCAGTGAAACCGGATCCATTAGTGAAGTCCCCCGGTCCCTTAGCCAGTTCACAAGATGAGGTCATAGCACAGTTGCTAGTTGCCTTACAGGATAAAAGCATGCGTCTGTACTCTTCGTTACAGAGTGCCAGCTTCACCGAGTTTGTGGCCGATAAGCTTTCCCTCCGTTTTCCTTTTTCCGAGAGCTTTCATTACCAGACCGTCGTAGCTCCGGGCAATAGGAGCTTATTGGAACAGCTGTGTGCTAAGATTACAGGCTCACGTGTTGAGATTGAGGCCAAGATGGAGAAGCCAGATTCCTCAGCATCTATCCCTGACCCGGTAGAGGACCCGAAGGTAAAAGCTTTCATTGAAGCCTTTCCGGGCAAGGTGATTGTGGAGGGGGAAACGGAGAGCTGAGTAATGAAGGTGAGGAACTTTCAGCATTTGGTAAAGCAGGCTCAAGAAATGCAGGAAAGATTAACCCAGGAGATGAGCCAGCTGCGAGTGGAAGCCACCAGTGGAGGTGGTATGGTGAGCGTCAGCATGGACGGGGGAAAACAGGCCCTTTCCTTGTCGATCGACCCGGAAGTGATAGATCCAGAAGATGTTGAGATGCTGCAAGATCTGATTCTGGCAGCCTTGAACGAGGCAACACGCAAGGTGGACGAAGCCTTAAATAGTCAATTAGGAGGCCTTTCTGGGGGATTACTGGGTTCTCACTAGGAAAAAGGGTAGCCACGATGGTCTATCCGGCTGATCCGGTTCAGGGGCTGATCGAAGAGCTGAAAAAATTGCCTGGCATTGGACCTAAGTCGGCTCAACGCATGGCCTTTCATTTGATTCGACAGCCTGAGAAGGTTTGTCGTGGGTTGGCTGAAGCCCTTTTAGAACTGAAAGCTAACTTGGGCTTATGTTCCGTTTGCAACAACGTAACGACAGTGGATCCTTGTCGCTTTTGCACGAATCCCCTCCGTGATGCTCGCCTGGTTTGCGTGGTAGAGGAGCCTTGTAATATTCTGTCGATCGAAAAGACCAGAGAGTACAAGGGTATGTACCACGTACTGCACGGAGTCATCTCCCCGATTAATGGCATTGGACCGGATGAGCTGAGACTAAAAAATCTGCTGAACCGAATCCAAGACGGCGAGATTGAGGAAGTCATTGTGGCTACGAATCCCACTATTGAAGGAGAAGCGACTGCCCTTTATCTGTCCAAGTTGATCAAGCCCTTAAGGGTGAGGATCTCTCGTATTGCCTCCGGAATACCTGTTGGAAGTGATCTGGAGTATGTGGACCAGGTAACGATTTCGCGTGCCCTCTCCGGGCGACAAGAGCTGTGAGGTGAGTTTTCCCTCGTTAGTCCGTCTTCTGTCCTAATCGTACAGGGAGGGATTGGTTCCGATTGTCTCATCCGGCCGTTGGACAGTGGCCAATTCACGAGAACCGGATGGGCGTACCAAGTTTCCTGGCAAGTGCCTGGTCGTAAATTGTCCGGGCGATGGTGGTGTCTTGTATTCCAATCCCAACACCGTCGTACAGGGTAATCTGTTCATCGTTTGTACGCCCTGGGATGTCTCCGTTGATTACTTGACCTAAGGTGGCAGCATAGCAGTTCTGTGCTAGACAGCCCTGCTCCACGGCTTGGCTCACTTCGCCCCGTTTCACGGCGTGCTCGATGAGGTCGGCAAAAAGGCGACATCTGGGAAGCAGGGTAATTTCGCATTCGATCTTTTCGTGCAGGTCCGAGCCCATGCAGCATAGGTGAGTGCCAGGTTTGATCCACTTCTCTTGGACAATTGGGTGGCGACTGTTCGTTGCTGTTACAATGACGTCCCCCTCTGTGCAAGCGGTCTGGGCATCCACGACGTCAATTGGGAACCCGGTCTGCGAGGTCAGATCCCGCATGAGCCGATTCGCCGCATCGGGGAAGAGGTCATGAAGATAGACTTTCTGGAAGGGACGAATGCTGCTGACGCCCCTTAAGCACTGGCGTCCAAGTTGGCCAGCACCGATGATGCTCAGGGTTGCTGCGTTACTGCGGGCCAGGTACTTGGCACTGACGGCAGCCGCAGCCGCAGTCCGGTACATGGTTGGCAGGGTGCCATCACAGATCAGCAACAGCTCTCCAGTCTCGGGCCTGAAGGCGGCCATCCAGCTGCTGGTTGTCGCTTCGCTCCTGTCCTACTTTAATCGAAAGCATGTTGGCCGTCTCAGTGTAACCGGTAATGCAGGCTGCGATGGCACCACCAGGTCGACCGAGGGGGATGTGAAAAATGGCTTTGGGTGGAAGGTAGTCGCGGCCCTTTTCGAATTCTGCCATCGCCTGCTCAATAGCTGGAATGGCCTCCAGGAGGTCAATCTGAGAGCTGATTTCTTGGCGGGTTAGAAGGATTGTTTTTTTAGCCATGGGATCATCCTTTTGAATGCCTCCTCGATCTGATCCATTGATGTTGCGTAACTGATGCGCAGCGCATTGCTGCAGCTCTGGCCGAATGCGCCACCCGGGATGGTGCAAACGCGAATTTCCTTTAGCATACGCATCGCGAGATCGGAGCCATCTACGCCCGGTGGCAACGAAGGCATAATAAAAAAGGCCCCACTCGGCCGGTACCCAGTCAGGTGTGGTGAATCCTCGACGAGTTGCACGACCCGGTCTCGACGTCTGCGATATTCTTCGATCATTTCTTGAAGGAAGCTTTGATCGCCTCGTAGAGCGGCCACAGCGGCCCACTGTGTTGCTGTGTTCTCGTTGCTACTGATAAACATGTGATAGCGCTGGAGGTTAATGATGTTCTCCCGGCTGGATATGCTCCAGCCCAGTCGAAGGCCTGCCATGGAGTAGGTCTTCGACACGCTGCTGGCCATGATCACGCCGTCGAGGGAAGGGGAACACGTGAGCGCACTGGCATAATCCGTCTCATCGAGGATCAAGCGGTCATATACCTCATCACTGATGACCGCCAGTCTGTGTCTGGCCGCTTCCTGGCAGATTGCTCGGACCGTTTCTCGAGGATAGACCGTGCCGGTGGGGTTGCCGGGCGAATTGAGCATGATGGCGCAGGTGTTGTCGTTGATCGCGTCGATCACCTGCTGCGGGTCAAGCTGATAGCCGCTGTCGGCGGTGGTGACGATGGGTCTAGGAATTGCTCCGGCGAAGCGGATGATGTGTACGAGAACAAAGACTGGCTCCACGACGATGACTTCCTTGCCTGGTTTTACGGCTCCGGTAAGAGCCATGAACATGGCCTGGCAGCAGCCAGTGGTAATCAGTACATTTTCGGGGCTCAGCCTGAGGTGGTGAAGTTTACTGTAAAAGGAGGCTACTGCTTCGCGTAGTTGCGGCAAACCAGCGTCGAGTTCGTATTGGGTCTTGCCCTGACGCAGCGCCTGAACGTGTGCATCGACGATGTGGGGCGGGGTTGGGAAGTCAGGTTGCCCAATGGAGAGGTGAATGACACCATCCATCTTGGCCGCGGTGTTAAAGATCTTGCGAATGGGAGAAAATGGTAATCCTGACAACATAGGATTCCACTCGAAGCCTGTACTCATGACAGTTCCTTCTATGCAGCGCGCGACTTGAGTCCCTGTAGCCAAACAACTCCGCGTAAGAAGATTCGCTCTGGTTTAGCTTATGGCCCGGTTGAATTAGGGAGGCTGGTAGTCTCGTTCTTTTCTCGTTTGTGATCGGTGCGACCCTGGATCAGGTCTACCGCGTGGGCCAGTACTTTCAAGACGGCTTGCAGAGATTCGGTTGCACCTTTCGGGCTACCAGGTAAGCTCAAGATTAGGGTTTGCTTGCGTACCCCGGCCAAGGACCGGGAAAGGGAAGCAAACTCCGTCCTCTCCAAGCCCCGCAAGCGCATCAGTTCGGCCATTCCGTAGACTTCTTTGTCCAATAATGGGTGAACGGCTTCCGGTGTGACGTCACAAGGAGACAGCCCTGTTCCCCCAGTGGTGACGATCAGGTCATTGTTCTGGTCCGCAAACGAACGGATCTGCTCTTGGATGGGAAAAATCTCGTCGGCTACGATCCGAGTGGCCACAATTTCCCAATCGTTGGCCTTGAGCAGTTTGCACAAGGCACGACCGGACAGATCCTCCTTGCGGCTGTGGTAGCAACTATCACTGATGGTGATGACCACCGCCTTCATCCCTGATCACCCTCGATCCAAACTTCACCCTCTTTGTAATGCTCCTTTTTCCAGATTGGCACCTTTGTTTTGAGACTATCGATGGCAAATCGGCAGGCTTCAAATGCGTCTGCACGATGGGTCGAGGAGACTGCGATGCAAACGCTGCTCTCACCGATTTCCATGCGCCCTAGTCGATGGACAATCGCCATAGCCTCAATGGGCCAACGGCGCATGCTCTCGCTGCGAATCTTTTCCAATGCTCTTTGGGCCATCTCCGAATAGGCTTCGTAGTAGAGATGGGTGACCTTTTTGCCCCGGGCATGGTTTCGGATGGTCCCTTCAAAGGTCACAAGCGCACCGGCCTCCGGCGAAGAGACCAGTCTTGCCACGGCTTCCCGGTCGATCTGGTCTTGGACGATGTGAATCATGCTTGTCCTCCGCTAACTGGGGGGAAAAAAGCCACTTCGTCACCCGGTGCCACTCGTCCCTCCCAACTGGAAAATTCCTGATTGATGGTAATCAAGGTGATCGGCTCATAACGTTTGAGATCTGGAAAGGAAAGTTGTAGTTGGTTGAAAACGGCTCTTGCAGTAGTCTCCCCGTCAAAGTCCAGCTGAATTTGCGCGTTTCCCACCAGATCTCTCAGAGAGGCAAAAAGCCGGACGTGGACCATATCGAGTATTATACTCCGAAGCGGTGAGCTGCGTTTGTCTGGAATACTGAGGCATCCTACCCTGCCGGTTGGCTTCGTTGAATTCCTGGCCGGAAGCGTTGTAACATAGGTACCAAATGAAAAAGGTGTTTCTCGCCGTTTTTTTGTGTGCTACCTGTCCGGTTCACGGAGAGATTTTGAAAGTCTCTATTGATGGGGTAATCAATCCCATCACTTCTGAGTTTCTCCAACAGGCGGTTCGTCAGGCCGAGAATCAAAAGGCGGAATTCTTGCTGATCCAATTAACAACACCGGGCGGCCTGGGAGTTTCGATGCAAGAGATTATTCAAAGTATCCTCAATTCACAAGTTCCTGTTGTGTGCTATGTCGGTCCCAAAGGTGCTCGTGCTGCGTCGGCTGGTTTTTTTATCTTGCTTTCAGCGGACGTCGCAGCTATGGCACCCGGAACCAACACCGGAGCTGCTCACCCCGTTTTCCCATTTGGAATGGAAAACAAGGTCATGCTTGAGAAAGTAAGAAATGATGCATTGGCCAACCTTCGCAGCATTGTAAAAGAGCGAAAGCGCAATTACGAGTTGGCTGAGAAAGGAGTGCTCGAGAGCAGCTCCTATACCGAGCAGGAAGCCTTGGACGGTGGGCTTATCGATCTAATAGCCGAAGATGAGAATCAGCTTCTCAAGAAGCTTGAAGGTTTGGAGATCACCCGTTTTGGGGGTGGACTCGAGAAAATTACAACTCAGGACCAGCAAGTCTTGCCAGTGGATATGACTTTGCGTCAGGAAGTTCTGTCCACCATCGCCAATCCTAACTTTGCCTTGATTCTCGGCGTAATTGGACTTTTGGGCTTATATCTGGAGTTTACTCAGCCTGGGCTCATTTTTCCGGGAGTTCTTGGGGGCATCTCTCTACTGCTCTCCCTGTTGGGATTTTCCCTCTTGCCGGTCAACCTTATAGGTGGTTTACTCATTTTACTGGCCCTCGGTCTTTTCATTGCCGAAGTGACCGTTCAGGGATTTGGTCTATTGGGCATGGGCGGAACGGTGGCCATGATGCTGGGGATTCTGTTCTTGATCGACGCTCCTTTCCCAGAGGTTCGGATCGGCTGGGGGTATGCTCTGGCTGTTACTGTCCCCTTCGCTTTGATCTTCACGTTCCTATTGCGTTTGGTAGTTCGATCCCACTTAGGACAGATCACCACGGGGGAAGAAGGTCTAGTAGGGATGGCAGGTAGGGCATTGACCGACATCAATCGAGAGGAGGGAAAGGTGTTTGTTAATGGCGAGTGGTGGCAGGCCATATCCGACCATCCTGTTTCCAAGGGAAGTCGGGTGCGCGTGCGTCAAGCTCGTCGACTAACGCTGTTGGTGGAACAGGATTCGGAATCGGTTAGGGACTAGCGGAGCCGATTGCTTATTCTTGAGTGCCAATGGTCTAAAGGTTTGGGAGGAGTAGTGCAATGTTGTCAATTCAGGTGATTGTGATCGGAATTCTGGTGCTCTATCTATTCTCAGTGATCAACGTTCTGCGAGAGTACGAACGAGGTGTGATCTTTCGTCTTGGCAGGGTGTTGCCGAAGGCCAAGGGGCCAGGACTGTTTGCCGTTTTTTGGCCGATCGATCGGATGGAGCGGGTTAGCCTGCGGACGGTTACCATGGATGTACCTTCCCAGGACATCATCACGCGGGACAATGTATCGGTCAAAGTCAATGCGATAGTTTATTTTCGGGTGGTTGATGCTAACCGAGCCATTGTCAGTGTGGAAAACTTTCTCTATGCCACCTCTCAGCTGGCTCAGACGACATTACGTTCTGTTTTGGGCGAGGTGGAACTGGATGGCTTGCTCAGCCAGCGAGAAGAGCTCAACGAGCGTTTACAAAGCATTTTAGATCAGCATACCGATCCCTGGGGGATCAAGGTATCCATGGTCGAGGTCAAGACGGTTGATCTTCCCTCTGAGATGCAACGGGCCATGGCGCGGCAGGCCGAGGCCGAGCGGGAGAAGAGGGCCAAGATCATTCACGCTGAAGGTGAGTTTCAGGCAGCAGAACGACTCTACAATGCTGCTCAGACCTTGGCTCAGGAGCCGGTTGCAGTTCAACTGAGATACCTATCCACATTGAGCGAGATCGGAATGGAACAGAACTCGACCATTGTTTTTCCGATTCCCGTGGATTTTTTATCCTCATTCATCAAGGGTTCAGTGGCAGCTGGAGAAAAGCAAAAGGATTAGGCCTAATTCCGGCGATGTAGCAGAAGGGCAGAGATGCGGGCCAGAGAATCATTTTTCCTCTATGGCGTCATCCTCGTCTGCTCATTCGGCTTCTTCTTGACGGGACTGTTCTTGGGCAAGCGATATTTCATTAGGGCCAACCTTGACCCGCGGGAGATGATTGTCTCCAAACCTCAACTGGAGGATGTGAAAGGTAATTTGGACTTCTATCAGCAAGTATTGAGTGCATTTTGGGAGACCGCGATAGAAGAGCGAAAGGATGAAGACTTGCCAGGTGAAGCTGGCGCAGCTGCCGATGAAAAGAAAGCGGAATTGGAACTCAGAAGGAAGATAGCCGGTGTTCCGACCGAGGTTTACACCGTGCAGGTCGGGGCCTTGAACCGGGAGAAAGACGCCCGACCAATTCTGATCCGGTTAGAGGTAAAAGGGTATTCAGCTCGTCTCCACCGTCCCCAGGCCGATAACCCCTTCTACTGCGTGTGGGTGAGTGAATTTGTAACGCTTGAAGAGGCTCGCCAAATGGAAAGCAGCCTGAAGGAAGATGGGTTCTACACCTACATAAAGAAGGTTCCCATCGCGCGGCTCAATTGATGGGTGCACGAAGGTTTCCCGGATGGGCCTGGCCTCTTCTGTCAGGAGGGGCCCTGTTTCTCTCGTTTCCTAACTTTTCACTCTTTCCTCTGGCGTGGGTTGCCCTGATGCCCTACCTGTATTTTCTGCTCCAGGAGCGACGGTGGAGACAGGTCATTGGTGGCCATTTTCTCATGGCGTCACTCTATTTTGGCGGGGTCCTCTATTGGATTCCGCGGGTTCTAGTGTGCTATGGAAACCTTGCCTGGCCTTTGGCCCTCGTGGTTTTTTCGCTGATGGTGCTCGGCTTAGGTCTACTCCTCTTCCCCTTTTCCATACTGACTCGCTGGGTAGCCAGCAAGTCCCCGAGACTGGCCCTATTTTGTGCTCCCGGATTCTTGGTGGCGACCGAATTGGCCAGAAATTATTATGCTCTCAAGGGTTTCCCTTGGGCTTTGTTGGGTCATTCGCAGTTTCCCTACCGCTGGCTGGTCCAAATCGCCGATCTGGGAGGTGTCTACTTAATATCCTTCCTGGTTGTGCTGGGAAACTCAGCCCTACTTTTCACTTTGCTGTTTAGGCAGTGGAAGCCAGTGTTGATCTTTGGAACTGTCCTCCTAATGGCCAACCTATACGGCATCTACCGTCTCCATCTCTGGCATCCAGATCTGGGGGAAAGTCTGAAAATTGCCCTGGTCCAAGGGAACATTGGGCTGGGAAAAGATAGAGAACACTATGCCCAGAAATATTTTCAAACACTACCCGCTTACTATCGGGAAGCCGCAGCTGGCGGTGCCCAGTGGGTAATCTTCCCTGAGGCCCCAAATCCCTACTTCTATCTGGAAGACATCGATTTTAAAACTTTCTGGAAAGGGCAACTGGAGAAGGGTGGTGCTTATTTGCTGATTAATAGTACTTATCTAGAAGAAGGCTCCTCACGGTATTTTAACAGTGCTTTTCTGCTCGACCCTCGAGGTGAGCCAATTTATCGTTATGATAAAGTTCATCTGGTCCCCTTTGGCGAGTATGTGCCAGCTGGGGAATGGTTGAGCTTTCTGGTGCCTTTGGTGCAGGAGGTGGCTGGTTTTACGCCGGGCGAAAGCATTCACGTGGGGCAGGTGGAGCAAACTCGGTTCGCCACGTTGATCTGCTATGAGGGTATTTTCCCGGAATTGTCTCGTGAGTCGGTGAGGAGAGGTGCAGAGATTCTGGTAAACATGACCAATGACAGCTGGTATGGTCGCAGTGCTGCTCCCCGACAGCACATCCAAAATACGGCTTTTCGTGCCATCGAGACACGCAAACCGATACTTCGCTGTGCTAATAGTGGCTACTCTGCGCTGATCGACCCGGGAGGTGAGGTCCTTTACGAACTTGACCTATTTCAGGAAGGAAAAATGACGTTTGACGTGGCTGGAAACTTCTATCGCCCAATTTACTCCTACGTTGGAGAATGGCTTAATATACTTATCGTTTGTGTGAGTTTCATACTGGCCTTCAGGGGACGGTTTCTCGGGGTTTGAGAAGGGGGTATCGTTGTGGAAGAGTTTCGCGAAAAGTACAAAGATCTGAAGAAAAGAATTGCCCACCTCTGGGAGTATCTTTGACGTCGAGGGTAAGCAGGTGGACCTGGAGAAGATAGAGAGAAGAATATCTAAGCCAGATTTCTGGTCCAAACCTGAAGAAACTCAGCCCCTTTTGCGGGAGAGGAGGCAGCTTGAAGAAGTGACCAATTTGGCCCAACAGTATCATGCCTCACTGGAGGATCTGGAGACTCTATTTGAGCTCCACGAAGAAGGCGAAGAGGTGATAGCCGAGTTGCAGAAGGAGCTGGTAAATCTGGAAAGTAGGCTTTCGGAAACCGAGATCCAGACCTTACTTTCTGGTCCCCACGATCGGAATAACGCGATTGTGACCATTCACCCCGGGGCAGGGGGTACGGAGAGTCAGGATTGGGCGGAGATGTTGTTGCGGATGTATCTACGCTGGGCGGAGAAACAGGGTTTCCAGAGTAAAATTGCCGACTACCAGGCAGGTGAGGAAGCAGGTCTTAAGTCAGTGACCTTTTTGGTTGAAGGACCATTTGTCTATGGGTATCTCTCTGCGGAGATTGGAGTTCACCGATTGGTTCGTATCTCTCCTTTTGATGCCGGAGCGCGCAGACACACTTCTTTTGCCTCGGTGTTTGTAACGCCCGAGGTGAACGAAGAAGTCAACATCATCATCGAGGAAAAGGACTTACGGGTTGATACTTATCGGTCCTCGGGAGCTGGAGGACAACATGTCAATGTGACTGATTCAGCAGTTCGAATCACGCACCTTCCCACCGGCATTGTGGTCCAGTGCCAAAATGAGCGTTCTCAGCATCGCAATAAGGATATGGCTCTGAAGATCCTTAAGTCCAAGCTGTATGAACTGGAGATGAAGAAGAAACGAAAAGAGCTAGCCGAAGTGGAAAAAGGTAAGCGCGATATTGCTTGGGGAAGTCAGATTCGTTCCTATGTTCTGCAACCCTACCAAATGGTCAAGGATCACCGAACCAAAGTCGAGGTGGGGAATATTCAAGCCGTTTTGGACGGGAAAATCGACGGTTTTCTGACTGCTTTTCTAAAGCAGCGAAGCCGTCAAGAGGGGAAGTAAGTTGAGGTTTGAAAAAGATGAGCCTAAAGAGCTCTCCTCTGACCGCAAGACGGGAGGGCAAAACAGACTATACAGGTTACAGGAGCAGGCGAGAGTCCTCCGAGAGCTGGCTCTCGGTCGAGTGGATAGGGTGCACTTCGTTTGGAAAAAGTTCGTCTACTCAGCGCTGATCCTTGGCGTTCTCTCGCTAGTTTTTTTTCTCCTCAATGCAAGGGAAAGTCGACAACACTTGATCGTCGCACTTGTCCGAGGTTGGGCTTGGACTTTTTCCGATCATGGGGGTCGCTCGCAACTTTTCAAGTTACCGCCATCTCCACCGCAATCGACTGCCCCGCGGATGCTCGGCAGAGTACCAGCTCTGAAAACCTCCGAAGTCAGTCCAGAGTTAGCAGGGATGGGTGACGGGGAAAATGCTAAACAGGTTAGTGAAGATGAGCAAATTCGATCTCGAGTCCTCGCTAAAACTCCGGAAAGTATCACGGCTTACCACTTACTCAAGCAAAAATCGGCGGTTGTTCATAGACTGACGAAAAACGAGATGCCAGATTTGGCTTTCAAGGAATGGATGCTGATCAAAACGAAGGCCTCCGAATTTTGGATTGACTTGATCAGCTCCAGCGGAACGGATGAAAGGGACCTTCATTGTATTTGGTCCGTGAATGTTGATACAAATCAGGTCTTCGCTCTAAGCCAGGCGGCGCGCGATCTGGAGGCTAGGCAGCCTCACTAGTCCGTATTGATCAGACTGACCCGTAGCCAAGCTCCGGAAGAGCAAAATTAGAGAAAACAAGCAGTGCCCAGTGGAGAGGAAAACTATGGTAAATACTGCGTTGATCACGGGGGTAACGGGGCAGGATGGATCCTATCTGGCTGAGTTTTTGCTCGAGAATGGCTACCGGGTTGTCGGTATGGTCCAGCGTTCTAGTACGGAGAACTTTGAGCGAATTGAGCATCTCTGCGGTCGGATAGAGTTGCGGCGAGCCGATCTGCTGGACCAGCTTTCGCTCATTGACCTGATCGAGGAGATCCAGCCTCAGGAGATTTACAACTTAGCTGCCCAGTCCTTTGTTCCTATTTCGTGGGAACAACCCGTCTTAACCGCTGAATTCACTGCTCTGGGAGTTACACGATTGTTGGAGGCGATTCGGCTCGTGAAGCAGAGACATCCGCTTCTATCAAGCTTCAAGCAGCGAGATGTTTGGCAAGGTGCGGGAAACCCCGCAGACGGAGAAAACACCTTTTTATCCCCGAAGCCCCTATGGCGTAGCGAAAGTTTATGGGTATTTCATAACGGTCAACTATCGGGAAAGCTACGATCTTTTTGCCTGTTCTGGCATTCTTTTCAATCACGAATCCCCTCGACGAGGTAAGGAATTCGTCACCCGTAAGGTGACCAGTCAGGTGGCTAAGATAAAACTGGGCGTAGCCAAGGAGTTGATATTGGGAAACCTGAATGCCAGGAGGGATTGGGGTTTTGCTGGCGACTATGTGCGGGCCATGTGGTCGATGCTTCAACAGGACCATCCCGATGACTATCTAGTGGGAACAGGAGAATCACACAGTGTAAACGAGTTGGTCAAGCTTGCCTTTGATCACGCTGGTCTGGATTGGAGGGAGTATGTGAGAATTGACCCCAAGCTGGTTCGGCCGGCTGAAGTGGACCACTTAGTAGCCGATTCTACCAAGGCGCAAACTGTGCTCAATTGGAATCATGAAGCTCATTTTCCGGAACTGATAAGAATGATGGTGGATTGTGACCTCCAAGACGTTAATAGGCGGTTGGCCATTGGTGCCCGGGTATGAGATATTTTATCACCGGGCTAACCGGCTTTGTAGGTCAATATCTTGGGAAGTATCTCCGTGACCAGGGTAGGGAAGTTTTTGGTATCGGCTTGAGGCAAAGCCGGGATATCGGTGACTGGAGTGTTGCTATCTGCGATGTGCTCGATTTAGCTCGACTGAGCCGGTTGATTGGCAATTTTCGACCCCATCAGGTCTACCATTTGGCCGCCTTGGCTAACCCAGTTGAATCCCTTGACCGACCGACAGAGTACTTTAGGACCAATGTGCAAGGGACGGTCAATCTGTTGGAGGCATTACGTATCCACAATCTAGTGGCTAGGATCTTATTGGTTAGTTCATCTGAGGTATATCGTGAGGATCAAGAGGGCGGACCATTGAGGGAAAGTGCTCCCCTTCTGCCTCGGACCCCTTACGGGTGTTCGAAGATGCTGAGCGAAGAGGTTGGCCGCCATTATTGGAACACTTACGGAAGTCGAGTTGTGATTGCCAGGCCTTTCAACCATGCGGGACCCGGCCAGAGACAGGACTTTGTGGTCGCTGATTTCTGTGAGCAAATTGCACGTGCGGAGTGGGAAGCAGAGCGATCAGCCTGCAGCGTAAGAAATATTCTAGTGGGTGATCTGACCCGCGTCCGTGATTTCTTGGATGTCCGGGATGTGGCGTGTGCCTATGTTGGCCTTGCAGAAGAAGGTGTAGAGGGAGAAACATACAATGTCTGTTCGCAGGTGGGAACGAGGATCGGCACCATTCTGCATACCGCCCTTGCTTCAGCTCGAGTGAAGATCGGCGCGAAGCGTTCACCCGAGAAGTGTAGGATTTCAGAGCTGGAGTGTGTGATCGGCGACAATCACAAACTCCTTACCCTACTGGACTGGACTCCGAACTACAGCTTGGAGCGAACCGTTACAGACACTTTGGATGAATGGCGAGTGAGTGTGGAAGAGGCGGTAAGTTCTGGGTAAGAGCTGACCGCCCTGTACGATTACTCGCTATGCTCTAACTAGTTGAAAAAAAGCTGATTTTATCTCGTATCGGCGGTTGACTAAAATGGCTAGCAGGGTCATATATTCCAGGGAGCGACTAAATCTGAGAGGCCTGGTTTCGATTCATTGCCCCCCCATGACGCTGCGAAGAAGCAGGACTAGCATTTTGGCTTTGGCTTTGCGGCAGTCCAAGTAGACAAATTGTCGCAGTTAAGCCTGAGCTGGAGATCACTGAGAAGAAGGGCCGCTAAGGTTTTGAAAGCGATTACTAGCGGAATATAGGAAGGAAGTGAGCGAGTCAAATATTCGGGTCTCGAATCTCCCCCTGAGGTCTGTCAAAGAAGGATCATGGTTGAAGGAAAGGGGGCGGTCCGTCGCGGCCAGAGTATGGCCGGCTCGTAAGTCGGAGCTGTACTCATTCAAGAGGGAGTTGCATGGGCGAAAGGTACGGTCAGGAACACAATCTCGCATTGATTGACTAGGGTGCCGTTTCCAAACCCTACAATGTGCTGGGAGGTTAATTGGTTATTCACTTGGCGGAAGGTTTAAGCGGTCCAGTCGGATCGACGGGAGCCAAGTCCCACCGCCAGATTAGTTTTCGCCGACGTAAGGCAATGCCTTATCCTTCCAACCCAGTTCCTCCGGATGAGTCCCGAGCGTGGGGCCTGCTTCATTGAGCTGACGGGTAATCCCTCTCACCACACCGGGTACCCCGATGGAGGTCAGTATTGTTTGAGGTAGTGATTGGGGGGCAAATTCCGTCTTTTCAGCCAGCCTCGTGTTCCCCTTTTTATTCCACCGATTCGTCCAACCAGCGCCAGTGGGAAAAGTATGCAGTAGTAGGAAAAGGCCAGGAGCAGAACAGTATTGATGCGAGCTAACCTCTTAGTCAGCTTGTGCAGGAGATGGTGAAGAAGTCGTGCAGTCTCAATCATGTAAACCTGAGGGTTGGTCTTTTTTTGACAGGACAAAGTTATCCAGGACGAGGAAATCAATGTCGGAGCGCATGAAACACTGGAAGGCGTCATGAGGAGATTCGACGATCGGTTCGCCGAGCCGATTAAGGCTAGTGTTCAATAATAGGGGGCACCCGGTGAGCCGTCGGAAGGACCGGAGTAGGGCGTAAAAACGAGGATTCTGTGCCCGGCTCACCGTTTGAATCCTAGCTGAACCATCCACATGGGTGACTGCCGGAATCTCGGCGCGTCGAGACTTGAGAACTGAGGCCACCAGAAGCATGTATGGACTGGACCGATCCAGACAGAAATACTCGGCGACATCCTCCTCCAAGATTGCCGGCGCAAATGGCCGAAACCATTCCCGGAATTTCACTCGAGTGTTCAGGCGCTCTTCGATCTTTTTGTTCCGTGGGTCAGCCAGGATGCTACGATTTCCCAGGGCCCGTGGACCAAATTCCATACGCCCTTGAAACCAGGCTACGACCGCCCCTTTTGTTAGTGCTTCGGCCGTCTGATCGAACAAGGTTCGATTGTCCAATTCTGCGTAGTTTGCCCCTTGAGACTCCAGAAAGCGATGAATCTGCTGGCGATTGTATTCTGTGCCCAACAAGGAAAACTGTTGAATCTTATGATCAGGGTTATCAATCGACCGAGGGTTGCCCAAAAAACGGTGCCAAACAGAAAGGGCAGCTCCGAGTGCACCTCCGGCGTCTCCCGAAGCAGGTTGGATCCAGAGTTTGTCGAAACCGGACTCTCTCAAGACGCGACCATTGGCCACACAATTCAGGGCGACACCGCCGGCCATACACAGGCGGCTATAATGTGTTTTCCGTTGCAGATGACGGCAGATTGTCAATAGGACCTCTTCAGTTGTCTGTTGAATCGAAGCCGCCAAATTCATGTGGCGTTGCCCTAACGGATCTTTCCGCCCGCGGGGAGGTCCGCCCAACAATTTCTCAAAATGCTTCGAGACCATGACTAGGCCAGCCTCATAGTCGAAGTAACGCGCATTCAGCCGAAAAGACCCATCGCTACTGATATGGATCAACTCACTTTTGATCAAATCGGTGTAGACAGGTTTTCCATAGGACGCCAGACCCATGAGTTTGTACTCCCCGGAATTCACCTCAAAGCCAAGATAATAGGTGAAGGCCGAGTAGAGTAGTCCTAAGGAGTGAGGAAAACGGATCTCCCAGTCTAGCTGAAGATCATTATCAACTCCCTTGCCCAAAGCTGTGGTGGACCATTCTCCCACAGCGTCGACCGTCAGAATGGCAGCTGTTCGAAAAGGGGAAGGGAAGAAAGCTGAGGCGGCATGGGATTCGTGGTGATCGGCGAAAAGGACTGGATGACGGGGAGCCAGTTCCTTGTCGATGAAGTCTTTTATCCACAACTTTTGGCTCACCCAGACTGGAATAGCTTTGAGATAGGATTTCAGTCCTCGGGGACAATGGCGGCGGTAAGTCTCAAGTAGCCGATCAAACTTGACAAAGGGCTTCTCATAAAATACTACCCAGTCCAGTTCGTCGCTGCGACACCTGGCGATCCCCAGGCAGGCTGAGATAGCTCTAGAAGGGAACGAGTGATCGTTCTTTTTCCGGCTAAAGCGCTCCTCTTGGAGGGCTGCCACCACTCGACCATCTTCCACCAGACAGGCAGCACTGTCATGATAAAAACTGGAGATTCCTAGAATTCTGGTCATTGTAAGGTCCAATCCGGACGACGCAACACCCGGATGCTCTGTCGTCTCACGCTTTTCGCTTTAATCGGAGCCGGTCAAAGTATTCTCCAGCTGGGTCAGCGCCAGGCTGGGCAAACGTACGGAGTGACACCCGTATAAGTTTCTGTCCCGATCACTTCATATGCAGGCTGAGATTGGTCTGGAATCTGAGGGATATTGGGGCCTCAACCCTCGCCTGGTTTGCGGCTTTATCATTTAGGTCGAATCTCGCCTGAATGTGCTCAAAGAGAGCATCTCCGACGGCACGGTTTCCCTCCTCTGTGATGTGAGCGAAATCAAAGTAGAGCTTTTTTCCTCCTCCTTTTGCGATGGCCTCGGTAAATTCGAGGAACGGAATAGCCAATCTACGAGCCTCCCATATACCCCGTTCCATGAGCTTTGTTGCGTGGGCACGCCAGCGGCCAGCGTGTTCGTTGAACATATGACGCGAAGGCATGATCATTAACAGGAACGGAATCCTGTTACTCTGAAGCAGAGTGTGGGTGGCCTTCAGGGCACGAAAGGTTTTTTTCCAGCCTGACTCCAGGCGTGCCTCGTCCAGGATGTATCTGTCGAAACCCAAATCGTAGTAACTGATCCCCTTTTCGTTCCGGTCTCGGAAGGGTGCGGTTGGCGACAGACGGTACATAAGGTTGAGAAAACGTCTCAGTAAGTTAGTGTAAAGGTAGGTCTTTTCGAAGAAATAACCTCCTTGTGAATAGGTGGCTAACAACCGCCCGTCCCAGCTGACCAAATATCGACCTCCACGAACAGCAAGGGGGGTGTCGGGATCTTCCGGATCAGTTTCCCAGTGAAGCAGAGCCTCGTTGGTGATGACTGAGCACATTTCGATGTCCACTATGACCATTTTGGGCCGTAACTCGAGTCCCTCATGCTTGAGGTAGACATAGTAACTGGATGGGCTGTAGCCCTGTCCTGCCGCATTCACAATGTGGAATTTGTGAGAGGGTTCTTTTTCGTTGAGACGCCTTTCCAAAACTTTAGTGTAGTGAGCGGAAGCAGGAATCCCCAAGCCGAAGCCAATTGAGTCACCCAGTGAGAGAATTCGATGCACGTCAGGCTTGGGAATCTTCTCAAAGTTGGGTTCGTCTCGAAAGCCGTAGTGGTTCGTGTTAAAGAGGATACCCCAGAAAACACCCTGGTAGTTGGTTTTCAGCTTGACTGGCATGTAGAACGTTTCACTTACGTGATCACGGCTTTCTGTCGACTCCTGCAGAATCGAGTAGCGGAGCAGCAGTTCGCCAAAAGAGAATAGCGCGGCGAGCAACAGGAGGAACACAGAGATGCCCAGGATATAAAGCCTCAGCTTCATCCAGATTGTGTTTAGCAAATTCATTTTTCGCTTAGGGCTTTTTCCGGCAGATAATGGTAAAAAATCCTCCCTCACGGTCATCCCTGAACATCATTCCGATCTCGACGAGCCGTCTTTCCCAGGCACGACCCGGAGCTTCAGCTTGGAAGAGTCTCTCGTCTGGTCTGAACTTGTCGAAGAACCTTGTTTTTGGAATGGTCTTTACTAATTCCAGCCCGTTTGGCTCCAGCCACCTGAAGACTTCAGCCATGGTATATTTGCGTTCGTGGGGATGCCGATATTGGTCAGCAAACCAGGCCGACTGCCGATTCTCACTCAGCCCACATTGACGCAGCCTCGGATCCAGAAGGGTAAAGCGGTTTCCCATGAGCCGAAAAATTGCTCTTCTGAGATCCGTGGACAAGCGTCCATACCGGTGATAAAGGCCAGCTATCAGATAGCCGTTCGGTTTGACCAAGTTAGCGAGAGTTTTGAATCCTAGAAAGGGATCGACCGTGCTGTGATGAAGGACTCCGTTACAGATGACGATGTCAAACGAAGTTGAACGAAACACAGGGCGAAAGAGGTTCATCTGTAAGAAATGGACTCGCTCCAGTCCGTTTTCTTCTTTAAATCCTTGAGCAAGGTGTAGAGAATTCAGGCAAATATCCGTCCCGAAAACTGTTCGATGCGCAATTCCCAGGAAATTTGAGAGCTGTCCTGTTCCGCAACCACACTCGAGGATGCGGCTGGCAAATGGAATCTGCTCATCGAGAAGAGCTGCAAAGACTCCCATCCGTGCTTTTTCGATGAATCGGGCTAGATCATCTGTGTCCTCGTAATCGGGGAAGGGGTTTTCTTCATAAAAGGCCTTTACAGTCGCGGTAACCCGATCGGGCGCCATCCCAGGGTCATTTGGTGAGAAAAGAAGGGGAATTTGATTCTCAACAGAAAAATGACGCGCGCAGTTCGGGCAGAGCAATTTGGTTTTTTCAGCTTCAAGAGAGGTGTGACAACCGGGACAGATCAGAAGATGCAGATAGGGGACGCTGCCACCTGTCTTCAGGGAGTGCTTAGCCATCTATGCTCCTTGCCCCTCCTTTGCGTTTAGCGATTAATTGAGCATAACTCAGATTAGAATGGCAAAGCATCCTATTGTAGCACTTCACCCGCTGTGGTAGATTTTTCTCGATGGGTAAACTGGCTATTCTGTTTGAACTGTGGGAATTCCTTCGGGTCAGAAAAAAGATGTGGATGCTGCCGATCCTGTTTTTTTTGATTCTTATTGGCGCGCTTCTGGTTTTCTCCGAATCCTCTGTGGTGGCGCCCTATATTTATGCGTTGTTCTGATCTAATGTCGACCTAACCAGATGTTTCCATCGAGGGAGTTGATGGGAGGAGCGGGTCAGTGAGTTTTCCCACAGGTAACGGGATGTGGAGTTGAGCATTTTCGGGCTGAACGACACATGGGTCGTCTATTACAAAAGGGAAAGTTCTCGCTTGAATGGTCTGCTGCAGACGGGGGCTTGGCTAGCTCGTATTTTTCAGAATGGCCGGATGACCCGATGCAGAACGTGTTCCTCCCGATCTTTGAACGCAGGGTTATCGGTGGTCCGGTTGTACCCGATATTTCACGAAGTGAGCTGCCTGCTGGAGATGGAGTCAAAAGCCGATATAATGAGCTCTTCCTGGTCAGCAAATACGGTACGCAGGTCGAGGGCGAGCAGTTCATTTTCGACGATTCGGGCTACGATGGGTACTGAACATTTGCGAAGATACTCCTCGAGTTTACCGACGGAGTAACGGGGGGATCGCACTGTCAGTAACCAAGTAGGTAGTTGAACCCCCGGAGCTGAGCCACCACCAATCAACGAGTGGCCTTCCTTCAAGCCAACATGAAATACCTTGGTATTTAGTTGCTTGCCGATTCGCAGCGCACGGCTCTTGAGTTCTTCTTTGGTGATGCAAAGCATCTGATGGATGGGAATTGTGGCCCGATGAGTACCTTTTTCGTATTCCGTTAGGGTCCATTCCAGGGCAGCATAGGTCAACTTGTCTACCCGGCAAGCCCGCATGAGAGGGTTTTTTCGGATAGGATCTATCAGTGTTTTTTTCCCCACCACAATTCCGGATTGGGGGCCTCCCAGAAGTTTATCCCCGCTGAAGCATACCAGGTCGACCCCCTGGGCTAGGACGGACTGAATGGTGGGTTCACTCTCCAAAAAGGGATAGGAGTCCAGAGCTAGGTATCCACTACCCGCATCCTTGATCAGTGGAATCCCGGTTTCTCGAGAGAGGCCCACGAGGTCAGATAGCTCGGGTCGATGGGTAAAACCAACAATCCGGTAATTACTGGGATGTACGCGTAGGATCAGGGCGGTGTCTTTGTCGATCGCCCCTCGATAATCAGAAATTCTTGTCATGTTTGTCGATCCCACTTCTTTTAATAGGGCTCCGCTGCGCTCCATAATGGCTGGAATCCGGAAAGATCCCCCGATCTCGATGAGTTCACCGCGAGATACGAGTACTTTCTTACCCGGAGCAAGGCTATTGAGAATGAGAAACACGGCGGCGGCGTTGTTGTTGCACACCGTGGCTGCTTGGCAGTCTAAGAATCGAGCGATTCGTGTTTCAAAATGAAGATCCCGTTGTCCCCTCTTTCCCTCTTCCAAACTGTATTCCAGATTCGAGTAGGCAGTCGCGATCTCTAGTATGAAGGCGACAGCTGTCTGCGAGATTGGCGCACGGCCTAGGTTGGTGTGGAGGATGACTCCAGTGGCATTAACTACTTTTTTTAGGGATGGAGATAGACGGTTGTGGACATTTGAGGCAATGGAATCATCTAGTTGAGAGAGCTGCTGCTCGAGCTCCTTCTTGGAAAGCAGACCGTTTAGCAGGAGGTCTCGTAACTGTTTTAAATGGGTTTGAACTTCCAAAAGAACAAGTTGGCGTGAGTAGCATTCGGACAATCGCCGAATAGAATCCTTCCGTAGGACCTGGTCAATAGAGGGTAGTTGACGCATCAAAGCACGCCGGTCGGCCACGGCAGTATTATATTCGTTCGGCCTGAGACGAATCTAGCCACTGTCCAAAGTGAGTCTAGAGGCTCTGGACTTTACCAGACATCAAAAATAAGATTGTAATTACGCAGGGAGTTAAATGGGAAGACGATTGGTCTTATTAAGCGTATCGGATCGGACTGGTCTGGTTCAATTTGTCCAGCATTTGAGGGAATTCGAGATGGAGTTTCTCTCTACTGGAGGAACTGCCCAAGTTCTACGAGTCGCTGGAATCTCCGTTACTGAGGTGGCAGACTATACGGGCTTTCCAGAAATTCTTGGAGGACGAATCAAAACGCTTCATCCGCGAGTTCATGCCGGAATTCTCGCGCGTCACAACTGCCCCCAGCACCAGCGGGTTTTGCGGGAAAATAATATCCTGCCTATTCAACTGGTGGTGGTCAATCTCTATCCATTTGCTCAGGTTATCCAAAAGCACGATGTGAGCGTGGAGGAGGTGGTCGAGGCAATTGATATTGGGGGTCCCACTTTGGTTCGGGCAGCAGCGAAAAACCACGCTCATGTAACGGTTGTCGTCGATCCGGCTGACTATCCCAGTCTCCTAGCAGAGATGCAGGAGAATTCTGGTCAAGTGGGAGCGGGGACACGCTGGAATCTGGCTAGGAAAGCTTTCCAATACACGGCTGCTTATGAGGCACTGATTGCTTGCTATTTCAAACCAGTCGAAGGCGAAGGGGAAGATCCGCCATCCAGGCTTACTTTGAACCTGTCACGGAAAAGCCAATTGCGTTACGGAGAAAACCCTCATCAGAAGGCTGCCCTGTATGGTTTTCAAGCTGGGTCGGTGAGCGGACTGCTGGCCGCCCAAAAGCAACAAGGAAAGGAAGTTTCGTTTAATAATTACCTGGATCTTGATAGCGCCTGGAAACTTTGCCTTGAGTTCGAGGAGCCGTGTTGTGCCATTATTAAACACACTAACCCCTGTGGGGTAGCTTTGGGCTCTAGCCCAAGTGAAGCCTACCAGGGTGCTTTAGCCTGCGATCCAGTCTCCGCCTTTGGCTCAGTTATCGCTTTCAACCGAAAAGTGGATGGGAAAACAGCTGACCACATGCAATCGCTTTTCGTGGAGGCGGTGATTGCCCCGGGATACTCGTCACAGGCGCAGAAAATCCTCGCCACGAAGAAAAATGTGCGGGTTATGGAGATGGGGGAGCAGAGCCGGGTGTCGCGGGAGAAGTTTGATTTCAGGAGTGTCTCGGGGGGCCTTCTGATCCAGGAAAAAGATCGCGGAAGAATCCGAAGTCAGGATTTAAAGACGGTGACGCGTCTGGCTCCAAGTGACGTTCAAACTCAGGACCTGCTGTTTGCCTGGAAAGTATGTAAGCACGTCAAGTCGAATTCGATCGTTTGCGCCAAGTCGAGTCGAACATTGGGGATCGGTGCAGGGCAGATGAGCCGGGTAGACTCGGTGCTATTAGCCTTCAGAAAGGCTCGGCTGTCGCTTGAGGAGTGTGTGATGGCTAGTGACGCCTTCTTTCCCTTTCGCGACAGCATTGACGAAGCAGCTAAAGTTGGGGTCAAGGTGATTGTTCAGCCCGGTGGATCGATTCGCGATCAGGAAGTGATCGATGCCGCTAACGAGCATGGGATAGCAATGGTTTTCACCGGAGTTCGTCATTTTAGCCACTAGTTAGGACGGATTTACGGAGTAAGAACTAAACAGTAAGAAAGGCGTGTTTAGCAAGATGCTGCTGGCTATTGATATTGGCAATACGAATCTGGTGGTTGGGGTCTTTGACAAAAATCGGTTGAGGTGTTCTTGGAGGATTACTTCACAAAAGGACAGGACAGCTGAAGAATATACAGTAGTCTTTCATAACCTATTCGAGTTGGCTGGACTTTCCAGTTCGCAGGTCAAAGCAACAGTGGTTTGCTCGGTGGTCGCCCCCCTCAATGAGGCCATCGATAGGGTATGTCGTCATCACTTTGGTGTTAGCCCCCTCTTTATCGAGCCCACCGCTCAAGACTTGATCCCCATCCACTATCATCCTCCCTCGGATGTCGGAGCTGATCGAATTGTGAATGCTTTGGCGGCTTTTAAGTTGGTTGGTGGCCCAACGGTGGTGGTGGATTTCGGTACCGCCACCACCTTTGATGTGGTATCTGCGAGGGGTGAGTATGTTGGGGGAATCATAGCGCCTGGAATCACCATTTCTGTGGAGGCACTTTTTGCTCGGACGGCAAGACTTCCTCGTGTAGAAGTCAAGAAGCCTCCCAGCACCATTGGAGATTCAACGGTGGCCAGTATGCAGTCCGGTATTTACTACGGTTACGTAGGCTTGGTCGAGGGAATCTTGGCTCGGATGAGCAGGGAGTTGGGCGAGCTGCATGTGATTGCCACTGGTGGTCTGGCCGAACTCATTGGGCATGAGGCAGAGGGAATTGATAGGGTGGAGAAAGATCTTACTCTTTACGGCCTGCAGTTGTTTTATCAGCACCTGCGAAGGGGTTGAAGAAAACCTGTAAGGGGGGAGGTCCAGATCCAACGAAGAGCAGGACTTCGAGAAGTGAGAAACTATTTTAACTATTTTACGGAGATCGAGGAGTGCTTTGTCAAAAGGCGAGGTAAAAATCTTCTCGTGTCTACCATGGATTGGTGCTTAATTGAACTGTGGAAAAATAGCAATATTCCTCTGCATGTAGTATTGCGCGGAATCGATCGCAGCTTCGAGTCGGCAGAGAAGAAGCACAAGAAACCTCCCCATACCCTGTTTTATTGCCATCCGGCTGTGATCGATGCTCTCGAAGAATACGAGCGGGTTTCCGTAGGTGCTCCAGGAGACCAGCAGTCAAGCAGGATTGGTCCTGCACAAGTAGCGATTTCCCGCCAGATGGTGTCCGACTACCTCGGAGGACTGGAAGATTTGTTGCGAGCTTGCGAGACTGAAGGCTTTGATCAAATCGCGGGTCGCCTCTCTTCCCTACGGAGAGAGGTTTTGCAAGGAGAATGCGTCAATTATGAAACAGTGGATGCGGATTTAGCTCGGATTGGCGAGATTGTGGCGGACACGTTGAGAAAAACAATCGCGGAAGAAAAGTTCGAGGACCTCAAGAACCAAGTTCGACAGCAGATGAAAATGTACAAGAGGCGACTTTCTCATGAGATGTATCGGCGTCTCAAAAAGAGTTGCATGGACCGCAAGATCCGCGAACTCCACAAGTTTCCCGAATTTACTCTGTTCCAGCTAGATGGATAGGGATACAGAGTTGGAGAAACATTCCCTTGTTTCGTGGCCCCGGCATCCAAGGCCAACTAAGGGATTTTCTCTCTCGCATTAGCCCGAAGCAAAAATCAAGGTCCCCGGTGGGATCAATGAGGGGTAACCTGTCAGCTCTAGATGTTTTGGTGGCCCGAGCCTGAGAAGAGGGGAAGACTCACTCTGGTGTCCAGCGCAAGACCGGGACGCGGGCGGCCTGAGTCTCGTCTACGCGTGTCCGCTTAGCGGTTGAGGGAGCACCAAGAACCGTTTTGGGATCTTCTCGAGCCTCCCGGCTGATGGCAATCATGGCATGAATAAAGGCGTCTAGTTCGTACTTACTCTCACTCTCCGTCGGCTCAACCATCAATGCCCCAGAAACGATGAGAGGAAAATAGATGGTAGGTGGGTGAAACCCGTAATCGATCAATCTTTTGGCAATGTCCAGGGTTTTGATCCCATTCTTAAGCTGCAGTTTATCGGAGAAGATTACCTCGTGCAGAGAAGGGGTTGGATAAGGAAGATCATAATGATTCAGTAGATGGTGACGGATGTAATTGGCGTTGAGAACAGCTGTCTCGGTGAGTTCCTTGAGTCCCTGTCGTCCACAGCTGAGAATGTAGCAGAGAGCGCGGACCATCATTCCGAAATTTCCGTAGAAGGCGTGCACACGTCCAATGGAGCAAGGTCGGGCATAGTCGAGGTGGTAGCCCTCCTCCTGGAGCTGGATCACCGGAGTCGGTAGATAGGAGGTTAGAAAGTCTTTACAGGCCACCGCTCCACAACCTGGTCCTCCGCCTCCGTGAGGAGTGGAAAAAGTCTTATGCAAATTGAGGTGTAGAATGTCTATTCCCATGTCGCCTGGGCGAGCATATCCCATAAGCGCGTTAAAATTAGCGCCATCCATATAGATCAGTCCACCTCTGCTGTGAATGATGCTGGCGATCCGGTCGATTGCCTGTTCAAAAATGCCCAGGGTGTTAGGGTTGGTAAGCATGAGGCAGGCGACATCCTCGTTCATCGTCTCTTCCAGGACATGGAGGTCAATCGTTCCCTGCGGAGTGGTTGGAATGGTGATCACGTTGTAGCCTGCCATGGCGGCACTGGCCGGATTGGTTCCATGTGCTGAATCGGGGACCAACACATATTTTCGAGGGTGGCTAGCCGTGACGTGGTGAGCGCGAATCATCAATAGTGCGGTGAGTTCCCCCTGTGAACCAGCTGCCGGTTGCAGAGTGACCGCGTCCATCCCCGTCAATTCTCCCAGATAGGTTTCAAGCTTAGAGATAATCTCAAGATTTCCCTGACTGTGAACCTCGTCCTGAAGGGGATGTGTACAAGCGATTTCAGGCAATCTGGCCACCCGCTCATTCAGCTTGGGGTTGTACTTCATGGTACAAGATCCTAGGGGATACATTCCCAAATCGATGTGGTAGTTCCAGGTCGATAATCGAGTGTAATGGCGGATAATCTCAACCTCACTGATTTCAGGAAACCCTTCCAAGTCAGTGCGCCTGTATTTCTCCTCCAAGATTTCTTCGATGGGCACGTCTTCCACGTCGAGGGGAGGCAAGCTGTAAGCTGTTTTTCCGGAGCCGGAGCGCTCAAAGATCAAGGGCTCGTTTAGGTTAAAAACAGTTGTAGTTCGGTTCATCGTAATGGCTGGGCACCCTGAAAGATTTGAATAAACTGATCGATATCCCGACAAGAGTTTTGCTCAGTGACACAGACGAGCATTTGATCGGCTCGGCGAGGGAAATATTTCTCCAGGGGTAGCCCTCCGATAATCCCTCGAGTAAACAGGCGGCGATTCAATCGGTGAGGATTTTCTGGGCAGCGAAGAACAAGTTCGTTGAACGTGGGTCCAGAGAATACGACAAAGTCTGCCAACTGTTGCCTGAGATAATGCATTAGTTTTAAATTCTGTTCGGCAAGTTCCCGCAGCCCTTGCCTTCCCAAGGTCGACAGGAAGACGGCTGCGATTAGAGCACAGAGACCCTGATTGGTGCAGATATTTGAGGTAGCCTTCTCCCGACGAATGTGCTGTTCACGGGTGGCTAGCGTGAGTACGAAACTCCGGCGTCCAAGGTTGTCTAAAGTCTGGCCGACCAGCCTACCGGGCATCTGGCGCTTATAATAGTCTCGAGTTGCGAAAAATCCCAGGTAGGGGCCCCCAAAACCGAGGGGTAAGCCTAGGGGTTGTCCTTCGCCAACTGCGATGTCGACCCCGATTTGTCCTGGGGGCTTCAGCACGCCCAGAGAAGTAGGCTCAGTGACTACTCCGATGAGCAAAATGTCCTTCTGCTGGGTCAAGGAACTGTCTTGTTCGATATCTTCGATGACACCAAAGAAATTGGGAGACTGGATTACGGCCGCCGCATGATCGGTCGTCAGAGTGGATTTCAGTTGATCCAGGTTCAAGCTTCCATCTTTGCCCATCGTCAGTGTGTCCAGGTGTAGATCGAGGTTAGCGGTATAGGTCTCGAGGACACGTCGGTATTCGGGGTGCAAGCTTGTTGCTACAGCTACTCTTTTTCTTTTGGTTATTCTCCTTGCCATCAATACTGCTTCGGCGAGAGCACTGGCACCGTCATAAAGACTGGCGTTGGCAACGTCCATCCCGGTTAGCTGACAGATCAAACTTTGGTATTCGAAGATGGCCTGTAGTGTTCCCTGACTGACTTCCGGTTGATAAGGGGTGTAAGCGGTATAGAACTCCGATCGAGACATCACGGAATCAATGATGGTAGGAATAAAATGGTGATAGGCTCCCGCGCCGAGAAAATAGGTGAAATTTTGGGTGGACGCATTTTTCTTTCCTAGCTTTGTAAAGTATTTTAGAAGGCTCGATTCCGGAATTGCTTCTGGAATAGCCAAATCGTTCTTGAGTCTAAGCCCATCTGGAATAGTACGGAACAGTTCTTCAACTCGGCTGATGCCAATTTCTTCAAGCATTTGCTGCTTTTCTTCAGCAGTAAGAGAAACATAGCGCATGGGGCTATTCTCCCAACTCTTTGAGGTACTCCGTGTATTGTTCGGCCGTGAGTAGGTCATCCAACTCAGCAGGATTATCCAGGAGCATTCGAGTCATCCAACCATGCCGATAAGGATCTTGATTGATCAGTTCAGGCGAATCGATCAAGATCCGGTTGATCGCTACCACCGTTCCAGAAAACGGGCAGTAGATCTCGGAAACGGATTTGACCGACTCTAGTGATCCGAAAGCATTTGAGGCCTTGAGGTGGTCTCCTACTTGGGGAAACTCCACAAAAACGATGTCGCCAAGTTCTCGTTGTGCGTAGTCGGTGACTCCAATAACGCCGGAGTCATCTTGGATTCGAACCCACTCGTGCTCTTTGCTGTAGAAGAGTTTTTGAGGAATGTCCATTGCCGTCGATCCTTTCTTGGGAAAACCGAGTTTTTCTGAAGGCGGTAAAGTCCAGGGTTCCTCCAAGACACTCATCCACCCGATCAAGTCAAGATAATAATCGGGTGGTTCTTTTATAGAAAGGTGTTTCGACCACTTTGGCGAGCAGGCGCCGACCTCTTACTTCTACTTTAAGAAGTTGCCCGATGTGAGTCTGAGCGAGCGGAAGATAGACCAGCCCAATGGATTTTTGTAAAGATGGGGCAAAGCCGCCGCTAGAGACTTTACCTACCGGCTCTTGATCGAGGTAAACGGGATAGTGGTCGCGGGCGATTCCCCGGTCAATCATCTCAAATCCTACTAGTTTCCGTTTGACCTCTTTGACTCCCAGTTTAACCAATGCTTCCCTTCCAATAAAAATTCCCTTATTGAGTTTCACCATTCGGCCAAGATCAGCTTCCCAGGGTGTCGTCGTTTCATCGATGTCCTTTCCGTACAGAGGGTAGCCCACTTCTAAACGAAGAGTATTTCGGGCTGCCAATCCACTCAGGTGCAGACCCATGGGGCGACCCAATTCAAGTAATTCGCTCCAAATCGATTCTGCGCTGGAAGGAGGTAGATAAAGTTCTAGGCCATCTTCTCCGGTATATCCAGTTCGAGAGATCAGAGCCCTGGAACCCTGAATCCTTCCATAGGTGAATCTGTAGGTGCCTAGATTAGACAAGTTTGTGTTAGTTAAGGGTTGCAATATTTCTCGTGCCCTGGGTCCCTGGATAGCTAGTTGTACGTAGCAATTACTTTGGTCGACTATTTCAACGTTGCCTTCCTTGTGCTCCATGACCCACTGGACATCCTTATCCTTGTTGGCAGCATTGACGCAGATGAAGATGTGCTCGCGATGGATGCGGTAGACGACAATATCGTCAACAAAGGTTCCTTTTGGAGAAAGAAAAGCAGAGTAATGGGCCTGTCCGTCTGACAAGCGTGAGACGTCGTTGCAGGTCACCTTCTGAGACATCTTTAGGGCATCTTTCCCCATGATTTCGAGCTGACCCATGTGACTGACATCGAAAAGGCCTGCGGTTTGGCGAACGGCGAAATGCTCCTTGAGAGTGCTCTCGTATTGAACGGGAATTTCCCAGCCCGCAAACGACATCATGCGAGCACCTAGTTGCAAGTGTAGGCCGTGGAGTGGAGTTTTTTTCAGCGTCACTCGATTTCGTTTGCGTTTCTGAAATGATAATCTTCGTTGATCGAAGAGTAAAAAGCGACTCCCTGTAATTTTAGGGGGTCGTCTCCGCTAGAGGTACCGGCCCAGATGGCGATACTCATCTTCTTGCCTACGAGAGTCTGGATGTCGTAGAGAACCTCGAGTATTTTCACCCTCAGCTCTCTCTCATTCTGCGGAACCGAGTCTAGAAGGATGTTTACCCTTAAAATTCCGCTATCGTCTTGTACGCTGTGGGTGCGATAACCCTCTTTTGGTAGAGTCAGAATCTCACCCTCAATTTCGCGCAACCCCTTGATGGACTGGGAGAGGGGCGCACCTGAGTGGAAGATGTCATGGAAGATAAAGAGAGGTAGGCCCACGGCGGCAAAGAACATGAAACCATAGGCGTGCAGCCCTTTGAAGCTCATATCGGGCACTATATCACATAGTGAAATGGCAAGAATCCCTTTGACATTGTCTGGGTTCTCGCCATTTCTAAGAATCTTACTCAGGCCCGCTTCATCCGCTTGCGGGAGGTAGCTGGAAACTTGAACTCAGCCGTGCCCACTCTGAATAATTCGGGAAGAAGAGTCTTAAGGGTTCAAAAACGCGGTGCTTTTTAGCTAAGCATTTTACAATGTAGAATGACATTGACTGGTTAAGTTAGAAATCGAGCCCATGGAGCGACGAAGGGTGGATGTTCTGAAGAGCCGATTGCGGGCTTTACCTGGCTGGTGTGTTTCCCATCGTTCTGGGAGATTCTGTAGATCCAATCGGTTCTGGGTGCTCCTGGCGATCTTGTTTATGGGCATCGGGAAGCTCTCCGTTCGGATGCCAACCGCTGGAGAAGGCTTGTTATCGAAGGCATTTGCTTCTAGTGGAATTCAAGCTTTGGGACTGGATATCGAAGCTGCTTTTGAACTTGAAAAACCAGCTATTCACCACTATTTGTTCGTTTCGGATCAACGGGTTGTGACCGTCGAGCTAATCAGCAGCGAACGGATTATCATGAATTACATCAACCTTGGAGACAGTTACGAACTGATTCAGGCGCCGCTGCTGGCGCTCGTAGAGGCAGCGGGGAAGGTCTACTATGGCCATCTTATCGAGCTGGAAGATCCTGAAGATCCGTCCCAGCTCTTCCAGGTGAGCGATCTGCTGAAGCCAGGTGAGTTCCGGGGACACACGATTCTGGGTCATTACCGGTATCCCTGGGCGCCAGACAAAGTGCTTTTCAAAGTCGGCTCTAAAATTCTAGAGTTGGAACCGCTTTCTGAGGAAGATTTTGAACTAGTGGCCGCAAAAATTGGTCAAATAGATCTCGGCGCTGAGGATTCGAAGAAAATGTTGGAACTGGCTGGGTTTAGGAGGGGCTTTGGTACTCTGTATTTCGAGGGTTCTGAAGGGTCAAGGGCGTGGGAGGATTACTTCTCGAAACGAGAGTCTCTGCCTCCGCTATTGCTTTCCCATCGGACACCCATTCTTCCAAGTGAGGCAGCCCACCTGCGGGACCCGGTAGTGGTTCGATTGAGTGTGATTGTTTCTCGTGCAGGAGGGATTTATGACGTCCAACTTATCCAGGGCATCGATTCTGTACTTAACAAAATGGCTATCGAGACAGCGCTCACTTGGCGTTTTTTACCAGGCATCACCCGGAATAATGTTGCTGAAGCAAGGTTGACTCTGAACGTCGTCTTTCAGCGGTGAAAACAGTTGCTCTGCTCCCGACCCTTTGACTGCACTCCTATTTTGGTCTTTCGGTGGGTTGGGCTGTGGAGAAATAACCTTCGATCGCACTCACCAAATCCTGGATGGTCGAATGGTTTGCCTGTAGGACCAACGGTAATCCCGAACTTCGGGCTGCGGCGGCGGTGATCGGCCCAATTGCAGCGTAGCAAAGATCTTTGAGGGTTTCCTTGGAGTTAGCCAAAGCAATGAAGTTGTGCACTGTAGAAGGACTGGTAAATGTAACCAGGTCTGGAGGTTTCCTTTTCAGTCCTTGGCATAATTTCCGACGACTGTCTGCCGGAGTCACAGTGTCGTAGACGGGAAGGACCACGACTTTAGCGCCGTGTCTTCGAAGCTGTTGGGGCAACAGTTCACGGGCTTGGCGTGCTCGTGGAAGAAGAATTCTCAACCCGTTCAGGTGGCCGTGGTGATAGTGCAGAAAATCCTCGAGAATCCCTTCTGCCTGATAGCGTCCAGGAAGAAGTTCGACCGGGTATCCATAGGATTCAATCTTGCCTGCAGTGGCTGGCCCAATGGCACAGATCTTGGGAGTTTCACCACCAGGGAGGAGCAGGCTAAGTTGGTGTGCCCGCTTGACAAAGATCTCGACTCCATTGACGCTGGTAAAGATCAACCAATCGTACTCACCGATTTTCCGCAGAGCCGAGTCAAGATCTCCACTTTGGAGGGGACAGATTTCAATGGTCGGAATTTCCAAGACTTCTGCCCCTAACTGTTCCAGCTGGCGGCGAAATTCACCCGATTGTTGTCGGCTCCTGGTGATCAAGATAGTTCGCCCTTGCAAAGGAGGGTTCATGGTTGAGGCTCGAGGAAAAGTGCTCTCAGGATGGCATCCGCTCCTTGGCACAGAAGGTCGTCCGCCGCTTCCAAGGCAAGGTCATCGAGTGCTTCAATCGGTCCCCGACAGACTGCCCGAATGATCCGATTGCAGGAAAGATCACCGACGAAGGCGGAGAATGTTCCCTCTTTCTCTTGCAAGGAGGCATAGCCGCCCATGGGAAGCCGGCATCCCCCCCCCAACTTCCCAAGAAAGCTTCTTTCAGCTTGAGTACAGCACCTGGAATGCGGATCGTCCAAGGCGGTGATGAGGTCTAGTACTGCTTCGTCTTGGCTACGTGCTTCGAGAGCCAGAGTGCCTTGACCAATCGCTGGTATCATTTCTTCGGCTGGAAAGATATAGTCAATCTGGTCTTCGAGACTGAGACGTTTGAGCCCGGCGACAGCGAGCACCACCGCATCTAGTGCCTGGTGTGAGAGTTTACGGATTCGAGTCCCCACATTGCCACGAACCGGAACAACTTCTATGTCCGGACGAAGGGACTGCAGCTGGATCTTGCGACGCAAAGACCCGGTTCCTAGTCTTGCTCCTCGAGGGAGATCTGCTAGGGAAGACAACTTCGATTGAGCGACTAGGCAGTCCCGGGCATCTTCTCTCTTGGGAATTGCAGCTAACACAAGACCAGCCGGGAGCAGTAACGGGAGATCCTTGAGGCTGTGTACGGCAAGATCAATCGTGCCTTCTAGCAGGGCCTCCTCGATCTCCTTGACGAAGAGCCCCTTTGAGCTTTCAACCTGGGTCGAGGTCCATTGGGATACCTGGTCCCCTGAGGTGGGGATGGTTTCCACTCGAACCCTTAAGTGACAGTTGTGCTTTTCAATCTCGTTGCGCACATACTGGGATTGCCGGAGTGCCAGTGGACTACCACGGGAACCGATAACAAGTTCTCTCACTCTGTTTGATCCAAGTGGAAGGCGCTCTTGATCATCTCTAGATTGTAGTCTTGCCGGATCGGGTTCTGATCAGGCTGCTTGATGTGTAGGATCAACGGATGGACGATCTTGTGAGCGGCCTGACGCAAAATTTTCTCAATCCTTCTGTACTCCTGTGGCTCCCAGTCTTGCTGACGTTTTCGAAGCTCATCTAAACAGATATCCTCAATCTGAGTGCGTAGAGACTGGATGAGCCGGCCTAGGTGGTTTGAGCCCGCCCATTTTAGGTAATTCTCAACCTCCTGTTCGACGATCCTCTCAGCCAATTCTGCTTCATCTTTTCGCCCTTCTAAGTTTGCCTCGCTCACCGATTGCAGGTCATCGATGTCATAAAGAAAAACATTCTCGATGTTATTGACTTCAGGAGCTACGTTGCGAGGAACAGAGATATCGATGATAAATAGTGGCCGGTATTTGCGATTTCGGACCGCGTGTTGTACACGTTCTTGATCAAGCAGCAGGGTGCGCGAGCCGGTGGAGACGATAACTATGTCAGATTTCACCAGATAGTGGTCTAGATCGGAAAAATCAACGGGGGTACCAGCGAAGTTAGAAGCCAGCAGGTCTGATCTTTCCTTGCTCCGATTGGCCACAAAGATTCTTGAAATGCCTGAATTGATGAGGTTTCGAGCAGCCAACTCGCCCATTTCTCCCGCACCCAGAAGTAGGACAGATTTCTCGCTCAAATCACCAAATATTTTCCGAGCCAGCTCCACGGCCACCGAGCTGACAGAGACCGTTGACCTTGAAATCCGGGTTTCGCTATGCACGCGCTTGGCCACGAAAAAGGCTCTCGGAATGAGGCCATTCAGATAAGCGCCTACACAACCAGCCTCACGGGCGCAGGTATAGGCCCGCTTCATTTGGGACAAAATCTGGGATTCCCCCAATACCATCGAGTCCAGGCTACTGACTACCCGAAACACATGTTTCACCACGTCGTTCTGGAAATAGGTGTAGAGATAGTTTTCCAGCGAGGTAGAGCTAAGAGCATGGTAGTCGTAGAGGAAGCTCTTTACAGCCGCGGCGGGGTTAGTTTGGCCGTTTCCACAGCCCAGGATTTCTACACGATTACATGTGGAGACTATCATTCCTTCCAGCAGTCCAAACTGGTCGTGCAGCTTCTGCAGCGCGCCAGTCAGACGCTCTTGAGGGAACGCCACCTGTCCTCTGATTTCTAGAGGTGCAGTCTTGTAACTCAGGCCGACCAGGACTAGATCCATTCTCTCATCCATAGATCGTGTTGCGCCGGTAAGCTCAGATAAATAATCAGACAAGGGTTTAACCTTCTAGGAACAAACATCTTTCTTCAAAAAGCGTGTAGCCCTCCAAAGTAACTGGTACCTAAGTAGGTAAAAAGGACGGATAGAAATCCAGCCATGCTGATGAGAGCAGCTCGTTTTCCTCGCCAACCGGCACTCAGTCGAAAATAGATGAGGATGAGGTAGATTCCCCATGTGACCAAGGCAGCAATCACTTTGGGATCACTCTGCCAGCCGCTGACCCAGTCCTGTTCAGCCCACATGATGCCGGCTAGAAGGCCCAAGGTCATGAAAGAGAAGCCGAAGATCAGGAACTGATAAAACAGGTCGTCCAAGAGCCGGAGTGAGGGAAGCCGGGAGTAGAAGGTTTTTGGTTTTTTTCTCTTGATCTCTCTCTCCTGGAAAAGGTAGAGCAGGCTGGCGACAAAGGTGACAAGAAACATCCCATAGGCGAGAAAGAGGAACGTGGTGTGGAAGTAAATCCAGGGGCTCCAATAGATGTCCGGCATGGGTTTGGACTTCAAGAAAACAGTTCCCAACATTAAGGCGCTAACCAGCGGGAGTAGAAAAACTCCGAGTGCTTTGATGCGATAACGTGGGTAGGAGACAAAAAAACAAAGAGAGACCGTCCACGCAAAAAAAACCAACGACTCACGTAAGTCGGTGAGAGGGAAATGACTTTTTTCTAGTCCCAGCCGAACTAAGAATACTGTGTGTAGCGCGAATCCGATGCTGACCGAAAGCAAGGCTACCCGAAAGAAAAGATCTTTCTTCGAGGCGAAGGAAACTATGCTATGGAAGAGGCCAACCAAGTAAAACACCAAGATCAGGGAAATGTTCAGAGAATGTTCACTCATGATGGAATCAATTATAACACCAGCCTTGTGGTATGATGAGCCACGTGGGTTTTAGCCAAGTCAATGAGTTGGTGGTCTTCGTCTGTTCCGGAACTCTGCTCTTGTGTTTAAATGCTCGTTCTCTTGAGAGTGTACGCCCCCCTAACCGTTTTCTAATCGCGGGTCTACTGTTTTGGTCGGGCTCTTTCAGTTTTATCCTGCCGCCCGTTCTTGTCCTCGTTCCATGAAAAAGCGAGTCTTCAGTGGAATGCGACCTACGGGACGACTGCACCTTGGACACTGGGTCGGGGCTTTACGGAATTGGATTAAGATGCAGGAAGAGTGTGAGTGTATCTATGGGATCGTAGATTGGCATGCCTTGACCTCGGAATACCAGAATCCGGAAATGATCGGTCCCAGCGTTTTGAACATCGCGGTCGATTGGCTGGTGACGGGAATCGATCCGGCTAAGTCAACAATCATGGTCCAATCCTTAGTGCCGGAACATGCTGAACTCCATCTTCTGTTTTCTATGATCGTGCCGGTTCCTTGGTTAGAGCGAGTTCCTACCTATAAGGAACAGATCCAACAACTCCGAGAAAAGGATCTATCTACCTATGGGTTCCTTGGGTATCCTCTGCTGCAGGCGGCGGACATTCTGATTTATAAAGGGAATCTGGTTCCGGTGGGAGAGGATCAGGTTTCTCATATCGAACTGTGTCGGGAGGTGGCTCGCCGATTTAATCACCTCTACGGTCGTATTTTCCCAGAACCTCAGGCTAGACTGACCAGCTCTCCGCGGCTGCCGGGTACCGATGGCCGAAAGATGAGCAAGAGTTATCGAAACGAGATTCAGCTTTCCGAGGACCCGAAAACTATCCGTCGCAAGATGATGACTATGGTGACGGATCCAGCCCGCGTTCGTCGTACCGACCCGGGAAATCCAGAAGTGTGCCCCGTTTTCGATTATCACAAGGTATTTACAGATGCGGAAGGACAGGAGTGGGCGGCCCGAGGATGTCGCAGCGCTGACATCGGTTGTACGGATTGCAAGGAGTTGTTGTTGAAGCATTTGATTCCCCTGGTTGAGCCGCTCCATGAAAAAAGGGTAAAACTGGAGAGTAGAATCGATGAGGTGGAGGATATGCTGATTCAGGGTAGTCGTGAGGCTCGACGCATCGCTCAGCAAACAATGGAGGAGGTGCGTCAGGCCATGAAGGTAAAGTGTTTCTGAATGGATCTATTGCCTCCATCGGAGAAGTACCAGGTTCAGCTCGAGATCTTTGAAGGACCTCTTGACCTGCTTTTGCATTTGATCCGCCAACAAGAAATCGATGTTTACGACATACCGATTGCTCAGATTACCGATCAGTATCTTCGTTATCTTCAGCTCATGGAGGACCTCAGTATCAATACCGCGGGTGATTTTCTCATGATGGCGGCTACGCTGATTCAGATCAAGTCTAGAATGCTGCTGCCTTCTGTGCCCTGTTTGGAGGAGGCACCCCTAATCGAAGATCCTCGCGAGGAACTAGTTGCTCGCCTGCTAGAATACGAGAGGTTCAAGAATGCGGCTCTCCTTCTCCATGAGAAGGAGACGATCGAACTATCGATTTGGCCTCGCGGACAGACGGAGTTTGAGGGTCAAGAAAAGGATTTAGTGGCGGTCAATGTTTTCGATCTCACCCAGTCGTTTTACAAGATGGTGGAGCGTTACAGGGAGAAAATCGTAATGAAGATCGAGGACGATCCGGTCACTCTTGAGGGAAAACTCAAGGAGATCAGACGTTTAGTGAGGATGCAAGGACAGTTTTTCTTCTCTCTCTTTTTTCGCCCTCGGGTTTCCCGGCTGAACCTTGTCGTCACTCTCTGTGCCCTACTGGAACTGGTGCGGTTGCAGGAAATTCGACTTTTCCAAAAAGGCAGTTTTCAGGATATTCAGATCGTCGGATGGGCCTAGAGGAGGAAAGGGACCAAATCCTGGCCGTGTTGTTTGTGGCGCGAGAACCGGTAAGTCTTGCCCAACTTTCCAAAATTTACCCCGATATTCCCTTGGAGCAGTTGAAGAAGAGTGTTAGGGACTCTTGTCGCTGGTTGAACTCCATCCAAGGGGCTGTCGAGATCCGGAAAATTGCTGGGGGCTACCGGATGACGACACGGCCAGAGCAACATGAAATCGTCCGTTCCTATCTAAAAACCAGGCCTTCCGCTAAACTATCCTTGGCAGCTTTGGAGACTCTGGCCCTGGTAGCCTACAAGCAACCCATAACGTTGCCCGAAATTCGGGACATCCGGGGTGTGAAGGGGACCTCTACTGTCAGGACTTTGCTCGATAAAAAGCTGATCGAAACTCGGGGTCGTAAGAAGATCGTGGGAAGACCCATCATGTATGGGACTACCCAGGAATTTCTGCTTTACTTCGGACTGAACGATGTTAGCGAGTTGCCTACGCTGGGTGAGTTGGAAGAGATCCTTTCTCAGCTTGAGGTCTGAGGAGTTCGGTTTCTTGCATTGGTTTCGTGTTTGCGAGCTTAGGTTAAATTTTCTTCAGTTATAAAGTCATTCGTCGGACAAGATCTTTGGTCCCTGGGACTGGGCCCCCCAACTGTGAAGGAGCGTTTGCAAAAGATGATCTCCAATGCCGGGATCGCTTCGCGACGCAAGGCCGAAGACTTGATCCGTCAAGGGTGTGTAGCAGTCAACGGCCAAACTGTGTGGAAGCTGGGAACTCGGGCCGATCCTGCACGCGACTATGTCAAGGTCAATGGGAAACTTATTCGTCCCCAGCCCATGGAATACTATGCCGTCAACAAGCCGAAGGGAGTACTTTGCTCGCTGTTCGACCCTGCTAGGAGACGGGTGGTCACCGCTCTAATCCAGTCCAGGGGTAGGGTGTATTGCGCGGGGCGACTGGATTTCCAAAGTGAGGGACTAGTTATATTGACCAACGATGGTGACTTGGTTCGACAGGTCACGCAGGCCGGAGGGGTGGGGAAAATCTACCAGGTCAAGGTGAGAGGACAGCCGTTTCCGGAGGCGATAAGGAAGCTGTGTCAGGGCGTTGTGATGGGGAGAGAGAGGTTGGCAAGCTGTTTGATTACGCTGGTGAAGGAGGGCTTAAACTGCTGGTATGAGGTTGTGCTTCACCAGGGAAGAAATCGTCAGATTCGTCGGATGTTTGGGAGAATTGGGCATCCGGTCATGCGAATTCGACGAACTGCCATAGGACCGGTTTGTCTTGGCGAGCTCCAGCCAGGAAGCTATCGGAAACTCTCTTCGCGGGAAGTAAGATTGCTCAAGAGGGAAGACCGAACTCCTCAGCTGTGTTCAGCGAAAAACCAGACGAGTTAGAAAAGAGATGTAGGCGTAAAAGAACCGTAGAATAAAATGTTCAGTGGCATTGTCCGTGAGGTGGGTGAAGTGGTCGTCAAGCAGGAGTCAGCCGAAGGCGCCACCTTGCAAATTCGCTGTTCCAGACTGCTGAAGGACTTGGAAATGGGAGACAGCGTAAGTATTGATGGAGTTTGTCTGACGGTAAGTAAGAAAAACTCCGCCGGTTTTGAAGTGCAAGCTAGCCCAGAGACTTTGAGGCGAACCAATTTAGTTGATCGAGCTTGCGGCGATCAGGTGAATTTGGAACCAGCTGCTTGCCTGAAAGATTTTCTGGGTGGCCATCTAGTACAGGGACACGTCGACGGAACAGGAGAAGTCATATCGGTGCGCCGGGAAGGGAACTCATGCATTGTTCGGTTTGCTGCTCCAAGTGGGGTGCTGACCTACTGTATCTTGAAAGGTAGTATTGCGGTAAACGGGGTCAGTTTAACCATTTCCGATCTAGACAAACATTTCTTCGAAGTAACCATCATCCCTCATACCCTCAAGGTGACGAATTTTTCTGATGTGTGGGTGGGACAACAAGTAAATCTGGAGTCGGATATGATCAGTAAGTATGTGAAAAGTCACGTACAGCGTTTGTTGGGTATCCTGGTTATTTTGAGCTTTTTGGCTTCTGATTTAGCACTGGGAGGGACATTTTCGTTGCGGTCGGGAAGTATCCTACTTTACGAAAATATGGCGGGGACAAAGAAGACCCCCTTTGTGATCCGGGTGGCACGCTTTCGTCCTGACACCGTGCTGGAGTGGGAGTCGGTGAGCAATCATGGAACTCTCCACCTTTTCCAAAATGCGGTACAGAAAGGACAAAGGTGGACTCTCACCAGACTGTTCGAAACAGGAGCGGACATAGAATCTAAAGAGGTGATGACGATTTGGCTTTCTAAAAAGATGTTTCAAGAGCTGATGGGAAAGAGAGCCACAAAGGTCAAGTTTGGTCGCTTGCCTCTGAAACTTGCGGTTCACGGCGAGGGTCCTTACACGGTGCGTATTGACGGCAAAGCGAAGAAGATTCCGGTTATCTATTTGCGCGACGACCGACAGGGTGAGTGGAGCGTGCAGAAGGACGCCGATAATCCCATCCTGGTAGAATATACTTCTCGGTATTTTCAGCACTCCTTGAAGGTTGTGCATACGTCCGACAAGGGCCAACTGCGCTGGATTAGGAAACTGCCTCCGGTAAGGTGAGTGAGAAAGAAGTCCAGATTTGCGGCAGTGAAAGAGACAAGGAAAGGTATTGTAGCAGAAATTTCTGAAGGGAAAGAGCATCCCGTATAATGGCAGGTGAGGCAGAGAAGGTTAGCCGGTAAAGGAGCTTGTTTTAACCGATGGGTCTAAATCGAATCGAGGACGCGATCGAGGATATTTACCAGGGGAAAATAGTGGTTGTTGTCGATGAGGAGGATCGGGAGAACGAGGGCGACTTGACCATGGCCGCTGAGAAAGTGACGCCTGAGGCCATTAACTTTATGGCTACTCATGGACGAGGCTTGATCTGCCTGCCGATGACGGCCGAACGCTTGGATGAACTGCAAATTCCCATGATGGTGCCCGATAATCAATCGGTTCATGGGACGGCTTTTTCCGTTAGCATCGAGGCTAAACAAAATGTATCCACGGGAATCTCAGCGGCGGATCGGGCGATGACGATTATGACGGCTATCAGCTCAGGAACTCGGTCGGATGATATTGTCCGGCCGGGTCATGTTTTCCCCTTGCGGGCTCGGCGAGGAGGGGTTTTGGAAAGGGCGGGTCAGACGGAAGCAGCCGTGGATCTGGCCCGTATTGCCGGCCTGGAACCGGCTGGAGTAATTTGCGAGATCATGAATAGGGACGGGACCATGGCCCGCTTGCCTGAGTTAGTGGAGTTCACTCAAAAACATAAGCTTCGTATCATCTCGGTGGTAGATTTGATCAAGTTTCGCCTTCAAACTGAAAAGTTCGTTCGGCGTGTCGAGGAGACTCCGTTCGACTGCGAGTTTGGTCAATTCAAGGTGGTCTTATTTGAGAATGAGCTGGACCAGGGGCTCCATCTAGCCTTTGTAAAGGGCGATATCAGTGGCAAGGAACCCGTGCTGGTTCGTGTTCAGACCGAATTTGTATTGAGCGATGTATTTCTGAGCCGGGGGAATAACTCCGGGAGAGAATTACGCTGTTCACTGGACCGTATCGAGCAGGAGAGTCGAGGTGTTCTCGTGTACCTCAGGTTGAGGGAGCAGGACCAGATGTTGCAACGGGAAATACGCCGCCTGAGGGAGGATTCTGGTGAGGCTCATCACCCGGCTAGTTTCCGCCACTTTGGCGTTGGGGCCCAGATCCTAGCTGATCTAGGTTTGCACCGGATCCGGCTTCTAACTAATCATCCCAAGAGGATGGTGGGATTGGAGGGTTTTGAGCTGGACGTGGTCGAACAACTCCCCATTGAGCTGGAAGTGGAGCCTGCCTCAAGATATCCAGTCGAGGCTTGAGCCGGTGAGAACGCACAGAACTTAGGTCTTCTCGGGTAAATAACCTTCCTTGTGATTGGCCTTGAGTTTGTCCGTTTTGTTGTCTCCGTCAAGGTCAGCTACCACCTCCACCTTTATTTTTCTGAATTTACCATCTTTCTTGGTGTTGTTGGAAACGTAGCTCAGGGAATACTGGTGCCTCAATAAATTTGAGATACTCCTGAAGATGCGGCTATAGGTACTTACATATTTCGGAAAGAAGGCCTTGCCACCGGTTAACTTTGCAAATGTTTTGAGAACCTGATCGGCCTGATAGAAGTCCATTCTCCTCGGACCACTGAGATAGCTTTCAGCATAGTTCCGCCAGTTGCCTCCCAAGCTAACCGCATAAATCACAGCGTTACCCTTCTTTACCTTGGCCAGAGTTTGCTGCATATTGTGTTTGCTGAAGGTGTCTAGCCCGCTTGAGATCAGAACGACTGCTACCTTACCTTTTGTCTCTTCCACCCGATCGAGAACGTCATAAACGGCGTCAAACACATTACTTTCTCCTGAGCGCGGAAAACGGAGGCTTTGCAGAGCCCGATTCAACTCCATCTTATTTTGGGTGAAATCAACCAGGATCTCTGGCTCAAGGGCGTAAGTGACCGCGGCGATCCAATCGTCTGCGCGTATCTGATCCACGAAAACGGAGGAGGCAACCCAGGCTTCCCAGATGAATTCCCAGGCGACCGCTCGGCTGTACTCGGTCAGCAAAATCACTGTCAGGGGAGCTTCAACTGAGTCAAAGTGAGTGATGTTCTGGAGCACCTTATCTTCGTAGACGTGAAAGTTTTTTTGTTGTAATCCCCGAATCAGATGACCTTTTTTGGTTTGGACGGTGACATCAATCCTCACTTGGTCCACACTGAGGCTGAGGGCGGAACGGCCCTTGGGTTGGTCCTTCTCCTCTTCGAGCCTTTTTCCTTCACCTCTCTGCTTCTGAGCTGGCGAGCTGGCAGTTCCCAAGCTGACCATCAGTAGCAGAGACACACAAGTGATCTCTAGATTCTTTATCATCTTCTTTTCCTCCGACCTCTGGAGGAGCTGCTGTGTGCGTTCCCAACACTTCAGTTTATCACAGGACGTCGCGGGACAGGAATAAACGCAGTGTGCTAAAATTCAACCGCATGCTTTTGGAGGAGAAAGAACAAAAACTAGTCGGGCTCGTCTGCTCTTACAAGGATGTTATCGTGGCCTTTAGTGGTGGAGTGGATAGTGCCTATCTTGCCTTTACGGCGAATCGCGTGTTGGGTGATCGAGCGTGGATCATTACCGCTATCTCTCCCTCAGTCTCAGAAATGCAAAAACAATTGGCTGTCGATTTTGCCCAATCCTACTCGCTGAACCACAGAGTGGTTCACACCCGCGAGATGGAGAATACAGACTATACCCAGAATCCCTCCAACCGCTGCTATTTTTGCAAGTCTGAGCTCTACAGCCATCTCAGCCGTCTGCGCGAGCTATGGAACGCGGAAGTTATTTTCGATGGCGCCAATACGGATGATGTCGGCGATTATCGTCCGGGGCGAAAGTCAGCTATGGAGTGGGGTGTGGTGAGCCCCTTTATTGAAGTGGGGTTGAACAAGGAAAGTATTCGTCGTCTCTCAAAGAAGTGGGATCTTCCATCTTGGAATTTACCGGCCATGCCTTGTCTCTCCTCTCGTTTTCCCTACCATGTGAAGATTACCGAAGCGAAATTGCGCCAGGTGGAGCAGGCCGAGCAAGTTCTGAGAGACTTGGGCTTTCGAAACTTTCGAGTTCGGCACCATGAAGATCTTGCTCGTATAGAAATAGATTCTAGAGAAATGGACAAGATCCTCGCTCTTGCGGTTCTAGACACGGTAAATCGACGATTAAAGGGCCTGGGATATCGATATGTATCGCTTGATCTCCAGGGTTTTCGATCGGGATCCCTGAACGAAGTTCTGGAGCTTGAGGCGGAGAGGAATTCGCCCCCGCTGCTGGATCTGGTCCCCTGACCCTCACACAAGACTTCCGTATGGCATGAGTCCGAATCAAACTCAGAGAAAATCGTTCCTTCCAGCTTGGATGTTGTCTGGACTCGGAGCTCGGAGCTCCAGTCTTATGCTGATCTGCCTTTGGCTGGTGCTTACGAGCGGATTGTCGTCCAATCAGCAATTGGGTAGAGGTCGTTCCGGAATAGTGGTCTCAGCTGACCCAATCGCCAGCCAGGTTGGAGTTGAGATTCTGAAAGGGGGCGGAAACGCCGTCGATGCTGCAGTTGCCGTCAGCTTCGTGTTGGCGGTTGTGTACCCCGAGGCGGGAAACATTGGCGGGGGTGGGTTCATGCTTATCCACGAGGCAGGAACAGGGAAAGAGACGAGTATTGACTATCGGGAGAAGGCTCCGAGTGGTGCCCGAGGCGGTATGTATCTTGATCAACAAGGCAGACCTATTCAGGGCCAGTCGACGGTTGGCTATCGAGCTTCTGGAGTCCCGGGCTCGGTGGCGGGGATGCATCTAGCCTGGAAAAAGTTTGGCAGGTTACCTTGGGAGCAGCTGATCCAGCCCAGTATGCGGTTGGCCCGTACCGGGTTTCGAGTGAGTCGCTCCTTGAGTGTTTCTCTGAGGAGGGCCGAACTACTACTTTCGCGATTTCCGGAGAGTCGTCGAATCTTCCTGCGTGATGGCAAGTTTTACCAAGAGGGGGAAATATTCAGTCAACCTCAGCTGGCCGGTGCTTTGGAGCTGATCTCCCGCGAGGGCCCGAGGGCCTTTTACGAAGGTCAAATCGCCGGTTTAATCGCTCAGGAAATGGACCGGAACAAAGGGAGTATTACAGCAGAAGATTTAAAGAACTATGAGGCCAGGATTCGAGAACCTATTCGGGGTTTTTATCGAGGCTATGAAATCATTTCCATGGGTCCTCCAAGTTCAGGGGGGGTGATATTGGTCGAAATGTTGAATATGATCGAATCCTATCCACTCAACCAGTCGGGGTTCGACTCCAGGCAGGTTCTGCATCTAAAATCAGAGGTGATGCGCCGCGGTTTTGTCGACCGAGCAGAGTTTCTGGGCGATCCCGATTTCAGCAGGATTCCCTTGTTGGGCTTGACATCCAAAGAATATGCTTTGCAGCAATCATGTAGCATATCTCCAGACTGGGCAACACCTAGTGCAACTCTCAAACACGGTGATCCCGGGCCCTTCGAGCACGCCGAGACGACGCATTTCTCTGTTGTGGATAGGGAGGGAAATGCAGTCGCCGTCACTACCACTATTAACGGAGTCTACGGTTCGGGAGTCACGATTCCCGGGGCCGGCTTCCTAATGAATAATGAGATGGATGATTTTTCCTCGAAGCCGGGAGTGCCGAATATGTTTGGGCTTCTACATGGGGAACGAAACGCGATCAAACCGAACAAGCGGCCATTGAGCGCAATGGCGCCTACTCTGGTCAAATGGAGAGGGGAACCCTACCTCATTCTGGGAAGCCGAGGCGGACCCGCTATTATCAATACTGTTTTTCAGATCATTGTGAACGTGATCGACCACGGGTTTTCACTTGAAAAGGCGGTCGGTGCTCCGCGTATACACCATCAATGGTTGCCCGACCAAATCGTGGCCGAACCAGAGGCCCTTGTACATGAGACACGATCGGCTTTAGAGAAGAAAGGACACCGGATCGTTTTCCGAGAGAAAATTGGAGAGGCCCACTGTATTTTCATTAACCCCAAAACAGCGACTCGCCTCGGTGTTGCTGACCCTCGCAGCGAAGGTAGCGCCTACGGCTACTAGCGATCTACTATTCTAAGCCGGATCAGCTCATTTTTCCGCGATAGATCGGGGAGACGTGTGAGTAGATTGTACCGGATCAGTCCCGTGGCCAATCCCCCGGCCAGTGTGCATACCATGAAAAATCCGGTCGAGAGCAAAGAATCTCTGACCACCAACAAGAGACTGATCACCTCATCGCTTGTAGGCTGATGAGATCGCGTGTGTTTCTCATAGATCCATTGGATGGAGGGCAGATACTTGATTTGTGAGAAAAGCTGGCGCGCCTTTACTTCTGGTCCGAGAAATATACATACGATCACGCCGGTCCGTTTCAAGTAGATGTTTTCTGGTGAAGCATAGGATTGGAGAGCGTAGTATAGTTTGTAGAAATACCGGTCTGCTAAGGCAGGCGTGGGGTAGCTGATGAGGAAAAGGAAATGGTCTTCGGGACCGTATTGGGCAAAGGCTGCTTCCGCATGATGCCCAAATCCGATTACTGGCCTTAGTGGCTGGGGGAGGTGCCTATTGACTCGCAGTGAGGTCTGGCCTAGATAAAAGCGAGTCGATTTTAGAATCAAGTTCTCCCTGGGAAGGTGCACTATGCTCAGGGGATGAACAGTCGGCTCGGAAATAATTTCCCGTAGCCGGCTGGCCAGGGAGCGGAGATTATCTTCTCCCGAGGAGAATCGTGAGGGGTCTTTGAGGAAGAAAAGGTAGTTTCCAGACCAAAAGATCAAGTTCTGACGGTCGTGGTGGTTGTCGAAGGGAAGATCCAGTCGGCTAGACAAAGACTGGTTGGTGAGGTCGTTCCAGAGGGAAAACAAGCCAAAGGCTCCGGCCGAGTCGGCCAGCTCATAGACCTCAAGTTCCAACTTCACTTTCAAGTGGCTGGGCTGGAAACTCACCGTCCAGAGGGAATGTGAGACTAGCCTGTATTCCTCAAGCAGATCCTTTCGATGGGGTCCCAGCAGTTCTATCTCGCGGAGATCAGAAGTCTCTTTAATTTTTCCAAACTGGTAGTCGGTGATCATTGGGAGAAGGGTTTCGATAGTGGGTTGGCCAAAAGCGGCTAAAACATTAGAGAAGCTGATGAGAAGGGACAGAAAAAGGGTGGGGATTCCAAACCGGGACAGCACCTTAAACCTATACTCTACAGCCTGAAGAGTCAGCCTTTTAAGGACTAGCAGTGCTAGTTGCTCGATCAAAAGTAGGTACCCTGCCCAGAGTTCGAAAATACTCTTCGATCCCACCATACAGTGCTTCCGCCACGTGATTTAGGGCGTCCTCTTGCTTGAGGTATTTCTCATCAGCGGGGTTACTAATGAAACCTATTTCAGTCAGGATGCTGGGCATACTTGAGCCGATGAGAACAATGAAAGGAGCCTTCTTGACCCCTCGGTTTTTGAGGGCTGGGCGGTAGACTCTAGTCTGGGAATAGAGCTTTCTTTGAACCACGTGGGCTAGGTCTCTTGACTCTTCCAGATAGTCTCCCACCGCGATCTCATGGAGAAGATTTTCTAGTTCGCGAATATTCTTTTGGGAGCTCGCATTTTCCCGACTTGCGACTTTGCGTTCTTCGGCGGTGGAGGGGAGGTCCAGGAAGTAGGTCTCGACCCCGGATACCTCTCGAGAGTGAGTCGAATTAGCATGGATAGAAATAAAGAGATCAGCACCTTGTTGATTAGCGATGGCGGTTCGTTCTTCGAGGGGAACAAAGATGTCCTCTGTGCGGGTCAATATGACCTCGGTGGACAGGCGTTTCTGCAGCAATCTTTTTAGCCGGAGAGATACCTCGAGTACCAGGTTCTTTTCACGCAAGCCGCCCTTGCCGACCGTGCCGGTGTCGCTACCTCCATGTCCAGGGTCCAGAACTATCTTGCCCACCTTTAGACCCAACACTCGGGTTAGGCTCCGATCTCCGTGCAGATTTGGAGAAGGAACCACAGGCGGAGTCTCGAAGCCTTCCACTTCGTCAGTTCCTAAAGTGGCCTCTGTCGAGACTGGTTCATCCAATATACTTTCCTTCTTCACCTTTACTGAGGGCGGCTCCGAAGGGATTTGCAGTTTGTTTCCATGAGTGTCGATCACGATTCGAAAAGGATTGTAGAGAGCAAAAATGGTATGACTCTTGATACGGTCAAAGTCCAATACCACGCGTACGACTTGTGGTCGGTTTTCTGCTACCCGAATCCGATTGATAAACAGGTCGTTGACCGGATAGGATCTACCCCGCAGACCTCTCTCTAGGCGCGAGTCTTTGAGGTCAAAATAGATCCGATCAGGGTCGGAAAGGATGTACTTTTGGAATTTGACTTCGCGATCCAGCTGAATCACGACCCGCGTGTAGTCCTTACTCGACCAGTAACGAATCTCCGAGACGGTGGCGAAAGCCTTTTGCTGTATGGGCTCCGCTTGGGGATCGGGTCGGTTCCTCAATGAGCGAGCCTGCTGTAAGGCTGCACTCCTGTGCCGGGTGAGAGGGTACTGCTCGGACACGAACTCGTAATAATACACAGCTCGGTGACGATAGGTCTGGCTTTTAAAGAGCCTGGCCATATCGTCGTAAAGGGTAGCGATGGCGTAAAGAGCATCGTCACTAGCTCCATAGGTAGGGTCATGATCGACGACCCGTCGATAAAGAAAAACAGCCCGAGAATACTCATTTAGGTTGCGTTTCCCCTCAGGAGTCTTGAGCAGTTGGTCGTGATATTCATGAGCTCTAGCATAAGCCGAGCGCGCCAACTGGCGATCCCTAATCTGTGATGATTGCGAAGCCAGTGTGAAGGTGAGTGAGCTCGCAGCAATCAAAGGGGCGACCGAACTGAAAAGAGACATGTCCGAGGGCCTCCCTCACAAGCCTTGTCTGTTAGGCGTCGGCGGTACCCTAGCCACACCCAAAACGTGGAGATCCGAGCCATGGTAAGTTTAGTGGAGAGGGGTGTCAAACTAATTGTCGGAACGGATCATCGAAGGATTAGTTGAGTCTTTCTGTCCAGAGGATGGAATCCAATCGGGAAAAGGGAGTGAGTTCCTCGGGTGTGTTGGTAAAGACAACCTGGCCATTTGTTTGGTCGATTCGGTAAATACGTTTGCTTCGGTGAGAAGGCTCAAAAAGGGCCCCCTCGCCGTAGGAATGATAGAGGCTGGTTACCTTGTGGACGTAGTTTTGAGTTTCAGGATAAGGGGGGATACCACCATTGCGTATGACTGCCGACTCCCCCGCGTTGTAGGCAGCCAACACACGACTCAGATCATCATCGAAAACATCCATCAGAAAATTTAGGTATTTGACCCCACCCTCGATGTTTTGCTGAGGGTCAAAAACGTCCTGGACGCCAAAACGGCGCGCGGTGTCCGGATGAAGCTGCATTAACCCCTTGCACCCTTTCGATGAGATGGAAAGGGGCTGATAATCACTTTCTACAGCGATAATTGCCCGGATCAGGTTTTCGCTAATGTGGTAACGCTTGGCCACAAGGCGTATGGTTGGGAGATAGTTCCTATTTGTAGGAGAATCCAAGGTGCTCGATTCATCTCTGGACGGTCGACCGCTGGCGTTCGTGAAAACTCGCATACCAGTGTCATCCATATAAGAATAGATCTGGTCTGCCCACCCGGACTGGGTTAGGAAGAGTAGGCTGATGAGAAGCGCCAGCATGAATCTTCTAAGATGCTCAATTGACAAAAAAGTTGAGGCTTGGGTAGAGTGTTTTGCACGAGGCTTACGTTTCTCACACCCCTGCCGCCAGAATCATCCGTCTTGAATGCATTGGCTCAGTCGACCTCCTCGACCTCCTGCACGAGTGCGTGTACGGGCCTCGCTCGCCACGCCTTATCAAGTCAGCCCTTTCGGTGCTTGGCAACGCCCCAGTGTGAGAAATACGAGCGAGGAGTCTGGACAGTAGAACGGTCGGCTCTTTCGGAACTATGTTTTGTGCTCATAGCGAGTCTAGATTCCACATAGAGTGGTAGAAATGTTGTGTTGTGTCCATCATCTAACTAAGCGATTCTTCCACCAGGCGGTAGGTCTGTTCCAGCGCTTCTTCCAAGCGGGAGGGATCCTTGCCTCCCGCTTCCGCCATCTCGGGTTTTCCACCTCCGTTCCCACCGACGAAAGGAGCGATCTGATCAATCAGATTGTGGGCCTGGATCTTGTTGGTCAGATCAGCACTCACCATGGCAACAAGACTCACTTTTCCGTCCCGTGGCATGCCCAGTACGACCACTCCTGAGCCAAGCTTGTTCTTGAACTGATCAGCCAGCTTCCGAAGTCCATTTCGATCTAGGTCCTTGACTTGCTGGCTCAATACACGGACGCCTTTCACGCTGCGGGCCTCTTTGAAAGCATTTTGGCTTTCTCTCTGAGCAAATTTCAACTTTAGTTGCTCGATCTCCTTATACGCATCCTTGAGTTCTCGGAGTTTCTTCTCCACGGCTCGAAGGAGTTGATCTCGTCCCACCTGTAAACCTTCCGAGAGTTGATACAGGAGCCTTTCATCTTCAATGAAATGACTCAAGGCCTTTTCGCCCGTGATCGCTTCCACTCGCCGTACTCCAGCCGAGATGCCGGTTTCACTTGCAATTTTGAACAGTCCGATTTCCCCGCTGTGGGAAACATGGGTTCCGCCACATAATTCTAAACTGAAGCCGGGGATTCTGACGACTCGAACCCGTTGTTGATATTTTTCTCCGAACAGTGCCATGGCACCCTCAGCCACCGCATCATCTAGGTCACGAACCTTGACCTTGACGGGTAAATTCTCCCGGATCTTTGCGTTGATTATCTTCTCGAGTTCAACCGTTTCTTCTGGCGTCAGTGGTCGATAGTGGTTGAAGTCGAAGCGCAATCGATCAGAGGCTACCAGAGACCCAGCCTGCTTAACATGTTGTCCCAGAACCTCGCGGAGAGCCGCGTGTAAAAGGTGGGTTGCAGTGTGATTTCGCGCAGTACTAATGCGTTCCTCCGAAAAAACTGTGCACTGAACTCGCTGGCCGACGTTAAGGGAACCATCCAGAACTTTCACTTGGTGAACTCGGAGATCGCTGGTCGGCGTGTACACATCCTCCACCTCGGCTTGGGTGCCGTTGCCTTCCAGTACTCCTCGATCTGCCACCTGACCTCCCGCTTCAGCGTAAAAGGGACTTCGGTCCAGGATTACTTCACCACTCTGTTTTCGATCCAGGGTGTCCACTAGTTGCTGTTCTTTCAGAATTGCCAGGATCTGAGCCTCAACCTTGCTAATCTGGGAATAACCGGTGAACTCTGTTGCTTTCCCTTGCTCAACTAATTTCTGGTAACCTGGTTTGACTGCTCTGGCTAATCCTTTCCAGCTGGTCTTTGCTTTGTGGCGCTGTTTCGTCAGTTCGGCCTGGAAACCCTTTTCGTCGATGGTTAGTCGATTTTCCCTGGCGACTTCGCGAGCCAGGTCCAAAGGGAAACCATAGGTGTCGTAGAGGCGAAAGATGGCACTCCCCGACAAGACCCTTTGGCCTCTTTTGGTGGTGTCCTCGCAGATTTCATTCAGTCGTTCCATTCCCTGATGAAGAGTAAGGTTGAATTTTTCTTCCTCGTTTTTCACAACTGTGGCTGAGAATTCGCGACTCCTCTCCAATTCCGGGTAAACTTCCTTCATGGACTCCGCCGCCAGAGCGGTTAAGGTGTGGAGGAAGGGCCGCTTTTCGCCTAGAGTCCGCCCGTGGCGAATAGCACGACGAAGGATCTTCCTCAGCACGTAGCCTCGACCCTCGTTCCCGGGAATCAGTCCGTCGGCAATCAGAAAGGCGCAGGCCCTGCAGTGATCGGCCAAAATTCGTAGGCTCACATCTTTGGTGTCATCGCGCCCGTAAACTACCCCCATGAGTCGAGCAGCCTCGTCGAGCAGGGGTTGGAAGAGGTCGGTGTCGTAGTTGCTCTGGGCTCCCTGAATGATAGAGGTAATCCTTTCCAGACCCATTCCGGTATCAATGGAAGGGGTTGGTAGGGGGGTTATCTTGCCTGTGACATCCCGGCTGTACTGCATAAAAACCAGGTTCCATATTTCCACGTAGCGACCGCAGTCACAGCCAATTCGGCAGTTCCGGTGTCCCCATGGACTGGCTCCTAAGTCGTAGTGAAGTTCGGAACAAGGTCCGCAAGGACCAGTTTTCCCCATGGCCCAGAAATTGTCCTCGTTCCCAAGCTTGAAGATCTTCGACTCGGGAATCCCCATGCGGGAGTTCCACAGACGGAAAGCTTCTGTATCCGTGTGGTAGATGGTCACGTAGAGCTGATCGGAGGCAAGTCCATACACCTGGGTGCACAGCTCCCAGGCGAACTCGATCGCTTCCTTCTTGAAATAGTCACCGAATGAGAAGTTACCCAGCATTTCAAAAAAAGTGTGGTGACGAGCGGTTCGACCGACCGTCTCGAGGTCATTGTGTTTACCACTGACCCGTATGCACTTTTGACTGCTAACGGCTCGTTTGTACTCTCGTTTCTCCATTCCTAGAAACACATCTTTGAACTGGTTCATACCGGCATTGATAAACAACAGGGAGGGATCGTCCTCCGGTATCAGAGAGCTACTCGGGACGCACTTGTGACCGCGATCTTCAAAGTAGCTTAGGAACGCTTCTCGAATTTCGCTGGAAGGTCGCACTCTAGAATTCATCTCGCTCTTGTCGCCAGGATGTGTGACCAAGACTCACCATCTTTCATTCTTGCCCCTTGAGAGGCGAAAGAAAAGGCTCTAATGCCTGTGGGATCATTCCAGCTAGATAGCCTAGCTGGAGGCAGCGTTGATAGAGCTTTTGGAGTGAGGATGGAGTACAGGGGGCTCCAAAGCGCTTGATCCAGGCCTGAATCACTTCCTGTAGGCATTCATCTTCCGACGTCTCGCTCTCCAGCCGCCTTAGAGTTTTTCTGATCATTGTAGCATCGATCCCTCGGTTCATTAAATCCGCAACAATGCGTCGGTTTCCCCAATGTTTCTGCTTGCGCAGGTGGAAAGACCTCTGGTAGGCAAAGCTCTGGTCGTTCAAGTATCCCCGATGCTCCAGATGATCAAGAAGTCGCTCGAGGCTCTTTAAAAGAATCGCCTGGGGAGAGAGGGAAGGGAGCAATTTGTTGCGAAGCTCAGCCCGGCTATGCTCTCGAAAGCTGAGAAGTCGCAAGGCCCGACGATAAAGTGCAGGGGAGGATTCGGGGACCGAGTTGCTTTCACCTCTGCCGCCTTTCAGGTGACCTCCAGTTCAGGCGCTGTTTGCTTGCTTGTGCCCGTAAACTTGAGTCATCCATCCGCGACGATCTTCCACTTTCCCTTGGATGTAATCACAGAAGTCTTGCTGGATTTGAGTAGTAACAGGCCCTCTTTTACCTCCACCGACTAGAATGTGATCTACGGAACGGACCGGTGTAACTTCAGCAGCGGTACCTGTGAGAAAGACCTCGTCAGCAATGTACAGCATTTCGCGCGGGATCGGCTGCTCCACCACCTCATATCCTCGCTCGTGAGCCAGAGTGATGATTGTGTCACGCGTGACGCCGGGTAAAATGCAGTTACTCAGGGCAGGGGTGAAGAGACCACCGTTGCGAACAAAGAAAATATTTTCACCACTACCCTCACTGACATAACCTTGTGTGTCAAGAGCGATTCCTTCGACAAACCCATTAGTGACCGCTTCCATCTTGATTAAGGCGGCGTTAATGTAGTTGCCTGCCGCTTTGGCCATTGAAGGGAAGGTGTCCGGAGCGGGACGTAACCAGCTCGAGACGCACACCTCCACGCCGGCTTCCATGGCTTCGTCACCCAAGTAGTTCCCCCATTCCCAGACCATGAGAAAGGTTTCTACGGAGGCATTCAAGGGATTGACTCCCAAGCTACCCGATCCACGGAAAATTATGGGCCGGATGTAGCACTCCTCCAGCCGGTTGACCCGAATCGTTTCCAGGATGGTCTCCTCGATTTCTGCGGGGAGAAAGGGAATCTGGGTACGATAAACCTTGCAGGAGTCAAAAAGTCGTTTAACGTGTTCGGATAGACGAAAAACCTCTGCTCCTCGCGTAGTCTTGTAACAACGAATTCCTTCAAACCAGGCCGAACCGTAATGGAGGGCGTGGGACGAAACGTGGACTTGAGCCTGGTCCCAATCCACAAACCGACCATTATGCCAGATTTTTGTACTCTCGAAGTCTGCCATATGGCTCTACTTTTTGGGGGCGAAGTATCCTTCCCGTGCACGAACACTCAGTTTAGGTAAGCCGACTGGCGGGGCCAAACGGACCTTAATCTTACGCCACTTACCGTCGAATTTATCATTCAAAGAGCTGTATCCGAGCAGGTATTGGTTATGCAACTCGGTATGGATTATATCAACAAAGTAGTTTAGCTGACTGAAGTTGCCTGGGAAGAAGGCCCGCCCTCCGGTGAGACGAACGATCTCTCCGATGATGGTTTGACCATAACCCAATTCCCCTCGCTCGCCAATCACATAGACCTGCACATCAGATTCCTTGGCATAATCTTTAACGTCACGAAAAGTATAGCGACTACTATTGTCTTCTCCGTCCGTGATAATGATCAGGGCCTTTTTCTTGTTGCGGGCATCCCGAGACTTTTCCAGACCCAAGTAGATAGCGTCATAGAGAGCGGTTCGGCCCTTGGGATTAGAAATCGAAATCTCATTTTGAATATTCTGCCGACGCGAAGTGAAATCGTGGATCAGAGCAGCTCTGTCATTAAAAGTGAGTAGAAAATACTCATCTGCCAGGTTGCCCTGATTGAGAAAGCGGACTACTGAATTGCGGGCGCTATGAATGTTGTCCTGCATTGACCCGCTGATGTCCAGAATGATACCGACACTGACAGGAGCCGTGTCACTAGAGAAATGGACGATAGGTTGCTCAACTTTATTCTCGTATATTCTGAAATGCTCCTTTTCGAGGCCAACCACGTAGCGATTGAGGGGGTCGGTGACTGCTACACGAATCACTACCATCTCCACGTCGATCTGGTAGCGCGGTGGGAATTCCTTTTTTCCCGCGGGCGACTCAATTGTCGACAGTAGAAGAGGGATGAGCATTGGAAGGAGCTTCATAGTACTGTGATTTTAGACCATTTAGAGCCAAAAGGAAAGGTGACAAAGGACCTTGGATGCTCTACTAGAGAGGGAGAGAAGACTCTTCCTCAAGGTCAGGTATTCTCCGTCTCGGTAAAGTAATTTGAAGGGACCAAGACCTCGCGTGGTTTACTTCCCTTGGGCGGTCCAACGATCCTTTCATTTTCCATTACATCTAGCATGCGAGCTGCCCGACCGTAACCGATTCGCAGGTGCCGCTGCAAAAGAGAAGTGGAAGCTTTCCTGGCCTCCACCACCAGGCGTGCCGCCTCTTCGTAAAGGTCATCCTCCAGCTCGGCTACATCCACCCCGCCTCCTTCCTCTTCTCCACCTTCCAGAACCTCCTCCTTATAGTGTGGTGTGGACTGTTGTTTTAGAAAATCAGTGATGTTCTTGATTTCCTTTTCGGTGATATAGCCTCCGTGGATTCTAACCAAGCGAGACGAACGCTGAGAAAGAAAGAGCATGTCTCCCTGTCCTAGGAGCTGTTCGGCTCCGTTACTATCCAAGACGGTCCTAGAATCAGTTTTAGAAGAGACTCGGAAAGATATCCTACAGGGGAAATTGGACTTGATCACACCGGTCAATACGTCTACCGAAGGTCGCTGGGTAGCTAAAATGAGATGGATTCCAGTGGCACGAGCCATCTGAGCTAGACGTTGTAGGGAGGGCTCAACTTCTCTTCCCACGGTCATCATTAGATCGGCTAATTCGTCCACGATGAGTACAATATAGGGCAAAGATTTGGGTTCATTTTGGTCGGATTGTTCCCCAGCTGTTCCAAGCAACCGGTTGTATTGGTGGATGCTCCTGACTCCATGTTCGGCCAGGATCTTATAGCGATTCTCCATTTCTCTGACTGCCCAGTTTAGAGCGTTGGCCGCTTTCTTGGGGTCGGTGACAATAGGGGTCAGTAGGTGAGGGATCTCCTTGTAGACTCCCAGTTCCAATCGTTTCGGATCAATCATGATAAATCGGACATCCTGGGGGCTGGACTTATAGAGAATCGAGCAGACGATGCAGTTCAAGGCGACGCTTTTTCCTGACCCGGTTGCCCCCGCAATGAGCAGGTGAGGCATGCTAGCGAGATCTGCAACGTAAGTTCTTCCGTTGATCAGTTTTCCCAGCCCGAGTGTGAGCAGTGAGGAAGACTGCTCGAAAGTAGTCGAGGAGAAGATGTCCCTCAGAAAGATGGTCTGCCGGTACGGATTCGGGACCTCGATTCCCACCGTGTTTTTCCCTGGAATGCGGTCGATACGAACAGATTCAGCTTTTAAGGCCAGACAGAGGTCATCGGCTAGGTTAGGGATTTTACTATATTTAACGCCAGGATCCGGTTTGAATTCAAAGGTAGTGACTACGGGACCAGGATGGATCTGGAGAACCCTTCCATGGACGCCAAACTCGGCACACTTGGCTGCCACCCTGTGGGCTCGCTCGATTAGCTCTGCTTCTTCGGTTGTGCCATCCACGCGAGTGTGTTGGAGAAAATAAAGCGAAGGGATTTGATAGGGTCGAGACAGGGGCAATGAGCGCTCCGTTGGTGAGTCTTCTTCGCCTGTGTGTGGGTCAAGCGGGGCAGGGTAGAAACCTTTCTCTTGGATGAGTAGTTTGGGTTGGTTTGGAGACTGGCTCTCGAGGTCATCATCCGTCTCTCGTTTCCCCGCCTTTGTTTCGACTAGATGATCTCCGAATTGTTTCTTGGGTAAAGGCTGAGCAACCAAGACTTTCCTCTCATTTTTCAAACGTTTCAAGATATTTCGGTCACTCCTTTTCTTGAGCCAGGAGGTACAAGAGCCCTTTAGGATCAACAGTGGATTCCAAGGGTGCTTGCCAATCCAGGTGAAGAGGGTGTTGAGGGATAAGCGAGTTGTGAGTAGTAAAGAGAGGATCAGTAGTGTAGCCACGACGACGAAAGATCCGGGTTGATTCAGGTAACGGAGTAGCCAATGAGTCAGTAGAATCCCTACGATACCCCCGGGAGTAAAATTCAGGTTCTCGGGTAAAGTCGGTACAAGAAGGCTCAGGCCCGTACTCACTCCGAGCACGAAGCAGAAAAAACCTAGCGCCTTCCTAACAGGGTAGACAATAGAGTGCTCTCTAATTTTGCGATAACCGGTCAAGACAAGGGGGATGGGAAGTAGAAGGGCCGATAACCCGAGTGCCTGGAACAGGAAGTCGGCACACCAACTACCGATTTCCCCAATATAGTTGGAGTAGGTAGGATTGGAGGAAGAAACGTTTAATGAGGGGTCCAAGGCATTGTAGCTGACCAGTGCCAGGCTTAAGAGGAAGGCAGAGGCAACGATGATGATTCCAATGAACTCATTGGCCTTGTTTTTTGGGTATACGGACATGGCATTGCTCAAGCTGCTCAGTCTCTTCCCTATATCTCCAAAGTCACCGGCAAGATCATTGGCCTTTTCCCGGTGCGTTTTCTGAGAAATCTCCGGAGCTTCCTGCGCAAAACCTCCTTGAACAGTTCCTCGTCCTGTTTCTCCTCGACTGGGGTTTCGCTGACGACCCTGACAATGTGCTCACGAGTTGCGACTAATAAATCGTCCGAGGTGTCCATCTGAACAAACCCTCGGGAGATGAGTTCGACGTCACCGATGAGTTCACCACTGAAACGATCCATCCTCAAAACGATAACCAGAAAACCGTCTTCGGATAGATAACGGCGGTCGCGCAGAACGACATCCTGAACTTCCTCCAGGATGCCTTCGTCAATGAACCGCCTGCCAACCGTGATTTTGCCATCTTTCCGGGCACTGGAGGGGGAAATATTTAGGCACTCACCGTTCTCAATCAGATGGATGTTCTCTTCGGGAATGCCCTGTTCTCGGGCTAGCCAAGCATGGGTTCTCAGTTGCTTGAATTCTCCGTGAATGGGAACAAAAAACTTTGGACGCGTCAGGTTGATCATCAACTTCAAGTCGTCCGAGTAGCCGTGGCCTGAGGCATGTACTGGAGAGGAACGAGAATCGTGGACGTGCACGCCTCGCCGAAAGAAATGATTGATCATGTTTGAAATAAGTTTCTCGTTGCCGGGAATCACACGGGTCGAGAGAATAACCGCATCACCTGGCCTAACTTCCACACCTGTGAACTCGTTGACAGCCAAGCGGCTGAGGGCGGACATCGGTTCCCCCTGGCTCCCCGTGGCAAGAATCACCACCTGGCTCGGGTCTAGGCGCTGGACATCGGTCGCTGGAATAAGGAGACCCTCCGGCGGTACCCGCAAATATCCCAATTGTGTGGCGACTCGGACGTTGGAGACGATGCTCCGCCCCAACAGGACCACCTTTCGGCGTAGTTCCAAGGCCAGATCCAGAACGATCTGGATGCGGTGAATGCTACTGGCGAAGCAGGAGACCAGCACCTTCCCTTCCGTCTCGCGGAAAAGGGCTCTTAAGGTGTTGACGACGGACGACTCCGACGGTGACAAACCGGGATATGCACTGTTAGTGCTGTCCGAGAAGAGGGCCAATACACCCTTTTCGCCATATTCGGATAACCTTGGAACTTCGCTCAACTTGCGGTCGATTGGCGTTAAGTCAAATTTGAAATCACCGGTCCAAATGATGCATCCGACTGGGGTCGTAATAGCAAAACTGAAGGCGTCAGGAAAGGAATGGGTGACTCGTAGAGGCTCGATGTGAAACGGCGCCAGGTCAAGCCGCTGACGCGATTGGATGGGTCTGAGCTGTGTGGCGTTGTCCAAGCGACGCTCCTTCAGGCGTTCAGTAACTAGGCCGAGCGTCAGGCGGCTGCCGTAAATCGGCACCTGCAACTGTTGGGTGATGTAGGAAATGGCGCCGGCATGGTCCTCATGGCCATGGGTCAGAAGGATCGCTTTCAATTCCCGGTGATTTTCCTTGAGAAAGGAAACATCGGGAACGATTACGTCCACTCCCAGGTTGGTCCCCAGGTGACTGCTCGGAAAAGCAATGCCGGCATCGATGAGGATCATGTGTCCCTCGTAACGCAGGGCGGTACAGTTCATGCCGAACTCTCCCAAGCCTCCTAAGGGAATCACTTCCAAATGTTTATTCATGAGGACTCAATTATAGCACTCGACTCAGACAGGCATATTGCTGAAGAGTAAGCCCTTCGGGTCGGGCTTGTGGTGGAATTCCGCAGCTCTGAAATACGGTCAGAATACTTTGCTCATCAAATCCCACTCTCAAATTATTCCAAAGGGTTTTTCTGCGGTGTTTAAACGCGGTTTTGAGCAGGTATAGAAATCGATGATAGTCCGGCACCCGATAAGGGGGCAGGTGGGGGATTAATTGGATGACGGAAGAGCTGACCTTTGGTTTCGGGACAAAGACTTCAGGAGAAACCTCAAAACCGCTCATGATCCGGAAGTGATACTGCATCAGCAGAGTTAAATAACCGTAACTTTTTTTTCCCGGTTTGGACAAAATTCGGTCGGCCACCTCTCTTTGGAGCATGAAACTGCAGCTTTGAAACCGGTCTTTGATTTCGGTCATCTTTAGCAATATACGGGTGGCTATGTTGTAGGGTAAATTGCCCACTACTTTAACAGGGGTTCTACCTATAATTTGGTCCCAATCCAGGCATAGAATGTCCGCCTGGACCAGGCGAAGACGGTGTTCGAGCTCGACCGCTGTTGAAAACCGATTCTCGAGGTAGGGAATCAGGGCCGAGTCAAACTCGATGGCAATGACCAAATGAGCCTTGGCTAACAAAGCCTCGGTAAGCTGGCCTGTGCCGGGCCCGACTTCGACCACCGTTGTCTCGCCGTCGAGGTGAGCAAAGGAGGCGATTTTTCTGCACAGGCTTCTGTCAGACAGGAAATGCTGTCCCAAGGACTTCTTGGCCCGCAGTTTTGTTTCAATCAAGGCGGGGACTATGGTAGCATGCACGGGCGATTGTAGGTTTTTAAAGACAGTTATCTTTTGGATTAGGGTAAAAGGAGGTAATCAATGAGCGGTCTGGTTCAAGATGTCACCGACCAGAACTTTGAAGAGGAAGTGTTGAGTGCAGACAAACCTGTATTGGTGGATTTTTGGGCAGCATGGTGCGCGCCTTGTAGAATGTTGGGCCCCACCATTGATCAGCTTGCTGGGGAATTCTCCGGGAAGGCCAAGGTTGTCAAGCTCAACGTTGACGAAAATGCAGAGACTTCAGCCAAATATAACATCAAGGGAATTCCCACCTTATTGCTCTTTAAAGATGGTGTGATTAAGGATCAGATCGTCGGTGCTGCCTCCAAAGACAACATCGCCAAGGTGATCCAGACCCAACTTCAGTAGGCAGGCTCTGGCGCACGGAAACAGGCGAGTGGACGAGCAAAGATGGGACCCGATTGAGCGGCGCCTCTGAGTGTCGGTGATGCGTTTCTTGGCTTATGCCTAACGTGGTGATCGTGGGAGCTCAGTGGGGGGATGAGGGGAAGGGCAAGCTAGTTGATCTGGTTAGCGAGCGGTTCGATACAATAGCTCGATACCAAGGGGGTCATAATGCTGGCCACACCGTTACTGTTGAAGGTCGGAAATTCGTTCTTCACCTGATCCCTTCCGGCATACTCCACCGGGATAAGATCTGCGTTATCGGGAACGGTGTCGTCGTCGATCCTCTGGCTTTCCGAGAAGAGGTGCGAACGCTTCGCTCGTTTGGGGTAGAGGGACGTTTGCTGGTGAGTAACCGAGCTCATCTCATCATGCCTTATCATCGTGCGCTTGAAGCTGCCGAAGAGAAGCGACTTGCCGAACATCGAATCGGTACGACCAGCCGAGGGATTGGTCCCTGCTATGAAGACAAGGTGGCGCGGCGTGGTATCCGAGTTGGAGATCTCCTTTACCCGGAACTGTTTAGAGCCAAGCTCCAAAACAACCTAGAATTCACCAATCGGTTGTTGACCCGTGTCTATGAAGTAGAGCCCCTAGACGCCGACCAGATCTGTGAATCCTACCTGGGACTGGCTGAGGAGATCCTGCCTTATGTGAGTGATACAGCTAAGTATCTCAATCAGGCGATCCAGGAGGGGAAGAACGTCCTTTTTGAGGGTGCCCAAGGTACACTCCTGGACCTGGATCATGGGACTTATCCGTTCGTGACCTCCTCGAACGCGACTGCCGGAGGAGCTTGCAGCGGAACAGGTGTGGGCCCCGGTTGGATCCATGGTGCCATCGGCGTTGCCAAAGCATATACGACGCGGGTCGGGAAGGGTCCTTTCCCGACGGAATTGAAGAGCAGCGTGGGGCTCCACATTCGGAAAAAGGGTGACGAATATGGAGCTTCCACTGGGCGACCTCGCCGTTGTGGCTGGTTCGATGCAGTGGTCGTCCGCTACGCGTGCTTGATCAATGGTCTAGATACTCTAATCATTACTAAATTAGACATTCTGGATGAGTTAAATGAGATCAAGATTTGCTCGGCTTATGAATATCGAGGTGAAACAATACGAGATTTCCCTATGGATATCCACCTTCTGAGTGAAGTAAAACCGGTCTACGAGAGCCATCCAGGTTGGCAAACAGACACCTCACGGATTCAAGACTATGCTGGACTTCCGCAGCCCGCCAGGAGTTATCTTTCCCGAATTTCGGAACTCATCCACACGGATATTTCTATGATCTCCATTGGCCCAAACCGATCTGAAACCATCATTTTAGAGGAGAGCCCACAGCTGCAAAAGTTGATTGTGCATTAGCTGGCTCGACCCCTATCCAGTTCCAGGTTTACAGTGCGATTTTCCCCGGAATCCATATGTATGGTGGGCCGGAGAAATCGTGAGTTTTTTCAGGAATGAAGAGCACAAGTCTGGAACTTGGAGCCGAAGACTCGAGGAACTCTGGAAAAGGGTAGCGTTATTTCTGGTTGGCTTGTTTCCAGAGGGATGGGAGTGAGGAAATGCGCTCCCATCCCTCACCTTGACCCACGGGCTCAACCCGAATACCTTCAAAGTAGCGCTCCAAAACCGCAGCCCTTTCCATGGCCAAAGGTGGGGCACAGTAGTCCTCTTCTTCCCAGACGGCCTCACCTTTCTCCGGGTCCCATCTAGCCCCTCGAAGAGATCTTGTTAGGGCCGAGCCAAAGGGCTTCATGAACTGAAACTCCCCTTGTTCTATCCGATTGTGGAGCTCCGCTATGAACTCCTGTTTGAGGTTGGCCCTAACCAGATAATAGGCCATGATCACCTCCTTCTCGAATGGATGTTCGCACCAGCTCTTCGAGCTTTTGCTGGATCTGGCCAAATGACTCGAACGGGAAGTATGGAATCTCCTTTTGTGTGCAATGCTGGGCCAGACGACTCTTGGCAAAGAGAAAGTCAGTCAAGCCAATGACCGCGAGGTCCGAAATTCCGTCTCCGATGTAGACCACCTTTGCATCGGATCTTGCCTGGCGCAAAAGGCGAACCTTGTCTGCAGATTCATCCTTGCGGTACACCCATCCTTTTTCGGTAATGTCGACGGGATGTCCGTAGAAGGGAATGTCCAGGTGTCCGATGAACAGACGAATAATCTTTCGGACACCGGAGCTGACGACGGAAAGAGGATATCGGTGACGCTGGCACCAGCGCACAAAATCGGGGAATTCAGGATCGATGGAAATATTTTCAGATAGGGTCCGAACAGCATCTGTCCAGGAGATCTTCACCGTGGCTAGCTCTTTCTCAATCACTTGGAAAGGGTCCAGCAGCGATTGCTCAAAGGCTTTCAATACTGCTTCTCGGTGCCTGGAGCCTCCGCCAAATGTCTCGGTCAGGAAGACGATGGAATCTTGAGCCGTTATGGTTCCGTCGAAGTCTGAAAATATTTGAATGGTCAATTCTTCCAAAGCCTCAACGCATGGGCGAGGGAACCGCTTTTGAATGGGAGTCAGTCATACTACCGTTACCAAAGCCTCGCTAACAGGACCCTGGCTCACGCCGTCGATTCGAATCTCAGCTGTCAACAGCTGTCGCACTCGGGCTTCGGTGGGTGCTTGGGCCAATAGCTTGATTTCCCCTTGCTCGCCCGACGCCAGGGTCACCTCAGCAAAACTCTCACTCATTCCCCACCCTTTCAGCGGAAGCAGACGAGCTTCAAAGCTGATCTTCCGATTGAAATTGTTTCTCAGCAGCAAGTTGTACGTAATCTTTTCAGCTGCCTGAGTAGTGGTTATATAGGGCAGCAATCTAGCCCAGAACAGGTCTATATAATGATCTGCCGGCTGGGCCACGATGCTTCGGAAGGACCGTTCTTTTCGGGCGATAAATGCACAGTAGGAGTCGATCGTGCTCTTGTCGCACGAAAACACATCTCGATGACCTGGGCAAATTAGTTCGGGGTAGATTTTTCTCATGACCTCACCACAGCGTCGGTGCATGTCCAGTTGAAAGCTATTGCGCAGCACCGTGGTTTGAAAGGGCTGGATCTTAATCTTCCCTCCTGACAGAACCTCCTCTAAAAAAACATTGTCGCCCGTAAAAGCGGTCTTGCGACCATCTATGGTGGTGGTCAGGATTGAGTGAAACTCGGTCTGTCCGGGAGCGTGGAAAATCTCAAAGGAATACTCCTGCCACTGGAAGCATTCGCCATCTGCAAGCCAGCGATCGATATGGATCGGTTTGGGAAATAGGCAAGGTGTCGAGGCCCAGGAAGCAGGATCGGCCAAGAGTTGGCCAACCTGCTGCAGTGCCCAGCACTGGGTGCCATAGAAGCGCTGAAGGTGCGGGATTCCACAGGTGTGATCGTCGTGAATGTGCGTTGGCACGGCGAGATCGAACGATTTTACGCCGTACTGGTCGCGGAGTTGGTTGAGGTGATGCTCGACGAAACGCATGGTCTCCAAACCATCGTGATCGGAAAAAATGTGCATGTGAGGGAGATATGCATGTCCGTAGTCGATGAACATCGCCTTTCCGGACCGGGAGAGAAGTACATAGAAGTTCGAGCAGGTCCAAGGTCCTCCCCAGAGGAGGTGCTCGGAAAGGGAGACAAATTTTGAGATCGGCAAATAGTGAGCTTCAGATATGCTATCCCGGCCACCGATACGGAGACCTCGCCCGAGGTCCACCAGATCCATTAACCGGTTTCCGAGCTTCCGGATGTCTCCCAGAGGATGGTCGATGGGATCCCCGTGAGAGGGAAGTAGAAGAGGAGAGTTGCTGTGGGATTGGCGAGGGAAGGATTGGCCCGCGATGACCTCACCCTGGAGACAGGTTCGCAAGGCTTGGATTGACTGAAGCGTAAACAGCGCTCCCACCATGTCTCCATAGGTGTATTCCAGCGCGTGAAGCTGGTAAAGGAGTCCACCCTGAGCGATTAAATCACCCGTGAAAACTATTAGGCGTTCGTCTATTTCCACTACCAGAGCCACCGACCCAAGAGTGTGTCCTTTGGCGGGAAGCACAAAAAACCGATAGCCTCGCCACTCAAAGATTTCGTAGTCATCCAAGGTGGCAGTAACGGGGATGTCGTTGCCAATGGCGAAGAACGTATTGCGGTCATTATAGTTGTCGTAAATGCGCCGGGTCTGCCAGAATAGCTCGGCCTTTTCAAAGAGGTGACGCTCGTGCTGTGGAACGCCCACCCGGGTGCCGGAAGCGACTAATTTGGGATCACCCCAACACTGATCACGATGGTGGTGGGTGTGCAAAACCCACTCCACTTTCCTGATACCCAACTCCTCGATCTCTTCCAGAACGGTGCCGGACCCAGCATCGATCAACAATGCGCGTTCCCCTTCTTTGATCAGGTAGACGTTACAAGTGTCTTTCAGTGAATAGAGATGTGGCGATATTTTGTTCACCTTTTTCCCCTCATGTGTCGGGTACATTGTAACTTTCTGGTCCAGGGTGTTCAAACAGTGAGCTGAAATGTTCCGGGACCGGCATGAGTGGTAAAGAAGGTGGCTTTCTCGGCTCGGTTGGGAAAGAGAAGCCGGTAATGCTCTCCCCATCGAGCGAGGAACTGATCGGCTGAGGCGGTTGTGACCAACGCCCAGACACTGCCCCCAAAACCAGCCCCAAAGGCGGACGCGGCCACGGCACCAAGCTGTCGAGCGCTCGCGGCCAGCTGGATTGTCTCCGGTACCTGGTTACCGAGCAGCCTGGCGCCTAGTTCCTGGGAGCAGTCCACCAGCTGGCCAAATTGCTGCAAAGCAGAGCCACTCAGATCATCGGGAACGGCGGGAATGATCTCTTCGTTCTCAGTAAAAAAGTGCTCGAAACGATTCAGGAGTTGGGAAGGAGCATAAGAATGGTGGGTAGATCGGAGAATGAGGCGGCGAATCTGGTGAGTAGCTTCAGGAGACGATGCCAAGGCCGCACGAAGGTGGGGGTCACAACGCCCAGTTTCCCGTTGCCAGAGTTCGACGATGGCCGAGGCCATGTTGGACGCACGATTGTATCTTGCCATGACGTTGCCGGTCTTTTCAGCAACGACGCCGCTGAAGCAAACGGTAAAAGTGTATTCCTTTGGAAGGGGGACCACCCGTTCTAAACACACCGGACTGTAGGAGAACTGGCTGATCATGCCTGCCTTGCTGGAGAGAATGGCGGTATGATCCTCGCTTCCACCGAAGGCACCCACACCACGACCTCCCACCAGGGATCGAAAGCTCTGACCGTTCTCTACAGTTCCGAGGTATTCGGCTAAGTCCTCACGGCTCTGTATGTTGTATTGGTATTCTGGATGACGGGTGAGCTCATTGGCGATCGCCAGACTCAGAAAGACGACTACGATCATGGCACTTGAACTACTCAGGCCGGCGGCCGAAGGTAAATCACTAGCAAAAGAAATATCTGCTCCACGCAACTTGGTTGGGAAGTTGCGCGCTAGGCGACGAGCTACCGTCATCGGGTAATTCGACCAATGACCCAGCGTTGGTATCATTTCCGGGTTCAGCTCACATTCAATCCGTTCACCGCTTTCCGCACTGATCACTCGGACTGAAGTGTCCTGACGGCACACGGCAACCAGACAAAACCCTTTTTCCACGGCGGTGACCAAACTTTGTCCACCGGCGTAGTCGGTGTGTTTCCCTAGTACTTCGATCCGTCCAGGAGCGAAAAGTGCTATTGCCGGGGCAGAGTGCGGAAGTCCTGTCTCAATGAGGGCTTTCGAAGATTGGGCGAACAGGATGGCTTTCTTCTCAGTCTCTCTGAGGCTTAAGCCTGAGTCGAGGAGGGTTTTGGTCACTCGCTCTTGTTGGGTGAGGGCTCTTAAATCGAGTTGCGCCCAGGCTTCACCGGTGCTCATGGCCCTGCATCACGAAACTGTGAGCTACTGATTAACCGTGGTTCCCAACAGATTGGGTAGATTGTCCGCTGGGTCGAATTGAATCTCGTGTGGTTCGCCCAAAACTTCAAGGTTGGGATTTTGCTGGATTTCAGGTAGAAGGTTTTCACTAAGCGCTAGTAGGCTCAGATTTAGTGTGTTGTCGATCCAGCCAATCGTCACTTTTCTAGTGTCCAACCGGCCTACGGTCGCAACCAGTCTCTCCATACACTCTCGGTCGCTAGGAAAGTGCATCGGTGCCTGACTTGCATATAGACCTGAAGCTGTCAGGGAATTGATGTAGGTGGGTTCCCAATCAATTTTGTTGATCAAGCGGTCCGTAGCCATGTCGGCCAACCCGACGCCGATCCCGTTATTGCAGCTCAGATCGCTCAGATCGCGGACGAAGATACGCTCAATTGTAGGTGCAAAGGACCAGGAATTCCGTTCACCGTTGCCGGAGCGGTTGATGACTTTGGTGTCCATGCCGGCCCCGCTGATATTCTTCCCAATTTCGTTGACCACTAAAATGTCGAGCGCCTTGACAGGAATACGCCCACGATAAGATTTTACTAGAGTCAGTAGCTCTTCTTCACGTCGTTCCATCTCCTCAGCGGACACGGCTGTGAGTTGAGCCGTCTCCTGACAAGCACCCTCCAGAATGGCTAGTCCACCTAGGACCTTTTTGGAGCTAAGCACCTGTCTACCCACGCTGAGAATGACTTTCTCCATTCCCATCTTGTATGCATGGGTGTGATAGGTTTTAGCGCCGGTCAACTTGCCCAGGCCAATGGCCATCATTTTGAATAGCCCGCTCTCAATTGTGCCCTCGAAATCTGTATGCCATTTGACACGCCCCACTAACATTAAACCGTCGCTTTCGTAGGCCATCTTGTCCATAAAAGTATCGATTCCCTCGGGAGTCCGCCCAAGCGAGACCACCTCGAGAGAGCTGATTATGGGACATGCAACCGTGTCTTCGCAGATGCCATATTTGGCCAGAACCTGAGCTTGACCTTCGGCGGTGGCTGCACCGTGGCTGCCCATGGCCGGAAAGATAAACGGGTTCATCCCTTGATGCTTCCAGTAGGCAACAATTGATTTAACGATAGTGGCGATGTTGGCAATTCCCCGGCTCCCAACTCCGATCGCAACGCGGGCGCCCGGACTCAGCCGTTCGGAAAACCTTGCCTGCGATAACTCCTGACGAATGGTTTCAGGGATATCTTTTATTGCGCGGTTCGGGAAATGTTGTCGAACTAGCAGTAAACGGCAAGAATCCATGCTGGTTATCTGTCCAAGGTCAGAGTTGGCCAAGAATTCCATACGGGTTTCATGGGGGGAACATACTGTAAACGATGCCGTAAGTCAAAATGAAAAAAAATAGCAGTGTTTCCGGGGGTATCTTGATATCTCAACTCGCTTGCGGGTGGCCACTACGTCGACTTTGGCAGCTGTCGATGGAACTTCAACTACGAGACTTGGCGCCATCTTGTGCCCGAACGGGAGGGTGAAGATCGTTCCAGGGAGTTTTGTCGATACGACCTGACCGCTTATTGTGATCAAGGTGCGGTATTCGCTTTACTCTAACCGGTGACAAGCAATGTCGCACGCGCCTACAATCCCTATCTGCAAACTTCATTATGTTTCCGAGATGGACCACTAAGGAAGCCCACCAAGGCTAGTCATCGACCGCATCGTCCACTTCGAATCGGGGAGCTACTTATATTGTAGATCGGTAAAATGGGAGAGTAAGACAATTTCCATCAGCAACGTTACTAGGCCATGGCTCCACCCATATCAAGAGGCAGCAGCAAAAAAAAGGAGGGCACAACCGCCGCCCGATAGATCGATTGCACAGGAGCCAAGGTAGCCGGACAGATCGTCGCTGATCAGCTAGGGATGAATATCCTCTCGGGTCTGGCCAGAGCTGGTGGGGGAAAAGCGACCCAATTCCAGAACATTTCTCCTTAAACTCGTCAGTGGAGCAAAGATGACCAAGACAAGAGACCCACAGAGAAAGACCGTCTTGCTGTTGGCCGCCTTCCCAAGCAGCCAGAATCCTAGAAGAGAGGGTAGGAAGGGAAAGTAATGACTGAAGGTGTAATCCTACTCCAACGCAGTGTCGAAATTGGGTCAATCTGCCTGCGCACTGTGGCTATCCGGAACAACAAGGGTAAGCAGAGAGCACGATGATATTCCTCCGTAGAGAGAATCCAACTCCAGTTCTATCACCTCTCCGATCCTAGCAGACAACCAGCCGTATGCATCAATTCGTGGATCGGAATCCGGAGGGACAGTGGATTATCGCTGAAGCCTCTACCAATAGAGTCTATGATTAGTCAAGGGGGGTAAGTATATCGGACTACCCACGTTGGCAGGATGTCCTATCATTCTCGACAGGGTGGACACGGTGAGCCAGAGATCACTGAGTGAGCCTGGGAACGCTCTATAGCCGGAAGATGAGCGGAAGATGTTAACGATCTGCAGGAATTATCAGATCCGTGATATCTTCATGGGTGATCTCAAAGAGTAGCGGAACAGAGGCTTGGCTGTGCACTTGTCACGGGTAAGACAGCTGAAAGAGGTCTTGTGCAGCAGGAGTGGGCACAATGGCATTTCTGCAGGGAGTCACCCAGCTAGACGCTTTATTTGCCAAAGGCTAATGAGAAGTTAAATAATTGTAGAGAAAGCAAGAAGAGTGGAGAAAGTCGTGGAAGTGATAAGGACCTACTGGAGGGAAAATGCTGACGGAATCGATTGGAGCTGGATGCTCACTTCTGTTTATTATCAATAGGGTCGAAAGGAGTCAACTGATATGTTGTCTAAGCAAATGCTCAATGAGCTAAATAATCAGATTAGGACCGAGTGGCAGGCGGCCTACTACTACCTAGGTATCAGCGGCTATTGTGAATTGAACAACTTTAAGGGAGGGGCGCACTTCTTTCGCCTCCAGCAGGCGGAGGAGATAGATCATGCCATGAAAATTTTTGACTACGTGGTCGGGCGCCGGCAGGGCGAAGTGACCCTCCAAGCTCTGGAAGAGCCGGCTATTGTGTTTGCCTCGCTGCGCGAGGCTTTCGAAGGTGCGCTGCGGAGCGAGCAGGCAACGACCCAAAATATTGCTCGAATTCTCGAGATGGCGCACGATAAAAAAGACTATGCCACGGTAAATCTCCTCAACTGGTTCGCTGACGAGCAGGCTGAGGAAGAAGCCATGATGGATTATTTCGTAGACCGTCTAACGCTGGTTGGCAACGATGGTACTGGCCTGCTGATGGTCGACAACGAGCTCTTAGGCAGGGAAGCAGACGCGGCTAGAAAGTAAAGCCCCTCTTGGCGGGCTAGTGTCTGTGTCGGGGCTCGAGGGGCATCGCCCGCCGTAGCTGTCCGAGGGTTTCCAGATTGACTTCGGCGAGGGCGATCCCGGGACCATCGGCCGCCATGGAGAGGATGTGTCCCCAGGGGTTTACAATCATGGCATGTCCGTAGGTTTCCCAAAGGCTTTCGTCGTCGTGTCTCCCGAACTGTGCCGGGGCCAGCACGTAATATCGGTTCTCAATGGCCCGAGCCCGAAGCAGCGAGTGCCAGTGATCCTTGCCCGTGGTCAAGGTGAAAGCGGAGGGCACGGTGAGGGTTTGTGCCCCCTGGTCAGTCAGTTTTTGGTAGAGGCCCGGAAAACGCAAGTCGAAGCAGATCGAAAGGCCAAGGTATCTCAGAGCAGTTGAAACCACGACGTAGCGGTCTCCAGGCTTCAAAGATGTATTTTTCGATAAACAGCCAAGCGATCACCCTTTCTATCAAAAAGCACCGAGGTGTTATAGCAACGATCTCTCTCCTCACTCTTTTCGTTGAAGGAGCCCAGTAAGATGTGAATCCCCAACCGTTTGGCCAGAGCAGAGAACCGTGTGCAGGTGGGTCAATCCAGGGTCTCAGCCAGGCGGAGCTTTTCCTCGTGCGGGCCCAGATAATTGGTGTTTTCGGGAGTCGCTACCAACTGGGCTCCGTAGCCGGCTGCACGCTCGGCAAGTTTTCGAGAACTTTGCCAGTTTGCCTCTTGATCTGAAGTCGAGGAAAGCTGCAAGACAGCGGCTAGAAACATGGGTTGAATCCCTTTCTCGATTTGTTTCTTTCCCAATGTTTTGTGTTCTTAGACAATACCTGGGCGAGGATCTTAAGGCAAATTTTGGAAAAAGGGAGGACGTAATAGTGGAAATCAGCCTATATTGGGTCGGGCCATCAATCCTAGTAAGCCAGTACACTTTGACCCTCAGAAGTCGCAGAGGGAGGGGTAAGCCTAACGTTGCGGGGATCGGCGGAGTATTCTGACGGGACCCACCGTCATCAAGGGGATCGCCATGAGGAGAAGGAACCCATAGGCCATGGCGGTATATCCCTTGGCGATGAGATCAATGATTTCGACTCGGGACAGGCCGCCAGCAAGCAGGAAGAAACCGCCTGCGATGGTGGCGCTCCGTGAGGCTTCGAGGCTGCCTTTTTGCATGGCTAGAAGTGCAGTGTTAATGCGATCAATGAAGGCATGGACTATGCCGGTACAGGTATCAGGGTCCAGATCACCACCAGTCCATAGAGGACGTCGGTGGCGCAGTTAGCATCAATATCAGAATCCAAGGCACAGGGGCGTCTAGGACCTCAGGGTAGAATCCGAGTAAACTAAACCAGGTGAGTGTGAAAGGGAGGACAGCTAGTACTCCCGTCAGGAAACCAGCCAGAAGCGCGTGTCTTCTACGAGTCTGGTTGGTCGAGCACAAAGAGCGTCGTAGGTAGTCCAGCCAGATTATATCCAACGTACAATACTCCTGCTCATATAGCCGCGAGTATGCGGCCATCAGGAAGGGTGGGACCATTGCTCGTGGACAACAGTGTCTGGATACTGTCATACTGGGAAAGGATTACCGTGCCGGAGAAGGTAAGGTATCCGAGGTAGAGGAAAACCGTGCCGGCTGTTTTGAAATGGGTGATCGCTTTTTTTCCGTAGAGATTCAGTGTCGATACGGAGGCCAAAGCCAGGGAAGCACCGAGCCAGCACGGCCACCCCAGCGTCTCTTCGGTGATACTATCGGTTGCGGCACGCATAACACCCAGGACCAGAATCATCATCGCCGCACACAAGATGTCAAAGGGAGTCCAGAGGCGAAAAACGAGCTGGCTGATCCAGTTTTGTAATCGTACGCCCGAAAGATCTGGGCTACCTCGAAGGTCAGAGCAGGCAGCACAGAGAAGCCAAGGAAGATAACCAGAATTGACCAGATTCCCGGAGGACCAAACTTTCCTGAAAACTCGACAACTTAACAGCCGGTTAAATAGCCTCCGCTGACTAGAACTGATTGAAAAATCACGCCCGGGAGGACGTATTTTCGGTACCAACCTCCAGAAAGCTTATGGCTTGCCGTCATCTTCTTGGCTGTTTGCTTCCAGGGTTCCAAAAGGTCGTTGGATGCTCTCGATTCTATCAGAATCTGAGAAGGTACTAAAATAGCCGGTTTAGAGAAAGGAGTTAATGTGCCCAAATTTCAAGCTGAGACTCTGCGTAAGATCGGATGCCAGCTTTTTGAAGCAGCCGGTTGCACTTCGGCAGATGCCCGTACCGTGGTGGATCACCTTGTAGAGTCCAATCTCTTCGGCCACGATTCCCACGGGGTGCTCCGATTCTATGAATACACTCAGGCGATTCGAGAGGGCCGGTTTCAGCCCCGCGCTACACCTGAAGTAGTGCGAGAGAGCTCTTGCAGTGCCGTGATCGATGCCCATGGAGCTCTTGGGCAGATCGGGGCGAGCTTTGCCACCAAGGTAGCCATGGATAAAGCCCGAAAGCAGGGCCTGGCAACGGTGACACTCCGCAACACTAGTCACATCGGTAGGGTAGGCGCTTATCCGTTAATGGCGGCACGGGCAGGAATGATCGGTCAAATTTTTGTCAACGCGGGACACTTTGGCTACCAAATCGCTCCCTTTGGTGGTATTGACGGACGACTCACCACGAGCCCTATCGCTTTTTCCGCTCCCCGGCGTCAGGCAGATCCTATCCTCTTAGATATGACCACTTCAATGGTGGCGGAGGGAAAGATCCGGGTGGCCCTTAACCGCGGGGAAAGGGTGCCCGAAGGATGGATTATCGATGCCGATGGAAACCCTACCATCGATCCAAAGAAATTCAAGGGTGATCCACCGGGAGCCATGCTCCCCCTGGGGGGAAGTGTCGGCCATAAGGGATATGGATTGAGCATTATGGTGGAGGTACTGGGTGGGGCATTGAGCGGGCAGGGATGTGCCGCGGGAGAACGCCAAATGGTCAGTAACGGTGTTTTACTGACGGTCCATACCATCGAAATATTCACCGATCTTGAGGCCTATTACCGGGAATTAGAGTCATTAATCCGACACGTGAAGTCGAGCCGATTGGCTGCTGGTTTTAGTGAAATTCTCCTCCCTGGGGAGCCGGAATTTCGAGGCGCGCGCAAACGGGAAGTTGAGGGTATAGAAGTAGATCCGAAGACCTGGGCATTTATCTGTGAGGAAGCTTGCGCGCTTGGTTTAAATCCGAAACAATGGCCGGTACCCGAGCCTAATCCTGGATCTCCTTGAGTCCAGACTAGGCCAAAACCGCCGGTTGAAAAGACGGAACAGTTTGCTGTTAGCAAGAGAGACTATACGATGGCCATGGCGATAATTGAGGTCATGAAAGATCTTGACATTCCCGAACAGGAGCTGAAATTTCAGGCATCTCCCAGCAGCGGACCTGGAGGCCAGAATGTGGATAAGGTTAGCACCCGCGTAACCCTGTCCTTTGATGTTGAGAACACGCCGAGCCTTTTTAGGGAACAGAAGGAGAAGATTCGCAGGAGGCTGTCGACTCGTGTCTGCAAGGAAGGTATATTGAGGGTGGTCTCTCAACAATACCGGACGCAGCTAGCCAATCGAAAGGCGGCGGTGAAGCGTTTTTCCGAGGTTTTGGGAGAGGCTCTCCAGGAACTCCCACAGCGAAGGCGGAGCCGCCCGACTCAGACCTCGAAGAACCGGCGCCTTAAGGAAAAAATGCAGCGAGGTCAGTTGAAGCGGCTCCGAGCTAATCCCCTATTCAGGGAGGAATAGACTCGTATTAGCCCATGGGGTAAGTGATTCCTACAATGCCCGTCCCCCGTATGGTAATCTCCTTACTCCTTTCCATTCAGCTCTCCTGTGCTCTGACCTGCTGGGTAGCGCTAATCAGCAGTCTCAGAGCTAACGACTGGCCTCAGTTTCTCGGGCCTACAAGGGACGGCATGTACCATGGACGAGACCTGGCCTTTTCCTGGTCCTTGTCCGGTCCCCGGACGCTTTGGCGCAAGCCGGTCGGCGAGGGATTTGCTGGTCCAGTGGTGGCTGGGGGAAAACTCATCCTGTTCCACCGTTCGGGAGATCAGGAGATTGTAGAATGTCTGAACGCAGCGAATGGTTGGACAATCTGGTCTTTCTCCTATCCAGCGACCTACCGGGACGATTTTGGCTTCGAGGAGGGACCTCGGGCGACTCCGTGCATCTCGGATGGTCGTGTCTACACCTTCGGGGCCCAGGGGGTGTTGCACTGCCTTGATCTTCAGACTGGCCGGCAGATTTGGGATCTGGACACGCAGGAGAAATTCGGGGTACGAAAGGGCTTTTTCGGAGCCGCCTGTTCACCGCTCATCGAGCAAGGGCGAGTTCTGCTTAACGTTGGAGGCACAAACGGAGCTGGGCTGGTGGCATTGGACAAGGAGACTGGCCGAGTAATCTGGACAGCGACTGATGATGAAGCGAGCTATTCTTCTCCCACGGTGGCTACCATAGGGGATAGGCGTCATGCCCTGTTCTTTACCCGGGATGGTCTGGTGGACTCGGATCCGGAAACTGGAAGGGTTCGGCTTCGATTTGGTTGGAGGAGCCGAACTCGCGCTTCGGTGAACGCAGCCACACCCTTGGTGATTGGCGATCTGGTGTTTCTGTCGGCTAGCTACGGAACCGGTGCCATCTTATTGCAGATCAAGGGAAACCGGATAGAGAAGTTGTGGTCAAGTGATCGTGTTCTCTCGAACCACTACGCGACGAGTGTCTATCGGCAGGGTCATCTCTACGGGTTTCATGGCCGCCAGGAGTACGGGCCCAGCTTTCGAAGTGTGGATCTAAAGAGCGGGAAAGTGCAATGGGGTGAGGCTCGTTTTGGCGCAGGGACAGTGATACTGATCGGTGACCACCTCCTGATCTTGCGGGAGGATGGCGAGTTGTTCCTGCTTGCCGCCACTCCGGACAAATTTACTCCTCTGGCTCAGACCAAGCTGATGCAACCGACTGTGCGTGCCTACCCGGCTCTAGCCGGCGGACGTCTCTACGCCCGAAATCAAGAAGAACTGGTGTGTGTGGATTTGAAGAAGTAAGAGAGGTGGAGAGGGGATTACTTCGGATCCGTAGGTTGTAGGTTCGCATTCTACCTGGCGTGCAATTTCGTCTCAATAATGTAGGACCGCTTACCATCACTCTCTCACAGACCGTGTGTCTGCTTTCGTTCAACTCCAACTCCTCTGCACTTCCAAAGTGCTGTGTACCAAGTGGTTTGCTGAACAATGGGCATAGCTCTGGACAGTTTTGATCTCACAATAGCCTAAAATCTCCTTGTTGGGGACATATAGGAGTTGTCCGATGGATGTTAAACGATGGGGTTTAATTGCCTTTGGCACTGGGATAGAGAGTGCGTGGTCGTTAGCCTGGGCCGAGATAGAACGATCCAGCAAGGACCTCGTGAAGTAGCTTCTGTTCAGTGTATTCAATAGCAGCGTAAGCTGTTTCGCCAGCGATTCGCATCTACGTAGCAATGCTACGTTTCATCGTTCTCATGCTATGAAGTGTAACGGTTATCAACGTGCTTCTCCAGATGAAACGAGATGAAGCAAGGCTTCACGCGCTACGATTCAAGGGGACAAATTCTAGAAGATTTCCAAACGGGTCCTCACAAAAAAGAGGAATGCCACCGTACATGACACGCCAGCCGGCTATCATGTTTTGTGTCAACGCATCGTCCGGATCCCGACATGACTCGCCGAATAGAATCCTGACACCATGTTTCTGTAGCCGCTCCTCGCAACTGGCTAGGTCCAATACGCTCACTGCTGCGTGGCGGTGAACATGGGGTAGTGTCATCTAAATCCCGCTTCCCTTGTGGAAACAGAGATCCTCATGTGACAGTGGTCGGGCAGAGACGATTAGATGGAGCTCCTGGCCTTGGCCGGCCCAGTAGAACAGGCCTGGAAAATCGGAATTTGGCCGCACCTTTTCCTCTAGGCCTAACACTTCGCCATAAAACCAGGCAGCCCGGTGTCGGTCCTGCACGAGCAGGGTAACATGGTGGATGCCGTTGATTTGCATAGTTTCATGTCAGGTGTGATCAAGCGTCGACCTGTCGATATCTGTAGCTCTCCCCTCCCAGTCTTCAAGTACCTGCATCACCTCTGTCCGGGTTCCGTCCGGTGACTCGAAAAACGCGATTTTTCGGCGCCCAAGGGCGGTTGTGATCTCCTGAGGTTCCATGAGAAACCGGATCCCTGCTTCCCGTAAGAGGGCCACGTGCTCTTTATGGTTGTCGACCTCGTAGACGACATGCAGGAAGCCCGGCGGAAGATCCAGCCTCAGGTGCTTCTCGTATGGGGCCCTGTCGAATATAAGGACGCGCGTATCGCCCATGGCAATGAGGTTATATTGGCAACTAAACACAACTCCTTTTAAGCGGAACTTCGCGCCCATACGTTTGACATAAAATTCAGTGGTTTGCTCAATGTTGGTCGCCTTGATTGCATAATTCCACATACCGATCAACATAGTACTTATCTTCAGTCAGCGACGTTGAGTTTACATGTGACGACGTCGTTTCGCAAGTTGCGAGCCTCTCGTTTTCTCTGCTAGCGATGCGGTTCTCCAAGCGCTCCTGTGGGTTTAGATGATCATTTTCGTCTATATGAGTGAGTTGATCAGCTAAACCGTTTGGAAGGTTCCAATACGATTCCTACACACCTGGTTCACCGATCCAGCCATGTGCACTTGAGAGAACACCTCGAGACTGTTTTAGACGCTAGCTTGTACTGCTTTGGCCAAGAGCTTCTGTGCTTCTTATCGGAGCACTTATTTAAAAAAGTGTTTGGCTGTAGCTAGTTCTTGAATCGAAACTACAGTGTCGTTCCTGACGGCGTATCCTTGCTTCATCGATAAACTCATAGGTGGTCGTGACAGTTCAGGGTATTCAATCTTACAGATGTTTCTCATACACAACTTTAGATCATAACTCTGGGACCTCAGGGAGCATCCGGATAGATGCTAACAACGAACTAGTCAGGAGAGACCGTGCAGAAGGAAGGCGAATCTCTATTTCCAGGTCACTTCCATGGCGAAGAAGTGATGGAAGACCTTGCGCGGAGGGTTGTTTCTCTCGTCTATCTCGGGACTGCGAATGTAGAAGTCCAGCTGCTGGGCTGCTGGGTTGACTTCACCTGCGGCGCTCATTTTATTGAGCAACGGGTACTCCATCTGGAGTGAAGTCCGATCCCGCATTCCCTGGGTTACCATGAAGTGTATCTGGTATTCTTGGTGGAGGATTTGTCCATTAAGTCTGGAACTACCGTATCCCCATCCTGCTATGTAGAGCAAGGATTTTGGCCAGTTGGAGTCACCGCAACCCGAGTCTCCGTGCTCGAAGATAAAGGCTGCCAGTCCACCATCTTGACAGGGGTCGAACTCGTGGAATCGTTCCATCTTCAGGACCAGATTTCCTTCCGGCACCTGAAGCCGCGTCTCGAAAGTGCCCGTGTTGGCTCTCTCGTTCACATCGATTAGGACCATACCTTCCACACGGTGCACGTTTCGAGCCTTGTTATCATATGGTCCCAGCCCGGGGGATCGTTCAAGGAGCCAACCTGGTAGATCTTCGCAGCCTCGATGAGAAAGTGTCCCGAGTAGCGATCGTGCTGCTCAGGCGTGTAGATGGACATCTCCGCCCCAGAGGGGGACCTCGATCCAACTACCGGGCTGGTCGGTTCTTCGCCCACCTGAGGCACTCGGCACGAAAGAGCGGAGAAGAGGACAAGTCCTCCCATAGCGGATAGCAGCCGGCAACAATCCATAGTCATCACGTACCTCCTTAGCGCGGTTTTCTGCGATATCCGATGGTCAGTTTGGAGACGCTGCTGGACCGGATGGTCATCTGGAGTTCCTAACTTCCCAACATCTCATTCTAGGCTTTCACAGTATGGTTTCCCGAGGGGACGTTCGCAATCCTCTTTTCGCCTCCATCTCATCGGGTAGGTCCAACTTCAAATATCAGCATTTTTCCGAATTTGAACACTTAGATTATCGAAACTTCATTTTGCACTGAGTCTCAAAGCTCCTATCTGGGGTAAAGAGAGTCAACTGGATGGTATTGGCTTTGCTAGGCAGACCAGAGCTGTAGTTCACGTGGACTTCAAATCTCTGAGCACAGGAAGCAATATAGAAGTAGATCCTAGGAAGGAATTCCTCAATCGGTTCATCGTCCCCAAGTAAGGTTATGATGCTCTGGTTGTTCTCCTGAAGGAATTTGAAATCCCCGGTGACTCCAAATTTCATGATCACCACATCTGTATCTTCCGACTGTATCTCTGCACTGCAGTTACAAAGACTGACGACTCCCGAGGTGTTGGGACTGGTTGAAACCGCAATCAAGGCGTTGCTGCTACGTTCTTGAAGAAGTCCAAGCACTGCTATCTTTTCAGTTCCTCGAGGCATTGAATCACTCCTTACATTGATGTCTATCGTGCCTTTGAAACCACTCTCGGAAATTGGAGAGGTCGATTTTTGTTGAACCTGGTTGAAGAAGTCTGCAAAGAGTCGGTTATGGTCGACAAATGCTGCGAATTGCTCTTGGGGTTGAAGCTCCAGAACACCTGTGGCCTGGAGATTTCCCTGATCATCAAGGAGAAGGATCTCCGAAGTTGCTAGCAGAGTTGGATGAGGATTGTAGGCAGCTATGGCTGTGTTCTCTTCCCCTGTTTGGCTAACATAGATCTGATGACTCCCTCGAAGGGGAGAATTGTCAACTGAGACCTTATTCCCTAATATGTCAAAGATGATCGTGCCTTCAATCCCAGACTCGACTTTCCTGTCTGAATGAACTTCCAGTGAGCCAGTTTTGAGTGAACCTGTTCCGTCGGTCTCGATCTCTTTGATTCCCCGGGGAGCTATGATGTAACTGATTGTGCTTGTTGCGCTTCCATTGACAACAGGGACCAGAATGGGAGTTCCATAAGGGTCTTTAAAGCGGATCTCCCCCGTCTCTTGTTCATCGCTATTGTTTCTCAAAATGATTCGGGTCTTGTTCTGAACTCCTTTGACTTTTCCGTTTACGAATTGGGGAAATATTAGGGTCGGCTCATCCGAGAGAGATGCGAGAACAGCCGAGTTGAGAAAAACGGCCATTACCAGACAAGATAGAGAGAGCCTGGATCGGAAACTATCGCAGAAAGTACTCAAGGAGTTTTGGCCTATAGTTCGAGAGGAGGGTTGATGCACGAGGGTCAACCCGGATTTTCATCGTATTCTCCTAAAGGGATTCTGTTTCTGGAGAAAAGGTTCAGTTTCCTTCAGACGAATTGACGATCATTACAGATGGTTCTTGTATTCTTCTGTGATGGTGCACCTCTGACTATGAGCTATGAATTGTACAACATCCTTTACTTCGAGGCATTCGCATTTTAGGCAATTTCTATGCTCCAGGTTTTGGCAAAGCTGATAGGGTAGTGGGCAACAAGAGCTTAGGTCACCGATTGTACAACAATGAATGGTCAGTTTACTCTTCTCTTGTCTTGTGGTGTGTACAGGCAGGTGCAGAACTTGGGCGCAGGGGAAACGCTATCAGCTGGGTTCAAAGCTGTGGAGGCCGAAAGTAGGTCGATGCTGGAGGACTCTTAGCCGACCTTCGCTCCAACTCATCCCTAGATCTCTGACTCACTCCTTCAGTTCAAAGGGTAGAAGATTCGCCATCTCAGAACGCTAGGTGACTGATTCTCAGCCCGAACAACAATTTGACCACATTTGGTGTGGAAGACGCGAACTATTCACTGAGCACTGAATTGGCTCGCCCGCTTTTGGCCTGCTCCAAAGCTTGATATTTCGTAAGCTTGCACGTTTCACAGTGGCCAAAAGTCCGAAGAATATATTGCGTTTGTTAAGGTTTAGTAGCAAATTGAACTTTGGCGTTTAGGACTTGTAATCCACTGCTCGGTGGAAGAGAATTAGGCAATAGGAGGAATCCATGCTAGCGGAAGACCGCGTTCGAAGTCTCGCCCTTAAGCTTCCGAAACTGTCCCAACCAGTGGCTACTTATCAGCCTGCAGTGCTCTTGGGTAACGTGCTCTACGTTTCAGGTCACGTTTCGTTGCGCGTCGATGGCACACTGATTCAAGGACAGGTGGGAACAGAGTTAAGTATGGAACAGGGAAAGGAGGCAGCTTATCGGATTGGGTTGGGTGTTCTGAGTACGGTGCGCGAAACTCTTGGTAGTCTCAACCGGGTGGTCCGTATGATCAAGACGGTTGGAATGATCAATGCTGTGCCCGGATTCACTCAACAGCCCGAAGTGATCAACGGATTCAGCGATTTGATGGTTGAGGTGTTCGGTGAGGCAGGTAAGGGAGCCCGAAGCGCCGTAGGTGTGGGATCTCTCCCCCGAAACGTAGCCGTGGAGATCGAAGCCATCTTCGAAGTACAGAACTAATTCAAATGACTGGTTCTGGGAATATGATCAAACTTCTGCTGGTGCTTACCTTTGTGGGGATCAATGGTTCACTGTATACAGCTTTTTATTACGCTCCCACTGAGAAGGTCATGGGTCACATTCAAAGGATTTTTTACTTCCATATGGGTTCGGTCTGGGTGGCGACGCTCGCCTTCGTGCTGGTATTTATCGCCAGCATCCAGTATCTGCGACGAGAGAGCCGGTCTTGGGATATCCTGGCCTATTCCTCTGCGGAGATCGGGGTAATTTTCTTAACCCTTACGATGATTACTGGGAGTATCTGGGCCAAGCCGGTTTGGAATACATGGTGGACCTGGGATCCCCAGCTTATGACCACTTTTCTCCTTTGGGTCTTCTACATCGCCTATCTTATCATACGATCGGCAGCGGGAACGGACCTAAAAGCGGCTAGATTCAGTGCAGTTTTTGGGATTATTGCCTTTATGGTTTTGCCTTTTGTCTATGTCTCCGCTCGGGTTATGCGTGGAATTTCTCCGGTCGTTTTTGGCGGGCGGGGTGGGGGAATTTCTCCCAAGATGATGGTGACCCTGATTGTGTGTCTGGTTAGCTGTACCTTTCTGTATCTGTTGCTGCTTGGCCAAAGAATGGCTCTGGAAAGAATGCGGGACGAAATCGCCACATTGCGGTTCAGGAAGAAGGTATGAATGAATAACTTGCCTTATCTTTTCGCGGCGCACTTTATTTTTTGGACCGTGCTTTTTCTTTATATCTATGGACTGGTGAAAAAGAATGGAGAGCTGAAGAGGGAGATTGAAAAACTGAAACACTCTTCTCAGGATCGCGATTAGAATGAATCGTCCTTCGGAGAAATCAAGCACCAGGCTGCGGAGATCCGAAGCGCGAAAACCGTAGCTGTGAGAAGATAAGTTGGAAAACTGAAATCTCAAGTTTCGAGTCTGGTCGATGGAAAGTCAGCTGCGAATGTTTTTGTGGAGCCATTGGCTGCTTCCCGATTCGTTTCGTCCCTCCTGTCTGCCGCCAGGGGCGGTAAAAGTCGTTGCGAACCGGAATGATTTGGCTCGAAAGAACGGGAGGTAACGGAGTTGGCCCGGATTGTTGGCCACGAAGGTGTTTGCGGCGGCGGAGCGAGTCCTCCGGGCGGACATTGAGCTCATGAAGCTGGCGACCCTCTCCAGCGCCGACCCCGCGAATGTCCAGGGCACCGCATGTATCCAAGCCGAAGACGGTGAAATGGCCGTGATCGCTTTGGAATTGGGAACCTGGCCAGGATCACCACGTTACCAGTATTGCTGATCCGGTAGGTATTGTGGGGAATGATCCCAGGGAAACCGATATGATTGGCTTGCAGATCAATGAGGAACTTCTGGAGGCCGTGGAGGGCTTTTCGGGGGAGCAAAGGAGGGATGAAATTGCTGAATTGTTTGAATTTCGACACCGTCGTCTGGTCTTCGGAGAAGGGGCACTAGATACGCTTGGCGAGGAATGCCGTCGTCTGGGGGTGGGGCGGGTCTTCCTGGTGCGAGATCCCCAGATCGGAGCTCTGGAGGCGTGGGTTCTGCAGCTTCTAGAGAAGGAAGGCATTGGAGTGGTGGGGACGTATCGCGATGTGACCCCGAATCCCTCGGTGGAGAGCGTAGATCGCTGTGCTAGGGTGATTGAAAAAGTCAAATGCGATGGGATCATCGCCCTGGGTGGAGGCAGCACCATCGATACGGTCAAGGCCGCGATATGTGTCGCAACCGTAGGGAAATCAGTTGCATGCCTCTTTGGATTTGACCAGATATCGAGACCAGCAAACTGGCCCATGATCGCTATACCCACCACAGCCGGCACGGGCAGCGAGGCCAGCTGGGGAGCGATAGTGGCTGACGCAAGTGGGAAGCGAGGGGTCTTCAGTGAGTACCTCAGACCTAAGTTGGCCCTGGTAGACCCTCGACTCAGTCGGGATCTGCCGTCGGTGCTGACCGCTATCACTGGTCTGGATGCATTAGGCCATGCTTTGGAATGTACCGTTTCCCAGAAAAGTAATGCTTTCGGGGATGCGGTTGCGCGAGAGTCGCTCCGGTCTGGCTGTGCTCACATCGTGCGGGCGATCGAGCAAGGGCACCAGGACCCGGAGGCGCGCTACCATATGGCACGCTGCAGTCTTCTAGCGGGTTTGCTGCTCAGTCCGATCAACACCGGGGCAGCGCATGCCTTGGGGTACGGAATTGAGAAGGTGTCCTTTGAGAAGGGCAAGCCCGTCCCCCATGGGACAGCCGTGGGATTGGTTCTCCCCGGAGTGATGAGGCATAATCTGCCAGCGGTGGCGGACAAATACTACTATGTGGCCGGAGTGGCGGGCCTGGACTTGAGAAATAGGAGTCGTGAAGAAGGGGCGGGTATGGCCGCTGATTGGATAGAGGATCTGCGGCGAAAATGGACCCCCCATGGGTGCCTTGCCAACGCTGGCTTAAGCGCGAGCGACATTCCACGAATGGTGGAGATCGCGATGACTGTGCGGCGTCTCTTGGACCCTAGTCCCGTCCCCGTAAGAGCGAAAGAGGCAGAGAGGATTTACCAGGCGGTCCTGAATTAGCCGTATCTGAGACGGGGTTGACAAGAGTGTCTTAAGATCTACCGTTATAGGCTCTGATTGAGCTTAATCGACGTCTGAGCCAACCGTTTTATCTTCATGCCGGTATCCGCGTCCAGTGCTCCGGTGATCCTACTCGAATAAAATCTAGAGTGTGGATCGACAGCTGATGAATTAGCCATATAAGTATTTATTGGGGAAGGTGTTATGGTAGATCTTGAAGAAAAGAAGAGACGTCTTGAGCTCGACGGATGGTGTCTGATCGAGGGGATTATTCCTGCAGGGAGGGTGGAGACGATTCGAGATACCATTATGGTCTCAGTGAGAGAGCACAGGCGACCCAATACACCGGAAAATATTGACTTGGTGTCTGGTCTCATCAATTACGAGCAGTCATTTGCCCCCTACCTAGTTCACTCTAGACTGCTCGACCTATGTACGCTTCTCCTGGGCCAACATCTACGGGTCTCTTTTACTTCTTGCATCGTTAACTATCCAGGCAATAGACGGGGACATTGGCACGCAGACTGGCCGTTTAACCAGTTGATGGCTGGGCATATAGCGGCTCCTTATCCAGATGCAGTTATGCACATGACCAGCATATGGATGTTGACGTCCTTTACCTCTGAAAATGGCGGTACTCTGATCGTTCCCGGCAGCCACTGGAGAAGGGACAATCCCACCGGGGAGAACGGTATTGCAAAGTTTGAAGCCTATCCTGGTGAGATACAGATCACCGGCTCACCCGGGACGATCCTAGTCATGGACAGTCGGCTGTGGCATGCTACAGCTCCCAACCGTAGTGATCAGCCGAGGGTAGGGTTGGCGATCCGCTATGCGCCATGGTGGCTTAACCTCAATGTCTTGTTGCCGGGTTCACAGGAACGTTTGCGTCTTCAGCGAGAGACCGGGCTCAGAGAAAATGAGGTTCCGCCCGTTCCAGTTGAGGTGTATGAACGACTGCCGGCCGAGGTGAAACCTTTGTTCGAGCACTGGGTCAGGAGATAAAGGTTGGGAGAAAAAGGAACATGGTTTGTTCTGGGAACGCCCACGAGGAGTCTTAGACTACCTAGAAGCGGGGGTTAGTAGAGTACAATGAGTCCCTGTGAAGGGCGCATTGTTGTGATCGTATCGCCAAGCCATTCGAGCTCAAATGGGTTTGAGTAACCGGGAGCTTTCTCCTGGGTGGATCGCTGGGCCTGCTCAAAAGTGACCAGAATAGCAGACTGGGCAGGAAGATCGCCGATCGCCAGTTCACCTTCTCGCCATCGTGGTGGTTGAGTATTGCCGTTGATTTCCAACCGAACACTTTGCCGGTTCACCCACTCCGGGATGCGAACGAACAGGGTACAGGACCGTCGGAGGTCAATACGCAGCTCCCCGGCTTCGGGGAGATTGGATTGAAGCCTTAGCCAAGGCGAGTCGACGCTCAGCAACATATTGACATAGCAAGCTTGGCCGTCATCGGAAACAATTGCGTGGTAGGATTCGCATAGGCTCTGCAGTGAACCACCCGTCAAATCGGTGTTGTAAGAGTGATAACCGCTCGGTGTGGTAAAGGAAAATCCTCCGCGTGCCCGTCTGCGAACGTCGCTGTATACGTAATCACCGGCGTCAATGGCTTCAGTCTCGATAATCCAATCGGTGGCAATAATCTGGCTGGCCAGCAGACCATTGCGAATAAATCTTTCCGCATGGCGAAAGTATTCGGGATATCCGTTTTGGCCCATGATCAGGGCGGCCTCAATGAAGTCTCCCGTATTGTTGGCTTCGCCCCGGTTACTGCCCCCCAGGTTGCGAGATTCTCTCGCCCATCCATAAGAGGTTCGCCACTTGCGCAGGCCCACCTCGTATAGTCGTCGGCCCAGTTCTAGATATTTTTTCTCGCCCGTCGTGGCCCCCAGGGCAAGAAGGGAGGTCATGGTACCCTCGGTCGAGTGTAGGTGAGTTCCAGCCGCTTCCTTCAGTTCACCCTCTGCGCTAAAGGTCTTCTCGATGTTGACATCTGCAAAGCGTCTGGCCAAATCAACCGCTAGTTCGTCTTTGCTAGCGCGGTAGTATTTGACGAGAGCGCCGACGAGTCTACCTGAGGTAGAGTTCAGGAAAGTCGAGTCGAAGGTACCCCAGCCATCTGAATTCCAAACATGAGCCGGGAAGGAGCCGGTGTCTCGCGTGACTCGATGAAGGGTACGCACAAACTGCCGGGCCAGTTTTGCGGAGGTCTCGCAACCTTTCCACTGCATCAAGCCCACCAGCCCGAGGAGAACCTCACGGCAATGATGCATGTTTGCTTCTTGCCGATCTGATTTGACACCCGACCGATAATCGAGAGCCAGCCCTGTGGGGTTATCCAGGGAAGTGTGTAAGAACTGGCGAAGGGCCTGATCCGTCTTCGGATCCTGCTTAAACGAGAGGACAGAAGAACTCACCGCCAAGGCATCCAGAAAACGTCCGGCTACATGTACTACCGCCCAATATTCATGGCGGGACCAGGTTGGAGGGTTGGTGAGATTGAAACGGAAAAAAGGTAAGCAGCCCTGCCGCCGGTTGAGGGTTCCTTGGTAAATGTGCTCAACACCCAGACGGATAAAGCGCCGTAGGTCCACCGGTTGTAATCGCCAAGGGTTCAAGGTTGCGTGAGCACCTGATAGGGGTTTCAACTGCAAGGGGTTGTCTTTCTGTCTGGGACGGCTCTTAGCAGATACCAAACCGGACGTTTGGGCCAACGCGGTGCCAGTACCTAGAACTGAGTGCTCAAAGAACTCACGTCGATTGACCTCCATACTACTCCTCCTGATAACCGTTCTCGTGCATGGTATCGGAGTCAGGGAGTGACGTCCAGACTGGATAGAGTTCACAGCGTTTCGTGAATGGTAAAATAGATAAAAATTTCCTATCATGGAACCGCCGTGCTAGGTGGGGCGTTAGCGGTTCCCTGATTCCCGAGTGTCGGGATGACCCGCAATCCGCTCGAGCGGGACTGAAGGCTTCGCCGAGGGTTCTTCGCACCAGATGAGCTCATTCTGGAAGGCAATGTTGAAGGTTGGGTCCTCTGCAACGGTGAGCCAGTGAACCTGGTCAGGTCCGGAAGGAAGCAGCCATAAGCGAGTTGCACCGTGTGCCGGAGAGACGCCTAGCTAGAGTTGTCCCCCGGGACGAACTCTGGGACGGAGATTCGAAGCGGAGCGGCACGGCAGATTTAAACTAAATCTTCACAGGGATGATTTGAGACGACACTGAAGCTTTTCCTTTATGGTGGGCGAGTGCTGTGTCGGCTGCTTGAATCCGGGATCTAAACTGCAGGTGGCTTTCTGGGGTAGAACAGCTCCCACACCAGGTTGGTTTCACAAGAGTTGAGGTGGCCAGCAGGGCTCATACTGAGCGTTATGGAACCGTGTCTATAGAGGAAGTGCTAGGCGATTCCATCCCCTTCTCAGCGCGGTCCCTTTTTCGGATGACCCATGAGCTCGATGATCCCCGGCTTTTTCATTCCGATCTTGAGACCCTAGACTTCGCTTACAACTGGATGAAGCTGAAGTTGTATATGCGAATTAGAGGCACCAGTGGGCAATTATTTGGCTAAACATTTGAGTTCCTCGTTCCAGCTGATCAAGTGTGATCCACTCGTCGCTAGTGTGTGCCTGGGCGATGTCACCTGGGCCAAACACGATCCGCTTGCTCAGATCCCTGAACACCGCTCCGTCGGTTCCATAGGAAACGGTTTTGGGGTGCTCCTTTCTTGCCAGCTGCAGCGTTTCTCGGACAAACTCGCAGTCTGGGTCCATGTACAAAGGTGGAGCACTCCAGCCTCTTTTGAACTCGATGCCGTTTTTTTCGGCCGCCTGTTGTGCCCGGTCTATCAATGAGTCTGCATCCTGGCCAGGCATGGGACGAAAGTAGACAGTACAGATGCTCTTGGGAGGCGTAATGTTTACCACCTTGGTGGAATCGTTGATTCCAATGTTCCAACTAATAGTGGGTGGATCGAAATGATGATTGTGCCAAGCAGAGTCCGCTTCGGTCTCATCATGGATTTTTTTCATCTCGACCAGAAAGGGGATCATCGCGAGATTGGCGTTGATGCCCTTCCGCGTGCTTGAATGAGCCGCTCGCCCATGTGAGATAGCTGTGAATCCATAAGTTCCCTTATGAGCATAAACTACCTCGAGCATGGTCGGCTCTCCGATAATCGAGTGGCTTTTTCCTGCGACCATCTCCTGGAAAAACTGCGATCGGGTAGCTACCTGCCGAGCTCCACCGTAGCCAATTTCCTCGTCTGCTGTACAGGTCAAATAGATAGGATTCCTTAGTTGGGAGGACGAGAACTGTCCGGCTGCTGAGAGCATGCAGGCGATCGAACCCTTCATATCGCAACTGCCTCGACCATACAGTTTCCCGTCTTTGACCACAGGATCGAAAGGGCCATGCTCCTGGCTGAACCAGGCTTCGGCGGGAACAACATCGTTGTGTCCGAAGTAAGCGACTCCGCCGCTGCCTTTTCCCTTCTTGCCTACGATATTGATCTTGTTCACTCCATTGTGATCGAGGAAATCGATTCGCTCGGTAGCGAAATCCAGGCTTTGTAAGGAATTCTCCACGTAATCGCTCACGGCGAGATTGGAGAGTGGACTGGTCGACTCGAAGGAGACGAGTTCTCGAGCGTGTTGCAAAGTGTCCATGATCTAATACCATACCTTAAACGCCTCTCTTGAAAATCTCAACAGCTTTTCTTACGGGATCAGGGTGTGGAAGCTCGGCAAAGAGAGCCGTACTCCAACCGATCTAGTTCAACAAGCACGATTTAAGAATAGGAACAGGCTCGGTTAACCTATTGTGCAACAGGGCACAGGGCATTAGCATGATGGCGAAAGGATGAGGTGAAGCCACTACAAGGGTTGCGAATACTCGATCTTAGCGGACAGCTTCCGGGCCCGTACTGTTCCATGATTCTGGCAGATCTGGGAGGTGAGGTAATCAAACTGGAACCTCCTGGGGGAGATCCTTTGCGGGAATTTTATCCGATGTTCGCCAGTGTTAATCGAGGCAAGAAAAGCATCGTCGTTAATTTGAAGACAGCTGAGGGACAAGCGGTCTTACATGCTTTGGCCGAGCGCTCGGATATCCTTTTAGAAAGCTTTCGCCCAGATGTTACCACTCGTCTGGGGGGTGATTATGAGACTCTGTCGCGCATCAACCCGCGTCTGATCTACTGTTCTATCTCTGGGTTTGGACAGGACGGTCCCTATAAGAATCGATCTGGACACGACATCAATTATCTGGCTATTGGAGGCTTGCTGAGTCTGTCCGTGAAGGTCGATGGTCTTCCCAGCATCCCTCCAGTGCTTTTGTCTGATTTGGCCAGTGGTCTGTTTGCGGCAGTCGCAGTGCTCGCAGCTCTGCGAGGGAGAGAATTGACCGGCCAGGGTCAATACATCGACCTCTCGATGACCGACAGTGTAGTCTCTTGGTTGTCGCCTGAGCTAGCTCGATTTTCCGCTGAAGGTGTTCTCCCGGAGTCTCCGACGTTGACCCACCTGCCCCATTATGACGTATTCCGAACAGCAGATGGGAAATTCCTGACCCTGGGAATTGTCTATGAGCCGTACTTCTGGAATCGTCTTTGCGGCGTTTTCGGCCTTTCTGACCTTCGGGGATTGAGTACGGCCGAACGGATCGAACGTGAGAAAGAGATCCGGGGACGATTGCGGGATATTTTATCGACTAAACCACGGGATGAATGGGAGCGGCTGCTTACGGCAGCAGATGTGCCCTGTGGTGGGGTGCGTGAATTAGAAGAACTGGTTAAGGATCCGCAATTTCTGTATCGCCGCCTATTTAGCGATCTGTCGACCGAGGATGGTGGGGTTTGCCGCCAAGTGGCGCTTCCGATGAAATTCTCAGCAATGGCTGAGGAGGCGCAGCAATCACCGCCCCGTTTGGGAGAGCAGAGTATTGCCATTCTCAGAGAACTCGGCCACTCTGATAAGAAAATCAGACATTTGCGGAGGATGGAAATAATTTACAGCCAGGAAAAAGAGAATCCAAGGGACAAACAAAAGGAGTAGGCGCAGTGTTAGCACGCAATATGACTGATTATGAGGCCACTTGCCGGAGCTTCAAGCTTACGGTCCCCGAGAGGTTCAACTTTGCTGTCGAGGTCATTGGAAAATGGGCCCAGGATCCAAAAAAAATTGCCATGCTGTGGGTTGGGCATGATGGGACCGAGCGGAGTATTACTTTTCGTGATTTTCAAGAGCGGTCTGATCGTTTGGCCAACGTGCTCGAAGGGCTCGGGGTCAAACCGGGAGAGTCTATTTTTGTCATGCTACCTCGCGTTGTCGAGTGGTGGGAAATCATACTAGCCACCATGAAAGCTAGGGCAGTGTCGGTACCTGGCACCACCATGTTAACGACCAAGGATCTTCACTATCGCCTCGCGAGTGCCGATGCAGTAGTGGCCGTCACAGATGTCCAGGATGCTAATAAGGTCCTGTCTGTCAGGGCGGACTGTCCCGCTTTGCGTCATCTAGTCGTGGTGGGAGAGGAGCGTGGAGATTGGCTGAATTATGAGGATTTGATGCAAAGGGCATCTTCGAAATTTTCAGCTCGAGTGACCGGTAGTCATGAGCCCTGTATGATTTACTTCACTTCAGGTACCACTGGGCTGCCCAAGATGGTCTTGAACACTCATGCGAGCTATCCCATCGGGCATATCATCACTGGCAAGTTTTGGCTTGATCTGACTCCGGATGATCTTCACTGGACCATATCTGATACTGGGTGGGCTCAGGCGGCGTGGACAAATGTGTATGCCCCCTGGAACATGGGAGCTGCTCTGTTAATTCACGACGGACGGGGCAAGTTTGACCCACTTCGCAGCCTGCAGGTGCTGGACCGTTATCCAATTACTACCTTCTTTGCCCCACCCACTGTCTATCGGATGCTGATCCTGGAAGACTTGAGAAAGTATCGCTTTTCTCTGCGCCACTGTGTAGGGGCGGGTGAACCACTCAATCCCGAAATCATTGAGACTTGGAGAGAGGGGACAGGGCTGACGGTCTATGAGGGTTATGGACAGACGGAGACCGTACTGACCGTGGGGACATTTCAGGCCATCGAGGTTCGGCCAGGGTCAATGGGTAGAGCAGCTCCAGGATTTAGCGTGGCGGTGGTGAATGAAGATGGCCATGTTCTGCCGCCAGGGGAGGAGGGAGACCTTGGACTGCGGGTCAGGCCGGACCGCCCGGTAGGTCTGTTCCAGGAGTACTGGAAGGATCCGGAGGCTACGTCCAGGTGCTATCGTGGAGATTGGTACATATCGGGAGACCGGGCTAGCATGGATGAAGATGGATATTTCTGGTTCGTGGGTCGGGCGGACGACGTGATCATCAGTTCTGGCTATCGCATTGGCCCCTTCGAAGTGGAGAGTGCCCTATTGGAGCATTCGGCGGTGGCCGAAGCCGCTGTCATCGATGTACCGGATGAGATGCGTAGTCGGGTGGTTAAAGCCTTTGTCTGTTTAACCCCGGGTTTTCGGCCGTCGCGAAAACTAGTGCAAGAGCTTCAAGAGCATGTCAAATCGGTGACCGCTCCTTACAAATACCCTCGGGTGATCGATTTCGTCGACGAACTGCCCAAGACCATCAGTGGAAAGATCCGGCGAGTCGAGTTGAGGAAGCAGGAGGCAGAACGAAAAGCTCGTGACTAAGTGTGTTATTTTGGACATACGGTAGGTATTCTCCCTTGTTCCAGATTTGAGTTTCATGAGGGTGGTTTCGCATTGCTGATTTGAAACTGGCCAATAAGAGGGCTTTTGCCGGTCACATTAGCCCGAAGAGCAAGCAAGGGAACCCTGGTTCATCCGAATCCGTTGCTCGCGTTTCAGGCTAACCCAAAGCGAGCCCTGGAATGATCCGATACGGTCGAGACTAATCTGAAAGAGCTGGCCACTTTCCCGACCTCAGCCTAAATACAAAGAAGGGGTTCTCGAGGTCGCGATCCTTGGGCGTTTTGAAGATGGAGACGATCTTCAACGACACGAACGCGTGTTCGTAGCGATCTTACTCGGGTGGACGGGACAATTTTCGCGTCTCGGCGGTGATCACGTCGATGAGGGCGGGCCTACCCTCCTGAGTGGCACGGATGCCTCGCTTAAGAGCCGGACTCAGCTCCGACACTGTCTCAACCTTTTCGGAATAACAGCCTAAGGCGGCTGCCACAGCGGCGTAATCGCCCCTTTGAGTGGAGGTTTGGTAGCAGTTAATGGCCTCAGGGATGTAGCGATCGTAGGAGCTGAAGATGGAGTCATGCTTGACGACGGTAAGGATAGGGATGTTTTCCCGCACGGCGGTCTCTAGATCCATGCCGGTCATGCCGATCGCCCCATCGCCCATGACGTTGACCACCAGCTTGGAAGGGTTGGCAAGCTTAGCTCCCATGGCCAGCCCTAGGGAAAAGCCGAGTTGGGAGGATTGCCCCCACCCCAGGTAGCTACGGGGAATCGTGCTTTGGTAGAAGACGCACTGGATGTCCCGAGAGGCGCCGGATTCATGGGTGAGCATGGTGGCATCCGGATCGATGACAGACCAAAGCTCCCGAAACATTCGGTAACCATTGACGGGTTGGGATTTATCGGCGAAGAGGGGCTCAAATTCAGCCAACCATTTTCGGCGAAGGGAAGAGATGGTTTTAGCTGTTTGGGCTCGCATGGCTTTTTGCCGAGGTCCAACCAGGCTGCGCAGGTCTTCGGTAAGCTGGGCCAGAAATAACTTTGCATCGGCCACCACAGCAACGGACGAGGGATGCTCTTTGTTGATGTCCACCGGATCGATGGTGGCATGGATGAGAGTTTTTCCAATTGGAATGCGAGGCGTGAAGGGTGCCCGACTGACGCTGGAGCCCACGGCCAGAATGAGGTCGGATTCCTGAAGGTAGTGGGTCACCATGCCGGTTGAGACGAAGGCCCCAACCCCAGCCGAAAGTGGGTGGTGTTCTGGAAAGGCGCTCTTCCCCTGAAGAGTGGTCATGACGGGAGCACCGAGAAGCTCGGCCAGCTCAATCAGCTCTTGAGTCGCCTCCGCGTAAAGGACTCCGTGACCGGCCCAGATGAGAGGGGATTTGGCCGCGAGTAGTCTTTCGGAAATCTCCTGCACTGCGCCTGGATCGGCCGCTTGCCTCAATCTGGGAACGGGTTGATAATCCAGTTCTTGACTCACTTCTTCAGAACAAACGTTTGCAGGAAGCTCGAGCATAACGGGCTGAGGTCTGCCGGAGCGAAGTGCGGTGAAGGCTTGGCGTAAGACACCAGGTATCTGGGTCACAGAAGGAATCTTGCGACCCATTTTGGTGGTGGCCCGGTAATTGTCGGTACTGTCGAAGGTGGGTGGATTACCCAGATAGCTCATGCCGGGGTGTCCAGGTAGGAATAAAACCGGTGTGGAGTCTGTATACGAGTGTGCTATGCCGGCGAACGCATTTTCCGAGCCTGCCAAGGCCTGTACCGTAAAGGTCCCAATCTGCCGGCCATTGGTCGAGCGGGATACGCCGTCTGCCATGTTTCCAGCCACGCGCTCCTGTCGCGAAGTGATGACCCTTAAACCTGCTCGAGCCATGGCTTCGATTAACGGAGTGAACGGATAGCAAAAAACCTGACGAATGCCTTCAATCTTGAGAATTTTCACCAGGAGATCGGCTCCCGTCATAATATCCTTCCTCGAAAATCAGGGCTCACTGATGATGGCCAACGCAGAAAATAGAAGACGAGTGTAGCCTTTAAAGGGGGAGTGGATCAAGGAGATTAGTGAGAAGAAGGTCAAATGTCTAGGAAGATAGGATCCCTATTTCAAGAATCAGAAGCCGATTTGTCGGGTGCCTTTTGCTTCGGATTTTGGGTTTTAGTACGTTTTTTTGCTTTTTGGATGTCACGCCGGGAGAGCATTCCTCGGATCCTCCCAGCTACATCGCCAAGTCCTTTGAGGGTGATCATGATCACAGTTAGGTAAAAGAAAACGCTGCCTACCCAGAAAACGGTTTGCCAAGTGGCTTTCCAAGTCGATACTTGCATTGGGATTCACTCCATGTCGCTAAAATTGAGCCGACGTGGTGGATGCGATTTCTGAGTGAGCAAAGCCCCGATGATCATGCCCGCGCCCCCCAGAACCAAGCTTAACAGTGCCGGCAGGTTGGAACTTTCCACTAGCGGACGCAGGAAACGAGGGATCTGTTCGGGCAATTGGCTCATGACCAGGAAGTTGATAGGCGCCAAAGCTCCTAGGATCAGGGCGCAGTAGGCGCCTACAGTATTGGCCCGCTTCCAGTAAAGACCTAGTGCCACGGTACCAACCGCTCCCGAGAGATAGAGGCTACCGGTGATGTACATGAACTTGAAGGCGGTCTCAGGAAGCCGATAAAGCATGCCGAATAGGGCCAGGAAAACCGCTAGAATGAGCACGATGATCCGGGTCCAGAAGATCTCCTGTGTGCTGGAGAGACCATCCAAGGGCTTGTCCTTTTGCATTTGTTGTCGATTGCCCGCTAGCATGGCACGAATAGGTGAGACAATGTCTCGAACGATGACCCCGCTCCAGGCCAGCAAGTAACTGTCGTGGGTTGACATGAAGGCGGCGAACATTCCAGCTAAGAGCAGGCCAGCTAGGCCCAGGGGAAGAATCTGGCCCATCATCGCCGGCATTGTAAACTGGCCGTCGAGGTTTGGATCATTGAAAAAAGCCAGGGAGGCTGCACCCCAAAGCATGGGAATGACGGCCCGCCCCATGACGGTGGGCGCCACGAATCGGAAAACCAGCCGTGCAACTCGTGTATTCTCCGTACTCAACGCACGCGTAATATTGGGCTGCCAGACGACTCCAATCAGAGTAGCGTTGAAAAAATAGACCAGAAAAATCCAACCGAAGGAATCGTTGAGGATGGGGTCGAAACCTGCAGCTCCTTTATGGAGCTCCACCGCCGCGACAATTTTGCTCCAGCCCAACTTAGGATGAGTTAGGATGGAGAAGGTACCGAAGAGGAAACCGAGAGAGAGTAGGACGAATTGGGCAAAGTCGGTCAGTACAACCGAGACCATTCCTCCCATCAGAGTATAGAAAACCACGACGACGAGCATGGCAACCATAACGGTGGTTACCCACTCAGCGGGCAGGCCGGTAAAGCCAACCACGAACTTGCTGCCCAGGATGGGAAAAAGGCCCATGTTGAGTGTGCCGGCCAAGGCCAGAATGCTGCCGCCCAGCAGACGAACGCCACGGCTGTACTTTAATTCGTAGAATTCAGGAACCGTCATAACCTTGAGGTGCCGAAGACGACTCACGATGAAGCCTGTATATCCGATGATAATCGTAGTAATGGTGTGGATGATGCCCACGACAAAGGGAGCGAAGCCATTGTTGAAGCCCTCTTCGGCGAAGTACATGACGGTGACCAAGCCCAGTTCTGTGGAGACCAATGTGGCCACGGATAGATGGGTTTTGAGTGTCCGTCCGGCTACCAAAAAATCAGAAATGTCCTTGATCGAGCTGCGGGCGATGGCGCCGGCCAGAATGGTGGCTCCCACGTAAGCCAGGACAATCAGCAGGTCAATCCAAGCCAGATGCATAGTCGAATGAAGTGCCGAGCACGGTAGGGTATCGGCTGTTCAACTTGTCGTCTGTGTGGGTCGTTATTGTGCCACGTTTAATCACGGATGACAGAAATCATTACGGCTTGGTAATCTTTCGTCAAGTCCCTGAGCTAGTTTTAAGATTAGGAAGAGCATAGGGCAAGGGCAGGCTCCACCAGGAGACAGTCCTTTGAATCCTGTCCAGAAACTCACCGCTTGCGTGATGGTTTCTCCAGATAAGGCCGTAGAATGGACGACGTGCAGGAGGCGATGTTTGAGAATCCTGTCGGGTCTTAGTCTGGGGGAGGTGGGAGCTTTGACCTAGTTGTTTGGTACACTGTGGTTGTGGTGTAACCACTGAGGAACGCTCGGAATCCTACTCGATAACCACTTCGCCGCCGCTATCCATCTTCCAAATGTAGAACTCGTTGGTATGTGTCTCGTGTGAAGGGGGTGAGTAGGGGGGGAATAATGCCTTGCGTGAGATTTCTGATAGGTTACTCTGGCGATGGAAGACTTTTCGGCACGGAATTCTATTTCGACAGGTTCGGTCTTGTTAACAATGCGGACCGCCAGTAATGTCGAGTCTGTTTGATCCATTACTAAACTGGTAACCTGGGGTTGAAAATTATAAACTCTCGCGGCGGTCTTGCAGGAAGAAGGGAAACAATTCAAGAAAAGTTACTTGGAGAGGGTCTTGAGCAGCTCGCACTTGAAGACACACAGTACAAGGTGCATAGGGTTGGCTTCCATGACTGTCCTACTGGCTGTCTCGTTGTGCTTGATCTCCATCTGTGTGGGCCAGGCCAGAACCGCGGAACCCTTTCTCGTCGGAGGTGCAGGTTCCAGTGGAGAGAGATGCATCCAATGGACTGACAAATTACTGCTTCGGTTATCTCTGGAGGGAATGGTTCTTGCCCTCACCCGTCGAATCTCTAGTGGAGGGAACCTTTATCTGCCGAAAGGCCCAGCAAGACCCATTGCGATAAGTCGTGTGGAAGTAGAGGTTGCTAAACCCTCGATAGATGACACCCAACCTCGTGCCTCGCTAACTGGTCCGAACATCGAGGGAACAACGATTCAAGCGACGACTCTAAAAGTTGGACCAATACCTGGATTGCATATCGTCGTCGACACCGGTGCGAATAAACTGTATCTCAGAGACAGCAATAATATTCTACTCAACGCTGTCTGCTCGACCGGTAGCGGTCGCCAACTAATCGATCGAGAAAGATCTTGGACTTTCAGGACTCCCCGAGGAAGCTTCACGGTTATGAGCATCGTGAGGGATCCCGTCTGGAGAAAGCCAGATTGGGCGTTCATCGAAGAGGGTAAACCGATTCCTGAGGATGAAAGTAAGCGCTACCAACGTGGGGTTCTTGGCGAGTACGCCTTAGCGTTCCAATCCAGATATTTTATCCACGGTTCACTGTATGATCGATTCTTAGGTAAGAGTGTCACCCATGGCTGCATCCGATTGGGATCACAAGACTTAACCTTTTTGAGCCGAAAAGTTCACATTGGAACCCCAGTGTATATCTTTTAAGGAAAGGATGAGGATAATGAAAAAAAGAGTGTCTGTTCTAACTCTGGTCCTGGTTGCACTTGTAGGGTGTGCCGCTGAGCCGCAGAAGCAGTTAACGAAAGCTCAGGAGGCTGTTGAGAACGCTAGGCAAGCCGAGGCGGATCTTTATGCGGCTGCCGAGTATCAAGCGGCAGTAGAGTCCTTGGGAGCGGCCAGGGATGCAATATCTGCTCAAGAGGAGGAGTTTGTATTTATCCGAAGCTATGCTCAGGCTGAGGAACTTCTAACTCAGGCGGAAAAACAAGCTCGGGCCAGTCAAGAAGTAGCTGTGGGGAACCGGGAGCGGATCCGCCAGCAGGCAGAAAGGGCTCAAACAGCTGCTCAGGTAGCCCTTGAAGCTGTCCGAGCCGTTTTGGATGGGGCTCCTAGGGGAAAGGGAACCCTCATGGACCTTCAACTACTTCGACAGGACTTTGTAGCTGGCGAGAGTACCTTGGTTGCTGCGCGACAAGCGCTTGAGGCAGGAGCCTTCATGAATGCATTGAAGCAGTTTGAGAGTGTAAAGAGCGAGTCGGAATTGATATCCGCGGAAGTGGAGCAAGCCATGAAGAGGAGAGGATACCGTTAAATCAGCCAGCTAGCACTGCGGGGGTTGAAGTTGGCGGCACCGGAGGAGCCTATCCCGAGGTTCTTCCGAGGGAGGAGTTGCCGTTACAGCACAAGGAGAAATAGGACCATTTCTTTACGCCGATGAGTGACGCCGACTCAATTTCCAGAATTACTCCGCATGCTCAGCGTTTGGACCGATGGATCCTGTGTGTGCTCTCCTTGATTTATTTTGGCGTTATGGCGGTCGAAGGTACATCGGTTTTTCTCCTGCCGGCAACCATTTACAGGTTTACCGAGGATCCGTTTTTGATCGCTTGCATCCTTGGGCTGAACCCTTTTTTTGGTCTTGTAGCACAGCCTTGGGCGGGCTATTACAGTGATGGAGTATGGACTCGCTTTGGTCGCCGAAAGCCCGTGCTATCCGTAAGTGTTCTGTTGCTGATGGTTGGCTGCGTGGTTATACCGTTCTCACCCAATATCTGGACCTTAATGCTAGCCATTGCAGTCTATCAGGCTTCCCAGGACACGAACGACGTTCTCCGTCGTTGCCTAATTGCCGATACCGTGCCACTAGAACAAACCGGCACCTATATGGGGATGTCTGAATTTCTGGGGAGGATCGGTTTTTGGACAGCAATGGTTGTTGGCGGGGCAACTCTTGCGAGGCGAGCAGAATGGGTTTGGTATCTCTCCTTAGCATCAATTATGGCTGCTACCGTTGTTCCGAGTCTATTGACAGTAAATGAATCGTACCAGCCCAGTGGGCGCAAGGGACCCTTTCAGCTTAAGAAATGGTTCAGAGACCTGCTTGGTGTCCAATATTTCCCTAGGCTGTGTCTGGTGATTGTTTTCTATTTCATTTCCTATAATGCGATTACTAACTTTTATACGCTGTTCACGATGGAAAATTTACACCTGGAGCCCACCGTAGCAGTTCAAGCGTTTTCCCTCTATCCGATAGCTGCGCTTATCATTGCCGTCCCGGCCGGGTGGATTAGTGACAGAATCGGTAAGCGATACGTGATCCAGGCTGGGGTGATTTTCGTGTTTCTGGCCGCGCTGATGGGGATGCAAGTCCAGACGCTGCTCCAGCTCAAGGTCATGGCAATACTGACTGGTCTAGGAGTAGTTTTAATAGAGCTGACCATGGCTGCCTATCTCATTGGGTTCATGCCCAGAGATAAGATCGGACAGTTTACGGGGGCTTCGAATATGTTTCGAGGTGGCCCTCGGCTGTTTCTGAACGTGGTAGTTGGCTATATCATTCGGCTGTGGGGTAGGAACTACCGGGTGGCCTTTGTTGCTTCCGCCGTTACCGCGGTGGCGGCTTTTACGGTGCTTTGCACTATCCCGGCTAATCAGGATCGAAGAAGCCCGTGAGATACGGTTGTAGTGGCGTGGTGGGTTGGGTGGGGCTAGGTGCTCGATTTGGAAATACCATAATCTTTTCAATTGGGGTCTGTACGACAAGCAACGCCGAGATCACTGGTATCCCCCCCTCTAAGCAAAGGGTGCTGGAGGGACGGGCCAATCTCTTTGTCGCTTCGTGATCGTGGCTCCGTCGCGCTTACCAGAAAGGGCATCGGATTTCTGAAATGAAAGACTAAGCGACTGTTATCTTGTCTAATCCCAGTGTCCCTATAAAAGCCCATACCTCCTCTTTTTGTTTCTCCGTCAAAGGAAGAATTGGTGGGCGAGGAGGGCCACAGTCAAGGGAAAGTCTGCAGCTTATCAAGGTTTTGAGGCAGGCAAGATAGCCATGTCGGAGGAGGAATCCGTACATGGATGCGGCTTTGTCTTGAGCTGCTTCGGCCCGCTTTAAATCACCCGCCTGGTAAGCACTCCATATTTCAACCCAGAGTTCGGGCGCGAAGTTCGGCGGACCGTCGACACAGCCCGAGGCACCTATCGTAAGAGCTGGCAGCATCAGAGAACCAAATCCGATCAGGCATGAGAGGCCCATTTTTGCAAAGATTTGTACGTTAAGGAGATTAAAGGCCGAATGCTTCAATCCAACCAACTTGGGCACGCTCTCCTGGATCTTTGTCATCAGCTCGGGAGTAACCTCGATGCCGGTAAGAGTGGGCACGTTGTAGACAAAGAAGGGTAGATCGGCGGCTGCAGCTATGACCCTCAAGTGTTCGACGATTTCCTGATCGGTCTGCCCGTAGGGAAACGGCGGTAGGCAACAGATGCTGTCGATCCCTACACGGGCAGCGTGTTGGGCGAGTTTTGCGCCGCGACTTGTTGTGGGTGCTCCCACGTGCATGATAGTCGTGACCCGGCCTCGCACCTGATCGACCGCGATCTTGGCGATACGCTGGTTCTCTTCGTCGTCCAGCAAGATGGACTCACCGGTACCACCAGCCAGCCAGAACCCATGCACGCCAGCCTGGATGTTAAACTCAAGAATCTGCCGAAAGGTTGTTTCATCGAGTTCACCATCTGGTTTCATCGGCGTGATTGTGGCGGGAAAAACGCCACAGAATTCATTCATAATGCAACCCTCGTCTTTCTAGGAGTTCGTTTTCTTTAAAAAATGGGGAAAGGTGGCGGTCTGTACTAAAAGTTATGTTACTCAGTTTGAATTTCCATGATTTGAATCTGTTTCGTGGGGAGTGCTTCCATTTCGCATTAGGGGAATTAGGGCGCCATTCCTTGACAGGATCTAGTTGGCGCTCTCCGGTCGTCCCACACACTTTACTCAGCGACTCTGACCATAAGTTAAATGTACGGTCAATCTCTTTTTAATATGTTGGCTACGGTAAGTCGCGCAAGATTCGGTGAGCCGCATTATACCCCGGGCCGCCACTGACCTCACCGCAGGGATGCATTCCTGCCCCACATAAATAGAGGTTTTCGACGGGCGTATGGTAGTTCGCTAGTTCTTCCAATGGACGTTGCCAAAGTAGCTGTGTGGGCGTTGTATCCAGGTGATGAATGTTACCATCGGTCAGATGCATCCGTTCTTCCAGATCAGCCGGGGTGAAGAGCACATAGTCGAGAACGGAGCGACTGAAGTTAGGTGCATATCCATCCATGGTTTGGAAAATGCGTTCAGCCATGTCTCTTTTTCGGCTGGCCCAGGTGCCTCGTCGGGGCCGCGTTGGTACCCAAACCACATAGGCGGACCAGGTATATGAGCCGGAGGGAGCCAGCCGAGAGTCGTAGACGCTGGGGATGAAGGCTGCGATGATGGGATCATTCGGTAGTTCACCTCGGATTGCGGCTTGCCAGGCTGCGTTGCGGTAGGAGCGACTCGGGTCAATAATCAACGTGGCACGGCGCAGTTGCTCTTCGGTCAGACTACCGGAGATTCGGTACTGCGGAAACTCCGAAAGGGCACAATGCATCTTGATGCAGGTACCCACTTCGGTGTGAATGCCGCGCACTCGGCGCATAAAGCGTGCATCAAGGTGGTCGGGATTCAACAGTTTGAGAAAGGTCCGCTTGGGATCGGTATTAGCAACTACAATGTGGCTCCGGACGTATCACCTGAAATCAGCCTGACGCCGTGGGCTTGACCGTTTTCGACCAGTATTTCTTCCACTGGAGCTTCAGTGCAGATCTTGACACCCTCAGCTAAAGCGGCTTTCTCCATGAGGGCGGTCACCTGTCCCATGCCACCCCGGACGTAGCCGTTGGGAACGGCTACGTCCGGTCTCAGTGTAAGTACTGAGGGCATGGTAGATGCCGTGCAATAGGCCTATATTTTCAGCACTGCCGATGTCCATCAATGGGCCGACATCCCGCATCAGATCCGACTCAAAGTAGCGGTCAGCGAGAGCAGCAATCGAGGTGGTCAGAATGGTGTCAAGAACCTGCTTGTCTTCTGAATCGTTGAGTTGTGTGTAAATCTCTTGCAAGCGTGGTGGCGATTGGAGCAAGAAGGGTCCCAAGATGTCACTGACGCGCAACCAAAAGGCCTGCCAGGCGGGGAATGTCTCTGCATCGGCTCGAGGAAACTTGGCAATCTCGTGGCGTAGAGCAGTGTAATCTTCCCCCGGGGAAAGGTCGCCCAGCCGACCGGAATAGAGGTATTGGCCGTCGGGAAGAAGCCGCAGAAACTCGCGGGTATCGACGACGAGGCCGCGCTCATACAAGCGCATGTCCTGGATGATTCTCGGGCGCAAGCCCCAGAGAACGTTAGCACAGGTAGAGAACTGAAATCCTGGAATGAGCTGCTCTGTAACGCAACATCCGCCAACGATGGCGCGGGGGCCTCCAGGACGAGTACCCGTAATCCAGCCCGGGCAAGATAGAACGCTGTTACCAAGCCATTGTGCCCTGAGCCGATCACGACGACCTCGTAATCCATGAGTCCTGCGATTGTACGATCGCCTGGATCCAATTACCATCTTGATAAGTGGAATCCAGAGGTAAAAGTTAATGATCGGAAATTGTGCTGCAGACTTGGCTGCTAGGGGTTGTGGTCGAAGATGGCTACCAGGGAAGGAATCGGAAGGACTGAGAATGGCGACTCGGTTTTCTGTAAGCCGAGCAATACTGGTCAGAAAATATCAGCATCGCTATTAATGATTCCAGGAACAATCAGGTGAGTACGTACCGCTGTCCTGCTGGATTCAGGGCGGAAAGTTTTGTCGTCCGGTTCCAATGTGTTGAAACTGTACATGGAACAGATAGGAGTGTACATGCCGGTCCAGCCCCACGATTAATTACGTCCGATGAGATGAGGTGAGTAAGGGATCAAGCGAAAGATGGCCCTCGCGCTTACGGGTCGGGCGGAATTCACTGTAAAGAAACTTTTTTTCAATAAGTTCACTGATTCAGCCGGATCTGCAGAAAAAGGAAGGTCGTTTTCCAGTTCTCTCTGGGAAAACAGTTAGCTTGGATTAATCAATCCAATGATGCAACGGTTGACTTCGGAGGCGGATTCCATCTGTACCATGTGTCCAGCTGCAGCAATGATTTTCGTCCTGAGGTTGCCTGGCAATCCGTAAGCGTGCTTGACGGGGATGACCTGGTCCTCCGCGCCCCACACAACTAATGCCGGTATGGACAAGTCGGGAAGTCTATGGCCCAGGAAGATGTTCTGCGTGCCTTCGGAGCAGAACTGATCTGCGACCTTACGCAGAGCTTCCCCGACCCCGTCGATCCGTTTGAAACTCAGGACGTCCTCGACTAGTTGTCGCGTGACTAGCGAGGGATTGCTGAACAATTTCTGCAGGTGCGGCTTAAGATCCTTTCGTCGCCTGGCCTGGATGAAGCCTTCGATGTACGCGCCATTGATCTCAGGACCGAGGCCGGCGCTACCAATTAGGGTGAGCGAAGCTACCCGGGAGGGTTGGTCTAGGGCAAGGGTTAAAGCGATGGCTCCACCCAGAGAATGTCCCACTAGGTTTGCCGTCGGTACGTTCATTACTTCCATAAACTCCTGGAGCAGTTTGGAAAAAAAACTCAAATTACCGTTGCCGACATCGTTGGTGGACTCCCCATGCCCAGGTAGGTCGAGGGCATAGACCGTATAATTGGCGGCTAGGATCTCGTGGTTGAAGAGCCAATTGTTCAAGTTACCACCAAAGCCGTGGATGAGAATCACGGGTTTATCTTTTTCACCTCGCTTCAGGTAGCGGATAACACGATTGCCTAGGGTGACGTAGTCGGTAGTCCTCACCGTTGCCACCTTTTCTACCGGAGTCGGTTTGAAGTTTGCCTGGAAGTCCAGAATGAATTGGTCGAGTTCCTGCTCTGGGATAGTCTCGTCTGCTAATACTGCGAGGAGAGCTCCGACAGCCAGAACTTCACCCTCCTTCGCCACCCATCGACGAAGCAGACCTGACTCCTGGGCCTCGACGGAAGCCAGAATTTTATCTGTCTCCACGTCCGCTATCTTTTCACCCGGCGAGACTTCTACCCCTTCGGCCACGAGCCATTCCACTACTCTCCCCTCCTTCATCGAGAGGCCCCATTTAGGCATAGTAAGGGGACGTATTGCTGGGCTCATCGACCATACTCCATGACTTGCTGAACCGCTTTCTGTATCCCTGCAGCATTTGGAATGTAAAGGTCCTCTAGAGCATCGGCGAAGGGGACTGGCACGTGAGGAGGTGTCACCATGCGTATGGGTGCTTTGAGGGAGCCAAATGCTTCTTGTGAAACGAGAGCGGAAACATCCGTTGCGATGTTACAGCGTGGACTGGACTCGTCGACCACGACGAGGCGGCCTGTGCTCTCGACACTCTCGAGAACTGTTTCTTCATCGAGTGGCGAACTGGTGCGCAGATCGACGATCTCACAGTCAACTCCGTCCCTGGCCAATGTCTCTGCGGCTTGCGACGCCATGTGGATCATCCGGCCCAGCGTCACGATGGTCACGTCACTACCTTCGCGCACAATGCTGGCTTCTCCCAAGGGGATACTATAAGCTTCCTCGGGAACATCTCCTTTCACGGTGTACAATAACTTATGCTCGCAGAAGATAATCGGATCATCGTCGCGGATAGACTCGATAAGTAGACCCTTGACATCGTAAGGAGTTGACGGTACCACGCACTTCAAACCGGGAATGTGGGTGAAAAGCGGATAAAGGCACTGCGAATGTTGTGCCGCTGCCCGCAGTCCCGCACCAATCATCGTCCGGATGACAACGGGGGTTTTGGCCTTGCCGCCGAACATGTAGCGGAACTTAGCGGCCTGATTATAAATCTGGTCGAAGCAAACTCCCATAAAGTCAATGAACATTAGCTCAACTACGGGGCGCAACCCCGACGCAGCTGCCCCAATCGCCGCTCCGATAAAGGCTGACTCGCTGATAGGGGTATCCATGACGCGGTTGCCAAACCTCCCCCACAAGCCTTTGGTGATGCCGAGTGGGCCGCCCCAGGCGTCCATCTCTCCCGGAGATCCTGACCCTCCCGCCACGTCTTCTCCCATGAGTACCACCCGTTGGTCTCGTTCCATCTCCTGCACGAGAGCTTGATGGACGGCCTGCTGAAACGTCATGTTTGCCATAGCAACCTCACTTTGTTGTTAGTAAGAGACATAAACATCGGTCAACAAGTCCTGGGGTCCAGGTTTGGGCGCGGCCTTGGCCTGGCCAACGGCATCATCGATTAGAGTCTGCACCTCCTCATCAATCACTGCCAGATCCTGTTTCCGGATCAGGCCGGACGAGGTTACCCTCTGGCTGAAGTTTACAATGCAGTCCCTGGTTGCACGGATGTTTTTCACCTCGTCTTGAGCTCGGTAGGTCTGGGAGTCCCCTTCAAAGTGGCCGAAGTAGCGGTTTACCTTGCATTCAATCAAAGTGGGTCCACGCCCTTCACGAGCAAGTTTGACTGCCTCAGAGGCAGCCTCGTAGACATCGAAAAAATCATGACCATCTACTACAACACCTGGCATATTGAAGCCGTTGGCTCGATCAGCTACATCGTCACAGGCCGTCGAGTAGCTAACTGAAGTGGCCTCAGCATAGCCATTGTTTTCAACCACGAAAATACAGGGTAACTGCCAAATGGATGCCAGGTTAAGGCTCTCTAGAGTCGTTCCCTGGTTAGCACCTCCATCCCCCACGAAGGCCACGGCCACTGCGTTGGTACCCCGTGTCTTAGCTGCCAGGCCGGCCCCACAGATCAGAGGCGGACTACCACCCACGATACCATTGGCACCCATCATGCCTTGGTCTAGGTCAGCGATGTGCATAGAACCACCCTTACCCTTGCACAAGCCGGTTCTCTTGCCATAGATCTCGGCCATCATTGCGCGCACGTCGCAGCCTTTGGCAATGCAATGGCCGTGACCACGGTGAGTACTGGCGATCTTGTCCTCGGAGTCGAGGTGCAAGCAGATCCCGGTGGCGATTGCCTCCTCGCCAGCATAGAGATGCATAAAACCGGGGATCTCGCCCGTCTGAAACTCGACGTGAAGACGCTCTTCGAATGTTCGAATCGTTTTCATCGTACGATAGGCCTGTAAAGCATCCTCTTTGCTAAGCTGCATGTCTGTGGTTCTCCTTGTATTGATGGGCTAGCGGTTTGTCAAGAGACCCTGCTGGGCTGCAACTTCCATCACGCGCTTGACTTGGACCGTTCGGGGTCCATTTTTATCGAGCCAAATCCTAACTTGCTGAGTGCCGTCAAATTCTATCATTCGCTCTCCATCCAGAGCAATTACACCACGGTTGGCTCGAACCGGTTGAGGATCGCCAGGGAGAATACATTTCACTTCAGAAACACCAATTGGTAGAACCAAACCAGGGGCGATAGGCGCGTTTACGGTCAGGGGAGCATTGGTGGGGGAAACCAGGTTGAGGCTAAGACCGTGGGGGGCACGACGTGATAGAGGATGAATCAAACCAGCTATGGTGGACAGGCCGGTTGCATCAGGTTCCGCAAAAGTTACAAAAAGTTGGTCCAGTTCGTGGGTTTGCCATACGGCTTTTGATCCGGTCCATAAGTCCGTGCTCACACAGACATCCACCAGGGCTATCTCCTCTTGATCACCGACGCTGACGTGCAGGACCTTATTTTGGACAATGGCAGCGGGTGTTAGAATCTGACCCTTCGCGACTAGTGCGGTGGCGAGTCCGGCGGTAGTCGCCTCACAAACAGTAGGGAAGACATTGTTGGTCCCGGTTGAAAGCGCGGTTATGGGGACTTGCTCCGAAAACTGTGCCACCAGACGATGAGTTCCGTCACCTCCTAGCACAATAATGACCCGGACCCCGGCGGCCACCATTTTTCTCGTTGCGGCCAACGTGGCTGCGGGTCCGTCTGCGACTGATGTTTCGAGGAAGATCAGTCGAGGGTGCTGTACTCGGTCGTGGCTGCGGATCTGTAAGCCCCGACGAACGCGGCCAGCGATGCCACTGGCGTCCTGCATCAAGAACACTTTAGTGATTCCCAGAGCGCCGAGGCCGGATAGAATCCGCATGATCATGTTGCATTTCTCTGCTATCGGAAAAACGGAGGCCCGTGCGACCAGGCGACGAATATCCCGGCCAGCTGCGGGGTTTGCGATGATTCCGACACTCATCCGGATTGTGCCAAACGATCCCTTAAGATCATCTTGCAGATCCGGTGTAAGCCTTGGCGTATCTTCTCCTCAGGAGACGCGATAGAAATGCGGATGTGGCGGCTAGAGATCCGGCCAAAGGTGTTTCCCGGAGCAACAGCAACCTTCTGTTCTTTAAGGAGTCTTAAAGTGAAGGTTCGCGAGTCGAAGCCAGTCGAGGTGATGTCCACGAGCAAGTAAAAAGCTCCGCCCGGCGTGTAGTGGTAAAGATCATATTCCCGCAGGATTTCGAGCGCTAGATCACGTCGAGCCCGATAGGTGTTTCTCATTTCCAGCACGCAATCCTGGGGTCCATCCAAAGCTTCCGCCGCTGCGCACTGGGAAAAACCAGATCCACAGGAAACAAAGGGCTCCTGAAGCTTAGTGGCCAATTCAATATAGTTTGTACTAGCGCGCGTGAAGCCAACTCGATAGCCAGTCATGGCATAACTTTTTGAAACGCCGCTGACGATTAGGCTACGCCCGTCATCGTCGTAGGAGAGAGCGCTGGTATGCTGGCCATCAAAGACAATGTCTCCATAGATTTCATCCGACATAACATAGAGATCTCGTTTGCCTGCCAGGGTCATCAGGTCCCGCATCAGGTGTGCGTCGTAGACCTGGCCAGTGGGATTTGAGGGGCTGCACAGGACTAGTAGCTTGGTCTTGGCAGTTACGAGACCGTCGATTTCGTCCAGGTTAGGGAGGAATCTGTTTTCTGGGAGAAGATTGTAAAAGACCGGCACGCCGTGCAAGGCCGAGACAGCCATCTTGTAATTGGGCCAGCCCGGGTCTGGTAGAAGGACTTCCTCGCCCGGTTCCAACAGGCTCAGGAATGCAGTGGCGCAGCTCATGACGGCTCCGGTGGTCACCAGGATGTTCTCCACGCCCGTTTTGACTCCGGTCTTCCGCTCAAAATAACGGGCTGCAGCCGCACGGAGTTCGATCACACCCGCATTGGCGATATATTTAGTATGTCCCTCCCTGACATAGCGGCAGGTAGACTCGACCACATGGGATGGGGTTGGGAAGTCCGGTTGCCCAACTTCTAGATGGATCACTCCTTCAACACCGGCGGCCAGATGCATGATCTCGCGAATACCTGAGCGGGGTACCTGGGAAGGGATTCTAGCAAATGCTTTCACCAAACTTTTCCGTTTTCGGCCGGCCGAAGATCTACCGGAGGTGGAAACCGGGGCCGGTCGACCCAATCGTTTGCACTGTGTTGTAGATTGAAGCTGGCGTGCTGGCACCCGTGACGCCGGTGATGCCTTCGACCCGTTCGACCGTCAGTTCCAGCCCTGGTCCCTTTGCATGAATGGTTACGGTAGCCTTATCCCAGGCTGGGTCTACCACCAGAACAGAGTGGGTATGGTCGAAGCCGATCCCGGCGTAGGCAATGGCGGCGTGGGTGTTGACATTGCGGGGAAAAAGGGGACAGATTCCACGGGTAGGCCCATCATAGAGGACGGTTCTTTCCGTGATACTGTCCGCGTCCACGCCAGCTCCCGCGCAGTCGATATTCTTGGGTGGCTTCTTCATGATTACGGTGACTTCGTCCCAGATGGCTCTGTTTTCCATCAGGGCGTCCATCCCGACGACTCCCCCGTGAGGGATATAGACGCGTGTGCTGAACTGGTGAGCTGTCTCCTCGAGTTTCTGCTCTACTTCCGGGTCCGCCAGTGCAGTTACCGAGATTAGCATGTAATTTGTCTTCTGAAGAATCGTTGTGCCCCATTGGAGCGTCACCTTCGGATGCGCCATTTCAACCACTAGATCCGGCTTCCTTTCGTTGAATTGAGCCAGATCTTCGAGCACGAGCGGAGCCGGTAAAACGCTGAGCATCTCCGGTTGCATGTCGTGGATGAAGACGACCTCCATACCATTCTTTGAATCCTGGTCGATCATTTGGTGTACAGCTCGCCCGATTTGACCATAACCGATCAGGCCGATTCGTGTTGTTTTCTGTGCCATCGTTATATTTCTCGGCTCAAAGTGATAGGGTCGGAAAAAACCGTGCCAAAGCTGACTTTTCGCCCTCCAGGTTCGTTCAGTCTCCCGCCTGAGCGCGGAAACTCTTCATAGCGACTGTGTCGTACTCAGTCGCTATGCTTCAAGCTAAGCTCCTTTTTCTGGCACCTCCACACCCCAGGTTGAGAGGTGCGACAGGGAAGTATAGCAGGAATAGTAGACGGGGCTCCAAGACCATCGGGGGATGATGCCCTCAGTCCCTTTACCACTCGACCACCGGTCCTCAATCAAATCGTCTGCGTTACGTTGTTCCAACCAGTCTACAACACCTCTCATGCTTTTTCTCGCTTTTAGAGGTGTTTTTCTTTTGCGTCACCCAGACGATGTTTGCAATTGAATATGGAAGGCGAAACACGCACGTGGAAGCTGCAGGCACTCAGACAAGTGTTACATCTCTCGAGTTCAGTACTCACTCAAGTTTTAACTCAGTTTCGTCCGCAGTCGCACTGGACCATTCAAACGAGAAACTTCTCTTTTGTAGTGGCTGACCGATGGGTCGGCCCGGCTGAAAGCGCGAGCCAGGGATTCGCGTTAAAACAAGGTTTCTGGCTAACTGTTTCATTTGAGAAACATGATGATACTCGTTGTTGAAGCTCGCGGAGGACGGCAAAGAGCGAGTAGGAAAGAGGTTTCTGGATGCATCGTCGGTGACAAGCAGCGCCGAGATAGCCCACAAGTCCCAACTGTCCAAAGGGTGGCACTGGAAAGGGGAAACCTCTTTGTTGCTCCTGCTCCACAATTTCACCGTAGTATCGTCTCCGTCATCGCTTTGCGACTTGGACTCCGTCATCTTGCTATAAATCCCACCATATTTCCGAAATTAACCACGTAGGCCTCAGGGCAATAGGACAGGGAGAATTGTTCTAGAAGCTTCAGGTGAGTAATGTGCCGAGTAGCTTGCTCAGCGCCAAGTAGCACCGATCTCGGCGGTGGAGCTTTTCTTGGCTGGTTTGCAGGGGGTACTCGTAGAAGCCTTTGCCGCTCTTGACACCTAAATGGTCTTTGCCGACGAGTCGTTTGACCCGTTCACTCAGCTGCTGGTCTGACCGCAGTGTTGGTATCAGGTTCTCAAAGGTCTTTCTGGTGATGTCTAGACCACCGAAATCGTTGATTGCCAGAGGGCCGTGGACAGCCAAGCGAAGCCCGATACTGCCGGAAATAGCACGATCGATTTCCTCGACAGTAGCAACGCCACGATCCAGTAGATCCCAGATCTCGCGAAGCATAGCCACCTGAACTCGGTTGACTAGGAATCCAGGGAGTTCCTGCTTCAGATGTATTGGCAATTTACCGATTCGCTGCAACAGTTTCATAGTTACCGTTGTTGTTGCCTGGGAGGTTTTCTGGCCTGGAATGACTTCCACAACCGGTACAATATGGGGGGGATTGAACCAGTGTGTATTGATCGTCCGCTCCGGTCGGTGCATGTTCTGGGAAATCTGAGTCATGAGGAAGCTGGAGGTGTTGCTTGCCAGGATTGTTTCTGGTGCAGCTAGATGCTCCATTCTAGCGAACAAGTTCTGTTTAACATCAAGCACCTCAGCGACTGCCTCGAGTACAAACTGGGCCGGAACGACAGCATCTTCCTCGCTCGGCGAGATTGTGACTCGTTTGACAATTTGGTCGACGGGCTCGTCCGCAAGAATACCCATGTCCCGAATTGGCTCGAAATTATCTCTAATGCGCTGAAGAAGGGACTCGCAGGCTGAGGCGTCCGTGTCGTAGCAGCGAACAGTGCAGCCAGCAGCAGCAAAAGTTTGAGCGATCCCGTGACCCATGGTCCCCAGTCCCAAGACCGCTACAATCTGAATAGATTCAGTATTCATAGGTCACCAGGGGGTCGGTGCCAGAGCCTTCATGTCACTAACCAAGTCGACTACTGCCGGACCAGACGACAAGAGTGCACGTTCCAGAGCGGGCCCGATTTCCTCAGGCTGCTCCGCTCTCGCTCCAAAGCAGCCCATTGCTTGGGCCAGCTTGGAGAAATCTTGTTTGTGAAACTGCCACATTTCAAAGCCATGCTTCTGCTCGCCAGCGTAAGCCTGGGCAAATATCTGTGTCTCCTGGTTCAGCGAGTGGTTGTTGTTGATCAAAATAACTACGTCGATCCCATAGCGCCGTGCAGTTTCCAACTCGGCCATATGGTAGTAGAAGCCCCCATCACCCGTAAAGCAGATCACCGGACGCTCCGGCTGGGCACACTTTGCGCCTAAGGCCGCCGGCAAAGCCCAGCCTAGCGAGCCGGCAGCACGGATGTAGGTCTGATCTTGCCCCAGTTCAATCTGTGTGGCGGTCCAAATGCCGGAGTGACCCGTATCCGAGACCAATAATGCGTCCGAGGGTAGGTGGTCCTGGATTTCCTTGCAAATTCTCTCCGGGCGCATAGGCACGGTCGCAGAGTTGCGGAGCGGTTCGGCCTGGGATCGCCACGATTCGACGACCCGAGTGACTCGTTCGAGCCACTGTGGATTTCTTTGGCCGGATTCCAGAGTCTGGATGATTTGACGGAGTGTCACTTTGGCGTCACCCCACAGTGAGTGGACGTTGACGTAGTTGCGTCCCAGCTCTTCAGGTTCGATATCCAGTTGCATCACCGGCGTGCTCTTGGGGGGGATTTTCCAGCTATTCGTTACCTGACTGCCGGTCTGGCTTCCAATGAAGAAGACCAGGTCAGCTTCGGCAACCAGCCGATTGGCACAGGCACGTGAGTATAGCCCCACCACGCCCACCGATAGAGGATGGGTCTCCGGTATGCTGCCCTTGGCATTGAGGGATGTCGCCACGGGTATCCCCAGGAGTTCAGCAAGTTCCACCACCTCGGTTTGGGCTTGGGAACGTGTAACCCCACCGCCGGCCACTATGATGGGGCACCGGGCAAGAGCTAGTGTACGAGCTGCTTCTTCCACCGTCTTGGAGTCGGCTAGAGGTCGCAAAGCAGGATAGGCTGAAAACTGCTCTTCAAAGAGGAGGTCGAGGTCATCCTCGGCTTCAATTGCCTGACCGATGTTACCGGCTATCTCTAAGTGCACAGGTCCGGGACAGCCGGTTGTGGCCGATCGAAATGCTTGGCGTAGAAGATCCGGTAGCCGCTCCACTGTGTCGATCTGGGCATTGAATTTACAGAGTGGATCAAATAGGGAGTAGTCCTCGATTTCCTGATATACGTGGCGGTGCTTTTCCTGTGAGAGGCGACCACCGGTGATCGCGATAATGGGCGAGCAGGCTAGACACGGGTCGCGTAAGCCGGCTGCAAGATTTGCAGCCCCGATAGTCTGCGCCATGCAGACTCCTGGGCGGTGACTGACACGGGCGTAGCCGTCGGCCATGTACACTGCCGCCTTCTCGCTGTGGGTCGATACCCGCGTGATCTTCATTCCCTCCATCTGAGCTAGGGCCGGGGTCAGAATAGTGGGGACGAAGAATAGGTGAGTTACCCCGTAGGCCTGCATGGCTTCGGCGAAGTATCGGGAGCCAGTCATGACGGGCATTTGCAAGTCCTTCTGTGAGATGTAGCCGAGATATGAATCTGGGCCATAGTAGTCGGTGATCCTATTACGATTGCGACATGGTCAAAGTTTCGCTCGTGGAGAAGCCTAAAGATGGTAGGGCTGAACAAGGTTTGGCACGTTCCCCGTTTGCTCCACGAATACATCCAATTGGTGACTTCCAAAGAGTTCGGAAAACCTTTTCTCTTCCACTGTAAGCTCACGAGGGTGGGAGGATGGGTCATCACTAACGGTTCGACCATGATTCCTTATCGCAGATCGAATGCGTAAACGTTCTTTCGGTCGCGTAGGTAAAGCTTAGTGCCGACTAGTGTCGGTGCTGCCCATATCCGACCATCGACAAGTTGGTGCTCCGCCTGGACCGTAACGCCCTGGGGTGATACCGTTGCCAGGACAAGTTTACCTTTTTCATCCACCATCAGCAGGGTGTTCCCAGAGCGGAGAATCGAAGCTTTGCCCACAATGTCGCGCTTCTTCCAGGCGATCCGTCCTAGTTCAACGTGGATTGCCACCAGGAACACGGGGCCGAAGTCGCCACTCGTCCCGTAGAGATGATCGTCGATGCGAACTACATTGCTGAAATGGACCTGCATCTTCTTTTGGTACCATAACTCCTCGACGATAGTCTTCGATCCCTGCTGACTCAGTCTGAGACCGCGGCTGCCGTTATTGTAGGCCGAGGTGATGAAGAGGATCTGGTCGTCTCCCCAAACTGGCATGCTGGCATTGACCCCGTAGTCAGTCTTGTGTGGGTGTGACCACTTGAGGGAACCGTTATCTGGGTTAAGGCCTGCCACCTCCTGTGACATGAACACTATCAACTGTTCTTCACCGGCCACGTTGGCTAGGATGGGTGAGGCGTAGCCAGCGGCATTGAAGTCCTGGCTTTTCCAGACGATCGCTCCGTCAGATAAATCAAAGGCCATGACGGCGTGGCCTACTCCTCCAACCGGCACAATCAAAGTGTCTCGATAGGCCATCGGGCTGCCACCGTAGCCGCAGACTCCCGGCTTGCCTCCATACTCTTCAATGAGATCGTGTTCCCAGATGGGTTTTCCCGTCCAACGGTTAAGGCATTGCAGCTTTCCCGTGATGCCAAGCGTATAGAGCCGCTGGTCTGTGGCCAGTGGGGTAGCGTGAGGGCCGTCTCCATTTGCGATCAGGAAGGAGTCGGGGATCGGCGCCGGGTAGCTGTATTGCCAGGCTGTCTCGCCGCTTTCGGGATTGAGTGCAATAGTAACCTCCTTTCCCTCCCTGCGATACATCGTGTAGAGCATTCCCTCGTTCACCACGATAGAAGATTCGCCTTCGCCCAAGGGGCGGCTCCACAGCAACTTCGGCCCCGATGCCGGCCACTTCATACCCAGTGCTCTTACACCCAGGTCGAAGTCCCGAGCAGGACCGCCCCACTGAGGCCACTGGGCCAGTGTGCTGCCGGTCGTGAGCAACACCAGCATAGCGATGCTTCTCCACATCAGAGTTTTAGCGAACGTTCCTTGCTTGTTTTTCATGGGAGAGTCACCTTTCGTTTATGTACCACGTTCTTAGTCCGGTCTGAACAATATTTTTTCCTTTTCATCAATCAAGGCTTTGGATTCCAAAAAAAGACAGCGGCTATGAGTTCTTTGGAATGTTTTCTGGCCAGCTCATAGGCTTCCCTCATCCGACTGGCCGGAAGACGGTGTGTTATGAGTGAAGACAATTGCAGTTCTTTGGAAGCCATCAGATGCAAGATGTACTCGAGATTTCGGCGAAGATTGAAGCGAACGGCCGGTGGCGGACAGTCGGTCTCCGGGGCGTGGCCTGCCCCAAGAAGAACCAGCTGCTTGCCGTAGAACCATTCCGGATCCAGAGGATTGAAATCAGGCGGTGGTTGCCCTCGTCCCGGAAAACCGAGGACGCTCAGGCGCGTCCCGTGACGGGCAATCTGTACTGAGAGGCGGTAGGCTGGCCAGGTATTAGCTGTTAGGATAATGAGGTCAGCGCCGATCTGCCCGAAGATCTTGCTGAGCTTCTCCTGGAGTTGGGGATCGTTGGATTCGAAAGCAGCGTGGGCGCCTACCCGACGGCTGCCTTCGGAGCGGATTGGAGAATTGGAGATGGCCACCACCCTCGCTCCCATTGCGCGGGCTAGATTTACTGTGCAGAGGCCGATGACGCCTAGGCCGACTATGGCGACGTTTTCACCTGTTTCATAGCGAGCCTGGCGGAGAGCGGCCAGGCCCAACTGGGTAAGATAAGTTAGGGAAGCCTCCTCAGATGAAACCTCTTTCGGTAGAGGCACTAAGAGCTCATTATCTCGGGCTAGGAAGGCCGATTGATGGGGATAGCGGGAGAAAAGTCTCTGGCCTTGACGAAAGGCGACCACGGATGAACCGACGGCTCGCACGACTCCCACGTTGGAATAGCCCACAGCCCGGGGATAGTCTGGTGCAGAAGGCAGGTCGGTCGAGTGGCCTTGATAGTTTCCCAAATCGGTACCGGTGGATAGGGCTGTCACCTCGGTTTCGACATAGATTTGATGCGGGTCGAGATGGTCAATGTGCAAGGAGCGTTGCTCGAGTCGGAGGTCACCAGCACCGTAGAGGATGGCCTGTCTCATTAGGCTATTCTTGCAGGCTGAACGGTGTTTTGTCGAGGGGGAGCATCGGCAGCGTTGTACTACGCGGTTGCCACTCGTAAGAGAACTTTGCAGGGAGGGTGAACTACCTGAAATACTACCAGGAAAGTTTCTCTTAGATCACATTGGCCCGGAACGTGAGTTCGAGACCCCTATATCGGTGAACTCCCTGGCTAGTATTTCGGGCTGACCGACACATCGTTCGGCTACACAAAAAAGCTTCTTCGACAGCGATACTCAGTGAAATAATATTTTCTCAAAGCCACATTTGTGATAGTTATAAGTACTTTTTAAAAAGTGAGTTAGAGGGATTTAGTACACATATTTCTAGCCTGAAAGGACCAAGTATTCCACGGCTCCCATCCTGGAGGGACCATGGTACAATTTCCCGGAGAATCCAGGGATCAACGGTCTAGTCGATGACGAGATGAGAAAGGGTAAGGTTCTTTATCTTTCTAAAGGAGATGTCGAGGCGATTGGTCTTTCCATGAAAGAAATCGTCGAGGTGGTTGAAGAGGCCTTTAGGGAGAAAGGAGAGGGGAGGGTGGAAATGCCTCCAAAACCGGGCATTCATCCTATTAAGGATGCCTTCATCCATGCCATGCCGGCCTTTGTTCCAGCCCTAGGTGCGGCGGGGATCAAGTGGATTTCGGGCTATCCAGAAAATCAGAAACAGGGATTTGAGTACATCCAGGGGTTGGTGATCTTGAATGACCCGAACACCGGCGTGCCGATTTCGCTGATGGATGCCACCTGGCTGACAGCCATGCGCACCGGTGCGGCCACGGCCGTAGCCGCAAAATATTTAGCACGTCCTGAGAGTTGTCGCGTTGGCATCATTGCTTGTGGAGTGCAAGGTAGGAGTAATCTAGAGGCATTGGCCTGCCTGTTTCCAATTCGGAAGGTGAAGGCCTATGATCTTTTTCCGGAGATTGCCGAGCGATATGCCCGGGAAATGAGCGAAGCACTAGCTGTGGAAGTTGAAGCAGTAACGAAGGTGAGGGAGGCGGTGAGAGATCTGGATATAGTAGTCACTAGTGGGCCCATTTTGAAAAATGCGAATCGTCTGATCGAGGCAGACTGGCTTTCGCCTGGTGCATTTGCCAGTCCGGTCGATTTTGACTCTTACTGGAAGTCTTCCGCTCTGAAGCAGGTGGATAAGCTGGCCACCGACGACATTGCTCAGATGGAGTACTATCGGCAGGAAGGATATTTTGTAGAAACCCCAGAGGTTTACGCCGACTTGGGGGAAATTGTTGCAGGGAAAAAAGTAGGACGGGAAAGGGATCGCGAACGGACAGTTTGCATTAATCTCGGATTGGCCCTTTGTGATATGGCCACGGCGATCCGAATTTACGAGAGAGCTATTCAAGAAGGTATTGGTGACTGGCTCAGGTTGTAAAGCGTTTCAAGGAAGCTGGGGAGAGTCGGCACCCTAGCCAGGCTGCAGTCTGCACCAAGTTAGCGAAAATGAAGCTTAAAAGGGAGGTACTAAGAATGAGCGTTTCACGGCTATTGCAAGCTACCAAAAACTCTAAGCTACGCCTGTTTTATCTTTTATTGGTGGTTCTGATCACAGGACTGTCTGTGGCAATGAGGGCTAGAGAAGGTTCCAGGCAGGAGACTGGGGAATTCAAGGAACATCTGCAAGAGGGTCTAGACTTCGCCGAGACCTGGCCTTCGCTGACAGAAGAGATTCCCTCCCATGTGATCGGGCCCGGAGGGGCACGTTCCATCGATGAGTTCTTCGATCGAGCGAAAATGCCTGTTTACAGGGTAGATGACAAGGAACAATTAGGTTCACGACAAGAGGTTGAAGTGTTCGAGACAGAGCACCACCTTTATCGGGTTCCCTTTCACTATGAGAACGTCTCGGTCGATTATTGGTACGAATACTCGGATAAGGGAATAGAAATTGCGGCAGACGCCGGGAGCATCACCATCGTGGAAGAAAAAGCGATTGTCTCGGTAATCCTAGTGGGGACGGGATGCTCAAGTCCAGGCTATAACGTTGTCGAGTGGTGGACCCAGGACGAGGACATCTCGACAACTCATGGGCAATTGATCAAGAGACAGCGAATTGATAACCTTAAGGGGCAACACAATGCCTGGATTCAGCGGGCATTGACCCACAAACCCGATTTTAAATCAGTCGAAGAGGCGAATAAGTTTATGGATCGGATGCAACGCAACATCTATGCCATGACTCAGGGGTACTATGTGCCAGGGAGTATTATGAGTGGTTGTATGAAAACACAGCCTATTTCAGGATTGGAGACGTGACCAAGTTTTCCTCCAAGCCGAAAGCAGGACAATTAATTGGCGCTCAATCCCTGTCCTCGAATCAGCGTGAGGATAGATTGGAAAGCCTGGAGCGGACCTATAATGAGCGCTTGCCTACACGAGAGGTTTTGGAAAAATATGATTGCCACAAGATTGTGATTCGGGGGGGCAGCCAAGATTTTGAGGATCCCGGCACTTATCGAGAACGGTTTCCTGCAGATTACGCGTTCCGATTGATCGATGTGGTAGTGAAGAAATAATTTAAGGAGGCGCCTGCAAGTCTTAACCAACCAGACTTCTCGCGTATAAAAGGCGGGGTAAGATGGAGACTGAATCAGGAAAAAGGAAACCTCAATGTATGACGAGAACCGAGCCCGCTCCTCGACGTGACTTCATCCGAACAATCATCCACAGAGACCTCTGGACGAGTAAGGATGGGGGGCGTGTCGTCACACGATTTCCCCCTGAGCCAAACGGCTATCTACACATTGGGCATGCCAAATCCACCAGCATCAATTTCGGTATTGCGGCTGAGTATGGAGGAATCTGTCACCTGCGCTATGACGACACCAATCCGACTAAGGAGACGGTCGAGTATGTCAAATCGATCCAGGATGACGTGCGCTGGCTGGGGTGGGATTGGGGTGAGCACCTGCATTATGCCTCAGATTACTTTGAGCAGTTGTATGGGTTTGCTCTTCAGTTGATCAATGCTGGCAAGGCCTATGTTGACGACTTGAGTCAGGATGAGATCAGGGAATATCGTGGGAGCCTGACCGAGGGGGGTAAGAATAGTCCTTATCGCCGCCGCTCGCTCGAGGAGAATCTGGATCTATTCGAACGAATGCGAGCTGGTGAGTTTGAGCAAGGGTCAAGGGTTCTCCGCGCCAAGATTGACATGAGCTCTGGGAACCTAAACCTGCGCGACCCAGTCCTCTACCGTATTCTTAAGGTGCCTCACCACCGAACCGGGACCGAGTGGTGCATCTATCCAACGTACGACTTTGCCCATGGGCAATCGGACTCGATCGAAGGCGTGACTCATTCCATTTGCACCATGGAGTACGAAGACCATCGGGCTCTTTACGATTGGCTACTGGACCAACTGGGAGTTTTCCATCCGCAGCAGATCGAGTTTGCGAGACTCAATATCAGCAACACGGTATTGAGCAAGAGAAGGTTGCTACAGCTGGTCAAGGAAGGGCACGTGATGGGATGGGACGATCCACGAATGCCGACCCTGTCGGGCATGCGAAGACGGGGATACCCTGCGGAAGCCATCCGGGACTTTTGCGAGCGCGTTGGAGTTGCCAAGCGAGAGAACACAGTGGAAATTGGACTGCTGGAGCACTGTGTGCGGGAGTACCTTAATCGGCATGCGCCGCGCGCGATGGCCGTGCTGCGTCCGCTGCGCGTCGTTATCGAAAATTATCCTGAAAAACAAATCGAGGAGCTCGACGCGGTTAATAACCCGGAGGACGCGAGTATGGGCAGCCGTAAGATCCCTTTCTCACGAGAGCTGTACATCGAACGGGATGACTTTCACGAAGCCCCCCCCAAGAAGTTCTTCCGTCTGGCTCCTGGACGTGAGGTGCGGTTGCGCTATGGCTACCTTATCACCTGCGTAGGCGTGATTAGAGATGAACTGACTGGCGAAGTAGCTGAGGTGCGGTGCATCTACGACCCCGCCACGCGAGGAGGCCAGGCCCCCGACGGACGCAAAGTAAAGGGGACCCTCCACTGGGTTTCCATTGAGCACGCACTTGAAGCTGAGGTTCGGCTTTACGATCACTTGTTTACAACGGAAAGGCCTGACACAGAGCCTGATTTCCTTTCAGCTTTGAATCCCAACTCTCTTAAGACACTTTCCCGCTGCTGTGTTGAGCCCAGCCTGGGAGAGGCAGAGTTGGGGAGCCACTATCAGTTTGAAAGACAAGGTTATTTTTGCCTGGACTCGGTCGATTCCAGCCGTGGTGCTCTCGTATTCAACCGTAGTGTACCGCTTCGTGACTCATGGGCTAAGATCGCACGAGAGCACAAGAGGTAACCGGTATTTGTCAGGTTCGACGTGTTCTCAGTTGCGCTGGATTAGTCAGTGGAGAAAGGCCTCCTTTGCAGCTGAGCGAATGGGCTCAAACTGCGCATCCAGGCGCATATGGCCGTAATTGTTGTCAGGTTTTCCGAAAGGGGGCAGGGAATCACCCTGGTTTATTCGCCCCTGGTTGCTGGTTGTGCTCGGATTGGATGTTTTCTTGGTTTACAGGGCTCCCTAGTCCTGGGGGAGGAGTCGGTAGAAAGGATCTGGTAGGCTTCGTCTAATTAGCATATATTTGCGCGAATCCTTAAGAATGTCGAAGACTTCCACGTTGACTGGGTAGTACTACTTGCGGGTTGATCTGGTATTGGGCCTAGCTCCTGAAACCTAGAAATCTATTCCTACTACAGTCGGTGAAATAATCGGTGGCTACCGAGACTAGTGCTTTTGAGCCTGAGGGAGCATAAGGTAGGATTGCTTCGGTGGTTCCACTTCGTGACGACAACCTCACCACAATCAGGCCAATCATGACAGTAGGGCTGATAGCAGTGAAAAATGTCACTGAGTTCAACAGAAAGTGGGCTGTTTTGTATATAAGTATGGTGCTATTCCTGGTGTTGTCTTCGGCTCGCTAAGTCTCCCAGCGGAGGTAGTGGAGACTCCTGCTTCATTCAGCGTCTTAACGAGCATGTTTTTGCATGGCGGCTTCCTGTACGTCATCGGAAATTTGCTGTACCTGTGGATCTCAGGGAATCATATAGAGGATGCAATGGGTCACACTCAATTCATTGTCTTCTATCTGTTTTCGGGCGTAGTCGCTTTAATGAGTCATTTTCTAACCGACGTAACGTCGGCGATCCCAACGATTGGTGCAAGTGGTGCGATCTCAGGAATTTTAGGTGCCTATATCTTGCTGTATCCACGGGCCCAGGTTCTGGTTTTGATTCCACTCGGATTTTTTTCGCGCCTCATTGTACCTTCCTGCTGGAATTGCCTTGTTGGTAGGTGCGGTGAACTGAAGATTAATTCTCTCAGGACTTGGTAACGTGAGACGTTATGCGATTGTGGAGCATGAAGTTTGTAAGCAGTAGGGTTGGTACCGAATGATGCTCTGGAGGAGAGGTTCTTTGGAGAGATTGTATTATCTCAGGGAACAATCTACTCTTCAATCTCTTAACCATAGGATCTCTCCAAGCTGTTTCTCCTCGGTCAGCTTGGTGGATGGGTAGGTGAAAATCAGCAAACGTCGAGTGTATACCTGGTCTTCTCGTACCAACTGTCAGCAGTACCCTTGAGGGGGATTGGTTGATCCAATCGATCTTAGGGGCCAGCAATCCATTTGTGAGGCCGGGGTTTGAAGTGACAGGGGCGGCTGTAGCTCGATGAACTAAGGTTTTTCCAGGTCCACCTTAAGGAGGAACATGAACAGGAGGAGGTTCATTATTTCCGCCGCTATCGTTTTCATTGTCGTCGAGATCCTGGACTACATCATTCACCAGATAATTCTGCAAAGCACGTATATGGTGCTGCGGTCGGTATTGCGACCCGAAGCTGAAATGCAGTCCAAGAGGTGGATCGTGTTTGTCACCGCTTTGATCTGGCCCTTTCTTTTCGTTTATATCTACACCAAGGGGTATGAGGGAAGGGAAGTGGTGGAGGGGAAGCGCTACGGATTGTGGATCGGGCTTTTTTCTTTATTCCAAATGGCCTATAGCTGGTACGTCATACTGTCGGTTCCTTACTCGGTGGATCTTCAGTGGCCCATCTATAAGCGGGTGTAGTTCGTTATCTGCGGCGTTCTGCTAACATTGGTGTATAAGCTGCAGACGACAATTGCTGAATAAGGTTGTGGCCAATACGGGCTCTTTGAGGAAAGAAATAGTATGCCATAGCGGATGGACTAGCCCGAACTTCTCATACGGGTCCGTCGAAAACCGCTGAAAGGGCGAGCTCGGTAAGGTGTTGTGACCGAGGTCCCCTGAGGTGTAGGCGTGGAGTACGTCGAGGAGGCCGGCTGAGCATAGCACAGTCAAGACGAATGATATTTCAACGATGCGATGGCAGAGAGGTGAGAAATGTGGGCTAGGACAGCACCTGTATTTGTGTAAGGCATCCGCAGGGTCTTTTTCCTGGCATATGACCTGGCCTCGCAAGCACACTGGAGAAAATCAATCACTTGTACCATGGATGTGGGAAAGGGGTAGAAAATGAAAACAGGGGCAGCGGACAGTGGAGAATCAGTGTACAAGGGGGCCGTCGTGATAGACGCACTCAACGTTAGTAACTGGGAGAGCCCTGCTGTATACGAGAGCTTACGGGCTGGTGGTGTTACCGCTATTAACGCCACAGTAGCGACTTGGGAAAATTATCGGGAGACGTTAGACAACATGGCTGTCTGGCGGCGGCGGTTCAGCGAGTACGAGGATTCTCTCCTACCAGTGGAGATCAGAGAAGATATCCTTCAAGCCAAGAGGGATGGTAAGGTGGGGATCATTTTTGGGTTTCAGAACGCTTCTCCTATTGAAAACAATCTTGACCGCCTTGGACTCTTCCATTCTCTGGGCGTGCGAATCATACAACTCACCTACCACGAGCGAAACTTGCTGGGAAATGGCTGCTTTGAGCGGAGAGACGAAGGTCTGAGCAACTTTGGCGTTGACGCTGTCCGGGAGATGAACAGTCTAGGTATCCTGATCGACCTGTCTCATGTCGGCGACCGGACTACGGTGGAGGCGATAGAGTTATCGGACAAACCTGTGGCGATTTCCCACGCCAATGCCCGCCGCTACTTCGACCATCCGCGCAACAAGACGGATGAAGCACTGAAGCTGTTGGCGGAGAGAGGGGGCGTAGTCGGTGCAACCGCTATCGCTTCGTTTCTTCGCACGCAATTCGAGTCCACGCTCGATGACTATGTGGATGCAATCGATGATCTGGTTGAGCGGGTAGGTATTGATCATGTGGGGATTGGAACCGACTTTACGCAGGACCAACCGGAGTCATTCTGGAAATATATTAGCTCGCAGCAGGGGACAAAATTCCCCGCGAAGCACACCAATCCGTCGATACGCTATGACGAAACAGCTCTCTATCCCAGGGGATTGGAAACGCCGGAAAAATTTCCCAACCTTGCTGGTGCATTGATGAAGCGGAGCTATCAAGTAGATGATGTTATAAAAATTCTTGGTGGGAACTGGCTTCGGCTCTTTCGGGAAGTGTGGGGGGAGTAGTGGCTCTGTTCGGCCTAGGGGCGCTCTCGAAGAACGCCAGGGTCGGCAGCAGCCACCTTCAGTGAGAGCGAGACTTCATGGAGCAGAGGAGTATTGCCGCCATCCGGTGAGATTAGGGTGGCGCGATATTGAAGTAAACGTTTGAATTCCGGCAGTCGGAAGGGTTTCCCAGGCACAATTCGTGACCAGATGGCAGTGGCAAGTTCTGTCTCGTCCTTGCCGGTGCGGAGGTTGAATTGGATGGCCGTGTTGTAAGGCGTCTCGCCTTTCCAGTCGAGTGTCACTTGGTCGATCGCAGCAGGAATCTCTACTGCTGGCGATTGGTACTGGTGTCCCGGAGAACGGTCATAGATATTGCCCGGAGTGATGCCTAGCCCAAAATGCGGGCCCATGCTAGGTAAATGGTCACGTCGGTTCACGGAATAACCTTCTTCTCCACCCCAATAGATGGACGAGCCGTGGCTGTGGTCGCCATCCTTAATGTGATTATGCACTATGATTTCACGATACCCGTCCTGGTTCAGGTCGAGGACCTGAATGGCGCAGGACGACTCGGCGGGTAGTTCGGTGCGATTCTGCTCACTGTACTCGTGATCCTGTTTTCCCCAATAGACGAAGATCGGTAAACTGCGTGTGCGGGCTGCCTTGTAGTTACTCAGGACAATGTCAAGATGTCCGTCACGGTTCAAGTCGGCCACGGCAGCGGCCAGCGAGCCGTAGGCCTCCAACTCAGTTCGCCGGCTCTCTGAGAACCCCTCCTTAGTTCCCCAGTAGATGAGGGTTTTAGTGTGAGGGTCTCCTGTATCCATGTTCATCGCGCCTGGGAAAATCAGATCGAGCCATCCGTTGGCGTCGAGGTCAGCGAATCTAGGAATAGATACATTGTTAGTTTCGAGCAGGGTGGAGGGGATCTGACCAAATCCGTCGGGGTTTCCCCAGACAATCTCGGAGACCTTGTCCGGCGTTTCGCTAGCAGGAAAAACGAGGTCTAGATATCCGTCCTGGTTCAGATCTGCTGTGGTAAGACCATGGGTGCCGATGGCCGTGACGGGAATCCGCGTGGTGTTCTGTTCTGAGAAGCCACGCATTGACCCCCAGACGATACGAGCATGGGTTTTCTCCCTCTCGGAGGGGTTGAGGAAGGTAGTCACTAACCCCAGGTCTAGATATCCGTCCTTGTTAAAGTCTGCGACGCTGAGGCTAAAAGAGCGAATATCTAAGACAGTGCGACGTTTTAACCCGCTAGGGCTGCCCCAGTAGATGGAGATAACACGGCCGGAGAATACGAGGTCCGGATAACCGTCATCATTGAGATCAGCGATTTTCGAGTAGTAGGGGTTTTCCGTGGGCAAGAGAGTTGCGTTGGCCTCAGAGTAGCGGTGTGCTGGATTTCCCCAATAGACTACTGAGGGAATCCCCCCCTGTCGGCCAGTCAGTTGGTTCATGAGAACGATGTCGACGCGCCCGTCGCGGTTCAGGTCGTCTGCAGCCACACCCACGGGCCCGAAGCCCTGCAAATGTGTTCGCGCGGAAGCGTCAAAGCCGTGCTGGCTTCCCCAGTAGATGTAACTAGGAACGTCATAGGTCTGCCCGTCGGTCTCGTTGGCGAAGATAATTTCTGGATAAGTGTCGTTGTTGAGGTCAGCAGCTGTCACGGCTCGTGGCGAAAGGGTGGGCAAGAGGAGGATCCTCCGTTCATCGAATCCTCCCTCTGCTCCCCAGTAAACGGCTGACATCGACTCGATGGCTGTCGTACTGGCCGCTTCTTCGCCCGGGCCCTTGGACGATACTTCTCCAGCGCCGGACGCGAAAACGATGTCGACATGACTGTCGCGGTCTAAATCGGCTGTGATCGCGTCCCTGACGTGCTGGGTGGGAAGCGAGCGCGGATTCACCAATTGAAATGGAGACTTGCCGTAATAGATGTCGCTGCCTTCGCCGCGCGAGGAGACGATCAGTTCGTCCATACCGTCATGGTTCAGGTCGCCACTGCGCACTATGGCCGGGTTGCCACCTTCGATAACCAAACGGTGTTGAGAGTCAAAACCTTCTTTCCTACCCAGATAGACGTAGACACTTTTGTGCCTCAAATTATTGTTGGCAAGTGCGAGGTCTGGCCACTGATCGCCGTTGAAGTCACCGGCTGCACAGCTGACGGCACTGAGGCTCGGGATCGTGGAGCGACCATCCCTCGAAAACCCGTCGGGCGATCCCCAATAGATAAAAGAGGCCAGGTGGTTCCTGTAGCCGAAGCGGTCGCCCGATTCGTCCCCAAAGTTAGCGAAGGCCAGGTCCAGGTAGTCGTCGCGGTTGAAGTCGGCGACCGCGAGATCTTTCGCGAACAGGGTAGGCAGTTGCGTGCGGAGGCGGGGCGAGTATCCCTCACGTCCACCCCAGTAGATGTAAGCCTCCAGGTCCACGAAATAATTGTGGATCGTGTTTGGAAAGACGATATCGAGGGAGCCGTCCCGGTTAAGGTCGACCAGTTTGACCGGACCACCTCCAAAGGTTGGTAGAAAGGTGATGTGCTTCCGGCTGAGATCCATGGCCCGGACGAGCTTGAATCCGGGCAGCTCCTTCCAGAAAGCTGGAAACAGCGAATGGTATCCTTGTGGGGTTCCCCAGTGGATAAAAGCGTCCACGTTTTCCAGTAGATTGTGGTCTTGGTTGATGAGAAGGTCGAGATGTCCGTCGCGGTTGATGTCCCATCGAGGAATGAGCTGGATAGTACCGCCGCTCGAGACATAGATATTAGCGCCACCGTCACCAAAGCTACCCTGGGTGAAGTCTTCGAAGCTTTGATGGTGGACCACGTCATCGGCCAATGCTGTCCGGGAAGGCAACAGTGCTGCGAGGGTTGCCACAGTTAGGAACAAAGCAGACTGGAATGGCTGACGAAGCATAAAAAAAACCTCGTTCAAAAGCCGTTATAGTTGCACAAGAACTTACTGAGGCATTGTACCATAGCAGTAAGATATGCGGTGGAGCTAGATCTATAAAATGGATAATGTTGAAATCCGAATCACGGGCACATTGCTTTCCCGAAAGCCTCGAGAAGAGAGCCTATTAATCACGCTGCTGACTGTTGTGGTAACCTTGTTTGCGTCACTGCTCTGCTGGAAAAGTCCATATCTAATACAGCGATTTTCCGCCAATCAACATCAGGTCCTCGGAGAGCAAGAGTATTGGAGACTTTTTACGGCAATGGCTATCCATGCTGATCTGACCCATTTTATCTCCAATGCTATTCTCCTTGCGGTGTTCACGTATTTGCTCTATGGATATTTCGGATTCTGGCTGTATCCAATTGCCCTATTGTCACTTGGGTCTCTTACCAACTATTTGTCACTGCTGACCTATCCAGAAAGCATTCACCTTATTGGAACGTCCGGGCTAGTTTATCTCATGGCCGGTTTCTGGCTGACGATTTATGTTCTCGTTGAGCGAACTCGATCACTTAAGAGACGAATCCTGATTGCAGTTGGGATCGCCCTCATAGTGCTTGTTCCAAGTAGTTTGTCCCCCCGGGTGAGTTACCGGACCCACGCTATCGGTTGCACTATTGGCCTAGTTGCGGCACTCGCTTATTTCCACACTAAGAAGGAGAAGATCCGATTCCTGGAAACCCTTCAAACTGAGCGGATAGATGAGTGAGTGTTTTCCTTGAGGGTCCGCTTCACAAGTGTTGCAGGTCATTTCTTGAAGCGCCATTGACTGACCTGCGGTGGGTGAGCCCGCACTGCCTCTTCGTTTAGCTCCGTGCCCCAGCCGGGGCCGGAGGGAAGCTGTAGGCAACCCGCCTCAATTCGGGGTGCAATGGTCACCAGGTCGTGGTACCAGGGGACAGTATCGGGGTCAATCTCCATGATCCGAAAGTTTGGCGCTACGGCGCAGAAGTGTGCGCTCATCATGGTGGCCAGGGGACCATAGAAATTGTGGGGAGCAACGTTTACCTCGTAGATGTCTGCCAGGGAGGCGATTTTTAACGATTCTGCCACTCCATTCCAGAGGGTATCGATAATCGCCACATCCATTGACTGCTGGTCAAGATAGGGTTTGTAATCGCGTCGAGCGAAAAGGCATTCACCCGAGGCAATCGGGATCGTTGTTCCTTGACGGATATGGTGCAACGCCTGGGGGCTTTGGGTGTCCATTTCCAACCACAGCAGCTGGTATGGCTCTAGAGCTCGAGCCATCTTCAAGAATCCTTCGGTCTTGAAGTTGAAGTTGAGGTCCACCAGGATGTCCATGTTGTTTCCGGCTCCCTCGCGAAAGGCCGCTATTTGGTTGCCCATGGCTTGCGTCACTGACCGGTCCGGATTTAGCTCAGGAAATCCTTCAGCCAGGGAAAAGCCGGGAATGTACAGCCGCGGATTCTCGTCGAGTAAGAAAATGTTGGTTTTCAAAGCCGTATATCCCTTCTTGACCACCTCTTTACCCAGAGCTACGATGTCCTCCAGCGTCTCTACCGCGGGGAGCTGCATTTCTTCATGCCAGGCGACACGGTAGGTACCGCAGTGGGACCAGTAGAGCCGGATTCGATCACGGACCGGTCCACCCAGCATTTCGTATACGGGGATACCGAGGGCTTTGGCTTTGATGTCCAGAAGAGCGTTTTCGACGGCTCCGATGGCCTGCTGGACCACTCCTCCGCTGGACTGGCGGCGAACGGCGTACAGCATTGCTACCAGGGCTTCGAAACAGCGAGGATCCTTTCCCAGTATGGTTGGACTGAGATGGTCGATCACATTTGAGACGCCCATCCCACCGAAGGACTCATTGTACTCGCTCCACCCTACCAGGCCCTCATCCACCGTGATCTTGAGAAAGTCGAAAGTCCGGAATCCTGCATCGGCGTGAAGACTTTCAATCTTACGGATTTTCATCGTGTCCACCTCCGGCTTGCCAGGAAGAATGCGTTCTGTGAGAGCAAAGGTGTGAACTTGCTCTGTCTGTTTCTGAACTGTCTGATATTGTACTGTGGTGGTGTCCGAGTCGGCAATAAACTACCAAGCCGACAGTTAAACTCAGCCGGATACCCCCCCCCCCGGAGATTCGACTTCTCCCCGCAATGGGCTTAAAGTGACTGTTGTGAAGCTTAAAATAGTGGGAGTTTCAAAAAGCTCTCAGAGGGGGAAGCAATGAGCATAACACGAAGAAGATTCATACAAGGAACAGCTGTCACGACAGCCGCTCTGAAGCTCAAAGGTGAAGAAGTGGTTGCCGGTCCCAAAAGAAAAAGTTTGGTTACCCGTAAACGGCGCACGATCTACTTCAACGATGCCCGTCACTACTACTTGTTCGTTTTCGAGCCACCCATGAAGATGGAGGATGCCTGGCGGCCCATAGATGAGGTGGCCGGGACTGCGGTCGACACGTTCTCCTACGGGGTTGAACGAGGAGATGGACTGTTTTATCCGTCCAAGGTCGGCAGGTAATTCAAATATGGAGGAGATTCAACCGCTTTTCGGCAGGCAGCCTATTGGCGCGTCTGGCACAACATGCAGAGTTTGATCGATCGAAGGCTAGATCCGCTGACGGTCTTGATCGACCGGGCCCACGAGAAAGGCATGGACTTCTTTGCCAGTTTGCGCCTGGGCAGCTACCTTGGCATGGACCCGGCCCACCAGCTCAAGTCGGGGGGGCGGGGTTTCGTTCATCCCGAGGTACGGGACCATCAGTTTTCGGTACTGGAGGAACTAGCCAAGGACTATCCGACCGAAGGGGTTGAGCTGGACTTTGCTGCCCCGCCAGGCGGTGCCCCATTTTACTTTAGAGAGGAAGACGTCGAAGCCTATACACCGGTGATGACCCAATGGATCAGGAAAGTCTCGGAAATGGTGCGCAACCGGCCAGGGAAACCGGGTCAGGTGGGAGCTCGGGTCTATCCTACCGAGGCCATCAACCTAGCCAAGGGACTAGACGTGCGCACCTGGTTACACGAGGGCTTCCTCGACTATGCAGTTCCCATGGTGTACGCCTACAATGTGACAGACGCCAACATGCCCATCGACTGGTTGATCGAAGCTGCCCATGAAGTGGGAACCTCGGTTTATCCGATGATCCAACCCTACTACCGCTGGGGAGAGACGGCAAAGCATGCCAGTCCGGAGATGATGCGAGCGGCAGTGGCCAACTATTGGGCTCGAGGAGCTGACGGAATGTACACCTGGTTTCTCCGCTGGCCACTGGAGGATGCTTCCCGTAGGATTCTCTGCGAACTAGGCGATCCCGATCTGATCAAGGAAGCAGACAAACACTACGTCATCAGCAAAACTGAGGGATACGCAAAAGCAGTGGGTTACCAGACTCCTTTGCCGATTGAGATTGCCGCTTCCGACACAGGTAGACCCCACCGAATCCCGTTCTACCTGGCCGACGATATCCAGGCGGCAAAGCACATCCGGCTCAAGATCAATATCTATGATCTGGTGACGGCAGACCAGTTGACAATTCTTCTGAATGGCCAGTCTCTAGCTGACGAGACTTGCCTGCGGGACTATGGTCATGTTAACCCCTACCTCAGTCAGTGGTTAGAATTTCACCTAAAAGATGTACGTCCTAACCAGGGCAAAAATGTACTGGAGATTTCCCTGGATCACAGGGCTGGAGGTTTGATCAGTTCCCTCAAGGTAGAAGATGTGGAGATTCTAGTGGAATATGGTTCTTACCCGTCGGTGCTGCGCTACGCGACGTCGAGTCATGGCGTCGTGAGAAAGCGAGGAGCTTGAGAGCCGTGTCCACAGCCCCAAAAGGGGTTAGATCAACATATTGGTAGAAAACTCCTTTGTTAAATTGGAATAAGGAGGTCATGGAAGGATGATCGATTGGAGCACATTTCAACAGGAGGTGCTGGTGAGGGAGTATTTCGGCAACATACTGTGGGACTATCTCGTGGCCCTAGGGGTCTTTGTTGCCGCAATCACAGCCCTGCCAATCATCAAGGGTGGTATCACAAAACGACTACAAGCTTTGGCGAAGAAGACCGGGAACGACTTCGATGACTTACTCGTGGACCTGCTGAAGAGGTTTGTGGGACCGTTTGTATATCTGTTAACCGCACTCTATCTCGCCGCGCTCTCACTGACCCTGGCGGAGAGCCTAATTGGCATTTTTCAGGGGCTATTTGTTGTCATCGTAACCTTCAAATTTACCCAGATCCTTCAAGGTGTCGCGGTGTACGGATTACGGAAATGGGCGGAACAAACTGCCAAAGATGACCCCGCTGGTGCGGCCATGATGAAGAACATGACGATCGTGATCCGGCTGGTGTTGTGGGTCGCAGCGGTTCTTTTCGTTTTGGACAACCTCGACATCAATATCACCGCGTTTGTGGCCAGCTTGGGTGTTGGAGGGGTCGCCATAGCGCTGGCAGCACAGGCCGTGCTAGGGGATGCCTTCAGCTCGTTTGCCATCTTTATTGACAAGCCGTTTGTTGTCGGCGACTTCATCATTGTAGGGGACCTCCTCGGGACAGTGGAGCACGTGGGTTTCAAGACGACTCGCATCCGGAGCATAGGCGGCGAGCAGCTGGTGTTTTCCAATAGCGATCTGACCAATAGTCGGATCAAGAACTACAAACGGATGAAGGAGCGTCGTGTCGTCTTCAGCGTTGGTGTTGTCTACCAAACAAGCGTTGACCAGATCAGAGCTATTCCCACCATTATCAAGGGTATTATCGAAGAGCACGATACAACCCGATTCGACCGGACTCACTTCAAGAATTTCGGCGATTTTGCGCTGGTATTTGAGATCGTTTATTACATCCTGGAACCTAATTACAACACCTATATGGATACGCAACAGTCTATCAACGTGCGGATTATGGAAGAGTTCGTACGAGCTAAGATCGACTTTGCCTATCCTACACAGCTGGTCTATCATGCGAGGGTTAGTGGGTCAGAAGGATGACTTGTCTAAGGTGTTCTCCATAAATGACCGTCTCTGGCGTAGTGCTAGGCCCTAGTGTGAGAATGGGGGGATAGACCTCCAATTAACGGGATATTCACCTACAAGCAACCGTCCCGCGCACGTCTTAGGTGGTGCCCACTTATTTTGCTGTAGAATTCCAATATCTGTGAGGACATCCGAAGGTTAAGTGTTGGTGGGGTATTAATCCTGGATTGAGATGAAGAGATAAGAAATCCTGATGACAGGTCAGCCGGTTTCAGGGGGTGAGGGTGTAAATCTCTACCCGACATTCCTCATATTTCGGATGAAAAGACCTTCCAATTCGTGGGCTATCTTTGGCATAATTCGATAGGCGGAGACACCTCCCCAGCCACTTGATCAGGAAACACTGGGTATTAGGCGGTCATCCATCTCAGTCGCTCAATCCGGGACAACATCTCGGCCCATACCTCCTCGCTATACCGCGACTTCCGCTATCTGAAACGTGAGGATCCGGCCATGCCGAACCACCTTGGCTCCGATCTTAATCGGTTTCGTCAATAGGCTGCGAAGGGACCAGTGTTTGATTGGTTATTGGTTTACTTCATCTGTTCGATCCCTCTCCTGATGTTCTATTCGATAGGTCTTTCGGGGTTCTTTTCGACTATCCATTTTTTCTTATGCTTTCAATCTTCCTCTTACTCGCAATTCCACTATTGCTCATCCCATTGAAGTTTCCTAAAGCACCGCAGTGGAATATCGCTGAGTTGTGGATCATAGTGGTCTTAATGGTTCTACGTGCACTAGGAGTCTTCTTGTTGCCGTTGAGTAGTGAGGAACTGCCGGTCGTAATACTGGCGCTCCTAGGAATAGTGTCTTTGTCGCTAGGAAGGGCGATAATTTGGACGAAGTATTTCAAAAAGCCGGTGCGAGGTAGACGATAATTTTATTGAAAGAAAGAGAAAATGATCATTTTCAAGAGAATCATCCTTGCCCAGGAGCCTAGGGTTGCCAAGGGGAGGAGGCACAGATATTTTGGGTGTCAACTACCTCGCACCTGTCATTTTCTAAACCGAAGGGAATAAAGGTCCGCGTCCTTCATGGCGAACTTCAGCCTTATCGATTTGCCGCTCAAGTTGTTCAGATTGTTTTTCTCTCGCCACTTCACGATCTGTTCGGTCCTGTCGCCGGTCATCTCCACACACTCAGCTAGCGAGTAACCCGGGATCGGTGATCCATCGGGGTGCTGAAGTTCGACGCGAATGCTGCCGGCAGCGCTTGTCGAATAGTTGATCTCCAGTTCCCGACCGCTAAAGGTCAGCGGCTTGCTCAGCATCTGCCCACCCGCGTATGGTGCATGAACCGATGCGAACCCGTCGAGCCGCAAAGTCATTCGCTGCACGTGGCCCGTCGTCTGCCCAAATTATCGCTGCACATATAACGAGATTTCGGTCGGTGAGGTCTGAATGATCCCGCACGCAGGGTCATTCGTGCGCGAAGTCCAGTTCGCCAACCCGATTCCCGGGCGGATGAAGCTCTCCAGAAAAATGAAATCGAACTGAGTGGAGCCCGCCCGCGTCGACAGCAGGACGGCGTCGGAATGATCCCCCGCGCTATGCGTCGAGACCCTGCCTCCCCCCCACTTCGACGTCATGTTGTCCTTGACAAATTGTCGAAGTTCGGGCGAGACGACTTTTTGGCGGGCAGCGGCGATGTCGTCATCGCGGACAACGTGATAGGTGTCCGCAAAGAAAATCCGCAAAGGCAGAGATATGTAGATATGGGGAGCGCGGAAGTACGGTTGCGTCTGATTGGTGTAGAGGTTGGCTGACGGCGTCTTGCTTCCGGTGTCACTGTAAGTCATAGGGGTCGGGCGGGTCCAATCCAGAAAGTTGTCCGAGACGGCCCTCATTGTCGCTCGACGTCCATCTTCCATGTGGCGGGCGTAGAGCACGTATTTCTGTTCCACCTCTGACCAGAAAATGACATTCTGTGAGTCGAAGGAGTTATAGATCGTGCTCGTGACGATCGGTTCATCCCTTATCTTTCTCCATCGAATACCATCCGATGACACATAGCCGACCAATCCCTTTTTACCGACCGCATTGCCCTTAAACAGCTCGTTGGCCGGCACTCCCGGGCGCGTATCGAGGAACGGAACGAACCGAACGGCATTCTTGAGGATGATATTGTTGGCCTTTGAACCATCGATCTCCACAAGACCCAATCGCGGCTTTGTCCAGTGAATGCCGTCAGGACTCTCCGCGTAGCCGATCCATCCAGTTTGCGAATCATAATACATGCGACAAGTATCGTCGGCTCTGAGAACCGTGGTGAAGCGGTTCAGCCGCCACACTTGTTCCCAGGGCTCGTTGAATGCAATGGCGGTGCCGGCCGGATTAGGTTCATGGAGCTTCAGAGTCAAGCCGTCGAGCTTGTCGATGAGATAGTCATCCACAAAGAGTTCGCGCCGTGAACCGATATGGATGGGTGACCTCTCCTTTGACTCTCCTTTCGTGATCGCAGCTGTATTCGAGACGTCACCAAGCGCAGCGTTGGCGTTACTTGCCATAATTGCCACTGACAACGATAAAATAAAACTTACAATCTTTCTCATAGATCTTTCCTTAGAACCGATATTCCTCATATCAGCCTCGGATAGGCACTCTTCCGGTCTCCCCATGGTGAATGGTCAAACCCTATCAGCCCTCCAACGAAGGAACAAGTGTTGCCCCCCATATGTGGGCTGAAAACAACCTCCGCTCCCTGGGGTTATCCAGGTGTTTTCATCAAAATCTGATCGGCAGAGACACTTCTCCTGCCTCTGGATCAGAAACATGGGCTCTAGGCTGTTCTCCATCTCAAGCGGTCAATCCGGGACAACAGCTCGGCCCATATCTCCTTGCTCACGGCTACCTCCGCCATCTGAAACGTCACGATCCGGCTACTCCGGACCACCTTCGCTCCGATCTTGATAAGCTTGGTCAATAGGGTGCGAAGGGACCAGTGTTTGATTCTTCTGGGAAGGACCAGCCGCCGCAGAAAATTGCCCAGGTTGTAAGCCAAAACAAACAGAGCTAATCTCACCTGATTCGGGACAAAGCGTTGGCAGGACAACCGTGTCCAGTTCAAGGCGTACTTGCCTTCCTTGATCCACTGCTCGGCAGTGCCGCGACCGTTGTAAAAGTGGACCACGCCTGGGGCTTGTGCGCTCATATTGGTCACGATGAAGCCGACCCTCGGAAAGAGTTCGCCTTGATGCCACTCGACCTTGGCAATCACCCGGTGAGCACGTTTCCAACTGGCGGCTTGATAGCTGAAATCGGCAAACCAGACGATGGGCTTTCGGGGTGGACGACCGACAGGCCGGGTCAGCAGGTGTCGAATCTCCGCCTGAAGGACGTCGTTGGCCGGAAGCCGGATGGCATACAAAAATCCCTTCTCTTCCAAGTATTCATAAATCTCTGGTTTGGCGAAGGCAGCATAACCACGAAAGTACTTGCGGACTGTTTTCTGCTCGTACCGAGTCACGATTGGTTCCAGCAGCTCCTTCCAACGATCCGCACTGTGCACGTTGCCGGGCCGAAGCATGGAGCCTTCGCAATCTCCGAACTGGTTGAAGCAAAACAGGGGATGGTAACAGGTGCATCCGAAATGGCCATTGTAGGCAGAGGCTTCTTGCTCGCCATGGACAGGACTGGCTGAACTGTCCATATCCAGAATGATTCGTCGGTGAGAGGTTTTCTCCAGCGCTCCTTCCACCCATCGACCATTGATGTCCGAAAGGGCTTTGAGGTTGTCCTTAACAGACAGCATCTGGGTCTCAAAGCGACCCATGGTGTTGGAACTGGCCGCCTGTCGTTGACCTTCTTTCCGGTGATCCTTCGCATAGTCGGATCCACCGATAAACGATGGGCATCGTTGACATTTTCATAGCCCGCCACGCGGCTGTATACGGATTGGCGCAGCAAGGCCGGAAGGTCGTGCTGGATGTTGCGCCCGGTCCGCAAATCGTGAAGAACGGAGGGGACACTATCGAATAAAGCCAACGCTTCGTCCAGGTCACAATAGGCGAGAATCCCGGCATCCGATGTCACCTTTGCACCATGAAATTCAAGCCTCATACTGCCATCAAAACCGACCTTCAGACCTTCACCCTTGCGGTTACCCATTTCCTGCCTCCTTTATGGACTATATCTGCTGTAACTATAATGAGTTAGGGTGACGTAGGGGAGCAGAATGCTTATCTCATATGGTGAATGAGGGTCTACATCTCTTTTGGTGCCAGATGGTGGTTCTTAGCGTGCAGATGATAGGGAGTAAGGCAAGGGAGAGGATTGTGAGTTGGAATTAGTATTGGAGTCGCGAGCAAGTTAGATTTTCACGGGGGTCCAGCCTTGGAGGAATGCTGATCCTTTTCTGCTTGCTGACTTCAACTGGCCTAGCGCAGTCCGAGGAATCCATCCCGCTTCGGCTTCGGCTTTGCTCAAGAGAAGCTGGAGTTGGGCTTGCCCAAGGGGTGATGGTAGGAGAAGTAACCAAGACTACAGCGATCTTGCAGAGTCTCTTGACATCTACTAACCTGCACTTTGATTTGAACTTTCCACATCCCCTGATTTCACTCTTCTTGGAAAACGGAGTGGCTCGACACCCGCCCGGAGCATGATGTCATTGTCGAGACAAAAGTGCACGGTCTGAAATCTGGAACGCGGTATTACTATCGCATGCTTTACGGTACGGATAAAACAAACATCCGGAGGTCTCACATTGGTATTTTCAGAACCCATTTGGAAGCGCACGTTGCCGAAGCGGTGAGTTTAGCCGTCGTGGCTTGTATGTATTACTCCACCTTCCACCATACCGGCAGGGATTCTTGGGAACCCCATCTACCTGCCTACGGGGGGATGACAAGAGCTTTGGGTATCCAGCTCTAGAGACTATTCTCAACCTGAAACCGAACTTCTTTATCGGAGCGGGTGATAACGTGTATTTTGATGAGCCCATAGTTGGTCGGGCTGAAACTCAACACCAAATGAGGAAGAAGTATCAGGAGCAATTTTCACAACTAAGATTTCTTAAGCTCTTTGCCAGGTTTCTGCCTACTGGCTGAAGGACGACCACGACTACCGATTCAACGACTCAGACCCGGTGAATTCGTTCTTAGGCTACCGATTCAGCGACTCAGAGCCGATCGATTCCAGGGTTTCCGGAGTTGGAGATTAAGCATCCCATGAATTGGCGGCCCGAATTTTCAGGGAGCAATTGCCGGTCGTCGATATACAAGAACATGATGCCATGACCTACCGGACCAATCAATTAGTTCAGATCTGGTTGGTGGAGGAACGCGAATACCGGAGTCCTAACAACATGCCCGACCGTCCCGAGAAGAGCATCTGGGGCAACAAGCAAAAGGAATGGCTAAAGAGGATGCTTTTGGAAAGCAACGCAACGTTCAAAATCCTTCTTTCGGCAACCCTATTGGTGGGCCCTGACGGAACCACAAAACGTGACAATCATGTGAACCCCCGGGGATTCAGACACGAAGGGAGGGAGTTTTTCTACTGGCTAGTGCGGAAAGGCTTTTCGCCGAAAGGCTTCTTTGTTATTTCCGGTGACCGACATTGGCAATATCACGCCACTTATCCTTCCGGATTTGAGGGATGTTCCTGTGTAGCGCTGGGTATTACGAACGCGATTCAAGGATTTTGTCCCGGTGATCCCCAATCATATGACCCCCTCGGAAAAATAAAAAATCTCAACCATAATAGAAAGTGGACCGGTGGATTCCTGCTGGTAAGGATGAAGCCCGACGGCGTCACAAAAGCAACCATCGAGTTCATTTTTTACAATGAAAAAGGTAGGATTCTCTACACACATAAAAAGCACTCCGAGAGAAGATAGAGATTGTCTAATAACTAGCCATCTACCTCTGTGTTGATCTGGAACATGTTTATGTCTAAACCTTATCTTTCTTCCCAGGAGTCCTTCTTTTAGTCCAACAATCTCTACGTTGTTTCACACGTTGGTCAGTGTGATCCGTGAACATAAACACTAACCTTTCCCAAACGCATATAAAGTAATAGATAAATACACAGAGGGAACAATATGGATCAGGCCACGAGAGCAAATGTGCTCCAAATAGTTATTACAGTATATCTATGCTTTACAGCAACTTGTCATGTCAGCGGGGACATTCAGTATAAAAACTGGGAATCATATCAGGGAGACCCAGGAAGAAACCAGTATTCATCACTAGCTCAGATCAATAAAACAAATGTTGAGCAGCTCCAGGTAGCATGGATTTATCACACGGGAGGTGTTTGGGGCGAGCGGTCCTAGATCCAGTGCAATCCCATTATTGTTGATGGTGTTTTATATGGCACATCGCCGAACATTACATTATTTGCTCTGCGGGCCACGACAGGTGAATTGTTATGGAAGTATGATCCCGAACTCGACTTTTCTCCTCACGTGAATAGAGGTGTGGCATATTGGAAGAAAGGAAATGATAGACGAATATTATTTACGGCTGGCCCTCTGCTTTTCGCCATAGATACAACTACAGGTAGACCAGTTACCAGTTTTGGTACTGGAGGCGTTACGTCCTTAAAAGGGGGATTAGGACCCAGATCGGCTGACCGATTTGTAATATCAACAACTCCAGGAGTAATCTACAAGGACCTGTTGATCATTGGGACGCGTGTGTCAGAAAGTGCGGATGCGGCACCTGGATACATAAGGGCTTTTGACGTAATAACAGGTGATGTGGAGTGGATATTTCACACAATACCAAGACCAGGCGAGGTTGGCTATGAGACGTGGCCCAAGGATGCACATGATAGAATAGGCGGTGCTAACGCCTGGGCAGGTATAAGTCTGGATGAGGAAAGAGGTGTCGTTTATGTTCCTACGGGGTCAGCATCATTTGATTTCTGGGGCGGTAATCGCAAAGGTGAAAACCTGTTTGCAAACAGTGTAATTGCTCTAGACGCCGAGACTGGTGAGTATATCTGGCATTACCAGCTGGTTCATCATGATCTATGGGACCGTGATTTACCAGCACCGCCAAACCTGGTAACTATAAAGCAGAATGGTAAGGAAATTGAAGGAGTGGCACAGATTACTAAATCGGGTTATATCTTCGTGCTTGACCGTGATACTGGGAAACCATTGTTTGAGGTTGAGGAGCAACGAGTAAGAGAATCCGATTTAAGAGGTGAGAAAACCTGGCCTACTCAACCTTTTCCGATTAAGCCGCCGCCCTTTGCCAGGCAGCACTTCAATGAAGAGGATATTACAGACATTAGCCTAAAAGCGCAGAAATATGTAAAGGAGATATGGGAAATCACGAGAACGGGTGAACAATTTATCCCACCTAGTGTTGAAGGTACGATGTATTTTCCTGGCTTTGATGGGGGTGGAGGATGGGGTGGAGCTTCATTTGATTACAAAACAGGTCTTTTATATGTGAACTCCAGTGAAATTCCGTGGATACAACATATGGTTGACTTGGAAGGAGAGATACGTGATGGGTCTGGTTCAAGTAGGATTGGTGGTGTTGGGGAAAGGCTATATAGGAGCAACTGCGCCATCTGTCACGGCCAGAAACGCGAGGGTAATAGTGCTGACACGTATCCTGCACTACTGCGTCTGAAGGATCGATTGTCTCGAGCAGAAGCACTAAAGATTATTCATCGGGGGAAAGGATTTATGCCCTCATTTGGTCAATTTTCCGTGGAAAGAGAAAATGAATTATTGGCCTATTTGATGGAGGAAGACCTCATGGATGGTAGCCAGGGTCGATTTAATGGATCTGGCCAGGAGTTGCGGGAATGCGAAATTCCCTATTCTCATACGGGATATAACCGATTTGTTGACGAGGAAGGTTACCCTGCGATTAAGCCACCCTGGGGAAGGCTGAGCGCGATTGATCTGAATAGAGGGGAGATTTTGTGGCAGGTACCTCTTGGGGAATACGAGGAGCTGAGGCAGCGCGGCATTCCTAAAACGGGAACAGAAAATTATGGTGGACCAGTATCAACTAGCGGAGGCCTGATATTTATTGCGGCCACAAGGGATGAGTCCATGCGTGTCTTTGACAAGGATAACGGAGCGGAATTATGGAAACATCGATTACCAGCTGGCGGATACGCGACGCCGAGTGTTTATGAAGTGGATGGTCATCAATACGTAGTCATCGCTTGCGGCGGAGGAAAAATGGGTACAGAGCCGGAGGACGCTTATGTGGCGTTTTCTTTGCCGAGAGCCAAGGAATGACCATGGATCAGTGTGCTATGCCGCGGCTGTTGACGGTGATCGAGGAATAGAGCATCTCGTGCGTTAAGCGGTGAAGAAGGGATCGGCATCGACCGTGAATCAGCGTAAGGTGTCGGCACGGAGCGTGTATAGTCCGAGATAGTCACATAGGGAAGGGCCGTGTGGTTGCAGCGGCAATAGACCCATATCATCTGTCAGCACGTCGGTTTTTCTGGCATCAGCAATGAGCAAATTAAAGATTGAAAGGGAATTGCTAAAGGGGACACTCATCCGCGAGCCTGCAGGCAAGGGAAAAGGCTACTGGGTAGGTGCTCCCGGTTGGTGCTGGGACGAAGCCGATCAAGCCGCCTATCTTGCGTACCGTATTCGCCGGCCGCGCGGTGTGGAGCCAGAGCGCGGCGGGGAGTCGTGCATCGCTAGGACAAGGGACTTTGTAACATTCGAGGACGTGTGGTCTGTAAACAAAAGCGCGTATGACTCTGCTTCGATCGAAAAGAGCACACTGAAGCGTGGTGCCGATGGTCAATGGCGCTACTTCACCAGCTACGTTGCCCCTGAGGATGGTCGTTGGTGTGTGGCCCTCAACGAGGCAGACAGAGTTGAAGAGCTTGATCCTGACAACACGGAGCGGGTTTTTAGCGCCACTAAATTTGGGCTAGAGGGCGTGAAGGACCCGTGGCTGCTGCAAATCGATGGCGTGTACCATATGTTCCTCAGCGTCGCGAAAGGTACGGCTTCGACGAACGACAGGTCGCACGACACGGCGGATATTTTCAGCACAGGCGAATGCGTGAGCACTACCGCGCTCGCCATTTCCAGTGACCTTGACCGATGGAATTGGCAAGGTATTGTGCTCGAGCCCGGCAGGACTGGCTGGGATCAATATTGCCGGCGAATCAACAGCATACTGCCACTGGATGGCCGTTACTATGCCTTCTACGATGGAAGTACGGGACATCATGAAAACTACGAGGAGAAAACCGGCCTAGCGGTTTCTGACGATTTAAGGTTATGGGAGGTGCTTTCGCCTAAGGGTCCCGTCGTGCTCAGCCCGTATGCGTCGGGTTCATTGCGCTATATTGACGCGCAGCGGGTAGCTGATGAAATCATTTTCATGTATGAGCTCGTCCGGGCCAATGGTGCGCATGAGATGCGGGTGGAAAAGTTTGCTTTGGATGGATTCGTGCTAGTGGAGTAGTGCATCATGGTAGGTTTGTTTGGCAAGCAGGCGCAGGACAACATGGAGCAAGTAGTAAGGAGAGTAACCTAGATAGATGGTCTTGGTTGCTGGCGAAGCGGGGTGATTATTGAATGGAAGCCTAAAGAAAGCTAGTGCGGTGTAGGGGCCACAAACAGAAGCCCTTTTAGCAGCTGCGCATCTAGTCAGTAAACCCAGGCTATTCGTCATGGGAAGAGAGAACATGGCAGCGATGCACATGAATCGGCGTAGGAGCAAATTTCAGCTGGGCTCGTCATCGCTGTTATCGTCATTGCGGGCTCCCAGCCTGTGTGGGCTACTTTGGCTCGGCAGGATAAATCAAAGTCCACTTCTATCGGATCGAATCCCGTAGGCGCTGAGAGCGAATACCCGCGGTCTATCGAAGGGGCAAACAGAGGTGACGGATCGCCTTTGGTTTTAGGGGTTGAAAAGCAGATTGGTGACATGCACTCCCCCAGTGATCCCACCACAACCGTCCATGTGCTCGACTGGGACGGAGATGGCAAGGCGGAACTGGTCTGTTCGGGAAATGACGTCTACTCGTACGAGTTCATCGATGCCTTGCCCGATGGAACTCCGATTGTTGATAGAGGCCAGCGGTGGGGTCTCATGTCGCGTCAGGCCCAACGCAATGAGCATGATCAGGGACTGACCGGCTACGTGTTGGTGGCAGCGGATTTCGATGGCGACGAAAGCGCTGAGGTTCTCATCGGACCGCGCTACTACTCCCGTAAGCCAACGGTTGCACTGCCGCTGGCTGGCGGAGTGCCGACGAATCGAGCGGCAGGGCGGATCATTCGGGTGGAAGGTAGCCCTGATGGTGTCGGCTCTTGGAAAAGAGGATCTGTTGCCGCAATTGATTGGGATGGAGATGGCCGGGTCGACCTCGCGGTGGTGAGTGACTTCAAAAAAAAGAGCGGAGAATACTTTACCGATCCTCGAACCAGGGTTAGCCCAGAAGACCAACGCCATCGCTACGAGAAGAATGGGAGATGGATTGGAGTGAGCGCTACTCCCGTTTTACGTTTGTACCGTAACACTAGCCACAACGGACAACTTGTGTTTAGCGCTATGGGAAAGGTGGAGTTGGAACTGCCGGCCCATACCGTGTGGGTCTCTGTTGTAAATCCGCATGATCCCAAGGCCGGGTTACTGCTGCTCACCTACTATGGCCGGCTCTACCATTTTCCACTCGTCGAATCAGGCGAGCAACCAAGGTGGGGCGCGATTGCTGAGCTATTCACGTTGCACAACGAGCCTTTCAACCGGTCTACGAACTTTGACATCAGCATTGGGGTCGCTGACGTGCTTGAGCCGGGTCGATTCGATATCTTCGCGGGTGACCGTTCCCAGTCTCCCTCATGGTGTCGTTACTATGGGAAGGGCGCGGCTGGACGCCCGATATACGGTTCACCAAAGAGAATCAAGCAGCGTAACCCACACGTCGGAAACAGCTTTTCCAGCGTGCCCACGGTTGGCGACTGGTGGGATATAGGCATCCCTGATCTTTTGGTCGGAGGGGTCGAGGGTTACATCCTATGGTACAAGATTCTCTCTACCGATCCTCTCCGATTCGCTTTACCGGAGCGAGTACGCTCCGGGACTACGGAAATTCGACGTCTGGCAAGGCCAAAACCTTCGGCTGGTCACCATTGGGGCGGCTCACAAGGGCCTTACGATGGTGACATCGGGGGATATAGCAATCCAGTGCTGGCGGATTGGGACGGTGACGGGCTATTGGATCTGGTCGTCAGCGACATGGTGGGTCTTTACGACTGGTACCCAAACTGGGGCACCAAGGTGCAACCTGAACTGGGCCCGCCCCAGCGACTGCATCTGAATGAGGGAGAACCGCTCTTTGGTCCATGGCGTCAACAGCCCGGCATTGGCTACTTCACGGGAGGGGATTTACCTGACATCGTAATCCAAGATCGGGATCTTGACTTAGCGCTCTTCCGTCGAGCTGGAAAGAAGGACTTGTCGGCCTTGCGACCAGGGAAGAAACTACGCTACGAGGACGGGAAGACCATTAAGACTCACGGGGTCTACAATTCTAGGGGTGGCGATGGCCGGGGAAGGACCAAGATCAACGTGGTCGATTGGGACGGAGATGGGCTTCTGGATCTGTTGTTGGGAGTAGGACCACAGCCCCGCAGTCCCTATCGCGGCAGTTATGTCCTGTTCACTAAGAACGTGGCAACCAACAAGGATCCAGTCTTTCGGCGACCAACGATACTACTCTGGGATGATGACGGTCAGCCGTTAGAATTTTGGCGGCACGGCGTTCACATGGCTCCAGTTGACTGGGATGGTGATGGTAAGTACGAACTGGTGGCGGGTGCAGACCAAGGGCAGATATGGTACTGGAAACCGGAGAGCTACGGAAAGCCTTCCAGCGGTGACCCGGTGGCGCCGCTACGGCCTTTGACGGAAGAGGGGCTAGGTAGGGACTAGCAGACTCGTCTTCGAGGCTGCATTTCTGAGGCCCTTAGCGGAATTTTCCATTCTCGTATTAAGGGGAATGTATTAAGGTTCCGTGTGATCAGATTAGCGACAGTGGGAATGGAGCATGATAACCTTTTGGCAGCAGGTTTCTGAAGTGAGAAAGAATCTGGGAGGAGACATTTCAATGGTCAATCGCCGAAAAGTATTTTTTCCGGTTTTGTTTGGGATCAGCCTAAACATTGGGAATTGGGGTTGTAATCGTTCGAGTGAATCGGTGGAAAGGGCCCTACCAGTTGGTGAAGTTGTCCAGATTAAGGCACCTTTGGGGTTGCCTCCGGTTCCCATTCCAGTGGACAATCCGCCCACAGCGAAGACGATTTCCCTGGGCCGCCGTCTTTTCTATGATCCAATTTTGTCAGTGGATCATACCGTCGCCTGCGCTACATGCCATGATCCGGATTCCGGTTTTTCAGATGCAAGACCCGTTTCTGAGGGAGTCAAGGGTGAGAAGGGTGGGCGTAATGCGCCGACGGTTTTCAACGTTGCCTATTACAACACTCAGTTCTGGGACGGACGAGTGCCCAATCTGGAAAAGCAGGCGGAAGGACCGGTGCAAAATCCAATTGAAATGGGTCACGATCTGAAAGGGGTTGAGAAACGATTGGCAGCCGATCCCTCTTATCGGGCTGCCTTCGAGAAGGCATTCGGTCCGGGTACTGTGACATATGGGAAGGTTGCCAAGGCCATTGCTTCATTCGAGCGGACGGTGATCAGCGGTAACTCGGCCTTTGATCGCTATTTCTATGGTGGTGATGAAAAAGCTCTGAGTGAAGTTGCCAGGCGTGGTATGGATATTTTTCGCGATTCGAATAAAGGCAATTGTACCGCCTGTCATCCGGTCGGCTTATTTACGGATAACGCGTTTCATAACATCGGTATTGGAGTCGACGAGGAAGGTAAACTGGCGGACTTGGGCCGCTATGAAGTGACCAAAAGGGAGCGCGATCAGGGAGCCTTCAAGACTCCATCGCTGCGCAACATAGCGTTAACGGCACCCTACATGCACGACGGTAGCTTGAAAACGCTGGCAGATGTCGTTGATTTCTATGTGGGCGGAGGCAATTCCAACCCTCAGTTGGATCCTCAATTAAAGGAGTTGACTCCCATCTCAGAGATAGGGAAGGTTAATTGGGAGCGTACCGATCTGGTGGCTTTTCTGGAGTCCTTAACTGGTGAAGTCCCTTCCGAGGTAGGGCCACTAAAACCCTTAGAAGCGGAAGCCAGTCCATGACTCTGAGGTTGGGGAATAGCGGTTGGCTGGGGATTTTTCTCTGTGACCGGAACCGACCTTCGAGTTGTTGCTTTGGGCTGATTGGTCATCGTGCGGGTTCTAAAGAAGCCCTGCAGTGTCTGGCTGTCGAGAGTCTGGAGGCGAAAGAGGGGACCTATGGATACTGACCTGCCCCCACGAACGAGTCCACCCTCTAAGTTAGACTCGGAGCCATTTGAAGTGCCCTGCACGGGATAGAACTGAACTCCTGAGACCTAGGTAGTTTGGCCTCTGGCGCCGGCGGCCGATAGGCCAAGGCGCTGTGAGGCCGGACCTGATTGTAATCCCTTCGCCAGCGTTCTACCAACACCTTGGCTTCCCCAAGCGTGTCGAAGATCTCCATGTTCAGCAGCTCATCCCGTAGTTTCCCGTTGAAACTCTCAATGTACCCATTCTCCCAGGGGCTGCCCGGCTCGATGTACAAGGTCCTTACCCCAACAGCCTGCAGCCAGTCCCGGACCGCCTGTGCCGTAAACTCTGATCCGTTATCGGACCGGATAAACTCAGGCACTCCCCGATCAACGAATAACTCCGCCAACCGGTCCAACACGTCTTGGTGATTCATCTGCCGTTTCACATCAATGGCGAGGCACTCTCTGGTGTACTCATCCAGGATCTTCAATAGCCGAAAGTCTCGCCCATCATGGGTCCGTTCATGCACGAAATCATAGCTCCAGACGTGGTTTTTGCGAGCCGCTCGTAACCGAACACAGGAACCGTCATTAAGCCACAGTCTCCTTCGTTTCGGCTGTCTGGACGGGACTTTCAGCCCTTCTTGTCTCCACAGCCTCTCCACCCGCTTAGGATTCACCTTCCACCCTTCCCCATGAAGTATCGCCGTGACCCGCCGGTAGCCATAACGCCCGTATTGCGTAGCCAACTCCACCATCCGGGCCACCAATCGGGCCTCATCATCGGGAATTTGCCTTTCCCTTCGCTGGGTCGATCGAACCTGTCCCAGCACTTGGCAGGCCCGGCGTTCGGAGACTCGCTCTGCTCCTAATCGCTCTCGTACCCACATCACCGCTCGTCTCCTGTTCGCCGGGCCTAGAAGTTTCCCGAGGACACTTCCTTCAGGATCTGCTTGTCCAAAGACAGATCCGCCACCAGCTTCTTCAACCGGGTATTCTCCTTCTCCAACACCTTCAACCTATTGGCCTGGTCCAACCGGAGCCCTCCATACTCTTTGCGCCACCGGTAGTAGGTCTGCTCGCTCACCCCCATCTGCTTCGACACCTGTCCCACCCTCTGTCCTTGGGCCAGACCCACCTCTGCCTCACGCAGCTTCATGATGATCTGTTCTGCCCTAAATCGCTTCCCTGCCATCCTTGCCTCCTTCCTAAACCGGAAATCCTAACATTCAAACTGGACTCGTTTTAGGGGGCAAGGGCAAAGACGTTTTAAATAGACCGGTGGCGGGAGGTATCCCAGATAAAACTACTGTCCCAAAAGCTTTTATTAGGTCTGGAGATGTGGATTCTCTCAATGATGGTGGTTGCTTGGTTGATGATTGGAGCAGTGGCTGGCCAACCGGTACCCGACGACCGGGAATAAGTTATCTCCGCGCTACCAATATGGCGGAGCGAGTTTTAGCGGAGCATATCTCTGTGCGACTGGGATTCCTTCCCTAACTTCCAACGTTGTACCCTGATCTTCTATTTCTTGCCGAGCAGGAAATCTTTCATGGTTCGAAGCCGTCGACGCCAAACTCTTCCGGGTGGCCGGTTGTCCGTTAACCTGGGTGCCGCTTTCGGACCAGCGATTCTGGTTTGGTTGGTCTTTTACGGAGATGTTCTAGCCCAGTGCAACCAGATCCTATTTGCCTCCTCCGGCGATGGAATCAAGAACGATTACACACTTCTCTACCATGTCCTTTACGGGCGTTCAGCTCTCCTTTTCGAAGGGATGGGATATCCATACGGAGAGCACATTCTCTACACTGATAACCAACCGTTGTTGGCAATTACTCTGCAGTGGATTTCAAGGAATGTTATTGATCTGAGTCCGGTCTTGCTCGGTATAGTAAACGGCATTGTGCTTATCAGTGCCGTCTTGGCCGCCGCCGTTCTCTACGGGATTCTCCGTCACTATAGAAGGCCGATTTGGTATGCATGTTTGAGCGCAACGGGGATCGCCTTTCTTCCCCCCCCAGAGCCTTCTCGTTTTGGGCCATTACTCGCTTTCCTACTGCCCGGCAATTCCCCTCTGCTGGTTGCTGCTTCTGAAGTTCGGGCGGAGAAGATCCTGGATTATGGGAGGACTTCTGGCCTTGAACACCCTCTTTTGGACCGGATTTCATCCCTACTTCCTTCTCATACTTTCCTTTTTCTTGGTGGTGTTCTGGTGTTTTCAGCTGCTTCTTGGCAGTGGGGTTTCAAACGCAGTGATCTAGCACATTTTGCTTTTCAATTCGGTCTTCCGCTTTTGATGTTCGCCCTTTTCGTGGGTGTGACTGACCCTGATCTTGGTCAGCGGCCATCGCCCTTGGGCTATGGGCTCTATCGCGCGACACTACCTGGAATACTCCAGCCGTTTGTTTCTCCGCTGGGTCCAGGACTACTCGTTTGCCTCAATCAATTAGGAACCTATGCGGAAGGGTTGTGCTGGGTGGGCGTGGGGGTTTCTGTGTTGTTGGTGCTGGGTTTGTCGACACGCCTCGTGGGTCGCCTTCGCCGACATGGCGTCAAGTACCTTGGGAGAGGTCTCAGGTTAAGCAACACGACTGTATTGTTGGTGGGAATAGCAGCTGTTGGTCTTTGCGATGGGTTATCCTCCTCGACTTGTCCCAGAATCGGTGCAGGACTGAGATAATTCCTGTGAAGCAGTTTCGCGCCGTAGGTCGGTTCACGTGGATCTTCTACTATTCGTTCACTGTATTCGCATTCCACTACGCCTACCTACTATATCGCGCACTCGCCATACGAGGGCATGTCCGCCGGGCCCATTTCTTGTTAGTCGTGCTCTTGACCCTCCAACTCACAGAAGGGTTTTTTCAAGCTCGTGAGGTCTCCAGGACTATTGCGGCTCAATCGGTTCCATGGGGCGCTGGCCGAGTGCAGAGGAGTGGTCCGCTCCCTGAGTGGATCCAACTATTGGAGACCAAACCTTATCAGGCGATCCTTCCCTTGCCCTATTACCATGTAGGGTCAGTGGATTTTTCCTATGTGAGTTCGCCACGCTCCAAGGTATTTTCCATGCTCAGCTCTTTACAGACGGGGTTGTCCTTGATGGCCGTACAACTCAACCGGCTTCCGGACCACCGTAGGCAAGTCCAGATGTCTGTGGTGCGCCAGGACGATCGGCTTCCGGAATTAATGAAGGCCGTCGATGATCGGAACGTAATTCTGCTCCTCACGAGTCATGAACCCCTCAAACCGGAAGAGAAGGATCTGATCGAGCTCGGGAGGTATCTCAAAGGTGACGAGAACGTTGTCCTCTACGAACTTGACCCGGATACTTTGTTCGGCGCCCAGTCCTCCCGGCAGGGAAAAATCCGCCGCAGGATAACCAAGTCCTGTAGGGAAACACGGCCTGTGGCACTTCTACCCCGGAAGCTCATCCTCTGATTTGCGGATTTCACCTTCCAAGTAGCCAGTTTGGACAGTCGCCACTGGGAGATTGCGAAGGTCGGATGGTATCGCCGTAAACTCTTTCTGCGGCTGATATGAGGGATGTCGGTTATGAGGAATCCTTTAGAGCTTTTTCAAAAGCTCGTTCCTTACATGTCGTATTGGAAGTTGCTGTCTTTGACTGGCCCTGGAGAATCGCTTCTTAATCCAAAATTAAGTAAGATTTTTGATCTGGTTCGGAAGAATTCCGACTGTACTTTGCTGATGACGACGAACGGAGTTTTGATTAACGAGCGATTGGCCGAGTTGTTCGTCGATTATCAGGTTGATGAAGTATCTATTTCTTTGGATAGTCTCACTAAGAAAATCTTCGAAGAGTTGCGAGTGAATGGTCGCTTCGAGAGGGTCATTCACGGCATCGATATGCTAAATGAAGAAAAGAAAAGACGAAATAGTGACCGGCTCCGGATCAATCTGACCCCAACATTTATGCGACGGAACATTTCTGAATTACCCAGCTTTATGCCTTTTGCTAGAAGGAAGATGATCAGCGAAGTGAAGGCCTCCCCGGCACAGATCTATCGTCGCAGCTGGGTTGATGAGTCCTTGCTCCACTGCCCCCGCTCTAACCCGTAAGATGGCGCTGAAGGCGGAGAAAAAAGCCGAGGAGTTGGGGGTCAAGTTCGTCAATAATCTCAAAATGATCTATGTGGATCAAGGTCCAAAACTTCTAGGTCTAATGAGACGAAAGGAGGTGTTCGATTTTCCCACAGATCCCTCCGCCTGCATGAAACCTTGGACCAGCATCTACATTGAACCAGATGGTGAAGTGCGACCTTGTTGCTATCTGAGCCCTGTGTACGGAAATCTTTACCAGAACGACTTTTTAGATCTATGGAATGGAGAAGGAGCTCAGGAGCTAAGACGAGCCATGGTGGAGAAGGACCTTCCTCGTTCTTGCCGTGAATGTTACGAGTACAACTGTCATGACGCCTCGATCATGATTCAAGTCTAGCCACGGATTTTCTTACACCTGGGGGTGGCAGGGAGAGGAAGCGGCAGCCTGATCAAGTATGTGACTGGGGCTGGACACTTGGTTTACTCTGTTGAGAAGGCGGGGGGAGTGTATGGAACTCAGAGCCCGGTGGTCGGTTCGAGAAGGCCGAATTCGACTAAGCGCGTTGTACAGACTCAGGATAAGCACCGGCATCGGTTGCTGTGGACTTGAGTGTCAGTCACGGGACATCTCCAGCACTGAGATCACGAGGGTTGAAATGGGACGTGTCGGCTAGCTTCTCAAAGAGAGCTTTTTCCTCTTGGGTTAAGCGAGGTGGGATCACAATACGGATTCTTACATACTGGTCGCCTCGCGCCCCATCCTTCCTCTTGAGACCCTGTCCGCGCAGTCTTAGTCGGCCACCACCCTGAGTTCCACTGGGTATGCTCATTTCGACTGGGCTATCCAGGGTCGGCACTCTTACCTTTGTTCCTAGCACTGCTTCCCAAGGTGCTAGGAGTAGTTCGATTTGGACATCATCCCCACCGATCACGGAAAAAATCGGATGATGGGCTATTCGAATACGGAGATAGAGATCTCCAGGTGTGCTGATTCCCGCGCCTACCTGTCCTTTTCCCGCAAGCCGGAGTACTGATCCATCCCGAGTACCCGGCGGAATCTTCACCGTGAGGCGAGATTGATCGAAAGATTGGAGCGCAATGGAAGATCGAGCTCCTTGATGAGCTTGGTCGAGACTGAGTTCGATTTCTGCCTCGACATCCCTCCCGGGCGGAGAGAAGGCAGAGTAGGTCTTGGAGGCTGGTCGTGCACCGCCGGCCCCTCCAAATATAGCCCGAAAAAAATCGCTTGATTGGCCGGAATCTGTAAACAGGTTACCAAGATCACCACCTTGGGAAAACTCTACCCTAAAATCCCGCCTAGGGTCTGGAGGAGTGAAAGCAGCACCGGCTCTCCAGTTGGGTCCCAGGCGGTCATACCGTTTTCTCTTGTCAGAGTCGGAAAGAACGGCGTAGGCTTCCTGGATATCTTTAAACTTTTCCTCAGCCACCTTGTCCCCGGGGTTGACATCGGGATGGTGTCTACGCACTAGGCGTCGATAGATTTTCTTAATCTCGCCTAGACTTGCAGCTCGGCCCACTCCCAGAATTGCATAATAGTCCTGGTATTTGACTGCCATGAGGTATCTCAATGAGAGATTTTATTCCGGGCCAATCATCCTATTCTATACACACACCTTCTTGGTGAACAAGCGAGGGTTAAGTGCAGCATTCCAGAGCTACAGTATGTATACCTACGTGTCAAGTTCCATCAGATGTTTGTATTTGGATTTCACTGATCCCTAAAAGGAGATTCGTGAACCGGGTCTAAGTGGGTTCTTCCATCGGAAAATCTAGCCAACTTAACCAGCCAAGAAAAAGGTTCCCTCGATCATGTTAGCCGAAGAGCAAGCGATGGGCTCTGTTCGCGGCCAATTTTCGCAGGGGGTGTTTCAGCAGACCGATGATCCAGTCGCCCAACCCCTTGTAGTGGAGGATTACCTACTTTTCGGTAGCCATCTGCTCAGATGATCCCCCAGCTCGAGGCCACAGATCCCGCAAAAAAAGGACACTATATGGAGTGAACAAATCTCTACTAAATTGATCGGAACATGTGGTATACTCAAAACGTGGAAAGGGCGGTGGTCATTAAAGGTCTCTCATCGGTGAATCACCAGCTGGCCAAGGTTAAGGCGGTGGAGGTGGTGCGGTGGGGATTCGAGATGTTCGGTCAAGGATTAGTGATGAGCACGAGTTTCGGCATCCATTCCAACGTACTGTTGCATTTGATTAGTCAAGAAATACCTCGGATTCCTGTGATTTGGATCGATACCGGTTACCTCCCGCGCGAGACTTACCAATTTGCTGAGCAGTTGACTTGCCGGCTGGATCTCAACCTCAAGGTCTACCAATCTCCAATAACGCCAGCCAGAATGGAAGCCCGATTTGGTCGCCTCTGGGAAATGGATAGCAGTGAACGGATTGGCCGCTATGCGTACATGCGGAAAATAGAGCCAATACAACGCGCATTGCGAGAACTGAGGGCAAAGGCATGGGTAGCGGGGCTCCGTAGGGAGCAAACTGATAACCGGAAGACAGCCTCGATAGTTGCTAAGGAACCTAGAGTATACAAGATCCTGCCGATACTGAGCTGGACTACTCTGGATATGGAGCATTATGTGAAAAGATATAAGCTGCTTAGTCACCCACTGCAGGAGAAGGGCTATCGCACGGTCGGTGACTGGCATTCAAGCCGCCCGGTAGAACTACGTGACAAGGAGAGTCGGGATACTCGATTCAAGGGCAACAAGCAGGAGTGTGGGCTGCACTTGTCGCTGACACGTGAAGAGGAGAGAAGTCTTGGCTCAAGCTGCTTGTGAATCAGAAGGATAAGGCTTTCAAATCGTGCTCCAGAAACACCTGAAAGCCGGGGCTAATCACGGGAAGAAGCGGATCATTTCCTCATTCTCCTGAGGACTGAATCTCCGTCACCGCCAGCAATTTCGGCAGCAGTGACTACCGCCAAATTGACAATCTCTGTTTCATCTGCTGATGGAGAGATGATGTTAATGGCCATCTTCATGCCCAGGAGGATGGGGCCAAGCGCTTCAACGTTACCCAATTGCTGCACCAGCTTGTAGGTGATGTTTCCCGAGTTGAGGTTTGGAAAGATGAGAATGTTAGCAGGACCACCCAACCAAGGGAAAAGCTCCTCGGCCAAGGTGGGGCTGACGGCATAGTCGGCCTGGACTTCGCCTACAATTTTCAGTTCCGGTCTTTGTTTGCGGGCCAGGTGTGCCGCTTGCTGCATTTTCCCGGCAGTGTTTCCGCGAGCATTTCCAAAGTTGGAGTAGGAAATCAGAGCTACTCGAGGTTCAATTCCTAAGCGTGCGACCACATCTGCACTCAGGATTGAGATCTCCGCCAATTCTTCAGCGGATGGATTGTAGTTGACAGTAGTGTCAGCGAAAAAGAAAACGCGCTCCCTGGCAATCATGATGTAGAGCCCATAGACGCGTGTTGCTCCCTTGGCCATGCCAATGGTCTGGAGGGCTGGCCGAATTGCTTCGGGATAGGTACAGGTGGCTCCCGAAAGCATCCCGTCTGCTTCTCCTCGCCGTAAGAGCATAGCTCCGAAGTAGTTGTTGTTGGAGAGCATCTGACGCGCGATCTTAGGTGTAACCCCTTTATATTTACGGAGTTGTGAGAATTCCTCTACTAGCTCGTCAAAGTGTTCATAGGTTTTCGGATCAATGACTTGGTACTCGCCGGGCTCGATGCCCAGTGCTTGAAAGTGTTTTTCAATCTTTACGCAGTCTCCCAGGAGAATAGGGCGGGCAAACCTTTGAGGAATGATTTTTGCACAAGCCCCGAGGATCACGTTGGAGGTACCCTCCGGAAAAAGAAGCCTGGTCTCTCGGCGCTGAGCGCGAGAGGTCAACGCCTGAATAATACTGCGGGACTGAGAAAAGATCCGCTGTAGTCTGATCGGGTAGTCGTTAAGGTCAATAGATTTTCGTGCCACTCTAGTTTCCATTGCCGCCCTCGCGACTGCCGGAGCCACCCAGTACAGGACCCTGGGATCAAAAGGTTTAGGAATAATATATTCGGGACCAAAGGAAAATTCCTGATCCCCGTAAGCTTGAGAAACGATGTACGGAACCTCTTTTTTAGCCAAAGCAGCCAGCGCCCGCGAGGCGGCGATCTTCATGGCCTCATTGATTGTTCGGGCCTGAACGTCGAGGGTACCTCGGAAAATGAAGGGAAAACCCAGTACATTGTTCACCTGGTTGGGATAGTCGGACCGGCCCGTTGCCATTATGAGGTCCTTTTTTGCCGTTTTGGCTACCGCATAATCAATCTCAGGGTCGGGATTGGCCAGGGCAAATAAAATGGGCCTCTCATTCATGCTGGCTACCATCTCTTTGGTGAAAAGACCCTTTACCGAGAGGCCGAGTGCCACATCAGCTCCCTCAAAGGCTTCTGTCAAGTTTCGCCGATCGGTTTTTCGGGCAAACTTTTTCTTCCATGGATTCATGCCCTCGGAGCGTCCTTTGTAGATTACGCCCGTACTATCACACATTAGGATATTTTCCAGCTTGGCACCCAGGGTGACCATGAGGTCGGCACAAGCGATACCCGACGCTCCTGCCCCGCTGATCAGAATTCGGACGTCGCCTGGCTGCTTATCGACGAGTTCCAAGGCGTTGATAAAGGCAGCTCCCACGATAATCGCTGTACCGTGTTGGTCGTCATGAAAAACGGGAATGCTGAGTTTTTCTTTAAGAGCTTGCTCGATGATGAAGCATTCGGGTGCCTTGATGTCTTCCAGGTTGATACCGCCAAACGTGGGCTCTAAGTATTCGCAGGCTCGGATTACATCCTCCGCAGTTGGAGCGTTTAATTCAATGTCAAAAACATCAATGTCGGCAAAGCACTTGAAAAGTACTCCTTTCCCCTCCATGACCGGCTTGCCTGCCAAGGGGCCTATATTGCCTAGGCCCAGGACTGCTGAGCCATTTGTGACCACAGCCACGAGGTTTCCCTTAGCAGTGTATTGGTAAGCGTTAATCGCGCTTGCATTAATTTCGCGGCAAGGTCCCGCTACTCCAGGAGAATAGGCGAGGGACAAGTCGTCGGCCGTCTGGCAGGGTTTTGTTGCCACGACCTCAATTTTTCCGCTTCGCCCCTCAGAGTGGTACTTTAGGGATTCGGTTTCCTTGGATATCTTTTGGTTCATTATGAGATCCTCGGTACTTTGTTGTAAAACAATTTGTTGTTCGAATCAAAATATACGCTTTGACTCCTAGGCCCCAGACGGAAAATAGATTGGAGTGTCTATCTTTCCCTTGCCGATTCAAGGGTCGGGAGAACGTTTACTTGAATCAACTTCGCTGGAACAAACAAGTGATTTCATCGACGAGGAAACGCAGCTATTCTAGCACAGGATAATTCGTGTTTCGGGAAAAGTCAGAATGCGGTCCAGAGAAACGAACATATGATGTTTCATCAGAACCAGAAACTCCTTGATTGCTGCAACTAATCCTCCTGCAGTAACATGATCTAAGGGATGCACGCCAGGGATTGTTTGAAGCGACCTTGGTCTGGGCTAATTTGCTGATTCCTGGTTTGGTGAGGAGCTCCTGACGTCGCCTGATTTCAGAATGGGACAGGCCCCCTTTTTTTAAGCTTTCCCTTGAGAACCAGGAGTAATGATTTCCGTCCCTTTGATGGTGATCTCCTTGGTGAGTCGCACAAGGTGGTTCGGTTTCATGTTGCGTTTTCCCGGAAGGAAATGGTTGTCCTCATGTACTCACTGCCTGGCCCACGATGACTGGTCTACCCATCGCCCTGGTGATCTCTCGATGACCGGCACAGAGGGTTAAGCGGTGTTCTCGGGACACGCGTCCAGCTTAAGCATGATCCCGCGAATCTCTTCACCAGGTGGTCCAGCCCCCATCGATGACGAGATTCTGTCCGGTCATATAGCTTGAGGCATCGCTGGCGAGAAAAACAATTGCACCTTTCAGTTCGGCAGGTGCACCCATTCGGCCCATGGGACATTTCGTGGATAACCTTTCGACCAGCTCCGGAGCTATTCTGGTGGGAGGAAAGGCCCCGGGACTTAGGCAGTTAACCCGTATCTTGTCTCTGGCCCAATAGACAGCCAAGTGGCGGGTTAGATGAACGGTGCCACCCTTTAGGACATGGTAGGCGACTGGACTAGCAATCGACACTCCTGCATAGGCATCTGGGTAGGAGCCCACTACCCCATACATCGAACCCAATAGGACAACGCTCGCCGGTGCGTGACGCTTTACGGAAAGATCTCGAACGAGGCGAGCCAGTTCGAAGTAACCGGCGTTGTTGATCTGGTGTTGGGCAAATTCTTCAAAAGTGCAGTCAGTCAGATCTTTGCCGAGTACTTCCAGACCATTGTTGACTAGCACGTCCACTTGGCCCGCGGTTCGTAAGACCTCTTCGAAGCCCTGGTGAATCGATCCAGAGTTCATGTGGTTAAGCTCCACGCCATGATGCCGGGCCCCATTGACTTGTGGCAAGTTATCTGCGGCTTTCTGGGCCCGGACCCGTGCTCGGCTGGAGATTACCACCGAGGCCCCTGCCTCGGCTAAAGCCCGACACATGCTAGAGCCCAGCCAGCCGGTACCTCCCGTAACTAGCGTTACCTTTCCAGACAGGTCAAAGAGTTGCTGGACGGTGGGCTCAGACGCAGTTTCAGTATTCATGGCACCTCCGTCTTTTCACATCGGCTGGTGGATCGGTCTCAGCTCGACGAAAGCAGAAAGCTTTGGCCGGGCAGGTTAGAAAACCGATCAAGGATAGATCCTGCTATCAGCTTTAGTCTACCTCAGACTGTGCTAAAAAGGAAGGAGACGTAAGACAGCTAACACTTACGCTCTTTCCCAGTCTCATCTAGAGATGCTATAGTCGCTCGACCCCAGTGCAGTATTCTTGTATGGACGCGAAGCCCCCATTTGATGTGGTTATCGGGCGAGAGGTAATGGTGCTAATGCGCGAGGTTGTTCGATGGACCACCAGGGTAAAGAGGTGTTCCGAAACAGCCAGTGGGATCTGGGTTTTTAGTCGACGGTAAGGAAGACAAAACGGAGGAGGTTTTTGAAGCTATGAAGATTCTTTTCATTGGGATGCCCGACTCGAGGTATCCCTGGTACGAAGATTTTGTGGCATCGCTTGGATCGGCCCATTCAGTAGAAATCTACCAACCTGACAAGCCAGTCGTGGAGCAGTTCAAGGGGGTAAAGGTGGTGGTCGAACTGGGAGTCAAGACGGAACGGGAAATGATCGATATTGCGGTTGAGGAAGGTGTGAAGCTGTGGCAAGCTCTGAGCGTGGGTGTGAACCATATTGAGGTGGCCTACTTTTTGGCCAAGGGACTTCCCTTGGCCAACACACCGGGGCCATTTAGTGCTCCGGCCCTAGCCGAGCATGCGCTGTTCCTGATGCTCTGTTTGGCGAAGAAGCTGACCGCGAGTCTGAAGAACATTCGGTCCAACGTTGTGTTCCGGCCCATAACCGAGGAATTGCAGGGGAAGACGTTAGGTATAGTGGGGCTTGGTGCCAGTGGACGGGCATTGGCAAAACGGGCGAATTCAATGGGGATGCGAATTGTGGCGATTGATCTAGCGGACGTGCCTCAGGCGATGAGAGAAGAATTTCAGCTTAGCTTTTTCGGTGGTCCTTCCCAGCTGGACCTTGTCCTGGCCCAGGCCGATTACCTGTCGCTCCACATGCCCTTGACCCGAGAAACACAGCACATGATTGATGCACGGGCCTTTCAGCAGATGAAATCTACAGCTGCATTGATCAATGTGTCCCGGGGAGAGATTGTTGACGAGAAGGCCTTGACCGAGGCGCTTGAATCTGGCCAGATCTGGGGAGCGGGACTAGATGTGTTCGCTCAGGAGCCGTTGGATCCAGAGCATCCTCTCTTAAAAATGGACAACGTGATCGCAACTCCCCATGTGGCTGGGGGGACTAGGGAAACTTCCCAGCGGCGGGCGCAGGCGGCGGCTGAAAATGTGGATCGGATTGCGGAAGGGTTACCAGCCCTTTACCAAATCACTTCTGCAGAATAGGCAAGACGCCCTCTTGCTTCTCAAGGAAGGGTTAGCGCAAGAACTGTTTAGCGATGATCTCCCGCATGATCTCCGAAGTGCCGGAGGCAATGGTCCACAGGCGGTAATCTCGCGCGAAGCGTTCAACCGGAAACTCACGCATGTAGCCGTATCCTCCATGAATCTGCACTGCTTCGTAGGCAACACGATTGGCCATTTCAGTGGCAAAAAGCTTAGCCATCGAAACTTGTGTCAAGCACTTTTCTCCCTTCACAAAACGATCCGCTGCGTGATAAGTGAGGTGGCGTGCTGCCTCTACTTGGGTGGCCATGTCAGCAAAGCGATGACGAAGGGCCTGGAATGCGGTTAGTGGGTGGCCAAAAGCCTGACGCTGGCGAAGATGAAGCTGGGAGTCCTCAAGAGCTTGCTGTGCGGCGGATACACACAGTGTCGCGGCCATCAATCGTTCCCGCTGTAATCCGGAAACCAGCTGGTAGAAACATCGCCCTTCTTTACCCAGCAGGTTAGCCGTTGGTACCTCCACGTTATCGAACGCCAATTCGGACGTATCGGAAGCCCACATGCCAGTTTTCTGGAGCTTTCTTCCAACGGAGAGTCCCGTGCTACTGCGTTCAACTAAAAATTGTGAAAGTCGTTGGTGACGAGGTCCGTCTTCGCGAGTGCGGGCAGCTACGAAGTACAGGTCCGCCTGGGAACCATTAGTGATGAAGGTCTTAGAACCTGTGATCACCCAGTTCTTGCCCTTCTTTCGGGCTCGAGTCGTGATGCCGGCCATGTCAGAACCTGCCTGTGGCTCAGTGATGGCAAGGGCACAGATTGTTTTGCCGCGGATAACGCCAGGCAAGTAGCGGGCCTTCTGCTCGTCACTGCCAAACTCGACCAACCATGGTGAGGACATGTCGGTGTGAACGATGATGCTAAAAGCCACCCCTCCCGATCGGCAGCGGGCCAGTTCCTCAGCTAGGACCATTGACATCCAGAAGTCAGCTCCCGCACCGCCGTATTGAGGGGGGAAACTGGCCCCCAGAAATCCCAATTCTCCCATCCGGTGAAATAGCTGGCGGGGTGTTTCCCCGTTTTCTTCCCACTCTTCCACATGGGGTTCAATTTCCTCCCTCACAAAACGACGCAGGGATTGTCGGAATAGCTCGTGCTCTTCGCTAAAATGTATCGACGAAAATGTCAATTCGCAGCCCAGGCTAGCAATCGTAGGTTCCTTCTGTCAAGGAGAAGAGAAGGAGCCGTAAGAACAACGTATACAGTCTAACAGCGAGTCGTCAGTTGGGAAAATGTTTAGTAGTGGTGGATCGCGATGTATCCTCCAACTCGAAGTATCTTATCCAGAGAGATACCAGTGTCTTGTTCTCGACATATTCTATTTATAAGAGGATAGTTATATATGAATATCTAATACTATTTCTAATCAATATTTCTCGTGGTTCCCTAACGGGCAAACTGAGTTTAGTATTTTATTGTAGAAATAGGATGACCCTTGTGGCGAAGGGAACACGGCGAAGACGATACCATGCTACATCCTGAAGGAAGATAGGTTTGGCAATATGGGCTGGGAGGATCGAGATGGTGATTTCTTTCCAATGGAAACAGGCCGTTGCCTAAGGTTTTCGCCAATTGGAAAAATTGGTTTGTCCAACTGGAATACAGTCGCCAGGAGGTATGGACTCTTTGTCATCTCCTCGCAAAGGAAGAAGTTGACAAAGGATAATAGATCCACCAAGTGTAGTGTCAGCGTGTGGGTAATGGCCTGGGCGATAGGCGGGTATTCTCGGGTGGTCTAGATGGAGAGCAGGGCGCCGCCTTATAGTATGCAACGGCGCGAAGTGGTTAGCAGGGTTTGGGAAGGCAGAGGTTTCCGTATGGCCATCAATCTACCCCATCTCGCCTGTGTATTCTAAACTCAAGGCTGGTGCCGCAGTGGTTGAAGTGAGCCGATACCCGTGAAAAATATGTTTCTTCATGTAGGGATGACCGTTGCAATGGGTTTGGCTTTGAGCAATTTGAGTGCCAGGTGACCTAAGAGTGTTGCGAGCTTCCTCTTGGTGCTGCGAACAGCGCTATCCGCCGAGAGCCCATAGCGTCGATAACGGACGAGTAAGCCCCGGGAAACCACCAGGTAGGCCAGAAACTTTCTCGGATCGCGAAAGAAATGGAAACGCCAGGATCTTTTCAGGATTGACACTAGGCTGTAAAAGTTTTTCCAAGCCTTCTCGACATACTCCAATAATTCCTCTTCCCTGAGGTAGGGATGGTCATAGAGTATCCGAGGGTGTTCTGGATCCAACCAGTAGTCGTAATCCGCCTTTTTCAGCTTCAAGCGTTTCTTACCTTTTCTCATCAGGTGAAAGTCGACGGTGCCGGGTAGAGGAGTCATGGGGATGAACTGCGCCATAGCGATTCCGCACTTGCGGGCAAACTGGATAGTGTAATCAAGCGACTCTGAGGTATCGCTCTCTATGCCGAAGATAAAGGCTCCAAAAATATAGGGGAAACCCTGTTTTCGGATTGTCTCCAATCGTTGGACTAAGGCGTCTCCTGTAGAGTTAAAATACTTGTTGGTAGCTTTCAGTCCTTCCTCCGTGACCGTTTCAATCCCAATCAAGGCACCGGAGACATTGGCGTCTTTCATGGCTTTCAAAAACTCGGCGTCATCCGCCACTTCCATGGTGATCTGCGTGAAGAAAAACATGTCTTTTGGGACTTCTGCGGCCAAGCGTCTGAGGAGCTCAAGGCGCTTCTCCTGACCCTGTTCCAGCAGGGATTTTGCTTCTGGCGAGCGTGCGGTAGCGATGTCCCGGCAAGTGTACGGATAGAAGTTATCGTCGGCGAACATAATGAGCCGGAAACCAGACCTATATAAATACTGAACTTCCTGGAGAATACCGTCGTTGGTACGGACCCTGGGAATGCGACCGTCTTGCACCCACACCGAGCAAAAGGAACACTGTTTGGGGCAACCGCGAACAGTTTGGATGGAAGCGACCAGATAGCGGTTTACATTCAATAGGTCCCAGCGAGCAGGGCTGAAGCTCTCTGGGTCTACCCGCCCACCTTTGTATTTTGAGCGTAGAGAGCCAGTAGAATAATCTGTCAGAAGTTGGGGCCAGACTTCTTCTCCGTCCCCAGTGACTACGGCATCTCCTCGCTTCAGCGCTTCTTCCGGAAAGACAGAAGGGTGTGGACCTCCAAAAACTACCGTTGCACCGGACTCCTTCACCTTGTGGGCCAACTTATATCCGTGAATCGCGTTAAACGTGTGGATACTGATGCCGACCAGATCACCAGATCTTACTTCCTCGAAGGGGAAAGTCTCAATGGTCTGATCAACGAGTCTCAACTCCTCTACGAATTCCTCCTTTGGTGTAACAGCCGCTAGGACTGGCAAAGATCTGGGCGTGATAAAGGAGAAGTCAATGCGCTCGGCAGGTGGAGCAGGATTGACCAGAAACACTTTGAACCGATGAAGGTCACTCGTCATGAAAGATTTCCTCTATATCTCGTTGCCCACTCCCGAAGCGTAGTATGCATGTCTGGGATCCGATAGTCAATCTAGGCGTGGCTATGCCCAACGCCAAAAAGCTTCTGGCCTGGCGTTTCACCAACCAGGGTAGAGGGGAACCATACTCCACAATAACTTCCACATCTTCGACCCGGAGGGGGACTCACCAAACCTGTGGCCCTTCCATTCAGCACAAACTCCAGCAGGTTCTGGCCCCGACGGGGACGCACCTTGCGCAAATGAAACTCCAGCCACTGACCATTATAGGGAGCGATAGGTGAGCCATAATCGCGCAGACAGGTCTCCTCGGCCAAGGACTTCCCATTGAGCAAGATCCTCAGCCGGTCGGCCGATACCAAATCGGTAATGTTGATTCGTAGCCGCACTTGGCGGATGCGCTCGGCAGTCCCTTCGATGTCGTCGGCGATGCGGAAAGCGATCTTGTGCGTGCTCCGGTCCGAGGCGGCGATCTCCAGCGGCAAGGAGGTCGGGTAGCCGACCAGTCCGGCGATCTTGAGGCTTCGCTTGACCAAATAGTGTTTGTCGGCTTCCCGAACTAGATCCGGGTCGCCCAGCTCCGAGAGAATCCGGCGGGCAGTATCCCCCAGCGGCCACCGGAGAAACCAGCTGTACATACCATCGTCCCCTAGGGCCCAGTAGTTGGCCACTGCCGCGCGTATCATCTCCGGCGTTGCCCACTCTCGCGTGTGGAGTTCACGCTCCGCGCTGTGATGATAGGGCTGGATCATAGCGTAGACTGAGGTCTCGACCTGGTGAGCAGCCTCGATCAGCCCCAGTCGATGGGCATCTGGCTATCCACTAGCATGTAGCTGTAGACCAAAGGAACTACGTAGTCAATCAGGCCCTCACGCAGCCAGGTGCGCACGGTTTAGTCCCTTGGCTAGGTTGATGGCCTCGGTAGGATAGACCCGAGCCTCCACCTGGCCCGGTTTCCCTGGCCGGCTACGCACCATTTCCGAGACTTTCCTGATCCATTGGGTCATCACCGGTGTATAGGATTCGACGTCTTCCTCTCTGAAGTAAAATGGGCTACCGCCGGGGGCGGCGGCGAAGTCCAGCTCGACCCCTTCAGTTGCATACTTGCTGGCCAGCGCCTGGAGCACAGAAAACTGATGGTCCCGTACCTCCGGATGAACGAAACCCCGCCCCCCCGACTTGAGCTGGTGGGCCGGGTCCATGCCAAGGTAGCCGCCCAGGCGCAAACTGGCGAAAAAATCCATGCCTTTGTCGTGTGCGCGGTCGATGAGGACTCGCAGCGGATCCATTCCTCGATCGATCAGGCTTTGCTGGTTGTGCCAGACGCGCCAATAGGCTGCCTGGCGGAAAGCGGTTGAATCTCCTCCATATTTGAAGCGCTGGCCCACCTTTGAGGGATAAAAGAGACCGTCTGGACTTGCTACTCCGTAGGTAAAAGTGTGCACGGCGGTCCCCGCGGTTTCGTGTGCGGGACGCCAAGCGTCCTCGAGCTTCATCGGTGGCTCAAAACAAACAGATTTGTAGTTCCTCTCTGGACTCCTTTTGCTCGAGTTTCTTTAGTGGTGAGCCCTGCGGTGGCTACCGCAGGGGCTAGTTCCTGCATGAAGCTTCGCGTTGTAAAACTGATCACTGTCTCCGTGTGTGTGCTCCTAAGCGATTGGTAGTATTAGCAAAGCTCTCAGTTATAGAAGTGTCGGTTGCGGGCACCTCAGAACTGTTTTCTCGAGATACTGGGATCAGACCGGAGGAAGCCATTGCTGTTCATTTGGTGTTCCATTTGACAAATATGGTGATATTAGCTGTTGGGGCTTGCTGGACAAGGTCAAGGCGTGAGGAGGTAAGAGGTGTGCTGGGCACATTGTGGGTGATGTGCAATGTGAAGATTAGTCGGAATCTCCCTCTGCCTAGGGCTGGCGAGGGCAGGAGCTAATCTCTTTGTCGTTGCTGCTCCCCGCAACGCTGTGATATCGCGTTCATGCTCGCCTTATGACTTTAACGCGGTCGCACTCGGCAAAAACAGCATCGTATTTCCGAGATGGGACGCTTAGTTTTGAGTTCAGAGGATGTTTGCTCGTTTCCTTTGTAACGAGTGTTTGCTATCTTCAATCTGGGAGCCTGCTTCAGGTTTTCCTCCAACGGGCCAGCAGCCGTGCAACGAGGTCGATCGAAAGAGGGAGGAGCAGTGATAAAACTTGGCACTTTTCTTATGCCGATTCATCCGCCGAGGGCCCCAGATTCGGTGTTTCAATGAAAACATCTCAAAGGGGTTAGGGTACACACCCCTGTGTTCGAATATTATCCACTAAAACAGAGTTGTAGAGAACGGGAAGTCCTATTGTTAGGGTTCAAGGGAGGCCGTTGTGGTCTCGGTTGATTCTTGACAGACAGGGTGGGAGAGTGAACCTTCATTGAACCTACAGTCAACCCCAAATAGAGAGGAGACTTCCTATGGATAAATCGCCTGAGTTTTTAATGGGTAAGCTACCTTCCGGGAGCAAAGGAACTTACCGGCTGCCGGTTAGAGTTGAGGAAAAGGTCGATCTAGCAAGCGCCGCCTATTTAGCTTCCACGGATGTGGTCTGCCAGGACAATATCCAGGATGAAATTGAAAAACGTTTTCAAGGACAGACCCTCTTTCTGCCAATACTGGCGGCACGGGGCACCCAAGAGGGCAAGACCTTGGTGGTCACGGCAGGAGTTCATGGAGATGAATACGAAGGGATGGAAGCCATCTATCGAATCTTCGAATCTCTGGATCCACGAGTGATGAAGGGGAGTTTCGTGGCGGTCCCTGTTGTGACTCTCCCAGCTTTCTGGCTGGGATCTCGGGTTAACCCGCTGGACCAGAAGAACATGGCGCGGGTTTTCCCTGGTTCTCCGGAAGGGACATGTAGTCAGCGCGTGGCCCACATGTTGCTGCATCGGGTGCTTCGCGAGGGCGACCTTTATATCGATTGTCACAGCTCGGGACGTAACTATCAGATGATGACGCTTGTCGGATATTCCTCCATGGGAAAGCAGGCAAAGGTTGCTAAACAGGCGGCTGAAGTGTTTGGCGCTCCATTCATCTGGGAGCATGTCAGCGTCTCCCCGGGTCGAACCTTGTCTTCTACTCTGGCATTGGGAATCCCCTCTCTTTACACGGAGGCCCAAGGGGGAGGTCAGGCGCGGCGTGAGGATGTGGAGTGCTATACACGAGGCGTTGCCAACATATTGAAACTTTTGGAGATAGCGGAATTGCCTCAGGCGTCCGCTCCAGAGTTCCCCTCACGGTGTCTGTACGGGTCGGGAGATCTTGATCTTGCCCACCGATGTACCAAAGGGGGACTATTCTATGGCTCAGTTCCGGTGGGAACGAAAGTGGCTGCGGGAGATCGCATCGGTATCATTCGAGACCTTGAGGGAAGGGTGGCCGAGAAAATTGTGAGTCCAGAGGGCGGAGTAGTGATGCTGATTCGCTCCACTCCTCGGATCTTTCCGGGTGAAACGGTGATGGCCCTGACCGACACTCGCTGAGGGAAATAAAATAGTTCAGGGACCCTATTTGCACTGAATCGCTTGCTTGCGCTTCAGCTAGCCGACACATTGCTTTGACACTATAAAAGAGGAGTTTCGCTCCTGAATGAAGCAGCACAGACTAGTTAATGAGTCGGTGCCCGAGCAGTAAGAGCTAACATTGTGACTTCTGCCTCGACGCGCCTATGGATATTGACGTTTGCGAATCCGGTCTTTGTCATCATGCTGGCGAGAAAGACTGCATCGGACAGTGGGTTATCACCATGCCCCCAGTGCTCTTTTCCCGCTTCTTCGTCTGTGACGAGAAGCCGTCCTGCTGGCTTTAAAATACGCAGGATCTCAACTAGAGCTGCCTCGGGATTTTCCCAGTGGTGCAGTGAGTTGATTGCTAACGCCACTGTCGCCGAAGCGTCCAGAAGGGGAAGGTGTTCCGCGACACCTTCGAGAAAATGGATTCGATCACGCTGGGGATGCGATGTGGAAAGCTCAATGGAAAATTGTATCATGGTAGTCGTAGGATCCACGCCAATGACACGACCGCTGGGTACTCTGGGTGCAGATTCACGGACGGCTGTGCCGCTCCCACATCCGATGTCTATGATTATGTCGTTAGGCTCGAGCTGAGCCAGTTCTACGGTCATGCGATTGGTGGGGTGGTCTCCCCAGTTCCTGACATACCATTCGGCGGTCTTTTCGTCCCAATCAACCCAATTATACTCCTGCTTCGGGTAACGGTGGGATTGGTACTGGTCATCCTTTTTTCCAGTGTTGTTCATCTCGTGTGCTTGCCTTCACGAAGTGGATTATGCGAATTATTTCTGTCGGATTATATTTTATCCGTGACAAAATACCGAGAACTCCCGGGCGTGTAGAGGATGGGTGGTCAGCGATCCTTGCGGCAGACCAATTGTCACCGGCGTGCCGATGGTATACCAGTGGTTGTCATTCTCGACCAATTCTTCGAACTTTAGTTGTTTACCACTCAATTCCTCAATGATCTGCGATGCGGCAGGGATTGGCTTCTCCCTGTTACTATTGATCAATTCTAAAGACAAGTGATACTTTTAATGACGGCTGGTGCTTTTTGGCTTCGTCTTTTTGCGTAGCCGCAGCTTTTGTTTCTCCTAAGGGAGAAATGTTTTAAGAAAGCCTGTTTCACGTATGGGTCTTTGGACGAACTGATCCTGCCAAGGTGATCGGCAAAGCTCTTCTCAGGAGCTTGTGGCAACGGGAATTTCCCAAAACTGAACAAAGTATTAGCCTGAAGGGTAAGCGGCGTAAGCATGTGTGACCCGGGAATGGCGTAATTCCGCTGCTGGTTAGATGAAAAAAAGGTGCAGAATCTGGGATTTAACCCGAGGGCTTCTTATCCCTGCTGAATGAATTAAATGGGAAGAACTAGAATAGGCGGAGGCTCAAAGTGCATAGTTCACTCGTCAATCGAGAAGTGGTGTAGCTGGCCATGGGAGCCGTTCTGCCAGGGGTAGGGGAGCATGCTTTACTCCCAAGCCCTGAATCTCGAGCAATCGTTGTTGCTATCCGGAGTGTACGATCTATTGGTCGGCGTGGGGATAAAGAAAGTAGTACGGGAGAATTTAGGGCTGAGATCGTCTCCTGAAGAGACTGGATGGGTCTGCGTGTCCTCTCCCGGTCATTGCCGCTGCCGGAATTTTTCTAGTGCTTTAAAATCGAGTACCACCCCATGGCCGGGACGATCAGGGGCAACTGCCTTACCGTCCTGCAATTGTAACTGGTTTTCCAAAAAACGCTCAAGGCCGAATCCATGCACTTCCAGGTAGGATGGGTTCGCGGTTCCTGCTAGCAAGTGTACATGGATGTCGTGAATTCCATGAGACGTGACTGGCAATCCCCTGGCATTGGCGAGCTGAGCCACGTGGAGCCAGGGAGTGATACCACCAAGTGTGGCGGCATCCGGTTCTGGAAAGTGGACTTTTCCCCACTTCATGAGAGTCTCGAACTCATAGACACTATGAAGGTTCTCACCGCTTGCAATCGGAATTCCCCCTTCCCGGACAATCCGTGCATGACCTTGGATATCCTCGGGAATAGTGGGCTCTTCCAGCCAGTACAGATCAAACTTAGCCAGTGCGCGGGCTGCCTGGACCGCCTCGTCGACCTCCCAACGCATGTTCGCATCCACCATGAGTGGCACATCGGGACCAAGGAAATCACGCATTGCACCTACTCGCTCAATGTCTTCCGATAGACACCTTCTTCCGACCTTCATCTTGATTGCATGAAACCCCTTGGAGAGAAAAGTGCGTGTTTGGGAAAAGAGAGCTTCGATCGGAAGGTCGAGATCGATGCCTCCAGCGTAGGCCTGTACCTCGCGAGTGTTTCCACCGATTAACCGCCAGAGCGGTTGGCCTTCATGCTTACCCAGTAAGTCCCACAACGCGATGTCGATAGCAGCCATGGCGAACGTGGTTATGCCGCCTCGACCTACGAAATGTAGGGCCACCACATCTTTTCCCAGAGCTTGTTGACGGCGGTGGGGTCTGCGCCCAGCAGCAGCGGTTCCAGGTCGGATGCGATCACTCTCCGAATGGCGCTAGCGCCAATGTTATGGACGGTGTAGGTGTAGCCTAGACCTTCCTGTCCAGCGGTATCGATGACCCGTACCACAATTAAACCGAAGACCGAGATTTCTCCATGGGTAGAGTCCGAAAGTGGGTTATCCAGTTGGTATGCGAAAATGATCCGCGTGAAGTTCTGCGATCTCCAAGGTGGTCTCCTCTCCTGGTTCTTGACTGGAGTGAAAGGCGCACATACAGTTCACGAAGCGTGGCTATTCGTTGATGTTGCAAGTGCGGACTTTTGAAGCAAGAGGTTCACCACACTCTTTATGAAATTCTCAGCCGCTAGCATTGCTGAGGAAACTGTAGCCCGTGTAGTTGAGCCCATTTTTTCAAGACAATAAGCACAGCCACCAACCCCTCGATGACCCACCATTGTCACCATTATCGGTCGGCGGTCCAGGTTGAGAGCCTACTATACAGTTCGTGACGGTTTTTTGCAGGGCTGTAGAGCAGGGAAAGGGCAGCCAAAGAGCCTTTACTTCATCGAAATACTTCTCAGCAGTATCAGGTGTGCCGGGATTTACCATTAACAACTGGCGCAGGATGGGAAAGTATTTTCAATCCTCCCTGTGCGGGTTCGCGTGCGGCTATGGCTCGAGATTCATGACCCTCCTTAGCTGAGCCTCATGAGGGTACATCCGCTAGAGCACGACTTTGTATTCTCCGTTGAAATCGGTTTGGACTTCGAGGGTTGCAAGCATTACCACATGGAGGATCTTATTGTGGTGACTGACACTGGGGCTCACCCGCTGATCGATCTTCCGAATGACTACCTTAGGGTTAGGGATTGAAATGGGAGAAAGTTGCTCAGTGGTCACAGCCACAGTTAGCGTTACCACATCGAAAGCGCTGGAACAACCACACCCAAGGTGATCGGTAGAACCTGATTCATGTGTTAGCGTAAGGGGTGAATTACGCGGACGCGGTTAGCCTCGCTGTCTCCGACGAAGACCCGGCCGTCAGAATCGACGAACACCCCATGAGGTCTTGCCATTTTGCAGGCCAACGGATCACCAACGGGTCCGTCTCCTCTCTCACCTGTACCTGCAATGAGCTCAAGAGTTTTTTTCCTCAGGTCAATCATACGAATACTGTGACTTTCGGTATCGGCCAGATAAACATTTCCGTTTGGGGCGATACTGAGCCCCTTTGGCCCTGACAAGGTGGCTTGTCGGGCAGGACCCCCATTACCTGTAAACCCTTTTTCTCCAGTTCCCGCGATGTGATAAATCGTTCCCAACTGCAGATCAAGTTTATAGACAGCGTTTCCTTCGCGTAGGGCCAACCACATATTTCCTTCCTGGTCGAAATCGATGGCGCGCGGCCCATTTAATGGTGTGCCCTGGATCTTGGCGCCATCCGGAGTTAGAGCTTGCTCTCCTGTACCAGCAAAAGTTGTGATAACTCCAGTATTCATGTCGACTCTGCGAATACGATGGTTGCCTATGTCACAAATGTAGAGGTCTCCTCTAGGGTGGAATTGCATGCTGTGGGGTTCGTTGAGGGCTGCTTTCACAGCAGGTCCACCATCCCCTGAGAAACCCTTTTTTCCTGTCCCCGCTACAGTCGAAATGGTTTGGTTCTTAAGATCCAGGCGGCGCACGACATGATTGAGTCTCTCGACCCAAAACATGTTTCCCTTTTTGTCAAATCGTATTTCGTAGGGTTCGTTGAGTCTAGCCTCGGTAGGTGTGTCCCCATCAGCCGAATAGCCGGGTATTCCAGAACCGACAACAGTAGATATCGTGCCGGCGGCAGACACTTTGCGAATAACGTGGTTCATGGTGTCGCAAATGTAAAGAGCGCCATCCGGGCTGCGAACAACTCCGAAAGGATTATCCAAAAGGGCACACGTGGCTGGGCCTCCATCGCCTGAATAACCAGCACGACCCACTCCGGAAAATGTGTCAATCTGTGCTCGGACTGGCAAAGTAGATTGCTCTATTCCTGGGACACCAATCAGGAAGAAGAAGGCCGAAGTCAGAATCAAGAGATGGCTACGCGCCAATTGGATGATCCTCATTTCTCCCGACTACTAAACGCATACTTTTGCCAGATAGATACTCAGTTTCATCGTGATTTGGTGACCGAGGTGCATGGACTGAAAGACTACGTAGAGGAGTTTATTGCTTTCCCTGACATCCATGATATCGAAAGCTAATGTATAATTGCCCTCGCCGATTATTCCTGTCCTTTGGATTCCCTAATAGACCTCATGGCCTGACGCCGGTCTGTGATTGGCAAAACTGCAACACATCATGATGGATAGTAGCTGACTTGTTAGCTACCTTGCCCTCATGAGCTGTTTTACGTGCTATATCTTTCCGTCGTGCAGCAGTTCACATGTAAGTTGGCGGCGGTAGTTATCGGCAATGACATGATTCTTCTTGACGTGTGCCGCGTAATATACAGATCCCAGTGCACGGCGGTTACGGTTACTTGTATTACCATCCGCACGATGGATCGTCAGGCCATGGTGAACTAAGATGTCACCCGGCGCAGCGCAGATAGCCACCTCGTGGGCTTGATCCTGAGGCCCATAATCAACAAGTCCCTGTGAAAAGCCCAGTGTATTCGTGCGGGTGTGGTCGCGCAAGCCGCACTTGTGTGAGCCGACGATGTAGCGCACACAACCGTTTTGCTCGTCTACAGGGTCCAGTGCGAGCCACATATTGACCATTTCGATGGGCTGGATCTTGTCGTAAAATCCGTCCTGATGTGCGGGGGTGGGCTTACCAACCCTCGGGGGTTTGTTGAACCACTGGAGATCACGGGGAACGACAGGACAACCCAAGAGGTGGGCAGCCAATTGGCTCATGCGCTGATGACGGTGAAACCGGTAGAAATAGTTATCGCTCTGGTCAATGCGTGGCAACTGCTTCAGGGTTGAAGGATCGCCCTTGATTTCATAGAACGCCTTCGAGGGTGGAAGTGTCGGTACCACATTGGCAACGTAACGTTCTATCTCACATATAATCTCGTCAACTTCCTCACGTCTGAGAAAGGCACGGATAGCCGCGAAGCCGTCTCTTGTGAACTGCAACATAGCTCGGCGCAACTGCTCCGATCCCATCATAATGTTTCCCTCGGGTTTGTTCGTGGGCATGAAGCGATTTCGCTGCCTTCAGTGGCCAGCACTGGCGGCATTTTGAAGTCGTAGACAGATCATATACGAATGTTCCAGGCTCGTGTAAGGGCGAATGTGCGCGGCACACGTGTCTACTCTGGATATTCTCGTAGTGACCGGTGGAGATCCGGCTCGCCGCTTCCCGAAACTGGGGGCAACGAGAGCTATCCGACATTTAGTTTTGTAAGGCCCCGAGGCATTCTACGTTTTCCTGCCAGGAGACGCCGATCTTTTAGCAGTCAAAAATATTCTGCTTTATACTGACATCGTTCTTCCACAGATAGGCTCAGTCCAGAATAGTTTTCTACGTTGAACCTTTATGATGGTCACGGGATTATAGGGTCTTTCCCGGCCGCCGGGATAGGTGAATCTAAAATGCACACCTTCCCCTGCGGCTGTACATGAAATCACGTGCAGGACTACACCCCCCAGTCCAAGGCTACAATCCTGCAGATAGTTCCACGGGTTCGGATCAGACTTCCAAAGGGTAGGGATCTCCGAGCTAGACTCTTCAATCTCCAGGACGTATTATCTGCAAGAGTAACACAGGTACTGGACTCATCTGAGACCACGTAACTAATAGTTCACGAGTGAATCCAAGAAGCCGGGGGAGTAATGCCAGACAGATTACAACGGGCCTTCAACAGCACATACGAGGGGCTGTATCTGTCTCATATCGCTTTTCCGTTGGGAGGTATTGGCGCCGGTATGATCTGTCTAGAGGGTTCTGGTACCCTATCCCAGTTTTCTTTACGTAACGCACCAAACGTGTTTCACGAGCCCATGGTTTTTGGTGCATTGAAACTGCAGGGAGGTGGGCAAGCTGCCCGAGTGCTTGAAGGACCAGTGGCCGAGTGGAAGATATTTGGCTTGCAGGGTGCCGGAAACGGGGGAGGGAACCACATTCACGGATTCCCCCGTTTTGATGTGGCGACTTTTAATTCCCGGTTTCCGTTTGCCACGGTCGATCTGGTAGATGCCGCTATTCCGCTGAGGTGCAACCTGACCGGCTGGAGTCCGTTCATTCCCGGCATGGCAGATGACTCGAGTCTTCCCTTCGCAGTGTTGGAGTATGGCTTTCAGAACCCGACGCAAGAAACCGTGGAGGCCGTTTTCTCATTCCACACTGCCAACTGTATGGCCACTTCAGTCGCAGGTGCTTCGGTCTCTGTTATTGATAGCGGGTTTGTCCTTCGTCAAGCCGGTTCGGACGAAAACCCCACAGATGAAGGTGCTTTGGCAGTGATCTGCCTTGATGCTGACGCGAGCATCGACTGCTCTTGGTTCCGCGGTGGTTGGTTTGACACCCGCACAATAGTATGGCGGCATATCGAAGCAGGTGATGTCGTTAACAATCCGCCCCTAACTGACGGAGACCCAAGTCCTGGTGGCAGTGTGTATGTTCCCTTTTCTTTGACGTCATGCGAGTCGAAGCACGTCACGATTCTGATGACTTGGCATGTGCCGAAAACCGAATTGAGAACAGGGCAAGAACTGGATGGCCAGGTTAATGATGGTAAATGGGTTGAGCAAGGAGACACGCACGTTCCCTGGTACACTGGAAGATTTGCATGCGTTGAGGAGTTAGTCGAGTATGGACAGAGGAACCTTTCACGGCTCCGGAACGAGAGCAGCCGCTTCCGGGACTGTTTCTACGACACCACCTTGCCACCCGTAGTCGTGGAGGCGGTTGCCGCCAACCTGAGTATTCTCAAGTCGCCCACGATTCTCCGACAGGCTGGCGGACAGCTATGGTGCTGGGAGGGTAGCAGCGATACGGCAGGTTGCTGTGCAGGCTCCTGTACGCACGTCTGGAACTACGCCCAGGCACTATCGCACCTTTTCCCGGATCTAGAACGAAGCCTTCGGCATAGCGAGTTTTACGAGAGCCAAAATGAGGAAGGACATCAAGTTTTCCGGACGGCGCTGCCGATCCGACAGCAACGGCACATCAGCCACGCTGCCGCTGATGGTCAGCTCGGCGGCATCATGAAGGTCTACCGAGAATGGAAAATCAGTGGAGATATCGACTGGCTTCGCAAGTTTTGGGCTCGGGTGCGTAAGAGTCTGGACTATTGCATTGAAACATGGGATCCGTCGGAACTCGGGTTGCTTGTTGAGCCGCATCATAACACTTACGACATCGAATTCTGGGGTCCAGATGCTATGTGTACAAGCTTCTACCTGGGTGCGTTGCGAGCCGCGACCATAATGGGTAAGTCACTCGGCGATAATGTGAGCCGATATGGTAAGCTCTACGCGCGCGGCCGGCTGTGCATGGAGGAGAAGCTCTACAATGGTGAATACTTCATACAGGACATTCAGTGGAGGGACTTACTGACTGGTGATCCGACGGAGGCGAAAGCCTTGGTCTGTATCAGGTGGAGCCCCGAAGCTGTTGAGTTGGCTAGAAGAGAAGGTCCCAAGTATCAGTACGGCACGGGATGTCTATCCGACGGAGTACTGGGTGCGTGGATCGCGGCTGTCTGCGGCATCGGCGAGATTCTGGACACTGAAAAAATTCGGAATCACCTACTTGCCGTGTATCGGCATAACCTGAAGCATGACCTTCGGAACCATTCTAATCCACAACGGCCGGGATACGCGGTAGGGAAGGAAGGTGGCCTGCTTCTCTGTACATGGCCCAGGGGAGGTGAGTTGTGTCTGCCGTTTGTGTACAGCAATGAGGTCTGGACAGGTATCGAGTATCAGGTGGCTTCTCATCTGATGTTGATGGGCTGCGTCAAAGAGGGGCTAGATATTGTCCGCGTCGCTCGTTCGCGCTACGACGGTCGCGTGCGCAATCCCTTTAATGAATATGAATGTGGACACTGGTATGCTCGAGCACTTTCTTCGTACGGTTTGTTGCAGGGTCTCACAGGAATCCGATATGACGCGGTCGAAAAGACGCTGTATGTCGAACCCCGCATTCAAGGGGACTTCCGCTCATTCTTTTGTATAGCAACAGGATATGGAACGGCAGGAGTTAGAGATGGGCAGCCATACTTCGAAGTGCAATACGGAACCAGCCAGATTTCCCGAACGGTCTACACGCCATACAGGCCGAAGGGATGATGGGCGACGAAGACTCCCCAGAGGACGAGGAAAAACCGCACTTCTAGCTTCCCTTTAGTAGACAACTCACTGTTTCCAAGTGGGCTCATCTAGGGTGGGTCGACCTGGAATTAAGCGAGGATCAGCACCTACAGTTTTCATGTGTTCTAGCACACACGGGGCTCGATCGTTCACAAGAAGACGCGTAGCGTGAAGCTGGACCCGGATCTATTTGGGGCACGCGCCACTGGACATGACTGTGAAAACCTACTTGCATATAGATGAGGGGCAGAGAAGGTAAGCTGCTGAAGCGGCAGCCCGATGCCATCACGACTGTTTACCCACTCAGAGCTAATTGAAACGGGTCACATTCAGTAGTTGCCTTTGTACGTTATAGGGGAAGAGAAGGGTCAGATGGTGTACCCGAGAGGATTCGAATCCGTGACCTTTGGTTTCGTAGATTAAATTGATGTTACCTTGTTTTCTCTTTTCATCCCTTCACGTCCCTGTTGTTGTCTTAAAATTCATGTTGTTCAGCCCGTATTGGTAACCATTTGTGACCGATTTGTGTTTCCTTGGGTGATTTTCAGCTGAAAGGGCGTGAACGGCGACATCAAGCCGTCGCAGCCCAAGAGCAGCATGTCAGATGGGCGGGAAAGCTGGCGATAAGAAATGCTCTTGACAGCTACGAGCCTGCTCCTCCGTGCTCACATTCTGATTGATAATTAGACAAGCTGCCACGAAAACCATTTACAGCACAAGGGCTGTCAGATGAACTCTTAGCACTCCCACCTTTGTTTAAGTAACCCGTCTCCGGGAGATCTTAGGATGTTTAGAGGGAAAAACGCTTACGCAATCTATGAGCGGCAGTACACATCCGCCTTAGCTTTACGAATGCCTCATCAATGGTCGGTGGCTCCTCTGCGTCCGGAGCGAAACCGCAATCGGGGTTGAGGGATATACGGTCTGGATTTATAAGGGCCGCCCCCGCTGCCCCGATTGCTTCGATCTCTTCGACCGTTTGGAGGTGCTCAGACCGAATGTCAATTACTCCCATTCCTACACCAAGGTGATCTGGAAGTAACTTCAAATCCGTGATCTCGCCCGTGTTCCTGTAGGCAAACTCAAGATTGATACGGTCGATATGTAACGCAGCTAAGCGGGGTAATATCTGCTTGTAGTTTCCATCTACATCGCTTTGGCGTTTATAGACACTATGGCAACAGTGTAAATGAGTCTCGGCATCTAATCCCTCGACTATTGCGTTGATGGTATCGACGGCGATTGGGAGCTGCTCATCGATGTTCCACTCCTGCAGAAGGCGCTCATCACAGGTGTCGCCCCGCATGACTCGTTCGTCACAGAAGTAGGTTAAGGCCGGATCGTCCACTTGGATGATATCAATCCCGACTTCTACGAGATTTTTCCCCTCCCGAAGTAGAACTTCGGCGAGATGATCTATGAAATGCCGGCGTGAGGGATAGGCATCACGGCTGTAGTCTTCATGCCAGTAACGGGTAGCGATTAGAAAAGGGCTTGGAAGGGTGAATTTTGTAACCCGATCCGTGTTCTCAACAAGAAACTGGGCGTCTTCCCCAAAAACTGGTTCACTCGTTTGAATGCGTCGAACGACTACATTGGTCAAGTTATCCTCCCCTCGATACCTGAACTTGCGAACCTTTTCAAACCCTCCAATGCGATGCAAAAACTCACCAATATAGTGAACACGCCTCCACTCGCCGTCGCTTACGACATCCAAGCCCGCCTGTTCCTGAAGACGAATAGCGAAGAGAACCATGTCATCCATAGCACAGCGGAAGCGGTCTCGCGACATCTCCCTCTTTGGCGCCAGGAGGTCCAACAGCACCTTTGGACGCGGCAGTGAGCCTATGACATGTGTATAAAAAAGTGGGAGATGCTTGGTGTTTTCCGTGATCATAACTCGATGCCAAATCCTTATCTAACTTGACGGAACTGTCAAGTTAATCTCTCCTGAGAATTGTCGCTACCTGTATATCGCGCTGCCTCGCTCTTGTTAGTGAAGGCTTGCGTGCGGAAGAGGCATTGGTTAACTGCTTTGAGATGGTCACATCAAGGTTGGAACAGATCCAGTACTGGACCACGGAAAGATTGGTCAAGATGGCAGGAATATGTTGGCTGAATATTCCGTGCTTGTAGTACGAATCCATTTCGAATAGATTTTTTGTGCAGCAATTAAGACGCTAGGTACCAGGATTGGCATGAGGCACCCGGTAGCACTGAGTTCCAGTAGAGGATTGAGAGGCACGCTCCGATTCGGTATTGAAGGGTACCCTCACTAACAATGGCCACTTACGAGCTTCCAGACTCCAGGTTATCACCATCGGAAAAAAGATGAGCTATCCTTCATTTCGTTGTAGTGCTCTGGGTATGTTGGGACTAATCCTCACCTCCAATGTGGCAGCTACCACTACTGAAGATGCCATTGTGCAAACAGCCCAGGGGGTTTTGAAGAAGCACTGCCTGAGTTGCCATGGTGCCATGGGTCAGTCCGACCTAGATTTGCGCAGTCGGGAAAGTACACTGAGGGGTGGTAAGCGTGGTCCGGCAATGGTACCTAGCAAGCCCGAAGAAAGCCTCCTTTTTTTAGCCGCTTCCCATAGAGGAGAGTTGAAGATGCCGCTGGGGAGTGCTATGACCATCCCGGAAGAGGAACTAGCGGTTCTGAAAGATTGGATAGAACAGGGAGCCCCCTGGACCGAAGAGTCTTCGGTCGTGCTCAATGGAACCCCATGGTGGTCGTTTGAAAAACTCCGGCGGCCACCGATTCCAACACTGGACGATGGCGCTGATTTCTACAATCCAATTGACGCATTCGTGGTGGCCAAGCTAGAAGAAAAAGGTCTGAGGGCAGCTCCTCGAGCGGGAAAGCGAACGCTAATTCGGAGAGCCTATTTCGATCTTTTGGGTCTGCCGCCCACCCCCGAACAAGTTGAGCGATTCCTCAAGGACACCTCTCCAGACGCCTATACGAATCTCATCGAGCGGCTTCTCGCCTCTCCCCGCTATGGGGAACGCTGGGGCCGACACTGGTTGGACGTGGTCCGGTACGCCGATAGTGCTGGGTTCGAAGGGGACATCTATTATCCAAATGCCTGGCGCTACCGTGACTACGTGATCAAGTCCTTCAACGAAGATAAGCCTTACGATCGGTTTGTTCAGGAGCAAATCGCTGGGGATGAGCTCTGGCCGAATAATCTGGAACTGGAAGGGTTCTACGATATGTCTCCGGAAAAGCTTGAGCACCTGGAAGCCAGAGTAGGAACCGGTCTCTATACATTCGGCCCTGAAATTCAGGAGTCCCATCTCGATGGAACCCGATTACGGTATGAGCGGCAAACGGATTGGGTAAACATTACGGGAGCTGCTTTTTTGGGTCTCACTCTTGAATGTTCCCGTTGTCACGATCACAAATTCGATCCCATTCCCCAGAGGGATTACTTCCGACTTCAGGCTATCTTTGCCGCCAGCTCACCGGTGACAATTGCAGTGGTGTCATCCATGTCGGTGGGTCATCGGGATGAATACTACCACCGGATGCTGGCCCTGGACGAGGTGCGGGATGCCTACCTCGCTTTTGAAAAAATGGTCAAGGACCGGGTGATCGATTCCAAAAAGAAGGACTACCGGTCTGAGGTAGTTCGTTCCTACGAAGTTCCGGCGGAAAAGCGCACCATCGAGGAGGCCGAACTAGCAGAACCCTTGGTCAAACTCTACCAAGGAATCAACATTGAAAAGTTTCTTGCTGAAGAAGAAGTCGAGCGTCAGAAGGAACTGAGCCGCCAACTGGTGAAGATAGTAACGAGTGTTCGGGGTGAGGATCCGTCTCATAACGTTCACTTTGACGGGTTTTATGATGTGCCCTCGGCCACGGTTCTGGGCCATATTGAACCGGAATTGATTTCCGACGTCTTCGTGCTCGACCGGGGGGAGTTGGAGAGGAGAAGAGAGAGGGTTAGCGCAGGTTTTCCAGTCGCGTTGCGCGACGAGACCACACCGGATGACTTACCAGTGGATGCGATGGGACCTCGATACCGAAGGCAGTTGGCCCTATGGCTGACTCGGCCACACCATCCACTGACAGCTCGAGTCATTGTCAACCGAATTTGGCAAGGGCACTTCGGACGGGGGATCGTAGGAACCACCAATGATTTTGGACGTCAGGGGCAGCCCCCCACCCATGTGGGGTTAATCGACTGGCTCGCCTCTGAATTTGTCAACTCCGGCTGGAGCATCAAATCTCTACACCACTTGATCATGCACTCGGAGGCTTATCGGCGGTCCAGCCGATTTACGAGTCCAAAACACAGGTATGTGGATCCGGATAACCGTTATCTTTGGCGAATGAACCGGCGGCGATTGGAAGGAGAGACGATTTGGGATTCGATCCACTTTGTGGCGGGAACTCTTAACCTGCGCATGGGTGGACGCCCTTCAATTCCTCCCCTCTCGGAGACTGAACTGGCTCCCTTGCGTATCAAGGCCTGGTGGGTCACTCCAGCTGATCCGGCGGAAGGAAGGAGGCGGGGTGTCTACATCATGGTGAGACGTAACTTCACCTTTCCCATGTTCGATAAGTTTGACATCCCCAATCCGTCGGTGAGTTGTCCTCGGCGAGAGGTTACCACGGTAGCACCCCAGGCTCTGTGGGGGCTCAACAGCACGGTTACTTTCCAGCAGGCGAAGCAATTAGCTACTCGTCTAGTCGGTCAAGAGGGAGATAATCCCTCGCGATGGATCGAATCGGCTTGGCGCTTGGCTCTGGCTCGTCCCCCCTCCGCCAAAGAGAAGCAAGAGGCGCGAACTTTGCTGGCTACCCTGGCCTCAAAAAACCGAGATAACGTTATTGAGCCTTTGCCAGATACAATGCTTCGGCTTGAGCCTGGACGCGCTGCTGCACTGATCCAGCTCTGCTTAACTATCTTTAATCTTAACGAGTTCATGTATGTTGACTAGAAAGAGTTCTCGACACCAAGGAACGCTCGACGTCAGTAGCGTTTCGTTTCTGGCGCCGTGTATAATTCCCCTGGGAGAAATCCTATGAACCAATATTCCTGCCATCTTCAGGCTACGGTCCGCTCGCGACGTCAGTTTCTGGCCCAGTCCGGGCTGGGTTTTGGTTCCTTAGCACTCGGTTATTTGTTGAATCGAGACGCGATAGCTACGACTAAGAAGATCTCTATGAGAGTCAATCCATTGGCTCTCAAGGGACCCCATTTTCCTGCCTCGGCTAACAGTGTTATCTTCGTCTTTTTGCAGGGCGGCCCTAGCCAAGTCGACACCTTTGATCCTAAACCAGAACTCAATCGGCTCGATGGTCAACCCCTTCCGCCCAGTTTTCTGAAAGGAGGCTTGCCATTGGCGCAGGTGAAGGCCGAAGAGTGCAAACTGATGGGGACCCGGCGTAGATTCAGTCGGTGGGGGGAGTCAGGGTTGGAGATAGCCGATATTTTCGAAAATCTAGCGCAGTTCGCAGATGATCTAGCCATTATTCGCTCTTGCTATCACGAGTCTTTCATTCACGGCCCCGCTATCAACCTGGTTCACACTGGATCAACCTTACTCGGGAATCCCAGCATGGGATCCTGGGTCCTTTACGGGTTGGGAAGTGAGACCGATAGTCTGCCCTCGTATGTTGTCATGGCAGACGATTACATGCGCAACGGAAAATCAGTAGTGGGGTCTGGTTTTCTGCCCGCAGTCTACCAGGGAACCGTTTTTTCCACCCGGGGAGCCCCCCTAGAAAATCTCTCACCCCTTGCACAGGTCGGAGTCGAACGTCAGCGCATCATGCTGGATCAGCTGCAGGCGTGGAATCAACGGCATCTCGACGAGCGTCGTGATGATTCCAATCTTGCAGCGCGGATTAGCAGTTACGAGCTCGCGTTTCGGATGCAAGCGGAAGGTCCCGAACTGATCGATCTGAGCGCAGAACCAGAGCCCGTTCGGAGAATGTACGGCATGGATGTAGAACCGACCGCTAACTTTGGTCGAATATGCCTGTTGGCTCGGCGCATGGTGGAGCGTGGAGTGCGTTTTGTTCATCTCTACAACAGCGATTGGGACGGCCACGGTGAATGCGACAAGAACCACAGGGAAAACGCTTTGAAGACCGATCTACCCTTAGCCGGCCTCTTGGGTGACCTGAAACAACGTGGCTTGTTGGAAACTACTCTGGTCGTTTGTACTGGGGAGTTCGGGCGCACACCCATTATGCAAGGAAAGGAAGGAAGAGATCACAACCCCTATGGATTCACTACTTGGATGGCAGGAGGGGGCATTAAAGGAGGCCAGGCCATCGGCTCTACTGACGAGATTGGATTCCGAGCGGTGGAAGACAAAGTGCACGTGCACGATCTCCACGCCACCATGCTGGAACTTCTCGGACTGGATGACAAGAAGCTTCACTTCCTGGTGTCCGGCCTTGAGAAAAGACTTACCGGGGTCGGGGACGAGGGTAGTAAAGGAATCGCCAAACGGCTGGTGGCCGGTTAGTACTACCTGGACAGCGCTAGATCGTGCCGGGAGAATATTTTCTTTGTGATCGACCTAGGTGTCAGCCAGCATGTAAGCGAGGGGTTAACCGAAACAGGGTCGCATCACTTGCATGCTGGCTAATTGTGGCCCAGAGTTTTCCCTTGAAAAGATGAGTTCCAGGGTAGTAGGGGGGGGTTCCGGGCACGAGGCTTAGCTCTTGAGAAGACTCTCTCCTCGGTAAATCAGACCATGACCTTCCTGTTCTTTGCGTTAGTGTTGGCCCAGTCCAACCTGAGTGTCTCTCCTTCTTACCAAGGAAAGATATACCTTCCTGTGAACCTTTGGACTGTGAAGGGGACTCTCTTGGAGAAAGGCTCCTATTTAGTGAAGATTAAGAAACATGAAAGCGGGAACCATGTTCTGGTATTCTTCTCCGGCGGCCAGAGCCGGGCCCAAGTGGTGGAAAGTGCTGGAGAGAACTTGGATTTCGAGAGCGCCGAGATTCCCTTGGTCGGAACCCATTATCTCGTTTCTACCGCTGAGCCCATTGCACCGGCTGAAGAGAGGCGGCGCAGCAAAACCGGAATGCCCAGATATCAGGAAGAGAGTCGCGATTGGAAAGCTGCCCTACGAGTCTACCAAGCGCAGCTGGAAGGGGACGTTTTCTTTATTTATTTCGAGCGCCAGGAACACGGCAAATGGAAGAAGACCTATTTCAGACTCCTTTCCCGATAGGTTCCTCCCGACGCTCCAAACTCTTAATAAGGGATCCATAAGCTGCACGGAAAATTTTAGTTTGCATCCTGGGACACTGGATCACGTTGGTATTTCGATCGGTATGCGGGAAGTGTTTTCACATGCTAAATCACGGGATACTGCACCATGGAAAAATGTGCTACCTCACGCGCTGTACGGCCTGATGGTCTATGATGAGATACTATCGCACCATTGTCCGATCATTCTTGAAGTCAAAGATCAGGATACGGGGCGTGCCACTGCTAGAGCTCTACTGAAAATATAATCAGTAGCCTTTTGAAACAGAGGCGCTGTCTGGGTTAGGGCTGGAGCCTCACCAGCGCTTTTAAGAGAACGTTTAGTCGCATCCTTGTCTCTTGGCGTTGGTGCGCAGACTACCGATGACTTTGTCGTGTTGATCCAGCACTCGCCAAGGCTAAGGGAATTAGCTGTGAATTTTGCTAAACAAGTGGTCCAGGTGCCGAAGTTTGTCGAGCCGACCCTGCCTCCGTTAGAGAACAGGCCTGTACGGTTGTCTAAAATTTGAAGATTAGCAGCGATCAGGTTCGTACGAGACGGTGATCCCATGCTCAGTAAGCAAGTGCTCACCGTCTCGAAAACTCAGTGCAAAGCGATAGTAAAGACAGACTGGGTTAGCGATGAGTTGCGACGGAGAACGACGACCTGAATGCTCTATGAAGACTTAGAGAAGTCACCGCAACCGTTTGAACCTACTTGCTATTTCTATCTGAACGACTAAGCTTTCAGGCGTGCTCCGATCGATCTGATAATCACTGCAAGAGCGGCAGCATTGATCAGAGTAGAAACTCCGGCAAGAATATTGGTGATGTGTCCCCCAACAGCTGGTATATTGCTTAAAGCACCATATACAGAGGACAAGACGAGAGCTCCAAGTAGCACACTGACCTTATCAGAGTCATCGGTGGGATAACCTAAGACTAAGCCGAGAATCGCTAGCACGAGGCCAGCATAGGGAATTGAAACCCCAACTCCAACGACCAGGCCAGAAGCAGACCCAAAATGAGAACAATTTTGGGGAAATTCATTGTGAACTCCTTGTTTAATCAACCGTTGACAAGCAACAAGGAAACGATTGTGACTGATAGCCATAAGGAATTGCAACTCTAAGCATGCAACTTTTTTGGAATCATGCTAAGAGGCCTGGAGATAAGGACCCTTGTCTCAGCGCTGGCAGCCAGCACTGAAGAAGTCTTCAGTGCAAATGGATCCGAGGGTTTGCTCTGCGAAAAGGTGGTAGAAAAGCGCGTAATCCAACGTTAGGGTCTGCAGAGATTACAATCAATGGGGTATCCACTGGACTCAGGTAACCACAACATCTTGTGGTTGGGCTCACGGGGCCTCGGCGTCCCAGTCGGCGACGATCGATCGATACGGCGTTGGGTCCACGGCGACTGCCTGCTGCACAAGGCGGTAGAAGAGTTTTCCCCGGCTGCGTGAGTTGCGCCGGTTGAAGCGGAACACAAACTCGTCGAGGTAGTAGTCCAGATGCTCGTGGCTAACCGCGCCTTGGTGCGTGCCCAGCAGCCAGCGCTTGAGCAACGAGATCGCTTGGTGCACCCTCGGCAATAATTCCGAGGCCTGCTTGCGGCGGCCCGACAGAAAGACGGTGCGATGCTGGTAGCCCTTCTTCTCCAGCGGCTCGTAGCCCAGCCAGCCGTCGGTGTGCACCAAGCTTCCCGGCTCGACCGACTCCTCCACGAAGGGCATCAAACTGGCCGCCGATGCGTTCCGCAAGCGCTGCATGCGGATCCGTCCTAGCCCGCGGCCTCTCCCTTCCGCGGCTATTTAAATCAATGCTTTACGCTCGTTCTGCCGGCCGCTAACACCCTCTTACTCAGCGCCCCAATAGGTCTCATCGACCTCGACTACGCCCGCCAATCGCTCCCGCCCCGGACGCACCATCGCTCGCCGCAGCTTGTGCATCCAGGTCCACGCAGTTTGATATCTGCCCAACCCGAGAACGCGCTGCAGACCCAGCGCGCTGACCCCGTTCTTTTGCGAAGTGACGTGCCAGATCGCCCGGAACCACAGCCGCAGCGGCTTACGTGTGTCTTGGAAGATCGTGCCCGAGGTCACCGACGTCTGCCGCCCGCAGCGAGCGCATTCGAACCACACTTTGCGCACCGGCCAAGCCCGCTCATGCCCGCATCCCGGACAGCGGAAACCCTCCGGCCAGCGCAACGCGGACAGATAGTCGCGACAGGCCTCTTCGCTGGCGAAGCGTACCTCGAACTTGAGCAGGTCGCGTGGATAATCCTCCACGAAGGCACATACTACATCTTGGGGTCACCTGAGTCAAGTGGATACCAAATTACAATCATTCGTAACAAGGAGGCCAAGGGAAACCAACCTCCGGAATCAATATGAGGGATGTCGGTTAATACGAGGTTGGCTGGGTAGTAGGGAAAACGCCCTTATATGTCGTGCGGAACAACAATTGAGGCCAGTATGGCATTCTGTCCTAAATGTGGAGTATCTGAGCCCGCCGTGGCATGTGGAAAGGGTCCTTAAAGTGATTTGTCCTCAATGTAAGGCTGAATATAGGTCAGGGTTTACTGAATGCTCGGATTGTTAGGTGCCGTTGGTGGCAGAATTGCCAATGGAAGGGGAGTCACCAAGAGATCTAGAGCTACAGCAGAAGCGGCTCGGGCAAGGCCTGAATCTTGTCAGAGTCTTCGAAACGGAGAATCCTACAATCATTATGGTGGCGAAATCCCTATTGGAGGATGCTGGTATCGAATACTTCTCATCAGGTGAACAGCTTCCATTTGGATTTAACCCTTTATCTGGATCTCTCGTGATCGGGGTTCGGCACGAGGAAGCGGAGGAAGCCAGAGAATTGCTGAAGAATCTGTCATGTTAATCTCAGCGGAGCAGGTGTGCCCACGCGCGTGTGCCTGCCTGGTTGCTTTCTTCAGTGCGCGGACGTTGTCTCTCTCTGATGGGCACAGGCTTGGTCCCGGAGGAGTCTCGCTGCTGAACTGCTTTGAGATGATCACGACCAACTCGGGATAGATTCTGCCGGAGAGCACGGGCGTACGCTGATCGAAACTGTTAGAACCAGTGCCGAATAGGTTCGTATGAGATGGTGATTCCAGGTTCAGCAAGCAAGTCATCAACGTGTCAAAAACCAGGGTGAACCCATGGTAAAGGCAGATGTATGAGGGATAATCTAAGGCGGAAATAGATGACCTTGCATAGAGTGACTCCGTATACCAATTGTTGCTGTATCCCGCTTAACTTGACAGTACGACTGTAAGGTTTTAAAGGAACTTGTCTCATCGGTACCAATTGTAATGGAGACCCAGGGAGCGGTCCGCGAGGGGTAGTTTGATGCGGGCACCGCCTTGAGCTGAGGATTGCTTGAGCGCGATCTCCACTTCAAGAGCTACCGCCACCCGGCGTCCGGAGTTCTTGGGTTCGTCCATTTCCCCCGCCACACACTTCATGAGGTCATCCAACGAATAGACTGCTCCATAGGGTGGGACGAACTGCGGATCCGGCCAGGGCTTCTGGACGCGTTCTTTGCTCCCAGAAGGCGTAGTAACATCCTGCCAAAGTTGCCAGCGGCGCTGCTCATGAGTAAAGCTGATCTCCCCGTTGTCGCCGCTGATCCGTACTCCGGGGGCTCCTCGGCGGAAATGAACCACCAATCCATTTTTCGTCACCATCATTCCTTGACCGACGAACTCGTTGCTACCTCTCTCGCGCCGAGGTTTGTCTCCCGTGCCACTGACCCAAGTCGGCGGGCTGTCTAGAAAATAAGACCAGTTCTGATGTTGTGCCCCCGGTCCCCAGGCCTCAATAGAAAGCACTTGTCCAATGGCCCCGCTAGTCACTAATTCCTTGGCCTTCGCAAAAGAGGGATGAGTGGTGGTGATAGCTCCACAGCATAGGGGAATTCCTCGAGAGGCGCAGCTTTTCACCATCTGGTCGGCCTCCTCTAGCGTAAAGGCCATTGGTTTTTCCGTGAAAATGGCCTTAGCCCCTATTTCAGCCGCCTTGACAGTTAGAAAAGCACGCCCTTTAGTGTTTGTACAAACAGCCACAATATCCAGCTGCTCCTTTTGCAGCATCTCGATAGCATCTGTGTAGAGAGCCTTCAGACCGTAGCGTTCACCGAAAACCTTTAAGCGCTTTTCGTTGCGGTCAGCACCAGCCACGAGGTCCACTTCAGGGCGCCCCCACAAAGCTTCGGCGTAGGAAGTAGGCAAGCCTTCGTTGCCCGGATGATCGTGATAGTAAAACTTTCGGTTAATATTCAACCGATCAGGATTAGGGCGATGGGGGTCTTCAACGCCGTAGGCGGGGTTCCAGTAAGAGCCTGGGCGGTCGTCTGCCCCCCTTTTAGCGAGATCGTACAGAAGACCCATCCAGCCCAGCCCAATGACGCCGGCCCGATATCTCAATTTGGAATCCAGGTTGGGCACGGCTATGCCCGGCATAGACAAGCCCAAGGCAGCCCCACCTCCGAAAGTTGTCTTAATGAATTGCCGGCGAATCATAATCTACCTCGCTCTGTTTGATGGTCTGCCTTCATCTGCCAGGCTCGAGAAGAGATCGTAACTCATCGCAGTTCTCGGGCAGGCTAAAACAATGCCCCTTATAGGCAATGTAGTTGAGGTCGACGAGCTCCGCTTCGCTCAGCAGGTCAATATAGCTGATAATCGTCATGTAAAGTTCGGATCTGATTTCCTGTGACCTCCTGTGATGAATGAACGAAATCTATCATCCCTACTGACCTTGTGTCCAAGATTTTCTTGTGATCTTTTAGGTGAAAAAGCCTCTGAATCGCTGGATTATCTAGGCGCTTTTCCGAAAACTGATCGGCAGAGCGACTCTCTGAGGGAACTGGGTAAGAAACACTTGTTTTTGGGCTGTTACAGTCCTGTCTTCTAACTGTCGCAGAATCAGCTATTTCGGCAAGGCCATTCAGGAGGGTTTTGGACAAACTATAATAAGACCGTCTGTATCGTTCCCTAACCGAAGCGTCGATATTGCTATACACTCTGAGTGCACGTTCAAGAAGATTCAGATCAATCGCGCCATTTCTTGGCCTGATTTTGTTGCTAAAGGTGCTTGCCAGCAGGCCCCCAGGATAGCTTGATGTACTCCTTGTTAGAAATAGAAAGATGAGGTACTTTGGGGTATAATAAAAAAATCTTCGAACCTTCAATAGGGGAAGCATAGTCATGAAAGGACGCTTCGCTTTTTTCTTCAGCTTGGGTGTGCTTGCCACAGGGCTTTCAGGGAAAACATCAGCAGAAAACACGAGTTCTTCATTACCCACATTCGAAAAAGAGATTCTGCCCATCTTCGAGAAGAGCTGTCTGGCCTGTCACAGTGCCCAGAGTCCTCAGAGCGGCCTGGTTCTGGAGACGGTAGAGTCTCTCTTCCAAGGGGGAACAGTCAGTGGACCGGCAGTAATCGCTGGAGAGAGCAGCCGGAGTCCGCTGCTGCTCTATCTGAAGGGAGAGAAAGAGCCCAGAATGCCGCTGGACGCTCCTCTGCCGGAAGCGGAGATCACCCTGATTGCCCGCTGGATAGACCAGCTCAAACCGGCTGGTCAGAAGGAAGTTGAGACCCAACTGGCTGGTGGAATAACCTCTGATCAAGACTTTGAAGAGTCAATCCGGCCCATCCTAGAGAAAAATTGCTTTTCTTGCCACAACGCCGAGACTCACCGCAGCGGTTTGGTACTCGAGACGGTCGAGTCGCTGCTTAAGGGAGGCGGTGCCGATGGTCCAGCTATTGTGGCGGGGAAAAGTAGGGAGAGTCCCCTGATTCTTCATCTGCGGGGAGACAAAGCCCCGCGCATGCCGCTGGAAGGCGTTCCTTTGGCCGAGGAGAAAATCACCCGGATTGCCAGCTGGATCGACGGTCTGGAGGTCTCGACCATAGCCCAGGTCAAGCCGAAACTGGACTGGCCCTGGATCAAACTCGAGCGTCCGGATGTTCCGCAGGTCCAACACCAGGAATGGGTAACGAATCCCATCGACGCTTTTATTTTAGCCAAGCTGGAAACCAAGAGCCTAGAGCCGGCACCAGCGGTCTCCAAACGGGCTTTGCTGCGCCGCATCTCCTTCGATCTGACGGGTCTACCGCCTACACCGGAGGAGATGCAGCGATTCCTGCAGGATTCCTCGCCGGATGCTTATGAGCGGCAGATCGACCGGCTACTGGCCAGCCCTCACTACGGAGAACGCTGGGCACGGCACTGGTTAGATTTAGTGCGTTATGCCGACACTAAGGGAGGATATTACGATCCGATCTACCCTCATATCTGGCGCTACCGGGACTACGTCATCCGGGCCTTCAATCAGGGTCGACCCTACGACCGCTTCATCCGGGAACAAATCGCAGGGGACAGCTTCCGCCCCTATGGCGCGGAAGGGAGAATTGCCTTGGGCTTCATGCGCGTGGGAGCACAAACTGAATCGGGAGGTCGCCGGGAGATCTTGGATGACCTGGTGGGCACCACCGGATCGGTGTTCCTGGGGATGACTGTGGCCTGTGCCCGCTGTCACGATCACAAGTTTGATCCCATTCCCCAGCGAGACTACTACCGGATGGAGGCCTTCTTTACCCCGATGAGCATTACGGGGCCGACCGCCCTACCCTTCACCGAATACGAGCTGCCCCATCAAGAGCCAGAGAAATGGGAGAAAAAGGCCGAAGCCTGGCAAGCACTCTATTCAAAGTATTATGCGAGAGCAAAAGCGATTGTAGCTCAGTTCAAGGAACGGGTGAGAAGAGAACGCTCCTTCCTATCCCCTGAGGACCTTAAGGACCGGGTGGTCTACGGAGACGTTTACGCCTCCTACCGAGTCAGCGCTTTCGAATTACGCGAAGCCATGCAGAAGGGCCTGCTGTTTAGTAAGGCGGAACGGGATCTGTACAATCTCGCCCGCCGTTGTGTCTCCCAGGGTAGCCCCATGCATCCCGATCTATATGAGCCCAAGGCCTACTCGGCTTCCGACCCAGGAGGCAAGGATCTTCCCTCCACTCCTGACACCTACGTCCTGAAGGTGGGAAATCCAAAGGCTAGAGGAGAGGCTGTGGGACCAGGTTTTTTGAGTTCTGCGATCGGGAATTCCGACCCGGTCGACCTGACGGGAGGCGGTAGCCACCGCAAGTTGCTGGCCGAGTGGATCTCCAGTCCCGAGAATCCTCTAACGGCTCGGGTGATGGTCAACCGGATCTGGCAGCATCATTTTGGCGAAGGGTTGGTGCGCACGCCCAGCGACTTTGGCCAGAACGGTTCGGGAACCCTGCATCGGGAATTGATCGACTGGCTAGCCTCGGAGTTCATCGAGCAGGGGTGGAACATCCAGGCCATGCACCGGCTCATACTCGGCTCCAGTCTCTATCGCCAATCGATGTACCACCCTCGGGACCAGGAGTTTGAAACGATCGACAGTGCCAATCGCTATCTTTGGAAGATGGGGCCGATTCGTCTCGAGGCGGAGAGCATTCGCGACAGTATCCTAGCGGTTAGCGGAGAGCTGAATCGGGATATGGGTGGCCCTGCGGTTTTTCCCGTCATCGATGATGAACTACAGAAGCGAGCGCTCACTATCTGGGAAGCCTCTCCCCAGCAGGAAAGGAACCGTAGAAGCATTTACATGATGCAGAAGCGAGCCACCCCGACCCCTTGGATGGCGGTCTTTGATGGCCCTAATCTGAACCAGAGCTGCGAGGTACGCGGGGTCACCACGGTGACGCCGCAGGTCTTTGCCTTGTTCAACAGTGAGTTCGTCCACCGGCAGAGCCGCCAGATGGCCGCTCGCATCCGTCGCCAAGTGGGAGCGGATCCTGAAAGACAGATCGAGCGGGCCTTTGAACTGGCCCTTCAGCGTTTGCCCACCCAGGGAGAAAAAGAGGAGTTTCGAGCGCGGTTGGGAACCTCTGCAGCGGTGCCCCGACCAGACATGGCCTTCTTGGGCAAGCCGGAAGGTGCACCTATGCCCATCTCCCTAACGATAGCAGGAGACCAACCCGGGAGTCCGGGATCGCTGGCTGATCTATGCCTGGTTTTGTTTAACGTCAACGAATTCATTTTCCTAGAATAGGACAGTTTACTCAAGGAGACAGCCTCATGAGAAAGAACCCCTTTGATGTCATGCTGATAAGTTCGACCAGACTTCCCCGTTTCAGAGTGACGGCGTGGAGCGACCTCAAGCATTGGTGTTCCGTAGTATGGATATAATAATACATACTACGAACATTTGTATTTGTTTTACTGTGCTCAGCTAATGCGCTTTCTCAAGAATTATTACTTTTTGGTGGGGAAGGTCGTGATGAATTTCTCGGTTGCCTCAATTGACCAACATATAGTTCAGATTCTATCTGCAATAAACAGGGAACTTATGGAAACAAGTACAATATTAAAAGTATTTTTAGCGGATACGGAATTTACGGAATCGACGATAATAAGAAAAGTCCATGGAATCAATACTCTTCTGACAAGGAAGTTCCCGTGTTAATGGATAGAGAAGGAAAGTTTTACGGATACTTTACAATAAACGATTATAGAAAGGACTCAATTAGTTTTTCCAGGAAGCTTAAAGAGATTTATAAACATTCAGCTGGAGACCTTGAATTGGTGAGAGAAGCACTTTGCAGTTCTTTTTAAAAAACCCTTTCTACAGCATAGCCTACTTTACTATAGCAATAACCCACCATAGTTAAAAGTCTTGAGGCTCGGGCAATTTGTGGTAGTCTCAAGTGCAGTGTCTAGGGTATTGGCTCGGACAATGTGCCTAAGGATAAGATGCTCTGGAAGTTCTGTAATTCTGTAATATGAAAAGAGCATCAAGCAACAAGACTTCATCAGTGAACACGTCACAATAGAGGAAAGATCGGCGCGGGGGAGAGAGCGCGTCTGGAGAACCACGGCTTCCTCAGCCATGACAGGCACAGAATGTCCTTAAGCTAGAGTAGCAGCACGCGCAGCTGGTCGAAGGTCCTACACTTTCTGCAATGAGCCCAGAAGGGAGATCTGTTATGACTAAGTGTTGCACGGGCGAAAGGAAGATCCTTCCTAGGGGATAGGTGAGGTGAGCTTCACTTTGCCTGTATTTCTACCCAGTGCTAGTATTAATAATAATTGTAAAGCATGCTAAACGGCAGTACCTGATGTTAGCTGGAAGGTTCGCTAATGAAGGACACCATCTGCGAGCTGCTCGCCTTTTATCTTACTCTGGTGATCTTTTGGTTTAGCGGTTGTTCACAAACTGCAGAGCTCGAGCAGAAGCAATCTAGTTACGAAGAAATACTTACGCGTGCCGAGCAAGGCGATGCCGAGGCCCAATGCAACCTGGGGAACATGTATCGCGATGGCAAAGGGGTTTCTCAAGACGATCAAGAAGCAGTCAAGTGGCACCGCAAGGCGAGCGGGGAAGGCTATGCCAAAGCTCAAAATAACCTGGGGAACATGTATCGCGATGGCAAAGGGGTTTCTCAGGACGACCAAGAAGCAGTCAAGTGGTACCGAAAGGCAGCTGAGCAAGGCTATGCCAAAGCTCAAAATAACCTGGGGAACATGTACCGGGAGGGCTACGGTGTTCCTCAAGATGGCCAAGAGGCAGTCAACTGGTACCGCTATGCTGCCGAACAAGGTTATGTCGACGCCCAATATAATCTGGGGCTTATGTACTACTACGAACGAGAGGGAGTCAGCCAGGACTACCAAAAAGCACTCAAGTGGTATCGAAAGGCCGTCGAGCAGGGAGATGCCGCCGCGGAATATGCTCTGGGGGTCATGTATGCCGAGGGCCAAGGCGTTGCTCAGGACTACCAAGAAGTAGCTAAGTGGTATCGCAAGGCCGCGAATCGAGGTCATGCAACTGCCCAATATAATCTGGGGGTCATGTATGCCGAGGGCCAAGGCGTTGCCCAGGACTACCAAGAGGCCGTTAAGTGGTACCATTACGCTGCCGAGCAAGGCGATGCCAAGGCCCAATATGCTCTAGGGGTCATGTACGCCAAGAAGGCAGCTGAGCAAGGCGATGCTAAGGCCCAAAATAACCTGGGGAACATGTACCTCGATGGTCACGGCATCCCTCAGGATGGTCAAGAAGCAGTGAAGTGGTACCGCAAGGCCGCCGAGCAAGGTGATCCCGATGCCCAGAGGCATCTGGGGGTCATGTATGCCATGGGCCAAGGTGTCCCACAGGACGACATACAGGCTCACATGTGGTGCAACCTAGCAGCTACCAACTTAACTGGAGAGGCAAGAGAAAAGGCCGTTGCATTACGAGACTTTCGAGCTGAACAGATGACTCGGGATCAGATCGTTGAGGCTGAGCGGCTAGCCCGGGAGTGGAAACCAAAATAATGGATACCAGGCCCCATTAAATATCGATACCTACAGTTGTGGGATTAGTGTTAGGAAACGCCAGAACGAGCCGGACCGAGCTGGTGGTGCAACTCCCGTACAGAGCCAATCCAATAGATTAGAGAGTGCAGGATAAGAGGACTAAGCAGAAATAACTCTTCGATCGAAGCTTCGCAAAGTCCAGCGAGCCTAAGATGTTTCCTGGATCATAAGCTCATGGAACTTGTGCCGCGTCTGTTCCCGGGTCGAAGCCGGGTTCGAGCGCGTCGCGGAGACGCTTTACGATGTCCTCTCCACCTTGAGATCGGTCACCTTGAGATCGGTCACCTTGAGATCGGTCGAATCCCGACATGAGGTCACGGAACTTTTCACGCGCCTCTTCCTGGGTCATTTCGCCGGCTTCAACCGCCTGGCGGAGACGCTCTCTGAAGGCTCTAACGAAAGCCAGTTCGTTCGTCTTGGCAACGTGCTTCTCGAGGGCGATCATCATGGTTCTGGCTTGCCCCAGAGTAAGCTCACCTGCCTCGACGCCTGCACTGAGTCGCATGCGAACTGCCATGTAGTCGGGGTCTTGAGCATCGGCCAGACCCGGAGGCAGAAGAGTCATGGCGCATAGCAGAGTGGATATAGCTAGCCACCGCGAGGTGTTGGGGATGGGTTTCGTTGATACGATCATACTGAACCCCCGTTCAAAAAAGTCCTTACCGGATCCAGCTCCCTATCACGTTAGGTAGATGCCAGCGGATCAAACCTCTCCAGCAGACACATTGCAATTGTAAGTGAACCTATGGAGCATAGTCAAATCAGAAGGATGGTGTTTAGGATCCACTGATGTCGCTCGACTATCAGATTCTGCGGAAAATCAGGCTTCGGAATCCATGAGGCACGAACGACTGAGTAGTGCGTGAATTCACATGCCGCAATCAGGGAAAATTGAAGAAACAGTTTTCCCTTGGACGAACTTTCGAGGGCGATTAGCCGGGGAGTGATGGGTAAAAAGCTGGAATTCAATATCTTCCCGCTCCAGTTTCATAAGGATTTTCCCCAACGCCAAGAGATTCAAAACTAAATAATTCGTCTCAGGACAGGAGCTAGGATCAATATGTTATCCATCGGTTCGGCTCTCCACAGGCGGCCACTCATGTCGAGTGTGGCAGTCCCTCATTGAGTCCAACGAGAAGAGGTTTTCTTTTAGGAGGGGCGTTTTCCACGAGTCTCTGTGGCCACTCGGGGATCAGACCGACTGGTTTGGCCCACCCAGGACGATAGGAGTAGAAGAGGGCTCGGCGGATCTGATCAGTGAAGTTCAGGCCGCCCGCATGCACAGTGGAACAGTGAAACAGCACTGCTGTGCCTGCCTTTGCCAGGACGATCTTTGCTTTTTCCTCTAAATACTCGAAATTGCTGCCAGGGATCAGATGACACTGTCTGTGGCTACGGGGAACGACCCACAGTGGACCGTTTTCAAAAGTTAGATCGCAAAGATAGAAGCCAACGTTTACCCAGGAAGCAGAAGTATTCCTGAAGTCATCTTCGTATTCAGCGCCCCCGTAATCCATGTGAAGCATCTGGCGAGGTTTTTCCGCGATCTCTTTCCTTGGTTTGGGATAATAAACACCTTTGAAAAACCTGATGTCGTCACCATAGCAGAGACGAATCATTTGCAGAACTTTTGGATTTTCGATGAGTTTCGCTACGGATGGAGTCACCCAGGAGTGAGAGCTTTTTTCTAGGATAGTCCTTGTTTCCTTTGGCCCAAGCTCAATATCTCGGTCGAGAGTGGTGCGATCGAACTCGCGATTTAGCTTCACCAGGACCTCTTCATCGATAGCTCCGGGTACGATCAAAAAGCCATTGATCTCAAAGTAGACTCGTCGTTCCGTAAGGGGCATCGACAAGAACTTGTCTTTGATCACTCGTGCTTCCAGCTCTTCTTTCAAATGGCCGATATTTCTCATATTAACTTTGAATATGGGTTACTCTGAGTCTCTCTATGAGGACCGATCAAAATCTATCAGTCCTCCAAACCTTGTGTCAACGATTCTCTCGTCATTTTCCCGCTGCAAACAGCCGCTGATTTTAAATCTGTTGAATGCGCTTACTATCGTCACGGATCTTTCACCGTATCGGCTCACCAAGCGGTTTTGGTTGAACATGAACTCGTTTCTTCCCTCTTTGTTCATCGAAGAATGCTTCGGGATCGGGTTCTCGATTGGGTTGATCCCGTGGCGCCTGCAGTTTTTATGCAGCCGACCGGCCATGCCACTCTGGGCTTGAATGCCGGTCCGCCGGTGGCGCGTATTCGCATCCGGAGTCTACACATCTATCGGTCCGGCGAAATCCGGGCTTCCGGCCACCACATAGCCGCGGCTCGATTATCGTAGTGTGGAATTGTAAAGCGCTTCAGGAACACTTCAAAGAAAAGGTGCCTCTTTGTAGGATATACTGGAAAATGAAGTGGTATTGTCTGACTTCTGGGTAGTCCTAGTGGCTAGCTGTCAGCATTGCTTTGAGCCCCAGGGGTTCTTAAGAATCAGAGCACAGGTACACATCCCTTTGATTCAGACGACTAATGAAGCGCACAGCGGACGTGGTCATTGTTGGTGGAGGGGTCACCGGGCTGAGTACGGCCTGGAATCTGAAGGAGAACGGGGTTGACCGCGTTGTTGTGCTCGAGCGGCACCGGATCGGTTCCGGCCAGTCGGGTCGTGCGGCTGGCATTGTCCGTACACTTGTACCTCACCCCTTGGTAGCGTCTTGGCAGTATCAGTCACAACAATTCTTCAATACGTTCGTGGAACGGACTGGACTTTCGATCGAGGTCAATCAGGTTGGCTACGTTCTCATCGCAGGTTGTGCCGAGGCAAAAGGGCTGGGGCAAGCGGTTGAAGTGAGCCGGCAGCTGGGCACCAATTGTGATCACATTAGCGTGGATGAAGCTGGCCAAGTACAACCGGGTATCCAGCAGGGCGCCGAGCTGGCATATGCGTTTGAACCAGGGGCGATTTATGTAGACCCGATGCCAGCCACTCATGCCATAGCGCTGGCAGCACGGCGGGCTGGCGTAGAGATTCGGGAGGGGTGTGGCGTACAAAAGTGCTGCTGGACAGATCCCAGGTCGCAGGTGTTTCCACTCGTGAAGGCCCTTGGTTTGCACCCGCGGTAATGATTGCAACTGCCGCCTGGAGCCGAAGCCAACTGCAGCAGGTGGGACTCAAGTTACCTGTCTATCCGCATCGAGCAGAGATGGCCTTTTTCCATGTTCCGCTGGAGAAAGAGTTGCGTCTGATCCGTATTCTCTCTGACACAAGATCACAACTTTACTTGCGTCCGGAGGGGCGACTGCAGATGTTTGTCGGTTGGCGGGAAGGAGACCTGGTCCGGCAGCCGGAAGACTGTGTGCCCGAAAATCCGGACGATTATCGGGAGACCGTCCATTTTGATCGGCTCGTTCAGATGCATAATCGACTATCCCAGACATTGCCTTTCATGGCGCGAGGATTCGCCAATCGCAGCTATGCGTGTGTGTACGACTACACCCCGGACGGGCAGCCGATCCTTGATGCCGCAGGGTCTACAGGGTTGTATTCCGCAATTGGTTTCAGCGGTGGAGGTTTCTCTACCGCTCCCTGCGTCGGTAGGACCATGGCAAAATTTATCGCGAGTGGGAAAAAACCACAAGAGATCGAGTGGCTGCGACTCAGTCGCTTCGCTGAGGGAGACCTAATTCACTGGAACAACCTGGGCCTTCTTCAAAATACAACCAATGGGGTATCCACTGGACTCAGGTAACCACAACATCTTGTGGTTGGGCTCACGGGGCCTCGGCGTCCCAGTCGGCGACGATCGATCGATACGGCGTTGGGTCCACGGCGACTGCCTGCTGCACAAGGCGGTAGAAGAGTTTTCCCCGGCTGCGTGAGTTGCGCCGGTTGAAGCGGAACACAAACTCGTCGAGGTAGTAGTCCAGATGCTCGTGGCTAACCGCGCCTTGGTGCGTGCCCAGCAGCCAGCGCTTGAGCAACGAGATCGCTTGGTGCACCCTCGGCAATAATTCCGAGGCCTGCTTGCGGCGGCCCGACAGAAAGACGATGCGATGCTGGTAGCCCTTCTTCTCCAGCGGCTCGTAGCCCAGCCAGCCGTCGGTGTGCACCAAGCTTCCCGGCTCGACCGACTCCTCCACGAAGGGCATCAAACTGGTCGCCGATGCGTTCCGCAAGCGCTGCATGCGGATCCGTCCTAGCCCGCGGCCTCTCTCTTCCGCGGATACTTAAATCAATTCTTTACGCTCGGTCTGCCGGCCGCTCACACCCTCTTCCTCAGCGCCCCAATAGGTCTCATCGACCTCGACTACGCCCGCCAATCGCTCCCGCCCCGGACGCACCATCGCTCGCCGCAGCTTGTGCATCCAGGTCCACGCAGTTCGATAGCTGCCCAACCCGAGAACGCGCTGCAGACCCAGCGCGCTGACCCCGTTCTTTTGCGAAGTGACGTGCCAGATCGCCCGGAACCACAGCCGCAGCGGCTTACGTGTGTCTTGGAAGATCGTGCCCGAGGTCACCGACGTCTGCCGCCCGCAGCGAGCGCATTCGAACCACACTTTGCGCATCGGCCAAGCCCACTCATACCCGCATCCCGGACAGCGGAAACCCTCCGGCCAGCGCAACGCGGACAGATAGTCGCGACAGGCCTCTTCGCTGGCGAAGCGTACCTAGAACTCGAGCAGGTCGCGTGGATAATCCTCCACGAAGGCACATACTACATCTTGGGGTCACCTGAGTCAAGTGGATACCAGTTATCCGATCATTTACAATTGGGACGGTGCACCCCACGGCTATTCCCAGTACCCGCAGTCCCTCGATCAGTTTCTTGAAAAGACTTTTGCTCCCATTAAAAACACTCAGGTAAAAGCCTTGTTCTGGTGCATCGGTGAGCATGAAGCAACCTGGAACTCCAAAGACTTACCCATGGCTGGGGATAGTGAGAATCGAATCTACGCTTCCCTACGTTCCATGACTCACAATGAGAATATCCGCTCCCTGCTGGAACGAGGAGAAAATCCTTACCAGGCCATGGTTCAACGAGGGCATGAGCTGGGGATCGATGTGTATGTGTCCATCCGAATGAATGACAATCACTTGCATGGGATCCAATTGGAAGATATGGCCAAGACCGAGATGTGGGGTCTGACCGAACTTCGCAAGCAGCACCCCGAATGGTGCCTCGGTGCCGAGAACACTCCCAAGTGGTTTGCTGCTTCTTGGAACATGGCTATTCCGGAAGTACGCCAGCACCGATTCCAGTACATTCGGGAAGCAGTGGCCGCAGCTGACTGGGACGGTGTTGAACTGGACTGGCAACGCCATGGGTTTCATTTACCCGCCGATCACGCCTATCGATTGCGTTACACCCTGACGGATCTGCAGCGGGCCATTCGCCACGAGACTCAGGCGATTGCCGACAAACGAGAGAAGCCGTTTTGGGTGGCAGTGCGCGTGAGTACGACCCAGGAGTCTTGTCGGAGAATCGGCTACGATCTGGAAACCTGGATTCAGGAGGGGCTGTGCGACATCCTGACGGCCGGGGGAGGCTCAGGCACCGACGCTGGTATCGAGGTAGAAGGCTTTCGACAAATGGTTGACGGAACCCCCATCCGCTTCCATACCGGTTTCGACAGTCGCTTCGCAGGCCCCTACCAAGGACTGGAAGAGGAAAAAGCATCGCTCCACTCCTGGTTTCGTGGATTGGCCGCAGGCTACTGGGAGCGCGGGGCCCACGGTATGTACGTTTTCAACTGGCATGCCAACGAGCGGACCCGGCGAGACCTACTAACCTCTATCGGTGCCGTCGAGACATTGAAGAGAACGAACAAGCTGTACTCTGCGCTTTACCGTTTTGACCGGGCCAAGGAGGGCCCCTGGGTAGGCTCCGACTTGAATGATCGAATCCACGCAGAAACCCCGGTTTCCCTCTATCGGACACTTACCGATGAAGGACCAAAATTTCACGTCCCGACCTATGACGAAGTCGTCGAAGAGGCGAGGGCAGGACAGTTGAAGAAAGTCGAACTGCGGATTGAGCTGAAACAATTTTCGCCGACCGATCGAGTGCGAGTACAACTGGACGGAAAAGAGTTGACCAGTCCCCAGGTACGGAATGTCTCTGCGGAAAATCCGGATGACCCTTCGGATGTGAGCGAAAGCAGTTGGCTGGTCTGGTCACTTCGACCGGAGGAGGCCGACCGAGGAATGCACGAAGTAAAAGTCCAATTAATCAAGCGCAACCCAAGGATCAAACCGCCCCTAGTAATAGAGCATGTGGAAATCCAGGTGCATTATGCTTAATTTGCTCAAATGGAATATGTGGGCTACTACGAATTGATCATACATCAGGGAACCTCACAGTAACTTAGCTGCAAGGTCGTATGAGAAATATTCAAATTAGACATAGCATTGGCCTTGGTAGAGCAGTGGCTCTGCTTCAAGGAGGTTCGGAGGCATGCCTATTTACTTCAAGAAAAGCGACTGGGTTGCTGTACGGCGTTGTTCGGAAAAGGATGGCGTGGCGATCGTTCCTCTAGGCTCGTCGGAGCAACATGGGCCACATCTGCCCTGTGGGGTCGACTCGATCCAGATTGACGAGGTCATGGTACGCATGGGTGCTAGGCTGGACCCAGCGCTCCCGGTCTGTATTTGCCCCACTGTGGACTACAGTGTTGTCCAGTGGGCTTCACCTTTGGCATCCGCGGGTGTCGCTCCCACGACCATGGAACAAAGTCTGGTGGATATCTGTCATGCCCTCACGGACCTGGGCTTCTGGAAGATCGTGCTAGTGCATGGGCACGGTGGGCTTCCCACGGGACGCTCGGCGCTGTGGCAGGCGGTTCACGAAAAGCGCCCTGCCCTGTACGTTGACTTCATGCCTTTTGAGCGCTGCGAGGCTCAGATCGCTAAGATTATCGGCGGGCCCAGTGGTCACGGAGGAGCAGCAGAAACCAGCATGATGCTGGCCATCCGTCCCGATCTAGTAGACATTAGTGAAGCCCGTTCGGCCCCCCTTAATCTGTGGGGGGATAACTTTCCATTTCCGTCCCTTGAACGGGTCGGAAGCTACGCTATCCCGCCCGTCGAGGCCGTAGCTGACGGGTTTTATGGGAGCGAGGTGAAACTCGCTAGTGCTGACAAAGGACATAAGATTCTGGAGGTCGTAGCCGAGTCGGTCGCAGAGATAGTGCACGAGTTGTCAAGTACTTCCACCCCTGCCGAGTACAAGCATATCTGGCGGAAACCTTTTCCTTAGAGAGACTAATTAGTACTAGTTTACGACAACAATCCGATTTGTGATCAGTTTGAGATGGTGGATCGCTAGGTCTATCTGCGAACGGGAAAGATGTATCGTGGCGCCCGGTCCGTAGGCCAGGCGATGCGTGAGTTTGTGTAGGTCCAGTGCTTCTTTAGAGAAGTGTTTTGACCGTCTCCAGTAGCTCCGCAACCTGCGGTCTTGTCTAGATTGCCTCGGCTTTGCTAGCATCAGACGTATGTGACGCAGGGAAAACGCTCCTCTCGCTAATGCTCCAACCCCAATTACTCGTCTCAGAGAGTGTCTGGCAAACGCAACAGCGATCAACAACACTTATCTGAAGAAAAACCAGAATGGTATCTTAAATCGGATGTTAGCTGAGGAAATCCGATGTCTCTAGACCCATTGATAGGAGATTTAAGTCACTCTGTCGCCAGGTTGGCGTTCTCGGAGGCAAGTTCCAGGAGGCAGTTTTCACCCAGTGGCTCGATCGGTGTAAAGTCACGATGGGCGATCCATTCCGGTCGCTTAAACTGTCGGATGTGGTTGTCCACGTGACAAAGGCTCAGATACACGATCACGCGGTCCCACGGACTGATGTTGGGCGCTGATGCGTGCACCATGTTCGAGTGAAACAATAGGACAGCTCCCGGTTTTCCCTTGGGCGCGACTATGCCGCCCTGGTTCGCCAGACGGCTTACCGATTCCTTATTGAGTGTCCAAAGCGGATAAGACGTCGTTAGTGTATCGTGGCCCGCCTCGATCACACCCTGCTTGTGGCTGCGTGGGATAAGGTAGAGGGGACCGTTGAATTCAGTCACCTCGTCCAGAAACAGCGCGATGTTCATCGCTAGCGGTTTCGGCATCTGATCGTCGCGCGCCCAGGTACCGTAGTCCTGGTGCCACTGCCAGACATCACCGCTGAAGGCGGCCTTCCCGTTGATCTTGTACTGGTGTATATATACCGACCCGTTGAGGATTTGCATGATGGGTTTGATTAGGTGCGGATGGCGCCCCAGGCGGCCGAACGCCTTGTTATAGGTATGTGCAGCGAAGGCCGTGCGAACTGCTTCCCCGTCGTTTTCACGCCAGACCTCGTCACGATGCATAGCGAAAATCTTCGGTAATTGGCCCTTGAGGACTTGGATCTCGTCCTGGCCGAACAGATCCGGTAGAAACAGCCAGCCTTCGGTGTCAAACTGCTCCAGCTGTGCCTTTCTCAGTTTCATGAAACGGTACTTATTTGTTGCCACCCTCTGATTATAAGGGAGCGGCGCTACAATTGTGACTGATCTCACCCAACTGTTCGCTCCCCATTAGGATACTGCGTTCGCGCTACTTCCAACTCTCCCCTGTGGACGTTTCCTGGTCGCAGTGTGCAACTTCGTAATCTGCGAACTTGTTGAAACAAAAAGGGGATGGTAGTAACTGTATCCGAAATAGCCGTTATACACAGCGGTTTCTTGGACAAACGGAGCGAAGGCCTTAATGCGAATACTCGATGATCATTGGTGTACGCATACTTAACTGGGCCTCGATCTCTTCGCTAAGCCTCGGCAACCCTTTTCTGGGAGATCGATGAAGGCGCCAACAGCGTGGTTGACTTTGGACGGGAGGATTCGGACAAAGACGAATTCCTAAAGATTCCTGGTTGGAGCCGTACCGTGTCGAATCCAGCGAATCTCACTGATCATGTACTCACACTCTCCGGCCTTAACTCCAGCACCAGTTACCAGTACCAAGTGGCTTCAACCGATTCGCAGGGAAATGGCCACTCTACCCGTGGGAAGTGTCGTCCCCTAGCTACCAGATAATGAAGAAGGCAATTTTTGTCAATCCAAGTTGGGATCGATACGTTAGCCGGCGTGGCACACGGTATAACCGTCATTGGCCTCCTCTAGACCTCTTAAACTGTGCCGCGATACTGGAGGAGCATGGCTTTCGATGCGTGGTTTATAACCAGCGGATCGAGGACCAATGTGAGGTCCAGGTGGAGGACGAGGACATTGTGTTCGTCACCTCCTCTACACTGGATCGCTGGCAATGTCCGAACCTGGACCTGGAACTATTTGCGCATCGCATCACGCCCTTTCCGGAGGATCGCACATATGTTCTTGGAGCACATGGGACCATGGATCCGACTTATGTAGCTAAAACACTTGGTAAGGCTGGGTTAATCCGTGAAGAGCCTGAAATGGCTGTGCTTCAGATCGCCCTGGGAGAGGATAAACAGGCCATCTCCGGCTTAACCTATCTCGACAAAGGTCAAGTGGTTTCCAATCCTGTTAAGACTCCCCTGCCTCTGGACCAGTTGGCCGCTCCCGCCTACCATCAAATCGATATCAGCCGCTACGGTTATGAACTTCTTGGAAGTGACTTCGCACTGTTGGAGACTTCGCGGGGCTGTCCTCATTCATGTAGCTATTGTTACCTGCAGGTATGTCCAAATACCGCTTGAAGTCTCCGCAGCGTGTCGTTGAAGAGGTTCGCACACTGCTCTCGACCACACCCACGTGCAATATCTATTTCATCGACCTTGAATTCGCCATTCATCATCGTCACTGTGAAGCAGTGCTGGATGCTCTGCTAGCTTCGGGGTTGAAATCCCACTGGTGCTGCCAAACTCGGGCTGACTCGGTGAATTTGGACCTACTACGAAAAATGAAGCGAGCTGGCTGCCGGCTTGTGCACTATGGTGTTGAGACTGGCTCGGAGCGGGTTCTGGGGATGGTGAACAAGTATCTTGAGCTGGAGCAAATTCATCGAGCAATTCACCTCACCCGAAAGGCTGGCTTGAACTCGGCCTGCTTTTTCATGCTGGGCTTTCTGACGGAAACTGAGGCGGAAATCCGCCAGACTATACGCTTTTCCATAGAATTGAATCCCACGTACGCTTCTTTTCATTTGGCTACACCCTATCCGGGCACCAGTATGTACCGCAACTTTCAAGAGCAACGCGACAGTCAATTCATTCAGGAAACGTACCAACAGGCCCTACCTTTGCCTAAGTTGAAGGCGCTTCAGCGCAAAGTATATTTAGAATATTACTTACGACCTGCCTATCTCCTTTCGCGCTTTTGGACCAGTCCCTGGGAAAGCTGGCAACAAGTTCGTCTGTTTCTGAATTTTGTTCTTAACTAGTGATCCGTAGGACAAGGACTTGACCTGCTCCAACTCGGCTAGAGTGCCTAGCTTGACCATGCAGTCCAACCTCAGCCAAGTGCAACCACAAGTCAAATAGGGTTTTGACTAAAACTGGGTTCCTCCCGCGAATTTGGATAATCTCTGTCTGTAGTTCAAAGATGTAAACGACTTTTTTTAGGCCCCGACTTTTTCTCTTTTCAAGTTAAGACAGGCCACTCGGGCTGATCGATTATTTTCCAAGGAAGTGCACGTAATTCCGAAGCTCTTCAAGCGACAGCACAGTGGTTCCATCTTTGAAAGGCTGCCCGGTCTCTAGCGACCACTGGGCATAAGTTCGAGCCTTGTTGGCAATGTTGAACAGGTCCCATCGCCCTGTTCTGGTTTCGGGTCGTGCTTGTTTGGAATCTAGGTATACCGGCGCAGTTGGGTTGCGAGTGTGGTGCAGTCACCGCCTGGTGTTCGTTGTGAGTTTGCAATATAGTCGCTATCTTGCGAATCGAGTCGTCCAGCAGCTGACACTCTGCAAGATCAAGGATATGAGTTTCCGCAACCGAGGTATCAGCTAAGTCTTTGTCATCTTTCAAATCCCGAACATGGGCCTAGAAGGCAATGCTGTAGACACCTCGAAGGTCGCTAGTTTGGCAATCAGGTTAGGGAAACTGATGGAAGTGATGTTCATAGACTGAAAGCGCTACTTTTACATATAAAGATACACTTCGTTGGGCTGGCACCCGCCATTGGGGGCACACTAGAGCTACTGCAGGCTCACCGGTGCTGCGAATCATAGATGTCTCGCTGGGCCCGGGGGTGAGACATCTGGGCTAAGTGACACGATGCTCATAGGGACCGAGGTCAGGGTCCTGGCCCCGATGAAAGTTTTTGCCCAACAGGTACTGAATGTCGAGTTCGACGTCGCGCAAGATGAGCTGAGGGGTGAGAGCAGGATCCCGATACGTAACTGTTACCAGTAGCCTATTTTGTCCCCTCTTTGGCCAGTGACTCGGATTCAGCTTCCAAACGAACCAATAACCAAAGACGCGGTAGCGCGGAGCACTCATCTTGTACATACGATTGATTTTTCGTAGCTGTGATTCGGGCAACCGCTTGCCGTTGAGCCGAAATTCTAAGCGGTCAATCTCGGTATGGTTGACTAGTCGTGCCCGCAGTAGGACTTCGTGGACACGACCCTTTTTGTGCCAGCGTAGAAGATCGTCGGTGATCGTCCACTCAACTCGCACCGGCTGATTGACATGTAAGTCCTGGGGCAGTTGCATACCGAGTCGGCGCTCCTTGTATTCAATTCCTATTGTTGGCAGGAAGTAGTGTTTGTCTTTGGTTGCCATCAGGTCAGGGTAGGGAATTTCTCGGACCTGTTCGTAGAAGGCTCCCTGGTAGGGCCACATGCCGAACCACTGGTCCAAAAGCAGCCCGTCCACCCCTTGTGCCCAGTAGTTACAAGCGGCTGCACGAGTTGACTGGATGGTGCTATCCGCCAGGCGATCGGAATCGATCAGATGCTTGCAGTCAGCGAGGACGCGACATTTAGATCCCTTGGCAGCCTGCACCAGGGGACGGAGGTCGAGTGTCTGGTCGATGATCTGAGTACGCGTCGGACTTTGCCCGATGAAGAGATCGACAATGCCCCGACGGATCCAATCGCGCACATCCAAGCCACGGGAAAAACAGGTCGCCAAGCTCGCTGGGATACGAACGGCCAACTCGCGGTCGCTATCGCTTTGCTTTACGGCCTGGTAGATCTGCTCGATGAACGCGGTCATGATCTTCCGACCCTCTTCGACTTCGTCTGGGAGAAAGTAATAGGGCATGTAGTCAAGATCCAGTTCGAATCCATCCACCGGATACTTATGGAGCGTCTCTTCGATGATCGTGAAGCGCTCTTGACGAACCTCGTCGTGCTTAAAATCCAGGCCGTACAAACCAGGAAAGTTCGGATCCACACCACCACCGGCACCGATCTCAAGATGGGTATTGTTGAAACGAAAGAGAGAGCCTCGCACGTCTGTTTCGCGGTTTCCTCTTCCCAGATTCATGAAGAGGGTCGGATAGACGAGTAAACCTTTTTCATGTGCCCGATCGCAAATGATTCGTAGAGGATCGTGGCCTTCCTTGATCAGGTGTATAGCATTCTGGTAGGCGCGGCGATAGATTAGCGATGACCACTTTTTAACCCAATGACCCCATAGTTCACCCACTTTAGTGTCGTGCAGCAGAGTACGGCCGTCTTCGAGGCCAAACATGATCGCCTCGATGGGAGTACCCACCAATTCATCAACAGCCGCTTCGTATTCTTCCTTCTGCATCGGGGGCTCGTACACGTAGACCAGTGGGTGCCGTCCGTCGTGATAAAAGCAGATGATGGGCTTCTTCTTGGTCCTTCGCAACGACGTCTCCGTTTCAGCCTTTGCTTCGGTCGATAGAACACGGCTTCCCAAGCCCGTTGCCAGTGCTGCCCTAATAAAGTTTCGTCTTTTCATGATTCACCTCCTTCAATGGGTGTGAGCTTCCTGTCAGATTTTCCTATCCGCCCTTAAGGTATGGTTAAGGTATGATCCAGATGATTCAAATGAGGCGTAATCCAGAAGTTTGGCCGTCACGGTATGGTAGCAAATTGTCCCGGGCGAGTCTGGATCACGGTAGCAGAGATGTCTCCATTGCTACGCTCTCTGAGCAGACCTTTAAACAGGTCCAGATCAATCGAGTTGTCCCAATCAAACTCGTCCTGGCAACTCAGCACTACTACCCACTCCGGCTGAACCTATTTCCCCTCCCGAGAAAACGATCACACCTGCAGATCTGGTCTGAGACATAGCACCCTGAGTCCAGAAGTTGGCTTTCTCGACTCTGCTCAAGGCTCAAGACACGAGCATAGATGCCCACGTGGGGCACCTTGGGTTGGGAGAAGTTGTTAGGTTTTAGCATCATCCTTCAGGTCTGCTTTCCACCGGATTAATGTTACCTAAATCCTAAGCTACTAAGTCGGGATGTGTCAAGGATAAGTATCTGATATAAAATAGGTTTGTTAATGATCAGGCTCAACATGGAATCACCAGAAAGTCGCTGAATCGTTGTGTCACGGACCGGGTTGAAATCCCCTCGTAAAGGGGCGTCTTCTGAAAAAGTGTTGGCGGAAAGCTGAAAGAAAGCAGTTGGAGGTGACCTTGCCCCCTAAAACGAGTCCAGTTCGAATGTTAGGATTTCCGGTTTAGGAAGGAGGCAAGGATGGCAGGGAAGCGGTTTAGGGCAGAACAGATCATCATGAAGCTGCGTGAGGCAGAGGTGGGCCTGGCCCAAGGACAGAGGGCGGGACAGGTGTCGAAGCAGATGGGGGTGAGCGAGCAGACCTACTACCGGTGGCGCAAAGAGTATGGAGGGCTCCGGTTGGACCAGGCCAATAGGTTGAAGGTGTTGGAGAAGGAGAATACCCGGTTGAAGAAGCTGGTGGCGGATCTGTCTTTGGACAAGCAGATCCTGAAGGAAGTGTCCTCGGGAAACTTCTAGGCCCGGCGAACAGGAGACGAGCGGTGATGTGGGTACGAGAGCGATTAGGAGCAGAGCGAGTCTCCGAACGTCGGGCCTGCCAAGTGCTGGGACAGGTTCGATCGACCCAGCGAAGGGAAAGGCAAATTCCCGATGATGAGGCCCGATTGGTGGCCCGGATGGTGGAGTTGGCTACGCAATACGGGCGTTATGGCTACCGGCGGGTCACGGCGATACTTCATGGGGAAGGGTGGAAGGTGAATCCTAAGCGGGTGGAGAGGCTGTGGAGACAAGAAGGGCTGAAAGTCCCGTCCAGACAGCCGAAACGAAGGAGACTGTGGCTTAATGACGGTTCCTGTGTTCGGTTACGAGCGGCTCGCAAAAACCACGTCTGGAGCTATGATTTCGTGCATGAACGGACCCATGATGGGCGAGCCTTTCGGCTATTGACGATCCTGGATGAGTACACCAGAGAGTGCCTCGCCATTGATGTGAAACGGCAGATGAATCACCAAGACGTGTTGGACCGGTTGGCGGAGTTATTCGTTGATCGGGGAGTGCCTGAGTTTATCCGGTCCGATAACGGATCAGAGTTTACGGCACAGGCGGTCCGGGACTGGCTGCAGGCTGTTGGGGTAAGGACCTTGTACATCGAGCCGGGCAGCCCCTGGGAGAATGGGTACATTGAGAGTTTCAACGGGAAACTACGGGATGAGCTGCTGAACATGGAGATCTTCGACACGCTTGGGGAAGCCAAGGTGTTGGTAGAACGCTGGCGAAGGGATTACAATCAGATCCGGCCTCACAGCGCCTTGGCCTATCGGCCGCCGGCACCAGAGGCCAAACTACCTAGGTCTCAGGAGTTCAGTTCTATCCCGTGCAGGGCACTTCAAATGGCTCCGAGTCTAACTTAGAGGGTGGACTCGTTCGTGGGGGCAGGTCAAGATCTCCCAGAAACCCTCGCCAATGCACCTCCGCTTCACTGATCCTGGCGCTCAGACCCAACACCTCCCGCGTCCCGAAACGATTGACTCCTATGGCTTTCAGGATGGCCACGTCCTGCACCCTGCCGCCTCTTCGAACCTTCTCGTAGTGGGCATCCAGATACACGATCGGATACTCTCCCAGCTCCCGGCTTCGAAACTCTTCCAGCTCTTCGTCCAGCATCCCGGCCACTCTCGAGACCTGGGTGGCAGAGATCTCCAACCCACACAGCTGCTCCGTGATCTCGGTGACTTTCCTCGTCGAGACGCCCATCACATACATCTCGGCAATGGCCAGCTTCAGGGCCTTCTCCGAACGGCAACCCCTCTCCAGCGACTTGGGATAAAACCTCAACCCACGCACCTGTGGAATCTCCAAGTGCAGCTCTCCCACTCGAGTCTGAATCCGCTTGCCTTTGAATCCGTTTCGATAGCCTCGCCGACTGGCTGTTCTCTCGTACGCTTCCGCTCCCAGAAACTCGCTTCTTTCCAACTGCATCGCCACGTTGAACAACTTCTCCAGGATTCCTCGAAAGGCTTCTGTTCCTTCCTCGATCAACTCCGCCAGGATCTCCCGTGGTACTCTCTTTTCCAGATCTGGGTTCATTTGATTCTCCTTGCCAGATTCTCGTTTCTGTTTTTGGAGAATCCTGTCCCAGACCTCTGTCTTTCCGACCCAAGGCCTGACCAGAAATTACAGAAAAAAAGTTACACTACTAAATCATAAAGCTTCCGGTCCAGGCCCTATTTCAATCCGTGTCCATCTGTCCTCCCGATTTCCGTGAAGCGCTGTGGAGGTGTTGCCGACGATATAGAATCCTGTGCGCCCATCGCCCAAAATTCTTTTCAGCCATCACTAGACAGAAAGAACACCTTATTAGTATGGAAAACATGACCTCCTCCTCTTTACAAAACACGCTTCTTCATTCTCCTAGTGTATTAGGTTCCCACACTTTACTGCCTATACCCAATAAGAATCCACCCTCCAGCTTCTAGCTTAACTCCCGCTTAAGAAGAATAGTTTCGGGCCACTTCCACCCATTGTTATCCTATCGCTGTAGCATGTAATCGTCTGAGGGTTAGACTTAACCCACACCTAGATATTCTGGTATTCTTGATCGCACTTCAGAAGTCTCTCCAGCCATGAAAGGGAGGTAGGGGAAATGTACGTTTTTCAGCTAGTTTTCAGGAACTGTAGCCAGCTTGTGCGTCGGGGTATCTACTTGTTGGGGCTTCTTCTCGTGCTACAGGCGCCCCATTTTCACGTAATGGGCCAGATAGGGCTCTCCGAGGTCGAAGACCAATTTGGCAGGACGGAACAGCACTTTCCCCAGGTGGTGTTGAATCAAGGTTCCACAACGTTTTTTAGCATCTACAACCCGAGTAGCACGGACATTATTAACGTCGATGTGCAGCTGTATTTTCCCAGTGGTGATCCTCTCGCCAATCAGCAAGTAGAGCTGGGGCCAGGGGGGGAACCCAGATGGTTTCGTTCGGAGAGTCTGATGGGGTTCTGACCCGGGGCTGGGCCAAACTCACCTCAGATGCCGAGTTCATCGCCACAGGGTTTTTTCAGCTTTCCCTATCAGGCCAGCTCAAACCTCGCATCGGTGTCCTGCCCAGTCTTACTGCCGACGAGATCCGGCTCTTTGGGTTTGTCAATGATGAGTTCAAAAGCGGGATCGCTTTCCACAACCCGGGAGGCTTTCCCACAGAAGTAACATTTCGTCTAACGGGTCAAGCCGACCAGGGAGCCTTACAAGTCTTAGATGAAAAAACTCTGATACTGGATCCGCTAGAGTCAGTGGCAGCCTTTCTGAACGAAGAGCCATTTTTCCCAGATCTGACGAACTATGAAGGGACCGTAGCAGTCACGGCCTCCTTGCCTGTGGCCATGCTCTCCTTAACGCAAGAGGCCAGCGGGGATGTAGCCACAGTGAGTGTGGAAACTCCACTAGGAGAGCCGGGTCCGCAAGGTCCGCCAGGACCAGAAGGTCCAATTGGACCACCGGGAGAGCAAGGTGAGGCCGGTCCCAAGGGAGATCCTGGAGATCCAGGAGGACCACCGGATCCAGAAGGTCCCCAGGGCCCTGCTGGGCCAAAGGGTGACCCAGGGGATCCAGGGGGTCCTCCTGGTCCGCAAGGAGTTCAAGGAGTGCAAGGGGACAAGGGTGATACTGTGGCGATACGGGTCCCCAGGGCTCGGCTGGTGACGAGGGAACAACTGGACCACAGGGGGAACAGGGACCTACGGGAACTCAAGGAGCCCAAGGAGCCCAAGGAGTGCAAGGGGACAAGGGCGATACTGGCGATACGGGTCCCCAGGGCTCGGCTGGTGACGAGGGAGCAACTGGACCACAGGGGGAACAGGGACCTACGGGAACTCAAGGAGCCCAAGGAGTGCAAGGGGACAAGGGTGATACTGGCGATACTGGTCCCGAGGGCCCTGCCGGTGACGGCGATATCACCGCAGTCAATGTGGGAACGGGCTTGACTGGCGGTGGCGGAAGTGGGGATGTCTGGGTTGCTATAGACAGTGCAGGAGTGAAGAATTCCATGATAGCCGACTATGCCGTAAGTAGCTCAAAGATTGCGCCCCGTGCAGTAGACAGTGATGCGTTGGCAGAGAAAATTGATTTCGGCACCCTGGGCTCGGAGGATTCGGCTGATGCTGGTCGGATAAACGTTTACACTGGAGGGCTCGGGGGTGTCTCATTCACCGCGGGTGATATTGATGGTGGTTCTATCACCGCATACGATTATGGTGGTAATCGGACGGCTTTACTCGACGGAACCCTCGACGGAGGCTTTCTCGGCCTCTTTAACGGGGACGGAAGTGAGCTCACTTCTCTTCTCCTGGGAACCGAGGATGGAGGTTTCTTCGGGCTCTGGGGTGAGGATGGGGGTCCCGGTGCTACACCCGGTGCTACACTCGTGGGAAGCAGCGGTGATGGAGGCATGCTCTCCCTCTATTACTGGGATCAGACGGCTGAATTGTGGCCAGGCTCTCTCTCTCTCACCCATGGGGATACTACGTTAGCCCACCTATATGTCCGTCCAAGCCCTCACGTAGGAGGATGGGCCGGTATGCTCTCGGTTTCAGATTCATCCGGCGCTGTAACAGCGGGGATGGATGGTGAAACAGGGACGGTGCATGGAATAGTCAAATCGTTCAGAGTGCCCGATCCAGAAAACCCGGAACGAATGATCCAATACGCTTCTCTTGAAGGTCCTGAAGCAGCGATGTATCTGAGAGGTACAGCCGAATTGGTTAACGGTAGTGCCTACGTAGAGTTCCCCGATCACTTTTCCGCTATGGCAGTCCCTTCATCAATCACCGTGACCTTGACACCTCGATCTGCACGGTCGATGGGATTAGCTGCGGTCGAGGTCACTGGGGACGGAGTCGAAGTGTCAGAATTGGCAGGAGGAGCAGGGAACTACAGCTTTGATTATCTCGTTCATTCCGTGCGTAAAGGCTTTGAAGATCACAAAGTATATCTTTATAAAGACGCAGTGGCAGAATCTTCTTCCGGACTTCTTCCCGCTGCATCAGCGGATATCGCTCCGTAAGTTACAAAGCGGTTACAAAAAGTGAGAAGTGCGGTGTAGGCAAGATAAGAAACGGGTTTGGGCTTTTTCGAGACCAGACTATGAAATTCCGATTGCCGAAGCTGAAGCCAAACAGGGCCGGAAAACATGTGTTAGGAGGACAAGTGGCATTGGTCGAGGGTTTTCATCATTCTAGTGTGGGAGTCTCGGGCACCAGTGGAGTTCCGTTCAGAGACTTCCAACGGGAAGCCAACCAAACGGAACCCAGAAGCAAGACCGCTAGGATGACGAAGCCTCGGAACTGATCGTAATCCCAAAGGGCTCTCAGACCCATGGCAGTGAACAGTAAACCGGCCACCAGGTTTCCGACGATAAGGGGCTTGGACATTCTCAGGGCAATCGGCAAGAACTTCCAATCCACCCAGAGGTTGGCGAAACAGTAAAAACCACACAGGAGTACGCCGGTGTAAATGCCAGCCGGCGTGACAATGTCCAACAGGTCCACATCGGGAAAGAGGCTAGTCAGCCAGAGTACGGTCAGCCCTCCGCCCAGCACCCAAACAATAATGGCCCGGCGCAGTTTTGGCCCCTCCATGTGAACTCGCCACTTCCCCAGAGTTCTACCGTATTCATAGAAGAGCCGGTACGTCATTTCCGGTCCTCCGTAAAGGATCCCAAAGAAAGCAAAGAAAACAGCGATCTTGTACATGGGTAAAAGCCACGGGCTCAGCGTACTAAGGAAGATGGCTTGATAATTCAACAGGTTGACTCTGTCAGGAACCAGATGGCGAGGTTGGAGCAGGACCGTCCCCAGAATCGAAAAGCAAGCCGCCACCAGCACTATCATCACGAAACTAACCACCGTGTCGATCAGGGCCGCTCGAACCCATTTGCGTGCTGAATGATCGGTTTGTTCCGCAACCCTTGCTAGTTCCCCGGACCTGATCAAGCCGCTAGCGCTGTATCCCCACTTCTTTTCCCGCAGAAAAGAGACATAGGCCATATAGTCATAACTCACACCGCCAATGGCAGCCACGTAGACACTGAGCTCCAACAAGGGAGAGCGAGCGGCCATATCTGGCAGCTCCTTGAAGAGCCACTCGGGATAGGTCAGAGGGACAGGTACGAACAGGCCTCTCGCGACCTGCCACCAGTCGGGCTGGACATAAAAGACCGCCACAAAAATACAACTCACCGTCAGGCCTAGAATGATCATCTGGGCCTTTTCTAGAAACTGGTACCGTCCTATGGCCAGGAGCAGCATGGCAACCACCACCCAGACGGTTGCCCAGACGTAGTGGCTTCCCACGCCGAACATCCAGGCACAAATCGTTCCCAGCATCCCTTCCAGAAAGCACCACCACAATGGAGCGCAAAGCAGGGCCACAGCCGCGATGAATAGGTTCAGCCAGCCGCGAGGGCCTGGAAGTGAACTCCAGCGTTCGCAGGGGTGTCCTCCGCTGAGGATCATATGACGCATGCTGGTGTAGACCAGTACCCACTTGAGAATCGCGACCAATAGCAGCACCCAGAGCACGCGATAACCGAACACCGCTCCGTTTCGAGAGGGGAAGAAGATCTCGCCACTACCGATATTCACAGAAGCAACAATGGCTCCCGAGCCAAAGAAAGCAAACCAGCGAAGCGGATTGCGGGAAATTAAAGCAGTGGGAGGCGAAAACAATTGCACGCCGGGATCAACGGACATCACCCTATTATATGCCTTGGAGGTTAGCCTGCCAGACTAGAGGAACGTGCATGGCAGCATATAATCGCTCGTATGTAACAACCAAAAATCGGCATCAGAAACAGATCGATCTTCTATGCCATTCTTGCCTCCCTGGCCTACCTCTCGTACTGATGTTAAATTCCGATTGCCTAAGCTTAAGCTGAGCAGGGCCAGGAAACACCTGAAGCGTTTTCCCGATTGCTTTGCGACCCTCGGACAGGTAGAGGAATGGCGAGCCAGCTGTTCGGACCAGCTTACGCGAGTCCGCCACGAGATTGAGAACCTTGGGCTTTGCGGTGTCTATTTCTCGACAGAGTCGTTCTTCTGCGTCGATTTCAAGAAGGGTCTTAATGACAAGAGCCTACCGCCTTTTTGGGATCTTCTCGGCGAGCTTGAGGTCCCGATTTTCTGGTATATTACGAACATGAAACAGCCCAGGATGGCGGCCTACCTATATCAGGCAGTGGAACTCGCAAAGTGGCGCGAGCCCATCCGCATATCCCTTCGGTCTTGACCAATGGCATCAGCAGCATCAACATGGACCCTGGGCCGAATCGTTTTCAGGTGCCTGCAGAGATCATACGTTGCTTCAATTCCCGAACATGCACGTGGAGCTGATGCTTCACTTGATGAACAGTGACGGAAACTACCCATACGACTGGCTTCCTAGTGTCGTACAGACCCTGATCAACGAAGTGCGCGTTGAAAAGTTGATGTGGGGATCGGACATGCCCGCATGCGAGCGTACCTGTACCTATCGCCAAGGGATCTCGATCTATCAGAAGCACTGTGATCTGTTGGGCGAGGGGCAGTGAAAGGCCATACTTGGAGCTAACCTGACTAGGTTGTTATCGGACGAACCTCGAGAGACATAACAGGCTGGTTGCGGGCACGTTGGTGGCAGTGAAGCCCGTCATTCTAATCAGCGCCGATGATCACGAATCCTCTTAAACAGACTGAAGGGACTTAGATGACCCTCATCCATGTGCACCCACACATCGGACCAATGCTGACCGACTACATGAACGTTGACAGCGAGAGGCTTCTACCGGAACAACGCCGATACAGGATTACAGCCGCGCCAGTTACCACGTGGAATGCCATCTCGCTAGCGGCCACCCAGCGAACCCGCCTGAGATGCCTCTCAGGATATCCTCCGTGTAGGAGCGTGAAGTGGGTCTTCAGCAATCGCAGGTACGACTGGGCCCAAACCTTAAATAGATCCGACTGCGACGGGGTTTGGCAGACTGATCCTGGCAGGTGGGCCAAGAGTTCAATCTCCAGTTTATGGGTCATTCCAGCCTCTCCTGCGCCTGAACCAAGGCCTCCTCATGGGTCTGCAAAGTCTCCGTACGAATACGCTCCAGCCAGCCGAGATGCTTCTCCCAGAACTGTCTCATCCGCTGTTGCTCCGCCGCAGGGAGGCCAGTCAGAGGAGGACGCGGAGGTCCACAATCGTACCCCAGTAACGACAGGGCCCATTTCGTGCTCGAAATTGGATTATTTCCGGAGTTTAGGCCAAAAATGAAATCTGTTGCCTGTCCTTGAAGTTCCTGAGCTGCTGAGAGCTTCCCTTGGTTATAAGCCTGGTAGATTCGGACAAAAAGGCCAGAGAGATAGTTATATGTGCCGCCCACTCCGCCGTCGGCCCCCATCATTAAGCCAGCCAGTAGCATTGTATCCATTCCAAAAAGGACGGTAAGTCGATCACGCTCCAGGTTCGCAATCTGTCGCATAGCCACCAAGTTGTAGTCACTGAACTTGATGCCCCTGACCTGTGGGATCTTTAGCAAACCTTCAACCATTTGAGGGGTCAGCGACACGTGGGTCAAGCCGGGTAGATGGTACACAAAGAGAGGGAGCGAGCAGCTGTCAGCTAGTCGTTGATAATGCGCAACAATGTTGTCTTCGTTAGTGGCATAGAAGACCGGGGGAACGCTAGCTACAGCATGGGCTCCGCACTCCTGGGCGTGGGACGCCAATCGGGCTGACTGTAGGGAGTCCACAGCTCCGACATGTACGATTATTGTTGCTCGTCCGGCCATCGCCTCAGTTACGGTTGTGGCCACCAATCGCCGCTCCTCCTCGGACAGCGACAGGCCTTCTCCGGAAGCTCCACATACCCACAGACCATTCACGCCTTCCCGTAGGTGCAATTCCACGAGTTCTCGTAGTAGCGCCACGTTGATTGTGTGGTCCAAGCGTGTAGGCGTCACTAAGGCCGGATAGATCCCGGAGAACTTCTTCATCTAAACACCTCCCTGCGTGCTGATACAACCAGAGTCGGGATTGGTGATCGCCTCATCATCAGCTTTCAACATGATAACCGAGTCATTGGACGGGTCGATGACGTAGAGGGTGGTCTGAGTGTCGCCAGTGGTGAAAGAGGGTTAAACCAGCAACCAAGTAGAGACCAAGACGAGTGAGGCTGAACCTGAGGCCTGGTGCCATCCGTCCTTGATGCCTTCGGCCGCCCAGAACCGGGATGCAAGGTGGTTTGACGACTGTTGTCATCTTTTGCTCTACCAACCCTTTAAATTGCTATCTCACTACCTGGTCAGCGCACGGCACATTGATGGGGAAAGGGACTGTCGAGGTTCCCGCAGTTGCCAATACTAAATCTTGAAGTGTCCTGAGAGCAAATGAAAATTGCCCCAGGGCTCCACGTCGGCTGAATCGACCATGGATGCATAGGGCTCGCACGGCAAATAGGGCGCGTGCGGACCCCAAAAGCAGCACACCAGGAGGAAAGGGTCTCCCGCGGCGCTGAAGCTGTTGAGCCGGTCGATGCAGCGCTAGGCCGCAAAAAAAGGCACCGAAGCTTCGGCGGGTCCCAACATTCTGCCTGCGAGGGTCAGGTTTCGCTACCAGCCGACGCCTTCGGCCGTCACGCCGGGGTGTTCGAGTCCGAAGCGCGCCAGATGTTCGGCGTATTCCGGCGTATTCATTGCGTCGCCGTAGTCACTCGTGTCGAGTCCCACAAATGCGCACTCCGAGGGCGGCCGGTCCCGGACGTGCCATTTGCCTTCGATCCCGCAGCGATAGCCCGCCGACCCCCGCCGCTGCGCGATTGTCGGCATGTTCTGCGGGATCGATCGCGCTGACTGGTGGAGCATCGAGGTATTGACCAGCATTCCGTGCCGGTGTGGCAGCACCCCCGTGAAGAAAAAAGTCGGGCCGGCGTGCACAGCGCCGTACAGGTGTAAGCATTCTAAAAATCGGCGCCCTGCTTGGCTAGCCCATCAAGATGGGGTGTCCAGCATACGTGGCTGCCGTGGAGACCGAATGCGTGGCGCGGCTGCTGATCGGTCAGGATGAGAATGATGTTCGGATTGTGGGACATAGGCCCGGGGTCCTTTCTGTACCCAGCTGGGAAGAATCAACCGAATGATGCAGGGACTCCCGTCGGTGCTGTCAAGTTAATCTCAGCCGAGCGATTCTGGGCCACATGCACACGTCGCCTCTCTCCAGTCAGCAAAGGCTCGGGCTCGCAAGAGTCAATGGTGAACTGCTTTGAGTTAATAACCTGGCCACCGTCAAGCAGATCTTGATTGCGGTGATCCCGTCCTCCCAGCACTCCTCTTAGCGGAGAACAGGCGCAGGTGCTGAAAAGGTGACTGGAAAAAGTCGACTTTTTGAGCTGATTCGGCACGCTCAGACCGTGGTCTCACGTCTCCTCCAGTGCGGGTCGTTGCTTCCAAAAACCAGTTGCTTCCTCAAAGGCATTGGCCAGCTGCAACACACCGAAATCATCCTGGTGTCTTCCAACGATCTGAAGTCCCACGGGTAACCCCTCTGTAGTGAACCCGGCCGGCACTGATATGGCCGGGAGTCCCAACACGGAAATCGTCCAACAAGACCGCATCCAGTCGATATAGCTGTTCATCTTGATGCCGTTAATCTCGGTGACGTAGCGCTGCTTGATATCAAAAGGAGGGACCCGGTTCACCGGACAAATCAGAAATTCATGGCTTTCCATGAACTCCCGGACCCGATGATACAGCTCCGTCCTTTTTAGTTCTGCCCTCGAAAGATCGATTGCTGTCAGCTTTTCTGCGGCCTCGATTTCTTGGTGCAAAGTTTCCTTGAAGTGGGCTCGCTGACCCTGCCTGAGGCTAGACAACATCAACTCGAATCGCCAGGCTCTCCAGGCCCGGAAAGCGATATCGGCGTCTCTCAAATCAGGTTCTCCCTTTTGGATCACGCTTCCTAAAGTTTCAAAGATGCGGCGCTGCCCCTCAATGACACGGCTGACTCGGGGGTCTACGGGTAAGCCGCCCAGGGTGGGACTCCAGGCAATGGGCACGCCGCGGAAATCGCGCTGGAGCGGGGAAGCGAAGCGTCTACCTGGCTCGGTAATAGAGATAGGAGAACGTGGGTCCGGACCCGCGATCGCGCTGAGCATCAGAGCTACGTCCCGCACGGTGCGAGCCATGGGTCCCTGAACACTGATGGGATACCACCCAATCTGGTTGGGCCACACGGGAACTCGACCCGGAGAGGTCCGAAATCCCACCACGTTGCAGAAATTGGCGGGATTGCGAAGCGATCCACCAGTGTCGCTCCCGTCAGCCAGCGGCTGCATCCCACAGGCCAAGGCGACCGCCGCACCGCCGCTGCTGCCCCCGCACGTCTTGGAAGTGTCATAGGGGTTGAGCGTTTCTCCGAATACCTCATTATAAGTCTGAGAACCAGCCCCGAACTCAGGGGTGTTGGTCTTGCCGATCGTAATGGCCCCAGCCTGCTGTAACCGTTCCACAATGAGAGCGTCCTGAGTAGGCACAAAATCCTTGTGGGCTAGAGAGCCAAAGGTGGTTCGTATCCCTTTTGGGTCAATACTAAGTCCTTGTGGGCAATGGGAAGACCATGCAGGGGACCTACTTTAATACCTCGGGAGAGGGACTGGTCAGCTGAACGGGCCTGGTCCAAGGCCTGCTCGGACAGCAGCGTCACAATGGCATTCACCTTGGGATTGAGACTATCGATTTGGGACAGGTGTGCCTCCATGACCTCTATGACAGAAAGCTCTCCGGCCCGGATGCGTTTGCTCAGTTCGCTAGCGGTTAAGAAACAGATCTCTGATTTGGACATAGGACGAATCTTTACTCCTTAAGGCTTCTGTTACGTGGAGGAAAACAGCTTGGAGGGACGTGTGCCCACGAGCAGGAGAGAAAACTGTTTTGTGATAGCTCCGTCTCCCTGTCCCCCGAAAAATCCCGCCCCCTTTTACAGCAATGACTGATCCAATCTTGAGGCGAAACTCAAGGCCTTGTATGCTGCTGGGTGTAGTAATCCAACGATCGTTAGTCTCGATTGCCTCGCCGTAGCGTGCTGTCGAGAGTGAATAAATAGTTGTAAATTGAAACCGCGGACAGCTGGGTGAGAGCTTGATCTAAGCTTTGAGTCTCCGACTTGAGACACTTCTTCGCCATCAGATTGTCCGAGAAAAGCCACGCTACACTACATTCAGTATGTGCTGGGAAACAGCTCGATAACAACGACTAAAACGTATCACGCGCTTCTCACCACGATCGGCCCAGCGCGCTGTCCTAGTAGCTCACGAAGTCAATCTCCAGGTTTCTGAACTCCTCCAGAGCTAGGATCAGGTGTTTAGTACTCCTGGAGAAGCGGTCAAACCTCCAGACCAGGACCACATCAAAGCGGCACTTCTTGACATCGTTCATGAGCTGGTTCAAGGCTGGCCGGGAGTCCTTGGTCCCGCTGACGCCGTTGTCACAGTACTCCTGATACACCTGCCAGCTCCGGTTTGAGGCATAACACCTTAAGTCTAGCAGTTGGCTCTCTGTGCTCTGGTCTAGGGTCGAGACACGAGCATAGATGGCCACTCGGAGCCCCTTGGTTTGGGACGAGTTGTTAGGATGGGATAGACTGTTGGCAGCCATTACAACCTCCTTACCAGGTTGTGGTGGTGAGGGCTTGTTGGGTGTCATCAGCACCCTTCAGGCCCGCTTTCCACCGCATTAATGTCACCCAATCTTAAGCTGTTTAGCCGGGATCTGTTAAGTACAATGAACTGATAATAAACAGGTTGTCTTAACGATCAGGCTCAATATGGAATCGCCAAGCGGTCACAGGATCGTTCCATCTCAGTCCGTGTTGACGTCCCGTTGTGTCCCCGTGGGGACCCATTGAAAGTGGGAGGGGTGTTGGTATGTAAGTTTGCTGTTGCTAGAGGAAACGGAGGTGGTGTGCCAAAAATACTGAACAATTTCAGAAGCTGTCACGATTTTAGCGATACCGGTGGTCGACAGGGACGAAGTGTTAGCCCGATCAGCAGTTGTCTAGTTTTCTAATGGAGATCACGCCTACACCTACCGCTACCCTAGTAGAGGGACGCCTGACGCTGGTCTCTTCTACTTCAAGTTCACCTCGACCCAGTCGCCCGTGAAACCAGGCACACCAGTGATTCTGTACCGTCCGTTGCGGCTGTTGATCTCCACGGTTGCACCGCCACCATAGACGGCCCTTTGGTGATGACCTTCTTTATCCAGCACCTGATGGTTGATCATGGCCTCGAAGCCGATGTGCTCGTGCAGTTTGGCCGCAACTTTCATTCGGTTGACGAGGAGTTGTTCGCGGGCTTCAATCTCCGCCTCGTTTTTCATCTCAGCCATGATGACCAGCTGCCCGCCGGGCCGGTGCAATGCGCTAAAGGTCTGGGGCATGCTGCCCGTCAGAAGACAGTCGAGGAAATGTTCCACCTCATCTTGAGGTGGGTAGAGCCCATCCCCCCGCACCGACCAGGGGACGATTACCGAATCGTGGTAGACCAAACTGAGCAGCGGGACGCGGATGCCAATGCTGGGTCCGAAGGGCTCTGGCCCGGCGGGATGGCGCGTTTGTCCTTGGGTACGAGGGTAATAGCTCCAGGCGTAGAAGTGAAGTTCCTGCGTGGCGTAATCCACCGGTTCCTCCGAGCCAACAATCAGGCCCTTGGAGGCAATGTATTGGAAGTACTTGCGGGCCCAGCGGGCGTGGTCTTCTTTGCTCACCCGGTGTGAGGGATGAAAGCACTGGCCGAGTGGTCCGATGCTCGTCACGTCCAGATAGAGCCCACCCAGAGGTACCTCGTTTCGGCGGATTTCTCCAACGTTGCGCCGAACGAAGTCATAAGCCACCTGGGGGCAGACACGGTCACCACCCCATCGATTGCTCCAACTCCAATAGTGGGTATAGTTAGCGGCGGCGGCGGCCATGGGTTGAGGAGTCTGGTTGATCTCGCGTGGCACAGCGCCCGGAGTTTCGGATGGTTGGCCCTTGATAATGCCCTTGTCGAGCAGAACCCGGAGCGAGCCGTAGGGACTGATCCAACAGGCGTTTTCGGTGTTGTAGGTCGGCCGGTGAGGGAAGAACCCTAGGTCGATATAGTTATGGTAAGGGGCGTAGATCCAACCCCAAGAGTCAGCCAGGCGGGCAAACTTGGCAAACTTTGCCCAGCCTCCGCTGCCGGCGGGCAGCGGGAACCAATCCGGGCCAAATTCTCGGGCCAGAGATGGTCCTTCCGCATAACTCCAGGCACCCCCTACCAGCAGTACCTTGTCGAGTTGATATTTTTGGCGCAGTTCGTCCAATCTGTCCATGTTCTCATCAAAGCCACGCAGGACATACTCGATCGGGTCCCCCTCGACCTTGATCTCGCCCTGGACGATCTGATGCCAGTCCTTGGGACCCACATTACCCCAGACGTGGATGGCGCCACGTAGCCGCTCCACTTTCGGGTTGGCGGCGGCCTTTTCCTTGAGGGAGCGGAAGCGGTTGTTTTCTTGCAGGTAGCGGCGGTAGCGCTTGCACATACCGACGTAATCCAGGCCGGCTTCAAACCGGTAGCGGATGCGTCGCCCATAGCGCAAACTCTCCAACGAAGGCCGCATGCTGGGCTGAATCGTGGTGGGACCCCCTTTTGGATGACGAGCGTGGATGGCAGCATCAAACGGAGTTTCCAGGATGGCTAGATAGCCACTGTCAGGACGGCGAGCGCCAAACCACGGCATATATAGGCAACGAGTGTTGGTCGACCCGCCCCACAACCATCCGGTTGTATCTGTGTCGAATGCTCCACCCCACTCTTCCGGTAAGCCCGCCCAGTCAGAAGGCAGGATCATGCCGTGCAACAGGGGCCAAACCGTGTAGTTGCGGAGGCCGTCCACTGCCAGCTCAAAGGGATCCGGATAGTTGATTTCCTGGATGAGACCTTTGGGGTCCTCGATAGGATTGATGTGTACCACGAGTTCCCGCTCGACGGCGTCCACAGTGAGAATAAGACGCAGTTGAAAGGGCCCGGGCACCTTCGGACCGAAGTTGGATGCCGACCGCGCCTGGATAGAAGATTTCTTTGATGTCTCGCTTCCGCGCTTGGGCCAGTCTTAACGGAACGTCGCAGAGCCGAAGATGATATCTCTTACTACCAATCTCCGATGTCTCGCGAGCACAATCCTCCAACGTGAGGTCGGGACGTTTGATGTAGAGTTCCGGCCGCTCCGTGGCTTTAGTTTGCCAGGGCTTAGCCCCTTCGGTTTCGACCGTGAGGCCAAAGTCGCGCTCATCCATCCGGACGGTCAAACCTGGAATGGAGAGAACCCACTCGTTTTTCGTGTGACGAACCTTACCAATGTCGTAAGCCTTGCGGAATTCCTCCATGCGGCTCTGGGAGATCTTGCTGCCAGTTTCCAGGCCCGCCGCTTGCTCGCTCCTTGTGAAAGCACCTGTGACCAGCCACAATGTCACTGCAATACCTAAGTATCTCTTCATGGGTTCCCTCCTTGTACCCATAACACTGTGCCGCTCATACGCGTGGCAACCCTCAAGCTGGCCAAGCCCTGAAATGGATGTGGACCCCAAAGCCTTGTTCGCAAGTCTAAGAAATCCGGGCCAGATATCAGCCCTTAGTTGTCAAGTCAATCTCCACTCCGTCCTTGAGCATCTTGCCGGCAGCAAACCCGTATCTAGCTCGGAACCCAATCAGCTCCTCGGCCCTTGAGGTGTCGTAGCGTTTCTCAGGGTTGGCCCCAGATACCGAGCATCTCCCCCACAGGATGATCTCTTTCTCGAGGGCCAGACGAATCGCCCGTACCACGTCCTCAATGTGCACCCGAGCGCAGGCGGTGTCCGGATTCCTCCGGTCTCTACCTTGATCATCCCACACCTTCGGAAAGGTCACACTGTTGAGCCGCAACACGACCGTCGACACTCCCTTACGCAATGCATAGTGGCGACAAAGTTCCTCGGTCAGCCACTTGATTGCCCCGTAGTGGCTGTTGGCGAGCGGCTCGTCGCTGTCCCGAAGAAATTCTCCTGCCCTGGGATAACGGGCATCATAGACGCTCAAACTGGAGGTGTAGACGAATCGCTGGATTCCTACCTCCTTGGCCGCGTAGAGCAACAAGTCGGTTCCCTTCACCCCCACGTTCACGTCGTCCTGAATGTACTCTTGATAGAGTTGATGAGCTGTCTGGCCTGGGTTGTGGATCGCCAGATGAGCCACTGCATCGATGCCCTCCATGGCGCGTTTCACGGTCTCCCACTCGGTCACACTGCCCTGGATGAACTCACCTTTCGCATCCGGGATGGGACGGATGTCCAGCAAGCGCAGTTGATGGTTCTTGGCCAGTTCATTACAGAGCATTGTGCCCACCCGGCCACCAGCACCCGTGACCAGGATTCTCATCCTCTTCTTCCTTTGGCCCCCTCTTCCCCTCACGCCAATCCTCTCTGTAGCGGGCACAACCTTAGAATGTTCAATAGGAAGGGACGTCATACCCACACTCGCAGCCGCTGCTAGGGTCGAACCTCTCAGGAAATCTCTCCGGGACCTCTTCTTGTCAATCATTAATGGCTTTCCTCCTCTAGTCTGGTCAAATCTCAATGAACCAGTTACGGCCCGCTTTCCACCGCATTAATGTCACCCAATCTTAAGCTGTTTAGCCGGGATATGTCAAGTATAATTAACTGAAAATAAACAGGTTGTCTTAATGATCAGGCCCAACATGGAATCGCCACTCGGTCACTGGATCGTTCCATCTCAGTCCGCGTTGACGTCCCGTTATAAAGACGCGTCTTCTGAAAATATATTACGGAAACCTGGAAGAAAACAGGGATGGCGCTATATTCAGATTTCTTAGAAACAGGATTGGATAGACCGCTTCCAGAGTCCGAGGGTCTCCTCACGAGTATGGTCGGGATCCCCTATTGCTGTCTTTAAGCCAAGCATGTAATCTTGTCCAATGTTGACCAGACCTATCAGGTTTAGCTGGTGTCTCTCCATTGGGGCTGTCTTGTTACTATCTCAACCGGAAACAAAACAGAAACATTGTCGGGAAGACTAAGCACTGGCCCAGCGGAGCCTTGATGTCAGATTTCTCTATCCGCCCTTAAGGCATGATCCAGGGAATTCAAATGAGGCCTAATCGAGAGGTTTAGCTGCCACCGGCATGGTAGCAAATTGTCCTGGGCGAGTCTGGATCACGGTAGCAGAAATGCGTCCATTGCTACGCACTCTGAGCAGACCTTCAAACAGGTTCAGACCAATCGAGTTATCCCAGTCAAACTCGTCTAGAAAGATGGCCAGATGACCCAATGAAGCCAGACTCAACTGGACCGAGTCGAGCAAAGTCCCATCCGAGTCAAGCAGATCAGCTGTCAGGGTAAGCTGTTCTTCCTCCAGGTTCATCATGGCTACTCCAGTTCGGATGGCCGTGGAGATGTTGGTTTCCATGGGTGCCAAAAAACCTTCTGCTAACTCAGCACTACTACCCACTCCTGCTGAACCTATTCCCTCTCCTTTAAAAACAATCACACCTGCTAGTGGCTGATCCGAGGTTACCGAAACCGAACCAACGACCAGATCCCCCACGCCGTCCGTATTCAGTACTTGAAGTCCCGAGGCTGCAATCTGTACCTGTGTCGATCCAGTAATCTGCTCGCCGTTTAAATCAACCGTAAGGGCTGCTCCGGTATCGTCCCTGAGCTGGATCTGGGCCGTAGCCGTCTCATCCCCGCTCAGATTCAGCAGCAGAATCTGACTGGACAACAATCCTAGACCATCAGCAAAATGGGCAAAATAGAGTTGCTGCTGACCTGTCTGCGAGGAAGCCACCGGCATTGTCATGAACTCTCCCGGAAGGGTCTGAAGCACTGTTCCCGTCAGAGGTTGTTCGCTAGTCATTACCAAGGTTCCTGCAAATTCAGAAAGATCAACCATTGGCTCCCACCACATCTCGTCCACGAAAAAGGCATCGTGTCCCCGAGCCATAAATATGCCTGAGGCTGTAGCCAGGGTCACTCCCTCAGAGTTCAGAAGGGTTAGATCCAGCAAGCTGTTCTGCCCACTTAGACTCATGATCGCGATACCCGTGTTGAGTCCCTGGTTATCGCTACTGAGTATGGGAGCCGTAAACCCGGTCGTAAATTGAGCACTGGAACCCACTCCCGCCAGTCCCATCTCTCCGCCAAAGATAACCACTCCTTCCACGTGTCGATCAGTGGTGATTTGCACCGATCCCGTCTGTAGATCTCCCTCACCGTCGCTGCGGAGAATCAGTAACCCCCCTGCCGGAACACTCACATCTCCTACCCCGTTTACCATCTCACCGTTGAGATCTACGCTCAGCTGATCTCCAAAATCATCCAGAATCTGGATCTCTCCTGTGGCCGCAGCCTGGTCGTTTAGATTGAACAGAACAATCTGGCTACTCAGTCCCTCTCCATCCCCGAACTGGGCAAAATAGATGTTGAAGGGTTGGACAGTGACTTTAACGCCGTCACTCGTGCTTTCAATTCCATCGCTAGCAATAAAATTGAAAAGCAGTTCGACTTCCGATGTCAGAGATGGTGCTATAAAAAATGCATCCTCTTGGTCACCGTTCTGGATTGTCACAGTAGGGCTGGGAATCTGTTTCCATTCAAAAGTCAATTCATCACCATCAGGATCAGAGGCAGTGCCTGAGAGAGTCACTGTCTCACCCGCGAAAACAACCTGATCTTCACCAGCATCTGCCTGGGGGGGCACTGTTTCCAAGCACGGTAACAGCGACACTGTCAGTATCACTTGCTGCCCAGTCATGCACAGTCAGTTGGAACTCAAGGACTGTGTCTTGGCTCAATGAGGGAGCCACAAACGCAGCTTTTGCCGAATTTGCTCCAGAGAGATATACGGTGGGTCCCAAGGTTTGAGCCCATTCGTAGGTTAGTACGTCACCGTCGGCATCTGAGCTCCCTGAACCGTCTAGCTCGACTATCTCTTCTTTTTTCACTATCTCGGGTGCAGCTGCATTAGCTATAGGTGGACTGTTTCCAATACTCGAAAGAGGTGGGACGATCCGACCCCACCAGGTGCCCCAACGATCAACACCGTCGACGGGGCTTTCTGCATACTCTTGAATACTCCAGAGGTCGGTGTCATCCAACGGGTCCACCGCGGTTGCACTGTAGTCACCCCAACGGTTTCTCTCCCCATCATCAACCTTATAGTAGGGCGCCTCTCCAGCTTTGAGTATCTTATCGGAGCGCAAGGAATTCAAAGGATCACTCCCCGATCGAAAAGGATAGTTTGCACTAGCAAATTGCGTGTCAGAGAAGCGTGAATACCCGATGAGCACGTCATTGTTCTGGTTTACAGCAATGCTCGGAAAGGCATAAAAGTTATGACTGGTAGTGTCATCGATCCGGCCACGTTGGATAACATTCCCCACTGTGTCTAGCTGCCACCACTGCACGGCACTTCGAGTTGGCGAGCCCCCAGCAGGAAGAAAGATTGTGTGTGCAGCCCAAAGAAAACCATTTCGATAAACCACATTGTGCATTCGAGCATCGTTGACGTTAATCCTGTGCGGTGAGCCCCCTTGCGGCGCAAAGTTATCGGAGTCTGGAGGAACATGATCCCAGGTATCTGGGCTGCCTAGAAAACTCACTGGGGTCATGACTTCTGATCCCACTGGACCATCAATCTTGTAGAGGCGCAAGTACCCATTGCCCTCAAAATTCCCGTTCCACTGTTGCAACAAGTAAAGAGTGGACAATAGGGGATCATATGTCACCGCAGGCATCTGGACGCTCCCTTTGTCTTCTCTGGAGATCAGCGTGTGAATACCAGCCCCACCAAAGTAGAGATCTTCTTTGTCGAACACGTAGATGTGTGAGCGATCAAAATCAGATTCCTCGCCACTGGTGAACATATTCACCTGCACTACGATCCAGTCTTTGTTAAATCCAATGCTTGGAAAATCAGCCCAAACCTTGTCTTCCGGATCAGCATCGACGCGACGTATATGCCAGTCACCGGTAGGTCATCGCTCTGAGATACACCTATTAGTACCGATGACGTCGGCGACTCTGAGTCACCACATGCGATGAAGATCCATCGTTGCCCATAGGGGTCATAGAGTACCTTGGGGTCAAATGTATCAGGATTATCTAAGTCAGCCCAGAAGGCATTCAGAGAAACCGTGTGAAGCGTAGAACCTGAGCGGCTTTGGATGCGCACCTGAGTGTTAGGAGTCACCATAAGATGTGCCGGTCCAACTGCTCCCTGTGTGTCTGGGGGAATTGCAGTGTTGTTGTCCTCGAGGGCAGGGAAGCTAGACGACAAATCAGGAGAAGACATCGCTAAGACTGCAGTTTCTGGAGCAGTTGGACTAATGTACAGGACGGATTGTGCCGCCTCTTCAGGGACAGCTAAGTTAGACGGCAAAGGCATAAAGGGAATGGACTTAGGTTTTGTCGGAGCTGCTACAGCCAATAGCTCCTCTTGAGCAATCTCAGCAAAACTTACTGTGGCACTTAGTGTCGCAATCTCTCGCCTTCCAGCTGTGGAACTCTGTTGCTGCGGAAATACAAAGGAGAAAGTCAGAAAAATGAGAACGGTACTGCCTACTGCGCCCTTGCTAGCTAAATGGGATACTCCCTGGTTCATCTCTATTTAGTGAAAGAAAGAGATATAATTTTCCAACCGGTAACCAACAGCGACATCTGAAATGGAGCTTACACCCCCCCCTTCCTTCACCCAGCCGCTAGATCAGGATCCGAAAAGATAACCGTGCCTTTGGCTACAAAGTTTAGGACAAGGGAACTTGACAGGATCAGGAACGCCAAAACAATTATCCTCACTCCAAGTATACATTGACTTTAATAATCCTGTACCCGGTGCATTCGCGGCTACCAGAATCCTATCCTTTCGCACTGACTATTGCTTCAAGGTTAGAGGTGTTGATAGGCTTTGGTCATTCATCACGAGTTGGCTTGAGGACTCATGTCCGAAGTTAATATAAGGAGTGTCGCTAGAACTAGTTGTCAGCTTAGGAGACAAGTATGAATCCGTCCATCCACCATAGTTTGGCAGGCGGACTCGTTGGCCGGGAGACGATCGAGGGACTCTCACAGGAGCTCGCTTTTTCGATACGGGAATACGAACGTCGCCTGACCCTGATTCGAGAGGTGATGGCAGCGGACGGCTTGGATATGCTGCTCGTATTCGACCCGCCCAACGTTTTCTATCTATCCGGCTTCCAAAGCTTCGCGATGTACAACGCTGAATGCGTCGTCGTCCCGCTGGACGGCGAGCCGTCGCTGATCGTTCACCCGCCCGAGCTAGGGGGAGCTCTCATGCACACCTGGCTCGATCGTGTCTACGGATACGGACCCGATGAGGACACAGAGTCGTTCCTCGCGAAGCTACTGACCAGCGAGGGGTTCGCACAGTCCAGGATCGGCATCGAGAAGGGCTCCCGTGCCCTGTCCGTCAAGTTTTACGAGGTGCTGAACGAGAACCTGCCACAGGCAGAGTTCCGTGACTGCTCAACACTGGTTGCCCAGGTAAAAGCCAAAAAGTCCGAAGAGGAGATCGCGCATCTACGTCGATCCGCCTCGATTACGGATAACGGCATGGCGGCGGCCATCGCTGCTATCAAGACAGGCAGGACCGACAATGACGTTGCGGCGGCCGCGTACGAGGAGATGGTCGGCGGCGGTAGCGAGTACATGTGCCTTGGTCCCATCGTGACCACCGGCAGGCGTTCAAGCATACTCCACTCGACTCACAAGCGGATACGCCTTGAATCCGGGGACACCCTTCTAATAGAGATGGGGGCGTGCATACAACGCTACACTGCTCCGACGATGCGGTCGGCCACCGTGGGCGAACCCAGCCACGGAGGTCCGTCGTGTCGCAGGAGCCTGCCTGACGGCGTTAAATAACATTCTCTCATCGCTCAAGGCGGGTGTGACTGGCCACGAGGTTGCGCTGGCCGGTTGGGACGCGTTACGTGAGGCCGGCGACGACATCGTATTTCACGGCGTGTTTGGCTACGCCGTCGGAGCGAGCTTCCCACCTTAATGGGCGGACCACACCGGTACGATAGCATTGGGATACCACCGTCCCCTCGAAGCAGGCCAAGTATTCCACCATCCCGTGGCGGTGCGGAAGCTAGGCAGGTTCGGCGTCGCCTTCAGCGAGACTACGGTCATCACGGACGACGGCTGCGAGGTGCTCACCGACTCGCCTAGGGAACTTGTTTCGCGATAGTGTAGGAGGCAACAGTGCAGCAGGATACGAACGCAGGGCTCTCCGTCGGCCTAGTCTGGCCAGGGTATGTTCTCGAGAAGCAGAAAGCTGAAGTGATGCGTTTCCTACCTGCGAGTGTTCGCCTCCATATGCGTGGGACGCAGTCGGAGCCACGTTCGGGGTCCGAAAACATCACACTCGAAAAGGTCCTGCAAGAGGCCATTAAGAGCGATATTGAGGATACGGCGGCTGCCCTGGCAGCGCACGGCCCCGCCGCTGTCGGATACGGCTGTACCTCGGTATCCTACGTCCACGGCGTCAAGGGTGAGCGCGAGATCCGCCGGCGCATGGCTGAGGGGACAGGCCTACCGGTCGCCACCACTGCAGGCGCTGTGGTGGCCGCGTTGCGACACCTATCCATCGAACGCGTCGCTGTCCTATCGCCGCACATCGACGCTCTGAACGAGCGGCTGCGGCTATACCTGCAGGAGAGCCGCTTCGAGGTGGTTGCACTCGAGGGACTGAACATGCGCGAATCCATCGAGGAGTTTCCGCCGGCGAGAATTCTGGACCTGGTCGCCAGTTTGGACCTGCCGGAAGCCGACGGCATCTTTGTCTCCTGTACCGGCATGATGACCTCGACCATCATCACCGATGCCGAGGGCATAGCAGGAAAACCCGTCGTCACTGCAAACCAGGCGACGATTTGGCAGCTGCTACGACTTGCGGGAGCTCAACGCAGCATCCCCAATCTCGGCTGCCTCTACTCCGGAGTGATACCGGCACAGTGACAGCCGGTGGCTCCCTAGCTCCGAGCCGGCTGGATCGTCAATGTTTTCAGCAGCGCGGTTTACCGCTTATGATGTTTCTTTGACCTAAAGTGGCGCTGTCCTCTTAGGGAGCGGCCATTTTCTTGGACAGGCGAGCCACACGTTCTCCGATGCGATGGGCGCTGTCGAGTTCTACGGCCCCGACTCCGGGATCGATCGGTCCGGTCAAGGCGCCCGCACCCAATTCAGCCCAAATGTTATCGCCCTCTGCGTCACTGTAGAGAGGGCCACTCACAACCATCCGGTTGTTGATCATGAACAGCAGCAACGATACGACCACGTGCTCCTTGCCCCCCATTTGACCGCTGCCGGTAACGAAAGCGCCTCCCACCTTGTCCGTGAAATCAACCTTCATCTTCCAGTTCCAACTGTCGATTGCCACTTTCATCTTGCCAGGTATATTAGCAAAGTACGTCGGCGCGCCCAGGACGATTCCGTGGGCGGACGTGAGATCCTCTTTGATAACCTCGTCGACCTTCTTGACCACGGTAGTCACACCCGACACCCGGGCTGAACCTTCGGCCACCGCCCGCGCCATACGCTCCGTGTTTCCGGTGACCGAGTAGTAGGCAACAAGGACACGAACGGACTTTTTGTTTTTGATTGCCGTTGAACTTGTGGAGTCATCAGTTTCCGCCAGCACCTTCCCTGTCGCCAAAAGTAGTTGGGCGACCAGTAAGATTGTCACAAGCAGTCGAAAGTGTTTGTAGTGCATCATATGTTCCTCTGGCTGGTGATTGACGCAAGGCGGTCGCCGTGGAGCGCGACAGCAAAACCGCTATGGATAATTGTTAGTTTGTTGCCTTAATCAAACGTCACGACCTCCGTGGCGCACGGGTTAGTGTGGTCGACTGGTTCAGTACAGACAAGTTTTAAGGAAGGGAGTAGTAACGAAAGCTCATTCCAGCAGGACCTCACCGACGAAGATATATCCGGATACGCTGGAGAAATTCTTTATCGAGATCGGTGATGGAGAGTCGTTGACGGCGGTTGTGTATTGTGCGAAAAAGCCGAGTACTTTTGGGTCTGGAGGCTATTCACAAACCGACCATCTCAAGGAATTGTTGCTGGCAGACGAGCAACGCGATGCCAAGGCTCGATATAACCTAGGGGGCATATACGCCAACGGAAAAGGCGTCCCTCAGGACTATGGACAAGCTCACATGTGGTACAACTTGGCGTCTGTCGACTCAGCTGAGGAGACAAGAGAAAAGGCCGTTGAGTACCTAGACGTTCTAGCTAAACGGATGACTCGGGAACAGATCCCCGAGGCTCAGCAGCTATCCCGGGAGTGGAAACCCAAGTAGCGAATACCAGGCCCAATTCAATCTCGGTCTTATGCACACAGCGGGGAAATTAGCGTTCCTCGTCGCTTGTTAACTAATCAAGAGGGAACTAGAAATGGAAATAATATTTATCGGAGTCTTTTTCCTTACTGCTTTCTCGTTTTTTGGTGCATCACTGTTTTTTGGTGCATCACTGTTTTTTGGTGCATCACTGAAGGAAATCGAAGAAGTTCAGCGATCAATCGATTCCACCCTGCACAGCATTGAAAGTGACGTGGGCAGCATTCGTTTACGTATGCCCAAATAGCAATGAAACACACCCCACACGAGCTGATCTTGTCCAGAAAATACGTTCTAGGATACTTCCAGACCTACAAAAGTCCACTCACTTACCTCCCCTTACTCCTTTCCTAGATAAGTCTTAATCTAACCATAAAAATATATTTTATATCAATAACTTACCTGGTTTACTGGCCAGGATATGAGTCCTCCACAGCACTCCTAAAACGAACGGCGAGCGATCCGGTCAAATCCCATCTTTTGCAGGCTCCTTACTACCATCCCACTGGTTCCAAAAAAAACTTGTGGTTCCAAAAAAAACTTGCTAGCTTCGTACAGACTTGCCAATCTCTGTCAGGAGGCGTTCGACAAGCTCCCCTCCTAAGTTTAGGAAATGGCCAGGGGGTGGTCGCTGTTCAACGAATTAAACGCCTGTTGGCCGTCTTCATCACCTGGTAGAGAAGTTCACCGCGCTCTTCATAGAAGGCAAACTCCGCTTGGGCCGGCGTGGACTCTGTCGGAGGCTTGATGCTGATTCTCAGAAAACCTCCAGACTGAGCTTGCTGAGTGTACTTGTGAATGATTTTTCCGGTGGGATCGGTCGAATTAGGATCACCCGGCGAAACGGCGGAAAAAGCATTGGCATCGCAGATGGCACCGCAGGAAAATTCTTCGACGCCGGCTGGGTGGATGGCGTGGTACTGCCAGTGCCGGTCGCCCGACACCAGGTAGAACTGATTGTTGAGAAGACCATGCGTACTCAGCCAGGTGAAGAACTCGTTAGCTTCATGCTGAAACCCACCAATGTTGGCATGGCTGTCTCGCTTGGTAGCGACGTCGGGCCCCACCATGGGTGTGGGCGAGATCAGAATCTTGAACGTCGCATCGGACTCCAGCAGGGTCCGCTTGAGCCATTGGGTTTGTTTCCTTCCCCAGAGAGTTTTGGATGGTCCGTCGGGCATTTCGTTGGGGCTCCGATAATCCCGGCCTTCAACCAACCAGATTTGGAGTTCACGACTGACGCGGTGGGTTCGATAGGTCACCGGATTCCTCTCGTTGGAATCAACCACTGGTACCTGTTCCAGAAAAGTCCAAATTCCCAATTGGTTTGAGGGTTGTCCAGCCAGTTGCGGGTTTTCCCGATCCTCGGCTGTTGCATGATAGCCGCGCACGGGGGTGTGTGGGTCCGAATCGTTGAAGCGATGGTCGTGATCGTCCTTCTCCCAGTAGGTAGGCACCCGACGAAATAGCTCAATGAAGCGCTGCTGGACAAACTGCTCATGCCATTTTCTTCGGAGTTCTGCTTGAGTGCGAGCTCGCTGTGTCGCTGGATGATCGTAGTAAACGTTGTCGCCGGTTCCGACGAAGAAATCCGGGCTCATTCGGAGGATGGTCGATAGCGCCGGATAGCCCAAATGCTTATCGGGACCCTCGTATGCCAGGGGCATAGCAGGACCCGTCGGGGCACCCTCCTGAAAAAAGGCGTAGTTCATTCCGGTCACCACCACAAAGCTTATCGGCACACTCTTCTCCGAACCCACCAGGGTCTTAGAGGAACAGGAGCGGCCAAGCTTGGTATTGGCCGGGCTAGCGCCGTAGCGCAGCCGGTAGAAATAGCGTGTCCCAGGTGTCAGTCCAGACACCTTGAACTTGACGATGTAGTCATATCGGTCCCTGGCTTCGAGCCACTCGGTCAGCTTTATCTGCTGAAAGTCTTCGGATGTCGAGATCTCGAAGCGTGCGATTCCCGCTCTACCCGACAGAGCACCCTCGACAAATTGGGACCCTTGGGTAAGCCTGGACTGAAGAATCACACTGCTGGAGGTAACTTCACCCGCTATTTCACCTTGGCCGTTGTGGACCTTGGTGTCGGCTATAGAAGCGGACCCAGCCACTAACACGCAGAAAACAGCAAGCCAATTGATGACTCGGTTCAGTCGTCTCATGACTCCTTTATAATACCTGAAGTCGTCAAACTCCAGACACTGAATATCGGGAGTCTGAAACACTAACACCTGAACTCTTACGAGTTCACTACACAAGTGCGCTACGCTACGAGCCTACTAAAGAGTTGCCTCCGGTTGCGGGGTCTTGGAGAACCAAGGGTCTTACAACCGATGTCGCTGAAGAACTCGACGCACGGAAGCACGCAGCACCGCCCCCCCACAATTCGGATGAGGAAGCAACGCCGCAGCGCCGCAACCTAGCAGTGTTCGTTATCGCTTTGGTCCCTCTGCCATCATGCCGCACTATGCTTCCTGTGTATGGAAATCCGCCTTCGAGAATATTTCGCCATCACGGGGGAATAAAACGCTTGATGCCCATTTTGGTTGCTTGGATCTTACAATGCCACCTTACTCGCCAGAATGCGGTCATAGGGTTGGACGACGGACGATGCAGTGTTGCTCAAATGGGCACTGATTCGGAGCAAAATAGCAGCAGCTCCAGAGTAGACTATTGCCATGTCAGCCGTTAACTCACTGGCCGCTACGCGGCAAATAAGAGTTAAATGCATTTGTAGCGCGTAGTCAAAATAGACGGACAGTGTTTACCATCCGGTGATGTCGCTGGACCATCAGACTCTTCGGAAAACCGCCCTCCTCTAAAGAGAGACGGAGGAGAGCTCTACTTTGCCTGTATTTCTATCCAGTGCTAGCATTAGCGATAACTGTAAAGCACCCTAAGCTACAGTATCTGCCCTTTGCTGGAAGGCTTACTCATGAAGCACACCTCACGCAAGCTATTTTTCTTCCTGGCTCTGGTGATCTTTGGGTTTAGCGGTTGTTCTCAAGCTGTCGACAAGTTTCGATTCCTGGTAGAGGATCTAGAGCAACTGTACTACGCGATACGTACTCAAGGCGATGCCGAAGCCCAAGATACCCTGGGTACATGTACCACGAGGGCAAGGGGGTTCCTCAGGACTACGTACAGGCTCACATGTGGGAGAACTTGGCATCTGCCAACTCAGCTGGAAAAACAAGAGAAGAGGCCCTTAAAAATCGAGACTCCATACGTTTAACTCGGGAACGGATCGCTGAAGCTCAGCGGCTAGCCCGGGAGTGGAAACCCAAGTAACGGATACCCGGCCCAATTCAATCTCGGTCTTATGTACACAACGGGAAAATTGGCGTTCCTCGTAGTTTCTTAACTAATTAAGAGGGAACTGAAAATGGACAAAATCACAAAGCTTCTTCTAGCTATTATCGCAATCGGTCTTTGGATGAATGTAGTGAATCCATGGGTTAGGCCAGTCAAAATGGAAGCAGTAGTTTTACAAAGTGACTACTGGCTGATGTCTATCGATAGCACCCTGAAGGACCTTGCAAAAGACGTGGACAGCATCGAAGGAACCGTGCGCGACATTCTTGCGCCACGACCATGAAGTACACCCCACGTAAGCTACTTTTGTCCAGAAAACACCTGGTTTTGGGCCGTCGAAATCCTGTCTCGCCAGTGTAGCAAAATCAGCCGTTTGCGAGCGTCTATTCAGGAGGGTTTTTGGGCAAGCTGTACAAGGCCTGCTGTGCCGTTCCCTTACCGATACCTAGCTCCTCAGAGATATCGAGGAACAATCCTATGCGCGCAGACAGGCAACTCTGGTTGCATCCACGGTCACTCTCGGGTGTCCCAGCCTCTTTCCATTCTCCTTTGCCTTTCTCAGACCAGCCTTGACCCTCTCTGCGATGATATCCCTCTCCAGCTGAGCCACAGCGCTGATAATGGTCAAGATGGCCCCACCCAGAGGAGAACTGGTGTCTACGTTCTCCTGGTAGCTCACGAAGTCAATCCCCAGGTTTCTGAACTCCTCCAGAGCTAGGATCAGGTGTTTAGTACTCCTGGAGAAGCGGTCAAACCTCCAGACCAGGACCACATCAAAGCGGCACTTCTTGGCATCGTTCATGAGCTGGTTCAAGGCTGGCCGGGAGTCCTTGGTCCCGCTGACACCGTTGTCACAGTACTCCTGATACACCTGCCAGCTCCGGTTTGAGGCATAACACCTTAAGTCTAGCAGTTGGCTCTCTGTGCTCTGGTCTAGGGTCGAGACACGAGCATAGATGGCCACTCGGAGCCCCTTGGTTTGGGACGAGTTGTTAGGATGGGATAGACTGTTGGCAGCCATTACAACCTCCTTACCAGGTTGTGGTGGTGAGGGCTTGTTGGGTGTCATCAGCACCCTTCAGGCCCGCTTTCCACCGCATTAATGTCACCCAATCTTAAGCTGTTTAGCCGGGATCTGTTAAGTACAATGAACTGATAATAAACAGGTTGTCTTAACGATCAGGCTCAATATGGAATCGCCAAGCGGTCACAGGATCGTTCCATCTCAGTCCGTGTTGACGTCCCGTTGTAAAGGCACGTTTTCTGAAAATATGTTTCCGGAAACCTCAAAGGAAACAGGGATGGCACTATATTAAGATCTCGAAGTAACCAGTTTATGCGTAATTTGTTCCGAAAATATGTCCGCTGGAAAATGTCGGTCCGACGAAAACTCTTCGCGATAGGTTCGTCAACTGGGAGATGTCAACTTGGCGAGGAATTGTGGGTGATAAATTTATCGACTGGATTTGGGAAATCGAATCGTCTTCGGATGAGGAATACCATGCCCCCTCGGGGGATATCGCACACACTCGACTAAAACTAGGGATCCGGATAGCCTGATCAAAAAAAAGCAGAGCGCCTGCTAGCCCCGTCTGCCGGCTACCCCCAAGCGATCCCGGAAGCAATGCGTCTAATCCGACGGGGAGGGATGTATATTTTAGAAGCGTTTTCGTTGACATGGGCGAGATCTTTTTCAACCCACACCTGATCGTCAGCAAAGCTCTGCGACTAATTGGGCTCAGCAATCATCCCTTCACTGCATACGGACCAAGTCTGGATTTGATGCTTCGCTATCAAGACCAGCTGCCGCTTGATCGCTTCGTCACGCATCGTTTTTCATTGGAAGAAGCGCAGGTAGCAATGGACACTGTGTTGAGCCTGAATTGTCTGAAAGTAGTGTTTGCGCCGTGAAGTCCTTTGATTCACAGAGAGGTACTCATCGACAAATTCTTAGAGGAGGGCTTATGACGAGTTGCCCGATGTTTTGGACGGGGTTAATGGTTGTTGCTCTGATTGCTTACGGCGAGTGCTCCGCCTCCGGCATCGAAACAGGCTTCGAATCTCGGTCACCACTTAGCACTCATGCTGATGCAGCCAGTCGACCCGATACCTAGAGAACTTAGGAGGACAGACTGGTGACCTCTAAAGACTCAGCTTGCTGCAGGCTAATCCTCCAAAAGCGTCGTCAGCTCCTCCATCAAGACTCGGGCTGCGGCTTCCGGATCGTTCTTGAGAACCTGACGATAAAATCGAAAGGATTCGAACTCCATGCTGCAAAATTCGCGGTAGTCAATCTCCTCGAGAGCGGCGAAAAAGTCCTTCCAGTTTACACGCCCCTCTCCCAGCAGGGGGAAAACAAACTTGTTGAGCTGGGGAACACCGATTCCGTCCTTGATGTGTACATGGGCAATCTTGTCTTTTAGCTCGTGGATCAGCCACTTCATGTCTTCGATACCGTAAAGGACATGGTGAGACGGATCGAAGTTGATCTTGTGGGCCGGATGATCCACCTTGTCGAGTAGATAGCGGTGGGTGTAAAAATCGTGGGCTAGCATTCCGTAAACGGCTTCCGAGGTAATGACGATTCCAGCTGCCTCGGCTGCCTCGATAAAAATTTCGAAGGCCTCGATGGCTTGCGCCCAGGCGTTTGATTCGCTCATATCCTCTCCGATCCGCACGTGTTCTTCTTCCCAGATGGAAGGGCCGGTCACAACGCTTACCGCAGGTACTCCACACTGGCCAGCGGCCTGGATGACTCGAACGGTACGTTCGATCCTTTCCCTTCGCCTGGCCTCGTCCAGCGAGATCAGGTCCTTGTGGTCCATGACCTGTGAGACATCCATGCCGACTTCGCGAGTACGCTCCACCAATTTGCGGAGTTTGGAAAGCGGGCGGTCCGGATCAAAATGGCCTACAGCTGTCCATTCGATGCCCTCGTAACCTAGCCCGTGGAGCGACTGGATTACCTGGTCCGAATTCATGGTTTGATAGCCCAGAATCGTCAGAAACGATGTTTTCCACTTGCGAGTCACGATAGTGACCTCAGTTAGCCCGGCTTCGGAATTGGACCGGGACCCATACCCCGTTGGCTTGTTGTCTTGTCACGAACGCTTAAGATACACTACCCATCTAGCTGTTTCTAGACGTTAATTATGAGGCGCTGGTGCTCGCCGTACGTACGGACACCTTGATTAGTGTATTTGTGCCGGGGAGGAAAAAGCATGACACAAGATTCATTGACCCATGGCCGTCTAAAGAGGGTCAGGGCGCTGGCACAGTACGGCTCCCTGAGGAGAGCCATTGAAGCGGGGAAGCTGCCCCAATATGACGACATCACGTTGACAGAAGCCCTGGTACTGGGCTTACTCCATCAAGGGGTACGCAAGTATATCGGAGTATTTGGCCACGGCTCCACTGACCTGGGAGAAGTGTTGCGCCTTTACCAGGGAGCAGGAGTGAGGACTTTCGCGGTACATAACGAGGTGGAAGCAGCCCATGCTGCCACTACGCTCTACTGGCAGTATGGAGAGACTGCCGCTGTGTTTACATCCATCGGACCGGGAGCGATGCATGCCTTGGCGGGCTCCCTGAGCGCTCTTTCCAACGGCGCCGGCGTCTATTTTCTATTGGGCGACGAAACCACCCATGACGAGGGCTACAACATGCAGCAGATTCCTCGCCAGGAATAGGGCTTATTCCTCAAACTGACCAGTGTGCTGGGGCCCAGTTACACTCTTCACACCCCTCAAGCAATCAACACCGCTCTGCGACGGGGCATTTACGCAACCCGTAATCCCGTTTGGTCCTCACCCTTCTATCTGCTCTTGCCCATGAACATGCAGTCGAGCGTGATCCCCGACTGCAACCTGCTGGCTTTTCCCCAGCGGGAACCCGGTGCGCCTGCTGTGTGCGGCGATCAAGGGACCTTCGAACGAGTGATCGCCGCCATCGGGCGATTCGATAAGACCGTTATCAAGATTGGAGGAGGAGCCAAGAACCTAAATGCTGAGCTGATCGAGCTGGCGGATCGAACTGATGCGGTAGTGGTATCCGGACCACAGGCCCCAGGTGTGTTTCCCTACAACAACCAGCGCAACATGACGGTCGGCGGATCCAAGGGTTCGATCTCAGGCAACTACGCAATGAACGAGGCAGACCTGGTGATCATTATCGGCGCCCGATCAGTGTGCCAATGGGATTGTTCCGGCGTTGCCTGGAAAAATGCCCGGCAGTTCATCAATTTCAATACCAATGCCCAGGACGCACTGCACTATAATCGGACGATTCCAGTGGTGGGAGGCGCGCAGAGCAACCTGCAGATCTTACTGGAAAAGCTTCGAGAGTCCGGGGTAAACAAATCCAAGGGAAGCCCCTCCGCCTGGCTGACCGCCTGTCTGGAAAAGAGGGCTGACTGGGAACAGTACCGGAACCGTCGATATGAAAAGGAACGACTTTACGACGAAGAACCCCGCTACGGGATCGCCTTTGCTGGTGAGGGGAGCTTCTTGATGAATCCGCAGATCCTGATGGATGCTGTGCAGCATCGGGTACACGGGATGATCCTCATTTTCGACAATCGCCGGATGGGAGCTGTTAGCGGATTGCAGTGGGCCCAGTACGGGGAGGATCATGCTACCAGCGACTCGGTGCCTGTTGATTATCTTCAACTCTGTAACTCCGTCTCCGGAGTCCAAGCCCTATCTGGCGGAACCACCCGCGCCGAGTTCGAAGTGGCCTTGCAAAAGGGCTATCGGCACCCGGGCCTCTCTGTTGTTCACGTACCTGTCTATTGCGGCCCGGACGAACTGGGCGGATTGGGAGCCTGGGGACAGTGGAACGTGGGTAACTGGTGCGAGGAAGTCCAAAAAGAGCATCAGATGTTGGGTCTGTAACTCTTTGACTCGACCCTCCAGAAAGTAAACCTTCGAATGTGATGAAAGGGAACTCTCCCAAGGATGTAGTTGGGAAGCTGACCTCCTATGCAAGACTACTCCAATGCTATAAAAAAAAGAAAGACTTCTCAAATGAGAAAGTGGCTTACATTGAAGTTCCTAAACCGTTTTCTAGGACAGAAAGACATGGAAGAATATTAGCCCAACTCTGCTGTACAAATAGGTGCCTGATCGGAAATCCTGTGGTCTCGCAGATGCTAGCATTAACCGAGAACTTACCATTGTAAAACACGTCCTCAACTACGCCGTGGAGTGTGTGTTATCCAGGCCAATCCAGAGGACAGGTCCAAGAACTTGGAGAAAGAACGAAAGGAACGACCTCGATTCACCAACCAACAAGTTGGAAAAGTAATGCACGCCGTTCTCCCAGATTGTCGATCCATCTTCATCTTCATTTGAGAAACGGATTGCCGCCGGGAAGAGACCCTGTCGCTGAAACACTGGCAAATCCACCAGGAATCCAGATTGGTTGTCTTCAGCGATGGTACGAAATCGCGGAAATACTGGTATGTCCCGCTGACGGAAGTTTCTCTTCAACACATTAATCAACTCGAGCCAATCAAGATTGCCCCTACGTGTTCTACAGCCTGAGAAGCAAGACCCGATGGTATGACTGTCGAAAACTCTGAGAGAAGGTCAGAGCACGGCTGGGCTTACCGGAAATTCAGGTCAAGAACCTGCGTCGCCATTACGCAATTGGCTTTGCGGAGGATGGAGCTGAAATGCACGATATCCAGCAGGTCCTGGGTCACGCCAGCGTTTCCACCACTGAGAAGCACTACGCTCAATTTTCACCCAAACACTCGGCCAAAAAGATTCTACAAGTGCTTGAAGATGGTCACCGGAAGGGAAGACTGCCTGAAAGGGAACCAAAACGGAAACAAGCCGAGTGATTGTTGCTGGAGGTAGGGGAAGGGAATTAGTGCAAGCAACTGTACATACAACAGTTAGAGAAGCGCGCCCGACAGGATTCGAACCTGTGACCTTTGGTTTCGTAGATAATTGAAGGCGGTTATTAGATCTCTTTAGCTGATATGATATAAGTGTATAACATATTTATTTTCAATTGTTTAAGGACGATCTGTTTTTTATCTGATCTTCCTGATTTTAGGGCTTTTTTGGACTTCTCTTTAAAATTCTTTAAAAAATCGTCCTTGAAGCCCTCTCCATTGATCGTCGGTCTGCCCCCTAGAGGTAAGTTATTCACCGTTGCTGCGCATGTTCGATAAGGCATTGTGGGAAGGACATCTACCCCATCTTCAACGAGATGATGAGATCAGGGCATGTGGGAGAATCAGCGATCTAGAGGGCCACTCAATGAGCCTCAAAGACTGTGGCCTCCCCGAACGGCCTTAAGTGTTTCTGGTGCAGGGCATGTGTTCTCGACTATGGGTTCGAGGTCCTCGATGCGGCACGGAGCAGAGATTGATTCGAGTGCTTTCAGCCCGATGGATTTCCGGTTCTTGGGTAAATCTCGCTCTGCCACGACAAAGAAAACCCACTGGTTTGCGTCGCGTTGATCGGCGTATCTATCCCGCCTTTCTCCGTGCCAAGCAAAAACATAGAGATCTGCCGGGCGTCCCGGAGAATCCACCCATTGGCTCCCATTCTGTGTCCAGTACCCTGTGCGTGGAGCGATGTCGAAACGGGGAGAGCGAGGCAGTCCAATTATCTCACGGTCCCACGGTTGCCGAGCTGCGGAATGCTTGATCTCAAGCCGCGCCCCGGACGTGTGTTGACAATCCCAGGCCGCCCATTCCCATCCGGTCTCCCAAGTCAGCTCCCAGTCGGTACCGAGTGCCAATGCAACCAAGCATTCAACATAATCGGCACGATATACGTTGTTCATGACGGGAGTGTCATATCGTCGCATGAGTGCTTTCTGAATACACTGATCCATGATGATGTCTATCTTAACCCTCAAGGAAAAGGGACCTGAAATAAGCGAGATAACCTACCTGACCCACGGTAAGGTTTTTATCTCAATTCGCTACCGCCCGTTTGCGCCCCTGAGTCTTTCGGGTACGTACCGGCAAGATTTCCAAAGGATGATCCAATCAGTCGTCTATCCATCTTCCTTTCCACGTTCACCGGTATTTCTTGATACGGTAAGGAAGCGAATAAAGGCACTCTAGCAAGAAGTCTAGAAAACTCACTATGTCCCGAGCATCCGATGGATCCGTTGCCACTTGCTCGGGCTGCGGATGTGCCGAATCATCGCCCAGCTCACGAACATGATCAGACCACTCCTTCATAACTGGCGGCAATATACTATTCTCAGCTAAGTCCTGAATTTCTTCCTTGAGGTTGTTTCCATTTGCATCGTGATCTCTAAGAGCAGTCTGCAAGGTACTTCGCGCCATTAGGACTGCGGCATCCCAGTTTTCGTTGCTGATATTATCTTTTGCCTGAAGCCAGTATCGTCCGGTAGTTTCGGGCCAATGTTCAGGGTATTTTTTGAATCTCAAAGGCCATGGTAGGACTTCATAGTCGTGAAGATGGCCCCACTCACCTGCAGACCAAAGTACCATTACATACCCAGCACAGTTCCCGCACTTAAGGGTATCGAAATTCAATTTCTTGTCGGAATTCGGCTTTTTATTTTCGGCGTGAAATTCAGTCTCTAAATTTCCCCGCTCCATGCAGAACGGGCAGGTGATTCGGTAGACGGCAAGATTTTCTCCGCTGAGCCCGGAACCTTCACCTAGTTGCCACCAGCTATCCATACGCCCCTCTCAGCTTATTACTAAGTGATCAGCCGTAACTTTCAATCTGGATCGGAATTTCCTAGTTTAAGGTCTTGACGTAGTGTCTTCACAGTCCCGCATTGCTCGGCAAATATCCTTAAGCGACTCTTTCACCCAAAGCTGAGTCAAGCGCTCCGTCTTTCCATTTGCTTGGGTGTAATCGGTTATTGTGGTGGCGACAGCATCATCACTGGCCCCTGGATATTCTAGCGAGCCTGGTAATTTTCTGTAGGCTGAAAATATTTCGATCTCACAACGATCCAATAGTTTCAACCTGCAAATCCTCAAACTCCCGCCATGGTCTCATCCTCATCAATCTCATTGGTCTCACCTCTTCACTTTCTGTTTTGCGCTGTTCGGGCTTCGCCGCCTCGATCGCGCTCACAACTATTCAAGTAAGATCGTCGACCGTGTCTGTCAAAGGAGAGACTACCAGTTTTTTCTTTTTCAGCTGCGTTGCCGAAGTGAGCACTAAGTGGATGCGAAAAACGGGGCCCTACTTGATGAGCCGAGTGTCGGAGAACTGGGCGTACCAACCGAACCAGAAGGCTCGGTGGGCGGGGATGCGGGGGAGCTTCTGGGACGCGTCCGCCTGCAGAACGAGAGCCTCCTCGCTGATTTCCCAGTTGCGTCCCTGCCGGTCCTGGACGAATCCGTCCTTGAGTTTCTTTCGGAAACGATGCTGGGCGGCCTCGTAGACTCGACTGGCTCCCTTGCGACTGGTCACCACAACCAGTTCACGGCCCGCTTCTCGGAACTCGTAGACCGGTTTTTTCTTCAAAAACCTGGAAGAGATAGCCACAGGAATCCCCTCCTCTGTCAATCCTGATTTCGGCCTTAGGGTCATGACCAGAACTTCCTCTTTGTTCTTGAGCCGTTTGTCCTGGCGGGACACCGCAAACATCAGCTGGTCGGTAGAGAAATACTGATTGTAGGCGGAGTTTTCCGAATAGTCCCGTTGATAGCCGGTTTCCAGCGACAGCACCGTGGTATCGGGATGATCTTTTTTCCACTCCTCCCAGCGGGTGGTGACGATGGGACGAAAGCGAAGCCGCAATCCCGACCCCACCAGCGGGCCGACTACCGGCTTGCCTTCCAGCGTAGACCACAGACTCTTGGATTCGTGATCGAACATCAATTTGTTCGATTGGTACAGAAATCCGCTGGTGCCGAAGGTGCGCTTCTGTCCTCCCACCTCACTCTCATAGGGAATGGCGGTTCCACACAGGGTACAGTACACCAGGGCGAGTTCAACACCGCCCAGTCGGTCCAGAACCATCTCGTGCCAGGCAATGATCCGCTTGGGATAGGCCCGGGCTTGGCCGTTGATCACCACGCCGAAGACCACGTGGGATCCCTCCATAAAATCCGCCTCCAAGGCTAGGATATGGTGGGGGTGGTCCAGGGGAGGAATGCCGTTGACCAGTACCCCGCCCCAGTCCACCTCGTCCAGCCGAATGCTGGCCGGTACATCGGGGGGGAAAAACTCTTTCATCTTGGGGTCGATGGATCCGTAGAGCAACCCCTTGAAGCGGCTGTACTCCGGGTGCGGCTCGTAGGGCAGCGACCAGGTCCACTTGCGCCAGTCCTGGTAGTCCTCGCCCCTGCGGCCGTTTCGTGACCTGCCCCCACGAACGAGTCCACCCTCTAAGCTAGAATCGGAGCCATTTGAAGTGCCCTGCACGGGATAGAACTGAACTCCTGAGACCTAGGTAGTTTGGCCTCTGGCGCCGGCGGCCGATAGGCCAAGGCGCTGTGAGGCCGGATCTGATTGTAATCCCTTCGCCAGCGTTCTACCAACACCTTGGCTTCCCCAAGCGTGTCGAAGATCTCCATGTTCAGCAGCTCATCCCGTAGTTTCCCGTTGAAACTCTCAATGTACCCATTCTCCCAGGGGCTGCCCGGCTCGATGTACAAGGTCCTTACCCCAACAGCCTGCAGCCAGTCCCGGACCGCCTGTGCCGTAAACTCTGATCCGTTATCGGACCGGATAAACTCAGGCACTCCCCGATCAACGAATAACTCCGCCAACCGGTCCAACACGTCTTGGTGATTCATCTGCCGTTTCACATCAATGGCGAGGCACTCTCTGGTGTACTCATCCAGGATCGTCAATAGCCGAAAGGCTCGCCCATCATGGGTCCGTTCATGCACGAAATCATAGCTCCAGACGTGGTTTTTGCGAGCCGCTCGTAACCGAACACAGGAACCGTCATTAAGCCACAGTCTCCTTCGTTTCGGCTGTCTGGACGGGACTTTCAGCCCTTCTTGTCTCCACAGCCTCTCCACCCGCTTAGGATTCACCTTCCACCCTTCCCCATGAAGTATCGCCGTGACCCGCCGGTAGCCATAACGCCCGTATTGCGTAGCCAACTCCACCATCCTGGCCACCAATCGGGCCTCATCATCGGGAATTTGCCTTTCCCTTCGCTGGGTCGATCGAACCTGTCCCAGCACTTGGCAGGCCCGACGTTCGGAGACTCGCTCTGCTCCTAATCGCTCTCGTACCCACATCACCGCTCGTCTCCTGTTCGCCGGGCCTAGAAGTTTCCCGAGGACACTTCCTTCAGGATCTGCTTGTCCAAAGACAGATCCGCCACCAGCTTCTTCAACCGGGTATTCTCCTTCTCCAACACCTTCAACCTCTTGGCCTGGTCCAACCGGAGCCCTCCATACTCTTTGCGCCACCGGTAGTAGGTCTGCTCGCTCACCCCCATCTGCTTCGACACCTGTCCCACCCTCTGTCCTTGGGCCAGACCCACCTCTGCCTCACGCAGCTTCATGATGATCTGTTCTGCCCTAAACCGCTTCCCTGCCATCCTTGCCTCCTTCCTAAACCGAAATCCCAACATTCAACTTGGACTCGTTTTAGGGGGCAAGGTCAGGCCGATCTCATCCTCATCTTCCACTACGAAGACCCGGATAACGCCGGAGGCCGAGCACCTACCGAGTACCAGTCCACCCGCCGTGTGACGTACATGATCACCGCGAGGATAGCGAAGAGGCCGACCGATCCGATGAGGAGGGCAAAGTCCTCATTCATGAGGAGAATGTAGAGGTAGACGTAAAGGAGGGCAACGCCAGCTGTGACAAGCAAGGCGAGCCTCATCCGGTGCAGTACTGCGGACGAGTATGCGGTCACCATTCCGATAACCGAAATGCTCGCCATCGCATAGGCGAGTGGGAAACCTACGTGCTCTGACAGTGAGAGCTCCAGCAGGTAGAAGAGACAGAGCGCGCCACCGAGTATGAGGTATTGGATCGGATGGACGCGAACGCCGGCCAGGACTTCAATTAGCCAGACAGTGGCGAAGGTAAGAAGGATAAAAAGGCCGGCGTACTTCACGCTGCGCTCCGCCATGCGATAGTGGTCAACCAGATTCACAAGCTCAACGCCGAAGCGTGAGCCGTCGATGGCTTCGCCCATCTCAGCCCCAGCTCTCCACGCCTGCGGGTAGCTCCGGCCGAGAAACGGGATAGACCACTTAGCTTGGAAGGTATCGGCCGATACGGAGCGCTCGACCGGAAGCCAGTTACCATGGAAGCTTGGATGGCTGTAGTCCGACTGGAGCTCGACGACACTGTGCTGCCCGAAGGGAGTGAGGTAGATACTGAGGCTGCCATTCAGCAAGAGTGGGAAGGAGAATTTGAACCGTTGCATTGCGTCCGCCACGCCAACTACTGCGTGGATACCCATGCCCCCGTCTGTGAAAGCTCCGGTTCCCGGAAGGAACGACACCTTTTGGTCGTTCCACGACACAGCGGTCTCCTCCTGGATTGCACGCGTGTCGGATATGCCGACCGCGAGATACGCTCGATCCCAACCTATCGTCGAAGGTTCGACACCCAGCTCGGAGAAGCTGGGACGTGCAAACTCGCCTTCAACCGTGAGGCCGAGCCTGTAGACCGGGACTGAGAAAATCCCTCGATTGCGAATCTCGCTGTCGATCGAGCCACGAGTGTGGAGCTTCTCTGGTAAAAAGATCGCGCTCCGAGTCTCGGAACGAGTGATTTCTTGGCCGCCCGTCGCGAATTCGGTCCCACGATAGGTGTAGGGAACGACGAGCGCAGGACCGGTGATGATCTGGGCGTTTCCCCACTTCGAAGAAACCTCGGCCACCGCCTCTTGACGCCTCCCTTGGCGCTCCGAAACGAGCCCGGCAATCATCACGATCGGAATCTGGAGCAGTACCGCTAGGAACCCTACCAGCAAGAGACGTAGCATTTGCGAGTTGCGAATCAAGGATGTAAGCCGCTCGACCGAATCCTGCATTGAGTCCTCTCATTCTTGGTGCACGCACAGTGCTCGTGTGCACTCTCGTTCGAGCCGCCCAACTATTGAGTAGACGGGCTCCTATAGGACATGACGTCGCCAATATAAAAACGCTGGCGATAAATCACAGACTACGCTGAACGCGTCTAAGCTATGGTAACCAAAAAACCCCCCAAATGCACATCACGAGTAGGCCCTAGAAGTCCATGGGCCAGTCCACCGATGGGACCGAAAAGGTAGTTTCAGAAGGTCAAGCGATTGTTGCGGTGATTATTCCGATTGGCCACTAACCTTCGTAAAAAAGTCTAAGATCCTTCCGTTGCCCATCGTCTGAAAAGCCAAGCTGTTTCAACCGCGTTTGTATCTCTTCTAACAATACTCGGAAACTGACCCTGTTCATTTGTTGGTTTTCCTCGCTGATGGTGCCTATCTACAGTCCGTCTTGAGCACAAACGAGCCAAGCTGAATCAAGCAGCAGGGCCAAAGCTAATAGCCGTGCAGCTCTTCCGCTGACCATCTTTATTAGGTTCATTCTCATTCGAGTCTCCTAGTCATCCTAGCCCGGTTAGGCTAGCCACCGTACGATCAGGTACTAGCCAATCAAAATGGCCATTAAGCATATGACGAGCAGCTCACAGGTTGCCAAGTGCACCGGCCAGCCATAAAACCACAAACCCATAGATTGTTAAGTGAGATACGTCTTATTAGAAGTAATTAAACCCGATCTTAAATGCATTTATAGAGCGTAGTCAAAGTAGACGGACAGTGTTTACCAGCCGGTGATGTCGTTGGACCATCAGACTTTTCGGAAAATCGCCCTTCTCTAGGGATAGCCTGAGGTGAGCTCTACTTTGCCTGTATTTCTGTCTAGCGCTAGCATTATTGGTAACTACAAAGCACCCTAAGCTGCAGTATCTTCCCTTTTTTGGGAGGTTCGCCCAAACGAAAGAATGAGAGTCGTGCTGGATAGGTCGATGACGCGACGTAAATTTCTCACTGCGTCAACTGCTGCGACACTCACGGGGTCACTGGCGATCAAGGCGCAGGGTTTGGATAAAGAAGGAGAACACACTGTTCGAAAAAGACCGCAAGCGCCGGATCATCTACAACGACGATTCTGACCAACAGTTCACCCGTGTCAAGGAGTACAAAATCACAGACGAGCAGTCGTTCATTGATGCGCGAACCACACCGACGTTCGGCACGCAGGTCGATACCTATGTCTGGTGAGTGGGCAACGGCGCTGAACCACCGTGGGGAAACACGGGTCATGTTATACGCCCCCTCCTTCGTTCCTGCCAACACGCCACGGATATCATCGTCCACGTCTGTCATGCCAAAGGGATGGAGGAGATCGCCTCGAGCATCAACGAGTCGTTGGTCGGCCCCTTGAAGCATGACGCTTCCCCTGAGAAGAGTCTATCGTTCTTTACGGGCGGTCGAATGTACATGAACCTCTCCAACATGATGTGGCTGGCGAGTCCAAAGAAAATGTCGAAGGGGAACGCCGCCAACGACGCCCTGATGACGGAGATCCTGGCCAACGTCGACGCGAAGCGGTACCGCGTGGCCACGAGACCGCCCTGGGCGGGATTGCGAATCCTATGGTTAGTCCCCAGGGTCTTGTGGCGATCGCGCCGCTTCTTCTGAAACACGCTCTGGGCCATCCTGTCTCCCAACCGCGTACACCGAGTGTACCAACGGCAGGTCGACGCCTTGGAGTTGGAGCTCACCGAGAACGTCGACTACGGCCTTCCTCTCGACGAATTCGATATCCTTGATCCGCAAACGAGCTCACTCCAGCACTCGAAGGCCGGATCCGTATAGAAGCCCAGCCATTACCCGATGGAGTCCTTCCAGCTGAGCCAGGATCCGTTCCACCTCTGCTCTCGTCAAGACCACTGGCAAGCGATTGGGACGCTTCGCCCGGATGAACTGGGTGAAATCTCCAGGTTCCTGCCTCAAGACCTGTTTGTACAGAAAATCCAGGGCGTTGAGGGCTTGATTCTGTGTGGAGGGAGCCACCCGCTGGTCCACAGCCAGATGGGATAGAAACGCAGCAATCTCCTCCGCTCCGAGTTCGCAGGGGTGTCTCTTGTCATGAAAATAGATAAAGCGTTTGATCCAGTGGACGTATGCCTTGGCGGTTCGCCGGGCTCATGCGTCGGAGCTGGATGAGGTTTCGAACCTGATCGAGCAATCTCTGTTTGCCCATTGCGTTTCTCCCAAAAGTTGTGGACCGGCCTTTTCCCCGGTGCTATATGGAAGCTATCCATAATCCATGATCTTCCAGCGGGATAATCTACGAAAAATGGATAACAGACCGAAAATGAGCAATCCGAAGTAAGACCTAAATTCTGGCGATCTACCCTTGTATTGTTTCTTGGAATTTTTGGTTTCTTAGGCCCCTTATCTCTCGCTGCGGCTGGCCAAGACTCTACAAACCCACAAAAGACTTCAGAGAGAAAACTAGCGGACCAAGATGTAGATTATTTAATTAACAGTCTAAATAGTTTCATGACAAGTGGGAAATTTGAACCCGATTCCGCTCAAAAAAATTCCAATCCATAATGGGCAAATATCTGCAGGAATTGAATAAACTCACTTCTGACATTAACAAAGAAATTGCAGAGATAGGACCCATCGAGTTTCCAACTTTTGATGAACTAAGTCTTAAGAGCAATGTGTTAGCCCTTAAAAGCAATCTAAGAAACTATCGGGAAGCCAAGAAAACGGTATTATGACAAAATGGATGTTTTGTTGAGAACAACTAGAAACCGAACTGGAACTGGAGTAGAAGAACAAAAGAAAGGAAGATTGGGCGGTATACTGCTTCGATACACTGAAGTATTCGAACAAAAATATGTGGTCGTCTTGAGTGCATTTTATGATCTTGTTTTGAAACACCATGACAAGTTGACCTTCACCTCGGAACAAATATACACGGAAGAAGAGGCTCTAGTTGAAGATTTAAATAGACTGTGGGATGACGCCGTAGAAGTGGAAACATATTTGATCAAAGTACAGGAAATGGGTACAAAAACCATCCAATTACTACACGGTGCAAAGCCACCTGGATAAAACCAAGGAGTTAAATTACTCTCAGTGATTATGTTACCTCATCCGCTGAATTCGGTCGCTGGGATGTTCCATTGTTCAAGCCAAGGTCTTTCCCGAGGTAGGGTAGGCCCCAGAGTGCCGAGAAGAATACCGGTTGTGTTCACTATTCTAGTTCACTGACCTTCGTCAGTCCCTTTCTTGTAAACCGTTAAACCACTCTACTGGTCAGAACGGATCAGTCAGCGCTTGGTTGGATGCAGTCCGGGTGTGGACGAATCAGCAATAGTGATTTGGGCACCGTCAGGCATCTATAGGGCATAGAGATAGGGCTCGGAGTCAGAGATAGGAAGCCGTAGGAAACTCAGCGAGGAGGGGCGGCAACGCCCTCAAGCCTATGGGCAGATATTCATGATAAGGGGTGCCTTGGCCAAGGAAGGGTAGAGTACATTCTTCTAATTCAAGCCTAACCCAACCACCAGACCAACAGCCAATCCAAGACTGACAAACATAGAACCGACTACGATACCCACCGCCACGTTACCATTGGACAATTGTTTGGACGTATCAAATGGCGTGATCCAATCCAACAATTTATAGCCTATCAACATAAGGGAAATGCTGAACAATGCCCCCACTAATGCGTATAAGAAATTGGCAATAACAATCTCCAGTTCCATATAGACCTCAATTCAGTACCTCTTTTATTTTTTTGATTTTGCCCACATAATTGATCGTTTCCTTGCTATGTCTTCCGGTGACCGATGGCAGAATTGATTCCATGGTACGCCAACGATTGGGATCTAGGCCTTTTCTTTTAGCACGACGTTGTGCTTGAAAGATATTCCCTTTGCCAGCGTTGTAAGCGCCAAACATAAAGTCCAAACGGTCCTGAAATGGCCGCTTTTCCTTGAATAGAAGCCAGATGGAACGATTGTAATCAATGCCTGCGGCAATACTCCACTTAGGTTCTTTGCCACTGCCTTTGACATGGCGATTCTGCTTCACTATCTCTTCATAGGTGTCAGGCATGATCTGCATCAGCCCCACTGCACCCGCTTGCGATCGAGCATCTTTCCTTAAACCCGATTCCGCCACCGCCTGAGCCTTGAAATGCCGCCAGTCGAAGGCTGGCCCAAAACTGCGTTTGGAATACTTGGAAAAATACTTGTCATACTGCGCAACTTGATTGTAACGGGAGAAATCCTCCCCTTGCAGGGGTAGGCTATACAGGATGAAAAACACTGCCGCAAACCTAATTAATCCGACATTCCCCATATCAACTTTGGATCCGAGGTCCTCTGACCTCGTCGTGAGGAATGGTCGAAATCTACCAATATCCCGACGTTGGTGCAAGCGTTCTTCCCCTTGTCTTGGCCAAAGAAGGTCTCTAATCCTTGGGTTATATCCAGATACTGTGGGCAAAACCTGATCAGCAGAGACACCTCTACAGTCGCTTGATCAGAAATACTTGGCGCTAGGCGGTTCTCCATCTCAAGCGGTCAATCCGGGACAGAATCTCGGCCCATGTCTCCTTGCTTACCGCGACTTCTGCCATCTGAAACGTCACGATTCGGCTACGCCGGACTACCTTCGCTCCGATCTTGATCAGTTTGGTCAATAGGGTGCGAAGGGACCAATGCTTGATTCTTCCGGGAAGAACCAGCCGCCGTAGAAAATTGCCCAGGTTGTAAGCCAAAACAAATAGAGCCAACCTCACCTGGCTCGAGACAAAACGTTGGCAGGACAGTCGCGTCCAGTTCAAGGCGTACTTGCCTTCCTTGATCCACTGCTCAGCCGTACCACGACCGTTGTAAAAGTGCACCACCCCTCGGGCTTGTACACTCATATTGGTGACAATGAAACCGACTCTCGGTATAGAGTTCGCCTCGATGCCACTCGAGCTGATGGCATGACGTCGTCTTCCTGGGTCGAAAGTGACCCGACACCTGACAATGTAGCCTCCTATAGCCGGTGGCATGACAGTGAAAATTGACAGCCGCAAGGGTGGTACAAAAACATTGGTGTGCCTGGTTTCACCTGGACCGCTGGCGGGACTCACATTTGCGGCAAAGGACATCTTCGACATCGCCGGCCAGGTTGGCGAACAATCTATTTGCAAGGCGCTAATGAGACGACCCTTTTGATCTTGCTGAATGCAAGGCATCTGTGTCTAAAAAAAAGGCGTTCCAGATGGCTCGCTGATTCCACAGCTTCCGGTATTGCCTCCAAACATCGATTAGCACATGTTACGCTGAAGCCAGGGAATAAAGTTGCGATCCGGCTAAGAGGAAAGCCCCAGCTCCATACACCTCCCAGCTGTCCACAAGTGCTCTCACGGGTTGTGCTCCGGGCGCCTGAACGCGGCCCACTCGGCCTGACCTAGCGACACAACTGACCAGTGCCCCCCATGATTGTTTCACTGCGGCGTTGTATCTGTTGGTAAGAATTCCGCACCTGACACCCCAAGCCAGTGCATAGCAGATGAGTCCCGTGGCACTCGCTTCGTTTCCTGGAAAGGACTCAGGGTCGAGCAGGCTTGTGGTCCAGAACCCATCGTGGTGCTGAAGGCAAACTAGCCTAGCCGCTATCTCTCTGAAGAGCTGAATATATCTGTGTCGATCCAGATGGTTTTCCGGAAGGTGTTTAAGAACTCTCACTAGTCCCGCCATGACCCAGCCATTGCCACGGCCCCAGAAGACCTTCTCTCCATTTGGTTCACGCCGAGAGAAATAGCGGCTGTCTCGGTAGAAAAGGTGCTCTCCTTTGTCGTAGAGAAAATCGGTGGTTTTCCACCAGCGTTCGGTCATGAATTCGAGGTACTTTCTATCGGCGGAAGCCTTGTATAGCAGGGCGAGAACAGGCGGCGCCATGAAGAGTGCGTCGCACCACGCCCATTCGCGGAGCCAAACCTCGTCTTGCCAGGTCAGCAACTCGTTCGTCGAGGAAGGAATGATTTGATCATAGAGATCGCGGATCGGCCGCAACATGGCAGGGTTTCGCTCTAGCAGATACATCTCCAAGTAGGTTTGAGCGATGCAGTGATCATCGGCGAAGCGTTTTCTCGGACCTGGTTGCCAGTTATTACGTACACCAACACTCCTGGCCGCGTCGAGAAACTCGGTGTAACTAATTGCCCCATAAGCAGCCATCACGCCGGCGTAAAACGCACCGTTTGTCCAATCGTTGGACCGGTGACGAAGATGGGCCAACTGCCAGCGAAACACCCGTTTCATCAGCGATTGAATCTCGTCTCGAGTCGTCATTTGCTAGATTTCGTGCAAAAGATACTGCTCAGATTAGAGAATTTGCAAGGACGCACTGTCAACTAACCGCTGTCGTAGTTTTCTCTACTCCACTCGCAGCCGGTCGATCTGTTCGAGGAGGCTTGGGATACTGTCTTTGGCGAGGCGCATTCGGCCCATTTCGTCTTTCCGGACTGAGAGGTTTTGCAGGATCATTCTAACCCCGTCACGATCTCCCCGACAACTCTTCATCTATTGAGATAATTACATGAGCACATGGCATGAAAGACCCTGTGCAGCTCATTGGTCAATGTGAGACAATGCGGCCATGAAACCGTGATCGGAAGTTTCGGATATGCTGAAGGCTCTTCGCGATCAGATGTCTGCGCGTGGCATCATCGTTTCGTACGAAGCTATCCGATACTGGTGTTTGAAATTCGATCCGGTCTACGCACGATCCCTCCGACGGAAACAAAGTCGTCTGGAAAACATCTGGCACGTGTGACCTGCCCCCACGAACGAGTCCACCCTCTAAGTTAGACTCGGAGCCATTTGAAGTGCCCTGCACGGGATAGAACTGAACTCCTGAGACCTAGGTAGTTTGGCCTCTGGTGCCGGCGGCCGATAGGCCAAGGCGCTGTGAGGCCGGATCTGATTGTAATCCCTTCGCCAGCGTTCTACCAACACCTTGGCTTCCCCAAGCGTGTCGAAGATCTCCATGTTCAGCAGCTCATCCCGTAGTTTCCCGTTGAAACTCTCAATGTACCCATTCTCCCAGGGGCTGCCCGGCTCGATGTACAAGGTCCTTACCCCGACAGCCTGCAGCCAGTCCCGGACCGCCTGTGCCGTAAACTCTGATCCGTTATCGGACCGGATAAATTCAGGCACTCCCCGATCAACGAATAACTCCGCCAACCGGTCCAACACGTCTTGGTGATTCATCTGCCGTTTCACATCAATGGCGAGGCACTCTCTGGTGTACTCATCCAGGATCGTCAATAGCCGAAAGGCTCGCCCATCATGGGTCCGTTCATGCACGAAATCATAGCTCCAGACGTGGTTTTTGCGAGCCGCTCGTAACCGAACACAGGAACCGTCATTAAGCCACAGTCTCCTTCGTTTCGGCTGTCTGGACGGGACTTTCAGCCCTTCTTGTCTCCACAGCCTCTCCACCCGCTTAGGATTCACCTTCCACCCTTCCCCATGAAGTATCGCCGTGACCCGCCGGTAGCCATAACGCCCGTATTGCGTAGCCAACTCCACCATCCGGGCCACCAATCGGGCCTCATCATCGGGAATTTTCCTTTCCCTTCGCTGGGTCGATCGAACCTGTCCCAGCACTTGGCAGGCCCGACGTTCGGAGACTCGCTCTGCTCCTAATCGCTCTCGTACCCACATCACCGCTCGTCTCCTGTTCGCCGGGCCTAGAAGTTTCCCGAGGACACTTCCTTCAGGATCTGCTTGTCCAAAGACAGATCCGCCACCAGCTTCTTCAACCGGGTATTCTCCTTCTCCAACACCTTCAACCTCTTGGCCTGGTCCAACCGGAGCCCTCCATACTCTTTGCGCCACCGGTAGTAGGTCTGCTCGCTCACCCCCATCTGCTTCGACACCTGTCCCGCCCTCTGTCCTTGGGCCAGACCCACCTCTGCCTCACGCAGCTTCATGATGATCTGTTCTGCCCTAAACCGCTTCCCTGCCATCCTCGCCTCCTTCCTAAACCGGAAATCCTAACATTCAAACTGGACTCGTTTTAGGGGGCAAGGTCACGTGAATGAGTTGTTCGTCACGATCCGAGGTCAGCGTCACTATCTCTGGCGCGCCGTTGACCAGGACAAAAATGTGATCGATATTCTGGTCACAAAGCATAGAGATAGACGAGCTGCTAAGCGCTTCTCCGCAGGATGTCGAAACATCAGAAAAAGCCTTCCTGACAACTCATCACTGACAAGCTTCGAAGCTATCCAGCAGCTCATCGTGAGGTCTTTCCTTCCGTGATTCATCGGACCTGGAAATACGAGAATAACCGCGTCGAAGTCTCCCATCAACACACCAGGCACAGAAATGCGACAATTCAAATCCATGGCCCAAGTTCAAAGCTTTCTCTCTGTTCACGGTCCGATTCAGAATCTGTTCCGAGTTGGTCGTCACCACCTCAAAACAGTTCACCATCGACTCCTGCGAGCCCGAGCATTCGCTGACTGGAGAAGAGACGACATGTGCATGGTGAAAAAAAAGAGGGGGTGGACATACGTTTGGCTCAGAGATTAACTTGACAGTGCCGAGAAGAAAACTTAAAAAGGGGGGGGGTGTAAAATTACCTTTTCGGAAACCACAGGGGACCAGATAAGTTATTTTGACGGCATTGCACAGGATTATGAGGATATCCGTGGAATCGAGATATGGCCTTCACTGCTGCACACGATTCGTTCTATTGACTCCGACACGCGGGTGGTGATGGATGTGGCGACGGGTACGGGTCTGTTCAGTTTGAGGCTGGCCAAGGAAGGTTTTCATGTTATCGGTTTAGATCAAAACCCCCACATGTTGGCTCAAGCAATCTCCAAAGCCAAGCAGCAAGCCTGTTCCTTTCACGGAGTTCTGGGCTTGGCCGAGCAACTGCCCCTGCCTGAGAACATTATCCCGGTCATGTTTTCAACCAATGCCATCCACCATTTCGACCTTCAGGCCCATTTCCAAGAGGTGAATCGAGTGTTGAGGCCAGGGGGTAGCTACGTTGTTTACACTCGCTTTCAGAAACACAATGCCCGCTCCATTTGGGGGCAGCTCTTCCCCAATTTCACTGAGAAGGAAACCCGCCTGTATAGCCCAAAGGATTTCGAAAGACTCGATAGAGAATATCCAGACTTGCGACTGGAGTCCTTGGATGAACTTGTGTTCGAGAAGCCATTTTGCCCCGATCATCTTCAGCACTTTGCTTGCCAACGCAAATACTCGACTTTTTCATTCTATGGTGAGGAGGAGTTTTGGCTGGCCTATAAAACCTTTTGCGCGCACCTGGAGTCTTGGACCGAGAGCTCCTACCTTGCCGAAATCGGGCGCATCGTCTTTCGACATCGATAAGAGGCTGAGCAACAAGCGAGAACGCGAATATTCCCTGAATTGCGGGAAATGACCGCGGCAATTAAAGCACGACTTTGACACCCTATGTCATCTCGGGTCCACACTCTCAGTGAAAGATGACATGGCATAAAACCAGCGATGCCAGTAAGGCCGTGCCAAATCGGACTGCGCTTCGGCTTGAAAGGAGGAGTAGCTCGTTTAATGGTATTCGCCATCCATTCTTGAGGACGGTAGGGATGGCTACCATGGCAAACGTGAGTACAATCACCCAGCTCGAACGCACAAAGTAGTTCATTGTCTCAAAAATAACATTGACGCAGTAGGTCACTGCTATGCTCGACAAGAAGGTGGCAAGCACGAGCCGCTTGGACGGATTCACAAGGAACACGGCAGCCATGACCAGAGTTGATACGGGGAATGTTGATTAATACTGAGATTTTGCTCATCATGATCTAATCAATGGGAGAGGTACCTATGCTCAGGACATGTATCAGGCTGATACTGTCTATCGCACTGGTTGGCTCTATCTTTGCCGAAGAAGTTGAATTGCAATTCGACAAGGTGGAGCTTAGAACGACATTTGGAAGGGCAAAACAAGGCGTCAAGGGAAGACTCAATGTCACTCCAGAGAGAATCCAATTGGTGAATAGGAGGCCGCCCCGCACATTATCCGGGAAGAGATTCACGTACTTCTCGATCCCGTCCAGGGCAGTCACTGATCTTTTCTATAGCCGTGTTTCGGGGCGACGCATCAAGTTAACTAGTTTCTTAGCCCCGTTTTTTCCAATCCTGCTGCCGCTACTGTTCACGAAAGGCAATAAACACTATCTAACGATCAGCTTCGATGACGGCAAACACCTGGTCGGCGCCATCGAACTCAAACTACATAAGAGTAACTACAGAAGGCCTGCTGAGGAGTCTTGAAGCGGTTTCCAACGTGACCATGAAGTTTGACCAAGAGGGGATTGCGGACAAGGAAGAGGGCATTGCCACGAGAGATCCAGTGGTCAACAGTAATGCTGCGGTCTTAGAAATCAAGTCAGATCCGCCCGGCGCAGACGTTGAGATCGACGGTGCTTACGCTGGTTCGACACCTAGAACTAAGAGGCTCCAGCCCGGCGAGTACAAGATTAAGATTTCTAAGAGGGGTTACGAGGGTTGGGAAAAGAAAGTCAAGGTCGAAGCGGGTGAGGATTTTGTCATCCTGTGTCAGCTCCAACCAAAATGAAGCGGGATTTAGTTCCTCCCCCCTGCTGCCACTGAACAGTGTTGGGACCAGCATTTCCCCAGTCTCTCCAAAAGACATCCGGCCCGCAAAGTCGGCACGGAAATTCCAATGAGACGTGGCTAAGCACCTAGATAAACCCAGTCCTTCGTCTCCAGGTCTGAATCCGGGGAGAGGATAATCAACCCGGTCGAGCTTCGACACCTGGCCAAGATTTACGGCAAGGCTCTTGAATCAAAATGGAATTGGGGAATCACATCGGCCGACCTTTATCATAGGGAACCACACAATGATCCAAAAGAAAAAACCAGTGAAAAGGACAGTTTGCTCCACTCGGGACGCACTTTTTTGAAGAGATCAGGATCGGCTGTACTACTGTCAAGTTAAGGCGACCTCAGCGATAATCGACCCATGAAATTAGCTTACAGGGGTCACCGTTTCCCACCGGGAATCATCGCTCACGGCGTCTGGTTTTAGCATCGCTTCACGCTGAGTTTTCGAGACGTTGAAGACCTGCTTGCTGAGCGTGGCATCATCGTTTCGTACGAAGCTATCCGATACTGGTGTTTGAAATTCGGTCCGGTCTACGCACGATCCCTTCGACGGAAACAAAGTCGTCTGGAAGACACCTGGCACGTGGATGAGTTGTTCGTCACGATCCGAGGCCAGCGTCACTATCTCTGGCGCGCCGTTGACCAGGACAAAGATGTGATCGATATTCTGGTCACAAAGCATAGAGATAGACGAGCTGCTAAGCGCTTCTCCGCAGGATGTCGAAACATCAGAAACAGCCTTCCTGACAACTCATCACCGACAAGCTTCGAAGCTATCCAGCAGCTCATCGTGAGGTCTTTCCTTCCGTGATTCATCGGACCGGGAAATACGAGAACAACCGCGTCGAAGTCTCCCATCAACACACCGGGCACAGGAACACCAGATGCGACAATTCAAATCCATGGCCCAAGTTCAAAGCTTTTTCTCTGTTCACGGTCCGATTCAGAATCTGTTCCGAGTTGGTCGTCACCACCTCAAAGCAGTTCACCATCGACTCCTCCGAGCCCGAGCATTCGCTGACTGGAGAGAGACGACATGTGCATGCTGAAAAAAAGAGGGGGCGGGTATACGTGTGGGTCAGAATCGCTCGACTGAGATTAACTTAACAGTGCCGAGATGGGGGGTCACCTTCTTTCAAATAGCAGCTCTGACCAAGTATCATCGAGGGCCGAGAGGTAGGCATCCCATGAGCCGCTTGCTAGCCTTTGTCGATACAACTGACCGACTCAAGCTAGACGTCTATCTGCACGACGATTCGTTTTGAAATCATCCTGTTGGCTGCTATAGCCCTGCCTTCCGGAGTGTCAAACTACGGAACCGCTTTAAAACGCCGGGTCCCGTTCACCCCAAGCGGCTGGCTCCTTCTTGATCGAAGGCGCTGTTCAAGTTAAGCCTTAGCGTCGGAAAGCTCTGCTTGAGAACAAATGCAGTTTTGCTATTACAGAAGCTACCTTCATCAGGCTCACCATGCGAAGAGTCTTGCTATCAATCGATTCCAGACTGGACAGCATTTGTTTACTTGTGTCATAAGAACAATGCAGCACACCCCACACCAGCTGCTCTCGTCCAGAAAACACTGGTAAATCCACGAGGAGTCCAGATTAGTTGTCTTCAGCGATGACACGAAGTCGAGGAAATACTGGTATGTCCCGCTGACGGAAGTTTCTCTTCAACACATTAATCAACTCGAGCCAATCAAGATTGCCCCTACGTGTTCTACAGCCTGAGAAGCAAGACCCGGTGGTATGACTGTTGAAAACCCTGGGAGAAGGTCAGAGCACGGCTGGGCTTACCGGAAATTCAGGTCAAGAACCTGCGTCGCCATTACGCAATTGGCTTTGCGGAGGATGGAGCTGAAATGCACGATATCCAGCAGGTCCTGGGTCACGCCAGCGTTTCCACCACTGAGAAGCACTACGCTCAATTTTCACCCAAACACTCGGCCAAAAAGATTCTACGAGTGCTTGAAGATGGTCACCGGAAGGGAAGACTGCCTGAAAGGGAAACAAAACGGAAACAAACCGAGTGATTGTTGCTGGAGGTAGGGGAAGGGAATTAGTGCAAGCAACTGTACATACAACAGTGTCTTCGTTCGATGAAAGTCGTCTGCATGTGTGTCCATGGTGTGGGGATCTCAGCTATGGCTTGCATCACGCGGATGGCCTGGGGGATAGTGTCCGGCTGGCTTGAATCTGCATTCACCTATGCACAGGAGTTTAACCGTCAGATGCGTCGAGGTTTTATTCTACATGAACTTTAAGCCGACGAGATCAGGACATTTGCTGGAGTAAGGAAGCGGGTGATTTGAGTTCTTACGAGTCTGGAAGTGTGGTCCTGACTTTGGTCTCTGTGGTGGTCCTAAGCGGTTCATGAAGAGCTGGACACAGAAGGGTTATCGAAGGATCAACCGAAGCTTAAATTCATGCTTCAAAAGGTTACTCAGGGCCTTTCATGTGTCCCACTACCTCACCAGATGGCTCAGAATGGACTATTTCATAGGCCCAGTTGGCTAAGGAGCATTGTATAGAAACGTTCTCCCCATGCTCACCCAAGTGTTCTACACTGCCTGCTAAACTGCTATAATTCACTCACGGTCCATGTGTAGCCTACTTCCTTTGCTGGGACCTTACGTACATAATATCGATCCTATCCTGGGAAAAGTTTGTGGTCTGTACCTTTGGTGGTATGGCCTCGGCTACACCCTGGGGTTTCTGCACTTACATCTCTTCCTGAGAGGTCAGCGGCACCGGCTCGCACTGACGCTCTGTGATATCTACAGTCTAAGCCTCTTCATCATGGTTGGGGTATTAGTGGGCGGCCGTTTCGTCGAAGTGGTATTCGACGGATGGCCCTTCTATAGCCAGCATCCCTACTTAATACCCGCCTATTGGCTTGGAGGTATGGCTTCCCATGGAGTTATATTGGGTACAGCTGGAGGCGCTTGCGCCTTTGCCATCCTATTCAAGAAACCTTTACTTACCCTTGCGGATGCACTTGTTATTCCTGGGGCATTTCTCCTGGGAGCTGGCCGCATTGGAAACTTCATCGACGGACAGATTGTGGGCAGTATCACCGATTTACCGTGGGGCGTGGTGTTTCCCGACGTGGAAGGAATCCGCCATCCAGTCGTGCTCTACGACAGCGCAAAAAATCTCATGTTGGTTCCGTTTCTGTTCTGGGTACGGAAAACAAACCCTACTCCTGGAGCTACCACGGCCCGTTTTGTTTTCTGGTACGCATTTCTACGGATTTTTATCGACGTCTTCCGGGACTATCCGACTCACCGAATCGGCATCGGGACTGGACAGATGTTGAACATCCTCATGGCACTACTCGGCTTAGTTTTCTTGAACAGGTCGCGCCTGCGTCGCTTGGGGAATTTAGAAACCAAAATGCCTATAATTCCCAGGGCGGAAGCGCATCCGCACCAAAGACCGCTACTATTTCAGCGGGTAGCTTTGGCCTGCTTACTTTTGTTCTCTTTGACACTACCTAGTAATCGGACACAGGATCTTCCCGCCCGATACGGTAAGCGCCATTCTGGCCTTAAACACTCTTGGTTCTATCCAGAGATCGACACTCATTCTTGTTTTGCACCACAGAATTGAATGCCTATGCCTATCATCCAGGCTATCGGCTCGGCCAACATACCTGAGTATGAGATAATTTGGAGAATCCCTAAAGCCCGGATATGAGACGATTTACCAATAAACAACAACACTTCGTCAGTGAATACGTTGAAAACAGGGGCAATGCCACATAGGACGCCTTGGTGTCCTACAAGACTTCCTACCCATCGGTCCGCGTCATCGGCAGTGAGAACCTGACAAAGCCTAACATCCGTCGGGAAATCGACTTCCTGATGTATAAGGCGGATCTGCGGGTGGAAGATGCACTCCAAACTATCAGGGATGCAGTCCTCACGGCACCACTTCCCAGGGTCTACCCCTGCTACCTGATTGGAAAATACGTCTCAGGGCAGCCGACAGGGGGCTGAAACTAGGCGATGCCTACGCCAGGGCTAAGACTCAACACGAACTTCATCAGGAGCATCAAGCTGAGCAGGACGAGATAAGCGACCTTGCCACCCAACTGGAGGAAGCAGAGCCCCAGGAGGTCATTGAGTTCGTCCAGGCCAATAAGCGTTGTCTGACGCAAGCCGAGAGAGTGTGTCTCGAGAAGAACACTCGCCTTTCCAAACTGACTTAAGGAACAATTTTTCCCCCATATTTCGGCTGAAAAGATCTTCCCTAGGGATAGACTGAGGTGAGCTCTACTTTGCCTGTGTTTCTATCCAGTGCTAGCATCAACGATAACTGCAAAAGCACCCTAAGCTGCAGTATCTGCCCTTTGCTGGAAGGTTCGCTTATGAGGCACATCCCACTCCCGCTGCTCTTCTTCCTGGCTCTGGTGATCCTTGGGTCCGGCGGTTATTCACAAACTGTACACCGCGAGCAGAAACCATCCAGGTACGAAGAAATACTGAAGGCATGCTAAGCAAGGCGATGCCTACCCCCCCCTCCGAAATGGGGGGGGCGCCGAACTATGCCCCTTGTACGTCCTGACAGACAGGCGAGAAGGGTACCTATAATTTATTAGAGTGGACTCACTTGTGGAGACGGCTCAGAAAATCGGACTCATTTGTCACTTGCTTTGGGGGAGAGGTGAGCGCAGAGTGAAAGTCCCTGAGCCTGAGGGTCCGGCGTCAATTACTTCTCCCGCCATTGACTCAACGCGAGTCAGCCGATGGATTCTAATCTGGATATGACGGGAGAGTGGTCAGCCGCGTGTCCTCTACGGGGCCGCCGATTGTAAAATGGTAAAGGTCCTGGTATTTGTGGTCGGTTAGGTCGAGGACTTCGTGCATCGAGTCGTCGAAGTAGCAGCCGATACCAGTGCTGCGGATGCCGGCGGCTTCAGCTTCCAGATAAAGCACTTGGCCGATGACACCCGCTTCCCAAAAGAGGCGAGGATAAAACCAAGGGCCGTAAAGTTCCAGGGGTTCAACGTACTCAGCAATCATACCAAGGCTGAAACAACTATCGCTGGCAATGTCCTGGGAACAGCAAATTTGCCGGGCGGTTGCCCGTGCATCCGCTTCAATGAGGTAATAAAGCTCCAGTTGCTCCGGACATCCCAAGGGTCGCCGCCAGGGGCCAGTCAGGGAGAGTGCTACTTCCAGAGCTTTTCTCTGTGAAGGGTCGCGCAACAGGAAGTAAAGTCCTGTGGGGAGATCATCCACTCGGTGAACAAAAATAGCCAGGTGAATGTGAGGCTTCCAGGGAAGTGTACTGAAGGGAATATTGCCTGGGACTGGCAAAGTCTTTTGAAGCATGCAATAGAGGGTTTCCCGAGAGATTCGAGTCTTTCCGTCCATGGCTACTGCGCTTCGACGCTGACGAATCATCTTGCGCAGAGCAACCGGACGAGTTGTCAAAGACCACGGCTTTGGCGGACTGTGAAGTTGCTTATATCGCCCAGATCCGTGTGGTTTCCGAGCCACTTCTGCAATTTCATCCACACCCCATTCAACGTGAGACCTGCTCAGTTGATTTGGACTGCCCTGCCAGTCCAGAGAGTTGAAGGTCAGGACCTGATCTCCGGGCAGACCTACCCCATGCATTGCTCCTTCAAACTGACCAATCGCCATCAGCACATCCGGCTCTTCTGGCTCCGCATCGTGATCAAGAAATGTGCCCATGAGTAACGCTAACTCATCCCCGCCCAAGTCGTCCTGGATTCTCGTCTGCCAGCCCAGTCCAGCGGCGGCGATGCTGACAGCGGCGATGGCATGACCAGCATCGTGTTGGCAGTAGCGATAGGCACGCTGGCCGTACTTCCAGGCCTCTCGCCAGAGAATGGAAGTGAGTCCCATGAAGAATGTGCCCTTGGGGAATCTAACACAAAGCTCTTCCCACAGCCCCAACTCAAACTCTGCCCGCACCTCCAACCCATGTTCCTTCGGTGCGTAATGGCACACCATGGGCTTATCGCACAGGCCTTCGATGGGACCGCAGATCAGATAACCCTCGGTCGGATGCAGATTTCCACTGGAAGGATTGACCCGTAGGGCCCAACTGGTCTGTCCAATGCTCTTCCAGGCTGAGATCGCCAAGCTCTCGTAGAACAGCTGAGAGATGCTACGCAGACTCGTCGGAACCGGGGGGATTCGGCCCTGAACGAAAGCATCGTCGTAGAGCGGCGTATCCGTTGGTGGCATTTTCTCCAGAACCACGAACCGAGCGCCGGCATACCGACGAAAAGGATTCGGCTGGGTGGCCCAATCCAAATAGCCTGGACCTCTGGCAAAACCTTGGAAGTGATGTTTCGTGGCTTGGTGATAGTGGAGAACCTGCTGAAGCGGGTCTGGTCTGCTTCTCAAGTCTTGTTTCATCCCGATCGTTACCGATAATCTTGCGGTTCTTAGTGACGCTTTTCCTGCCGGGTTCCTGGTTCAGAGCATCGGCTTTACCCGACATTCCTCATATCAACTTCGGGTCTGAGTCTCTCTGACCTCCCCTTGATGAATGACCAAAGCCTATCAGTTCTCGGGCTTTGAATCCACTGGTTTGTGGTCGTCTTTCGGCCGCACGCCAACCATAATCTAACCTGTTTAGAATAAATAGATTATATGTTATTTCCTGTTAGCCTCTCCCAAGGTCCTAGCCATGGGCCCAGCTATCCCAGCTCGATCCCAACAGTATCCCAGAGCAAGCACTGAAAACAAAAGCCAGTCCCTAGGTATTGTGCGTATAATCGGCCCACTTGCCCTTCAATACTTGAACGCTTGACAAATAGTCAATCAACTGCTGGACTTTCAACGGTTTATATGTAGTATCTGTTTGGTATCCTGTTGCCGTTGTTGAGCCCAGGTGAAACTGGGCAAAAAGAAAAACCCGGAGGGAGACCCCGGGCCAAGGGAGAAAAATCAGTAAGTAACTCCCGTCTAAAAGTCATTCTACGCAATCTCCCCTGACTACGGCTCTGCTCATGGCTTCCCCCACCACAAAAGGGGCAGTGCGCCATGATTGAATTGAAGAAACCGTGTGAACATCCGCTCCGTAAGGTAATTCGGAAGCGAAACATCCCTTTGGTGGATGTGGCGGTCCATTTTGGAATCAGTCACGGACACCTTTCGCTCGTTCTCCTCGGAAAGGCCAACCCTAGGTAGCGGTACGCCAGGAGATATGGGCCAAGATGTTGTCTCGGATTGAGCGATTGAAATGGAGAACAGCCTAGCGTCCGTGTTTCTGACAAGGCGGCTGGAGAGGTGTCTCCGATTATCAGATTTTGCCGAAAGAACCTGGATAACCCAGGAATTAGAGTCCGTTTTCGGCCGAAAGATGACCAAACAGCAGTGGATTGAAGGTTCGAGAGCTGATAGGCTTTGATCATGCATCATGAAGAAGCCAGGCGAACTCGGATCTGGGGTTAATATACGGAATCTGGGTTAAAAGCAAAGGAGAAGGATAAAATGGGGGAAATGACCAAAGTTGCACAGAAGAAAGATCTGGAGCCCGGCGCATCCATCTGTGTCGAAGCAGGTGGGCACAAGATTGCTTTATTCAACGTCGAAGGGACCTATTATGCCATTGGGGACACGTGCACTCACAGAGGGGGACCTCTCTCGGAGGGCGACGTGAGTTCAACTACGGTGACCTGTCCCTGGCATGGGGCCCAGTTCGATCTCAGTACGGGGGACGCGTTGGGGCCACCAGCTCCACAAGGCGTCAGCAGTTATCAGGTTCTTGTAGACGACGATGATATCAAGATAGAGATTCCGTAAAGGTATTTCTCTCACAAGAGAAGTCGCAAAACTTGGACTTGTACTCAAAAAAAAGGGGGATTTTGTCATGTACGATCCCTCAATGGTTCAGCCCATGCGTAATGAACTCACCCAGGTAGGTTTCAGGGAATTAAGGAAGCTCGAGGACGTGATGCCCTGATGGAGCAAAAGGAAAAACAAGCTTGGTGTTCATTAATTCCATATGCGGATGCGTAGCCGGTGTGGCCAGGCCTGTGCTGATCGAATCGCTTCAGGATCAGATCCTCCCCGAAAACTTGGCGACGGCTTTTGCAGGGAATGACGGGGATGCTGTGGATCGGGCCAGGCAGCAGTACTTCGTGGGATGTCCTCCCTCTTCCCCCTGTGCGGCCCTATCCCGTGAGGGTCGGCTGGTACATATGATCGGAAGACACCAAATCGAGGGTCAAAGCGTGGAGATCCTGGCGAAGATGTTCCGCAGCGCCTACGACAAGTATTGTGGAGAGCAGATGGATGAATCTGTTGAGATTTGTGACTCCATTGTTGAGCTATAGATTACAGTGGAAGAGGCAAGAGAGCAAATACCCGCCAACTCAGAGTTGGTTCTCTTGATGTGCGTGAGTCTTATGAAATCGAGGGGGAAGATTGAGGGCGCGCTGCAAATCGATAGCGGACTGGGCCAGCAGATTGTAAGTAGTTGGCCTCGAGGGCGAGAGATCATTGTTTACTGCGAACGTGGGGAAGGAATCTTGGAGGCGACGCAGTTTCTAAGGCAAAAGGGATTCAGAATGTTCGCAGCCTCAAAGGTGGATTTGCGGTCTGATCGGTCACCTCATAGCCCAACCCGCCGTTAATCCATCCTAAAACGCCTCTTCTTGGCCTTAGCGATCACAAAGGGAATTGAGTGGTTGCTTGGGGACGTCGGCGGTGGTTTCCGGGCGGCAAGAGTCAAACCTTGTCAGGTAAGTCCTGAGGGCGATTGGTGTTTCTCAAGATTTCCCCGTCTTCAACCGGTACTCGAATCATTGCTTCCGGATGTTGGTGAAGAACCCAACGGGCTCCCTGATTCAGAGGTGCTCGTTTTAGATCGGCGTAGAATCGCCTGGAGAACAGAACTGGGCGCCCCTTTCACCCTTTTCAGGGATGATGATGGATTCTCCAAAACGCAGATGAGGCTGGACCAGTGAAACAATGGCCTCGATCTGGACCACCAGATGATCCACTGGATGCATCAGTAAGGCCAAATAGCCCTCCATTACCTGGGGGGCTATTTACAGGCTAGAAAGCTGTCCTCGCTGAGGCCGGGGGTTGGTCACAACCACCACGTCGGATAAATCGATCAACCTCTTGATCTGTCGGTGGTGTCCTCCGAGTACGACGTAGATGGAAAGGCCAGCCTGTTTGTGCGTGTTGATGATTCGCCGCAGAAGGGTTTTTCCCTGCAAATGCAGCAATGCCTTCGGAGATCCCATCCGACTCGAGCGACCTACCGCCAGAACGACGAAGGGCTCTGGTCGGAGAAAGTGAGAGCATCTCGTCGGGCTGACATCATATCGGCTTGTTTTCCGGGGCTGTGACCCTTCGTGTATAATTGTATCTGGTGAGGATCTTGTCTATCACTGGCCCTTTTTAGGAAGATGAATAGACGGTAAGTTCAATGGCGATCCGCGTCACGGCAAAGGCGGCTTATCGAATTAAAGAGGGTCTGAAAAGTCAGGGCGTCCAGAGGGGGGGCTCCGCCTCTGGGTCAGAGGGGGAGGTTGCTCGGGGCTCTCGTATGTAGTGCGTTTCGAAGCCGACGAAGAAACCGAGGGATAAAATATTCGAGGAACACGGTGCTCGGATCTTTGTAGATTTGAAGAGCTATCTCTACATAAAAGGAATGACTCTGGATTGGCAGGGTACACTCATGCAGCAGGGATTTACCTTTATCAATCCCAATGCGTCCAAAACCTGCAGCTGCTGCCAGTTCTTCATTGTCTGAGCTCGTCTGAGCTAAGAAGATCGATGGTTCGAATCGCTCAATTTGCTAGCCTACCCATCGGCCCGCGTCATCGGCACTGAGAACCTGACAAAGCCTAACATCCGTCGGGAGATCGAGTTCCTGATGCACAAGGCGGATCTTCGGGTGGAAGATGCACTCCAAACTATCAGGGATGCGGTACTTACGGCGACCAGTCCCCAGGGCTTACCCGACTGGAAGATACGTCTCAGGGCAGCCGATCAAGGCTATACCGTGGCCCAAAATAACCTGGGAGTCACGCACGAAAATGGCCAAGGGGTTCCTCAGAACCTGGGGCAGGCCAAGTATGTACAGGCTCACATGTGGTACAACTTGGCAACTGGCACCTCAACTGGAGAGACAAGAGAAAAGGCCATCAAGAATTGAGACTCTCTACGTTTGGATTGGGAAGAGATCGCTGAAGCTCATCAGCTAGCTCGGGAGTGGAAACCCAAGTAACGGATAACAGGTCATAACAGCAATGAAGCACACCCCACGCAAGCTATTCTTCTTCCTGGCTCTGGTGATCTTTGGGTTTAGCGGTTGTTCTCAAACTGTCGACAAGTTTCGATTCCTGGTAGAGGATCTAGAGCAACTGTACTACGCGATACGTACTCAAGGCGATGCCAAGGCCCAATATGACCTGGGGTACATGTACGAAAAGGGCCAAGGAGTTCCTTAGGACTACCAAGAAGCAGCCAAGTGGTACCACAAGGCAGCCGATCAAGGCCTTGCCGAGGCCCAATATCTCCTGGGGGGCAGGTACCACTACGGCCAAGGGGTTCCTCAGGATGACCAAGAAGGAATCAAGTGGACCCGCAAGGCAGCTGAGCAAGGTTTAGCCTATGCCCAAGTTTTCCTGGGGGGCATGTACCACAAGGGAGAAGGCGTTCCTCAGGACTACCAAGAAGCATTCAAGTGGTACCGCAAGGCAGCCGATCAAGGCGATGCCGGGGGCCAATTTGGCCTGAGGTACATGTACGAAAAGGGCCAAGGGGTTTCTCAGGACTACCAAGAAGCATTCAAGTGGCTCCGCATGGCAGTCGATCAAGGCGATGCCAAGGTCCAACTTTTCCTGGCGGTCATTTACGCCTTGGGAAAAGGGGTTCCTCGGGACTACGTGCAGGCTGACCTTGCCCCCTAAAACGAGTCCAGTTTGAATGTTAGGATTTCCGGTTTAGGAAGGAGGCAAGGATGGCAGGGAAGCGGTTTAGGGCAGAACAGATCATCATGAAGCTGCGTGAGGCAGAGGTGGGTCTGGCCCAAGGACAGAGGGCGGGACAGGTGTCGAAGCAGATGGGGGTGAGCGAGCAGACCTACTACCGGTGGCGCAAAGAGTATGGAGGGCTCCGGTTGGACCAGGCCAAGAGGTTGAAGGTGTTGGAGAAGGAGAATACCCGGTTGAAGAAGCTGGTGGCGGATCTGTCTTTGGACAAGCAGATCCTGAAGGAAGTGTCCTCGGGAAACTTCTAGGCCCGGCGAACAGGAGACGAGCGGTGATGTGGGTACGAGAGCGATTAGGAGCAGAGCGAGTCTCCGAACGTCGGGCCTGCCAAGTGCTGGGACAGGTTCGATCGACCCAGCGAAGGGAAAGGCAAATTCCCGATGATGAGGCCCGATTGGTGGCCCGGATGGTGGAGTTGGCTACGCAATACGGGCGTTATGGCTACCGGCGGGTCACGGCGATACTTCATGGGGAAGGGTGGAAGGTGAATCCTAAGCGGGTGGAGAGGCTGTGGAGACAAGAAGGGCTGAAAGTCCCGTCCAGACAGCCGAAACGAAGGAGACTGTGGCTTAATGACGGTTCCTGTGTTCGGTTACGAGCGGCTCGCAAAAACCACGTCTGGAGCTATGATTTCGTGCATGAACGGACCCATGATGGGCGAGCCTTTCGGCTATTGACGATCCTGGATGAGTACACCAGAGAGTGCCTCGCCATTGATGTGAAACGGCAGATGAATCACCAAGACGTGTTGGACCGGTTGGCGGAGTTATTCGTTGATCGGGGAGTGCCTGAGTTTATCCGGTCCGATAACGGATCAGAGTTTACGGCACAGGCGGTCCGGGACTGGCTGCAGGCTGTTGGGGTAAGGACCTTGTACATCGAGCCGGGCAGCCCCTGGGAGAATGGGTACATTGAGAGTTTCAACGGGAAACTACGGGATGAGCTGCTGAACATGGAGATCTTCGACACGCTTGGGGAAGCCAAGGTGTTGGTAGAACGCTGGCGAAGGGATTACAATCAGATCCGGCCTCACAGCGCCTTGGCCTATCGGCCGCCGGCACCAGAGGCCAAACTACCTAGGTCTCAGGAGTTCAGTTCTATCCCGTGCAGGGCACTTCAAATGGCTCCGAGTCTAACTTAGAGGGTGGACTCGTTCGTGGGGGCAGGTCACTTCAAAAGCTTGAAAAATTTGACCGAGAAGACTCTGTAAAGCCAGCCGAAGAGTGGACGAGCAATTGTAGGTAGCGATGATCACGGTCACCAGTGGAGTCATGATTCCAAATCACCCTCCCTCGTGGGAATTGCGGTCAAAGGTAAATGAGATGACCTTTCCATCCATAGGAAAACGGTACTTATCCGGGTCACGATGATCATAATGCTTCGTGGGCATGTTGATAAAAAAAGCGTCCTCAGAGCTAATGTTCTGGACTGCGTGAAAGACTCCGGAGGGAATGATTAACAGAGAGCGATTTCTTTCACTGATGACAAGGTGATTGAGGGTTCGAAAAGTGGGTGACTCAGGACGGGCATCATAAAGGGCCCATCTCAAGACTCCACGACTTACAAAAATGCGATCGTCCTGTTTCTTGTGAACAACCCATCCCTTATGGATCCCGGGTCTGACAACAACCTGGTATACATAGACCAAGGGGTCCGGATGTATTCCCCAGGAAGGTCTATATACTTCCGTTATTTCACCGCGCTCATCTTCAATGGGTCGAAGTCTGTGCAGAACCACGCCCCGGATCAACTCCTGAAGACACTCCCCCTCAGGAGTTACGGTCTGCCTGTCTTTTACAGGATTGAAGGTCGAGTCAATTTTCATAGCCTTTATCAGTCCTTTCTTTTCGTTCTAGGTATCGACTTCAAGGAGAGCACGCAGCCACTGTTGGGTAAAACGACCAACTAGGAAGAGCTTCCTCTTCTCCTCATCAAGGAGAAACCAGCTTCCATCTCAGGCCTTCATGGAAGATTTAGGGTTCTCCGCACTATTCTTTATGGGCGTCTTTCTTCCCGTCGTCGTGTCGAGAATCAAATCTTGATGTGATCTCGAAGGGCTTGAGTCGCATGGGGGAAGCAGGAAATTGCAATGGGTCACCTGAGAGTCGCATTATAATTTTACCTTTTTGTTCACTAACCCTAACTCAACAGTCCCTTAAATAAAATCTAAGGCGGCTTTTTTCCCGTTGGCCAGGGCAGTCGCAACATCAAAATCCAGCTCTGATGGATGGCAGGGCTTTTTGTAATAGGGACTGCTTTCATCGAGTACCAGAACCGCCATTGCCGCAGAAACCGCAAACGGGATTTTATGGCCCTTGAATTTTGTCCCAATGTTTGAGGTTGCTTGATCTAACTGAGTAAACCAAAACTCGATCGTGTCGCTAAGTCCAGCCAAACTGCCTTCAATTGACTCTGCCTTTTGAAGAGGTTCAGATTGCGGCTTCGGGACTCAAGGTGTTGACGACGGACTGAGTGGGAGATCTGGTAGTTGGTTCAGTGTCGGTGACATCGGACCAGCCTTTGTCGGGAGTGATTGTGTTTTCGGGCAATGCAGTGGGAACGGCAGGTGTGGGCAGCAGTGCAGCGTTTGCGAAGGGCTTTATAGCTCCGATGGAGGTGAACACGGGTTCTTCTATTCGGACTGGGGTGGCGATGATGAACCTGGAGACGGAAGAACTGCCTCTGACGGCTGAGCTGTTGGGAGCGGATGGGACTCTACTGGACACGCTGAACCTGACTTTACCGGCCCAGGGTCATAAGGCGGTTTTCCTGGATGAATTGGGCTGGAGTAGTTCAATTGATCTGAGTGTGTTTGAAGGGATTCTCAGAGTCGGTTGTAACGGAAACATGTCCGCCACTGTCATTCAGACCCGACCAGGAAGATTTGCCACCATGCCAGTGGCTGCTAATCCTGGAAATTAAGAGTTGTCTAGATCACTTTTCTGGTTCCGTCTTGATGAAGCATAGGTATTCGTTTGTGTCTTTGCCGCGGCCACTCCCGTAGGTGATGCTGTATTCGACCATCAATTCGTTCGGGATGTCGTCGTTGTACTGGTTGATGATGCAGTTGCAACTGTATCCGTCGCCGCGTTTCGTGTCCCCACTGACGATAATGCCATTCTGCCACTTGATGCCGTCATCGGATGGATGTGGAGAAGACCGTTAAGCGCTTTCTGCAGTGCGGCCTCTTACCCCATGGTTTCGCTCGCCTTAAGTGCGAAGGATGTGCCTACCAGGCGCTCTTAGCGTTTTCCTGCAGACCCGCCATTTTTGTTCCGCCTGCCAAGCCAAGCGGGCAGTCGCCTTTGTCGAGTGGGTCACTGAGGAAGTCCTGGAGCCGGTCGATCATCGTCAGTACGTCTGGGCCATCCCCCGGGTCCTCCGCCCCGCCTTTCGAAAGGATCTCCGGTTGCCGGGAGTGACCTGGATCAGCACGAGATCATCGGTTTAAGTATGGAATTCTACGCCTTCTGCGCCAGTTGCCGAAGGCACAAGCGCGGACTTCCGCCTGACAATCAGACCTGAGCCTTGCGTTGCGCCACCCAACTGAAGTATCGTCCAACGTGCCGCGTGGCGCGGCGCGTTACGTGTCGTTTCAACATAAGGAGTTGTACAATGGCTGAAAGCAAGTGCTCGGCGTTGGGCGGGCCTCACAGGCACACGGCGGTTGGGATCATGTCGAACCAACACTGGTGGCCGAATCAGTTGAACCTGAAGATTCTCCACCAGAACTCTTCCCTGTCAGATCCTATGGGCAAGGATTTCAACTACGCTGAGGAGTTCAAGACACTTGACCTGGATGCACTGAAGAAGGACATCGAGGCGGTGACAACGATGGCGCAGGACTGGTGGCCAGCCGACTACGGACACTATGGGCCGTTCTTCATTCGGATGGCGTGGCACAGCGCAGGCACGTACCGCATCGGCGACGGCCGCGGCGGCGCAGCCTCCGGCACACTCCGCTTTGCACCCCTCAACAGTTGGCCTGACAACGCGAACCTCGACAAGGCGCGGCGATTGCTCTGGCCGATCAAGCAGAAGTACGGCCTGAAAATCTCGTGGGCCGACCTGATGATCTTCACCGGTAACTGTGCCCTGGAGGCGATGGGCTTCAAGACGCTCGGTTTCGCCGGCGGGCGCGAGGACGTCTGGGAGCCCGAAGAGGACATTTACTGGGGGCCTGAGAACGAGTGGCTTGCAGACGAGCGCTACAGCGGAGACAGGGAACTCGAGAATCCTCTCGGCGCCGTTCAGATGGGCCTGATCTACGTGAATCCGGAGGGGCCGAACGGTAACCCCGATCCGCTCGCTGCAGCCCGGGATATTCGAGAGACGTTCGGTCGCATGGCGATGAATGACGAGGAGACGGTTGCGCTCATCGCCGGCGGACACACGTTCGGCAAAGCCCATGGTGCTGCCAATCCGGACCAGTACGTCGGTCCCGAACCCGAGGGTTCCAGCATCGAGGAGCAAGGCCTCGGCTGGAAGAACAGCTTTGGCAGCGGCAAAGCCGGCGACACGATCACCAGCGGATTGGAGGGCACATGGACTACCGAGCCCGCGAAGTGGGACAACAACTACTTCGACAACCTATTCGGCTACGAGTGGGAGCAAGTGAAGAGTCCTGCCGGTGCGACGCAGTGGACTCCCACGGATGCATCTGCAGCGGGCACCGTGCCGGATGCTCACGATCTGTCGAAGAAGCACGCCCCCATGATGTTCACGACGGACCTCGCACTTAGGGTGGACCCGATCTATGCGCCGATCTCGAAGCGCTTCCACGAGAACCCGGAGGAGCTCGCAGACGCCTTCGCCAAGGCGTGGTACAAGCTGACGCACCGCGATATGGGGCCTCGCACGCGGTGTCTCGGCCCGTTGGTTCCTGCGGAGCCGCAGTTGTGGCAAGACCCCGTCCCGGACGTCACTCATGAATTGATTGGGGAGCAAGACATCGCTGCCCTCAAGGGCAAGATCCTCGAATCAGGACTGTCCATTTCCCAACTGGTCTCGACCGCCTGGGCTTCGGCGGCAACGTTCCGCGGCACTGACAAGCGTGGTGGGGCGAACGGGGCACGCATTCACCTCGTGCCGCAGAAGGATTGGGAAGTCAACCAGCCGGCCGAACTGGGGAAGGTGCTGCAGACCCTGGAGGAGATTCAAAAGGAATTCAACAGCTCGCAGTCCGACGGGAAGATGGTCTCGCTCGCTGACGTGATCGTTCTGGGTGGGTGCGCAACGGTCGAGAAAGCTGCGAAGAACGCCGGGCACGACGTGCAGGTTCCCTTCTCGCCGGGGCGCACGGACGCGTCGCAGGAGCAAACCGACGTGGACTCATTTGCCGTACTCGAACCGACCGCCGACGGGTTTCGCAACTACGTCGGAAACGGACACCGGAGGTCAGCGGAGGAGCTGCTGGTGGATCGGGCGCACATGCTGACGCTGACCGCTCCTGAGATGACGGTTCTCGTCGGCGGCATGCGCGTCCTGAATGCAAACGTCGGTCAGTCCGAACTCGGCGTCTTCACCAAGCGGCCTGAGACGTTGACCCATGATTTCTTCGTGAACCTGCTCGACATGAACACGGAGTGGCAGGCGTCCTCCACATCCGAGCATGTGTTCGAGGGACGCGACCACGGGACGGGCGAGCTCAAGTGGACCGGCACCGCCGTCGACCTCGTCTTCGGTTCGAACTCCCAGCTCCGAGCCATCGCGGAAGTCTATGCATGTGACGACTCGCAGCAGGCGTTTGTGCGTGACTTTGTGGCTGCGTGGGACAAGGTGATGAATCTTGATCGCTTCGACCTTGCCTGATCTCAGCGAGGTGCTCGGCGACTTCGACGCCGGTCAGATCGACGAGTCTAAGGTCAGCAGCGTCCAGTATGTCAAGTTCCACATCTCGTCGGAAGAGCAGGAGAAGCTGAACACCGAAGGCACGGTCGGCCGCCTCTACATCGATCATCCCGCCTGCAGAAAACAAAGCGCGAGGTGACTAGTTCATGCGTAATTTGTTCCGACAATATGTCCGCTGGGAACTGTGGGTAAAGAGAAAACTCTTCGGCGATAGATATGCCAACTGGGAGATATCAGTTGGTCGAATAATTTCAGGTGATAAATTTGTCGACTGGATTGAGGAAATCGAATCGTCTTCGGATGAGGAATAATGCACCCTCTCGGAGGGTATCGCACACACTCGACTGAAACTAGGGACCGGATAGCCTAATCAGCGAAAAGCAGAGTGCCTGCTAGTCCTGCCTGCCGGGTTTCCTCAAGATTTGGTAGCCCTTGGGTGGGAGAGCGCAATGACCTCCATTTATTGCCCACACTGCAGAAATAAAAAGCCAAACGTTTCAAGATCAATAGAGAAGTGCATACACTGCGAAAAATCTATTCCAGACTGTCCAAAATACGAGAGCCGTAATGTTGGCTTCATTGGTATTTATCTCCTTGGCTGCTACAGTTTCCGGAAACAATTCGAGCCACCCACTGACCTGCGAAATAAGGGACAAGAGTCGGGTGAAATTGAGTGGAAACACCACTGGGAGAATGTTGATGAAGCAAAGGCTATCCAATCCCTGGGCTCGGAGCAGCGTGGTTTTCTGCTACGGGTTGCTGAGCGTCTGGCTCAGTGAATACCAAGCTTGCCCAGGTTTGATCCACTGAATCCACAAGACCGTGAGCCAGATGCCGAGAAACACTACTTGAATCTTTACTTCCGAGAGTACGTGAGAATCCAACCTTTATTGGGGTTGAGGAAGCGTTTTAACAAGTCCCAAAATAGGAAGCTTCCCAAAGCCGAATACTTCGCAGAAACCGTGATCGTTCGCAATAGTCCCTTGTTCCATCCTAATAACAAGGTCCGCATGAACTGGGCGAAAGTAGCTCGTGAGGTCTTGACGGACATCTTTGGCTTGCAAAGCGAACCACCCAGCTCTTCACCAAAAGCTTCTCTTGAAAAACGATTTAAGCCAAGCGAGTATAGGGGACTGGAAGTCTGCATCGTCGCCTCTTACGCAAAGACGCGCCAGCGTGATCCCATGAAACTGGCAAGGATCCTGACACACAGGGGACGTCTCCAATACTCCGAGAAGCGTCACTCTAACAAGCGGACTCCACTTGAGTGGTGTAAGGAAAACCGTACGGGCTATATCAGGCACAACGACAAGTTGAGGAGAGAAGCCAGAAAAAGAGGATGGTGGGATGCGATTCCCCGGGACTACTATCGCAGTTACATTTAACCTTGCATATCGAAAATCTCCCAAAACTCTCCCAAAGATCTCTTCACTGAAAAAAATTCCGGATATATCTAATTAATGGGGTATCCACTGGACTCAGGTAACCCCAACATCTTGTGGTTGGGCTCACGGGGCCTCGGCGTCCCAGTCGGCGACGATCGATCGATACGGCGTTGGGTCCACGGCGACTGCCTGCTGCACAAGGCGGTAGAAGAGTTTTCCCTGGCTGCGTGAGTTGCGCCGGTTGAAGCGGAACACAAACTCGTCGAGGTAGTAGTCCAGATGCTCGTGGCTAACCGCGCCTTGGTGCGTGCCCAGCAGCCAGCGCTTGAGCAACGAGATCGCTTGGTGCACCCTCGGCAATAATTCCGAGGCCTGCTTGCGGCGGCCCGACAGAAAGACGATGCGATGCTGGTAGCCCTTCTTCTCCAGCGGATCGTAGCCCAGCCAGCCGTCGGTGTGCACCAAGCTTCCCGGCTCGACCGACTCCTCCACGAAGGGCATCAAACTGGCCGCCGATGCGTTCCGCACGCGCTGCATGCGGATCCGTCCTAGCCCGCGGCTCTCTCTTCCGCGGATACTGAAATAAATGCTTTACGCTCGTTCTGCCGGCCGCTCACACCCTCTTACTCAGCGCCCTAATAGGTCTCATCGACCTCGACTACGCCCGCCAATCGCTCCCGCCCCGGACGCACCATCGCTCGCCGCAGCTTGTGCATCCAGGTCCACGCAGTTGGATAGCTGCCCAACCCGAGAACGCGCTGCAGACCCAGCGCGCTGACCCCGTTATTTTGCGAAGTGACGTGCCAGATCGCCCGGAACCACAGCCGCAGCGGCTTACGTGTGTCTTGGAAGATCGTGCCCGAGGTCACCGACGTCTGCCGCCCGCAGCAAGCGCATTCGAACCACACTTTGCGCATCGGCCAAGCCCGCTCATGCCCGCATCCCGGACAGCGGAAACCCTCCGGCCAGCGCAACGCGGACAGATAGTCGCGACAGGCCTCTTCGCTGGCGAAGCGTACCTCGAACTCGAGCAGGTCGCGTGGATAATCCTCCACGAAGGCACATACTACATCTTGGGATCACCTGAGTAAAGTGGATACCAAATTCTAATTATTTATCTACGGCTTAAGGTTCCGGTTCTGGATACACCTAGTACGCTGAAATCATAAGGAGCCTTGATATGGAAAAGACGATCTCACTAAAACTATCCACATTCGAACGAGCCGCATAAAGTCGACCGGACTCGAAGCACGACACCTCGTAGCCGCTGGCCTGAGTATCATTCCCACCCGCATTCACCATATGGGACACGATAATTGCTTCCTTTTATCGATCTAAGTCTCTACAAGTAAAGGAGATTTGGCGAATAAAGGGGGCATGAAATGAGTGACCCTAAGGGTGAAGATTTGAAGGTTGGTTTTGATGGAAGTATGAGACTTGAGTTCCATGGTGCTAAGGTCACATCGGATACTGGGCTTCTCGCCTATCGGGATCTGGATGAAGCCTTAGGTTTATTTGACAGTGTACCTTCCGTTGTTCACTGCGGACCGGGCGTAACATCCAGCACGATCTCACGGGCTTGCTGCGCCAGTCGGTATAGCCGCCTGGCGGGTTATGAAGATGTTAACGATGCCCATCGTCTCTCGGTGGATCCGACTATGCGAAGGATCACCGGAAAGAAGGTCAACGACAAAAAGGCGGCCAGTGCTAACCCGGTAGGTCGATTTGAGACCCGGATGCTGTCTGTTAAGGATAACCTCAAAGCCCTTTCGGAAGTCAATGGTCGATGGGTGGAAAGGGCGCTGGAGAAAACCTCTCATCGACGAATCATTCTGGATATGGACAGTTCAGCCAGTCCTGTTCATGGCGCGCAAGAAGCCTCTGCCTACAACGGACACTTCGGATATACTTGCTACTGTCCCCTGTTTTGCTTCAACCAGTTCGAAAATTGCGAAGGTTCCATGCGTTGGCCCGGCAATGTTCACAGTGCAGATGGTTGGAAGGAGTTCTTGGAACCTATCGTGACTCGGTACGAGAAGAAAACCGTCCGTAAGTATTTTCGTGGGGATGCTGCCTTTGCCAAGCCAGACGTTTATGAGTACTTGGAGGAGAAGGGCTATTTGTATGCCATCCGACTTCCCACAAACGACGTGCTTCAGCAGGAGATCGAACCCCTGCTAACCCGGCCAGTAGTTCGTCCGCCCCGAAAGCCCACCGTCTGGTTTGCCGATTTCAACTATCAAGCCGCCAGTTGGGACCGTCCTCGCTGAGTGATTGCCAAGGTCGAGTGGCATCAAGGAGAACTCTTCCCGAGGGTTGGTTCCATTGTGACCAACATGAGCGCACAGTCCCCAGGGGTGGTTCACTTTCACAACGGTCGTGGCACGGCCGAGCAGTAGATCAAGGAAGGCAAGTATGCCTTGAACTGGGCGCGGTTATCCTGCCAACGATTTTTCCCGCATCAGGTGAGGTTGGCTCTATTTGTTTTGGCCTACAACCTGGGCAACTTCCTGCGGCGTCTCGTCCTTCCCAGAAGAATCAAACACTGGTCTCTTCGCAGCCTCTTGACGAAACTGATCAAGATCGGAGCGAAGGTAGTTCACCATAGCAGAATCGTCACGTTTCAAATGTCGGAGGTAGCGGAAAGCAAGGAGATATGGGCCGAGATTCTGTCTCGGATTGATCGCTTGAGATGGAGAACAAGCTAGCGCGACTGTTTCTGACAAGATGGCTGGAGAGATGCCTCGACCTATCGGATTTTGACCAAAGCACCTGGATAATCAAGGGATCAGAAGCCTTTTGCAGCCGAAAGATGACGAAAGCAGGATTGACGCAAGGTTGGAGGACTGATAGGTTTCGACCATTCACCACGGAAAGACCCGAAGAAGGTCCATCCGAGGCTGATATAAGGAACGTCAGATGAAAGCAAAGCTTTTTCTTACCATACTTCTCATGGGGGTATCACCGGCAATGGCCAGTTCCTACTATACCTACATTTCGATTTACGGAGAAAACAGGATCGCTGTCTATAAAATGGATCCTGAGAGTGGCAAGCTTACGCATCAGCACGACGTTGCTGTGAGCAGTTCTCCGGGACCGCTTGCCGTTGATCCGAAGCGACAGTTCCTGTTCGCGGGTCTCCGAAACCCAAGCAGCATCAGTAGTTTTAGGATCGATCCGAAGACCGCCTGGTTATCGCTCATTGGAGCCGTTTCCGTGGATGATAGCCCTGCCTATGTAGCCACCGACCGAACCGGACGTTACCTGCTTTCGGCCTATTACAGCGCAGGCAAGGCCGGCATCCATCCGATCAAGAGTGACGGATCGGTTGATCCGAACGGAAAATTCAACGACACGGCCAGAACAGCCCACGCCATCATGACCGACCCATCGAATAAATTTGTTTTCGTGCCGCATCCCGGCCCCAATGCCATTTTTCAATTCTTGCTTAACCTGGACGCCGGCACGCTCACGCCAAATACCCAACCCAAAGTGACCCGCCCCGAGAAGACAGGGCCGCGTCATATCGTCTTTCATCCAACCAAGGACATCGCCTATCTCGACAACGAACAGGGCTGTAGTGTGACGGTCTACACGTTCAACCGCTCGGCCGGCACGCTGGAAGCCATTCAAACTGTCTCCACGCTTCCCGATGGTTACACCATAACCGATGCCGATTCCAATGCCGATGTCGAGATAACGCCGGATGGTAAATTCGTGTACGTCTCAAACCGTGGCTATGACAGCATTGCGGGATTCGTCGTCGATGTCGAAACCGGAAAAGTGACATCCCTTGGCCAGACGCCGACGGAGAAGACGCCGCGAGAGTTCAACATCGACCCGACAGGCAACTTTCTCTTCGCTGCAGGAGAGGGGGGCGATAAGCTCGCGGCCTACAGGATTGACCCCAACACCGGGAAACTCAATCGGTTCGAAACCTACACCGTTGGCAAAAAGCCCTGGTGGGTGCTTGTGGTTGAGATGCCGGGGTAGGAGGGATGCGGTACGGTTAAGACGGAGTGAGCAGGAGTACTCAGAGACACGTTGCTCGTCCGGGAGTTGTACTCCCGGACGCAAGATTAAGGGAGCTCAACTCCTGGAATCTCCGCGCTCGCCAGTGCAACTGGCGAGCGAGAATGACATGAAGGAATGTCGGTTTATAGTTGCGATGGATTGAAACGCTACGTCCAGCCACGGGTACGCAAGGTCTCCCACTCGCAGTTCTGGGCGTTCGCGCACGTATGTGTAGGCAACACTAAATCGGTCTGGATCAGAGGAACTAGCCTGGGCTTTGCGCAGTCGACTAGCATCCGGCCTTAAACCTCACCAATGCAACCGAGACACGGAATAACCCTCAACCGGCCTCCAATTACGTGGGAAGAGGGATTACCCTGCGGCAACGGCAGCATCGGTGCGATGGCCTGCGGCCAACCCCGACATGAGGTCATCTTGCTCAACCATGAGGCGTTGTGGTTTCCCCTGTACGAGAAACCGGCGCAACTGCCGAATATGGCTCAACACCTGCCGGAGTTGCGTCGTCTGCTCACGCAGGGACAGTACAAGCTGGCTCATGAGTTCTGGCAGGATAAGCTGCGGGAGTCTGATTACGATCGACAAGGCCCCCCGATCCCGAATCCATTCCATCCGGCATTCGATCTTCTGCTGAGCGGCACCGCGACTTTTGAGATGACTGATTACCAGCAGCATCTCGACTTTGAAACCGCGGAGGCCACCGCCATTTGGCTCGAAGGTGGCACGGTCTACGAGCGCGGGTTGTTTGTTTCGCGTCGAGACTTCACCGTCGTTGTGAATCTACGCGCGTCGAAATCCTCGGCCCTGAACATGGATATCGCCCTGAATGCTCACGCGCCCGAGAAGGAGATTTACCCCAAACATATCGGTCTATCAAAAAATTACCTGCTTACTCGCAAAGCCTATTGCGGCGATCCGATTACGTACCACACTACCGCCGAGGACGGTTGGCTGAGCTTGATCGGAAGATACTGGGACGGACGGCATTTTGGCGGCGTTGCACGCGTTGTCCAGAAAGCCGGTTCCCTCGATGTTTGGGACAACGTTCTATCTGCCAAGGATGCCGATGAGTTGCTGATCCTCTTGAAGTTGTTTGTCAACGAAAAGGACCCAGGCACAGCGATCGAGCAGTTGCGGGCCGACATCTGCAGATTGCCTACAGACTACGACGAGTTGTTTCGATCCCATGCCGAACAGCACGGCGAACTATTCAGACGGATGAGCCTGGACCTGGCAGCAGGGCAAGAGCGCCAGGCGACCAACGCGGAGCTTCTAGCCAAGGCGGAACAGAGAGAGCTATCACCGGCGCTGGTGGAACGTCTGTTCGAGTACGGGCGCTATCTTCTCATCTGCAGTTCGCATGTGGGCGGTTGGCCGGCCAATCTTCAGGGTGTGTGGAGCGGAACGTGGACTCCATCGTGGGCCTCCGATTACACCGTCGACGAGAATGTGCAGATGTGCTACTGGCAGGCGTTGCCCGGCGCCATGCCGGAAGTGACGCAGCCGTATTTTGACTACTTCGATTCGCTCGTCCCCGACTGGCGGGTCAATGCAAGGCAGTTCTTTGGCTGCCGAGGGATTGTCTCGGACATATGCCATAGTGATCACGGGCTGAAGAATTCGCAACATGTCTTCACCTCTTGGACAGCCGGGGCAGGTTGGCTTGCACAGCTTTACTACGATTACTACCTGTTCACGGATGATCAGGAATTTCTCAAGCATCGCGCCCTACCGTTTATGAAGGAAGTGGCCTTGTTCTACGAAGATTTTCTCGTCGCAGACAGCAACGACCAGTATCTTTTCTCCCCTTCCGTTTCCCCTGAGAATGTTCCGGAAAACCTGTGCGCAGCCGATGCGCCCGTGGGTGGAGTCGGCAGCGGAACACCCACGGCTGTAAACGCCACGATGGACATCGCCGTGGCAAAGGAGGTGCTGACGAACCTGATTGCGGGGTGTAAAATCCTCGGTATTGAAAAGGCCAAGATCAAGCACTGGTACACGATGCTGACCACACTGCCTTCGTACGAGATAGGCCCTGACGGTGCGCTGAAGGAATGGGCCCACTCGGATCTGCACGATCGCCACGTTCACCGGCACATATCCCACCTATACCCACTCTTTCCAGGATTTGAAGTAAGCGCAGATGAGGGCGATCCCGCACTGCGGCGAGGCTGCCGAGTCCTGCTGGAGAAAAAACTTCATCGGAACGGAGACTTTGGTGCATGGTCCTGGGCGCACTTGGCTCTTGGGTTCACGCGATTAACTCTCGGCGAGAAAGTGCTCGAGTGCCTGCGACAAGTCAGTCTAACCTGTGCCCCGGGTAATTTGCTTTCTTTCTATCGGCCAGGCTTTCCATTTCAGCTGGATGCCCATTGCGGTTTTTCAAGTGCTGTTCTGGAAGTACTGGTCTTCTCGCGGCCCGGCATGGTCAAGCTGTTGCCGGCCCTGCCGGCCACCTGGAGAAAGGGAAGAGCGCAGGGGATGTTATGCCGGGGCGGCATTGACCTGGACATTGAGTGGAATATGGACAAGCGCGAAGCCAACGCCACGTTGCGCAGCCGCTCGCCGCAGAAACTGGCCGTCAGGCTGCCGAGCCAGATCACGGAGATAGAATGTGATCTGCCCATTGCACCGTCCCCATTGGGACCGCGCTACCGACAAATCCAGCTGCCAGCAGGCACAATGGTTGTACTTGCGATGACCGGTGCCACCGGACAAGAATGGGGTACTTAGCAGCTGAATCCTTATGCACCTCAATGATACGGAACCGGCCCTCACGCGGAAGCGAGTGTCAATCAAAGGAACTTGCACGCCCACGCCGAAAGTTTGTCCGAGCGCGGGCACGAAACGGTCCCTGCACAAGACCGCAGTGTTTTTAGAGTGTCAGTGAAAGCGATTTGACTGCCGGTGCAAAACGCCTGGATTCAATTTGGGGCACAGTTTTGGGAACAGTTGGTATTTTCATGAAAAGTGAAATCTGTAAGTTGTTGAATATAAAGCGCTCCCGACAGGATTCGAACCTGTGAACTTTGGTTTCGTAGATAATTGAAGGCGGTTATTAGATCTCTTTAGCTGCTATTGTATGAGTGTTTAACGTGTTTATTTTCAATTGTTTAATTTCCGATCTGGTTTTTATCTGATCTTCCTTATTTTAGGGCCTTTTTGGGCTTCTCATTAAAATTCTTTAAAAAACCGTCCTTGAAGCCCTCTCCATTGATCGTCGGTCTGCTCCCCTACTCCAACTTGTTTGTAGAGCTGCCCGACGGGTTTCCCCTGGGCTATCGTCCTCCGGTGCTGGAGGCCTTTCTGTCCAGGACGCAGGCTGGGAATTCACCCCCATGGGCTGGACTCCACATGATTCCGGCTCTAACTTAGAGGGTGATACCACTCGTGGGGGCAGATCAGCCATTGCCACAGGAATGTATCCCCGGTTCTGTGGATTGCGCAAGTGAGACTATTAGTCCCCACGTGCTGGGTCTTCATCAACATGATCATCCGTCACGAGGCGAAGCATGCCAGGAATCCCACGAAGCTCGTCGAGTATTCTGTCAAAACATTGAAAATCCTCCACCGTGCCGTTCTCGCAGAGCCAGTTGCAGAGATTGCTTTTCTCGTCCTCGTTTATCTTCCACTGCTTGGGAATGGTCTTGCTCTCTCCTCGCTCGATCGCTTCATGTTCGTCTATAATGTCTACGAAAGCTGGCTTATGCGCCATAGTTTTTTCCAATGTTTCTCCGCTGAATAAATTCTCAATTCCTTTGCGTATGGGGTGACCTTCAATAAACGGGATCTGTCGTCGAAACACGTTGTCGCTCTCTCGAGGCGATACGTTACTCTCGCAGTCATGAAGAAGTATGATTGGCCGATGTACGAAAGACCCCTTCGTAAGGGTCTTCCATGCGTTCTTCAGGTTTCCATCGCCTCCTCCGTAGCATATCTCCAGATCGTGTAATGTGTCGTGCCAACCCAGCAACTCTGTAGCACGGCTAAGATACTTGGTGTCTGTCTTGCCCTCGACAACCACCAACGGTTTCTGTACCTTTTTGGCCGTTGCCTCTATTTCAGCTAAGTAAGTATTGGTTTCCTTGAAAACCCGATACGTGTCGCCAAATTCGTCGAATTCTTCTGGAGCGATCTCCTGTCCTTGAGGCAATCGATACAGGCCAAACCCACTATGCTTCAGGGCGTGCTGTAATCCAAGGACAAATAACGGGGAATGTGTCGTGAGTATGAACTGAACCCGCGGAAACATCTGCACCAGTTTCGGGAGAATTTCGTACTGATGAATTGTGTGTAGGTGTACGTCGATTTCGTCGACTACGACGATGCCGCGCACATCCTCGGATTTCGTAAACGGTGCTCCACACAAATCGAAGTCTCGGAGAATGGATAAGAACATGTTAAGAAGGGACATTTCACCACTGGACAGTTGAAAGATATTGGGGACGCGACTTTGGTCATTCTCCATCACTGAGATGACTCGGCGGCGGCGTGGGCCGATTCCAAACCGTATATTCGAACCTTGGATGATGGCTTGAACTACTCGGAGGGCGATGTCATAGATGGTCTTTGCGTTTCCCGAAAAGCCCGCAAAGACGGGAACCGGAGCGGTCAACCTAGACTTGCCTTGTCCTTCTACGGGAATAGCAATGTGATGGGTTTGCAATTCAAATGCCCTGAAATCGTAAACCACATCGAACAACCAGTTCCTGTTGTCGTGGAGTGGCGAGTGGTTGACAACGATGCGGTCTGTGTGTCCCTTGAGATGTCTGAGGTTCATATTTCGTGCTGTGGCCTTGAAATTCTCCTCGTTCAACCAAGCAGGGTCTTCAAATCTATTCGGCGGAAAATAAAGAATGCAATTCCGCTCAAACAGTTCTTGTATGTGTCCATCGTTGAAGCGTGGTAAGAAAACACTGTTCTCAGCGGGGTCCATCCCGCGCCATAGTTGCTCAGCATCTGTCCCCAGTATGCCTGAGGGAACTTTGTCGTAGTCCTGCCGTCGCTTTGCCAACTGCAATTCGCCGATATGTAAGTTGTGTTCGAATTCCACTCGTGAGAAAGAGAATTCACATCCAGACTTCACATATAAGGGGCTACGGAGCTTGTAGACTTTTCCTGCCGTGACTTCGGGAGTTTCCGGATAGGCTGCTTGTTGAGCCAATAGTAAGCCGTTGACAATGTGGGAGAGGACAAGACTCTTTCCAGAGCCGTTCTCACCAACTAGGACAACCAGTTTTGGCTTTTCACCTTCGAACGGACAAACAATGTCAACTTCGTCGATAGGTCCGTAGTTGGTTAGTTGTATCCGTCTTGTGTACATCGTCCAGAATTATACTCGCCGCCAGGGTTGTAATGCTCATAGTATCAAGACAGATCAACCGTTCCTCAGCCGAGGTCAAGAATCTTGACCGTTTCACGGCGAGCGGAGCGCATCCTTGACTCCGTCCTCACTATGACCGAATCGTCCTTGGCAAGGTGTGCCGCGAAGCACAGGGTTTTGATGCTTGGCAGGTGACCAATCAGCGAGGCTTCAGATTGCCAGAATCGAGCAAGCCCACCTTCAAAGGGATATCCCCAAATGCTTTGGAGCCAACGCCACTCTAGTCCTCGGCATGGGTGTCCAAGAACCGGTAATAGGCGGCTCGGATACCCGGCCACTGTGGAACCTTCTTCCATTTCTTTTCGCTTTTTAGTTTGAAACGGATTTTTATCCAGAAGACGATTCTCCCTTCTTCGGGCACACCTCCCGCCTCATCGACCAATTGGCAGATCCTGTAGTGAAGAGGATTGACCTTCTGGCGCTTTGAGTTGATAAAAGGACGCAAGCGTTCGTGGTACAGATCCCAAAGCTCTTTCCACGTCAGATCGGCCGCATGGATTTCCAACGTGATCCAGGCGTATTCGGTCAAACATGACTCGTGCGGTTGAATTCGATACCGGCGTAGCGTCGGTCGTTTTCCAGTTAAGATCCACCAAGCGGTTTCTGCTTCATCAAAGCCGGTATGTTCGACGATCCCCCTTACACCACCTAGGTAACTCATCGTTTTTTCGTCCCACTCGCCGTGGAAAAAGGCATCAAGTTTTTGATCTCCGGGCAATATCGGAATCGGCATGGGCTTGCGTTCTTTACTGGTGAAGCAGAGGAACACAACAGGGCCCTTAGCCTGAGTTCGCCTTGCCTTCTCCCACTGTTGGTGGAACTTTGCATCGGCCCATTGGTAAGCGTTCGTTTCCGAGAGCGGTTTGTCCCTACCTAACAGTTCCCGCCTAAGGAACCTAGACTCGCCCTCAAAGTATTCACACAGTTGGTCTCTGGTGGCGTTCTCAGGGTCGGCAATATTTTCTAACAGTTCCGGCGTTACCTCCCGTTGAATTGGGTCATTTCGGACTCGGGTTAGATTGAGAACGTCGTACTCCGTGAGATCTGCGAGGATCCCACCATCCCGCAGCCATATACGCAGCGCGTGTATGACCTTATCCCGGTAAGAAGGACCGCCATCGACGAGATAGCGAATAAGTTTTTCTAAATTTTTAATTTAATTTTCATTAGGCTTTTTGTTAACCAGTATTACAGAAATATCATGCAACAAAAAGCATCTGAAATCGCCCGAATCCTTGATGCGCGGCCCGCTGGCCTCAACCGCTGGACGGCTCACTGCCCGGACCATAACGACCGGAAGCCATCGCTTTCCATCGAAGAGGCGGAGGATGGCCGAACCCTGATTCACTGTCATGCTGGCTGTCCCACCGAACAGATTCTTAAGGTCATGGGTTTGCAGATGGCCGACTTATTTCCCGAAAAGAGGAAGGCCACCATTGCTGCTCGATATGTCTACCTCGACGACCAGAACCAAGAAGTCCTCCGAGTGACTCGGTTGGAACCTAAAAAGTTCTTCCAGGAGGGTTACCGGAACGGAGCTTGGGATAAGGCGGCGCCAAAGGGCAAGCTGCTCTATCGATTACCTGAAATAGTGAAGAATCCCCAAAAGCCCGTCTATGTCGTAGAGGGGGAGCGCGACGCAGACGGGCTTGCTAAGCGGGGATTGTTGGCAACGACCAACCCCGGCGGAGCAGGGAAATGGCGCAGGGAGTACGCGGAGATCCTCAAAGGACGATCCGTTCGGATCATTCCGGACGCCGATGGTCCGGGCCGAAAACACGCCGTGCAGGTTGCGGAATCCCTCTTGGAGCACGGATGCAGGGTCCGAGTGCTTGAGCTACAGGGAGCCAAGGATGTCACTGATTGGTTGGATGCGGGACATACGAAACACGAGTTGATGCGCTTGGCGAAGGGGACACCTGACTTGACTGTCGACGGACTGGCGGAGTTGCGCAGACGATGGGGGTTGGACGACTCGGTACTGGAACAGGGGCGAAATGGCGAGCGCAAAACCCAAGCCCAGAAATTGATCGAGCTCACCAAGGACGCCGAGTTGTGGCACAGTCCAGATCTCACTCCCTACGCGACGATGGAAATCGGCGGTCGCCGGGAAACATGGCCGGTGCGTTCCAGACAATTCAAACTTTGGCTTGTTCAGCGGTTCTTCGAGTGTGAAAACAAACCTCCCGGAACCATGGCTCGCAACGATGCTCTCGACTACTTCGAAGCCGTGGCCAGCTTCAACGGATCACGGCACGATGTTTTTATCCGAGTCGCTGCTGCTGACGGAAAAATCTATCTCGACTTGGCTAACGATCAGTGGCAGGTCGTTGAGATTGAGCCGAACGGTTGGAGCATTATCTCCGATGCTCCTGTGAAATTCCGTCGAACGAAAGCCATGCTACCGTTGCCCGTTCCGATTCCAGGTGGCGATCTCGATGACCTCAAGGAACTCTGCAACGTCGATGACACAGGGCTGATACTGATCGTCTCGTGGCTTCTTTCAGCTCTCCGGGGGCAAGGTCCATTTCCTGTGCTCGAAGTGCTCGGGGAGCAAGGATCAGCGAAATCGACATTGGCTCGGATTTTGCGATTTCTCGTCGATCCCAACACCGCTCCGCTCAGGTCGATGCCGAGACAGGAGCGGGATCTAGCCATTGCTGCGAGAAATGCCTGGGCATTGGTGTTCGACAACTTGAGTCGTCTTTCTGATCCGACTTCAGACGCCATCTGCCGTCTGGCCACGGGTGGAGGTTTTTCCACCAGGCGTCTTTACACCGATGGTGAGGAGGAGATCTTCGACTCCAGGCGTCCTGTCATTCTGAACGGCATCGTCGACATAGCCACTCGGACGGATCTAATCGACCGGTGTCTGGTCTTGACCCTCAAATCGATTCCCGAGAAGGCCCGGAAGACGGAGGAGGAGATCAATGCCTGCCTAGACGCAAAACGGCCAGAGCTACTAGGGGCTCTCCTTGATGCCATTGCTGAGGGCCTGCGGAGTTACGGGAACACCAAATTAGCCAAGCTGCCGCGAATGGCCGATTTTGCACGCTGGATGGTGGCTTGTGAAAAGGCCCTGCCTTGGGAGTCGGGGCGATTCATTGAGGTCTACGCGGCGAACCGTCAGCGCGTAGTGGAGGAGTCGGTGGAGGCTGATCTGGTTGCTTCAGCTGTCCGAACGCTCATGGAACGTGAAGCCGAGTGGATGGGATCGGCGTCAGACCTTTTGTCCGAATTGGAGGCGTTTGTTCCCGAACGTGCCAAGAAATCTAGACGGTGGTCACAGGCGGCCAATTGGCTGACACGCCGTCTGAAGCAGTCGGCAACGTTTCTGCGTGTCGTTGGGATCGATTGTCAATTCAGCCACGGCCAAATCGAAATTAAAAAAGTTGATCGAAATACTTCGGATACCTCGGATGCCTCGGAAACCGTTTCGGTTAAAGGCGTTGTCGATACGAGGCAACCCGTGAAGTATCGACCGGATAGTCCGGCTGATACTTCAGCTTCTAACTCGTTGCAAGATGGCAGGTTGCCAAGTAAGCGAGGTAAACGAAGTATTTTGCGCACTTCATCCAAAAGGCGACGACGATCCAACAAGTCTTCCCGTAGCGAATGAAGATGGGGGGAATAGGCGATGAAGAATCGAAGTCGTGGATGTCAACGCAAAGCTGATGAGCTCGATTACCTCAAGGTGCGGTTGAGAGAACTGTTCCAAGAGAATCAGAAACGACACGAATTCGTCAATTGCATGGCATGCCGAGCGTTCATCCCGACTCAGTCGGAGGGAGGAGCGATCAGATGGGTTCAGTAGTGAAGTCTCGGCTCCTGACCCTGGATCAGGTCGCGGAACGCCTGCAGATTCGGAAATCCTGGTTCTACCAGCGCATCCACTCGCGAACCCTGCCCTTCCGGCACTGCAAGATCGGGCAGTATCTGCGCTTCCTGGAAGATGACGTGGAGCGGTTCATCCAGGAGCAGTTCGCAAGAAACGATCGGCATGACGAGTAGAGAAAGCAGGAAGCCGATGACGGGAATCTTTAATTTAGTGATTAAAAGGTCGGTCCTGAGCGCCACTAGCCACGCGGATTCCAAAGGAGGTTTTAAAGAATTTTATGGAGAATCCTTCAGAAAAACCACGGCACGACCGTAGCCACACTAAGCAACCGGGCTGCAGCTTGGGAGATGCGGTTTTACTTCCAATGCGCCGGGCGGGCGCTTCTGATCCTTCCAGTGCGGGGAATGCGCCGAGGAAATGCGGAAACGTGCTTCCCGTGGCCTCTGAGATGGCCGCTCCTGCGTTTAAATGTGCCTGAGCGCCGTGTTCTCCTTGGGACCCACCCCATAACCTAAGGTTCTCCCTAGGAACTCCTGAAGGAGCTTATATAAGTATCTGCAAAGAGGACACTTATGTCTATTCTGTTCTTGTTTTTGCTGAGCTAGTGCTTTAAAATATTAGGTGAAGATAAAGTGAATACCATATCCGCCCAACCTCTTTCCAATGTCTCGGGAGGGACACCACTTTTTCTTCTCCTCCAATCTCGGCGGCCTGTGGCCCCTCCCCGAGACTCCCAAAACCAAGGAGACGAAAAATGACAAAAGAGAAAGCGGCGAAGTCCCGGAAAGCCGCACCGAGGGCCGACAAGACCGGGAAGGTGTCCTTCGCCATGTGGCTGGACACGCAGATGATGAAAGGCATTTCGTTCGAGCAATTGCTGTCCCTGTCGGTGAAGGAGTCGGAGAAAAGAGGATTGAAACGGCCAACTCTCGGATCCTTGCAAGCTCATGCGCGATACCGATCCCGACAGCGCCAGTGGACAGTACAGACGAACAAAGGCCGGGTCAAATTAATCCGCAAAGAAGGAAGCAGTTCATGACGCATGACACGTCCGGTTTTTTGAAACGGAGACCTAATCTGAAAGGAGGAAATAAATGGGTTCAATCCACAAACGGTTTTTGAAAGACGGATCGGCTCGATGGCAAGCCATGGTGACCGTCAACGGGAAACAAATGGGCAAGCGTTTCAAGCGGAAGAAAGATGCCGAAGATTGGATCAGCCGCCTGAAGGTTGACGTAAACGACGGCACCTACCGTGAGCTCAAAAAGGCCAGCTTTGGGCAATACATCGAACACTGGAAGAAAACGCACTTGATCGAAGCACGCTACAAGCCGTCAACGCTCATGACTCATCGATGCGTTCTGGCGAGCCGGATCTTGCCAGAGTTCCGGTACTTTCCGATAACGGCGATCTCTTCGGCAGAAATTAACCGGTTCATGGCGAGAGTGCTCAATGAGGGAAAAACTGTTGGCAATATTTTGAGCCTCCTGAACAAGATTTGCAAAGATGCCATCGCGGACGGTTACCTTCGGAACTCCCCAATGGAAGGGGTCCGAAAGCCGAAGGGTTCCAAGAAACGAATGGGCAAAACCATGACGCCCGAACAGATCCGTGCAGTTCTGCAAATTGCAGAAGATATCTCGACCGATCCGAGGGAACTGCCCAATGTGAAGAAGGCAACCAGCCGGATCCGGCTGTTGTTCCTCGCAGCGGTTTTAACCGGAATGAGACGGGGAGAGCTCTTAGGGCTTCAATGGCCGGATGTTGATTTCACAAAAGACCTCATCCATGTCCGGCGGGCTTTGTTTTTCCGCCGTGGAAAGTATTTTGAGAAAGCCTCCAGAGGCGCAATGTTTGTCGAACCCAAATTGGAGAAATCCAAGCGGGAAATCGATCTCTCCCAAACCTTGAAGCGGGAACTCTTGGGGCTCTGGATCAGCCGGGGAAAGCCCCAGGACGGCTTGGTCTTTTGCACAGCAGAGGGCAAGCCTCTCGATCCGGATAACGTCATCGGTCGAAATTTCTACAGTCTTCTTCAGAAGGTGGGTCTTGGGAAATGGGAGGAGATCAAAGACGGGGATAGGACAAGACGCAACTTTCGGCCCGACTTCCGCTGGCACGATCTCCGGCATACTTTCGGCTCTCTCAAACTGGATCAAGGCGCAAACATCTATTACGTGCAGCGTCAAATGGGACACAGCTCAATCCAGGTGACGGTGGATATCTACGGGCACTTGCTAGAGAACCGAAAGCCGGAAGAGGCAGCCAAGACGGATCGATTGGTATTTGGGTAGGGCTGAGTCTGAAATAAGCCGATGTGCAAAATACCCTGTGGTAGGCGCTGTAGGCCTTATCGTAGATCTCAAGTTGCCTCCGGAGATCGAGGCCAGCGCGAAGATCGGAGATCTTCTGGGTGTCGACCGCCGCGCGGCGGATCTCCCGGGGATCTTCCTTGCGGACCGTCACCCAACTCTCGACATAGGCTGCTCTACGGCTAGGGTCGTGGCCTACGCCCACCCGCTCGCCCGTCATCATGGTGCTGGTGACCACGTATTGCCTATAAGTAACTCATAATAAAGGCAATTATGGAAATAGGCCCACTATCATCCTCTCTTCGTATCCTTCTTTCTGAATGGGAATCCATTGGACTGTCCAAGATTACTCAGACTTTGCCCATAAACCCCTTTAGGCCACTACCTACGTCTACTTCCCCAACGGCGTCACAGGCAAAGTTGTGAATTCGCCAGGCATTTTGCCAAGCTCTAAAGCTGTTACCGCCACTTGGCCTCCTGTAACTTCCGCAACAAGAAACCCCTCAAAACTATCAGTTTGCGCAAAAGGGAATATGTCACTGATGAATCTAGCCAAATGTCCGGTAATATGCCCTTGACTAATCAAATGATGGGGTATAGTGTGCCTGGATGCAATGGCTTCGGAAATTGCGGGAAGTGGAGTGGATTGCCAGCCTTATCGACATGGTTTGGGGAATCTACAAAAGTTCTTGGAAGAAGATCTACTCTGTCGGAGGCACTTTCATGAGTGGGCTCATGGATTGGATACCCGAGTGGTTAGGGTTACTCATTGCAGTGCCGGTGGCATTTTTTGCTCTCACTGTAGGTGAGAACTTTGTAAAGAAAATAAGAGAACGAAAGCGACAGCCTACTATTGAGACCAAGGAAGAATCCCAGCAGAAGAAGTCTAATTTGGAGAAACCGGGTGAGATGTTCGGGTCAGCTGTGGTTCAAGTGAGATCGGCTAAGGATGAGCGCGACCGATATAAGGCAGAGTCCGAGGCCGAGGAAAAATCAAAAGAGTTAACCAAACTACGGAGCGATTTTAAGGCTTTTAAGCAAGAGCATGGCTTGTGGCGTGTTCAGGTGTGCGGCCTTGACGATAGTCCTATTGGTCTGTCCGTAGTGGTGCAGTTTATTGAGCCGCGCGATAGTGTCCTGGCAGAAAGGATACTTGGCTTTTTTGTTTCCGCGAGGCCGATCTTTAAAACGAATGATATTGAGCCGGTCATGTGGTTTAGGAATCCAAGTAGCAACAGCCGAATTGTGATTTTCTCTAATCATCCTAATGCTGGGGGAATCAAGGCTGCTTTTAAGTACTGCGATTTGCTAGAGGAGCCAGTTGACAAGTTCGAGATGAGCTTCGCTGGAACTGAGCAGGCTGCTTTTGATATCGCGATCGTTGTGTTCCCGTCGGATAGGTCGGCAGCTTTAACACCAATAGCCATATCTAAAGCGGAGTACGACGCACTCTCAACTAAGGACAAAAAGACAGTGTATCTGATTACAAACGGAGAGGATGATTAACCATTTCAGGCCACCAGTCTCTTATAGGTAAGAGATTCAGTGTTCATGATCCGCTTGAGAGTATCCGGGAAGATATGAGGGTTATTGCGATTATTGAATCTCCATTCAAGTTCCTCAAGGTATCGGTCCAGGTGCTTCCGGCTCATCTTGTGGAAGGTTCCGACAATGGAACGCTTGAACAGGCTCCACACGCTTTCGATGCCGTTGGTGTGGATCTCTCCGACAACCCACTCCTCGGAGGAATGGCTCACAGTCTTGTGTATGGTGTCGTGATCTTCAATCCCCATGTAAGACTTCAACTCATCGGTGTAAATCGCCTCAGCCTCATCCTTAACTGTTCTATGGATGAAATCATGGAGAGTGTGACGCTTGATATCGGGGATGCACTCGACTCTGACCTGTCCGCTGTCCCGCTGGATGGCACCGGCCACCCATATCTTGCCTTCCTTGCTACCCGATCCGACGTTGCGTTTCTTTCCACCGATCAGGGTTTCGTCCACTTCCACGATCCCGAACAGGGTAGGTCCCTCAAAGGGATCATTGCCCATGGCCTTACGGATGCGGTGGGACAGGTGCCAAGCCGTCCGGTATGTGGTTCCGATGGTGCGCTTGAGTTGGTTGGCAGAGATGCCTTTCTTGGACTCGCACATCAGCCAGATAGACAGGAACCACTTACGGAGGGGCAAGTGAGAGTCGTGCATGATGGTCCCGGAGGCCACGGAGAATTGATACCGGCATGACTTGCACTGAAACAGAACACCGCCAGGAAGCTCGGAAGGACCGATCACACCGCAGCGCGTACAAGCTACGCCGTGGGGCCAACGCAATTTTTCCAGGGCCTCTCGGCATTTTTCGTCGTTGTTGAACTTGTCCATTATGGTGAGAAGATCCATGACTCAACCCCCAAAGAAAAAGAAGTTACCCGCGAACATCTCCGACAAGACTGGCCACGAACTCATGGAGCTGGTATTCGGGAAACGCGCCATGAAAGTGATTAATTCTGAGGTATTAAAGCTGTCTGAGATAAAACCTAAACCGAACATAAAGAAAGGATAACCAATTTCGAATGATTAGTAAAGGGCATAATTACCATAGTTTTTAGCAAGAACTCTGAGAAAATCCAATGGGGTTCTCCAGTGTCAGCGCTTTCGCCTTCATTGGTGATACCCCGTCAATACGGTCCGGCACACCGCACCACTCCGGGTTGTGCGGGATGGGGATCTGGGCGGTCGCGAGAGAGGCGAAAGCCAGAAAGACGCATGGCAGTAGAAACTTCATCGACGCAGGTGAGAGCGGCTTCTACCTTCTAGCCAGTGACAGACAAGAAAAAGTTGGGCGGCTGGATGAGGCTTTGGATCGTGGTCAGCGCACTCTGGTCATTCCTCAGACTACTCATCATGGGGATGACATGGTTCGAGAACGGTGATTTTGACGTGTCAGGAGAAGTGATTATTTGGCTAGCTCCCCCTGCGTTTGTTCTCGTTCTTGGTCGGTCCCTAAATTGGGTCTACAGGGGATTTAAGGATTCAAATTAAGCCACTACCTATCATTTCCCAGGGGAGAGCCCCGTCAAGTATTCTTTGTAATTCCCTAAATAAGGGTAGCGAAAGGCTCACGAAACCGGGGCTTGACTGGGGCGATGCGTTTGGCCAGTATTTGACGTCGTTACCGTGAACTCCAGAACCATTAAAAAATCATTAAAAACCGTGCTTTTTTGGCCGTCCTTCTCGACAAAAATATATCTGTAACTTGTTGATTTAAGGTGGTTCGCGCCCGGCAGGATTCGAACCTGCGGCCTTTGGTTTCGTAGACCAACGCTCTATCCAGCTGAGCTACGGGCGCACAAACTTATCTTACACCACTTTCAGCAGAATCAGCGATCGGCTCGTTCTTTCTGACATGAGACTTTGTGTGAGAAAATCTCTCAAAGTCTGACAAGATAGGAAAGACCAGCAGAAATCCGTGAAAAGCAATAACCTTTGCTTGCACAACCTGTTCATGTATGCCGACCGCACGAGGCTAGACATGAACACCTAGAAGGGGAGATAAAACAGTACCAGTAGGCCGAGTTTGACGGACGAATATATCGATGTCAGGCTGAAGTAGGAGCGTGATTCCTTCCTTGTCGGAAAATCCACCATTTACCTTTCGAGGTAGCCAGCGACTGCTACAAGCGGCATTCAAAAAAGTTCGTAAAGTATTTAAGATTAAATGGGAAATCAAGGAACGAATGCTATCCACATAGGAAACGGAGGAAAAGGATGAAAAATAGACAGAAGCTAATTGTATGTGTTTTCGCAGTCTGTCTGCTCGACCTAGACGCTGTACCTTGTCCCGTTCGGACCGAAGCTCCCTCTGAAGAAAAAGAGGTAGAAATCACTAAGAAACCGCGGGTAGAGCGCCAGGTTATCCACACGAGTGATGCTGCGAGCTATTTCGGTAAAGGTACCTGGCTCTATAGCGATCCGGTTAAGCCCGAGGAGCTGCGGCAGTGGATACGTAACGTGGCTGCCGGCGGTGCGACCACCTACGTACCAGAAGTCTACTGGGATGGTTATAGCGTCTTCTATCTCAGCCGTCACATTGCGCCGGATCGCGGAACACCGATGCAACGTTTCTTTCCCATGATGGAAGCCGGGACGACGCCACTGGAGATTTTCGTGGATGAAGCTCACAAGCAAAACATCGAACTTTTAGCCGGCTTTCGAATGAACGATCGACACGGGGCGAATAAGGCATTCTTTAAGAATCACCCAGATTGGAAACTCAAAGACCTAGGCCACGGTGTGGATTACTCGTTGCCCGAGGTACGGGACTGGATGTTTTCAATCCTGGAGGAAGTGGCGGGGCGGTTTGATGTGGACGGGTTAGAACTCAACTTCATTCGTCACGGCTATTGTTTTCCACCGGCCACAGCCGCCCAGCAGCATCCACTCATGACCGACTTTATGCGGCGTGTCCGCACGATGTTGGATGAACACGGTAGGCTGAAGGGACGTCGTCTGCTACTGGGTGCACGGGTACCCACTACGCTGGAACAATGCCGCCACTTTGGGTTTGATGTGCCGACCTGGATTGCTGACAAGCTGATCGATTACGTGGCCCCCACCGATTGGCACTGCACTGATTTCAACGTGCAGTACGAAGAGTTCGCCGAGCTGACCCAAGATTCGGACTGCTTCCTGTATCCCGCCATCCAACCTGATGTGGTGCTGGGGGGGACTACACTCATGACTCTCGACAACTACCGGGCAGCAGTGCAAAACTTCTATGGGGCCGGTGCTGACGGATTTTCCACCCACAACTACGATACTTACATGTGGGGACAATTGCGCAGTAAACGTTACCCTGGGCGAGCGAGCATGTATCCGAAAGCGTTGCACTATTTCAAAATATTGAGGAATCCCCGGACCGTGCTTGAGGGAGATCGACATTACCTATTTCATCCGGTCATACCTCAGGAGCTCTGGCCTCGGGGATATCGCCGTTGTCCTTTGGTTCACCGGCGAACCGTGGTAAAACGTAGTGAGCCCGACCAGCGATCTGAATATCGGTTCCGTATCTACGAGCACCTGCCAAAAAGTGTGGATCTTCCCACGAATGCCAGCGGCTTGTATGAGGGACAATACAACAACATGGGAAAGATCCCAGGCGCAACGCTAATCTTTCGGGCGATGGGACTCGTACCGGGGGACGAGATTGTGGTGGATATCAATGGCAAGGAGATTCCTCTGGGCCGTATCCAGCACATCTGGTACCAGGACGGTAGACCCGGCTGGAAGGGGAGGCCACTTCCCCCTTACACGGAGTGTCAGTTTCAGTTGACGGCGCCACCCGCGATTTATGGCGACAACTACTTGGGCATCAGGCTCCTGAAGAGCTCCGCGGAGGTCGCACGAGACATTGTGGTGGATGAGCTGGAGGTAACCGTGCATCTGAAAGATTGAGGCGGAAAGTGGATGGCTTCGCGCCCTTGCTCGGTCGCGCTCGTCACGTCGCACACTTTCCAAAAGTTGGAAAAGAGGGAGGGATTGATCATACTCAACTCTCTTCAAAGCTCAATGAACAGTGGCTGGAATCTGCTTACCCTGTGCCTTTTTTCTGTTGGAAAGTGCAACTGTTACAACGCCATCCTTCAGAATCTCGAGATCTTCGGTTGATTCACCGATTTAAATAGTGAACATGAAGTTTAGAATTTCACTGGCTCAAATCAATCCCAGAAGTGGGGACTTGCGGGGAAACTCTGACAAGATCCTGCGGGGAATGGAGCAGGCTCGAAGGGAAAGATGCGACCTGGTGGTGTTCCCCGAGCTGTGTCTGACGGGGTATTGCCTAGACGAAAAGCTTTTGATCAACCGGCAGTTCTTGAGGGAAAACAAACGGCGTCTTTGCGAAGAAATCGTAACGAGTTCTCAGGGCCTGGCTGCAATCGTCGGCTTCATTGACTTCAATGAGCACCGTCGAGGCCCAGATGGGCAGTTCGTCCGCCACAATGCAGCTGCCATTATACAGAATGAGAAGTTGCTGCAAATTGTGCATAAACGCCTGCTGCCAGCCTACCGATATTTCGATGATAAACGCTACTTTGTGCCAGGGCGGCGTGTTGAACCCGTCGTCCTGGAGACCATCAACGGGAAGGTCTCGATTGGTGTCCTGATTTGCGAAGA